>JAPKZD010000018.1 GCA_026393975.1 Candidatus Aminicenantota bacterium | reverse complement strand
CCGTGGAAACCGTCATGATCTCCTTCATGGCTGATTTCTGCTTGGCCTTCTGAATGGCCTCGAGGGCGTTCGGGATCAGAAGGGCGGCCAGGATGCCGATGATCGCAACAACGATCAGCGGCTCGATGAGGGTGAATCCTCTCATCTTTTTAATCATTGATAACCTCCTTGAAATTCCCTGGCCGATATCCTCAGCCGGGTTGTTTGCCACTCTTAGCTGGCACCCATTCTCTAGCAATATCCATGCCAACTTTACGTGTATGTTAAGTAATAGATACTAAACGGTATACAATAGCTATCCGGAGGTTGGCAGAAGAAATGACGCAAAATGCGTCATTTCTGCCATTTATTGTCTATCAGGAAGGATCCCGGTCGCCGTTGCCGTTCCGCTTTTCGGCCTTGCGGACCTGGTTGAGGTTGTACTTGCCGATGAGATAGCGGATGGTCCTGTAGCTCAAGCCCAGGAGGGGCGCCGCTTTCTGCAGGCTGCCGCCCGTGGCGGCCAGGGCCTCGTGGATGTAGTTCTTGGTGATCTCGTCGAGATGTCCGGTCAGGCTGAACCCTGGGGTGAAGAGCGCCTGGGTTTCGAGCTTCTTCTTCTGGGGCGAGACGATCTCCTGGGGCAGGCAGTTAACGGTGACCGTCTCGCGGTCCTCGATGGCGACGATGCGCTCGATGATGTTCTCCAGCTCGCGGATGTTACCCGGCCAGGAGTAGCTTTCGAGAAGCCCGACCACCTCGGGAGTGAACCGCTTGGGTTTCTTGCCCATCTTGTCGCAATATTTCTGGAGAAAATGGGCGATGAGGAGGGGGATGTCCTCGATACGCTTGCGGAGCGGCGGCATGTCGCAGGAGATGACGTTCAGGCGGTAGAAGAGCTCCTCACGGAACTTCCCTTCCTGGATCCGCTTCTTCAGGTCCTGGTTGGTCGCGGCGATGATGCGGACGTCCACGGCGATCTCGTCCGTGCCGCCGACCCTGCGGACCGTCCTCTCCTGGAGGGCGCGGAGGAGCTTGACCTGGGTCCAGGGCGACATCTCCCCGACTTCGTCGAGGAAGAGAGTGCCCCGCTGGGCCATCTCGAACATGCCCTTCTTGTCGGAGACGGCCCCGGTGAACGAGCCGCGGACGTGGCCGAATAGCTCACTCTCGAGGAGGTTCTCCGGGAGCGCGGCGCAGTTGATCGATACGAAGGGATGGTCGCGCCGGGCGCCCTGGAGGTGGATGGCCCGGGCGGCCATCTCTTTTCCCGTCCCGCTTTCCCCCGTGACCAGAACGGTCGAATCCGTCGAGGCGACCTTCTCGATGAGGATGTAGATTTCCTGCATGGCCCGGCTCTTACCGATCATCTGCTCGAAGCCATAGCGGTCCTTCAGGTCCCGCTTGAGGAGGATGTTTTCCTGCTGGAGTCGCTTCGAGGCCAACCCGCGGCCGACGATGATCTTCAGCTCCTCGACGTCGAAGGGCTTGACGACGTAGTCGAGCGCCCCGGCCTTGAGGGCCTCGACGGCCTGGGCGATGCTGCCGTAGGCCGTGATCAGGATGACCGGCAGGTCGGGCCGATTCTCCCGGGCGTAGCGGAGGACGTCCATGCCGTTGGCCCCGGGCATCTTGATGTCGGTAATGACCAGGTCGACTTCTTCCTTCTCCAAGATCTCGTAGCCCCGGGCGGCCGAGAGCGAGGACTTGACGGCGTAGCCCTCCTTCTTGAAGACGACCGTGAGCAGGTCGAGGAGGCTTTTCTCGTCGTCGATGATCAGGATCGTTTCCATGGTTGCGGCCTTACGCTCCGGCCGGATTGCGGAGCGGCAGCGTGATCGCGATCTCGGTCCCCTTATTGAGCTCGGACCTGACGTCGATCCGCCCGTCGTAGTCGTCGACGATCTTGCGGACGATGGACATTCCCAGGCCGCGGCCGTTCTCGAAGCCCGAGTAGAAGGGCTCGAAGAGGTGCTCTTTGTCCTCGTCGGTCATACCCTTCCCCGTGTCGGCGACGACGATCCGAAATTCTTTCCTCTGGAGGCCGAGGAAATCGAGCCTCAGCCGCCCGCCCTCAGGCATGGCCTTGACGGCGTTCTTGATGAGGTTCCAGAAGACCTGCTTGAACTGGCCGGCGTTGCCGTAATAATGGAGATCCGACGAGCGGAAATTGCCCGTGACCTCGACCTTGCCGTTGAGCTCGCCGCCCCCCTGGAGGATCTTGAGCGTCTCGTCCATGATGTCGGTCAGACTGATCACGGAGAAGACGTGTTTGGACGGCAGGGCGAAATCCAGGAACTGCTCCAGGCTGTGGGAGACCCGCTCCGACTCCTTGATGACGATGCCCATGAGGTCGCGCTGCTCGTCGCTGAGGGCGAGCTCTTTCTTGAGGACCTGGACGGAGCCCGAGATGGCGGCCAGGGGGTTCCGGATCTCGTGAGCCAGGCTGGCCGAGACGCGGCCCGCTTCCGACAGGCGCTCGCGGATGAGAAGCTCCTTTTCGGCAACGCGGAGCGCCTCGCGGGTTTTGCGTAGGCTCCCGGCCAGCTTGCTCATCAGGCCGGCGATGACGAAGAAAACGCCCCAAGCGATGAAGATGGTCACGAGCATCGAGTCGAGGGACGTCTTGACGGCGTGCTCGGGCCGGTAGGCCGGGATGAACCCGAAGTAGACGCCGTCGACCAGAAGGCCGAACAGGATGGCCGACAGGGAGGCCGCCAGGAAACCGGCCCGGCCGGAAACGACCAGGCCCGCGGCGATGATCGGGAATAAGTACAGGAAGTACATCGAGGAGGCGATGCCGCCGGAGATGTAGACGAAGGCGGTGATGAGGAGAAGGTCGAAGACGACCTGGACGTAGGCCTGGGTGACAAGCCCCCGGCCCCAGGCGTAGAGGCCGAAGAAGAGGGCCGAAAAACCGTAGGTACCGAGGATGAGGTAATAGAAGGGCAGGTTGGGCTGGGCGTCGGACGAGGACAGCTGGATGATGAAGGCCGAGACGAGGAGCGACGTGACCACGGCCAGCCGGTACAGGTTGTACAGAAGGACGTGTTTCTTCTCGATCAAGCGTTTCATCGTCATCCCGCGCGCTTTCATGGGGCCGAATTCACCGCCGCCGGACCTCGTCCCGAAACCTTAAAACTTCGACATGAGGTCGAAGATCGGCAGGTACATGGAAATGACCAAGCCGCCGACGATAACGCCGACGAAGATGAGCAGGATGGGCTCGAGGATCGAGAGCAGGGCGGACACGGACACGTCGACTTCCTCGTCGTAGAATTCGGCCAGCTTCGACAGCATCTCGTCGAGCGTCCCCGTCGCCTCGCCGACGTTGATCATCTGGAGCATCATCGTCGGGAACCGCCCGGCCTGCTTAAACGACTCACTCATCGTCTTGCCTTCGGAGACGAGTCTTCGGGCCTCGACGATCTCCTGCTCGATGATGACGTTGCCGGCCGTCGTCGAGGTGATCTTCAGGGCCTCGAGCATGGGCACGCCGCCGGAGATGAGCGTCGCCAGCGTCCGCGTCACCCGGGTCATGGCCACCTTGTAGAGGAGCTTGCCGAAGAGGGGCATCTTCAGGATGAGGCGGTCGGTCGTCCAGTGCCCCTGCTTGGTGCTCCGGTAGTAGCGGAAGAGGAAGAGGAGGGCGACGAGGCCGATGGCGATCAAGATGATGTACTTCTGGACGAACTCGCTCATGCCGACAACGACGGCCGTCAGCAAGGGCAGTTCGGCGCCGAGGTCGCGGAAGATCGTGGCGAAGACGGGAATGACTTTCCAGAGCAGGAAAATGGAGACGACGATGGCGAAGAGGACGATGGCCACCGGGTAGATCAAGGCCTGCTTGACCTTGGCCCTCAGCCGGACGGTCTTCTCGATGAACTCGGACAGCCGGCGGAGCATGACGTCGAGGGAGCCCGACTGCTCGCCCGAGGCGATGAGGTTGCAGTAGAGGTCGTCGAAGGCCTTGGGGTGCTTCCTTTTCGCCTGGTTCAGGGTCGAGCCGGCCTCGACGTCCTCCTTGATGGTCTTGATGACGTTCTTGAATAGGTGTTCTTCTGCTGTTCCTCGAGGATGCCCAGGCTCTGGATGAGCGGCAGCTCGGCGTCGATGAGGACGGACAGCTGGCGGCTATAGACGGCCAGGTCCTTGAGCTTGACCTTCTCCCGCTTGAGGAAGGGGATGGAGAACCCTCCCTTGGCCGGGGCGACGCTGAGGACCGTGATCTGGTCCTTCTGGAGCACGCGCCCCACCTCTTCCTTGGACGCGGCGACACGCTCGCCCCCGACCGTGTCTCCGTAGCGGTTTTTCCCTTTCCAAACATATGTCGGCATCGTATACCTCGCCTTTCGGGGACTCGCCCCTATTTTCTGGACGACCCCGCGGACCCGCCGCGGGTGATCTTCACGCCGTCGTGGCGCTGGATGATATCGGTCAGCTCTTCGGGGAAGGAACTCATGCTCATGATCACGTCGAGGCTGACCAGCTTGCGGTAGTACAGGCTGGCCAGGGACTGGTTGAACGTCTGCATCCCGAACTTCTCCTGGCCCATCTGCATGGTCGAGTAGATCTGGTGGATCTTGTTCTCGCGGATGAGGTTCCGGATGGCCGGGTTGGGGATGAGGATCTCCATGGCCAGGACGCGGCCCTTGCCGTCGATCCGGGGCAGGAGCGCCTGGGTCATGACGGCCTCGAGCGACATGGACAGCATGATCCGGATCTGCGTCTGGTACTGGCTGGGGAAGATATCGATGATGCGGCTGATACTCTCGACGGCCGAATTCGTGTGGAGCGTCGAGAAGGTCAGGTGGCCAGTCTCGGCGACACGGAGGCTGGCCTCGACGGTTTCGAGGTCGCGCATCTCGCCGATGAGGACGACGTCCGGGTCCTCGCGGAGGACCGAGCGGAGGGCGTTGCCGTAGGACATGGTGTCGGCGTAAAGCTCCCTCTGGTTGATGATGGCCTTGCGGGGCGTCAGGTAGTATTCGATGGGGTCCTCGATGGTGACGATGTGGACCGGCCGCTCCGAGTTGATGTGCTCGATCATGCAGGCCAGGGTCGTCGACTTGCCGCAGCCGGTCGGCCCGGTGACGAGGACGAGGCCCCGCGGCAGGAAGCAGAGCTGCTGGACGCGCTGGGGGATGCCGAGCTGGGCGAAGCTCCACATCGTGGGCAGAAAGCGGCGGAAGGCCCCGGCCACGGCGCCCTTCTGCATGAAGACGTTGGCCCTGAACCGGCCGAGCTCCTTGACCCCGAACGAGAAGTCGAGCTCGAGCTTCTCCTCGAACTGCCGCTTCTGCTTGTCGGTCATGATGCTGTAGATGACCTCTTTCGTCTCGGAAGGCGTCAGGGCCGGGTGCTCGATGTCCTTGAGTATGCCGTGGACGCGGATGCGCGGCGGGATGTAGGTCGTGATGTGGAGGTCGCTCGCGTCGGCTTCCACGCAGGCCTTCAAGAGTTCGAATATCGGTTTCGCCATGTCGTTATCCTCCGTTCCTTGTCGTTCCCTAGATTTCGTCCCGGACGGTTTCCCGCAGGACTTCCTCGACCGAGGTGACTCCGGTCTTGATCTTGACGAGGCCGCTCCGCCTCAGGGTCAGCATGCCCTTCTCGATGGCTTTTTTCTTGATCTCCCGGGACTGGGCCCGGGTCAGGATCATGGCCCGGATGTCGTCGTCGATTTTCATGACCTCGAAGAGGGCCGTCCGGCCCTTGTATCCGGTCCTGTTGCAGGCTTCGCAGCTGCCGGGCTTCATGATCTGGAGTCCCTTGAGCTCGCTCTTTTGGTAACCCATCTCGAGCAGGGCGGCTTCGGGCAGGGCGTGGGGCTGGGCGCACTTCTTACAGAGGCGGCGGATGAGCCGCTGGGCGACGACGAGCATGAGCGAGTCGGCGATGAGGAAGGGTTCGATGTTCATGTTGACCATGCGGACGATGGAGCTCGCGGCGTCGTTCGTGTGGATGGTGGAGAAGACCAGGTGGCCCGTCAGGGCGGCCTTGATGGCGATGTCGACCGTCTCCTGGTCGCGCATCTCGCCGACAAGCATAATGTCGGGGTCCTGGCGCAGGAAGCTCCGCAGGCAGGTGGCGAAGGTCAGGCCGATCTCTTCCTTGATCTGGACCTGGTTGATGCCCGGGACGTTGAACTCGACCGGGTCCTCGGCGGTCAGGATATTCATGTCCGGCGTGTTGATCGTCGAGACCGCCGAGTAGAGCGTGTTCGTCTTGCCGCTCCCGGTTGGCCCGGTGACGAGGACGATGCCCCAGGGCTTGTGAATGGCGTCCTGAAAGGCGACCAGGGACTCCTCCTCGAACCCGAGTTGGGTCAGGTCGAGCTTGAGCATCTCTTTATCGAGGATCCGGGCGACGATCTTCTCCCCCCACAGCGTGGGTATCGAGGAGACGCGCATGTCGACTTCCTTCTTTTTCCCGTTGTCGAGGCGGATGCGCATCTTGATCCGGCCGTCCTGGGGCAGGCGCTTCTCGGCGATGTCCATGTTCGACAGGATCTTGACCCGGGAGATGACCGGACTGCGGTACTTCAGCGGCAGGCTGACGATCTCGTAGAGGTCGCCGTCCATCCGGTAGCGGACGCGGAAGCTCGTTTCGTACGGCTCGAAGTGGACGTCGCTCGCGCCCCGCTTGATGGCGTCGATGAAGGTCTGGTTGACGAGCTTGATGATCGGGGCCTCGTCGGCCTCGCTATCCATGTTGTCGAGGACGTTGTCCTCTTTCTCGTCCTCGACAATGTTGACGCGGCCGTCGTCGGCCAGGGCGATATCCTCGATGATCTTCTTGACCCGGATGGAGTCGGCCGTCCCGTAGTACTTATTGATGGCGTTGACGACGCCCGTCTCCGAGGCGATAACGGGCTGGATGGAGAGCCCCGTCCGGAAGCGGATGTCCTCGATGATCTCGAGATCGGTCGGGTCGACCATGGCCAGGGTCAGGAAGGACCGGATCCGGTGGATGGGCATGACCATGTGCTTCTTGGCCGCGTCGACCGGGATGAGGCTGATGACTTCGGGGTAAACGTCGAACTGGTCGAGGTCGATGTATGGGTAGCCGAGCTGGCGGCTAAGGGCCTGGGCGATGTCTTCCTCGGTCAGATAGCCGAGCTGGACGAGCGAGGTGCCGACGGGCAAGCTGTTTTTCTTCTGGAATTCAAGAGCGGACTTCAACTGGTCGACGGAAACGATCTTTTCCCGTAAAAGAAGCTCGCCCAGGTTGGATGCCATTTTTTATTCCATAATCATATTATTTTGGACAATTCCTGTCAATCACCGGGTACCTCGATTTCCATCTTCTATTAGACGACCGGGAAGCCGAATTTTCTCTCGCCAGGCAGAAGCTCACGGGAACCAAGGCATTTCTCCAATAGCCCTATTCTCGCTTATCGACAAATTGCGTCAATCACCCGGCGTGAGCATTGCCTGGGTGAAATAAACAAAAATTGTCTCCTCTATAGGGGTGAGGGGCCGCCTCGGGGGAGAGGAGCCGCCTCGCGAAAAAAGATGGCGCGCCTGGAGAGGCTCGAACCCCCGACCCGCTGCTTAGAAGGCAGCTAGGTTGCGTTCTTAATTGAAGGAAGATGAATGGTTTGCGAGCTCGTCTACGAAAGGTGTGCTCAGAATTGTGCTCACGCGCGGCCCGAAACGAGCTCCCGGATAAGGGGGGGTTGGGCGGTCTCGGCCGGAGAGGCGGAGGAGCCAGGAGCGGACGCGAGCAGTGCGGCGCAACTGGCGCAGAACCGGCCCGTGTCCGGGTTGTCAGAATGACACTAAGGACACTTGATGGCCATTTCTAGCCCCCTTATCCGCCGGCCCAAGAATGACAGGCAGCCAGGGGAAGCCAACCTGCGGTCGCCAGGGGCGACGATCAGTCCAACGACGTCTGGGCGTTGACCTTGACCTGCAGGATAGTTGTCATGGCCGCCGCCAGCAGGAGCTTCGTCTTCGTATCCAGGTCCCGGCGCATGTAGACGACATTCTTGTTGAACCCTAAGACCCCGCCCCCCCAGTACTGGACCGCGCCCAGGGCCTGTCCAGCCTCGGACAATTCGTAGCCGCGGGCGGGCGTGCCCCTCGACTTGGCGCCGAGTTCGTCCGACGTCACGGGAGTGATGACGATCTCCCGGGTCCCGTCGGTCAATAAGGATGACAGGGTGTTCTCCTTGAGGACGGCCAGGCTGCTGGCGACCTGAACGAGAAGAGTCCAGGGTTTTGCGGATTCGCCGTCGAATGCTATTTCGGCCACGAGATTGTCGGATGTCCCCGATATGTCCACGACACTCATCGAGACCCTGGGTGAGATCGCAATCTCGTTGAGGGCTTCGGACTCGAGGTTCTGGGCCGCTTTGACACTGACGGTCTCGGGGCCAGCCCCTTTCAGGACGAACGAGAATTTCTGCTTGGTCCGGCTTTTCTCCACCGGGCTGAGAAATGCGCCCGTAGTTGTGGTCTTGGCCGCGCCCATCTTGCTCGAGACGATGCCAAATTCGCCGAACTTGAATTTCCATATCTTTCCCAGCGCCTGGGTGCCCATCTTGACCTTCAGGACGTCGGCGTTGGCCCTGAGATCGTCGTCGATGATGATGGCTTTCTGGGCCGAAGCAAGAATCGGGGAGAGAACGATCCAACCGGCCAATACGGCGACCATCTTCGAGTACCTGCCAATGAACATTCGATCCCCCTTTCCGACTTCAATCCAATCGCTGTTGCTGCTCCAAAATTTACGTCGGGGACCGGCCCGAGTCAAGTTTAATATGGGGGAATATTCATTTTTTTGTGCTTTGCAGCCAGTCGATCATCCTCCGGTCAAAAAGCTCCTGCTCTTCCCACATAGGCCAGTGCCCACTGTTTTCGAACAAATGGTACGTGAGGTTCGGCAGCTTCCCTTTCTCGGCTTCCCACAGCTTGGGCGGCGTCCAGTAATCATAGCGGCCGTTCGCAATAAAGACCGGCGCCGTGATCGCCTGGAAGTCAGGTGTCGGATCGTAGTCGGCTAAAAGGACGCTGTAATATTGATGCTCAAAGTCTAAGCTGAAGCGTTTGCCCAGCCAGAGCCAATAACAATCATATTCCGGGTTCGCCCAGCAGATCGCCCGATCCCTGATGTATTGCATGACCCAACGCTCAAGGGGCTCGAGCTTTTCGAGAAGGCTTTTCGACAGCGCTTCAAGATGGCGCCGGTGCGCCGCCTTCCTTTCGGGCGATGCGTCTCGCTCCCAGTACTCAGCACTCGCCTTATCGGTTTTCTTGTTCGCATAGGGCGGAGTGCCGATGCTGATCAGATGCGAGGCGTGGCTCGGGTATTTCTTTCCATAGGCGAGCGGAAGGAATCCCGGATATGAGGCCCCGAGAATCGCGATCTTCTCGTGACCGAGCTGACGGCGGACTTCGTCCAGATCATCCACCAGGGTATCGATCGTGATCTTAGCAGCCTGTGGAAAGGGATCATCGGCCGCGAACGAATTCTTCCAATCCACAAAGATGAACTGAAAATGCTTCATGAGCTCGTCCGAGAAGACCGCTTGATACAGGGATGAATAGCCGGCGACCAGGCAGGGAATCCCGGATCCTTGGGCGAGATAGGGCATCGCCATGCCGCGCACAACCACCACGCCCGAAGACCGGGGCGGTTCCGCAGCCTTTCGAGCACCAAGCGTCGCCGGCGGGCTGGTCTGCCGGGCGAAGATCCGGCCGAAATATCCAATGGCGGTGAGAGATGTCAAGACTGCCAGGGCCGATATAAGGACCCGTTTGCCTTTCATAGGTTCCCTCCTCATGCGAATGACCTTCAGGGGCCGGTCTCCCCTTCGCCATGACAATGCGGCGCCGGCCGCAAGATTCCAGAAGCCGAACTACGCGCCCTTCGCCTCAACATAAACGGCATAGAGAGACTGGCTGGCGGTCATGAACAGGCGGTTCTTCTTAGCCCCTCCAAAACTGAGGTTCGCGCATGCTTCCGGCAAACATATTTTCCCATTGCTATGCTTCAAAATGCTCCCACTCGTACTTCACCCGCTCCATGAGCTTCTTGAAACGCTCTTCGCCGCGGATGTTGGCGAAGAAGGGGCTTCGCTCGGCAAAAACGGGGTAGTTGATCCACCCTCGGTCGACGGAGTGTTCGAGCCAACGCAGGGCTTCCTCCTTTTCGTCGACAAGCGCGAACAGGCTCGCGCCAAACCACGGCACCTCCGGATCATTCCAGAAGAACTCCCTCGCCTTATCGGTGAACGTATCTAAGGCTTTCTTCTTCTCGCCTTGCAGGGCGTATTTAAAAGCCAGGGTCCACAGGGCGACGTTGTCATCGGGCCAGCGCGAGATCGATTCGTCGGCCAGCCTGAAGACCTCATCGTAACGCCCCTGCCAGGCTAGGGAAATGGCGATCGCAAACTTGCCAAATGCCGCGAGGTCTGGCTCCATGTTTATCATATATTGGAATGTCAGGAGGGCGTGGTCAGGTTTGCCATCCAACAATTGGATGTATCCAGACACGAAAAGAAAAAGGGGCGTGAGCGGGTCGATCTCCCGAAGCCTGGCCAGCAAGGGCTCCGCGAGGCGGGGCTTGCCGGCATGGAGGCCAAGCCCGTTGGCCAGGAAGAGCAGCGCGCTGCTATGGTTCGGATCCGTCGCCAGAGCGCTTCTGAAGTATCCGATGGCTTTGATGACGCTGCCCCGGAACCGCTCGATCCGCCCGAGCAGGTAATATCCCTCGGCGGATTTCGGCTTCAGGCGTATGACCTTTCTCGTATATTCTTCAGCTTTTTGCAGGGTCTCTTCGTCCGATTTAAACCCATACTCATAATAATGCAGATAGACTTCCGCCATGCCCTGATTCAGAAGAACGTTATCGCCCAGGACGGAGAGACCGGCCTCAAGGTCACGGAGCGCCCTTTTGAGGGCATCGGGCGTGCACTCGAAGATGTCACGCTTCGCCCTGAGATAGCAGTCGTAGGCCTGGACGTTATCGATAAGCCGTTCGGAGATCTTCTCGATCTCTCCCGAGCTCAACTTGATCTTGAGGGCATCGACAATGGACCGGGAGACTTTCTCCTGAATATCAAAC
This sequence comes from Candidatus Aminicenantota bacterium, assembly GCA_026393975.1. Taxonomy (GTDB): domain Bacteria; phylum Acidobacteriota; class Aminicenantia; order Aminicenantales; family Saccharicenantaceae; genus RBG-16-66-30. The sequence goes on along the minus strand of JAPKZD010000018.1, from coordinate 215,909 downwards.
ACGTCATCGAGCGTGCCGGAATATTTCTGGGCCCAGACGTGGGCATCGTTCGTGGCGTCGATGAACTGGGCGGTGATCCGGAGATCGTTCCCGGCCTTGCGGACACTGCCCCCTCCATGACGTAGTGGACGTTCAGGTCCCTGGCGATTTCGCGGACCGTCTTTGAGCTCCCCCTGAACGTCATCGCCGACGAGCGGGAGATGACTAGAAGATCATGGACATGGGAGAGATCGGTAATGATCTCTTCGGTCATCCCATCGCAGAAGTATTCCTGGTCTTTTTGGGGGCTGAGGTCGGCGAAGGGAAGCACCACGATGGATTTTTCGGGGACAGCCGGGGTAGGAGTAAGGGATTCGGCGGGAGCCTGGACGCGTTCAACGGACGATGAGGACGGGGCAGCCGCCCATTGCGAGAGCTTGAGGATGACCCAGACGATCCCGAGGCAGAGGGCGACAGCAGCCACAAGCAGGGTCTTGCCGGGAATGCCAAGGATCTTTAAAAGAATAGCTAGATCAATTGCCAGGGTCGCGAGCAAGATCAAAGGAACAAGCAGGACCTCGAGCTTGACGTTTCCCGGCCGCTTCTCAGCGCTCCGGAACCAGCGCCAGACGATGGTCGCGAGGAGGGCGCCAATGACCGAGACGACTGTCAGGTCGATGGTTTCCTCAGGAAAACGGTAATGGCCAACCAGAAGCCGCTCGACGACCTCGACAAGAAGCCACCCGCCGCCGATGAAGGCGGCAAGGGTTTCGATGATATGGCGCTTGCGAAGTTTCTGGAAAAATTCAGGGAAAGAAGCCCTATTCTTATCCCCGGAAGGAGCCGTCCCCCCGCTTGATGAGCCCATCGTCTCTCCTGCTTTCGGGTTCCTGCCTGATTAGGCCAAGGTTAACAATAAGGGGGGGGGCCGGTCAATGGGAGGCATCATATCCCCTACGAAGCATCACGCACACGAGAGGATTTAGGAGACGCCCCCCTCCTTCTTCAGGTAAGGCACGCCCTCGGTCAGCCACTTCGGCGCCGGCGTACCCTTGAGGTAATGGTCGAAGAATTCGAAGAACCGGATGGTCAGATCCCTTCGGTTCGCCAATCCGCGCAGCCCGTGGCCCTCGTTCGGATAGGCCAGCAGGACGGCCTTCTTGCCGTTGTAGCGCAGGGCGTTGTAGAAAGCGAGCCCGTTGATGAAGCCGACCGTCGGGTCGGCCGTCCCGTGCATGATGAGGAACGGCGCGCTCACGTTCGGGGCATGGGTGAGGGCTGACTCGAAATAGTATCGGTCGGGCCGGTCCCAGGGCGAGAAACCCCAGCGGCCTTGATCGTAGAGGTAGTACTGGAACGCGGTATCGCCGCTCCCGCCCTGGTAGCCGTATCCCCAGCCCCAGGGCATGCTGAAATCGTTGTACAGGTCGACGACGCCGGCACCCATGCCGACGGCGGCGAACATCTTGGACATCGTCCCGATGAAGGCCGCGCCTTCGCCGCTGTAGCTGTGTCCGGAGACGCCGATGCGCTTCGGGTCGGCGTAGCCCATCTCTATGACCTTGCGCGTGGCCGCCTCGACGCATTCCAGCATGTCGGTGTGCGAGGAGCCGGTGCGGAAGTGGATGTCCGGCAGCATAGACAGGTAGCCGTCGCTGACTGCCTGGACCGGCATCCGTCCCATGCTGGGAAGATAGGCCGGGGCGCTGTACATGTGCATGTTCTGTGAGTTCTTCTCGTAGAAGATGACGAGCATGGGACACTTTTCGCCCGGATTGTAATCGTCCGGGATGGCCAGGATGCCCTGCAGCCTCACGCCGTCCTTGTTCTTGTAGTCGAAAAGCAGGCGATGGCCCCACAGATAATCCTTCTGTTGCGGGTTGGCGTCGGAGATCTTCTTGGATTCCCTGAAGCTCGGACCGGAGACGCGGAGGTCCGGAAACTCGACGAACGTCTGGCGGGTGAAGAGAAAGCGATCCGCCTTCATCGCCCGGACTGGATTGTTGAACGAAGCGTCTTCATAAATGAGCTCCTTCAATTGCCCGCCCGCGAGCTCATAATATCCGGATTTCTTCGTCCATTCGCCGTACGCGGACAGGGTGATCGGCTTCGAGAGATCGATGGTCCCGCGGGGACCGACCGAGCGGGGAAGAGTCGGGTCCGCCGGCACGGGGCGGAGGATGCGGAAGCGGATCTCGCTCTTCGCCCCGACACCGTGGGTCAGGTTCTTGGCCGCGCTACCGTCAAAGGGAACGAGCCACAGATCGTAGCGGTGCTGGGCGATGACCGCCTTGCCGTCGCTCGAGTAGCCTGTGATGCCATAGGAGGGCTTCGCCCCCGGGTGGTCGTATTCGAGGTCCACGAAGCTCACCGTACCGGCGCCGAGGGCCTTCGTCGTCCCCGCTTCGAAGTCGTAGGCCTGGATCTTGTTGTCCTTCCAGAAGAGGAAATGCCGGCCATGGGGGCTAATGCCGAACGTGTGCCGGCCGGTCAGTTGGCCCTTGACAACGAGCGTCCGCTCGCCTGTGGATGTGTTCACACGGTAGATGTCCGCCGTCGGCAGGATCTTTTCATTGCGGATATAGGCGCGCGTATCCAATCCCACGGCCCATGTGCCGTCCGGGGCGACGTCGAGCTCCCGCATCGTCTCGTCGGCGAGCTTGATAAACCGTTTCGCCGAGATGTCGAAGGCCTGGCGGAAGGTGAAGTTGCGATCCTGTTCAGCCCGGACCATTTGCAGGGATTGGACCCGCTCGTCTCCCGTGTTCCAGACGTCGACGTCGGCCGCCTCGTCCGTCGACTTGCGCGTCGTATCGGGCGTCGGCGCCTGCTCTTTGATACCGAAGAACACCCGTTTGTTGTCCTCGCTCCAGGCAAGGGCAGCCCGGTCGCTGACGACCCAGCCCTTGGGAAAGCCGTCCGCTTTTGCGGGTTCGAAGAGAACCGCCAACGGTGCGCCGGCACCGTCCTTCAACGCCGCGGAGATGTCCGGAAAGGCGACGAGCACGTTGTTCCTTTCGCGCATTTTCTCGACTTCGCTCCCCTTGAGCACGGCGACGGCCGTGCCGTCCTCGTTCCAGGCGAGCCGGCCGTAGATCTGGGCATCGTTGTCGAGCGGCGTCACGCGCCCGTTGCGCGAGTCGAAGATGAAGACGCCGTTGCCGTCCTTCACGGCGGCCTCCACGGTGAAGGCGAGAAGCTCGCCGCTGCGGCTAAAGGCGAACTCGCCCACGCTTCCGAGAAGCTGGAAACTCCCTGTCCGCAGATCCAGCAGAATGGCGTCCTGCCCACGCGAACCGACGGCGGCGCTCGCGGACGCGGCGCCTCCGACCGGCGCCTGCGGGCCGCCGCCGTCTCTCCGGCCCGTGGGACCGGCCGTTTCGGCGCCGCGACGGCGGAGGACGAGATGGGTGGACGTCGGGGCGAAGGCGAAGGTTCCGATGTCCTGCCAGGAGCGTACCGCTCCGGTCTCCAGATTGCGCAGCTCGACGCGCCGCGCAGGGATGGCCGCCGCCGCGGTCCCGCGGCCGGTCTGGCCCTGATCCTGTTGCGTGCCGGGGGCTTCAGCCGGGGCGGGCGCGGCCGGCTGCGTCGAGGGCGCTCCGCCGGGGCCGGTCCGGGCGGCGCGGGCGCGTTGGGCGGCCCCCGGATCCACCTGATAGGCGATCCACTTCGAATCCAAAGAGAAGACCGGATCGGACGCGTCGTTCACCGTCACATCGGCGTTGGTCTCCAGATTCAGCAGGTGAAGGGCCGGCTTTGCTTCGGCCGGGATGGTATTGGTCAGCTGGAGGACGTAGGCAACCCACCGTCCGTCTCCCGAAATCGCCGGGCTGGCGATATCGCGCCATTTCGCGTAATCGTCGACGGCCATGGCCTTCTTGGCGGCGGTTTGCGCCTGCGGCGTCAAGTAGGCCGCCGACATCGCGACCGCCAGGACGAAGGCAAAGACCAGGATCCAGCGGCGAGTGAATGCGGCTCTTGCGGTGGTCATGTTCATGTTCGCTCCTCTTTGGACGTCATAGGAGGACGTCATGCTTGATCAGCCGAACAGACTGATTCCGTCCACCGCCGTACGGATCTGAACTGGGGACAAGGGGCGGATATTCCGCCGGATCGGGGGATGGACGTTCATTCGGCTATCCTAGTTTCCGGAGTGTTATGATGTCAAGTTGCGCCCAAACGAAGCGAGGGGCGACGAGACTCGAACTCGCGACCTCGGGCGTGACCGGCCGGCGTTCTTCCTTGGCCTTTCAGCCCGGCAAGCCCGCTGTGCTCAAATGTGTGCTCGAAATAGTGCTCAACAGATGCCTAAAGCGGTGTAAAGCTGTAGAAAATTGCGACACTTTTCGAGTGCCGAGGATGATGCCTAAATGGCCATTTTCTCGGGGAATGAGGGAGCGCGCCTGGAGAGACTCGAACTCCCGACCCGCTGCTTAGAAGGCAGCTGCTCTATCCACCTGAGCTACAGGCGCGCGTCGGCTGTAAGGTGATCGGGGAGAGCGGATTTGAACCGCCGACCTCCTGCTCCCAAGGCAGGCGCGCTAGCCAGGCTGCGCCACTCCCCGTCCCGTTCAGCTGTCAAATCTTAACAGAGTCGGAAGAGGGGGTCAAACCACCCTATTTTCTTCCGAGGCCCTTATCGATCATAGACTTATCGATGCGGACCACGACCGGTCGCCCGTGCGGGCAAAGCGCCGGCTGAGAGGTTTTAAATAGTTCCTCAACAAGATAGCCCATCTTCTCCCTGTTCAGGGGCTCCCCGGCTTTCACGGCCGTCTTGCAGGCCAGCGTCGCCAACATGTGCTCGCGGCGGTCTTCGGCGGTCTTTTGGCCCGCCTCTTCGAGCAGGCCAAGAAAGATATCCACGGCCTGTTCGGGTTTGAAGAGGTCGGGGTATTCTTTGAGGGCGTAGGAGCGCCCGCCCATGGTCTCGACGCGGAAGCCCAGGTCCTCGAAGAGGACGACGTTCGTTTCGAGGCTGACGACCATCGAGGGGGAGAGCTCGAGGATGGGAGGGATGAGGAGCGTCTTCCGCGGCCAGATCTTTTCTCGATCGATCTCCCGGTACTTCTCGAAAAGGACGCGTTCGTGGGCGTTGTGCTGGTCGATGACGAGAAGGCCGTCTTCTCCTGCCGCGACGATGTACATGTTCTCGTACTGGCCGAGGACCGCGGGCCCTTTCGCCACCTGCGAGTCCGCCGACGTCGCCGTCAATTCCGCGCCGCCCCCGAGGCGGGCCGCTGCGCCAGGCGCCAAGCGGTCGTCGCCGCCCGCAGCGGCGGTGACGACGACAGCGGCGGGCCCGAAGCCGAGACCTCGAGACGTCCAGGCGGCGCCTTCCTCCGCGACGCGCCCGGCCGGCCCCTTGTCCCCGGCCGCCGGGAGGACTTCCTTTATTGTATGTCCGCGGGAGGCGCCTTCGCCCACGGCCCGGAGGACGAGCCGGAATACGAGCTGGGTGTCCTTGAACCGGACCTCGGCCTTGGCCGGGTGGACGTTGACGTCGACATCGGCGTAGGGCAGGGACACGAAGAGGAACGCCTCGGGCGACCTTCCCCGCTCGAGGATGCCGGCATAAGCCTGGTTGAGGGCGGCCATGAGGATCCTATCCTTGACCGGACGGCCGTTGACGAAAAAGTATTGGACGGTCTTGTCAGGCCGGCCGGCCAGCGGCCGCGAGGCCAAGCCCTCGACGCGGCCGCCGCCCTCTTCGGCGGCGACGTCCATCAGGCCGTCGACCATCTTCTTTCCGAAGATCTGGAAGACCCTTTCCCGGAGGGTCATGACCGGGGGGCAGGCGATGACCTCCCGCGCCCCGTGGATGAGCGTAAAACGGACGCCGGGAGCGGCCAAGGCGGCCTGGGTTACGTACTTGGCGACGGGCCCGAGCTCAGACGGGCCCGAGCGGAGGAACTTCTGCCGGGCCGGCAGGTTGAAGAACAGGTCCCTGACCTCGACGCTCGTGCCGCGCGGGAAAGCGATGTCCGTGACCGCGACGAGGCGCTCGCCCTCCCGCTCGATCATCGTCCCCCGGTCGTCGGCCCCGTCCTGGGTGCGCAGGGTCAGCCGAGAGACGGCGGCGATGCTGGCCAGGGCCTCGCCGCGGAAGCCGAGCGTCGCGATGCGCTCCAGGTCCTCCTCCGTGGCAAGCTTGCTCGTCGAATGCCGTCTGAAGCAAAGGGCGGCGTCCTCCCGGTCCATCCCGGAGCCGTCGTCCTGGACCTTGATCAGGCGCTTGCCGCCGTCGAGGAGCTCGACGCGGACGTCCGTCGCTCCGGCGTCGATGGAGTTCTCGACGAGCTCCTTGACGACCGAAACGGGCCTTTCGACGACCTCACCCGCCGCGATCTTCTGGGCGACCTCCTCGGACAGGAGATGGATCTTTTTCACTCGACGACCTCGCCTTCCGTCCGTCGCGGCAGGACGCGGCCGATCGCAATCCGGACGAGCTCGCATTTCGGAGCCCGGCACGAGGGGACGAAGACCCGGATGGCATTTCCCGTCAAGAGCTCGGCGCCCTTCTCCGACGCGTGGATGACCGCGGCCTCGAGCTCCCGCCCCTCGAACTGCCTGCGGAAGCGAAAGTCCTTCTCCGCCGCGAGCCGCCTGAGTTCCATCGCCCGGTCTCTGACGACGATCGCCGGGACACCGGGCCGTCCCGCGGCGGGCGTGCCCGGCCGCGGCGAATACGAAAAGACGTGGAAATATGTCAGCGGAGAACCGGCCAGGAAACTCCGCAGCTCACCGAACTCCGTTGCGGTCTCGCCGGGGAAGCCGACGATGATATCCGCTCCGAGGGCCGCTTCCGGCGACCTCGTCCTCAACTCCCCCAATATCCGTTCGCAGGTTCCCGGCTCCACGGCGCGGCCCATCAGCCGCAGGAGGCGGGCCGAGGCGTGCTGGAGCGAAAGATGGAAGTGCTGACAGATCTTCGGGTTCGCCGCGATGTGCTCGACGAGCGCACCGTCCGTCTTCCCCGGGTCGAGGGAGCTCAACCGGACCCGCCCGAGCTCGGGGATCCCTTCGAGCTCCCGGAGAAGGCCGAGGAGCGTGCCCGGCGGCTCGAGGTCCTGCCCGTAGGACGAGAGATGGATACCGGCCAGCACGATCTCCCGGAAGCCGCGGCCGGCGAGTTTTCGGACGCGGGCCTTGACCTCGTCCGGGCCGACGCTCACGCTCTTTCCCCGGACGCTCGGGATGACGCAGAACGCGCAACGGTTGTCGCAGCCGTCCTGGACCTTCAGGAAGGCCCGCGCCCGGAACGGGACCTCCGCCTCCTGCGCCGCCCCCATCCTCGCCCCTTCTCCCCCGACGATCTCCATCACCCGCTCCGGAAGACGGGCCTTGGCGCTGTTCGGGAGGACGGCGACGACGTTCGGCATCCCGGCGATCTCCTCGGGCGCCCGCTCGGCGTAGCACCCCGTGACGACGATCCTCGTCCCGGGGTTATCGCGGGCGGTTTTCCGGATGAACTTGCGGACGTCCCGGTCGGCCCGGCCGGTCAGGGTGCAGGAGTTGACCAGGACGACGTCGCTCCCGCCCTCATTCTCTTCGAGCCGGAGGCCCCTCTCCCGGAAGGCCTCAGCCCAGGCGAAGGCCTCGGCCCGGTTGACGCGGCAGCCGAAGTTCCGGACGGAAAAAGAGGGCATCGCCGGGGGTCACAGCTTTTCTTTGATCTTGAGCGAGGCCGCCTCGACCTTGTCCGCCATCTTCGCCCGGTAAGTGACGAGCTTCGTCCGGAGCGCCTCGTCGTTGAGGGCCAGGATCTCGACCGCGAGCAGGGCCGCGTTCGAGCCGCCGTGCCGGCCCAGGGCCATGGTCGCAACGGGGATGCCCTTGGGCATCTGGACGGTCGAAAGGAGGGCGTCGAGTCCCGCCAGCGTCTCGCTCTCGACGGGAACCCCGATCACCGGCTTGACCGTTTGGGAAGCGACGACGCCGGCCAGGTGGGCGGCCTTGCCGGCCACGGCGATGAAGATCTCGGCCCCCCCGGCCTCCGCCGACTTAACCAGGCGAAGGGTCCGCTCCGGCGAGCGGTGGGCGGAGGTCACCTCGAGGCCGAAGGGCACGCCGAAGTCCTTGAGGAGGACGAGCGCGTCCTCGACCGCGCCGAAGTCCGATTCGCTGCCGAGAAAAACCATGACTTTCATGTCCGCTCCTCCTGTATCGCACCGATGTCGCGGCGGTAGTGCATGGCCTCGAAGTGGATCCGGCCGCAGGCGTCGTAGATTTTAGCCATGGTCCCGGCGAGGTTGTCTTCCGAAGCGCAGATCCCGAGGACGCGGCCGCCGGTCGTCAGGCAAGTGTCGTTTTCGTACCTGGTTCCGGCGTGGAAAACGTTCACCCCGGGGATCTCGGCCGCCTCGGCCAGGCCGGAGATCGCCTTGCCCTTGTCGTAGCGGACCGGATATCCGCCCGAGGCCACGACGACGCATCCCGAGGGTTTGGCGGACCAGCGGACGTTCTCCCGCAGGACGTTCTCGTCGACCGCGGCCGTCAGGAGCTCGACCAGATCGCTCTCCAGACGGATGAGCTGGGGCTGGGTCTCCGGGTCTCCGAAACGGGCGTTGAACTCAAGGACGCGGGGCCCCTGCTCGGTGATCATCAGGCCCGCGTAGAGGACCCCCTTGAACTTCCGGCCCTCCTCGAGCAGGCGGGTGACGGCTGGAGTGATCACGGTGTTCATCACTTCGTTGAAGAGCTTCTCGGTCATGAAGGGCGACGGCGATATGGCGCCCATGCCGCCCGTGTTCGGCCCCCTGTCTCCGTCGTAGGCCGCCTTGTGGTCCATCGCCGAGACCAGGGGCTGGACCCTCATCCCGTCGGAAATGACGATAAAAGACACCTCGCGGCCGCGGAGGAATTCCTCGATGACGATACGCCGGCCGGCCGGCCCGAACTTCTTCTGGACGAGCATCTCGCCGGCCGTGTCCTCGGCCTTTTTCTGCGAGGAGCAGACTACGACGCCCTTGCCGGCCGCCAGTCCGTCGGCCTTGATGACGACGGGAAAACCGAACTCTCCGGAGGCCAGGATCTTCTTGGCCTGGTCGAAGCCATCGGCGACCTTGAACCGGCCCGTGGGGATGCGGTGGCGGTCCATGAACTGCTTGGCGAAGACCTTGCTACCCTCGATCTCGGCCGCTTTCTTCGAGGGCCCGAAGATCTTCAAGCCGCGCTTCTCAAACTCATCGACGATGCCCATGGTCAAGGGGATCTCGGGGCCGACCACGGTCAGCTCGATATTTTCCCGAGCGGCGAAATCGGCCAGCCCGGCGATGGCCGTCTCGGCCAGGGGGACGTTTTCGGCGACGAGCCGCGTCCCGCCGTTCCCCGGCGCGCAATAAACCTTGTCCGCCTGCGGGCTCTGGGCGATTTTCCAGGCCAGGGCGTGTTCCCGGCCGCCGGACCCGACGATCAGTATCTTCATCGTCTCACACTCCGTTCACGGGACGATCGATCTTCTCCTCAAGCCCCGGCGGCCCGGCGGAGGTTCTCGGCGAAGAGGGCCGCGTAGCCGGGGTCCGGAATGACACTCGTGAGGATCCGCGCCGCCAGCGGCAGGGCTTCGGCGGGCGGAAGCGAGAAGCCCATGGTCAGGAAGTTTTTCCGGTACCGGGCCACTTCGTCGGCGGCGGGCTTGTTCCCGACGATGATGTCGCTCATTAGGCCGGCCAGGGCGTCGAAGTCTTTCTCCTTCATGCCGAACCGGGTCATCTCCTGGACGCCGAGACGGATGCCGCTCGAATCGAGGAAGGTGGCATCGTCGGGCAGGGCCTGGTAGTTCGTCAGGACGTTGTTCGTCTCGAGGCGCCGGGCGATCTCCATGCCGGGGCCGAACGCCTTGACCCGAACGATGACCTGGTGGGTTTCCGTGTAGCCGTCGGCGGGGTCCCCCTCGACCGGGACGCCGTGGGCGTGGAGGGCTTTGGCGAAAGCCCGGGCGTTCGCCCGGACCTGGTTCTGGAAGGCCTCCTTGAACTCGTTCATCTCGTAGGCCGCCAGGAGCAGCCCGAGGAGCGTCCCGAGGTGGTGGTTGCTGGTCGAGCCGGGGAAGGCGCGGCCCTTGATCTCGAGCCAGAGCGACCGCAGGGGCGAGCCCTTGGGGAAGTTCCCGGCCACGACGCCGCGCTGGGTCCCGAAGAAGGTCTTGTGCGTGCTGCCGGTGACGAGGTCCGCGCCTTCGTCGAAGGGGGCCTGGAAGGCCCCGTAAAGGCCGAGGACATGGGCCATGTCGTACATCAGGATGGGCCGGTCCTTCCAGTCCTTGACGATGTCGGCCACGAACCGGACGGGCTCCCGGTAGAGGAACATGCTCTTGCCGAAGACGACGAGCTCGGGCTTGTGCGAATCGAGGAGCCCGGCCAGCTTCTCGAGGTCGGGTTTATAAGGATTCCCCTTGAGGACGGGGAAATTGACCACCCGTTCCTTGCCCGTCTCCGGGTCCTCCTCGACGTAGTTGAAGAGGGCCCCCATGGGCTGGGAGCTGAGGTGGCCGCCGTAGATGAGCTCGTTGTTCAAGACGAGGCGCATCCGGCGCGAGGGCTGCCCGGCGGCCCGGCCCCTGTTGATGTACTTGACGACGCCCTTGAAGACGATCTCGTTGGCCATTTGGCCGCTGACCGGGCGAAGCTCGACGTCGGTGCACCCGAAATAGGCCCCGAGCTCCCTCTGGGCCTCGACCTCGACGTCACGGATAAAATCCGTGCCCTGGTAGAAGTAGACCTCCTCCCCTTTCATCGTCCGGTGCTCGGCGTAACGCCCGGCCGGGTCGGCGATTTCGCACATCTTGACGAGCAGAGAAGGCGTCGATTCCGACGGGATGAGGTTGAAACACTCTCTTTGGCGCCAGGCGTTGTTCCGCTCGGCTCTCGTGGCCAAGGCCTGGACCTTCTCGTAAAACGCGGGCATGGAACAGCTCCTCACTTAAAATTTTCGTCTTCGAGGTCGCGGATCTTCTGGACCCTCCGGGCGTGGCGGCCGCCCTCGAACTCCGTTTCGAGCCAGACCTTGACGAGGCTCAGGGCCAGTGCCAGGCTGTGCGTCCGACCGCCCAGGGTGAGGCAGTTCGAATCGTTGTGCTTGCGGCTCATCTCGGCCGCGTATTCGCTCGAGCAGGGCGTCGCCCGGAGACCCTTGAACTTGTTGGCCACGATGGCCATGCCGAGGCCGGTGCCGCAGACGAGAATGGCCCGGTCGCAGGCGCCGGAGACGACGGCCCGGGCGCCCTTGGCCCCGTAATCGACGTAGTCCACGGATTCCCCCGGCCCGCAGCCGAAATCCTCGAAGGCGAAGCCGCGGCCGCGGAGATAATCGGCGATTCCCGTTTTAAGCTCGAACCCGGCATGGTCCGAGGCAATAGCGATCTTCATTTCTGTTCGAGGAGCCTGGCCGCCTCGGGCATGACCTGGATGGCCTTCATGACGACGGGGTCGTTCACGCGCGCGGCCCGGACCCCGGCTTCGACGCCCCAAATGGCCCCGGCGATCTCGCGTTCGAGCTCCCGGCGGATCTCGGCCTCGGCCTCCAGGAACGTCTTCTCGTCGTATTCGACCTTGCGCGTCCCGAGGAACTTGCGGAAATCGGCGATGACGTCGGCGTTCACGATGAACGTCGTTCCGACCTGGATCTTCCCGGACGCGGCGGCCCCGGCGTCCTTCGGGTCCTGCGGAAAGACGAACTTCCGGCCGAGGTCGGTCTGGTGCTGGACGAGCCTCCGGGCGTAGGAGAAAAACGCCCCGCTCATGCGGAGCCGCCCGGTGAACGGCTTGAGCAGGGAGTTGACGGCGTAGTCGGGCGTGATCCCGCCCTGGCCGAGGACCTTGCGGCCGCGGTCGGTGTAGCGGACCTCGCGGCTGTCCTCGGGGGCGCGCTTGCTCATGAGGTAATCCTCGAGATGGCTGTAATCCCGCTGGATGGACCGTCCGCTCGGCGTCATGTACTTGGCCACGGTCAGGGCCACAGCCATGTTCGGGGCCAGCGGGAAGACCGTCTGGACGAGGCCCTTCCCCCAGGAATCCTCGCCGACGATGATCCCCCGGTCGTGGTCCATGACCGCCCCGCTGACGATCTCGGAGGCGCTGGCCGTGCCCTGGTCGATGAGAATGACGAGCGGCAGCTTCTCGTACTGGTTGTCCAGGAAGGCCGGGAATTCCCGGTCGTAGGCCGGGTTCCGTCCCTTCATGGAGACGATGAGCGCGCCCTTGGGCAGGAAGAGGTCGGAGACCTCGATGGACTGGACGAGGGTGCCGCCCGAGTTCAAGCGGAGATCGAGGATGAGGCTTTTCATCCCCTGGGCGGTGAGCTTGGCCAGCCCGTCTTCGAGCTCGGATATAGAGGTAGCCCACCCCGCCGTCGAGGAGAAAGGCGTACGGGACGCTCAGGAGCGGGATCTCCTCGCGGGCGATGGTCAGTTCGAAGGGCTTGTCGGTACCGTCGCGGACGAAGGTGATGGTGACCTTGGTCCCCTTCTCGCCGCGGAGCTTCTGCATGGCGTCGTAGCTCGAGATGGGCACCGTCGATTCCCCGTTGATGTGGGAGACGACGTCCCCCGGAAGAATGCCCAGGCGCCACGCCGGCCCGCCTTCGATCGGCGCGATAACGACGATGTTGTCGCCCTGTTTCTGGATCTGCATGCCCACGCCGAAGTACTTGCCCGAGTAGTCCTCGCGCATGCGCGAAAAGCTCGCGGGGTCCAGGAAATAGGAGTGGGGGTCGAGCGTGTCCAGGGTCCCCTTGATCGAGGCGACGGCCAGGGCCTCCTCCTCGAGCGGCTTGTAATAGCTATCTTCGAGGATGCCGGCGATGGCACGGGCCTTGTCCAAAGAGGCGGTCCAGAGGTCCTGGTCATGCGACGGCATCCGGACGAGGACGAGCCCAAGCAGGACGAAGGGGATGAGGCGCTTTTTCATGGGCTTCACGTGCTGACAATTTTATCATCGGCGGCCCCCGTTGTAAAGGCAGACGGCGGCCCGCCGCCGATTCGCTTTGGCGCTCAGGGGGGCCTCGTGCTATAATACCGCCGCGAGACGCACATGTTCGGGAGCATCGGGCCGGCGGAACTCATCCTCATCTTCGTCATCGCCCTGCTCGTTTTCGGCCCTAAGAAGCTCCCCGAGATCGGCCGGTCGGTCGGCAAGGCCCTCCGGGAATTCAAGAAGGCGTCCGACGAGATCAAGGGCCGGATCGAGGAGGAGATCGAGGCCTCGGAGATCAAGGACATCCGCAAGGACATCCGGTCGGGCATGGACGGCCTCCAATCGGGGGTCAAGAGCTTCCAGGACGACATCAAGAAGGACATCGAGACACATGAGACTGGGGAAGGGCCGAAAGTCACCTGACGAAATGACCTTCCTCGAGCATCTGGAGGATCTCCGGAAGCGGCTCTTCTACTCCTTCGTCGCCCTCTTCATCGGCTTCGTCCCCGGCTGGATCTTCTCCAAGGAGCTCTACGCCATCCTGGCCCGGCCCGTAACCCAATACCTGCCCGCGGGCACCAAGCTCGCCTTCACCACCCTGACCGCGCCCTTCATGCTCTACATGAAGGTGGCCTTTCTGGCCTCCCTCTTCTTCATGTCGCCCTTCGTCTTCCTCCAACTCTGGTATTTCGTCGCCCCCGGCCTCTATCTGAAAGAGAAAAAGTACGCCGTTCCCTTCGTCCTGATGACGACGTTTTTCTTCTCCCTGGGCGCGCTCTTCGGATACTTCATCGTCTTCCCCTGGGCCTGCCGCTTCTTCCTGACGCTCGGGCGCGACTTCCAGCCCGTCATCACCGTCGACCAGTATTTCGGCTTCGCCCTAAAAATCCTGCTCGGCATCGCCCTCGTCTTCGAGCTGCCCACGCTTGTCTTCTTCCTGTCCAAGATGGGGCTCATCACGGCCCGCTGGATGGTCAGAAACTTCAAGTACGCCGTTCTCCTCATCTTCGTCATCGCCGCCGTGATCACGCCCACCCCGGACGCGATCACCCAGAGCATCGTGGCCGTTCCCATGATCGTCCTGTACGGCATCAGCATCCTCATCGCCCTGGTCGTCGGCCGGGGAAAAGAGAAGGCCCGCCGGACGGGGACGGATCAGGCGGGGTGACGCCCATGGACGGACGCCTCATCATCCGCAACGACCGGATCGAAACGTCCGAGAAACTCGTTTCCGAGAACCCGGCCACCCTGAAGGCCGTGGGCGAGGTCAGCCTGGCGTCCGGGGCTCTCTGCGAACAGGCCATCCGGGCGGCCAAGGAGGCCTTCCCCGTGTGGCGCTGGCTCCACCCCCGGGAAAAAAGGGCCATCTTTAAGCGGGCCGAGAACATCCTGGCCCGGCGGGCGAGCGAAGCCGGGCGCCTCATCGCCATGGAAAAGGGGTCGCCCTACCCCGAAGCCCTCGCCGTCGAGGTCTTCGGCGCCCTCCAATCCCTCAACTACTACGGTCATAACCAGGGACGCCTCCTCCGTCCCCGTCGAACCGGTCACCATACTCCCCTTTTCTTTAATAAGTCGGGCGCGTTCCATTTCCATCCCCTCGGCCCAACGCTCATCATCTCGCCCTGGAACTTCCCCTTCCTCATCCCCTTCTGCGACATCCTCAGCTCCCTCACGGCCGGCAACACCGTCGTCCTCCGCCCGTCGACGACGACGCCGCTCACAGCGCTCCTTATCGGCGAGGTCTTCGTCGAAGCCGGCCTCCCGCCCGGCGTCCTCAACGTCGTCCCCTGCCGCGTCCCGCAGGCCGAGGCCATGATCGTCGACCGGGACATCCAGACCGTCATGTTCACGGGCAGCGTCGGCACCGGTAAGCGCGTCATGGAACTCTGCAGCCGGAACCTGACCAACCTGACCCTCGAGCTCGGCGGCAAGGACCCGATGATCGTCCTGAAGGACGCCGACCTCGAGCGGGCCGCCCGCGGCGCCGTCTGGACGGCTTTCATGAACTGCGGCCAGAGCTGCGGCTCGATCGAGCGGGCCTACGTCGCCCGCGAGGTCGCCGAGCCGTTCATCGCGCGGGTGGTCGAGCTCGCCGGCCAGGTCAAGGTCGGAAACCCCCTCGACTCCGGCGTCGACATGGGACCGATGACCACGGCCGGCCAGCTCAAAGTCGTCGAGGAGCACATCGCCGACGCCCGCGGAAAAGGGGCCCTGATCCCGATCGGAGGGAAAAGGGTCGCCGGCCTCCCCGGCCATTTCATCGAGCCCACGGTCCTCACCCGCGTCGATCATACGATGCGCGTCATGACCGAGGAGACCTTCGGCCCGACGCTGCCCATCATGGTCTTCGACCACCCGGACGAGGCCGTGGACCTGGCCAACGACAGCGTCTACGGGCTGACCGCTTCGGTCTGGACGCGCGACCGGAAGCAAGCCGCGTGGTTCGCCGAGCGCCTCGAAGCGGGGTCCGTCACCGTCAACGACCACATGTATTCGTTCGTCGAGCCCCGGGCGATCTGGGGCGGCATCAAGCAGACCGGCATGGGCCGGTCGCACGGTCCGTTCGGCCTCCACGAACTCGTCAATATCAAGTACGTCGGCACGGACTTTTTCCGGAAGAAATCGCAGACCTGGTGGTTCCCTTACGACCGGAGCTTAGAAGGCCTGATGGAAAAAGCGATCACGATCTTCCACGGCCGGGGCCTCAGCGCCAGGGCCAAGGCCGGCCTTGGACTGCGGAAGGAGTGGCGGCGGATCAAGGCGACCGCTCCGCTCGGAAACTATGTCCGGGCCCTGCCGCGGCTTCTGAAAAAATGAAAACTCAGCCTCGGCTCATCGGACTGACCGGGACCAACGGGGCCGGCAAGGGCGAGGCCGCGGCGTTCTTCACGGCCAGGGGCTACGCTTACTTCTCGCTCTCCGATATCCTTAGAGAGGAGCTCGGGATCCGGGGCGAGGCGGTCACCAGGGACAACCTGATCCGGACCGGCAACGAGCTCCGGGAGCGCTTCGGGCCCGACGTCCTGGCCAGACGGACCATGGCCAAGGTCGGCAGGCCGGCCGTCATCGACAGCATCCGCAACACGCACGAGGTCGCTTTCCTCCGCCGGCAGGAAGGCTTCGTCCTGCTGGCCGTCGACGCCCCCGTCGCGACGAGGTTCGCCCGGGTTGCGGCCCGGGGCCGGGACGAGTCGGCCGCCGACCTCGAGTCCTTCCGGAAAAAAGAAGAGCAGGAGCGGACGGGAGGAGCGACGGCCCAGCAGCTCGAAGCCTGTATGGCCGCGGCCGACCGGCTTATCCTGAACGACGGGACCATCCCGGACTTGCATCGAAAACTCGAGGAGGTCGCATGACGCCGCCGAGAACGCCCAAGGACCTTTACTATCTGGGCATCGCCAAGGAAGTCTCGCTCCGGAGCACCTGCTTCCGGAGAACGATCGGAGCCATCGTCGTCCGTGACGACCAGATCATCTCGACGGGCTACGTCGGCGCCCCGCGCAAGACCCGCGACAGCCTCGAGCACGGCTTCTGCCTGCGCGACCGGCTGGGCATCCCCCACGGCCAGCGCTACGAGCTCTGCCGCAGCGTCCACGCCGAGCAGAACGCCATCATCAACGCCGCCCGGGCGGGCGTCAGCCTGCTCGGGGGAAACATGTACATCTACGGCAGCGCCCCGGGCGGGAGCGCGCCGATCGACGCCTTCCCCTGCTACATCTGCAAAAAGATGCTGATCAACTGCGGCCTCGACCGGGTCGTCTGCTCGACGGCCGACGGCGGAACCATGGTCTTCCGGGTCGAGGAGTGGATCCGGGATTGGCAGGAGCGCGACATCCTCGACGACGAACATCAATACGGGAAAGACGAGTGAGGTTCTTCTCCCAATTTCGCGGAACTCTCCTTTTCGGCTCGGCAAAGGATATCCCCCCTAGCCCCCCGGCCCCCCCGGGAACCTGTCCCGACGGTCCCCCCATCGCAAACGATGGGTCCCCCTCCGCTACGGGGGTCGTCGGGGCGATATCCATCGCCGCCCGACGGAGGACTTCCGCTTTAATAGGAGAAGAACCAAAAGAGAGGAGGAATAAGGAACTCGGAGGGAGAGGCAGGGCGGCAGCGGCTGTAGCGGCTATCGTGACGTTGGTCGCGACGGGGATGACGCAAGAAACAGGGGATGCAAAGGGGAATCTTCTCAAGTTGCTCGGGGTCGAGCCTTCCGCGGAATCCGTCGATTACGTCCGGACGAAAACGCAGTTCCAGCTCCATGCCTTGCTCACGGAGCAGCGCCATCAGAAAACGTGGCCCCTCGGCGAGCGCATCCAGAAGGACACGCTGGCCGGCCTGAAGATGCTGTCTTCGGTCGACGACGATATCCGGGCAAAATTGGAGGAACTGGCGGCGGCGCCCGCGGTCCTCGAGCAAGCCGCCCGGGCCGTCGAGGACGCCATCCTCGGCGGCAGGAAGATCTATGTTTACGGTTGCGGGGCCACGGGCCGGCTGGCCAAGCAGATGGAGAGCACGTTCTGGCGTCCCTTTTGGCGGAGGGTGAAGGCAGACAGAAAGATCGCGGCGAAGCTCGCCGGCCGCATTCCGGAGGGCGTCGAGGATGCCCTCATCGGCGAGATGACCGGGGCGGACAGGGCCTTGATCAGCTCCCTCGAGGGCTTCGAGGACCTCCAGCTCATCGGCCGCCTGCAGCTCCATGACAGGGGTATCCGCAAGGGCGACGTCGTCATCTGCGTCACCGAGGGCGGCGAGACGTCGTCGGTCATCGGGACGGTCCTGGCCGCGCTCGACGAGTGGAAGGGCGAGCCGGGATACAGCCCCGGAGAGAGCCGCAAGCGGCTGTACTTCGTCTACAACAACCCGGACGACAGGCTCCTGCCCTTCGACCGGAGCCGTAGCGTCCTGACTGAGCCGGGCATCACCAAGATCAACCTGACGACCGGGCCCCAGGCCATCACCGGCTCGACGCGGATGCAGGCCACGACCATCGAGACCTATGTCGTGGCCGCCGTCATCGAGACGGCTGTGGGCCGGGCCCTGGCCCGTTTCCTCGGGGAGAACGAGATGGTTCGGTTCGGTTTTGAGGACGGCGGCGGAGCGGAACGAGCGGGGGTCGCGGCGAAGCTCAGCGAGTTCGGCGGCGTCCTCGAGGGGGCGCGGGCGGCGCTCCCGGCTCTCGCACCGTTGACCGACATCGAGGCGGCGGCTTACGCGGGCGGACGGTTCTCAACATACTACGCCGAAAAAGGGCTGATCACGGTCTTCATCGACAGCACGGAACGGAGCCCGACGTTCCGGCTCTTCCCGCTGGACACCGTCAGGGAGCCGCAGCGGAAATGCTGGATCCAGGTCTGGACGGGGGCGAAGACAGCCGGCGACGCCTGGCGCGCTTTTCTGGGCAGGCCCTTCCGCGGGTTGGCGTCCGAGAAGTACAGGCCGGCGTTCGAAACGGGCATCGACGATCCCTACCTGCGGCGGGCAGCGCTCGAGAGCCTGAAGAAGGCCGGGGACGACCAGGCGGAGCTCTACGATTTTTCACTTTCCGCATCGAACTTGGAGCGGCGCGGCCCGAAGAAGGGAGACTTATGCGTCCTGGTCGGCCTGATGCCCGAGGAGAGCGAGTTCGGGCGCGAAGGGTCGTCATTCGGGAAGGTCCTACGGCTCGCCGGGGAAAGCGGCGCCGATGCGGCGGTCGTTCTGGTCACCGACCGTCCGCAGAAGGAATACCCGCAGTTAGAGGCGGGAATCCGGCGTCTGTTCGAGGGGCGGAGCGGCAGGCTCATCGTGGTCCCCGTCCATGTCCGGGCGACGGGCGACCCGTTCGGCCTGCGGCAGCAGATCGCGGCCAAGATGCTCCTCAATGCCCATTCGACGGCCGTCATGGCCAAGCTCGGCAAGGTCGTCGGCAATACCATGACCAACGTCAGCCCCAGCAACCTCAAGCTCGTCGGCCGGGCCACGTATCTCATCCAGTCGCACGTGAACGACATTCTGGGGCTGGCCGATTGGGTTAAGGCGAACGGCGGGCGCGAGCCGATATCCTACGGCGAGGCCAACGCCGTCCTTTTCGATTCCATCGCCTACCTCAAGGACCGGCAGGCCGAGGCGGGGCAGACGGCCGAGGTCGCTTTTTCCATCGTCCGCATCCTGGAGTCGCTGAAGCAGAAACGCGGCATCAGCCGGGAAGAAACGCTCGACATCGTCAAGGCCGTCGGCCTCAGCGCCTACCTCGCTTCCCTTAAATAAGAAAATAAGAAGGTACCAGGTCTACGCAATGCCAAAATTGGCATTGCGTAGACCTGGTACCTTCTTGTTCGCTTCCCCTTGAGAAAAGAATTGGTGGCTGAGCGTCTATCTTCAAGAAACAAGCTCCTTGAGATGAGGCCATGGCGAGACCTCTGAGAATCGAATTCCCGGGCGCGTTCTATCATGTGACCTCTCGAGGGAATAGAAGACTGCCAATCTTTCTCGCCGATGAGGATAGATATTTCTTCCTTAATTGCTTAAGAGATGCCCATGAAAAGTTAGGCGTTGTCATACATGTTTATTGCCTGATGGAGAATCACTACCATCTTTTTCTTGAAACACCTCAGGGCCAGCTTTCTAGGATCATGCACTTGATCAACATGAGGTATTCAAGCTACTTCAACCTGAAACATGACCGCTGTGGGCATACTTTCCAATCTCGATTTACGGCGATCTTAGTTCAAGCAGAGGAATATGCGCGGGAGCTCGCGCCCTATATCCACCTTAATCCGGTTCGGGCCAGGATCGTTAACCGTCCCGAAGATTACGTCTGGTCTAATTACCGTGAATTTTTAGGGATAGCGGCGCCACAACCATGGACGACTAACTCGTTCGTTCTTCGCCTGTTCGGGACGTCCCTGGCCGAGGCGAGGAACAATTACGAAGAGCATATTATTTGGCGTTTGTCCCAAAATCTGCCGAGCCCCCTCGAGGCGGCAAGGCAAACCGGAATACTTGGAAATGCCGACTTCACCGAACGGATCAGGAAATCATTCCTGTCAGATACAAATGCACATCCAGTTCGAGACCTACCTCAACTCCGTAAGCTCTTTCCCCGGCCGGGGCTAGAACAAATATTCGCAGCTACAGAATCGTCCCTTGGCTCAAAAAACAGGTTCACTCGAAATCTCTCGATATTTATCAGCCATAAGGATACCGATTACACGCTCAAAGAGATTGGAGAGTTCTTCCAATTAGGAGTTTCCGGAATAACGGATATTTGTCGCCGGATACGAAAAGAGCTCATTCACAACGATACGTTGGCTCGCACCGTCGGCGAAATTGAGCGTCGTCTTCCCCCCTAAAAAAGAAGGTACCAGGTCTACGCAATGCCAAAATTGGCAGTGCGGAGACCTGGTACCTTCTTTTTGACCGCTTATGGCATGGGGGGGGCGCCGTCGAAGCTATAGCAGGGAGCGATCGCCGGACGTGGTTTGCGCTTCGGCTTCGGCTTCACCTGCGGGTAGACGAAGAGCTCGCCGGCGTAATTCCGCAGGACGACCTGCTCGTCGGTGATCGACTGGAGGTACTTCGGAAGGACCGGAATCTTGCCGCCGCCCCCGGGCGCGTCGATGCAGTAATACGGGACGGCCAGCCCCGACGTCCAGCCCCGCAGGGCCTCCATGATCTCGAGTCCCTTTTCGACCGTCGTCCTCAGGTGCTCGGTGCCCGAAACGTAGTCCGCCTGGTAGATGTAGTAGGGCCGGACCCGGACCGAGAGGAGCTTTTGCATGAGCCGGCGCATGACCAGCGGGTCGTCGTTGACGCCTTTGAGGAGCACGGTCTGGTTCCCCAGCGGGATGCCGGCGTCGGCCAGCAAATTCAGGGCGCGCGACGATTCCGGCGTGATCTCGTCGGGGTGGTTGAAGTGGACGTTGACATAAAGCGGATGGTACTTGCGGAGCATGGCCACGAGCTTTTCCGTGACCCGCTGCGGCAGGACACAAGGGACGCGCGTGCCGACACGGATGATCTCGACGTGAGGGATGGCCCGGACGCCCTTGATGATCGCCTCGAGCTTGCGGTCGCTCAGCATGAGCGGGTCGCCGCCCGAAATGACGACGTCCCGGATCTCCGAATGGTTCCGGATGTAGGCGAGGCCGTCCTCGATGTACCGGGGGTGGATCTTCGACACGTCTCCGACCTTTCTCTTGCGCGTACAGAAACGGCAGTACGAGGCGCAGCTGTGCGAAACCAGGAAGAGGCAGCGGTCGGGGTAGCGGTGGACGATGCTCTGCACGGGCGAGTCCCTGTCCTCCTGGAGGGGATCCGTTTCCCCGGTATTTTCCTTCAATTCGGCCGGGTCGGGCACCAGTTGGCGCCACATCGCGTCGCCGCGCTCCTTGATCAAACCAGCGTAATACGGCGTGATCTGGATCTTGAAAACGCGGGCGATCCGGCGGACCTCCTCGACATCCAGTCCGAAACGTCGGGCGATCTCCTCCGGTTTCCGGAGACTGCCCTGGAGCAAGCGTTGCCAGTCGTCCATCTCCTCGAAACTCCTTGTCAGCGAAAATACTTCGCGTAGATGACGCGGTCGTCCCCGGCCCGGTAATAATCCGGGATCCGGGCGACTTCTTTATAGTCCAAGTCGATATAAA
Organism: Candidatus Aminicenantota bacterium; assembly: GCA_026393975.1. Lineage (GTDB taxonomy): Bacteria > Acidobacteriota > Aminicenantia > Aminicenantales > Saccharicenantaceae > RBG-16-66-30. The sequence continues at coordinate 194,386 of JAPKZD010000018.1, read as the reverse complement.
ACTGCCTCGTGCCGTGGTACTTCGGCTGCGACGACGTCTCGATGATGATCATCCGTCCGTCGCGCCGGCCGACCTCGTCCTCGAGCCAGCGGACAAGCATCTTGCCCCGCCCCTTGCCCTGCTCGGACGGCGCGACGGCCATCCAGTACAAGTCGTAGGCGTCCTCGGCGAGCGGCGTCGGCCCCCACGTCAGGTAGCCCACGGCGTCCTTCTGGTCGTTCTCGACAACGACAATGCGATAGTCTTTCTGCTCCGGATCCTCGAGATAGACGTCGATGAGCTCCTCGGCCACCTCGACCTCGGCGGGCATGAAAAATCCGGTCGCCCGGATGAGGTCCATGACCGGTTCCTTATCGCGCGGTTCCATCGGTCGGATCATGGACGACTCTTCTCCCAAGGGCGTTTTCGATCATCGTGCCCCAGAACGAAGCGTAGGCGATCCCGCCCGCTTTGAGGGCCCGGGCATAGCCGGCGTTGGTGCTGATGTCGGGGTTCGGATTGACCTCGAGGATGAACGGCCGGCCCTTGGCGTCCATCCGGAAATCGACCCGGGCGTAGTCCCGGCAGCCCATGATCCGGAACGCGGCGGCGGCCTGGCCCTGGAGCTTGGCACGGAGCTCCTCGTCGATGGGCGCCGGGCAGACCGGGGGCGTCTTTTGATAGAGCGGATTGTCTTCGAACCACTTGGCTTCGTAACCGAGGATGCGCGGCAGGTCCTTGGGCATGGCCGAGAAATCGATCTCGGAGACCGGCAGGGGCGCCACCGCGCCGTTCTCCAGGACCGAGACGTTGAACTCCCGGCCATCGATGAACGCTTCGACGAGGACCGGCTGCTTGTAGTTGTCGAGGCAACGCCGGACCTGCCGGCGGAAGGACTCCTCGTCGCGGACGACGGAGTCCGGGTAGATGCCCAGGCTGGCGTCCTCGGCGTTCGGCTTGACGATGAGCGGGAATTTCAGCTCGAGGGGTTCGTCCCCCGTCAGCATGAGCTGGGCCGGGGCCGTGGGCAGGCCGGCGGCCCGGAGGACGGCCTTGGCCTTGAACTTGTCCTGGCAGAAGGCCAGGGTTTTGGCGGCGCTCCCGGTGAACGCGAGGCCGAGGAGCTCGAAGATGCCGGCGACGTTCGACTCCCACTGCGGCCGGCCGTAGTACCCTTCGCAGAGGTTGATCAGAACGTCGGGATTGAGCTCGCGGACGCGTCCCAGGAAATTGAGGAGGCTCCTCTGGAGGGGGATGAGCGTCGCCTCGATCCCGAGCGTGCGGACGGCGTCGTGCGTCTGCTGGGCCATCTCGGCCACGGACTCTTCGGACAGACGCTCGCCCGTCGCCGTCGGTCTCGGTTCGTAGGCGTTGAAAACGATGGCGATATGTGGGGCAGGATTCATACGCGATCCGCGAGGACCGCCGGCCGCTCGCTCGCCGCAGGCCGGATGCGCGTGGGACGGAGGCCGTACCGTTTCGAGGCCTCCTCGACGACCTTGTGGATCAGGTCCGAATAGGAATACCCGGCCGTCCGGGCCGCCTTGGGCAGGCAGGAATTGTCCTCGGGGTTGGGCAGGATGCCCGGCAGCGGGTTGACCTCGAGGATGTTGGGCTCTCCTTTTTCGTCGAGCCGGATGTCGACCCGGCACCAGTCCCGGATGCGAAGCACGGCGCAGGTCCGCGTGACGAAGTTCTCGATCTTGGCCTTGAGTACCGGGCTGACGGGCGCCGGGCACTTGAAAATGTCGAGGGGTTTTTCCCGCGTGTCCCAAACCCACTTCGCCTCGTAGGAATAGATCGGCGCCGCCCCGGAGGGCAGCTGGCCGTGGTCGATCTCAACGATGGGCAGGATCTCATGGTTCGGAGTGTTTCCGAGGACGCCGACGGTGAACTCGCGGCCGGAGAGGAAACGCTCGACGATTACCGGCTGGTTGTAGGCCGCGATGACCTCCTCCACGCGCTCGTAGAGGTCGCCCAGGCTGTGGACGAGGGAGTTGTTCTTGATGCCCTTGCTCGACCCCTCGAAGAGGGGCTTGACGATGGCCGGGAGCCGGATGCCGGCCGGGATGCCGGCCGCGGACTCGACGATCCAGAAGGCCGGGTTCGGGATCCTGTGGTAAGACAGGATCTCCTTGGCCCGCGACTTGTCGAGGCAGAGTCCGAGGGTCAGCGGGTCGGAGCCGGTGTAGGGGATGTCCAGCATCTCGCAGATCGTCGGGATGTGGGATTCGCGGTTCGGGCCGACGACGCGCTCGGCGATGTTGAAGACGAGATGGGGGCGCTGGCGCTTCAGGCGCGCGTAGGCCTTCTCATCGGATTCGATGAAGACAACCTGGTGCCGTTCCTGGAGCACCCGCCCGACGGCCGCGATCGTTTCGTCCGAATCGCATTCCGCGAACAGGTCGACTGGCGATGGGGGCTCGTCTTCCTCGTCGTGTCGCTCGTCGGGGCGATGAGAGAGCGTCGCTTCCATCCCCGCTTTCGAACTGAAAAGCAATGCTACTTTCATCGCTCTATTCCTTCTTTCAACTCAAGCCTTCGTAATTTCCGATGGCCGTGATCATTTAATTCATTTTCATTTATAGACCATTCTGACCAAATGTCAAGTTTTTTTCTTACCGGTCGACCACTTTTCTTTGTAGGACGGCGCCCAGCCCGCACCATTAGTGGTGTCAATCCGTCCCGGCGTACCCGTTTCTCAAAACCGGCGGACGAAGAGGAACGGCACGGAACTTGCGCCGCGGCGAGAGTGGAAATCATGGCGGGGTCCTGATGATTCTTACCTGAAAAAGACGAGCGTGACGACGATGAAGAGCGGGATGAGAACGGCGCAGGAGTAGGCCATGTAGCCGAAGAACGAGGGCATCTTCAGCTTGTATTCCTCGGCGATGACCTTGACCATGAAGTTCGGGCCGTTGCCGATGTAGGAGTTCGCGCCCATGAAGACAGCGCCGGCGCTGATAGCCTTGAGGAAGATCGACGGGATGCCCATCATGTCGCCGTTCAGCCCGAGGCCCTGGGCCATGGAGAAAAAGGCCAGGTAGGTCGGCGTGTTGTCGAGGAAGGACGACAGGGAGCCGGAGGCCCAGAAGAAATGCCACGGTTGGGTGAGGCCGAGATCGGCGCCGCGGGCGTTGAGGATGAGCAGGGCCGGGATCATGGTGACGAAAATGCCGGCGAAGAGGATGGCCACCTCGAGGATGGGGTTGTAGTTGAATTTGTTGTCGGTCCGGCATTGACGCTTCGTCGTCAGCAGGGACATGACGGACATGAGGATGAGCACGCCCTCTCGCTGAGGGAAAGGCAGGAAGATCGCGGCGATGACACCGGCGATCCAGAGGAAGTTGATCGTCCCGGTCACGTGCAGCGGGACGACGCGCCGCCGGTCGCGGATGAGGTCGCGGCATTCCTCGCGATGGTAGTGGTGCCGGTCGAGGACGTAGAAAATGGCCAGGACGCCGGTGACCATGAAGGCCCAGAGCGGGAAGAGCCGGAGCGTCCAGAAGAAGGGCACGCCCTTGATGAGCCCCATGAAGAGCGGCGGGTCGCCGAGCGGAGTCAGGCTGCCGCCGATGTTGGAGACGAGGAAGATGAAAAAGATCGGGATGTGGAGGGTCCGCCGGCGCTCGGAGTTAGTCTGCAGGAGAGGACGGATGAGGAGCATGCTCGCCCCGGTCGTGCCGATGAAATTGGCCAGAACGGCGCCGACGAGCAGGAACATCGTGTTGACCGCGGGGGGCGCCTTGAGGTCGCCCTTGAGGACGATGCCGCCGGAGATGATGAACAGGGCCGTGAGAAGAAGAAGGAAGGAAGAGTAGTCCTTCATCGACAAGGCGAGTTCGTGGGGGGCCTGGAAGAGGAAGAAGACGGCGACGGGCAGGGACCAGAGGAAGGCGACGAGGGCCTTGTTCTTGTGGTTCTCCCAGAAGTGCGGCGCGCGGAGGGGAAGGAGGGCGATGGACAGGAGAAGTCCCGCGAACGGGACGACGGCCCACAGCGACAGCGATTGCCCGAGTTCATGCGCGTTCATGAGATTCGTATTGTAGCGGAAGAGCCGGTTTTTTCAAGTCAGGGAAGGAAAGCCGTGGACAGATGGAAGGCGCGCGCCGGGATCTTTCGTCTCGCCGCGCGCGTCTCGACCGGACGCAGCAGGGACCGGTCGTCGCTCGGCGGCGTCAGGAAGAGGAGCGCGGCTCCCGCGGTCCAGAGCTCCTCCAGGAGTTCGAGCGGCAGGCCGCGCTCGACGCGGACGACGGCCCGGGCTCCGGCCGCCGCGCCAGCGCAGGCGACCCCGACAGCAAGCCCGGCCCACGCCTCCTCCGCGGAGCCGCTGTCGGTCAGATGGACCCAAGCACCCCGGCTCGCCGGCATGGACAGTTCCGCCACGATCGGTCCATGGTGGTAATAGACGAAATAGCCTCGGCCGGACTTGGACACGGCCGCGAGCTCGGCCAGGAGTACGGGATCGCGCCGCACGTTCAGGTTCGAGACATGGAAATCCATCCCGTGCCCGAGAAGGCCCTCGAGGGCCTGGCGGGAGATGCCGGAGCTTCCGTCCGCAGCCGGGAGAGGACCGTTCCAGAAGACCGACAGGTACGTCCTCGAAGCCCGGCAGGCTTCAAGGAGGATCGCCCACTCGTCGGCCCGCGGCCGGGCCTCGTCCGACGTCAGGACCCGGGCGCCTTCGCGGCCGAGCGCTTCAAGCTCGTTCAGGCCGAACCGGCCCGTGTCCAAAACACTCAGGCGGATCCGCCGCCTGCGGGCGTACTTCGCCGCGTCGAGCAGGGGTTCGTAGTCGAACTGGTCGTCGCGGATGACGAGGTCCTGCCGCATGCGGACACGGTCGAGGAGCTCGTATGTCCTGACGACATCGGCGATGCCCTTTTCGATCGGATGTTCGGCCATTGCTCGAATTTCAAGATATACCATCCCGACCCGGGGGTGTCAACCGCACGGCAGCCGCGAGGGGCGGTTCCTCTCTCGGTGTCACCTCCATCCGTCCTCACCGCTCTAAAGATCTCACCGGCATCAGCGGCTCCGGGCGGGAGCACCACCCCTCGCCTCAGCGAGCCCACGCAAACCGCGCAGGGTATCCACAGAGGAGGCTGCGGGATAAGGGGCCGAGGGGTATCGTCGGAGGGAGCGGCAGGGAGCGAATTCTTAGAAGCGACCGATAAAAGCGCGACGGAGCAACTCGGAGTCGCGTTTTTAGGAAATATCTTAATAGAGGATCTGGCTGAAAGAAGGGGGGACACGCACCGGAGGTACGGCAGTGAGCGTATCTCCGGTACATGTCCCCGGATCCGGACCGGGAAGGCGTTAAGAATCACCGCAGCGGACGGAGACGATGCCCGAGGCCACTCCGCAGTCGACAGAGCGGCGCATATAGTTGCGGTCGTATTGAAAATCCGGTCCGGCTCGATTATTATCGTGGTCGGAGGAAAGTCGCGGTGACATCCTGCGTAGTGCTTTTTTCGGGCGGGCTCGATTCGACCACGGCCCTCGCCTGGGCCCTCTCCCGCTATGACCGGGTCCACGCCCTGACCTTCGACTACGGCCAGCGGCACCGCGTCGAGGTCGCGCTCGCCCGGAAGGCCGCCCGCAAGCGGGGAGTCGCGCACACCGTCCTCAAGGTCGACCTGCGGCAGATCGGCGGTTCGGCGCTGACCGACCCGGCCATCCCTCTCCCCCGCTCCGTCCGGCCGCCGAAAAAGGCGCCCGGCCCTCCCGCAACCTACGTCCCGTTCCGTAACGGCATCTTCCTCGCCCTGGCCGCCGCCTGGGCGGAAGCGCGCGGCGTCCGGGACCTCGTCTGCGGCTTCCACGTCGCCGACTCCCCCGACTATCCGGATACTACGCCGCGTTTCGTCAAGGCCATGGAAAGGGCCATCCACGAGGGAACGAAGGCCGCTTTCGGCGGTCCGAAGACGAGGATCATCGCGCCTCTCCTCGGACTGAGCAAAGCGAACATCATCCGGAGCGGCCTCGCCCTCGGCGCCGACTATTCCCATTCCGTCTCGTGTTACGCCGGAGGGGAGCGTCCCTGCGGGACATGTTCGTCCTGCCGGCTTCGCGCCAGGGCCTGGAAGGCCCTCGGCCGCGAGGACCCTCTCCTCGTCCGTCTTCGAAAGGAAGGTCAACGATGAGCTGGACACTCAAGGTCCGGGACAAGTTCTCGGCCGCCCACTATCTCAAGGAATACAAGGGCAAGTGCGAAAAGGTCCACGGCCACACATTCCAGGTCGAGGTCGAGATTACCGTCCGCGAACTCGACCGGACCGGCATCGGGTTCGACTTCACCGAGGTCAAGAGGGTTCTGGCCGCGGCCCTGCCCGACCACACCCTCCTCAACGAGGTCTTCCCTTTCAATCCATCGGCGGAGAACATCGCCCGCCATCTCTACGGCGAACTCAAGAAAACGTACCCGGTCAAGTCGGTGACGGTCTGGGAATCCGAGGATGCGTCGGCTACCTACGCTGAAGACGATTGAGATCTTCGCCTCGGTTCAGGGCGAAGGCCTGCGCCAGGGTGAGCCGACGATCTTCGTCCGTCTCTCCGGCTGCAACCGCCGTTGCGGTTTTTGCGACACGAAGAAAGCCTGGCGGGGCGGCCGGGAGACGCCGGTCGAAAAGATCGTGGAAGAAGTCCTCCGGCTCCGGCGCGGCTTTCCGGCGGCTTGGGTTTGCCTGACCGGGGGCGAGCCCCTGGCCCAGGACGTCCACCCTCTCGTGCGGCGCCTCCACGAAGAACGACTCCTGGTCCAGGTCGAGACGAACGGGACGTTCCCCCCCGAGCCGGGGGCGGACTGGCTGACGGTGTCGCCCAAGCCGCCCGACTACGATGTCCACCCCGGATTCCCGAAGAGGGCGCGCGAAGTGAAGCTCGTCGTCTGCCGCGCTCTGACGCTCGACGCGGTCAGGACCATGAGGACGATATTCCCCCCGGCCACGCCCATCATCCTCCAACCCCAGTCGAACGCTCCGTGGAGCCGGAAGAAAGCGCTGAAAGTCCTCGAAGCCGCCGGCCGGTCGGGCCTCACCGGGATCCGCCTGTCCGTCCAGCTTCACAAGGTTTACGGACTGCGCTAGGCGGACGCCGCGGGGCCCGCATCGCGTCCGGCGCTCTTTCGCTCAAAGAAGCGGTAGCCCGACCGCGTCAGATAGACCCCGGTCAAGGTGATGGCCGCGCCGGCCGCCTGGAGGCCGGTCAGCCGCTCGCCGAGCACGGCGGCGGCGATGAGGATGGCCAGGACGGGAGTCAGGTTGCTGTAGACGCCCGTCTTGGCGCTCCCGACCTCGTGCACGGACTTGTACCAGATAGTGTAGCCGACGAAGATGGACAGGATCCCCGAGTACAGGATGGCCGCCCAGCCCTGCCAGCGGATGCCCGCCCAATCGACTGCGGCCACATCTCGCGCCGCGAAGGGCAGATAGGCCAGGGTCCCCAGGATGGCGCTCATGGCCGCCAGCCGGAATGGAGAATTCCGTTCTAGGACCGGCCTGGAGAAAACCGTGTATCCTGCCCAGCAGAGGTTGGCCAGCATGATCAGGACGGCCCCGCCCATGGCCTTCCAGCTGAGGACGATCCCCCCGTTCTGCCCGGAAACGACGAGAAGGATGCCGGCCGCGGAGATGGCGATACCGACCCAGCCGGCGGGAGAGATCCTCTCCTTCCCGGCCACGGTGGCCAGGAGGGCGATGAAGAGGGGGCTTGTCCCCATGACGACCGAGGCAGCCGACGCGTCCATCCGGGCGATGGCCTGGATGAAGAAGATCTGATAGGCCGTCATCCCCAACAGCCCCAGCCCGCCCGCTTTCCAGACGTCCCCCTTCCGCCCCAGCTTGAACTTCTCCGGGCTCGCCGCGAGAGCGATGAGGTAGGCGATCGCGCCCAGGCTGAGCCGGATAGCGTTGAAGCCGTGGGGAGAGAGCGTGCGCAGGCCGATCTTGACCACCGATATGTTGCCGGCCCAGATGAGGACGGTCATCAGCATCAGCAGATCCGTCCCGCCTATACGCGGACCGTTCGTCAGAGGACGGATCATGGATTTTGACAAGCGGATGCCTCGTTCGAAAGAGTGAACGGCCTCAGCCCCGCCGCCGGCGCGGACGTGGGTAGCAGGCCTCGACGACCGACCGGAGTCCGCCGCGCGGGTTGAACTCGCCCCTGACGACAGCGCTCGACGGGCGGCAGGCGCGGACAATGTCCTCGAGGACGCGGTTGACAACGTTTTCATAGAAAATGCCCAGGTTGCGGTAGGCTAGGAAATACTCTTTCAGGGACTTGAGCTCGAGGACTCTCTTGTCGGGGACATAGCGGAGGAAGATCGTCCCGAAGTCGGGCAAGCCCGTCTTGGGGCAGACCGAGGTGAATTCCGGGAACTCGATGGCGATCTCGTAGTCCGGGAACTGATTAGGGAAGGTCTCGAGGGGAGGCAGTTTCGCCTGGAGGCCGGCCTTGGCCTCCCGGTCCGTGTATCGGGGCATGGGACTCCTCACTAACCTCTTGAAGATGGCTATGATACACGAAAGCCGCGGCCTCGACAACGGCGGCCACGGCTTTCGTGCAGGGGCGGTTTCTTTATAGGCAGGGAAATCCTATAATAAAAGGAGAGCTATACTCCTTATACAAAAGAGCGACGCATGAGTGAATGCAAGAGCGCGAAAAACAAGGCCCGGTGCAACTGCAGCTGGGAGCCCTGCAGCCGGAAAGGGCTCTGCTGCGATTGCCTGGCCTACCACTGGAGTCTCGGGGAGCTCCCGGCCTGCCTGTTCCCCGATGCCGTAGAGAAGACCTACGACCGGTCCCTCCGGAAGTTCATCGAGATCTACAAGGGCAAGGCTTGATGGACGGCCGTCGCCATGTCTACGGCCCCGTGCCCTCGCGGCGCCTGGGCTTCTCCCTGGGCGTGGACATCATCCCCTTCAAGACCTGCACCCTGGACTGCACGTACTGCCAGCTCGGGTCGACGCGGAAAACCGTCTGCCGGCGGGGGAGCTGGTTTCCGCCCGGGGAGATCCTGGCTCAGGTCAAGGAGGCCGTGGAGTCGGGGCAGAAGATCGACGTCATCACCTTCTCCGGCTCGGGCGAACCGACCCTCAACCGAGACATCGGCCGCATTATCCGGGCCATCAAGAAGATGACCCGGATCCCCGTCGTCGTCCTGACCAACGGAACCCTGCTCACCCGGAAAGAGGTGCGGCGGGACCTCGCCGACGCCGACATCGTCGTGCCCTCGCTCGACGCCGTTTCCGGGAACTTGTTCCGCCGCGTCAACCGGCCCAACCGGGCTCTCGATCCCGAAAAGATCATCGACGGCCTGGCCCGCTTCCGCGAAGGATTCCGGGGCGAGATCTGGCTGGAAATCATGCTCATCAGGGGCGTCAACGATTCTCCGGCCCACATAAAAGCCCTCAGGGCGGCCGCGGATAGGATCCGCCCGGAGCGCATCCAGTTGAACACGGTCGTCCGGCCGCCCGCCGACGTCGAAGCAAAGCCGTTGAGCCCCGGAGCGATGGGAAAGATCCGCGATGCCCTCGGCCCCCGGGCGGAAATCATCGCCTCGTTCGAAAAGCGGAAGCAGGCGCCGGCCGCCGGCGACTTCGAAACGGCCCTCCTGACCGCGGTCGGGCGCAGGCCCATGACCGCCGAGGATATTTCTCTCTCCCTGGGCCGTCACCGGGACGAAGTCCTCAAGGCCCTTTCCTCGCTCCGCGGCCGGCGGAAAGTTCGGAAGGCCGTTTACGAGGGAAAAACGTACTTCGCCCGGGCCCGCGGCTAGCTTTACTCGGGCCGTTCGGCTGTGATAGCATGGATTTTCTGCGAGGTAGTGTCTTCTGCAAGCACGAACTGGCTCTCTCCGGACTGGCCGGTTCTCTATGCCTGATAATTCCCACAATCTATCCTCCCGTATTCCGTAAAGGAGTCGTCCATGTTTCTTAACACCCATTTTCCCAAGGCCGAGAAATACTGGTACATGGGGAAGCTCCTCGACTGGTCCGAGGCGGGCTGCCACCCCATGATGCACGCCCTTCACTACGGAACGTCGGTCTTCGAAGGGATCCGAGCCTACAGCACGGCGCGGGGACCCGCGATCTTCCGCTTGCCGGAGCATGTCGACCGGCTCCTCCTGTCGGCGGGCGCGGCCAAGATGAAGTCTCCCTACAACAAGGACGAGATCACCGACTTCATCAAGCTGACCGTCCGCGAGAACAAGCTCGAGAGCTGTTATATCCGGCCCCTGCTTTTCTTCTCCTACGGCAACCTCGGGCTCGTGCCCAAGGCCTGCCCGGTGGAGCTGGCCATCAGCGCCTGGGAATGGGGCGCCTATCTCGGCGAGAACGCGGCCCGCGGCATCAACACTTTTATCGTCCCCTGGCGCCGTGTCCACCACACCCAGTTCAACATGTCCGCCAAGCTCGGCGGCGTCTACGTCCAGTCGACGATTTGCGGCCTCGAGGCCCGCGAGGAGGGCTTCGACGAGGCCGTCTTCCTGAACTTCGAGGGCCGCGTCGCCGAAGGGCCCGGCCAGAACATCTACATCGTCAAGGACGGGACGCTCGTGACCAACGACCGGAAGGAATCCGCCCTCGAAGGGATCACCCGGACGAGTCTCCTCGAGATCGCCCGCGACCTCGGGTTCAAGACGGTCGTCGGGCCCATCACCAAGGAGGACCTCTTCGGGGCCGACGAGGCCTTTTTCTGCGGGACGGCGTCCGAAGTCATCCCCATCATCTCCGTCACGGACGGGTCCGACCCGGCCGGCCCGAGAAAAAAGAACACCGTCGGCGAGGGCCTGCCGGGGCCAATCGCGCTGAGGATGGTCGGGGCCTACAAGGAGGCCGTGACCGGCCGCTCCCCCCGCTATGAGAAATGGCTGACGTACGTCAACGGTTGACGGCCGCCGTCCGGCTCCGGCCGGTGGGGGTCGTCAGGTCGCGTTTCAAGGAGCCGGCCGACTTGCCGCCGCCGGCCTTCGCCCCGCCCCGCTTCCTTGAACGCGTCGCCGGCCGGATCGAGGTCTTCCCCGAATTCGCAGACGGCCTCGACGACCTCGAGGGCTTTTCACACGTCATCGTCCTTTTCCATTTCCACCGCTCCACGGGTTTCAAGCTCAAGACCGTTCCGCCGGGCGAGTCCGGGCCGCGGGGGATATTCTCGACCCGTTCGCCGCATCGGCCGAATCCTTTGGGCATGACCGTCGTCAAACTGCTCGGGAGAGACGGCCGGGTCCTCGAAGTTTCCGGCCTCGACCTCGTCGACAGGACGCCGGTCCTCGACCTCAAGCCCTACACGACCCGGGACCGGAAATCGCGGATCCGGACGGGGTGGCTCCGGAAAAAGGGCCGCCCCGCGCGATAGATCGCGGCAAAGTCCTGCGAAGGAGGTCCCGAACATGCCCATTCTCCCGCCGAACGACCCGCCCCGACGCGAAAGAACCCGGCTCGCCGCCGCCGCCGTCCTCGTTCTGCTGGCCTCGACGGTCCTGGCCGGACAGGACATCCTCAGGAACCTCGGCGAGAAACAGGATTACCGGAGCGGCCGGGTTTCGTCCTACGACCAGAGCGGCGGCAACCGGGATTCGATCGTTATCGAACCGGGGAAGACCGCCGTTCTGGCCGAGATCCAGGGCCCCGCGGCCATCGACCACATCTGGGTGACGATCGCAGCCGAACCGTTCTACGGCCGGAAGATCGTCCTCCGCATCTATTGGGACGGTGAGCGGACGCCGTCGGTCGAAGCCCCGGTGGGCGATTTCTTCGGCGTCGGCCACGGCCTGAACAGAAACTTCGCGTCGCTCCCCATCGCCTGCTCGTCCGAGGGGCGGGCGCGGAACTGCTACTGGTACATGCCGTTCCGTAAATCCTGCCGGGTTACGGCGACGAACGAAGGGGCGCGACCCGTCGACGCATTCTACTATTACATCGACTATCGCGAGCTCGAAACGCTCGGCCCAGAGGCCTCGTATTTCCACGCCCAGTACCGTCAGGAGTTCCCTCCCGCCGCCGGCCAGAACTACCTTCTTCTCGCCGCCGAGGGGACCGGTCACTACGTAGGCTGTAACCTGAGCGTCCTCCAGCGGGCCATGGGCTGGTGGGGAGAGGGCGACGACATGATCTTCGTCGACGGCGAGGCCCGGCCGTCCCTCCACGGCACCGGCTCCGAGGACTATTTTTCCGACGCCTGGGGCATGCGGCAGGGCGAGAGCCTTTTCTACGGGTGCCCCCTCCAGGAGGAGGACTTCCAAGCCGGATCCAAGGCCGCGGTCTACCGCTTCCACGTCCCGGACCCCGTGCCGTTCAAGAGATCCATCCGGGTGACGATCGAGCACGGCCACGCCAACGACCGGAGCGATTTCCTGTCCTCGGTCGCCTACTGGTACCAGGCCGAGCCCCACCGTCCCGTTCCGCCGCTCGCTCCGGTCGCGAAAAGACTTCCTTTCGCCTTCGAGCCTCCGGAAAATTTCGTCTTGCCGAATTGGGAACTGGAGAAGCCGGGCCTCTCCGGCGTCTACATCGACCATGCTGCCGGCCTCCGGATGAGCGCGCCCCGGCTCGCCTCGGCCCTCTCCTCTTACTACAACGCCGCCGGGAACCGCTATCCCCTCCTCCGGACCGACGGGGCGGCCGAAGGGACGAGGGTCGAGTTCCGCTTCCCCGTCGAAATCCGCGACCTCTACGCGGTCGAGCTCCATTTCCTCAAGGCCCCCGGCGCCGGGAATTTCCGCATCCTGAGAGAGCGCCCGGGGAAAGGATCGGGCGGACCGGAGATCCTCGGGAATTTCGAAGGCTACGCCGGCGAGGCAGAACTCGCCTCCGTTACGCTGAAGGACCTCCTCCTCGAACCCGGGCCCAACGCGCTGGTCTTCGAAACGGCCGGAAAGGACGGCCGGGCCGTGGGGGCGGATGTTTTCTTCGTCGGCTTCGGGCTCAAGCCCGCGGCACGCCGGTTCATCCGCGAGTGGAACCTCGTCGGACCCTTTGCCGCCGCCGACATGGACGACCTGCAGACGGTCTACCCTCCCGAAAAAGAGACCGCTCCCGCGAAGGCCTACAAAGGCAAGGGGGGCGCCGACGTCGGCTGGCGGACCATCCGGGCCGACGAGAGCGGATATGTCCGGCTCGACGACCGCGTCCGGCCCAACGAGCAGGCCATCGTTTATGGCATGGTCTACGTGTTCTCTCCGGACGACAGGGGCGCGCCGCTTCTCCTCGGCAGCGACGACGGGGTCCGGGTCTGGATCAACGGCGAGCTCGTCCACACCAACCCCGCCTACCGGGCCGCGGCGCCCGACCAGGACCGGGTTTCCGTCCGCTTGAAAAAGGGCTGGAACAAGGTGCTGCTCAAGGTCCTTCAGGGAGCCGGCGGCTGGGGCTATTACCTCCGGTTCGCAGACCCCGGCGGCGAGCTGCGCTCCGCCCTCAAGCCGGAATAGGCCGGGGGTTCAGGTCTTCAGGACGTCCCCGGCCGCGGCGGAGATGATATCCCAAGCGCCCCGGACGTGGCGCTCCTCGGTCGTCCTCTGGCCCACGACCAACCGGATGGTGTATTTCCCCCGAAGCGTCGTGTGGGTCAGAAAGACGCGTCCCGAAGCGTTGACCCGCTCGAGCAGCCTGCGGTTGAGCTCGTTGAGCCCGCTTTCCTCCCGGCCGTCGTCGAGGCGGAAGCAGACGAGGCCCAGGTCGACCGGGGCCAGGAGCTCGAAGCGGCCGTCCCCCTCGACCCAGCCCTTGACGAGCGCCGCCAGGCGGAGGTGCTCGCGGACCATGGCCTGGAGCCCCTCGACGCCGTAGGAGCGGATGACGAACCAGAGCTTGAGGGCCCGGAAGCGCCGGCCCAGCTGGATGCCCCAGTCCCGGTAGTTTTTGACCCTGGCGTCGACGCCGGTCTTGAGGTACTCGGGATGGATCTCGAAAGTCCGGACGAGCGTCGCCGGGTCCTTGACGAAATAGGCCGAGCAGTCGAAGTTGGTCACCATCCACTTATGGGGGTTGAAGACGAAGGAATCGGCCAGCTCGACCCCGTCGAGGATCCAGCGCTTTTCGGGGAGCAGGGCGGCCGTCCCGGCCCAGGCCGCGTCGACGTGGAACCAGGCGCCGTGCTTTCTGCAGATCTCGCCGACCGCCCTCAAGGGGTCGATGGCCCCGGACGACGTCGTGCCGACCGTGGCCACGACGCAGGCCGGGACGAACCCAGCGTCCCGGTCCCTGGTCATGGCCTCCTCGAGCTTCTCCGGGATGACGGCGAACCGCTCGTCCGTCGGGAGACGGCGGAAGTTCTTACTCCCGAATCCGGCGATTTTAACCCCCTTGTCGACGCTCGAATGGGCCTCCTCGGACGCGTAGACGGTCAGGGGAGCCCGGAGGCCGGCGTCGTTCGATTCGAACCCGGTCGCCCTCTCCCTCGCCGAAAGCAGGGCGCACAGGGTGGCCGTCGAGGCCGTGTCCTGGATGACGCCGGAGAAGTTCTCGGGGAGTCCGGTCATTTGCCGCAGCCAATCGAGGACGACTTCCTCCAGTTCGGCCGCCGCCGGAGAGGTCTGCCAGACCATGCACTGGGCGCCAAGGCCGGCCGTGAGGAATTCTCCCAGGACCGAGGCTGGGCTGTTATTGGCCGGGAAGTAGGCGAACCAGCCGGGGTGCTGCCAGTGGCTGACACCGGGCAGGAGGACCCTCTCGAAATCCCGGAAGATCCCCTCCATGGCCTCACCCCTAGCGGGCGGGACGGCGGGAATATTTTTCTTAACGTCGCCCGGCTCTAGAGGCGAAAGGACGGGGAATTTCTCGACATTCTCGAAATAGTCGGCGATCCAGTCCACGAAATGGTGCCCGGCGAGCCGAAAATCATCGTTTTTCATGCCTTTTTCCTCGATAAAGGGCCCTTTTGTCCCTCTTGAAGGCCCCCCCACTATACTATTTTTCAGGGGAAATCTCAAAATGAGGGCCCCTGGCCGGGTCATTTCTGGAATAACCGTATGAAAGGGCTGTTTTTTAGGTAAAAATTGGTCATGAATCCGACCATCGCAGTATTTTTAAAAAGATCCAAAAAAGCCATTGCTTTCCTCGCGGCTTTGTGGTATAATTTAAAATGGTCATCAAGGGGAATTTGAAAAACTTCGAAAAATAGCCCGCCGGTTTTTTCTGCCCTGCCCCGCTCCAAATGCAACACTCTCACGCTGCCGGTCGTACTACATGATGGAAGACAGCGATGGACAACAAAGACCTCCTTTTTGGCCTCCCTTAACCTATTCCCAAGAAGGGGCTGCCCTGCTCTGGACCCCGGATCAGGGCAGCCCCGATCATGCTTCCAAGAAGGTTCAAGAAGGGGTTAAACCGCATAGGATTTAAGGTTTGACCCCATCCTTTTTTT
Organism: Candidatus Aminicenantota bacterium; assembly: GCA_026393975.1. Taxonomy (GTDB): domain Bacteria; phylum Acidobacteriota; class Aminicenantia; order Aminicenantales; family Saccharicenantaceae; genus RBG-16-66-30. Next base: position 179,035 of record JAPKZD010000018.1, on the reverse strand, counting down.
ATATTAGAATTCTTGCGGCTTATTCGAAGGGAAGTCCGTCGGATGCGGACACAGCCCCCGCTACTGTAACCGGGGACGAATCCCAAGAGACGCCACGGCCGCGAGGCTGGAAGGCTTGGGAGGAGAGCGATCCGGGAGTCAGGAGACCTTCCGTAAGCCAGGGTCGACCGGTCTTCGGGCGGAAGACGGGAAACTAAAAGCGGCGGGGGCGGCTGCGGAGCTCCTTCCATGGACAGACGAACGCTCGCCCTCGTCGGCCTGCTCGCGCTTATCCCGGCCGGCCTTCGCGCCGACGACCCCCAGGACAAAACCGGCTCGGCCCTGCGGCGCGACATCGTCGTCACGGCCACGCGGCTGGAGACGCCGGAGAAGAAGGTCGGAAGCTCCCTGACGGTCATAACGGGCGAGGAGCTGGCCCGCAGCCACAAGGCCTACGTCCTCGACGCCCTGGAGGATGTCCTCGGTCTGTCGACCTTCCGGAACGGCGGCCCGGGCGCCACGGCGTCCGTCTCGATCCGCGGGGCGGGGAGCGAGCACACGCTATTCCTCCTCGACGGCCTCGAGCTCAACGACCCGATCAACCCCTCCCGCTCGTACGATCTGGCCCATTTGTCCCTCAGCCAGGTCGAGCGGATCGAGATCCTCCGAGGCCCCCAGGGTCTCCTCTACGGTTCGGACGCGCTCGGCGGCGTCGTCAACATCATCACCCGGGCCGGCCGCGGCAAGCCCCGCCTGACCCTCGCCACGTCGGCGGGCACGTTCCAAACGCTCATCTCCGACCTCGGGCTCTCGGGTTCGGGCCGGAAGACCGACTACTCGCTCTCCCTTTTCCACGAACGGACCGCGGGCATATCCGCGGCCTCGTCCGCCTATCCGGGAAACACCGAACGGGACGGTTATCGCAACCTCTCTCTGGCCGCCCGATTCGGCTACGCTCCCCGGCCGACAAAGAGCCTGACCTTGACCGTCAAGGCCGTGGAGGCCCGGACGGAGCTCGACAACTTCGGCGGGCCCGGAGGGGACGACCCGAATAGCCGCCAGGATTACAGGACTCTTCTCGTCCGCGGACAGTATCGCGGCCTCGCCGCGAGCGGCCGCTGGGAGCAGGCCCTGTCCGTATCCTGGCTGGGTGCCAGGCGGGAAAACAGGAACCCGGTCGACGATACTCATCCCCAGGATCGAGAAGAGGGTCTCTATCGGAGCGACATCTTCAAGCTCGACTGGCAGAATAATTTCTTCCTCCACCCGGCACACACGCTCACGGCCGGCCTCGAGCTCGAGCAAGAAAGAGGGCTGTCCGATTACGTCTCGGAAAGCGCTTGGGGCACCGTGGAAGCCCGGTTTCCCTCCGCCCGGGCCGAATCGGCCGGCGTCTATGTTCTCGATCGCTGGGAACGCGGAGAGCGGTTTTTCGTCACGGCCGGAGTCCGGGCCGACCGCCACAGCCGGGCCGGGGCCGCGGTGACGTTCCGCGTCGCTCCGGCGTATCTCGTCGCCGCGACGGGAACGAAACTCAAGGCCTCTTTCGGCACCGGCTTCAAGTCGCCTTCCCTTTACCAGCTTTTCGCGCCGGAAACTTCCTGGGGGCCGGTAGGCAACCCGGCCTTGCGGCCGGAGCGGGCCGTGGGTTGGGACGCGGGGTTCGAGCAGAGCTTTATGAAGGAGCGTTTCACATTCGGGCTGACCTGGTTCGAGAATACCTTTCGGGACCTCGTCGACTTCGACTTCGCGGCCGGCTACATCAACATCGGCCGGGCCCGAACGAAAGGCCTCGAGGCCTCGGCCAAAACGCGCTTTGGCGGCGGAGTCAGTCTGGGGGCCTCCTACACCCGGCTCACGGCCAGGGACGAGGACGCCAGGACGGACCTCCTCCGGCGGCCCCGCGACAAGTTCTCCGCCGACATCGGTGCCCGCCTCGCCGGCCGGTTCGATCTGACGGTGACGACCCTCTACGTCGGACGCCGGCTCGACCGGGACTTCAGCGCCTATCCCTATCAGACGGTCGGGCTCCCCGGCTATGTTCTCCTCGGCGCCGTCCTGTCGACGGCTATCGATTCCCGGCTCGAATTGTTCCTCCGTCTCGACAATATTCTCGACGCCCGTTACGAGCAGGTTTGGGGCTACGGCGCCCCAGGCTTCTCGCTGACAACGGGCATCCGGTGCGTGCTTTAGACTAGGATCCCATCGGCCCGGACGAACGAACGCCTGGCAACCCCATCCCTCCGAGGGATGGGTTTATTCCAAAGTCGTGAAGCCGCGAATGGGCGCCGGCCGAAGGATGTGCAGGTCGAAGACGACGACCTCGTTCCTGCCCCTTTTCAGGAACGGCGCCGGGCAGTAAAGCCGCTTCTGGGGCCCGATCTCCCAGTAGCGGCCGAGGTTGTGTCCATTGACCCAGACGACCCCCTTTTTCCAGCCGGTCATGTCCAGGTAGGTGTCGCCCGTCTCCTGGAGCTCGAAACGGCCGCGGAAGAAGTTGGCCGGCCGGTCGGCCGGCCTCCCGCCAAACTTCAACAGGCTCAAATCGTCTTCGCCCATGGGTAGGCAGTGGACGTCCCAGGTCATCAGCGTCATGTTGTTCAGGGTCACCCGCTCGGTGATGCCCTTGCGGTCGATGAGGCGGGGACCGAAGTTGATCCGGCCCATCCCCTCGACCAGGATGTCCAGGGTCTCGTTGGTCGGCTCGGCCTTGGGGATATCGACGGCCGTTTCTTTTTTTGTCCGATCGATCGTCCCGAGGAACTTCCCGTCTACGTAGACGCTGGCGTAGTCGTGGACGTCCGTGACCGTCAGCTTGCCGCCCCTATGGCCGAGGAGTTTCGTCCGGTAGAGGATGAAGCCGTGGTTTTGTCCATAGGACTCCATCGGCCCGGGCTGGGGGCTGCGGACGGGCGCCGGGAGGTTGTCGAAAAGCGAAGCGCTCTCGTCCAGCGAGATTGCCGGGATCTCGATCGTCGGGACCGGCCGGGGAAGCTCCGGGAGCTCCGTCCCTTTCGGCAGGTAGCGCAAGAGAAGGTCCCGGATGGCGAAGTACTTCGGCGTCGGCTGCCCCATTTCGTTCAGAGGCGCGTCGTAGTCGTAGCTCGTCACGTCGGGCTCGTACTTGTCGCTGAAGTTGGCGCCGGCCCAGAAACCGAAGTTCGTCCCGCCGTGGAACATGTAGAGGTTGAAGGATTTCCCGTGGTCAAGGAGCCAGCGCAGGTCGGTGACGACGTCCTCGGTCTTGACCCTGGCCCACTCCTCTCCCCAGTGGGTCAGCCAGCCCGGATAAAGCTCGCTGCAGAAGACAGGCACGCCGCGCTCGAGCCGGGCCGCCTCGGCGAAATCCTTTTCCTTCGTCCCCGGATCGAGGCCGATGGCCGCCCCGGGCAGGCTTCCAGCCTCGAGCATGTACGGCGTCGCGCCGTCGGCCGTATACAGAGGGACTTCGATCCCGGCCTTCTCCCAGAAGCCCTTAAGGGCGAGCATGTAATCCCGGTCGTTGCCGAAGCTGCCGTACTCGTTCTCGACCTGGACCATCAGCACCGGCCCGCCGCGGTCGACCTGGAGGTCGCGGATGACGTCGGCGATCTTCAGGATGTAGGACTCGCAGGCGGCGAGATAGCGGGGGTCGGAACAGCGCACCCTGATGTCGGGGGTCCGCAGGAGCCAGATGGGCAGGCCGCCAAAGTCCCACTCGGCACAGGCGTACGGGCCGGGGCGGACGATGACCCAGAGCCCCAGCCGTTCCGCCGTCCGGATGAAGGCGGCCAGGTCGTTCCCGCCGGAAAAATCCCATTGTCCCGGCTCGGGCTCGAGGGCGTTCCAGAAGACGTACGTCCCAACCGTATTGAGGCCCGCGGCTTTGATTTTCATCAGCCGGTCGGCCCAGTATTCCCGCGGGATGCGCTGGAAATGGATCTCGCCGGCCATGATCCGGAACGGCTTGCCGCCGAGGAGAAAATCGTTCTCCCCCAGCCGGAAATTACGGACCTGGCCGAAAAGCCCCGGAAAAAGAGAGATGACGGCCAGCGCGACGATAGCCCGCCTGACGATTCTCATGCCGCCCTCCCCGGTCGATCGTTTCATGGAAGCACGGGAATTTTACCACACAATTGACATTCCATCCCCGGCCGCTATAATCCTCTCCGGACGAGAGTCCGCCCCCGGACCCGAACAGCCGGGACGACCGGCCCCCGCCAGGGAGGATGACATGAAAAAAACGACCCTCATAACGACGGTTCTCGGGCTCGCCCTTTTCGCAGCCATGACGGCGCCGCCGGCCGCTGCCCAGGCCGAAAAAAGCACACCCGCCTTCGGCCTCTCCCTTTCCGGGTTCGTCAAGACGGACATTTTCTATGATTCACGCCAGACCGTCAGCATCCGGGAAGGCCATTATCTGCTCTTTCCGAAGGGCCCTCTCCTCGATCCCGAGGGCGGCGACCTCAACGGCCGGGCCAACTTCAACATCCTCTCCGTCCAGACGCGGTTCGTCGGCAAGATCACCGGGCCGGACGCCCTCGGCGCCAAGACGTCGGCCTACATCGAAGCCGAGTTCTTCGGCACGTCCGACGCCGACGTCAACGGCTTTCGCCTCCGCCACGGCTACCTCAAGCTCAACTGGGCGAAATCGGAGCTCCTGATCGGCCAGTTCTGGCACCCGATGTTCATCACCGAGAGCTTCCCCGACGTCGTCTCGTTCAACACCGGGGCGCCCTTCCAGCCCTTCAACAGGAGCCCCCAGGTCCGATACACCCGGATGTTCGGCAAGGTCAGCCTGGTCGCCACGGCCCTGGCCCAGAGGGACTTCGCCAGCAACGGGCCGGACGGGACGAGCTCGGTCTATCTGCGGAACGCCGCCCTTCCCGAGTTCAACCTTAAGCTCCAGGCCGCCTCGAAGAACGATTCGCGGAAGACCGAGACCCTGGCCGGCGTCAGCGCGGACTTCATGAAGCTTTCCCCGCGGATCGCGACCGCCGCCGGATACGAAACAAATGAGTCGGTGACGGGCCTGGCCGCGATGGTTTTTTTCAAGCAGAAGTGGCCGAAATGGACCTGGAAGGCCGAGGCCGTTTGGGGACAGAACCTCCACCACCTGACCATGATCGGCGGCTACGCCGTCCGGGGCGTCGTCGACGCGGTCCGGCTCGACTGGAACTATACGCCCATCGACACGCTCTCCTGCTGGACGGAGGTCCAGACGAACGGCGCCCCGTGGCAGACGGGCCTCTTCGCCGGATACTCCAAGAACCTGGGCTCGAGCCACACGATTTCCGGCGCCAACTACGCCCGCGGCTTCAATATCGACGAGCTCTACCGACTCTCGCCGCGGCTCGTCTACAACATCGGGAAAATGCGCTTTGCCGGCGAAGCGGAGCTGACGGCCGCTTCCTACGGGACGCCCGACGTCTTCGGCAAGGTCCGGAACGCCCGGTTCGTCCGGAACCTCAGGCTTCTCTTCGCGGCCTACTATTTCTTTTAATATTCCCATCCGGGTAACGGCCGGGGACATGACCGAGGTTTCCTCCCAAAGATCGCCAATCGCCGGAAGCTGAATCCAGACCGTCCCCGCCGGCGTTTAGCTTACTGGATCTCCCCTTTTTCCCGGATTTGTAACCGGGGAAAAAAAGGGACGCCCATTTATGCTTGCGTGTAAACATTTGTTACGTCCCGACGTATATATCTATTCCGCCAGGGTCAGGTCCGCCCCGAGGGACCGTTTTATTATGGCATGAGAATTGCTGCATCCCTGAAAAGAAGGATCGAATCAGCGCGGGCCGGGAAGAGCCCCAAAGGAGTGAGCGCATGCGAAAAACCCTCGGAGCCCTTCTCAGTTTGGCCTTCTCGCTTTCGACCCTGACCGCGGCCGCTCAAGAAGGCCGGCCCGGCATCGACGAGCTGAAAAAGTCGGCCGTCAAGGTCTACCTCGACTGCGGCAGTTGCGACCTCGAGTACATCAAGACCGAGATCACCTTCGTCAACTACGTTCGGGACCGCCTGGAGGCCCAGGTCCACGTCCTGGTCACGACCCAGGCCACCGGCGGGGGCGGCATCGAATACACGCTGACCTTTATGGGTCAGAACGATTTCAAGGACACGAAGGACGTCCAGAAATTCTTTTCGACGAAGACGGACACCAACGACGACGTCCGCCGCGGCCTGGTCAAGGCCCTGAAATTGGGGCTGATGAGCTATGTCGGCCGGACGCCCATCGCCCGGCGCATCGCCGTCGACTACGCCCGCCCGGAAAACACCGGGCCCGGCCGCGACCGCTGGGACTCCTGGGTTTTCAGCCTGACCGGAAGCGGCCATTTCTCGGGCGAGGAATCCTACATGAGCCGGATGGCCAATGCCTCGTTCTCGGCCAACCGCGTCACCCCGAAGTCGAAGGTCCGGCTGGGGGTTTCCGTTGACACCGAGAAGCAGAAATACGACATCGACGGTGAGGTCATCACCGGCACCCGGTCGAGCTGGGACGGAAGCGGCATCTACGTTAAGAGCCTGGGCGAGCACTGGTCGGCGGGCGTCTTCCTCGAGGCCAAGTCCTCTATCTACAGCAACATCGACCTCGGCATGAGTGTCGCCCCGGCCATCGAATACAACTTCTTCCCCTATTCCCAGTCGACACGGCGGCAGCTCCGCGCCCTCTACACGCTGACCCTGAATCCGGTCAAGTACAGAGAGGCGACGGTCTTCGGCAAGACCCGGGAGACGCTTTTCAAGGAGTCCCTGTCGGTGACCTTGGACCTTCGCGAGAAATGGGGGACGGCCAGCGTCAGCGCCGAGGGCTCCCATCACTTCCACGATTTCAGTAAGAACCGCCTGGACACCTTCGGCATCGTCAACCTGCGCCTCTACAAAGGGCTCAGCGTCTTCACCTTCGTCGGATACTCCTGGATCCGGGATCAGCTTTCACTCCTCGGACGGGAGCCGACCTTCGAGGAGATACTGCTCCGTCTGCGGGAGCTGCCGACGAACAGCAACTATTTCGTCTCCGTAGGCTTCCAGTTCACCTTCGGCTCCATCTTCACCAACGTCATCAACCCCCGCTTCGGGTCGTCCGGCGGCAGCAGCATGAGTATCAGTATCAACTAGCGCGACATGAGCGGTAAGGAGAAGACCATGAAAAGCTCGAAACCCAAGACCGCGGCCCTGCTCGTCGCGCTCGTCTCCCTCTTGGCCCTCGCGGCGGACGCCCAGGTCCCCCCGCCCAAGCCGGGCGGCCCGCCTCCGCCCCCTCTGCCGCGGGTTTTCCTCGACTGGCCCGGCGCGGACATCGGTTTTTTCCGCGCGGAGATCCCTTTCGTCGAATTCGTCCCCGGTCTCGAAGAGGCCCAGGTCAGGGTTCTCGTCACGCCCCAGGGGCCCCCGGGAAGCGAAACGTTCGCCGTCGAGTTTTCCGGCCTCAGGGAGTTCCAGGGCGACGGCAACACGCTCTCGTATGTTCCGAACCCCGGCGCGAAGCCGGAGGACGTCCGGCAGGGGCTCGCCGGCATGATCAAGATCGGCCTCCTGCGCTACGCCGCGAAAACCCCCGTGGCTAAGGACCTCACGGTCCGATTCTTGGACCAGACCAAACCGACGGCGGTCGTGGACAAGTGGAACTCCTGGGTCTTCAGCCTCAGCGCCAACACGTTTCTGATGGGGGAAACGCAGTACAAGGACGGGTCGTACTACGGCTCTTTTTCGGCCAACCGAGTGACCCCCGAGCTCAAGATCCGAACCTCGGTCTACGGCGACCTCCAGAAAGTGTGGTTCGATCTCGGCGACGACATCTATGAGAGCTCGTCCCACGGCTACGGTTTCTCCGGCCTCGTCGTCAAGAGCCTGTCCCAACACTGGTCGGCGGGAGCCTTCCTCAGCGTCGAGTCCTCGACTTACTCGAACCTCCAGGTCAGCGTCAGCGTCGCCCCGGCCGTCGAGTACAACTTCTTCCCCTACTCCGAGTCGACGAAAAAGCAGTTCCGGGTCCTTTACCGGATCGGCTACACGGGAGCCCGCTACCATGAGGAGACGATCTTCCTCAAGACGGCGGAAAGCCTCCTCCAGGAGTCTCTCGCCTGGGCCTACGAGGTCGTCCGGCCCTGGGGAAACGCCACCCTCCAGCTCGAAGGCTCTCATTTTTTCCACGACTTGAGCAAGAACCGGGTCGAGCTCGGCGGCGAAGTGTCATTCCGGATCTGGAGGGGCCTGAGCTTCGAGGTCGACGGCAATTATACCCGGATCCGCGACCAGATCGCCCTGCCCCGCGGCGGGGCGTCCTACGAGGAGGTCCTCCTCCGCCAGAAACAGCTGGCCACGGGCTACAACTACTCGTTCTCCGTCGGGCTGAATTTCTCCTTCGGCTCCACGCGGAGCAACATCGTCAACCCCAGGTTCGGCAACGGCGGGCAAAGCTTCTCGATCAGCATGTAGCCGGACCGGGCCCGGCGGGAAGCCTTGTTTTCTCCGGGCCAAATCGTTACGATAGGGACTCGCCGATGATGAGCCCAGAACCGCGCGCCGCATCGCCAATAAATTCTGGAACAGGGAGTCGTCAAACATGTCCGTGAAGCCCGTCAAGCCCGTCCCGAGCGACCTCGACATCGCCCAGGCCACCGAGCTCCTGCCCATCGTCAAGATCGCGGAACAGCTCGGCCTCGGCGAGGACGATCTGGACCTCTACGGCAAGCACAAGGCCAAGATCCACCTCGACGTCCTCGATCGGATGAAGGACCGCCCCCTGGGCCACTACGTCGACGTGACGGCCATCACGCCGACGCCGCTCGGGGAGGGCAAGACGACGACCACGGTCGGTCTCAGCCAGGCCCTCGGCGCCCATCTGGGGAAAAAGGTCGTCACCGTCGTCCGCCAGCCGAGCATGGGGCCGACCTTCGGCATCAAGGGCGGAGCGGCGGGGGGCGGCTATTCCCAGGTCGTGCCCATGGAGGACTTCAACCTCCACCTGACGGGAGACATCCACGCCGTCACCGCCTCCCACGACCTCCTGGCTGCGGCCATCGACGTCCGCATCCTCCACGAATCGAGCCAGGACGACGAGAAGCTCTTCAACGCTTTCTGCCCGGCCAACAAGAAGGGCGAACGCCGCTTCTCCCCGATCATGCTCCGCCGCCTCAAGAAGTTGGGCATCGACAAGACGAACCCCGCCGACCTGACGCCGGAGGAGAAGCGCCGCATGTTCCGGCTCGACATCGACCCGGCCACCATCACCTGGAACCGCGTCCTCGACATCAGCGACCGCTTCCTCCGCGTCGTCAAGATCGGCCTGGGCCCCGAGGAAAAAGGCATGGTCCGCGAAACGGGCTTCGACATCTCCGTCGCCAGCGAGATCATGGCCATCCTGGCCTTGACCACGGGTGTCGCCGACATGCGCGAGCGGCTGGGCCGGATCGTCATCGGCACCAGCCGGGCGGGCGCAGCCGTCACGGCCGACGACCTCGGCGTCGCCGGGGCCCTGACCGTCCTGATGAAGGACGCCATCATGCCCAACCTCATGCAGACCGTCGAGAATACGGCGGCCATCGTCCACGCCGGGCCCTTCGCCAACATCGCCCACGGCAACTCCTCGATCATCGCCGACCAGATCGCGCTCCGCCTCGTCGGCAAGGACGGTTTCGTCGTCACGGAATCGGGATTCGGGGCCGACTGCGGCATGGAAAAATTCATGAACATCAAATGCCGGGCCAGCGGCCTCGTCCCGAGCGCGGTCGTCATTGTGGCCACCATCCGCGCCCTCAAGATGCACGGCGGCGGGCCCAAGGTCGTCGCCGGCAAGCCCCTCGCCCCGGAATACACCGACGAGAACCTCGGCCTCCTGGAAAAGGGCCTGCCCAACATGGTCGCCCACCTCAAGAACGCCCTGGCCTTCGGCGTCCCCGTCGTCATCGCGGTCAACCGCTTCGCCACGGACACGGACGCCGAGATCGAGATGGTCCGCCAGGCCGCCGTCGCGGCCGGCGCCGAGGACGCCGTCATGTCCGACCACTGGGCCGAAGGCGGGGCCGGGGCCGTCGCCCTGGCCAAGGCCGTCATCGCCGCTTGCGCCAAGCCCGGGAACTTCCGCTTCCTCTATCCGCTCGATTGGGACATCAAGAAGAAGATCGAGACGATCGCGACGCGGATCTACGGCGCCGACGGCGTCGATTACACCCCGGAGGCGGAGGCCAAAATCGAGCTCTACACGCGGCTGGGTTTCGACAAGCTGCCCATCTGCATGGCCAAGACGCACCTCAGCCTGAGTCACAATCCGGAATTAAAGGGTGTTCCCAAAGGATTCAGGATCCCTGTCCGCGACATCCGGGCCAGCGTCGGGGCCGGTTTTCTCTACCCCCTCTGCGGCGACATAAGGACTATGCCCGGCCTGCCGACGCGGCCGGTCTACTACGACGTCGACCTCGACCTCGCGACCGGCAAGGTGACCGGGCTGTTCTGATCGGGCGGGTCAACGCGGGGGCTTAGCCCGGCGGAAGACTCCGAGCTATCCCCCTTTCCTTCGTCCGGGCATAAGGATTCAGCGTGACCCGACCGCTTCTCGTCCCGGCCGGCGGGCGTTTCTAGCGGATGACCTTGCCTCGAACGTTCGCGATATCGACGCTGCCGCTCCCCTTGTGCCTCAGATGAACGTCCTTGCCGACGTCGTCGATTTCCAGGTGGCCGGACCCGTCGTCGATGGTCACGTTTCCACCCATCTTCAGCAGGGTGATCCCGCCCGAACCGTCGTCGACGGAGACGTCGCCGGTGACGTTCCGGACCTCCATGCCGCCCGAACCGTCGATGATGTCCACGTTTCCCTCGACGCCGTCGACGGCGATCTCTCCCGAGCCATCGTCGATCCGGAGGTTCCCGGTGACCTTGCCGACCCGGATCGCCCCGGAGCCGTCCTTGATGCGGATGTCCGCCTTGAGATCTTCCACGACCATCTCGCCCGAGCCGTCGTCGATCTTCAAGCCGATGGATTTCGGGACAGACACCGTGAGATCGATCCTGGCGTCCCCCTCGAAAAAGGAGAACAGGCCGCGGGAATGGATCTCACCGACCAGGACCCCGGCGTCCCCCGCCTTGCGGAGCTCGAGCTCGACATGGGTCTTGATCCAGTCCTCCATTTCTTTTTCGTCGACGCCGGAAACAGAGATGCGGACCTCGACTTCGACCGCGGCCAGGCCATCGCGGCCCGAAACCGTGAGAGACCCGGCCCCGGCCGTTATTTCGAGCTTCGTGAGCCCGTCGGCGGGAAGGGTCAGCCTCTGGACCTTCTCGAAGCCCACGGCCGGGAAGGCCGCCAGGATTAAAAAGGAAAGCAAAAGGGCCGTTTTTCTCATACGTACCTCCATCCTTCATTTGTAGGGACGGATTCCAGGGCTGGAAAGTTCCCCTGCCCTTGTTAGCCGCTGATTCCGCAGGCTACTGAAGGTTGATCGTCTTGCTCGCCTGGCCGCCTTTCACGCTGTCGTAAATCACTGTGATCGCCCCCGACCCCTTGACGAGGTACATGACGGTCCGGGTCGTCCTCCCGGCCTGCCCGTTGCGGACCAAGATCCGCTTGAGGTCCTTCTGGTCGATGAGCTGAGTGACCGAGGGCTTGATCTTATAGAGCTCCTTGTTGTCGATAAAGCTCGCCGCGATGACTTCGGCGTTCTTGCCCTCGAGGGTCAGAAGGTCGGGCCGGACGACGTTATTTTGGGCGGCCCGGGCCATGATCGTCGGCGCGACCTTGGGGTTCGTGAAATTGACGAACACCCTGTAGACGTCCCCGCCGACTTTTTCGACGTTCGTCTCGCCCATCTTGATCATAGGCATCTCGTCCGCCTGGTAGAGGGTGAAGGCCATGTTCCGGTGGCAGAGCTCCTCGCTCATGAAGCGGGGCGGGACCCGGCCTTGGAACTTCCTCCAGGCACCGCCGATCTCGACCTCGCCGAATTGGGGGTGGGTGAATTTTTTCCAGGGCTGGTACTCCTGGCCGAACTCGAGATACTTGTCGAAAAAGTACCGGGAGACGTTGGGCGCGATCGGACTCGAAGGGTTCTGCTGCTGCTCCTTGAGGTTGGGGCTCGTGAAATACTGCTCGCCGCTCCAGAGTTCGTTGCTGAAGGAAATGATGCCCAGGCCGTCGTTCGTCCAGTCGATGAAGCCTCCGTGGACGGTGTAGAGTCCGCTCCAGATCACGAGGTAGCGGTAGAACGGCAGGACGCGTTCGCCGTTCTGTCCGAGCTCGTCGTAGAAGCGGGCATCGCTCATCGGGTAATCGCCCGCGGCCTCGGCGCCCGGGCCCCGCAGGATCATGCCGCCGGAGTTGTGGTACGACTGGACGCCGGCGACATTCGGATGGGCCGTCAGGAAATCGTTGACCGCCTTGGCCTCGGGGAGCTGGAAGGGGTAGTCCATGGCGCCCCGCTGGATGTAATTCGGCTGCCAATCGGCCGCCCAGTTCCGGTTCCCGTCGTACTCGCCGAAGTTGTCCTCATCGACGAAACCATCACCGTCGTTGTCGAGACCTTCTCGGCCGAGGAGGATGTAGTCCCCGGTTTCGCCGAAGGGCACGGGTTCCAGCATGTTGGGGCTGGCCCGGTTGATCCTATAGTTTCCCTTGCCAGGAACATATTTCCGGATCTGCTCGATGATGCCATTGCCGTTGAGGTCATCGGGCTTGTCCTCGTCGACCAGCCAATCTCCGTCGTCGTCGACCGGGACGTGGCCCGACCGGGCGCTGACGCCCGAGGGGGTCTCCATAAAGTACTGTCGTCCGTCGGGATTGACGGTCGGGATGATGTAAAAAACGCGCTCGTTGACGAGCCTCGTGACGTCATCGAGACGGCCGTAGTTCTCCATCAGGTACCAGGCCGTGTAGAGGCAGACCTCGGCGCCCTGGATCTCGTTGCCGTGGACGTTGGCCTCGATGTACATGGCCGCTTTGCTCATCTCGGGGCCCGTCTCCGGGTTGTTGATCGTCAGGACCATCAGGTCCCGGCCTTCATAGGACTTGCCGATGGACTTGAACTCGAGGAACCTGGGGAAGGCGGCCTGGAGCCTCTGGAAGTCCGCGTAAAGATCGGGGACGTCGTGCCAGCGGTTGAAGTCGAGCTTGACTTTGAACGGCGGGTCGGAGGCTTTCTGACCGAAGGCCACGGGAGAAACCAGCGCCAGGAGGATGGCGCCGAGCATCGTTAGCGCCAGGATCGTACCTGTTCTTTTCATCTTGGATCTCGTTTCGCGTATCGTCTTCATCGTCGTCCTCCCTTCACTTCAGGGTGACCTTGGCCGTGTCCGTGCCGCCCTTTTCCGAGACGACCTTGAGGGCGACGACGTCGCCGGCCCCGGCCCGGATGAGCCACTCGAATTTGCCGCGACCGCTCCCGGACCCGGACAGCGTCTGAATGTAATTCGTCTTGGCGTTGCCAGAGAGGATGGCTTCGGGCTTGACCTGGAGCTGGACCATGGTCGGCCGAACGGCCCGCGCCGACACAGCATGGGCCAGCGCCGTCGGCAGAAAGCCAATGTTTTCGACCTCGGCCTTGATCCGGAAAATCCCGCCGCCGTGGTTCAGGACCTCGAGCTTGGCGATCTTGACCTTCGGGAAAAGGGACGCGAGGTAGAGAACGAACTTGGTGTGGGAGGCGCCGAGCTCCGCGATCTTGGCCGCGGACGGGTTAGTGACCGCGTAGGGCTTGAAGCCGCCGATCTCGACCTCGCCAAGATCGGGATGGTTGAACTTAGCCCACTTGATGAAACCGTCGACCTTTTCGGCGTCCATCCAGCGGAGGATCTGCCTGTCGACGCCGGGTGCGGTGACCAGCCCGGACTCCGCCGCCGCCCCGGCCTGCCCCTGGAACGCCCGGGCCATCTCGCCGCCGCGTCCGCCCTGCATTATCTGGATGATCTCCTGGCCGCCGCCCGAGACGACGACGGTCGCGGTCGTGCCGCCCGTCCTCGGCTCCTGCCGGCCGGCTTGTCCAGCCTGGGCCTGCGGACCGGGCTCGCCGCCCGCCCCTGCCCCGGGCGGGGTCATGCCCATCCGGCGTTGTCCGGTGGATTCGGCCGTTGCCAGTCCGAACCCAGGCGTCGAGAAAGAGGGGACGCCAAACTGGAAGTAGCCGTACTGGAAGAAAGCGCCCTGGGGCTCCCGGACGTAAAGAGGCTGACGGATCCCGGTCAGCTCGACATATTTTTCGCTAACCGTCCGGAAATATTCGATGTCGGCCGTGTTGACCGTCGTCGGGGCCTTGCGGTCTGGCATCCGGAACCGGCCGCCTTCCTGGGCCGCCGGCTGGGCCTGCTGTTGCCGCGTCTGCCGCGGGAAATCGCCCGTCATCTCGAAAGAGAACTCCCCGCCCGTGAAGCGGCCGAAGCCCGGGCCAACTCCGTCGCCCGCCTGGATCATGCCCACGGTCTGGGCCAGGGCGTTTCCGGCGTCGGCGAAACGGACGAGGTCGAGCTCGCGGGAAGAACCCATGCGCCCGCCCGCCGGCGGGGCGATCAGGTTGTCGCTCTCCCCGAAGGTCAGGATCGCGGCCACGTTGCGATGGGCGATGATCCAGGCCATGAGGGCCTGAGATTCTTTCTCGCTAACCATGTATCGCCCGGCGTCGGGCTTGTAATATGGATAGTCATGCATGAAGTTCCGGTTGAGGTCGGTGCCCCCGATAGGGTCCTCCCCGATGAAGCCGTCCTTGTCGCGGTCGATCCCCTCCCAGAATATTTTATAGGCTCCCGTTTCCCCCTTCTTCGGGTCGGCCTTTTTCATCAGGCGGGGCTCATCCGGGTCGATCATATACTCCCCGCCGGCGGCCTTGACCCGCATGACGGTGATGAAGCCGTCGCCGTTCAGGTCTTCGGGTCCGTCCTCGTCGACGCGGCCGTCGTTGTCGTCGTCGCGGGGCGTCGCGTTCGTCCTCCGTCCGGTTTTTATGGGAGCGAAGTAGCCCTCGGCACCGTCGGGATTGACCCGGGGGATGATATAGATCGTCGAATTGTCGAGCCTCTGCTTGACGTCGGGATCGCCGGGGTAGTTCTCCAGGAGGAATCCGGCCACGGAGAGGGCGATCTCGCTCCCGACGAGGTGGTCGCCTTCGAAATTGGCCGCCACGAGCAGAGCCGGCCGCTTGGCGGGCGGAACGCCGGCCGGGTTGGCGATCTCCAGGGCCCAGATGTCGCGGCCGCCGCGGGTCTTGCCGATGGATTCGAGGCGGGCGATCGTCTTGTGGGCCCCGGCCAGCGTCTGGAGCACCGACGTCATCTCCGCGTGATACCTCGGCGTTTCCTGGCCGGCCGCGGGGCCGGCCGTGAGCGCGAGTCCGAGAACTAAGAGGACCGGCAGGGTTGCCGCCGGACGAGGGAACCTGGCCAGAAATCGACGCACGGGGACCTCCTTTATACTTCAGCCATTCATCTTTTTAGACTGGCGCCTTTCCATAATCTTCCGGAAAATTGTAATATAATGTCCGCCAATGCCCTCTGGAGAGGATCGACCCATGTCCCATTCCCATAGGATATCCCGCCGGCAATTCATCCGGACAGGCGCCGCCGCCGCGGCTTCCCTGGCCATCGTCCCTCGACATGTCCTGGGAGGACAGGGCACGCTCGCCCCGAGCGACACGTTGACCAAGGCGGTCATCGGGGTCGGCGGCATGGGCCGGGGCCACCTCGGCTACCCCGGGGCCGTCCTCCGGGCCGTCTGCGACGTCGACCGCGGGCACCTGGCTTCGGCCATGGAGATCGCCGGGCCCGGGGTCGCCGGCTACGCGGATTTCCGCGACGTCCTGGCGCGACCCGACATCGATATCATCCACATCGCGACGCCGCCTCACTGGCACGCCCTGATCTCTATCGCGGCCGCCGAGGCCGGCAAGGACATCTGGTGCGAGAAGCCCATGACCCGCACCATCGCCGAGGGCCGCGCCGTCGTCGAGGCCGTCAAGCGGAACGGGCGGATCTTCCGGGTCAACACCTGGTTCCGCTTCGAGGACCGCTTCTACGGCTTCGGGACCGACGTCCGGCCGATCAAGAAAGCCGTCCAAAACGGACTTCTGGGCTGGCCGTTGAAAGCGACGGTCAGCGCGACGACGGGCTTCGACTGGAAGTTCTACTGGATCGGCCTGACCAGCCAGCGGCCCGAGCCCGTCCCGCCCGAGCTCGACTACGATTTCTGGCTCGGCCCCGCGCCTTACAAGCCTTACCATCCCCACCGTGTCCACGGCACGTTCCGCGGCTATTGGGACTACGACGGCGGCGGACTCGGAGACATGGGCATGCACTACCTCGATCCCGTCCAGTACATCCTGGACAAGGACGGGACGAGTCCGGTCGAGGTTTGGGCCGACTGTCCGCAGCAGCACCCCGACGCCTGCGGCACCTGGCGGCGGATCGAGATGAAGTACGCCGACGGTTGCGTCATCGTCCTCGACGGCGAGAACCGGGACAAGAACGCGCCCTTCCTCGAGGGCCCGAAGGGGAAGCTCTTCCGCGGCTTCGAATCCGACATCCCCAACCTCAGGGAGACGCTCGCCTCCCTGCCCGACCCGGAGCCGCAGACGACCGACTTCGCCGAGGCCGTCCGGACGAGGCGCCGGTTCGCGCTCAACGAACGGAACGGCCACCGCTCCTGCACTCTCGTCAACCTGGCCAAGATCGCCGTCCAGCTCGGACGGACGCTCCATTACGACCCGGAGCGGGAGATTTTCCCCGGCGATGAGGCCGCCAACCGCCTCATCGACCAGCCCATGCGGGCCCCCTGGCACCTTTAGGCCGGCCGTGAGGAGAAAGATGATGAAACGAGTCCTTGCCGTCGTTTTCGCTATCGCGGTCCTCGCCGGCCCGTTCCTCGCCGAGGACCTGAAACCGCGCGTCTCGTCGATCCTCGAACGGTTCCCGGCCGAGACGGCCGCCGTGAGGGACGGCCTCTGCGCCGAGATCCTGAAGCTCGGCCCGCAAGGCGTCGGGGAGATCTGTTCCCGACTGCTCCCTCCGGGAGGCGGAAACGACTCCCGGGCGAGGTTCGCCGCGAACGGCCTGGCCGTCTACGTCACCCGGCCGGGAGCGGAGAACGAGCGCGCTCTTTTCATCCGCGCCCTCCTCGCCTCCCTGGCCGGGAGCCGGGATAAGAGTGTCGCCTCGTTCCTCTTGTCCCAGATCCAGGTGGCCGGAAGGACTGAATCCGTTAAGCCCGTGGCCCGGTACCTCGCCGACGAAACGCTGGCCGGACCGGCCGCGGCGGCGCTCCTCTCGATCGGCGGGCCGGAAGCGGCAAGAGCCTTCCTGAAGTCGCTCGACACGGCGCCCCGGGGCGCCCGCCTGACAGTCGTCAAGTCGCTCGGGGACCTCCGCGCCCGCGATGCCTTGAAAAAGCTCCTCGCCCTCGCCGAAGGCGGGGACGAAGGGCTGCGCCGGGCGGCCCTCTCCGCCCTGGCCAACATCGGCGACCCGGCGGCGGGTCCGGTTCTGTCGAAGGTCCGCGTGGCAGTTTCGTTCCGGGAACGGGCGCAAGCGCCCTCTCTCTATCTTCTATTCGCCCGGCGTCTGGTCGAGACCGGCCGGACCGCCCAAGGGCTGGACGCGGCCCGGGCCGTCCTCGCCTCTTACGGAAGGCCCGAAGAAAGCCATTTCGCGTCGGAAGCGCTGGCCCTCATCGTCTCCGCCCTCAAGGGCAAGGCCCTCCCCGACCTACTCCGGGCCGCCGACAGCCCCGACCGCGGCTTTCGCGCCGCCGCCCTCGAACTGGCCCTCTCTATCCCGGGGAGCGAGGCGACGGCCCATTGGGTCGAAAAGGCCTCCGGGTCCGGACCGGACGTCCGGGCCGATATCGTCGGCATGCTCGGCCGGCGCGGCGACGCCGCGGCCCTGCCCTTCGTCCGGGAAAGCCTTCTCAGCCGGGACAAGCTGGTGCGGCTGGCCGCTATTCCCGCCGCGGCCCGGCTCGGCGGCGAGGCCGTATTCCCCGACATCGTCAAGCTCGTCGGCGCCGCCGGCGAAGAGGAGATGCCCGCGCTGAGGGCGGCCCTCCTCGGCTACCGCGGCACTTTGGTCGTTCCGGAATGCGTCCGCATCCTCGATTCCACTCCCCTGCCGGGCAAGGCGGTCCTCATCGATGTCCTCGGCGAAAAGGGGGCGCGGGAAGAGATCGACCGTGTGTTCGTGCTGGTCCAAGACCCGGAACCGGCGGTCCGCTCGGCCGCTGTCGGAGCCCTGGCCAACCTCGCCGGAGAAAAGGATCTCCCGCGCCTCGTCGCCCTCCTGGAAAAAGCGAGTGACGGCGACGACGTCCTCAGCCTGCAGGAGGCCATCGTCTCGGCGGTCCGCCGGAACCCCGACCTCATGAAAAGGGCCGACGCCCTCCTCGAACTCTTGAAAAATGCTCCGCCCACCCGGAAAATCGCGATCCTGCGGGTTCTGCCGAGGGTCGGCGGGACAAAGCCGCTTCAAGCGGCGGTCGAGGAGGACAGGAGCGCGGACGTCCAGGTCCAGTCCGTCGCCGTCTACGCCCTCTCCCAGTGGCCCGATTATCAAGCGGCCGCCGAACTGCTGCGCATCGTGACGACGACGAAGACGAGAAAACACCTTCTCCTCGCGGTCGAGGGCTATGTCAGGATCATCGCCCGGGCCAACTTGCCTAACGGGAAAAAGCTCGCGCTCCTCCGGGACCTCCTCGCCCTGCCCATGGACGAGGCCGACCGGAAGCCCGTCCTCGCCGGGATTGCAGCCGTCCGCGAACCGGAATCCCTCCGGCTCCTCGCCGGATATCTTGAGAATCCCGTCCTCGGCGGAACGGCCGCCGCGGGGCTTCTGGACCTCGCCTCCGAGCAGGCGCCACAAGAGCGATGGCTCTCGGGCCACGAGACTTACACGGTCCTCCGGCGTCTCCAAACCGCCCTCCCCGACCCCGCCGAGAAAGAGAAGGTGGACAAAGTCATTCTCGAGCGTTTGCGTCAGGGCGGTTTCGTCCCGCTCTTCGACGGCCGCGGCCTCGACGGCTGGAAGGGCCTCGTCGCCGACCCGCCCGGCCGGGCCAAGATGACGCCCGCGGAGCTGGCCAAGGCCCAGGCCGAAGCCGACGAGCGGATGAGCGCCCACTGGCGGGTCGTCGATGGCGCACTCGTCTTCGACGGCAAGGGCGAGAGTCTCTGCGCCGCCGCCGATTACGCCGACTTCGAACTCCTCGTCGACTGGAAGATCGAGAAGGGCGGCGACAGCGGCATCTACCTCCGCGGCTCGCCGCAGGTCCAGATCTGGGACGCCGCCATCAACCCGGCCGGCTCGGGCGGCCTCTACAACAACCAGAAAGGGCGGAGCCTGCCGCTCGAAAAGGCCGACCGCCCCGTCGGCGAATGGAACACGTTCCGTATCCTCATGATCGGCGAGCGCGTGACCGTCTATCTCAACGACCGGCTGGTCGTCGACAACACCGTCCTCGAGAACTACTGGGAGCGGGACAAGCCGATCTACCCCTCGGGCCAGGTCGAGCTCCAGGCCCACGGCAATCCGCTCTATTTCAGGAACGTCTTCATCCGCGAGATCCCCCGCGACACGATCGTCCCGGAACCTACCGAAGCCGAAGCGGCCGACGGGTTCGCGCCTCTCTTCAACGGCCGCGACCTCGAGGGCTGGACGGGCGACACCAAGGGCTATGCCGCCGAATCCGGGAAGATCGTCATCCATCCCGAGCTCGGCAGCGGCAACCTCTACACGGTTAGGGAATACGCGGACTTCGTCCTCCGCTTCGAGTTCAAGCTCACCCCCGCCGCGAACAACGGGCTGGGCGTCCGCGCCCCGCTCGAGGGCGACGCCGCCTACGCCGGCATGGAGCTCCAGATCCTGGAAGACGGTTCGCCCGTCTACTGGGGCCTCGAGCCGTACCAGTATCACGGCTCGATCTACGGCGTCGTGCCGGCGCGCCGCGGCGCCCTGAAGCCCGTCGGGGAGTGGAACACCGAAGAGGTCACGGTCCGGGGCCGGCGTGTCGCCGTCGTCGTCAACGGGACGACCGTCGTCGACGCCGACATCGACGCGGGCGGGACGGTGGACGGCCGGGACCATCCCGGCCTGAAACGGGAGTCCGGCCACATCGGGTTCCTCGGCCATGGCTCCATCGTCGAGTTCCGGAGGATCCGGCTCAAAGAATTATAGAGGAACTCAAGACCCTCGAGAAGCGCGGCGCCCGAGCGCGCTGAGGCCCAGGGCTTCGCGAAGCGCGGCGTTGATCTGGGTGTTGTCGAGGACGAGGCCCGGATACCATGTCCCCCGGAATTTCATGAAATAGCGGGCCGCGGAGCCGGCCACGGCCAGGTCGACGAGCTCATTGGTATGCCCCGCCGTGACATAGACAACCTCTTCGTCCGGATACATGTTCAAAGAGGAGTAAACAGGCGTTTTCAAGCCTGTCCCGTTCGAAGCGATGCCCCTGTCGCTTCCCGCAACGGGAAGGTTCTCCGGGTCGGCGATGCGCGGATCCTGGCGGGGCAGGTCACCGGGGCCGAGGCGTTTGCCACGGTCAAGGAAGAGCCCGCCGGTGGCGTGGTCGGCGGTTACAAGCAGGACGGTGTTCGTCCAATCGAGCGCGTCCCCTGGACGGTCGACAAACGCCGTCGCCGCCCGGACGGCCTCGTCGAGGTCGTAGACGCACCCGATCATGCCGCGGAAGTCGTTGTCGTGGTTGGTCCAGTCGATGTCCCCCTGCTCGACGACGAGGAAAAACCCATCGGGGTTCCGGCCGAGATAATCGAGGGCGGCCAGGGTCGCCTCCGCGAGTGACGGGTTCTCCTCGGTTGCCGGCTTGACCAGGGGCGAGCCGGGGCTGTCCTCGGCCAGGGGGACTTCGAAATTGCCCCCCTTGCCCCCGAAGAGCCCGAAGAGCTTCTTGCCGGCCCGGAAAGCGGCCGCCGCGCCCTCGATGACGGCCCGGCCTCCGTCGCCGCCGGCCGTCCGTTCCACCAGCAGATAATCCGGAGACGTCTTGAGGCCGAGATAGAGGGATTCCGAGATGTAGCCCGTCTTGGGGTTGAAATCGGGGTTGTCGAGGAGCGGATGTCCGCCGCCGATGACGACGTCGGGCTTGACCCGGAGGATGATCTCGTCGGCGATGCCGAGGCCCTTGTATCCCCTGCGGCCCGTGTAGTAGGAATTGCGGCTGGTATTGTGACTGACGAAGGCGGCCGGCGTCGCGTGGTCGAACGGCACTGTGCTGACGACCCCGATCCCCGCGCCGGTCTTGGTCCGGTATTCCTCGGCGATCGTTACGAGCTCGCCGTCCGGCGGGTCTCCCGGAAGCCAGGAGATGTTGCCGGAATCGGTCTTGAAACCCGTGGCCAACGCCGTCGCCGCCGAGGCCGAATCCGTGGCCGGCCCGGGAGGGAAGGGGTCTGCGGCATCCTGGTCCGTGCGCGGCTTCGGTCCCTCGACTTTCACGTCATAGCCGAGCTGGGGCGTGAACGACGATCGGGAATACGGCGGGCGGCGGGCCTTTCGGGCGTTCGCGTTGTAGACGTTGACATCCCACGTCGCGACATAGGCCTTGGCTGGGATCTTCTGCCAGGCAAGGCCGTCGTCGGTCCCGTAGAGATAGCGGCTCGCCACGACCTCCGTCTGGGCCGACATCCCGTCGCCGATGAAGAAGATGACGTGCTTCAGGGCCGGGGCGCGCCGGCCGCAGGCGGGGTGGATGAGGAGGACGGCCGTCAGGGAGGCGGCGGCGAGGACCGCGAGGGCGGTCCGGCCGGTTTTGGGCCGGATTCTTTTCATGACACTCTATTATAATCCGGCGTACAAACCGGGCTGCCTCGGGGCTGCGATTCCCGGGATTTTCCGGCTCCGCTCGACCCGGCTTACCACTCCACGAGCCCGGCCAGCTTCAGGATCTCGAGCTGGTTGAGAACGGCCTGGAGCGTCGACCGTCTCTCGTTCTGGGCATCGAGCATTTTCTTGATGTCGAGGGCGCTACGCCTGCCGTTGATGAGGAGCTGGAGCTCGGCCTGGTTTGAAATAACCAGGTCTTTCCCCTGGACCGGGTACTTGGCCCGCTCGGCGGCGGGAACGGCCGTGATATACTTTTGGTATTCCCGGTAGCCGTCCTGGCGGACCTTCGCCGTCGGCCGGGGGATGATCCTAGCCGCCTTCTTTTCGAGATCCGTGAGGACGATCGGTGCGAGCTTGGCGCCGAGCTCCTGGGCGACGGCGGCCCGGTGGGCGTCGAGGGCGGCCAGCCCGGCCGCCCCGACTCCGTCGACGGCTTTGGCCATTTTGGCGATGTGGCCAGAGAGGGAGGCATCGCCGGGCGCCAGCTCGAGGACGGAGCCGAGAGTGTCCTTTTCGTTCATGACCGCAGCCTCGAAAATGTCCCTGGCGAAGCGGGCGTCCGCTCCGAAAGATTCCGCCGTGGCCCGGTTCAGAGTTTCTAGAGAAACGACGAGCTGGTGCCCGAGGCGGCGGGTCGCATTCGAAACGATCTCTCCGGCGATCTTGACCGCGGCCTCCGCACCGCCGGCGGCGACGGTGTAGGCGCCCGCCGCGCCGATGACGGCCGCCCGCTTGAGCTGGGTGGGATCGGCCTTGTCGGCCGTGTCGCCTGATGTGTGGTACCACTTGTCGGGCCAGGCGATCATCATGACGCCCGGGACGCCGACGCCCCAGTCATTAAAGACTTCGTGGTCGGAGGCGCCGTAATGGGTCTCGATCGAATAGACGAAGGGCTCGTCGGCCCCCGAGGGCGCCACGATGCGGACCGGCACGCCGGCCGCCCCCCCCCGGTTTTGGATACGCTCGCGGTTGCCCTCGCCGACATAACGATAGTAATTCTCCATAACGTCGTTGATGTAGTGGGCGTTGCCGTAGGTCGTCCGCATGAGGCAGAAAAAGGCCTGGTTTTTCGACAGCCACTCGCCGACCATGTCCATGTTGATGTTGCAGAGCGTCTGCTCCATAGTCTTCTGGTTGGCCTGGACCCACTTGCCGATGCCCGAGAATTCCGGGCCCCAGATGAAACGGATGGACCTTTTCGGCCGGGGCAGACGGCCCTCGGCGATCAGGGTGTTGAGGACGCGGGCGACCTCGAGGATGCAGGCGCTCCCGGAGATGTTGTCGTTGGCGCCCTGTTTCTGCATTCCCTCGAAGAGGTGGGCGGAAAGGATGACCTCGCCCGCTGCCGGGTCCGTCCCCGGGATGAAGGCGAGGACGTTTTCGAGGTCGGCCGTCTCCATTTTGGATTCGACCTGGGCACGGACGGTGATTTTTTCGTTGGCCAGGAGGCGGCGCTTGAGGATGTCGCCCTCTCGGACGGGGAGCTGGAAGGCGAAAGCCGCCGGTTGAGGATTGGCCGCCGGCGCGGCGGATTGACCCGGCTGTCCGGCGGGGACGTCTCCGGGGCGGCGGCCCTGTGCGATCCCGCCCCACGGCATCTGGATGGGGTCGAAGTATGGACGGGACATGCTGATAGCGATGACCCCAAGGGCCCTCTGCTGGACGGCGGCGCCGTAGGCCGGCATCAAACCGCCTTCGGTCACGACGATTTTGCCTTCGACCTTGGCGTCGATGATCTCCTTGGCCGTACCGCGGCCGGCCCAGACAAGCTCGCCGGTGGCGTCGGCCGCGCCGCTGCCGGAGGCCAGCATGGGCAGCATGTCGTGGATGGAGGCAATCTTTTGACGCCCGGGCTTCGTCTCCCAGAGTTCGCCCTTGACGGCCCGCCAGGCCGGGCCGCCTGGATAGGTGACGACCTCGACCCCGGCCAGGCCGTAGCTTTTGAGCTTGCGGACGAAAACCTGGGTTTCGAAGAAGTTCCCAGTGTATTCCTCGTCGAAGCGTTCCCGGTTGAAGGCGTTGATCTCGGCGACGGTATTCCAGGCGGTTTCACCCGAGGCCTCCCCGACGATCTCGTTCATCTCGGCCGTGGGCAGAAAGGTCCAGTACAGCCAGGGAGTGTATTGGGCGGAGCCCAGGACGGCCAGAAGGGCTATCCCGGCGAGGACGGTCAGCAGACGTTTGGGCATGAGCTTCTCCTATCGAAGATAAGCTTATATATCAAGTATCAGCCGGCGGTCAACGGGCCCGCCGGGACGCGGCAAATGGGGCGTGCTAAGGGGAGCTCGGAGGCCGAGGCTACGGCCGCGGCCTCTCCGGCCTGGAAGCCCGTCCCGGCCTCCGCGAAATCCGGTCAATCCACTATCTTGTTGATCTCCCCGATGGGAAGGACCGTGCGCCCCTTGGCCTCGTTCAGGACCTCGGCCATGGCCAGGTAGATCGCCGCGAGGCCGCAGACGATTCCCTCGAAGCCGGCGATCTTGCCGATCGTCGCCGACCCGGCCCAGTCGCGGACCGCGAGCAGTACGAAGAGGACGGTCAAGCTGAGGAAGACGAACTGGAGGGCCCGGTTCTTGCCGAAGGTCCCGAGCCACATGAAGAAGGTGAACAGGCCCCACAGGAACAGGTACCAGCCCATGAAGGGCACGGGCGTCGCCCCGCCGTTCGGGGCGCCGGTCCCGGGGATGACCCACAGGGCGACGAGCGTCAACCAAAACAGTCCGTACGACGTGAAGGCCGTCGTTCCGAAGGTGTTCCCTTTCTTGAACTCCATGATGCCGGCGATGATCTGGGCGATCCCGCCGTAGAAGATGCCCATGGCCAGGACCATGGCGCTGACAGGGAAAAAGCCGGCGTTGTGGATGTTGAGAAGGACGGTGGTCATCCCGAAGCCCATCAGGCCGAGGGGCGCGGGGTTGGCGAGTTTGTTGTCTTCCATATCGTCACCTCTTTTAATAAGGAGGGACAGTCTCCTTCAAGCGGGACTGTCCCTCTTTATTTTCATTACATTCCGTACTTGGCGATGATGTCTTGCTTGGTTTTTCCCAGAATGTCGAACTTTTGGCCGACTTTGGTGAACGCGGCGAGGGCCTTGTCGAGGTGGTGCATCTCGTGGCCGGCCGAGATCTGGGTCCGGATGCGGGCCTGGCTCTGGGGCACGACAGGGAAAAAGAAGCCGATGGCGTAGATGCCCTCATCGTAGAGGGCCAGGGAGACGTCCTGGGCCAGCTTGGCGTTGAAGAGCATGACCGGGACGATGGGCGTGTCACCTTCCCTGAGGACGAAGCCGGCTTCGGTCAGGCCCTTGCGCCAGTAGGCCGCGTTCTTTTCCAGCTTATCCCGCCTTTCGGTCGACTTGGAGATGATGTCCATGACCTTGAGGACGCCGGCGACGACGACGGGGGCGATCGTGTTCGAGAAAAGATACGGCCTGGCCCGCTGCCGGCACAATTCGACGAGCTCCCGCCGCCCGCTGACGCAGCCGCCGGAGGCTCCGCCCAGGGCTTTGCCGAAGGTCGTCGTGATGACGTCCATCTTGCCGACGACGCCGCACTTCTCGTGCGTCCCCCGGCCGGTCTTCCCGATGAACCCGGAGGAGTGGGAATCGTCGACGAGGAGCATGGCGTCGTACTTCTCGCAGAGGGCGGCCATCTCGTCGAGCTTGGCAGTGTCGCCGTCCATGGAGAAGACGCCGTCCGTGACGACGAGCTTGAAGCGCTTGTCGGCGTGGAGCTGAAGCTTCTCCTCGAGGTGGCCCATGTCGGAGTGCTTGATCGTGTCGTGCATGGCGCTGCAGAGGCGGATGCCGTCGACGAGGGAGGCGTGGACGAGACGGTCGGAGATGATGACGTCGTCCTTGGTCAAAATGGCCTCGAAAACACCGGCGTTGGCATCCATGCAGGAGGGGAAGAGGAGCGTGTCCTCGGTCCCCAGGAACTCGGTCAGCTTCTGCTCGAGCTCGCGGTGGATGTCCTGGGTGCCGCAGATGAAGCGGACCGACGACATGCCGTAGCCTCGTGTCTCCAGCCCTTCGTGCGCGGCCTTGATCACATCGGGATGGCTCGACAGCCCGAGGTAGTTGTTGGCGCACATGTTGATGACCTTCTTGAGGGGCGCGCCGGCCGGGAACTCGACCTCGATGTCGGCCGCCTGGGGCGAGTGGATGAACCGCTCCTGCTTGAACAGCCCGGCGTCCTGGATGCCCTTGATCTGGGCCTGGTATGTGCCGCGGATCTTGTCGCTGTAGGCCATGGCCTTACCCCTTCTTCGCCACGAATCTCTGGACGAGAGAGACGATCTTGTTGACCGAGTCGAAGGCCTCGGGTGTCGCCTCGTCGTCCGGGATGGCGATCCCATACTTGTTTTCGAGAAAACGCTTCAGGGACACCATCGAGAACGAATCGACGATGCCGCCCGAGATGAGGGGTGTCTCGTAGGTCAGGGGTTCGCTGTCGTCTTCGAGGTATTCTTTCGTGACGTAGTTCAGAACGATGTCTTTCAGTTCATCGGCCATGATGTATCTCCTTTATTAATCGTTTTCGAGAGTGGACGTGTCGCCGATCTCCTCGCCCCACTCCTTGGCGTGGAGGATGCGGCGCATGATCTTGCCGCTCCGCGTTTTGGGGAGCGACGGGACGAACTCGATCTCCTGGGGCATGGCCAGGGGCGAGAGCTTCTTGCGGATGAAGTTCATGATCTCCAGGTCGAGGTCCTTGCTGGCGGTGAACCCGGGCTTGAGCGTGACGAAGGCCTTGACGACCTCGAGGTTGATCGGGTCGGGCTTGCTGACGACGGCCGACTCGGCCACGGCCGGGTGCTCGAGCAGGGCCGATTCGACCTCGAACGGGCTGACGAGGTGGCCGGCCGTGTTGATGATGTCGTCGTCGCGGCCGGCGAACCAGAAGTAGCCGTCCTTGTCGATCTTGGAGCGGTCGCCGGTGATGTACCAGCCGTTGCGGAACTTCTTCTGGAAGGCTTCTTCGTTGTTCCAGTAGGTCCGCATGCGCGAGGGCCAGTCGAACTTGAGGGCGACCAGGCCGATCCTGCCGTGCGCCGCGTAGGGTTCGCTCTTGACCGGATCGAGGACGGTCCCGGTGATGCCGGGGAAGGGCTTGCCCATCGAGCCCGGCCGGACCTCCATGCCCGGATAGTTGCCGATGACGATCGACCCGGTCTCGGTCTGCCAGTACGTGTCGTAGAAGGGCATCCCGAAGACTTTCTGCGACCAGACGACCGCCTCGGAGTTGAGGGGCTCGCCGACGCTGGCCAGGTGGCGGAGCGAGGACAGGTCGAATTTCTTGACGATCTCGTCGCCGGCCTTCATCAGGGAGCGGATGGCCGTCGGCGCCGAGTACCACATCGTCACCCGGCGCTTCTCGATCCATTTGTACCACGCTTCGGCGGAAAACCCGGCGTCGAGGACGCACTGGGTGACGCCGATGGCGAACGGCGCGATGATCCCGTACGAAGTGCCTGTGACCCAGCCGGGGTCGGCCGTGCACCAGTAGATATCGTCTTCGCGCAGGTCGAGGGCCCACTTGGCCGTAAGATACTGGGAGATCAGGGAATAATGGACATGCTGGACGCCCTTGGGCATGCCCGTCGTGCCCGAGGTGTAGTGGAGGACGGAGGCCGACTCGGCCTTGGTCGGGTGGATGTCGAGGTGTTCGACAGGGACGGACTTTTGGAGCGAGAAGGCGACCTCACGGTCCTTGAGCGGGGCGACGCCGTCGTGGTCGACGATGATGATGTGTCGGATGTGGGGCAGTTTCTCGAGGATCTTGCGGACCTTGGGGGCGTGTTTCTTCTGGGTGATGACGGCCGAAGTCTCGGCGTTGGAGAGCCGGACGAAAAGCGACTCGTCGCCGAAGGCCGAGAACAGCGGCTGGGCGATGGCCCCGATCTTCAGGATGCCGAGGAAGCCGAGGTAGAGCTCGGGGATCTTGTCCATGAACAGGCAGACGCGCTCCCCGTCCTTCACGCCGAGGCCGCGGAGGAAGGCGCCGATGGTGTTCGAGGCCAGGCGGATGTCGTTGTAGGTGTAGGTCTTTTCGACGCCGGTGTGACCTTCCCAGTGGAGGGCGACCTTCGAGCCCTTCCCCTGCTCGCAGATCCGGTCCGTGCAGTACCAACCGATGTTGATGACGTCGCCCGGTTTGTAGCCGAGCTCTTTCTCGGCGATCGTCCAGGAGAAATTCTTGACGCGTTCGTCGTAAGGGCCGATGTTCGACATGCTCTATTCCTCTCCGTTCATGGCGTTGGCGATTTCATTTCAAGGACGACGACGGCCGAGGCCAGGTCCTTGATATGGGTCAGCGAGACCTCCATGGCGGAGACGCCGTGGGCCTCGCAGAACTCCTTGACCTTGCCGTGGACGAAAAGCTCGGGCTTGCCCAGGGCGTTGTTGACGACCTCGATCTCGGAGAACTTGTGGCCGCCGCTCCAGCCCGTGCCCATGGCCTTGAGGAAGGCCTCCTTGGCCGCGAAGCGGGCGGCGAAGTGCATGGCCGGGCGGTGTTTGGATTCGCAGTAGGCGATCTCGGTCGGGGTGAAGAGCTTGGTCTTGAGGCTCTCCGTACGGACGAGCTTCTCCTCGACCCTTTGGACCTCGATGATGTCCGTTCCCGCTCCGAATATCAATGCGTTATGAGCCTTTCGTCCATGGATAACGGGGCCTGCGGCGCCGGACCCGCCCGCAAGGCGGCCGCTCCGGCCTAAAGCCCGTAACGACGGAATAGTATTATAGATAAGCGCCCCGAAATGTCAAAGCCGGTCGACGACGGCCCGAAGTTTGTCCCGGACCTCCGCGCCGACCGCGAGCTCCTGGACGATGACGCTGCAGGGCAGCATCGTACGGATCTTGTTCTCGGCCATGAGGGCCTTGTAGGCATAGGGGGCGTTGCAGGCTCCGAGGATCCGGTATTTCCGGAAATCGATTCCGAGCTTCTCGTTAAGGGTTTTTTTGACGTCGATGTCCGTCAGAACGCCGAACCCTTCCCTCTTGAGTTCCACGGTGACCTTCTCGACAGCCTCGTCGAACGGGATTTCGAGCGTTTTGCTGAAGTAGTAGCTCATCGACACTCTCCGTTTCAGATATCGATGCCCGGCTACTTCTTGGGATAAGCCGGCTTGGGCGCGAACTTCGACGGGTTTTTCTTGATCCTGTCCAGCACGACCTCGATCGCCTTCTCGAGCTGGAGGTCGCGTCCGGCCATGACCGAGCCCGGGTCGTTGTCGACCAGGATGTCGGGGTCGGCGCCGTGGTTCTCGACCCACCACGTCCCTTCCCGGCCGTAAAAGGCGTTGTTCGACTGCTCGACCGTGCCGTTGTCGATCGTCAGCTGCTGGTTGAGGATGCCGACCAGGCCGCCCCAGGACGGGACGCCGACGACCGGTCCGAGCTTGCGGGCCTTGAAGTGCTCGACGAAGGCCTCGCCGTCCGAGCCGTTGTTCTCGTTCGAGATGACGACGTAATTGCCGTTCCCGGCCGAGCCGGGATAGCGGAACGGGACCATGCCGCGGAGGTTGTTGTAGGCGACGAGCTCCCGCTCGAGCTTGTCGATCAGGAAATACTCCGTCCAGCCGCCCGAGTTCCGCCGCAGGTCGAGGATGACTCCGTCCTTGTAGCGGAAGGCCCGCCAGTACTTGTCGAACTCGCCGATCCCGCCGCCGGCCATGGCGTTGATGTGCATGTAGCCGACGCGGCCGTCCGTGGCCTTTTCGATGGCCTTGATATTGTCCTGGATCCAGCGGAAGTAGCGCATCTGGCTGTCGCTGCGGACGGGTTCGACCTCGTAGGTCCTGGCGCCGTCCGTCGTCGGCCGGGCGTTGACCGTGACCTTGATCTTCTTCCCGTCCGTCGTCTGGAGCAGCTTGAAGTAGTCGTCGCCGGCCTTGAGCGGTGCGCCGTTGACGGCCAGAAGGAAGTCGCCTTCCTTCACGGGGATATCGGGCCGGACGAGCGGGCCGGGGAGGTTGAGGTTGATCTCGGTCGGGCCGTAGATCTTGGCCAGCTTGTAGAGGCCCGAAGCTTTGTCGGGGACGAGATCGGCGCCTAGGAGGCCGGTAAACACCGGAGAGCCCGGGGCCGCGCCCGGACCGAAGTCGCCGCCGCCGACGTACGTGTGCGAGATGCACAACTCGCCGACCATCTGGGACAGGACCCAGTTGAGCTCGCTCCGCGAAGAGAGGAAGGGGATGGTGGCCCGGTACTTGTCGCCCATGGCCTTCCAGTCGCGACCGTGGAAACCGGCGTCGTAGAAAAAGTCGCGGTAGAAGCGCCAGGCGTCGTTGAAGATCTGGTTCCACTCCTTCTGGAGGTCGACCGTGTAGACGAGGCCGGAGAGGCTGAGCTTCTCGCCGGAAGCCTTAGAGGCGAAGGCCTTTTCGACCGTGGTCGTATAGAGATCGGCGTCCCTACGGAGGAGGAGCTGTTCCCCGTTGGCCGACAGAAAGAAATCCCGGACCTTGTCGTTGAGGGTGACTTCCTTTCGGTCGGCCATGTCGAAAATGTGCAGGGTCCATTTGGTCTCTCCCTGCCTGGGCTTGAAGATCTCCTCGTACTCGGCTTCGGTGAACGCGTCCACCGAAGCCCACAGGACCTTGCCCTTGCCGGCCTTGAGGTAGAAATAATTGCCGGCGGGGACGGGCACCGGGAACGTCCGCTTCACAAGCCCTTCGGTATCGATCCGGAACGGCACGGGTTCGGCCTTCTTGTCCTCAGGGACGCCGCCGCCGGACACGAACGGCGGCTTCTCGCCGTCGCGGAGCTGGACGGCCATCACCTGCTGGGGTGTCGCCATCACGTGGTTGTCCTCGTAGAAATCCATAAGGATGTCGAAGTTCCGGCTCGAGACGTAGTAAAGGTATCGCCCGTCGGCGTCGAACGACGGGTAGAGGTTGTCGTAGAAATCGCCCGTCACCGGGACTTTTTTTCCCGTCTCGATATTGTAGAGGAAAATTTGGCTGTTCCGGTTGGCCTGGACGAAGCTGTAGGCGATCCACTTGGAGTCCGGCGACCAGGCATAGTCAGCGATCTCCCAGGTGAACTCGTCGTTCTTCATCTGGTTGGAGGAATCGACCTTGACCAGCTTCTTCGCGGCCACGTCGACGGTGAAGATCGCATAGTCCTTGTTGCCGAAGAGGATCTTCTTGCCGTCGGGGGACCAGACCAGCCGGTAGACGGTCCTGTCCAGTTCGGTCGTGATCGCGGTCCAGTCGCCCCCCGCGACGCCCTGCGTGTAGAGCTGGTAGTCGCCCGTCTTATCGCTGAAGAAGGCGACCGTCTTGCCGTCGGGCGCGAGGGCCGGGTGCATCTCCCGGGTACCCGGCGTCCCGGACAGGTTGTCTGCCGTCTCGGAACCCACGGGAACTCGGAAGACGTCGCCTCGCGCCTCGAGGATAACGGCCTTGCCGTCGTCGCCGATGTTGACGGAATGGATGTAGTCCTTCGGGTTGATGACGCGGTTGCGCAGGGCCCAGCGGTCGGACGGCACTTCCACGGCGATCTTCCTGTCGCGGCCCGCCTGCACATCGAAAACGTGGATCCGGCCGTCCTGCGCGTAGACGATGGAGCGGCCGTCGGTATGGGGCATCATGACGTCGAAATCAGCGTAGTTCGTAACGGCCTTGGCCTCCTTGGTGCCAAGCTTCTGGGTGAACAGGTTGGCGATGCCGCTCCCCCTGTCGGAGACGAAGTACATCAGGCCTCCGGCCCACATCGGGTAGCTGTTCTTGCCGACATAGTCCGTGACAGGCGTATACGTCTTGGCGACGGCGTCGTACAGCCAGATGTCCTGATATTGGCCGCCCTTGTAGCGCTTCCAGTAGTACTCCTCGTTGCCGCGGCGGCAGTAGAGGAACTTGTGCTCCTCGGGCATGAAGCTGACGAGAACGCCCCGGTCGAGGGGCAGGCGCTCCGGGGCGCCACCCTTGACCTTGACCGAATAGAGATTGGGGTCGCGGCCGACGACGTTCTCGAACATCGACCGGAAAACGACTTCGGTCCCGTCCGGCGTCCAGGCGACGACCTGCGCTCCGCCCGGGTTGTAGGTCAGGCGCACGGGCGCGCCGCCCTCGGCCGGCATGAGATACACGGCCGGGGCTCCGTCATAGGTCGCCGTGAAAGCGAGCCATTTCCCGTCGGGCGAGAACTTGGCGAAGTTCTCGGTCCCGGGAAACGTCGTCAGACGGGTCGCCACACCGCCTTGGGCACTGACGACCCAGAGGTCGGATTCGTAGGTGAAGGCGATCTTGTCGTTGTGGATAGTCGGGTAGGTGAAGAACCGCCCCTCCTCGGCCGCGAAGACCGCGGCGCCCAGCAACAGGACGGCCAAAAATACTCTCAGGATGGATTTCATCGATGTCCTCCTCTAATGAGCCTTGATGATAGCCGCGACCGCCGGCCGAAATCAAGAGGGCGCCGAGATCGCGCCGAGCTGTTTCCCGACCTTGCGGAACTTGTCCAGGGCGAAGGCAATCTGGTCGGGAGTGTGGGCCGCGCTGATCTGGACGCGGATGCGCGACTTGCCCACCGGGACGACCGGGAAGCTGAAGCCGATGACGTAGATGCCCTCATCGAGGAGGGCGTTGGCAAAGTCCTGGCTGAGCTTGGCGTCGTCGGGGAGATGGCCGAAGAGGACCGGGACTATGGGGTGGACGCCGGGGACGATGCGGAAGCCAGCCTCCTCCATGCCCTTTCGGAAGAGGCGGGTATTCGACATGAGCCGTTCGCGGAGCTCGGCCGACTCCTCGAGGATCTTGAGAACCTCCACCGTCGCCCCGGCGATCGCCGGGGCCAGGGAATTCGAGAAGAGGTACGGACGCGAGCGCTGGCGCAGGAAATCGATGATCTCCTGCCGGCCGGCGACACAGCCACCCGAGGCCCCGCCGAGGGCCTTGCCGAACGTCGTGACGATGAGGTCGACCCTGTCCATGACGCCGCAGTGCTCGTGCGTGCCGCGGCCGGTCGGCCCGATGAAGCCCGTGGCGTGGGAGTCGTCGACGAGGACCAGGGCCTCGTATCTCTCGGCCAGCTCGCATATCTTGTCCACCTGGGCGATAATGCCATCCATGGAGAAGACGCCGTCCGTGACGATGAGCTTGAACTTCGCTTCGCGGGCCTCGACGAGCTGGTCCTCGAGGTCGGCCATGTCGTTGTTCCGGTAAACGAACCGCTTGGCCTTGGCCAGCCGGACGCCGTCGATGATCGAGGCGTGGTTGAGTTCGTCGGAGATGATGGCCGAGCGGTCATCGAGGAGGGGCTCGAAGACGCCGCCGTTGGCGTCGAAGGCCGACGAATAGAGGAGGGCGTCGTCCGTGCCCAGAAAATCGGCCATGCGGCGCTCGAGTTCCCTGTGGACCTGCTGCGTTCCGCAGATAAAGCGGACCGAGGCCATGCCGAACCCCCAGCGGAAAAAGGCGTAGTTGGCGGCGGCCATGACCCGGGGCTCGTTGCAGAGGCCGAGGTAGTTGTTGGCGCAGAAGTTGAGGACCTTAGCGCCGGACTCCGTCCGGATCTCGACGCCCTGGGGCGTCGTCAGGACCCGCTCCTTCTTAAAGAGGCCGCGTTCCCTGATCTGCTGGAGCTCGGCGTTCAGATGGTCTTTAAATCGGCCGTACATGATCGTATCCCTTCGCGAAATGCCCGATCATTATACAGGAGATGGGCACCCGCCGGAAAGCCGGAGTGTTGGTACCCTCGGATTGACCGGCCGGAAGGCTTGGGATATAAACTGGCTCGATGAACTCTGCTTCTCCTCTTGTTCAGGACAGCGGGCCCGCCCAATTTTCCCCTCTCCATAAAACGCGGGCCTTGGCGCTCCTCGCCCTGACGGAATTTCTGGGCATGTCGGTCTGGTTCTCCGCGTCTGCCGTCGTTCCCGCTCTGGCTGCGGCTTGGGGCCTCACGGCCTCGGGGCAGGCCTGGCTGACGATGTCCGTCCAGTTGGGCTTCGTCGTTGGCGCGCTCGCCTCGGCTCTGCTCAACCTGGCCGACAGGATCCCGGGGCGATGGCTGTTCGCGGTATCGTCCCTGCTGGCGGGGACTGCGACGCTCCTCATCCCAGCGGCCGGCGATGGCTTCCTGCCGACGCTCATCCTCCGTTTTTTGACCGGCGTATTCCTGGCGGGAGTCTACCCGGTCGGGATGAAGATCATGGCCACATGGACCCGGGAAGACCGGGGCACCGGCGTCGGGCTCCTCGTCGGCGCCCTGACCCTGGGCTCGGCGGCCCCGCATCTGCTCAAGGCCTTCGGCGGGATCGGCGACTGGAAGTCCGTCCTCATCATGAGCGGAGCCCTGGCCGCGGTCGGAGGTCTTCTGGCCGCCACCCTTATCCGCGAAGGTCCATACCGGACGGCCGCGCCCAAGTTCGACTGGAAATACGCCGCCGGGATCCGGCGGGATAAAGCGATCGTCCTGGCTAACCTGGGCTACTTCGGCCACATGTGGGAGCTCTACGCGGCCTGGACCTGGGTCCCGGTCTTTCTGGTCGCGAGCTTCCGCGGCTCAGGGGTCGACGAAAGATGGGCCGGGCTGGCCGGCTTCGCCTTCATCGCGGCGGGGAGCGCCGGGAGCCTCGTCGCCGGGAGACTGGCCGACCGTCTCGGAAGGACCGTGGTCACGTCGGCGGCGATGGCCCTCAGTGGGCTAGGCTGTCTTCTCGCCGGCCTTTTCTTCGGGGGGAACCCCTGGCTCCTCTCCGCCGTCTGTCTCGTTTGGGGCTTCGCCGTTGTGGCGGATTCCGCGCAATTCTCCGCCGGTGTGAGCGAACTTTGTCCGGCCGAAAGAACGGGAACCGTCCTGACTCTTCAGACAAGTCTCGGTTTTCTGCTGACGCTCGTGACCATCCGTCTCGTCCCGACGTTCGAGCGCCTCGTCACCTGGCGCTGGGCTTTTACTTTCCTCGCTCTCGGCCCGGCCGTCGGGATCTGGGCCATGCTTCGTCTGCGCCGCCTGCCCGCCTCGGCTAAGATGGCCTCCGGCCGTCGCTGATTAAGTTTCCGACAAAGGACGGTCGGGCTATTTCCCTTCGATCATGATCCGGGTCTGGTTGTTGGTCTCATCCGTCTCCGGGATCTTTTTTTTCCGGTCGGCGGTCGCCGCGATCTCGAACAATCCCAAATTCAGCCTGAGGGAGAAAGAAAAAGCGAAATGGTCCCCCGGTTCCAGCGCCCTTATGGCTTTCCTCAAGGTCTTCACCGTCTGCCGAGGGGCGTGCCCATTCCTGACAAAGACATCGCAATCCGATTCCGGGGCGGGACCGGCGCCGTTGTTTTTAACGGTCACCGTGATGGTGACGTCCTGAAGCGGCGAGAGGAGTGCCGTAGACTTGAGGGCCACCATCAGGTCGGGCCTGTTATCAGCCGCTTTTACGGTAAAGGCCGTATCGCTTTGATCCTCGGCCAGGTTTCCCGCGGCGTCAACAACCTCTACCAACACAACGCAGCTCGCCGACGAGACCCGCGGGACCTGCCATTCGTAGGAGCCAGGATTCCCCCGCAATCGGACGATCGCCTCCGGCGGCGAGCCTGAAATCGTCGACCAGCGGATTGCAACGCCCGCGATGTCCGTGCCGGATGGCACGGTCCAGGAGATCGTCCGTGTCTCTCCCCCTCCCCAGATTTCTCCTCCGTTTGGAGACGTGACACGGACCTCCAGTGCGTGGGTATCGCTGGGACCGATACCGGAACGCGGGCGGCCTTGCCCGCCGTTCGTCCCGAGGCTGGAAATCATCGCGCCGCACAGCAGCACCGGCTTCCAGGCTGTGAAAATGCTCACTCCGGCCCTCCTGATCGCTCTCTGGTACCCCGAGCATTATTTCCGGTGCACCAGCGTCGTCGAGGCCTGGGCCACGGGCATGACGACGACCTCGCTGACGTTGACGTGGAGCGGCCTCGTCGCGCACCAGACGACGGCATCGGCGACATCGTCCGGGGCGAGCGGCGTGAGGCCCTGATAGACCTTTTCCGCCCTCTCCACGTCGCCGTGGAAGCGGACGAGGCTGAACTCCGTCTCGACCATGCCCGGGGCGACCTCGCTCACCCGGATGGGCGTCCCACTCAAGTCGAGTCGCAACCCCTTCGACAACGCCCGGACGGCGAATTTCGTAGCGCAGTAGACGTTCCCCCCGGGATAGACCTCATGCCCGGCGATGGAACCGATGTTGACGATATGCCCCCTCCCCCGCTCGATCATCCCGGGAATGACGGCCCGGCCGACGTAGAGGAGCCCCTTGACGTTCGTGTCGATCATCTCCTCCCAGTCGTCGGGAAGGCCTTGGGGGAGCTTGTCCAGGCCGCGGCTGAGCCCGGCGTTATTGACCAGGATCTCGATCGCGCGCCATTCCGGGGGAAGGCCGGCCACGGCTTTTTCGACGGCCGGTCGGTCCCGGACGTCAAGCCGGAAATAGTGGGCGGCGACGCCGTACTCGAACTCGAGGGTCTGGGCCAGCTTTTCAAGCCTTTCGGCGCGGCGGGCGCACATCAGTATTTTCGCGCCCTGGGCGGCGAAGGCCTGGGCCGTGCTCTCCCCTATTCCCGAGCTGGCGCCGGTGATGAATACGATCTTACCTTTCAAAGACAACATGATCTTTCTCCTGTGCCGGGCTTCTCCGTTCAAGCGTCCGGGAGAATCAAGCATATGAACGGGCCGCCCCTAAGTCAACCCCTAGACTCCCCAGCATGAATGCCGGGCCTTGTTCGGGATTAACCCTGAGCCTCGCTTCTCATTCCCGCCTTGAAAGGCGGGGCATAGCGTCGGCGAACGGGTCAACCCCTAGACTCCCCGGCCGGCCTCGATGCGGCCTCGAATGCACATGGGCGGCCGGCGTTCTTTTGCCGCATTCCCAGGCTTGTGGTATACATCCGGGCATGCCTGAGACTCCTTCGCGAACGACCGAAAGGACAGCTTTGAAAAAGTGGCTGGTCGCCGCCCGCCCGTGGGCCCTGCCGGCATCGGCGATGCCTGTCGTTTTCGGAACGGCCTTAGCCGTCGTCATCGGAGGCGCCCGTTTCTCGCCGCTCCGCTTCCTCTGGGCTATCGTCACGATGATGGTCCTTCACAGCGCGGCCAACATGCTCAGCGACATCTTCGATTTCCGCTACGGCCTCGACCGCGACGTGACGCCCGTGAGCGGGGCCATCGTCCGCGGCTGGCTCACGGACCGCCAGGTCCTCCGCGGCTCCCTCGTCCTCTTCGCCCTCGGCTCGGGCTCGGGCCTCCTCCTCGCCCGCGCGACCGGGAAATCCCTGTTCGTCGTCGGAGGGATCGGGGTGGCCGTGGGCGCCCTCTACACGCTCCTCAAGGCCCACGCCCTCGGGGACCTGGCCGTCTTTTTGAACTTCGGCCTGCTCGGGGCGGCCGGCGCCTGGGTCGTCCAGACGAAGGCCTTCTCCTGGCTGCCTGTCCTTTGGAGCGTGCCCATGGCCCTGCTCGTCAGCGCCATCCTTCACGCCAACAACTGGCGGGACATCCTCACGGACGGCGAAAAGCGCGTGACCACCGTCGCAGGGGTCCTCGGCGACAGAGGATCGCTGGCCTACTACGGGTGTCTCGTCTTCGCCCCTTTCTTTATCGACATGGCGTTCATCTCCGTTCCACGCCTGGCCGGCGGCCCTATTCGTTCCCTGCCCATGACGTTTCTCATCGTCTTGCTGGCCGTGCCGAGCGCTCTTCGGCTCTGGGGACGGGCCGCGCGCCGAGCCGCCCCGCGTTCGCCTCTAGATTTCATCGTCCTCGACGGAGCGACGGCCCAACACAACCTCGTCTTCGGCCTGCTCAGCACGGCCGCGGCCGTCCTCGAAGGGATCGTCAAGTGGGGATGAGCGGTGGGCGGCCTGGGCCGAAACCCCGGCTCGTCGCGGCGTCCGCCGCGCTGGCGGCCGTTCTCTTCATCGCTCTTTTCCGCTTCCGCCGCCTGGGTCCGCTCGATTTCTGGGCCTGGCTGGCCATGAACATCGCCCTCGTCGTCGCCCTGAGCTTCGCCGTCGATAAGGGTTACGGGCGCAGACTGAAGAAGGACATCGGTACAGGCTTTCTCCGCAAAGCCGGGATCGGGATCGTCTCCGCGATAGCCCTCTATGCCGTTTTCGCCGCCGGTCGCGCGGCGGCTCTCAGGCTCTTCCCCTTC
The DNA here is from genome assembly GCA_026393975.1 of Candidatus Aminicenantota bacterium. Taxonomy (GTDB): domain Bacteria; phylum Acidobacteriota; class Aminicenantia; order Aminicenantales; family Saccharicenantaceae; genus RBG-16-66-30. Next base: position 141,149 of record JAPKZD010000018.1, on the reverse strand, counting down.
GCCGCGGCGGGTATAGGAAACGTCTATTCTCTTAGATCCGGCGTCCCTCTCCTCCTCATCGTCCTCCTCATCGTCCTCCTCATCGGGCCTGGAGAAGAGATCTTCTGGCGGGGCTTCTTCCAGGAAAATACCGGGGCGGAACCCGGACGCACGGCAGGTTTCATCCTGGCCTCCTTACTTTACACGTCGGTCCACCTGGCCAGCGGGAACGTCATGCTCATCCTGGCCGCTGCACTCTGCGGCCTCTTCTGGGGTTGGCTCTATCTCCGCTTCCGGTCCCCCCTCCTTAACATCGTCAGCCACACGGTCTGGGACCTTCTCGTTTTCGTGCTTTTCCCCTTTTGACCGAAGAGGATCAAAGACTCGATTCGGATATTTCCCATAAGTGCAGCTCCGCGCCGCTCCGCTGCACTTATGCTGGTCGCTTCTCAGAATCCGCTCCCTGCCGCTGCCCTGGCAGTGATGGGAGCCCTACATAGCCCCCGTAGCGGAAGGGGGCCCATCGGCTTCCGATGGGGGAACCGCCGGGACGGGTTCCCGGGGGGGCCGGGGGAGATGGAGGGCTTCCATCACTGCCAAAACGGACAGCGTCCCTCAGAATTCAGCCGGCGAGGTGCTCGACGAGTATCTTCGCTCCGATCCCGATCAGGATGAGCCCGCCGAGGAGCTCGGCGCGCCGGCCCGCGAGCCGGCCCGCGACGGGGCCGAGCTTGGCGCCGGCGATCGTCAGGACGAAGCTCGTGACGCCGATGACGGCCGCCGGGAAAAAGATGCCCGTCCGGATGACGCCCAGGCTCAGCCCGACCGCAAGGGCGTCAATGCTCGTGGCCAAGGAGAGGACGACGAGCCGCATCCCCTGTGTCTGGTCCGGCCGGCGGGCCTTCTCCTCCTCGCTCAGACCGAACGACTCGTAGATCATCCGGCCGCCGATCAGGGCCAGGAGCCCAAAGGCGACCCAGTGATCGAAGCTCTTGATAAAGCCGAGAAGCTTGTCCCCGGCCAGCCAGCCGGCGACGGGCATGGCGAACTGGAAGCCGCCGAAAAACACCGCCATCCGGACGGCCTGTCGTGTCCTTAGCCCCCGGGGCCCGCAGGCCATGCCCAGAGTGACGGCGAAGCAGTCCATGGCCAGGGCCACAGCGATTCCCAGAATGAGGATCGGGCTCATGATCTCTCCGGCAAGGCAGTCCCATTATAACAAAGCGGCAAGAGTTCAAGAACCCGGCCTCCGTCTTCGTGTTATAATAGAAAATTCGGTGTAGACCATGACGACGACAGAGACCATCGTCCTCCGCGGCGTGAAGGTGCACAACCTCAAAGGGATCGACCTCGACGTCCCCCTCAACAAGCTCATCGTGGTCACCGGGGTCAGCGGCTCCGGGAAATCCTCCCTGGCCTTCGACACGCTCTACGCGGAAGGCCAGCGCCGCTACATCGAATCCCTGTCCTCTTACGCCCGGCAGTTCCTCGAACGGATGGACAAGCCCGACGCCGATACGATCGAGGGCATCCCGCCGGCGATCGCCATCCAGCAGAAGGGCGCCGCCAAGAACCCGCGCTCGACCGTGGCCACGGTAACCGAGATCTTCGACTTCCTCCGGGTCCTCTTCGCCCGTATCGGGACCGTCCACTGCCTCCAGTGCGGCCGGCCGGTCCTCCGGGACGCGATCGACGGCATAATCGCCGAGCTTTCGAAGGAGCCGCAAGGGACGCGCGCTCTCGTGACCTTCGCCTGGCCCCGCGAAAGGAACCCGGCATCGCTCAAGAAGGACGGCTTCACCCGTGCCGTCGCCGCCGGCGTCGTGGTCGACCTCGACGCGGCGGCCAAGCAGACCGGCCCCCTGGACATCCTGGTCGACCGCATCACCCTCGGCGTCGACGAGCGCGAGCGCCTGGCCGACTCCCTCGAGATGGGCCTGAAGAAGGGCGAAGGACGCGTCATCGTCCGGACCGAGGACGGCCGGGAGTACCCCTTTTCCGAAAAGCTCGAGTGCAAGACCTGCCGGCTGCCGGCCGACGATCCCTATCCCAACCTCTTCTCCTTCAACAGCCCGCACGGTGCCTGCCCCGAGTGCCACGGCTTCGGCGATCTGGCCGTCGTCGACGAGGACAAGGTCGTCCCCGATACGTCGAAAACCCTGGAGCAGGGCGCCGTCGAGCCCTGGACGAAGCCCCTCTCCAAGGGCATGCAGAAGGAGCTTCTGGCCGAGGCCCGGCGGCGACGCATCCCGGTTAACGTTCCCTTCCGGGACCTCAAGAAAGAGCACCAGCGCTTCGTCCTCGACGGCGGCGACGGCTACTACGGCGTCAAGGGCTTTTTCGACTGGCTCCAGTCCAAGAAGTACAAGGTCCAGGTCCGGGTCCTGCTCAGCCGCTACCGGAAATACATCGCCTGCCCGGCCTGCGCCAAAACCCGACTCAACGCCCGGGCCCTGAGCGTCAGGATCAAGGGTCTCAACATCGGCGAGGTCGTCCGGATGACCGTTGGCGAGGCCTCCGCTTTCTTCAGCAGCCTCGAGCTCGAGCCGTTCGAGCGCCAGGTAGCCGACAAGCTCGTCCAGGAGGTCCGCGGCCGCCTCAAGTTCCTCCTCGAGGTCGGCCTCGACTACATCGCCCTCGACCGCATGACCTTCACGCTGAGCGGCGGCGAGGCCCAGCGCATCAACCTGGCTGCGGCCCTCAGCGCCTCGCTCGTCGGGACCCTGTTCGTCCTCGACGAGCCTTCGATCGGGCTCCACCCCCGCGACAACCACCGCCTCGTCCAGATCCTCGAGTCGCTCCGCGACATCGGCAACACGGTCGTCGTCGTCGAGCACGATCCCGACATCGTCCGGGCCGCGGAGTACGTCATCGACATGGGCCCGCGTGCCGGCGAGGCCGGCGGCGAGGTCGTCTTCGCCGGTCCCTGGTCGGGCTTCCTCCGCAGCAAGCACTCGCTCACCGCCCAGTACCTGCGCGGCGAGAAGGAGATCGCCCTTCCGACGGCCCGCCGTTCGTCGAAGTCGTGCCTTGAGATCCGCGACGCCCACAAGCACAACCTCAAGCACATCGACGTCCGCATCCCCCTCGGCGTTTTCACCTGCGTCACCGGGGTGTCCGGCTCGGGCAAGAGCACGCTCCTCAATGACGTCCTCTACCAGGGTTTCGAAGGGGTCTCCGGCAACGGCTTCCGCGAGATCCGGGGCCGGGACAAGGTCAACAAGGTCATCATGGTCGACCAGTCCCCCCTGAGCGCCTCGCCGCGGTCGATCCCGGCCACGTACACCAAGGCGATGGACGGGATTCGCGACCTCTTCAGCCAGGCCCGCGAAGCCAAGCTCATGGGCTTCCGGCCCGGCTATTTCTCTTTCAACACCGCCGGCGGACGGTGCGAGGACTGCAAGGGCGCCGGCGTCCAGATCGTCGAGATGCAGTTCCTCTCGGACGTCAGCCTCGTCTGCGACGCCTGCAAGGGGAAGCGGTTCAAGAAGGACATCCTCGAGGTCCGCTGGAATGGCAAGAATATCGACGAAGTCCTCGGCCTGAGCGTCACCGAGGCCTGCCTCTTTTTCGCCGGGCGGCCCGAAATCACGAAAAAGCTTTATCCCCTGATCGAGGTCGGGCTCGGCTACCTCAAGCTCGGCCAGCCGACGACGACCCTCTCCGGCGGCGAGTTGCAGCGGATCAAACTCGCCTACCACCTCGTTCACGAGAAGGGGAAAAAGACCCTCTACCTCTTCGATGAGCCCACGATCGGCCTTCACCCGAACGACGTTGCCGTCCTCCTGCGCTCTTTCCAGAGGCTCGTCAACGAGGGACACACCGTCGTCGTCATCGAGCACAACCTGGACGTCGTCAAGAGCGCCGACCACGTCATCGACCTCGGCCCCGAGGGCGGCGAGGCCGGCGGCCGGGTCGTCGCCCAGGGCACGCCCGAAAGGGTGGCCCAGAGCCGCGACTCCATCACGGCGAAGTACCTGAAGGAAGCGCTCGCCCGGGCGAACAGCGGACGGGTCGCAACAAAGCCTAAGCCGGCCCGGCCCTTCTAGAAATCGAATTCTCCCCGCGGCGCGGCCAAGACCGGGGCCGGCCGGAGAAAATGGCAAATAATCGTCCATATATTGGCCATTTTTAAAGTCATAAAAAGTTATATATGTCCTTTTATAATACACTATTACAATATTACTTTTATTATCTTTATTATTAATATTATATAAGCATTGTAAGGCCTTTATGTGTCCTATTATTATACGTTTAATTAAGTCGTTAAAAGCCGCCAAATAAACGCATCGTATACATTATATTGCGTTTATCTAATTATTCTAATATTGGCACCGTTCTTGCCATTAAATGTGGCGTGATCAAAGAAAAAGGAGCGGCGCCAATGAAAAGCAAGTCCATTCTCATCGCCTTGGCCGCGTTCGTCATCGCGGCCGGATCGCTAGCGGCTGTCGAACCTGCAAGCGAGGTCCTCGTCGTCACGGCCCTCAAGCCGGCCGCGGCATTCAACTTTCTTCCCCTCCCCGAGCCAGGGCCCGTGGGGTTTCTGATAGCGGAAACACTTCCGGCGCCGGCTTTTAACCTGTCCATCCCCCTGAACGTCCCGCTTTACCGGCCGGCTCCGAAATCCGGCAAGGCCCTGTTCGACGCCAACCTCTTCCTCATGGTCGGCCTCAATATCGCCGACTACATAACGACCCGCGAAGCCCTCAAGTATCCCGGCCTGACGGAGACGAACCCCCTGATGAAGCCTTTCGTCAAGAGCCCAGCGGCCTTCGCCGCGATCAAGTTAGGGACGACAGCCCTGTCCTACTGGAGCATGAAGGTCATCTTCAAGAGGAACAAGACGGTCGCCTGGATCATGACGACGGCCTCCAACGTCCTCCTGTCCTACGTCGTGGCCAATAACATGAGGCTGATCCAGGGCGCCCGCGCCCGCTGAGGTTTCCCGATGAACGTCTATCTCCAGCGCTACCTGGGGCTGGATGAGAGCCGCGAGTATTCCCAGCCCGCCGGCTTCCCGACCCTGAGAGACCTCGAAAAGGACTACATCGGCTTCCTGCTCGAAATCACCGATTACAACAGGGCCGAGGTCTCCCGGATCCTGGCCGTATCCCGGTCCACCATCTATCACAAGCTGCGCCGGTACGAACTCGGCGACGAAAGCGTGGAGCCCCTCCTCTTTTAGCCGCGTGAGACCGGCCCCGCCGAGGCCCGGCCTCAGAGCCACTTCTTTTTGCGGAAGAAGACGAACATCCCCGCGACCGACCCGACGATCAGGGCCCAGACGAACGCGTAACCCCAGCGCCACTTGATCTCCGGCATGAAATGGAAGTTCATCCCGTAGAGGCCAACGAGGAAGGTGATCGGGATGAAGATCGTGGAGATGATCGTCAGGACCTTCATGATCTCGTTCATCCGGTTGGAGATGCTTGAGAGATAGGTTTCGACCATGCTGGTCAGGATTTCCCGGAAGGACTCGATCGTGTCGATGACCTGGATGACGTGGTCGTAGACGTCCCGGAGGAAGACGCCCGTCGACTTCCGGATGAGGGGCGATTCCAAGCGTTCGAGGCCGCTGGCGACCTCGCGGAGCGGCCAGACCGACTTGCGGAGCTCGATCATCTCCCTCTTCAACGCGTGAATCTCGTGGAGGAGCTCGCGACGGGGCTCGGTGATCAGCTGCTCCTCGAGACCGTCGATCTTTTCGCCGAGCTTCTCTAGGACGAAGAAATAGTTATCGACGACGGCATCGACCAGGGCGTAGGCCAGGTAGTCCGGGCCGAGCTTGCGGATCCGGCCCTTGCCGCCTCGGATCCGCTCCCGCACCGAGTCGAAGCAGTCGCCCGGTGTCTCCTGGAACGAGAGGACGTAGTTGGGGCCCAGGATGAGGCTGAGCTGGTCGGCCGTCATCTCGGAGCATTTCTCGTCGTGTTCGATCATCCGCAGGACGACGAAGATCGCACCCCCCAGGTCCTCGATCTTCGGGCGCTGGGTCGTCGTCATGATGTCCTCGAGGACGAGGGGGTGGATGTCGAACCGCCCGCCGAGCTTCTCGATGAGCGAGGCGTCGTGGACGCCGTCGACGTTGATCCAGGTGACGGTGGATGTCTCCTTGAACGGGAAACACTCTTCGGCCGAGCCGACTTCTTTCTCGACGAACCCGGCCGCGTCGTAATCGATGATCGTGATGCGCGTCTTATCGGTCCTTTTCTCTCCGACGTACATCAGCGTCCCCGGCGAAAGCCCCAGTTTGTCCGAACGCTTGGTCTCTTCGCTGTCCATGCCGGCCTCCTCGCGCAAGTTTCCCTCAGGATAGCCAGTTTCGAGGAGAATTGCCAGGGGTCCGGCCGGGCGCGGGGGCCCTTATTTGAGCCTCGACCCGACAACCGCCCAGTCGACGTTCTTGAAGAAGGCCTCGATGTAGTCGGCCCGCTTCAGCCCGTAGTCGGTCATGAAGGCGTGCTCGAAGACGTCCATGATGAGGAGCGGCTGGCATCCGGCGGGGTGGCTGACGTCGTGCTCGTTAACCCAGAAGTTCATCAGGCGGCCGTTGGCCGGATCCTCGTAGAGGACGACCCAGCCGATGCCCCGCATGGCGCCCGTCGCCCGGAAGTCCTTCTCCCAGGATTCGACGTCGCCGAATTGTTCGGCGAACTTTCGGGCGAGCTTGCCCGCCGGGTCGAGGGCCGCCTTCCCGCCGAGGTTCTCGAAGTAGTACTCGTGCAGCCTCATCCCGTTGAATTCCCAGCCAAGGCGGCGCTTGATCTCGGCGTACTCCGGGGTCGCCGTCTTGCCGTCCTTGGCCATGAGGCCCAGGATGTCGAGGACCTTGTTCGTGTTGGTGACATAGCCCTGGTACAGCGTGAAATGGTTCTTGAGGAGCGTCTCGCTGAACCCGGGCATGCCGATGAGCTTGGAATAGTCCTTGGGCGTGTAATTCATGGTCTTTCCCTCCTGAGAAAGGACGGACTCCCGCGCTCCTGCGGGCAGGGTCCGGGACGCCGCCCAGGCGGCCCCTCCGAAACCCGCGACTTTCAGGAAATCTCTGCGACGGAGCATGGTTCCTATCCTCTTTCGATTAAATACTATCATTATTGTAGGATTTACGCAAGCCCGGGGGCCGGGATCGGCCTATTTCGAGGCGGGCTTGTCGCCGGCCACCTTTTCCTCGACCAGGCCGACCTTTGCCCGGATCTCCGCTTCGAGCTGGGCGGCCAGCTCCTTGTTCTCCTTGAGCAGTTTCTTGACGTTTTCCCGGCCCTGTCCGAGGCGCTCGCCCTTGTAGGAGTACCAGGTGCCGGCCTTGTCGAGGATTCCGGTCTCGAAGCCGATGTCCACGAGGTCGCCCTCCCGGGAGATGCCTTCCCCGAAGATGATGTCGAACTGGGCCTCGCGGAAGGGCGGGGCCATCTTGTTCTTGACGATCTTGACCTTGGCCCGATTGCCGACGACGCTCTCGCCGTCCTTGATCACGGACACCCGGCGGACGTCGATCCGCAAGGACGCATAGAATTTCAGGGCCCGGCCCCCGGTCGTCGTCTCGGGGTTGCCGATGAAAACGCCGATCTTCTCCCGGAGCTGGTTGATAAAGATAAAGCAGGTCTTCGACCGGGCGACGATGGCCGTCAGCTTGCGCAGGGCCTGGGACATCAGCCTCGCCTGGAGCCCCATGTGCGAATCGCCCATCTCGCCTTCGAGCTCGGCTTTGGGGACGAGGGCGGCCACCGAATCGATGACGATGACGTCAACGGCCCCGCTGCGGACGAGGACTTCGGCGATCTCCAGGGCCTGTTCCCCAAAGTCGGGCTGGGAGATGAGCAGGTTGTCGATGTCGATCCCGATGCGGGCGGCATAAGCCGGAGAGAGGGCGTGCTCGGCGTCGATGAAAGCCGCCTGGCCGCCGCGCTTCTGGGCCTCGGCGATGACGTGGAGGGCCAGGGTGGTCTTGCCGGTGGCCTCGGGACCGTAGATCTCGATGACCCGCCCGCGCGGGAAGCCGCCGATGCCGAGGGCCAGGTCGAAGGAGATGGAACCCGTCGGGATGACCTCGACGGCCACCGCCGCCCCCTTCTGCCCGAGCTTCATGATCGCGCCCTTGCCGAACTGCTTCTCGATCTGGGAGAGCGCGGCGTCGATGGCTTTGTGGCGGGATGTCTGTTTTTCGTCCATATCGGCTTCTTTCATGGGTCCTCCTTCCCGGGTCGTGTCTTTTTTTAGCATATCCGCTCGCTCCTTCTCAATGTCCTTCTTGCCCACAGGCGCCCTCCCTCCCCCCGAGTTTACCCTGATTGCCACGGTCTTTCAATCTCTTTTCGGCCGCCCGCCCCTGGCCTTCATCTCGGAAAGCCGTTGAACATCAGATCGTAGTCGTCGATCAGGCCCTTGTCGGCGAAGCTGAAGTAGCGGTTGTTCCCGATGATGACGTGGTCGAGGACCTTGATCTGGACGACTCTGGCGGCGAAGACCAGGTCCCGGGTGACTTCCCGGTCGCAGAGCGACGGCTCGGGGTCGCCGGACGGGTGGTTGTGGGCGAAGATCAGCGCCGACGCCTCGTAGCGGAGGGCGTCCTTGATGACCTCCCGGGGGTAGACGGCGCTCGAGTCGACCGTCCCCTCGAACAGGGTCTTCTCCTCGATGACCTGGTTCTTCGGGTCGAGGAAGATAACCTTGAACCGCTCCTTCTTCAGATCGCGGAGGGCGTGGCAGAGGTAGTCGTAAACCTCTTGGGAGGAGTGGCAGACCGGCCGGCTCATCATCTTGTCCTTGAGGAAGCGGCGGGAGACCTCGTGGACGAGCTTCAGGCCGAAGACGTTCCGGGAGCCGATCCCCGGGATTCTTTGGAGGTCCTCCTGGCAGGCCTCGAGGACGCCACCGAAGGTCTTGAATTCCCTCAAGGCCTCGCGGGCCGGCGTCTTGCAGTCGCGCCGGGGCGTGCCCAAGGTCAGGAGGAGCTCGACGATCTCGTAGTCCAGAAAGGCCGAGAGCCCCCCGCTGAGGAACTTCTGGCGCAGGCGGTCCCGATGCCCCGCCCCTTCGGGGGTCCTTTTCTCCGGCCCACTCGGGTTTTCGTTCATGGCGTCTTATTCTAAGGACGCTGCGGCGGCCGCTTTTTCGCAAACGCAAACAGAAATTGTTGGTACTTCTCCCGCTAAATGGGAAGTCCACTCTTCTAAGATATCTATCAGAATTGCGGCTTCGGGTACTCCACCGCAATTCTGCAGGTCGCTCGCTGATGCTCGCTTCCCGCCGGTCCCCGGGGGGGCCGGGGGGCTAAGGGTGATATCCTGAGCAAAGCCGAATAGAGGACTTCCCCGAGTATGGGAGAAGTACCACGCTAATCTTTGTAGAGGAAGTCGATCAGGGCCTTGAAGGTCTTCTCGACGATGTGGCGCTTGACCTTGAGGGACGGCGTCAATTCCGAGTCGACGTCGAAATCGCGGTCGAGGAGGACGACCTTCTTGATCCGCTCGTAGGACGCCAGGTGGGGCGTCGTCCTATTGACCTCGGCCAGCATGAAGTTGACGATCTCCTCCCGCTCGACGAGGTCCTTGCGGCTCGCGAAGGGGATGCCGCTCGTCCGGGCGTAGGCCTCGATCCTCTCGAAATTCGGGACGATGAGGGCCGAGATGAACTTCCGTCCGCCGCCGACGACGACGGCGTTCTGAATGTAGGAGTTGGTCTTGAGCAAGTTCTCGATGGGCTGGGGGGCGACGTTCTTCCCCCCGGCCGTCACGATGAGGTCCTTTTTGCGGTCGGTGATGACGAGGAAGCCCTCATCGTCGAAATGGCCGATGTCGCCCGTGTGGAACCAGCCGCCCTCGAACGCCTCGCGGGTCTCCTGGTCCTTCTTGTAGTAGCCCTTCATGACATTGGGCCCCTTGGCCAGGATCTCCCCGTCCTTGGCGATCTGGATCTCGACGCCGGGGACGGGCATGCCGACGGTCCCGAATTTCATCTTGTCGAACGTGTTGCAGGTCAGGACCGGCGAGGTCTCGGTCAGGCCGTAGCCCTCGAGGATGGTGATGCCGATGGCGTAGAAGAACTCGGCCACATCGCTCGACAGGGGGGCGCCGCCGGAGACGAAAAAGTGGACCCGACCGCCCGTTTTTTCGACGATCTTGGAGAAGACGAGCTTGGCGGCCAGCCGGCGCCGGACGCCAAGCCCCCAGGGGATGCCTCGATGGCGGATCTTCCGGGCACCGTATTTCTTGCCGACCTTCAAGGCCCAGAAAAAGATCTTTCTCTTGAGCGGCGACTGGGCCAGGACGTTGTCCATGACCTTGGCGTAGATCTTGTCGAAGAGCCGGGGGACGCTGATCATGATCGTCGGCCGGACTTCGAGGAGGTTCTCGGCCACGGTCTCGATGCTCTCCGCGTAGGCGATCGTGGCACCCTTGTAGAGGAAGGAGAAGGTCGTCATCCTCTCCAGGACATGGGAGAGCGGGAGGAAGGAGAGGATCGTGTCCTTGTCCGTGAACTCGGTGACGGCGTCGAGCGCCTTGGCATTGGTGACGAAGTTGCCGTGGCTGAGAACGACGCCCTTGGGGATGCCCGTCGTCCCCGAGGTGTAGATGATCGAGGCCGCGTCGTCGGGCTTGACGGCGAGAGCCCTTTTTTCGAAAAGCCCGGGGTCCGCTGTCGCGACCGACGTCCCCCGGCCCATGACCTCCGAGAGGCTGAGTGTCCCTTCCGGCCCCTGTTCGTCGATGAGCACGAAATGATGGACCGAGGGGAGGCTGTGCTTGACCGCTTCGACCTTCAGCCAGAGGTCCCGGTTCGAACAGACGACGATCTTGGCGTCCGAATCGTTGATGATGTACTTGACCTGCTCGGGCATGAGCGAGGTGTAGATGGGGACGGTGACCGCCCCGGCACAGAGGACGGCGAAGTCGGTCATCGTCCATTCGGGCCTGTTCTCGGAGAAGATGACCAGCTTGTCCCCTGGCCCGAGACCCAGGTCGGCCAGGCCGAGGGAGAGATGCTTCACCCGCCGGGCGACTTCGTCAGTTGAGAGCGGGACGTAACGGCCTTCGACCTTGGCCGTGAGCAGGCCGTCCTTGACGTAGGTTTTCACGGTGCTGAGGAAAAGCTGGCTGAGTGTTTCGACCATGCGAAGCCTCCTATTTATCCTGTTCCTCGAACGGGCTGTCAACTCGAAGACAGGTCGTTCCCTTCATGGCGGAGGAGCCACTCTTTCCGCCACAGGCCGCCGCCGTAGCCCGTCAGCCGACCGTCGCTCCCGACGACACGGTGGCAGGGGACGATGATCGAAACGGGGTTGCCGTGGTTGGCCCCGCCGACGGCCCTCGTCGCGGCGGGATTCCCAACGGCCTTGGCGATGTCCTTATAGGACGCCGTCTTCCCGAACCGGACGGCCCGGAGCGCCCGCCAGACCTTGTTCTGGAAGGCCGTGCCGCCGAGGTCGAGCTTGACCGAGAACGCCCGGCGTTCGCCCCGGAAATACTCCTCGAGTTGGATCAGGCAATCGGCGAGCGCGGCCGGGAGCGGTCCCTTTCCGCCGCGGGCCGCGCGGGCTTCGACGAAAGTGACGGCGGAAACGCCCCTCTCGCCGCCCCTGACTTCCAGAAGCCCGATCGGGGACTCGTAATAGGTCACGCGGGTTTCGGACATCGAGACCTCCATCCCGTCCACATTAATACATTCCAGCGCATCCTTCAACCGCCGTTAAAGGAACCCCGGACGGGGTCGGCGGCGGATGCCGCGTTGACGGACCGCCCGCCCTGTGCTAAAAGCTGGGCTGATGAGAGAGGTGGCGCCATGAACGGAAACATCCCGACGCTCAGCGTGTCCGGCAAGAATCTTCCCGAGGCTTGGGAGAAGGCCGTCCTGGCCTGCTGGCACGACGGGGTGGCTATCAAAACAGAGTACGACAAGCCGGGCGACCCGCCGAGCCGGGACTGCACGATGCTTTGGACGGTCGAGGACCCCTTCGCCGAGCCGCGCATCCACCGGGCCTTCCCGGGCGGTCTCGAGGACCTCGAGGTTTACCGCCAGGAGGTCGTCGACGGCGTCCACGACCACTGGATCTGCCCCGAAGAAGGGAAATGGACCTACACCTACCATAAGAGATTGTTCGCCTACGAGATCGAGGGCGAGACCATCGACCAGATAAGCGCCCTCGTCGATAAGCTCGCTCAGGCGGGCCACACCCGCCGAGCCCAGGCCATCACATGGAACCCCAAGCTCGACCCGCCGACCTACGATCCGCCTTGCCTTCAGCGGCTCTGGTGCCGCCTCCTCGAGGACGACAAGGGGGAGCTCGTCCTGAACATGAACGCCCACTGGCGTTCGCGCGACGCCTACAAGGCCGCCTACATGAACGTCTTCGCCCTGACCGACCTCCAGCGGGCGATCGCCGGCCGGGTGGCCGAAAAGACCGGGAGAGCCGTTCGCCCCGGGCGCTACGCCGACCTGGTCGACAGCTTCCACATCTACGGCTCGTATTTCAACGAGTTCGCAGGTTTCCTGAAAATGGTCGAGAAGCGGTCGTTCGAGGAGCGCACCTGGCCGAGCGCCTATGCCGAGCCGATGTTCGAGGAAGCCCGCGAGCGGCTCCGGACGGAAAAAGAGGAAAGGAGGTAGGCCCGGGCCGTTCCGATGTCCGCCCTCATCCTCTCCGCCTGCGTTCTCCTTTCGGCCGTCCTGACCATCTGGTCCGACGCCGAAGGCCGCCGGCGGTTGTTTCACGTTTCTAAGCCCCTGACCACGGTCCTGGTCATCACGGTGGCCATCATCGCTCGGACCCCCGTGCCGGCAGCCTACAAGACGCTCATCCTGGCCGGGCTTCTTTGCTCGCTCCTCGGAGACATCGCCCTGATGTTCCCTGAGAAATGGTTCACGGCCGGCCTTGTCTCATTCCTGGCCGCCCACGTCTTTTACATCCTGGCCTTCAAGCCCGGCCCGGGGCGTCCTATTTCCGCAGGCATGCTCCTACCCTTTATCATCTTCGGATTGCTCATGTTCAGAATTCTGGCCCCATCGCTCGGCCGGCTGAAGTTCCCCGTTTTTGTTTATATGGCGGCCATCACGGCCATGGCCGGGCTCGCGGCGGGACGGTTTGTCTATAGCGGCGGCACGCGGCCTCTCCTGGCCTTTGCCGGGGCGGTTCTTTTTCTTATTTCCGACTCCGTCTTGGCCTATGACCGCTTCGCCAAAAAGCTTGGTCCCGCCCAAGCCATCATCCTCGGGACCTATTTTCCGGCTCAGCTTCTGATCGCTCTTTCCATCTGAACCGGCCGACCGCCAAGAGGGGGATTACCTCGAAAGCGCCAGCCACAGAAGAATGAGCAGGCTGATCCCGATCCTGTACCAGGCGAAAACGTGGAGCGGGTGGCGCGCGACAAATTTCAAGAAATAGCGGATGGTCAGGATCCCGCTGACAAAGGCCGCGGCGAACCCGACCGCCAGGACGGGCCAGTTCGCGCCCGACCAATCGCCGCCTTTCAACCCGGTCTTCACTGCGGCGCCGATAATCGTAGGGATGGACAGGAGGAAAGAAAACCGGGCCGCCTCCGCCCGCCGGAGTTTCCTGCCCAGCCCCGCCACGAGCGCGATACCCGAACGTGAGACTCCGGGGATAAACGCAAGGACCTGGGCGGCGCCGATGACCACGGCATCGGCCGGAGTCATCTCGGCGACGAGCTTTTTCTGGACGGACAATTTCTCGGCCACAAAAAACGAGATCCCCACGACGGCGAGCGCCGTGGCGACGATGAGCGGGCTGCGCAGGGACTTCTCGATGACGGAGCCGAAGAACAGCCCGACAACGACGGCCGGCAACGTCGCCAGAATCACGAGCCACGCCAACCGCTGTTCCGGGTCGTTCCGGAAATCCCACCGGCGGAGGCTCCGGGCAAATCCCCGGATGATCACGAGAATTTCGCGACGGAAAAAGATCGCCAGGGCTAGAGCCGTGGCTACATGCAACCCCACGTCATACAGGACGTTGTCAAAGAATTCGAACTTGAAAATGTCGTGGATAATGACGAGATGACCGGAACTCGAGATCGGAAGGAATTCCGTCAGGCCCTGGACGATACCTGCCAGCAGGGAATAGAGGAAATCCATTGGCGTCGGCACTCCGCAAGCGATTTAGGCGGAATCATAGCTTAAACCCGGCCTCTTTAGCAATCGCCCGGACGGAGAGATTCGTCAAGGCGCGGGGACGACCCGACCGTCAATCCCGATGACGACCTTCTTGACGTCAAGCGGCTCGCCCGCGAGCACGACGGCCTGCCTGACGATGTGCTCGAGCCCGGAACAGCAGGGGACGGTCATGATGGCCACGGTCAGCGACTTGAGGCTGTTCCGCCGGATAAGCTCGGCCAGCTTCTCCACATAGCCCTGGGTGTCGTCGAGCTTAGGGCAGGCGATGACGAGTTTCTTGCCCTTGAGAAGGCCGTCGTGGAAACCGCCGAGGGCGAAGGCGGTGCAGTCGGCGGCGACGAGGAGGTCGCTTTTCTCGAAGTAGGGAGCTTGGGGGGAAATAAGGTGGAGTTGGATCGGCCACTGGCTGAGTCGTGACCTGACGGACGTGGCCGGCCCGTCTTCGGCGTCCGAGCCGCAGGGGATCTCCCGAGCGAGGCTGCCGGGACAGCCGGAGTGGCCGGCATGAGCGTCACCGCCGCCGATCCCGTGTACGAGGGAGGCCGCCTCGGCGCCCCGCGTCTTGAGGACGTGGCTGAAAGCGGCCTTGGAGTCGTACTCCTCACTGTCGCGCTCGACGACTTTGAGGGCGTCAGTCGGGCAGACGTCGAGGCAGGCCCCCAGCCCGTCGCAGAAGATCTCCCGGACGAGGACGGCCTTGTTCTCGGCGTCGAGCTCCAGGGCTCCCTCGGCGCAGGCCGTCGTGCAGAGGCCGCAGCCATTGCATTTATCGCGGTCGATCTCGACGATCTTTCTTTTGGCCATGAATGGGCTCCTCTCGCTAAATCCCTATCATTATACTCGGAATACGAAATCTGGGGTGGGCGGCTAAACGGCCGTCGGAGGCGGACAGGGCTCCGGCCGGGCCCCGTTCGGCGACCCGAACCAGGCCCGGGCGTCCGGCCCCAGGAGCCCCTTGAGGGCGAAGCCGCCGAGGACCGTGCCCACGGGAACGGCCGGCAGCAGGAGGCCGGCCATGACCAGCCCGGCGACCCTCGACCACGGCCTGCCCTTGGCGATCCCTACGGCGATGAGGAGGTCGGCGACGCCGAAGGCAGCGAAAAAAACAGTCAGAAGGATCCCGGTCGCCCCGAGCAGGGCGCTGCCGAGGAGCCCGGCGCGCTCCGTGCCCCAGCCAATGAGGACGGCCCCGGAGAGGAAGATGAAGAGGAAGAGCGCCGCGGTCGCGATCTCCAGCCCCGCGGCAACGATGAGACAAATTCTGGTGGTCTTGATGCTATCCGGCATGGTCAGCCTCCGTCCTGTTTCATGGTGGCCATTTTACCTGATGCGCCGGGATGAAACAACAGGTCTGGTAGGCGCCGCCCGATTGCCTTATAATGACCGGGGAATCGGCCATGGACAGGATCATCCGGATCAACCCCCTCCTCGAGGCCCTCAAGTCCGCGTCCGGAAGAGTCAACAAGGTCTTCATCCAGGAGGAGAAGGGCCACGCCCGGATCGGAGAAGTCATCCGCGAGGCCAAGGCCCGGGGCGTTCCCTGCGTCTTCGTCCCGGCCCGCCGTCTCGACCAGGTCGCGCCCGGCCACCAGGGAGTCATGGCCGAAGTTTCTCCCAAGGGCTATGCCTCTCTCGAAGAGATCCTGGCCCGCTCCCCCAAACCCTTCGTCGTCATCCTCGACGAGGTCGAGGACCCCCAGAACCTCGGCGCCATCGTCCGCAGCGCCGAGGGGGCGGGAGCCGACGGTCTCATCCTGCCCGAGCGGCGCTCGGCCGGCCTGACGGAGACCGTCGACACGGTCTCGGCCGGGGCCCTCGAGCATCTCCTCGTCGCCAGGGTCACGAACCTCGTCCGGGCCATGGAAGAGCTCAAGGACAAGGGCCTCTGGCTCGTCGGCGCCGAAGGCTCCGGGGACGAGCCCTGGTATTCGTTCGACTTTACCGGCCCCATCGGCATCGTCCTCGGCTCGGAAGGAAAAGGACTCAGGCCCCTTGTCCGCAAAACCTGCGACAAGGTCCTGGCCATCCCCCTGGCCGGCAAGGTCGGCTCCCTTAACGTCGCCGCCGCCGCAGCCGTCTTCTTCTTCGAGGTCGTCCGCCAGCGTCGGAGCGCGGCTTGACTTGACGCCCCCCGGCCCTTAGAATAGGCCCATACCGTAACCCCTTGAAAGAGTTGAGCATGGAAAAAGCGGCGGAGTTTTATACGCTCGAAAAGGGCATTCTGGCCCTCAAGGACCAGATCGACGCCCTGGCCGAGACCGACGACCTCGACAAGAAGGACCGGATCGCCGCTCTCCGCTCGGAGATCGAAAAGGAATGGGCTAGGATCGTCCCCCAGCTGACGACCGTCAACATCGTCCAGATCGCCCGCCACCCCAAGCGCCCCTACACCTTGGACTACATCGCCTTCCTCTTCCAGGATTTTATGGAGATGCACGGCGACCGCCGCTTCGCCGACGACCCGGCCATCGTCGCCGGATTGGCCTTCTACAAGGGCCGGACCGTGGCCGTCATCGGCCACCAGAAGGGCCGGACGACCCGGGCCCGCATCGACCGGAACTTCGGCCAGGCCAACCCCGAGGGCTACCGCAAGGCCCTCCGGGTCATGCTCGAAGCCGAAAAATTCGGCTTTCCCGTGATCACCCTGATTGACACGCCCGGCGCCTATCCCGGCATCGGCGCCGAGGAACGCGGTCAGGCCGAAGCCATCGCCTTCAACCTGAAGACGATCTCCATCCTGAAGACTCCCATCATCAACGTCGTCATCGGCGAAGGGGGGAGCGGCGGGGGCCTCGGCATCGGCTTCGGCGACCAGACACTCATGCTCGAGCATTCCTTCTACTCCGTCATCTCGCCGGAAGGCTGCGCCGCCATCCTCTGGAAGGACCAGAACGCCTTTGAGCAGGCGGCCGAGAACCTGGGCATCCGGGCGGCGACCCTCCTCGGATTCGGGATCGTCGACAAGATCATCCCCGAACCGCCCGGCGGGGCCCACATCGACCCCGAGCAAACCTTCAAGAACGTCGACAAGCACCTCTACCAGGCGCTGAAGAAGTTCGAGGGCAAGCCCGTCGACGAGCTCCTCGACGAAAGATACAAGAAAATCCGCAAGCTGGGGGTCTTCGAAGAACGGTGACCGAAGACGCCTCCGCCAAAAAAGATCTCGCCGCCGTCAAGGGCACGAAGGACATCCTCCCCAAAGAGGTCGAGAGCTGGCGGGCCCTCGAGCGGCTGGCCCGGGAGACCTTCGAGCTCTACGGCTACCGGGAGCTGAGGGCTCCGGTTTTCGAGACCACGGAGCTTTTCGAAAAGGGCACCGGCGCGACCTCCGACATCGTCACCAAGGAAATGTACACATTCACCGACAAGGGCGGCCGCTCGCTGACCCTGAGGCCCGAATACACCCCTTCGGTCGTCCGGGCCATCATCGAGCACCGGCTCGACCTGGAGGTCGAGCCCATGCGCTACTATTACATGGGCCCCATGTTCCGTTACGACAAGCCCCAGAAGGGACGCTACCGCCAGTTCCACCAGGTCGATATCGAGGTCTTCGGCGAGAAGGACGCGGCCGTCGACGCCGAGATCATCGAGATGGCCGACTCCCTCCTCCGCAAGCTCGGCGTCTCCGGGACGGAGACCCTGGTCAACTCGGTCGGCTGCCGGGAGTGCCGGCCGGCCTACAGCCAGGCTCTGCGCGAAGCCGCCGGGAAACGCAAGTCCGACCTCTGCCCCGACTGCCAGAGAAAAGCGGAGACCAATCCCCTGCGCATCTTCGACTGCAAGGTGGAATCCTGCCAGGCCGCCGCCCGCTCGTTCCCCGTGATCCAAGACTTTCTCTGCGGCGAATGCCTGAGCCACTTCAACACGCTCCTTGTCTTCCTCAACCAATATAGGATCCCTTATCGGGTGGAGCCCCGGCTCGTCCGCGGCCTCGACTATTACACCAAGACGACCTTCGAGATCGTCTCCTCTCATCTCGGGGCCCAGAACGCCCTGCTCGGCGGGGGCCGCTACGACGACATGATGAAGGATTTCGGCGGGCCCGACGTCTGCGGTATCGGCTTCGCCATGGGCATGGAGAGGGTCCTCGCCGTCGCCGAGCTCGCCGTCCCGAAGAGAAAGTCCCTTTACCTCGCCTACCTCGGCGACGAGGCCAAGAAATCGGGCCTGGAACTGGCCCGATATTTCCGGGCCAACGGGGTCGAATGCCTGGTCGAGTTCAAGGACCGGGGGATGAAAGCCCATTTCGGACGGGCCAACAAGCTCCAGGCGGCCTGGGTCCTCGTCGTCGGCGAGGACGAGATGAAGAAAAGCCGGTTCGGGCTCAAAGAAATGGCGACCGGCCGCCAAGTCGAAGGAACACGGGAGGAGCTCTTAGCGCTCCTCCGAGACAAGGTGCGCGGAATAGAGGCGCCATGTTGAAAAGAACCGTGTACTGCGGCGAATTACGTGCGGCGCACGAGGGCCGGGAGGTCGTGCTCTGCGGCTGGGTCCACAAGACCCGCGACATGGGACATCTCGTCTTCGTCGACCTCCGCGACCGCGAGGGCCTGGCCCAGATCGTCTTCCAGTCCGACCGACCCGAGCTTGTGGAAGAGGCCAAGAGGCTCCGCAACGAGTTCGTCGTCGGGGTCCGCGGCCGCGTCCGACGCCGGTCGGCCGCGAACAAGGACATCCCCACGGGCGAGGTCGAGGTCGAGGCGTTCGAGCTCCGCATTTTCGCGGCCTCCAAGGTCCCGCCGTTCGTCATCGCCGACCCGCCCCAGGCCTCCGAGGAGCTGCGCCTGAAGTACCGCTATCTCGACCTGCGCCGTCCCAAAATGCAGCGCCACATCCGCCTCCGGCACGAGGCCTCCCTGGCCGTGCGCAACTACATGAGCCGCAATGGTTTCCTCGAGATCGAAACGCCCATCATGGCCAACCCCACACCCGAAGGGGCGCGCGACTACCTCGTCCCCAGCCGGATCTACAAGGGCCGCTTCTACGCCCTGCCGCAGTCGCCCCAGCAGTTCAAGCAGACCCTGATGATCTCCGGTTTCGACCGCTACTTCCAGATCGTCCGCTGTTTCCGGGACGAGGACCTCCGGGCCGACCGCCAGCCCGAATTCACCCAGATCGACATCGAAATGAGCTTCATCGAACGCGAGGAATTCTTCGCCCTCAACGAGGGGCTGATGGAGGCCGTCTTCGCCCTGACCGGCCGGAAGCTCGCACGGCCATTCCCGCGCCTGCCCTACGCCGAGGCCATGGAAAAATACGGCTCGGACAAGCCCGACCTGCGCGTACCGCTCGAGATACGCGACCTCACGGCCATCGGCCGGGACGGCTCGTCGGACGTCCTCAAGGCCGCGATCGCCGCGGGCGGGGAGCTCAAGGGCCTCCTCGTCCCCGGGGCCGGGACGCTCTCGCGGGGACAGCTCGACAAGCTCGGCGACAAGGCCAAGGCGCTCGGCGCCAAGGGCCTCGTCTGGATCAAGAAGCAGGACGGATGGAAGTCGTCGCTCAAGCTGGCCGACGCGGACTTCGAGAAGATCTGGGCCGCCTTGGGGGGCGCCGACGCCGACCTGGCCCTCCTCGTCGCGGACAAGAAGGCGACGGCCCTCAAGGCTCTCGGCGAGATCCGCCGGACCTGGCCGATGGAAGAATCGGCGCGCCGGGGGCGCCTCGAATTCTGTTGGGTCACCGACTTTCCGCTCTTCGAGTGGAGCGAAGAGGAGAAGCGCTTCGTCTCCATGCACCACCCGTTCACGTCCCCCCACGAGGACGACATGGGCCTCCTCGAGACGTCTCCCGGTAAGGTCCGGGCCAAGGCCTACGACCTCATCCTCAATGGCGTAGAGGTGGGCGGAGGCTCGATCCGTATCCACGACATGGACCTCCAGCGCCGCGTTTTCCGGTCGCTGGGATTGACGGACAGCGAGACCGAGGAGAAGTTCGGCTACTTCCTCGAGGCCTTGAGCTTCGGCGCCCCGCCGCACGGCGGCATCGCCTTCGGCTTCGACCGCCTGGTCATGCTCCTCGCCGGCGAGGAATCCATCCGCGAGGTCATCCCTTTCCCCAAGACGACGAGCGCTCTCGACCTGATGACCGGCTCGCCCTCGGCCGTTTCCGACCGCCAGCTCGACGATCTCGGGCTCAAGCTCAAGTAGCTAGCGAACGCGTCTCAGCGAGAAGTGCGCCGGGGATCCCGAGAAGCGCGAAAATAGACACCTTCCGGAGAACGCCCAACGCAAGTCCGCCGATTAAAGGCCTGACGGTCGCGATGCCGGCGTCCGCCCCACGGAACCTGCCCGGCTTTTCTTTGGCCGTTACGGGTTCTTGATCTCCTCTCCCGTCATCGGGTCGATCAAGTTGATCCTGTGGACTTTACCCAGCTTATCGAGCGGGCCGGGCCACTTGTCGCCGCCCTTGTTACAGGGCTCGAAGTCGCCGACGATCATGATGGCGGCCTGGCCCGGATGGACATACTTCGTCGCAACTTCCTGGACGCGGGCCTTGGTGACGGCCTGGATTTTCGTCCGGAACGTTTTGTAGTAGTCCATGGGCTTACCGGTCATCTCCAGGTTGGCGAAGCTCGACATCGTCGCTTGCGCGGACTGGAAGGCGTCGGCGAAGCTCTCCAGGAAATAGTTGATGGCGGTCTCCATCTCGGCGTCGCTCACCGGTTCGGTCCGGATGCGGTTGAACTCGGCCAGGATGAGCGAAATGGCGTAGCCGACGGTCGACGACTTGGTCTGGACATAACCCGAGAACGTGCCCGGAAAACCCCAGCGGGTGGTGAACCGGCTGCCCTGGTTGTAGGACAGTCCCTCGTCGGAGCGGACCTTGGTCGTGATCCTCGAGGTGAAGCTGCCGCCGCCGAGGATGAAGTTCATGACCTGGACGGCGAAGAAGTCCGGGTTGGTGTCCTCGATGCCGAGATGGCCGAGGTTGATGTAGCCCTGGTTGATGGCCTTCTGGATGAAGTAAACGCCCGGCTCGGCGGCCGGGAAGCCCTTCGGAAGAGCCGGGAACGCGACGGTCTGGCCCTTCCAGCCGGCGGCGAACTTGTCGATCTTGGCCTTGAGGTCGGCCTTGGCGAAGTCCCCGGAAACGGCCAGAATGGCGTTCTTCGGCGAGAAATATTTCGCGTGGAAGGCCTTGAGGTCGGCCGCCGTGATTCCCTCATAAGAAGCCTTCGTCGGCTGCCAGGTCAGGGCGTTGTCGCCGTAGAGGAGCTTTTCGTATTCCCGGCTGAGAACACCGTTCGGTTGGTCGTTGGCTTGGCGGAGCTGTTCGACGAAACGGGCCTTGGCCAGCTTGAGGGGCTCTTCGCGGAAGACCGGGTTCATGAGGACATCGAAGAATAGGGCCAGGCCCTCGTCGAGGTCCTTGGTCAGGACCGACAGGGTTAGCGTCGAGATCCTCTCACCAACGTTGAAATTCAGGCTGCCGCCGAGGAAGTCGATGCGCTCCTCGATGGCCGTGCCTTCGCGGGTTTTGGTCCCGCCTTTGATGAGCTGGTCGCCGAGGACGGTGTCCAGGCCGGCCTTCTCCTTGGGCGCGTAAAGACCGCCGCAGTTGACGAGGGCGGTGATGTTGAAAAGGGGCAGGCTGCGGTCTTCCTGGACGTAAGCGCGGAGGCCGCCCGCATAGACAACGCGGAACGCCTTGGGGTCGGGCGGCTCGAACTTGAGGGACGGGTATTTCAGCTCCGAAGGATGTTTGGCCTGGCCTAGCCCCAGACCGACGCAGATGAATGCGATCGCCAGGATGGCTATGACTGTTTTTTTCATATCGTCCTCCTTACCGCCCCGATTTCCGGCGGTAGATGGCCGTGAGGCTGTTGTCCTTGACAAAGTACGCGGCGGCGACCCGCTTGATGTCGTCGTTGGTCACCTTCTTGAGGTCGTCAAGGTCGGTGAGAATGGACTTCCAGCCGCGCTTGAGGTCGGCCCGGCCGACCCGGCTGGCCAGCCCGGAGGTGCTCGCCAGGCCGCGGATGAAGGCCGCCTCACCCTTGTTCTTGGCTTTCTGGAGCTCCTCCTCCGTCAGACCCTCTTTCTTGACCTTCTCGACTTCGGCCCAGATCTCTTTCTCCAGGTCCTCCGGCTGGATGCCCTTGTCGACGCGCGGCGTCGCGCCGAACTGGAAGGCCCCGGCATACCACTGGGGCCGGCTCGACGCCGAGGCGCTGACGGCCATCTGCTTATCGCGGACAAGAAGCTTGTAGAGCCGTCCGGTCCCGCCGCCGCCGCCCCTGCCGCCGCCCCTGCCGCCGCCGCCCGAACCCAGCGTGCTGGCCAGGATGGACAGGGCCGGCGTGTCGGGATGCCCGTCGGGAGGCGTGTGGAACATCATCTGCAGGCTCGTCGGCGCCGGGCCTTCCCCATAGAGCCTCTTCTCGCTATACTGCGGCGGTTCGCCCGTGCGGATGGGCTCGAGGTCCGGCCCCTTGGGGATACGGCCGAAGTATTTTTCGGCCATGGCGATGATGGCGGCCGGGTCGAAGTCCCCGACGTAGATGGCCACCGCGTTGTTGGGGACGTAGTAGCGGTTGTGGAAGTCGATGAGGTCCTGTTTCGTCATCTTCTTCAGGTCGTCCATCCAGCCGATGACGTCCCAGTGATAGGGCGAGGCCGTGTAGAAGGCGGCGTTGACCTGTTCGCCGAAGAAGTAGCCCGGCTGGTTCTCGCTGAGCCGCCGCTCCTCCATGATGACGTCCTTCTCGGAGTAGAACTCGCGGAAGCGGGCGTTCATCAGCCGGTCGGACTCGAGGAACATCTGCAACTCGACCTTGTTCGAGGGCAGTGTGACGTAATAACCGGTCGTCTCCTGGCTGGTCGAGGCGTTGAGCCCGGTGCCGCCGTTCTTCATGTACTGGGTCCAAAGGTCGTCCTTGATGATAAAGGCTTTTTCCGCCGCGGCCAGTTCGCCGACCTCCTTCTGCCAGCCGGCGATCTTGGCGGCGTCGCCGTCGGTCTTCCAGTATTTCTCCCGGTAGATCCTATCCATGAGCGCGTCGACCTTCCGATCGATCTCGGAGTCCTTGGCGTAGTCGGTGACGCCCATGACCTCGGTGCCCTTGAACATCAGATGCTCGTGGACGTGGGCGCTGCCGGTGATGCCCGGGCGCTCGTTGATCGAGCCGACCTGGAAATATATGTGGCAGACGACGCGCGGGACGCCCGGCTTGGGGATCATCAGGATCTTCATGCCGTTCTGGAGGACGTGCTCCTTAACGTTCAGCGTGACCCCGGCGGCTTGAGCGAACGCCGCAAGGACGAACGCCGCCGCGACGAGTACCAGAATCCGCTTTCTCACTTTCGACACCTCCTTGGAGATTTGGCTTTCAAATATATTTTTTGTGCTTTTTCGTTTTCTTCAGCGCGTCGACGATATCCTTGACCTTCTGGTCGAGGGCCGCGTCGCAGATGAGCAGCGCATCCCCGGCCTCGACGACGACGATGTCCCGGACGCCGACCAGGGCGGTCAGCCGGCCCGGGTTCCAGACAAGGCAATCCTTGGCGTTCAGGGCCAACACTTCGCCGCGGCAGGCGTTGCCGTTGCCGTCGCGCGGCCAGATCTCGAAGAGCGTCGACCAGGCGCCGACGTCCGACCAGCCGAAATCCCCGTCGGTGACGAGGACCCCGTCGACTTTTTCCATCAGGGCGTAATCGATCGAGAGCGCCGGGGCCAGGGCGAAAGCGGCCCGGAGTTTTTTCCGATTCCCCGACCTCAGCGCCTCGACCATCCCGGTCCAGGCGGGCATGAGCTCGGGGGTGAAGATCTCGAGCTTCTCGACGAAAACGTCCGCCCTCCAGAGGAACATCCCCGAATTCCAGGCGTAGTCCCCGGAGGCTAGGTACTCGTCGGCCTGGGCCAGGTTCGGTTTTTCCTTGAACCCTTGGACAGGATAGAAGACGGCGCCGGCGATCTTCCGGCCGCTCTCCCTGTCGTGACGGATGTAGCCGTACCCGGTGGCGGGATAGGCCGGCGGGATACCGAAGGTCACCAAGGCGCGCTCACGGGCGGCGGCTTCGACGCCGGCCCGGAGCGTCCAGAGGAACCGAGCTTCGTCGCGGATGAGGTGGTCGGCGGGCAGGACCGCCACGACAGCTTCGGGATTGTCCAGCCAGACGCGCGCCGTCGCCAGCATGAGCGCCGGGGCCGTGTTCCGGGCCAGGGGCTCGACGAGGAAGCTCTCCTTGGGCAGGCGCGGCAGGAGCTTTCGGGCCAGTCGCGTCGAAGCGGCATCGGCGACCAGGGTGACCCGGCGCGCGGGGACGAGCGGCCGGACACGGCGGACCGTTTCGAGGAGCATGGGCTCCCGGCCGGTGATGCGGAGGAATTGCTTCGGCTTGGCGGCCCGGCCGAGAGGCCAGAACCGGGTGCCCCGGCCACCCGCCAGGATGACGGCACGGACGTCCCGGCCGGTTTTTTTCGCCCCGCCCCGGCCGATTCGTTCCCTCATGATGCCCCGAGCGTGTTGATGACCTTCTGGAGGACGCCGCGAATCTCCTTCTGGATGGCGGCCAGGTCCGCCTCCGTGTCCGCCTCGAAGCGGAGCACGATCACGGCCTGGGTATTGGAGGCCCGGACGAGACCCCAGCCCTTGGGGAAGATGGCCCGGACGCCGTCGATGTCGATGACCGGATAGCGCGCGGCGAGCTCGCGGCGGACCTCCTCGACGATCTTGAACTTGACCTCGTCGGAAGCGTAGATGCGGATCTCCGGCGTCGAATACGTCTTGGGCAGATCGGACATCATCGCCGATAGCTTCGTCTTCGCCCGCGACAGGATCTCGAGGAGTCGGGCCGAGGCGTAGATCGCATCGTCGAAGCCGAACCAGCGGTCGCCGAAAAAGATGTGGCCGCTCATCTCGCCGGCGAGGGGCGCCTTTTCTTCTTTGATCTTTTGTTTGATCAGCGAGTGGCCCGTCCGCCACATGATCGGCCGGCCGCCGAGCCTCTCGATTTCCTCGTAGAGAACCTTCGAGGCCTTGACTTCGGAGATGACGGCCGCCCCCGGCCGGGACGGGAGGATGTCGCGGGCGAAAAGGATGAGGAGCTGGTCGCCCCAGAGGATCCGCCCTTCGTCGTCGACGACGCCGATCCTGTCGGCGTCGCCGTCGTAGCCGATGCCGAGCTCGGCGCCGCTCTCGCGGACCTTGGCGATGAGCTTTTCCATGGCCTCCGGAAGCGTCGGGTCGGGGTGGTGGTTGGGAAAGTGGCCGTCCGGCTCGCAGAACATGTCCACGACCTCTGCGCCCATCCTCCGAAAGAGGGGGACGGCCACCACGCCACCTGTGCCGTTCCCGGCGTCGATGACGACCTTGACGGGCCGGGAGAAGCGGACGTTCCGCGCGACGTAGTCCTGGTATTCGGACACGACGTCGAGGGAGGTGACGCGGCCTTCGCCGCGGGGGAAGACGCCCTTGCGGACGATCTCGTAGAGGGCTTGGATCGTCTTGCCGTAAAGCGTGTCCTCGCCGGACATCATCTTGAAGCCGTTGTGCTCGGGCGGGTTGTGCGAGCCGGTGATCATGACGCCGGCCTCTTTCTTCTTGAAGAACACGGAGAAGTAGAGGAGCGGAGTCGGAACCACGCCCAGGTCGGCGACGTCGCAGCCCGTGGCCAGAAGGCCCCGGATGAGAGCGGCGCCGAAGCCCGGCGAGCTCAGCCGGCAATCCCGCCCGACGGCAACGTCCTTCTGGCCGCGCCCGAGGAAAAATGTGCCCATCGCCCGGCCTAAGATTTCGACGACCGTCTCGTCCAGGTCCTGGCCGACGATGCCGCGGATGTCGTATTCCCTGAAGATCTTCGGGTTGATGTCCATATCGCCCTCCTTGACGGGGACCAATAGATCTCTATATATTATTTATTATCTATTACTTATAAGATTCAAGCCGAATCTCGCCCGGCCGCCGGCGCCCTCCCCGCCTGGCGCCGGCGGGCATAGCTCGCCCCGATGAACGCCTTGAAAAGTGGATGCGGAGCCAAGGGTTTGGATTTGAACTCGGGATGGAACTGACAGCCCAGGAACCACGGGTGGTCGGGGGCCTCGACGATCTCCACCAACCCGTAGTCCGGGTTCATCCCGGAGAAGATCATGCCCGCGTCGGCCAGGGCGTCCTTGTAGCTTGGGTTGAACTCGTAACGGTGGCGATGACGCTCCGAGATCTTGAGAGCGCGGTAGGCTTGATGGGCGACCGAACCCTTGACGAGGTCGCAGCGATATTGGCCGAGCCGCATCGTCCCGCCCATATCGCAATCCCTGGCCAGTTCACGCCAGCGGACGATGATCTTGTGCGGGGCGTCCGGCACGAACTCCGTGCTGTTGGCTTTCTTCAATCCGGCGAGCGAACGCGCGTACTCGATCGAGGCGCACTGCATGCCCAGGCAGATGCCGAAGAAGGGGATCTTGTTCTCGCGGGCGTACGTGACGGCCCGGATCTTGCCCTCGATCCCCCGCTTGCCGAAGCCGCCGGGGACGAGGATGCCGTCCTTCGATCCCAGGATCTTCGCCGGGTCGTCCTTCTCCAGGGCCTCGGCTTCGATCCAGTCGATCTTGACCTTGAGCCGGTTGGCCAGCCCGCCGTGGATGAGGGCCTGGTTCAAACTCATGTAGGAATCGCGGAGGCCGGCATACTTGCCGACGAGCCCGATCTCGACCTCGTCCTTGGGGTTCTTGATCCGATCGACCATGGCCTCCCACGCGGCGAGATTCTTCTTGCGGCGCGGAAGACGGAGCATTTTGAGGATGGCGATGTCGAGCCCTTCCTTCGCGAAGTTTAGAGGTATGTCGTAGATCGAATCGACGTCCTTGGCGGTGATGACCGCGTTGACGGGGACGTTGGTGAACAGCGCGATCTTGGACTTGATTTCGGTTGAGAGCTCGCGGGCCGTGCGGCAGAGCAGGATGTCCGGCTGGATGCCGATCGCCCGAAGCTCCTTGACGCTGTGCTGGGTCGGCTTCGTCTTGAGCTCTCCAGAAAAGCCGACGAAGGGGACGAGGGTCAGGTGGACGAAGAGCGTTTTGCCGACCCCCAGGCTGAGCCGCATCTGTCTCGTGGCTTCGAGGAAGGGCAGGCTTTCGATGTCGCCCACGGTCCCGCCTATCTCGCAGATAACAATATCGTTATCGTCGGACACGGACTCGAACGCGCTCTTGATCATATCCGTCACGTGGGGGATGACCTGGACCGTTTTCCCCAGGTATTCGCCCTTGCGCTCTTTCTTGATGATGGACTCGTAGATCCTTCCGGCCGTCCAGTTGTGGGCCCGTGTCGTCTTCGCCGACGTGAACCGTTCGTAATGGCCGAGGTCGAGGTCCGTTTCGGCGCCGTCGTCGGTGACGTAGACCTCGCCGTGCTGGAACGGGCTCATCGTCCCCGGGTCGACGTTGAGGTAGGGGTCGAACTTCTGGATAGTGATCCTGTAGCCGCGGCTCTCCAGGAGCCGGCCGATGGAAGCCGCGGCAATGCCCTTGCCCAAACCCGAAATGACGCCGCCGGTAACGAAGATGTACTTGCCCATGATCACGCCTTCCTAGAAATTGACCCCCCGATTATATCCTTCGGACGCTCCGCACTCAAGCGGAGAAACACGGCGCGGGCGATTCCGCCGCGCCCGTTCGCGGTCAGGCGCCGGCCGGCTCTTTGGCCGCGGCGGGGACCGTCTTGGCAGCGCCCTTCGTCTGGCAGGTCGCTTCGAGATACGCTCCCTCCTCGACGAGCAGGGTGGGCGACAGGATAGTCCCGAACACGCGGCCCTTGTTGTGGATCTCGACCTTCTCGGTCGCCTGGAGGGTGCCTCGGATCTCGCCGTTGATGATGAGCTGTCCCACATTGACGTCGGCTTCGACCTTGCCCCGCTCTCCGATGACGAGAAGGGAGTCCGATTTGATCGTGCCCTTGAAATGGCCTTCGATCCGGAATGACCCCTTGAACGTGAGGTCGCCATTGAACTCCGAATCCATGTCGATCAAACCCGCCAGCTTGTTTTCGTTCAGTTCGCGCGGCTTGTCTTTCATGAACTTGCTCCTTTGATCCTGTCGTAGATCCGATTCAGGTCGTCTAGAGAGAAATAATAGATTTTCACCACGCCCTTGTTCCGGCCTCCGGCGACGAGGACCTTCGTCCCCAGGATCTTGAGCATTTCTTCCTGAAGGGCATAGAGGTCGGGATCGGCCAGGCTCCTCTGGGCGCGCGGCGCCTTTTTTTTCAGACGGTTGACCAGGGCTTCGGTGTTGCGGACCGATAAGTTCCTGTCGATGACCTGGCGGCAGGCGTAAAGCTGGGTGGCCGCATCCTCGAGAGCCAGCATGGCCCGGGCATGCCCCATGGAGATCGTCCCGTCGGCGAGACGGTCCTGGATCTCCTGGGGGAGCTTGAGCAGACGGAGATAGTTTGTGACCGAGGACCTGTCCTTCCCGACCTTGTCGGCGAGCTCGTGCTGGGCATAGCCATGGTCGTCGATGAGCCTCTGGTAGGCCCGGGCGATCTCCAGGGCATTCAACTCCTCGCGGTGGATATTTTCGATGAGCGAGACCTCGAGCTGTTTGTCCTTGGGAATGTTCCGGATGAGGACGGGGATTTTACGCAAACCCGCCCGCTGGGCGGCTCTCCACCGCCGTTCCCCAACGATGATCATGTAATGATCGTCTTCCGGGACCACGATCACCGGCTGCACGATACCCGTCTCCCTGATCGATTGGGCCAACTCGTCAATCGTTTGGTCGTCGAACCTCGTCCGCGGTTGAAAGGGGTTCGGCTTGACGTCCTCGAGGTCCAGCTCGGCGAACCTCTCGTCTTTCAGGATGCTGAACTCGTCCGGGATGAACGCTCCCAATCCTTTACCCAAGGCTTTCTTGTTCATTTGCGAATGATCTCCTCGGCGAGGTTGAGATAAGCCTCGGCCCCTTTGGATTTTATATCGTAGAGGACGATAGGTTTGCCGAAGCTCGGCGCTTCGGCCAGGCGGACACTGCGGGGAATGACGGCTTCGAACATGATATGTTTCAACGACTTGCGAATCTCTTCCGCAACCTGCTTGGAAAGGTTGGTCCGCTCGTCGAACATGGTTAGAAGGATCCCCTCGATGGCTAACTTGGGGTTGAAGTAGGTCCGCACCGTCTCCAGCGCATGGAAGAGGTCCGGGATCCCTTCCATGCAGAAGAATTCCGTTTGGACGGGAATGAGCAGCGAGTCCGCCGCTGTCAGCGCGTTGATCGTCAGGAATCCCAGGGAAGGAGGGCAATCGATGATGATGAAGTTGAAGAACCGTCTCGCTTTTTCGACTGCGTCGAGAAGCCGTCTTTCTCTTCGCTCGACCGCGTACAGCTCGGCTTCGATGCCCGAGAGCTCGGGAGAGCACGGACAGAGATAGAAATTCTCGAGATCCGTCCCCAGGATGCAATCCATGAGGTCCCGGTCTTTCATCATCGCCTGATATATTCCCTGCCCGGATCCTTTCGGTTTGGCCAATCCCAGCGTCGACATGCCCTGGGGGTCGAGGTCGATGAGGAGCGTCCTTCTGTTCTTGAGAGCAAGGCAGGACGAAAGATTGATGGCAGTCGTGGTCTTGCCGACCCCGCCCTTCTGGTTTGCTACGGCAATGATCTTATTCATCGTACGGTCAAGTTCCACGTGAAACACGGGCCCTCGAGACCTCTCTTTTCGCCTGGATCTCGAGATAGAGGCTGAGATTCTGGACTGCAGCCGGAGTCATGCCGGGTATCTTCCTGGCCTCACCCAAGGTCGCAGGTCTCTTTTCTTCGAATTTCTCGATGGCCTCCCTGGTTAATCCCGAAACCTTACTGAAATCAACGTTCACGGGTATTTTCATCGAATCCGACCGCACGGACTTGGCGATCTCCCTCTCCTGCTTCTTGATGTAGCCTTCATATTTTGTCTCGGACTCGATGTGCCTGCACTCCTCGTCGCTCAACGCTCCTGGGAATTTCCCATATTCTAGCACACTTCTCAGGCCGATTTCAGGTTTTTTCAGATGCTCGAAGAGGGTCACGCTATCCCCGGCCGCCGATTTCAGCCTGTTCTTCCTTAAAAACGAAAACGCGCTCTCCACACGATCCCGTTTTTCCTGGTATTCCTTCCAGGTGTTTTTCGGAACGAGACCCAGCTCCCAGCCATATTCCATCAGCCTGCGGTCGGCGTTATCGATTCTCAACAGGAGCCGATATTCGGCCCGGGACGTGAACAGGCGATAGGGTTCTTCGACGCCGGTCGTGACCAAGTCGTCGATAAGCACGCCGATATAGGCCTCGTCCCGCCTCAGGACGAACGGCGCCTTTTTTCGGATGGATAGGGCCGCGTTGATCCCGGCCATGAGGCCTTGGGCGGCCGCCTCTTCATATCCCGATGTCCCGTTGATCTGCCCGGCCAGGTAGAGGCGCCTGATCTTTTTCGTTTCGAGAGTGGCCAGGAGTTCGGTGGGGGAGACGGCGTCGTATTCGATACCGTAGGCCGGCCTCATGATTTTCGCCTTATCCAGGCCGGGGATCGTGCCTAAGATCTCCCGCTGGACATCGTAAGGCAAACTCGAGGACATGCCGTTGATGTAGATTTCCGTCGTTTCGAGCCCTTCCGGTTCGAGAAAGAACTGGTGGCGGGTGCGTTGGGGGAATTTGACCACCTTGTCCTCTATCGAGGGGCAGTAACGCGGTCCGATACCCTTGATCTTTCCGCCATATAGGGGGGATTTATCGAGGTTGCGGCGCACGACCGCATGGGTGGCCGCGTTAGTGTAGCCCAGATAGCAGATGACTTTGTTTTGGAGATGCCCGCTCGTCCTGTAGGAAAAAGGCACCGGCTCCGCGTCTCCCGGTTGCGGCGTGAAAGAGCTCCAGTCGATGGTGTCCCTGTCCAGGCGCATGGGCGTGCCCGTCTTCAGGCGAAAAACCCTCATGCCCAGCTTTTTCAACTGCTCCGCAAGGTCCACCGACGGCGGCTCGTTCGCCCGTCCGGCCGGATAATTGCGGAGCCCGATATGGATCGTCCCGTTGAGGAAGGTCCCCGGCGTCAGGATGACCGCTTTTCCCTCGATGCGCGTCCCGTCCAGGGTTTCCACCCCTCGAGCGGCGCCCCGCGTGACCAGGACTTTGGCGACGATGCCCTGGAAGACCGTCAGGTTGGGCATCCGTTCGAGCTTGTATTTCATGGCCAGCCGATAGGCCGCCTTGTCGCACTGGGCCCGTGGGGCCTGGACCGCCCCTCCCCGGCTCCGGTTGAGGAGCCTAAACTGGATGCCTGTCTCGTCCGCCAGGAGGCCCATCAGGCCGCCGAGCGCGTCGATTTCCCGGACGAGGTGCCCCTTGGCCAAGCCGCCGACAGCCGGGTTGCAAGACATCTGGGCTATGGTCTCGAGATGGATGGTCACCAGGCAGGTCCGGAGGCCCATGGCGCTCGCCGCCGCGGCGGCCTCGCAGCCGGCGTGCCCTGCCCCAACGACGATGACGTCGAACCCGTCTGCCGCCTTCATCCGGAGTCCCTATTTCCCCACGCAGAACCGCCCGAAGATGTCGTCGATGACCTCGCCGATGCGCACTTGCCCCGTCAGCTCGCCGACGAGGGGCAAGCAACTACGGATCTCCTCGGCATAGAGCTCGACAGAATGCCCTTTCGCCAGGAGGCCCGCCGCCCGCCCGAGGGCTTCGAGAATGGCCTGGAGGAGGTCTTTTTGCCGGGCGTGGAGGATGACGTCCTCCTCTTTTGCCGGTCCCGGGGCGAAATGCCCGCGGATAGCTTCCCTCAACTTGTCGATGTTCCTGCCTTTCAGGGCCGAGACATCGATTGACGGGGATCCGCCGGCCAGCTCCCGGACCATCCGCCTATCGATTTTCCCGGGGAGGTCGGATTTGTTGAAAACGAGGAGCATTTTTTTTGCCCGGTATTTCCGGACCAGCCGTTCATCCTCGCCGCTTTCCTTCCGGGACGCGTCGAGGACGACGAGCAGGCCGTCCGCATCCCGGGCGATCTTCTGCCCCCTGGCAATCCCTGTCTTTTCAACCGGATGGGCGGGTTTCCCCAGTCCGGCCATGTCCACGAGGTGGAAAACGAGGTCGTCGATGACCAGCTTCTCCCTGAGGAAATCCCGGGTCGTCCCCGGGTAGGGCGTGACGATGGCCCTGTCTTCCTCGAGAAGAGCGTTGAACAGGGTCGATTTTCCGACGTTCGTCCTGCCCGTGATCGCCAGGGTGAGGCCATCCCGGAGAGCCCGGCCGGCTTCGTAGCCCGCGACGAGCCTCTCGACCTCGGCGGCCAGGGAATCGATGGTCCGGCGGTCTGCCGGGGCTCCGGTCCTAAGCTTCTCCTCCGGGAATTCCAGACCGGCTTCGACCCTGGAGAGCAGGGCGATGAGCTTGCCGCGCAACCGAAAAATCCTCCGGGATAAGCTCCCCCCGAGCTGACGGGAGGAAATCCGCGCCTGGGTCAGCGAGACGGACCTGATCAGGTCGTTGACGGCCTCGGCCTGGAGCATGTCCAGGCGGCCGTTCAGATAGGCGCGGAGGGTGAACTCCCCGGGCTGAGCCAGGCGCGCCCCCGCCCCGGTGCCAAGCCTGAGAATGCCCTCTAAAACAGCCGGACTGCCGTGCGAGCTCAGCTCGACGACATCCTCCCTCGTGTAGGATCGGGGGGCCTTGAAATAGGTCAGGAAGGCCTCGTCGAGCGCCGTTTCCCGTTCCGGATCGCGGATCGTCCCAAAAACCGGGCGCCGCGCCGGGAACGATTTCTTCGATCTTTTCTTCGGCTGGAAAATATGCCCAGCCACCGCGAGAGCCTTTTTGCCGCTTATCCGGACGATCCCCAGCCCGCCGAACCCCGGCGGCGTCGAGATCGCGATGATGGTGTCTTCGAGCATGGATCTGTTTCTATCCGGTTCATCATTCTAAGGGAGGCGCCCGCTAATAACAAGGCCTTCGGGGCGTGCCGCTCCTCCAGCCGCCGCCCGTTTTGGCAGCGTCCGACGAACGGAGGCCGGGAGCGGCAAAGAAATTTCTTTCCTGGACTTGCTTAAGATGTTTCCTAGAAGTGCGGCTCCGGGTACTCCACCGCACTTCTATCGGTCGCTTCCCAGAGTCCGCTCCCTGCCGGCGGGAATACCCCGAGCGAAGAAAAGGGAATGACTGGCCGGACGCCCTCGCGTCAGCGGGGCGCGCGGAAAACTTTGACTTTTTTTAGGAAACCGTCACCGATGCTCTCGCTGGTGACGCCGGGAACCTCGTTGGCGACGATGTGGATGATCCGCCGCTCATAGGGGTTCATCAGGTCGAGGATTTCTTCCCGCCCCGTTTCCGATACCTGCTGGGCGACGCGCTGGGCGTATTCCTTGAGTTTCTTTTCTTTCCGCCGTCTGTAAAACTCGCAGTCGACCTGGACCTTGATCGGCGAGACCTTGTTCAGGACGTGCTGGATCGCGAGGAGGAGCGATCCGTCGTTCCTGAGAAGGATCGTCTTGTCCGGGCCGTCGAAGACGACGAAGATGATGTCCGGGCGCTTCTGGACCTGGTAGCTCAGCTCCAAGGGAAAATGGTCCATGAACCGAGCGAGAAAACGCTCGGCCGCGTTGTCCGCATCATCGTCCTTGGCCCAAGCGCGGATGACGATCTCCTTGCACTTCAGGCCGAAGAGCCGGGTCTTCTCGGTGACGATCTCGTAGTTGAATTTTTCCCGGGGAAGCTTGAGCCGGTGCTCGGCCAGGCTGATGGCCTCTTCGAGGTTCTGGCCATTGTATTCCGGCCTCTCGTCGGCCGGTTTTCCGTTTTCTGGCTTGATTTCGTTTTCCATGGCATCTCACTTCTTGCGGTGCATCATGCGGTTAATAAGGGCCTGCTGGCCGATCTGAAGGACGTTGGTCGTCAGCCAGTAGAGGACCAGTCCGCTCTGGAAGTTCATGAAAAATATGGTCATTACGAAGGGCATGATGAGCATCATCTTGGCTTGGGAGGGGTCGGCCGAGGTCGGGGTCATCTTCTGCGAGATGAACTGGGTGATGCCCATGAGGACGGGCGTCACGTAATAGGGATCCCGCACGGAGAGGTCGGTGATCCAGAGCGCGAAAGGCGCGTGGCGGAACTCGATGGAGACGACGAGCATCCGGAAAACTCCCCAGAAGACCGGGAGCTGGATGAGCATGGGCAGGCAACCGCCGGCCGGGTTGACGCCGTGCTCCTTGTAGAGCTTCATCATTTCTTCGTTCATCAGCCGCCGCTGGGCGATGTCGGACTTGGACTTCTTGTACTTGGCCCGCAAGGCCTTGACCTTGGGCTGCAGGTCGGCCATCTTGACCATCGATTTCGTCGAGCTGTAAGTCAGCGGGAAGAAGATGATCTTGATGACGATGGTCAGCAGGATGATGTCGATCCCCCAGTTGGGGATGAGCTTGTGGAAGAAGCGGACGACGACAAGAAGGATCTCGGCGATGCTGCCGAACATCCCGAAGCTGATGACCTTCTTGGCATCGTTCCCGAAGGCCTTGAGCGCCTCGGCGTCCTTGGGCCCGATGTAGGCCCGTCGGGGTCCCGTCACGTAGATGAAGAAGGCCGGGGCCTGGCCGGCCGTTTCCTTGCGGAAGACCGCCTGTCCCTTCTGGGACGGGAGGACGAACAGGGCGACGAAATAGTTATCTTCGTAGGCGGCCCAGTCCACGAAATTGTAGGCGCCCTGCTCGGCCTTGTACTTCCTCTCGATCATCCGGATGACCTTGCCCCCGGTGTAAACGGCCGACCCCGTGCTGAAGTTGTAGCTCTGCTTCAGCTCGGCGGGGGTGGGGTTGCCTATTCCCGGCCCCCATAGGACGGAGGGGGAAACCGGCTGATCGTTCTTCCAGACCCGGATCTCCATGTCCAGAGCGTAGCTGCCGCCGGTGAAGCGGAAGACTTTCTCCGCCTTGACCGAGGCCCCGTCGGAGAATACGAAACGAAGCTCGCCGCTCGCTCCGTCACGGAGGTCGAGAGCGGTCTGCGAGGCCTCGAAGAGCGAGGAGTTGAGGAGGCTAGCGAAGGCCGCGTCGTCGAGGCCCAGGGAGAAGGGGTAGCGGCCGATTTCACCGGCCATGGCGGGGACGAGGTCGAGGTCTTCCTTCAGGCTGTTTTTGTGATTTTTGAGCTTCCAGCTCTTAAGAACACCGCCCTTGTTCGTCCAGACGGCCTTGTAGAGCGACGTCTCGACAACGACGTCCGTCTCGGCGTGTCCGGCCACGGCGCCGAGGGCGGGGGCGGGAACGGCCTCGGCCGGGGCCGGCTTGGCCTCAGCCGGCGCTTCATGCCTGTTTTCCTGGGCCGCTCCGGCCGTCCCCGGCACGGCGGGTGCGGTCGATGTCGCCGACGGGGTGACCGGGGGAGCCACGTTCGGCTTGTTCGGCTTGACGACAAAGTACTGGTAGCCCATCAGCACCAGGAAGGACAGGACGATAGCCAAGAT
The DNA here is from genome assembly GCA_026393975.1 of Candidatus Aminicenantota bacterium. Taxonomy (GTDB): domain Bacteria; phylum Acidobacteriota; class Aminicenantia; order Aminicenantales; family Saccharicenantaceae; genus RBG-16-66-30. The sequence continues at coordinate 105,619 of JAPKZD010000018.1, read as the reverse complement.
CAGTCGTTTTTCCATGCGGACTCACTCTCAGGGCACGGGATCGATTCCGCCCTCGTGAAAAGGATGGCACCGGAAAAGCCTCCGGAGGCCCAAACAGGCACCCCTAATGAAGCCATGCTTCGTGATGGCCTCCTGGGTATAGGCGGAGCAGGTCGGGTGGTACCGGCAACGAGTGCCGAGGAGCGGGGACAGGGTCAGCTGGTACAGCCTGATCAAGAAGAGCGCAACGGCTTTCACGATGATATCCGTTTTCGATAAATCGTTGTCAACGCCGAGAAATAAGCTTCCCGGAACTCGGCCCAAGGGGCGTCTCCCGATTCCGGCCGGGCTATGACAATAAGGTCCGTCGGCTCTCTCAGGAGTTCCTTGTGCCGGCGAAAAAGCTCCCGGAGGCGCCTTTTGACCCTGTTCCTGACGACCGCGGAGCCGACTTTCCGGCTGGCGACGACCGCCAGCCGGGAATGGCCGAACTCATTCCTGCGGAAGACCAGGTGAAAATATCGTCCCCGAAAGCGGCCGCCGTCTCGATAGAGGCTCGCGAAATCGCTTTTCCTGCGGATTCTCTCGAGAGGCGTCAGGCGCTCATTCATCCGACAGAAACGCGCTTTCGACCCTTGCGCCTTCTGCTCTTGATGACTTCCTGGCCGCCTTTGGTCTTCATGCGGACTCGGAAACCGTGCGTTTTCTTGCGTCTTCTGTTGTTCGGTTGAAACGTTCTCTTCATGCTTGTCCAACACCTTTGAAGGGTGTATGTTACCCGAAGGCCGCCAGCCTGTCAACCCCTGGACTCCCCGGCATAAATGCCGGGGCTTGTTCGGGGTTAACCCTGAGCCTCGCTTCTCATCCCCGCCTTGAAAGGAGGGGCTTAGCGTCAGCGAACGGGTCAAGGCCGCTCCCCAGGAGAAGCGCGTTGACTCTTTTCCCCTGTTCCGGTATAATACGGGGGCATGAAATCACTTAAAATTGGCGATAAAGTCATTTATCCCAATCAAGGCCTTGGCATCGTCGAAGCCATCGGCGAGGATTCCTACGACGGGGAACGGTTCACGGTCTTCCACCTGAGGATCATCTGCAACAACACCTTGGTCACGGTCCCGAGCACGACCGCCCTGGAGATCGGGATCCGCCGGCCGGTGACCGAGGGGTCCATCAAGAAGATCTACCACTTCATGGGGAACGGGGACGTGGATGTCACCACGGACTGGAAGGGGCGCTACAAGGAGCACCTCAACCTGATGAAGTCGGGGACGCTTTCCGACATGGCCACCGTCCTGAAGAGCCTCTACTACCTCAGTCTCCACAAGCCGCTCTCTTTCCGCGAGAAAAAGATGATGGAGAAGGCCACGGAGCTCATGGTTTCCGAGATCTCCGAAGCGGTCGCCTCGCCATCGTCCAAGGTGGAAGAGAAGCTCCTCGGTACCCTGTCCCGCTGCTTCAAGACCGCCAAGTCCCGTATCGCCGCCTGAACGGAGGCCCATGCTCCTCGCCGGGATCCTGCTGTTCCTCTTGTGCCTCCTGCTCAGCGCCTTTTTTTCTTCGTCGGAAACGGCCTTCATCGCGGTCAACCCTTTCTCCCTCGAATATCACGAGAAGAAAGGCTCGAAGCGGGCCGGCCTGGCCCGGAAGATCCTCGGCCGTACGAACGATCTCCTAGCCACGATCCTGATCGGGAACACCCTGGTCAACGCGGCCGCGGCCTCCATCGCGACGTCCCTTTTCGTCGGCATCCTGCCGGACCGCAACCGGGCCATCCTTTACGCGACGATCGCCACGACCATCTTCCTCCTCATTTTCGGGGAGGTCAACCCCAAGACCTTCGCCGCCCACAACTCCCTTCGGACAGTGACCCTCGTCAGCTACCCGATCAGGGGAGTCATGATCCTCTTCGCCCCTCTCGTCAAGCTCTTCTCGATCATGACCGGGCTGATCATGCCCTCGTCAAGGCCCAAGCCGGCCGGCTCTTTCCGGCCTCTCAACGAAGAGGAGCTCAAGATCGCCCTCCACGCCGGCGCGCGCGGCCTGTCCGCGCTCCGCCGAAAGATCGTCGCCGGCGCCCTCGACATGGGCTCCCGCCCCGTGAAGGAAGTCATGGTCCCCCGGCCCGAGGTCAAGGCCATCGAAGTCGAGTCCACGCTCGCCCAAGTCCTGGACACAGTCCGCTCGGCCGGCTATTCTCGCTACCCGGTCTACAGGGGCCGGCTCGACAACATCGAGGGCATCCTCCACAGCAAGGACATGATTGGTTATCTTATTGATAATAAAGATATTATAATCAAGGACGTCCTGCGCAAGCCGTTCTTTGTCCCGGAACTCGCCTCCCTCGAAAAAGTCCTCCTCCAGATGCAGGAGAAAGCCGTCCACATGGCCCTCGTCGTCGACGAATTCGGCAACGTCGACGGTCTGGTGACCCTCGAGGACATCATCGAGGAGATCGTCGGCGAGATCCAGGACGAACACGATGGACAGACCGAGGAGTGGTTTTCTCGACGCGACGGCGGGCGTTATCTCATCACGGGGGCCGCTCCGGTCAAGAATGTCAACGCGCTCGTCGCCCTGGGCATCCCGGAGAAAGGGGGCTACACGACGCTCGCCGGCTTCTTCCTGTCAGAGTTCGGCCGCCTGCCGCGCGAAAAGGATTCGTTCGAATTCGGCGGCCACCGGCTGACCGTCGAAAAGATGAACAAGCGCCACATCAGCCTGGTCGAGGTCGCCCCGTCGGGCGCGGCCCTCCCGCCTCAGCCATGAAGAGCGTCGCCGTCAACAAGACCGTCTCCCACGACTATCTCATCCTTGAGACCTTCGAAGCGGGCCTGGCTCTCGTCGGGAGCGAGGTGAAGTCCGTCCGCGCCGGCCATGTCAGTCTCAAGGAGAGCTACGCCGAGGTCAGGAACGGCGAGGTTTTTCTCGTCAAGTGCCACATCAGCCCCTACGAGGCCGCGAATATTTTCAACCACGACCCCCTCAGGCAGCGCAAGCTCCTGCTCCACCGCCGGGAGATCAAGCGCCTGGCCGGGAAGACCCAGGAAAGGGGCCTGACCATGGTCCCGACCAAGGTCCTGATCAACAATAAAGGAAAGATCAAGCTCGAACTGGCCTTGGTCCGGGGGAAAAGGGAACACGAAAAGCGCGAGACCATCAAGAAGAGGGACGCGGACCGGGAGATCCGGGCCGCGCTCAAGAACCGTTCGCGCTGAAGACCGCGGCGAGCCGGATCGCTTCCTCCATGCTGCGGGAATCGGCCACACCCTTGCCGGCGATGTCGAAGGCCGTTCCATGGTCGGGGGAAGTCCGAACGAAGGGCAGGCCGAGCGTCGCGTTGACACCCGTGGCAAACGCATCGAGCTTGAAGGCAATGAGCCCCTGATCATGGTAGAGGGCGACGACGACGGCCTCCTTCTTCCCCAGGGCCCGAAGAAAGACGGTGTCCGGGGGGAAGGGCCCGCTCGCGGGCACGCCTTCGGCCCTGGCCGCATCGACCGCCGGCCTGATCTCGTCCTCCTCCTCGAGGCCGAGACACCCCTCCTCGCCGGCATGGGGGTTCAAGCCAGCCACGAGAAGCTCGTACGGTCCGCCGGGGAGCTTCCCGAGGGCCCGGTGGAGGGACTTTAGGAAATCGACTAAGGCGTCTTTCCGGACGGCGGCGACGGCTTCGCGAAGGGGCTGGTGATGGCTGAACAGGGCGACCTTGAGCCGTTCCGACCAGAAGGACATGATCGCCCCCGGGTAGAATTGGGCCAGGTAATCCGTGTGTCCTCGCCAGGGAAACCCGGCCATGCCCCAGGCGGCCTTCGATATCGGGGCGGTCACCACGGCCTCGAGCCGGCCGCCGCGGGCCTCGGCCACGGCCGCCTCGAAAAACCGGAAGGACGACTCCCCGTTTTCCGCCGAAACCCGGCTCGGGGCCACAGCTCCGGACCGCGTCCCAGGTCGGTCCGGAGCTGCGGCCCGACCGGGGATGTGGGCTAGGAACACACCCGCTTCGCGGGGGCCTTCGGGACGCCACTCCCGGGCGGCAAGTCGGAGACCGAGCCGCTTTTCCTCGGCCGCTACGATCCGGGAGTCGGCGAAAAGGACATAAGCGGCCGGCGGCAGGACGCACGGGCGCGACAACGTTTTGACGACGATCTCGGGACCGATGCCGCCCGGGTCGCCGGGGGTCACCCCGATCCTGGGAACGGTCATTTCTTGCCGGGCTCTTTTCCCTCGGCCTCGGAGGCCTCGCCCACTTTGTAGATACAGCGGATGCTCGATTTGTAGATGAGGAGGTTCGGGGCGTTGTCGCGGTTGAGCTTGATGCAGTTGCGGTCGTACCACTCGACGTACCCCTCGACGATCTCGCCGTCCGTGTAGACGACGGCCATGGGGGTTTTCTTGTTCATCTGCTTGAGGTAGTAGTAGCTCTCAGCGAAGGTGTCGGTCGGCGGGTGCATTCTCTTGTGGACCGCTTCCTTTTCCCGTTCCTTGTCCTGGCTCATGCGTTCCTTGATCTCGGTAAGATTGGGCCGGATCAGCTTTCTGTTCATAGAAGCTTCTCCCAACGAAGGGTTGGATTAGGAGAGAATATCCTTTAATTAGGATTATAGCACGGGATCCCGGCCAGTGCAACATAAACCGCTGAAAGCCAACAGGAAACGAGAAGGCCCGCGGGCCGGGAAAGGCCGGCCGGCTCAATCCAGGCCGGGGGAGATGTCCGAGAACTTGATGTTCTTCGACTTCAGGTTCGTGCCCATCGACTTCTCCAGCGCGGCGATAGAGATGTTATAGGACACGATGGCGTTGAGCTCGGAGATCCGGGCGGTGGCCAGGTCCCGCTGCATCTGGAGAACCAAGTAATTGGTGCTCATCCCGACCCGCCGCTTCTCCTCCTCGGCCGCGAGCTTCTGTTCAGCCAGCTCGCGGGCCGTGGTGTAGGCGAGGATCCTCTTGTAGTTCGCCTCCACCGAACGGACGGCGTTCTTGATCTCGACATAGACCTGGTCCTTCTGATTCTCGAGGTCGAGCATGGACTGCCGCATATTCAGTTTGGCCTGGGCCAAGCCGGCCCTCGAGAAGAAGTTGGCCAAGGGAAGGCTCAGCGTCAGCCCCAGGTTCCAGTTCGGATACTTGAAGGCGCCCGTCTGCCTCAGGGCGCCGCTGATTCCCCCCGGGATGGTACCGATGAGCGTGCCATAGATCGGGTCGTTGTCCGAATAGATGAGACGGGTCCCATCGATGCCCGGGCTGTAGAAGGACGCCGAGAGGCTGAGGTCGGGCAGGGTCTGGTTCTTGGCGTAGCTGAGGTTGAGCTGATCGGACTCGATCCCGATCCGGGCGATCTTCAGGTCCGTGCGGTTCTCGATGGCCGCGGCCAGGGCCTCCTCCAAGTTGACCTCTCTGGCGACGTAGGTCGGCTTGTCCTTGGGCACAAGGGCCGTGACCTGCTTGTCCTCGTCCCCGACGATGTTGAGCAGGAGCTTCAGCTGGTCCTCGTTGCTTTTGATCTGGGTCTCGGCCTGGATGAGGTCGGCCTCGCGGGTGGCTACTTCGGCCCTGGCGCTGAGGACCTCCATGGGGGCCAGCGTGCCGACCTCGACCGAGCGCTGGTTCTTCTCGAGGAGGTCCTTGGCCAGCTGGAGAGACTGGCGGCGGACGTCGAGGTTCTCGATGCTGTAAACCAGGTTCCAGTAGGCGCTCTCGACGTTGTAGACGGTGGTCATCAACGTGTTCTTGAGGTTTTCTTCGGAGACGCCCAAGCTGTTCCTGGCCACCAGGATCTCTCGGCGGCCCATCTTGAGGCCGAAGTTCCTGAGCAGGGGCTGGGAGAAGTTGAATGTCAGCGTCGTCCCGTAGCGGGGGTTGATCGTCTGTCCGGTCCGGTTGGTCGCTGTCCGGTACCCGGTGAAGTTGAGGCCGAACGTCCCCCCCGTCGGCAGGTTCTGGCTGGCGCTAAGAAAGTTGAAGTTCTGGGTCTTGTCGGTCAGGCTTCCGGACGCGTCGAGGTAGGAGTAGGACGCGTTTTGCGTGTTCGAGCTCCGGGCGCTCAAGCTCAAGGTCGGGATGAATTTTTCCCGGGCCTGGTTGACGCCCTCGCTCGCGATCTCGGGTCCGAGGACCTGGATGGCGACGCCCAGGTTTTCTTTCAGGGCTCTGACGATGCATTCGTCAAGGGACATCGACAGCGTGCCCTGGGCGTCCTGGCCGAAGCCGGGGGCGGCCAGGGCGAGAGCGATAATCAACAGGGGCAGATAAGCTTTATTTCTCATGATCAGTCTCCTTGTCTTGGACCGCCGGCCTTAGCTGAGGCCGTCGGGGTTTATTCATACCTCAGGGCTTCGATCGGGTCGAGCCGGGAGGCCTTGCGGGCCGGGTAGAACCCGAAAAATATGCCGATCGTGGCGGCGAAGAAGAAGGCCATCAGGACCGACTGGATGGAGACGACGGTGTTGAAAGATGAGAACATCTTGATATTCTTGATGAGCTTGGACGCCCCTATGCCGAAGCCGATGCCGATGAGCCCGCCCATTAGGCTGAGGACGATCGCCTCGGTCAGGAACTGGAGCAGGATGTCCCGTTCGCGGGCACCGACGGCCATGCGCAGGCCGATCTCGCGGATCCTCTCCGTCACCGAGACCAGCATGATGTTCATGATCCCGATGCCGCCGACGAGGAGCGAGATCGAGGCGATGCTGCCGAGCAGCACGGTCATCATCTGGGTCGCTTGGGCGGCCGTCTCGGCGATCTCGGACATGTTGCGGACGGTGAAATCATCCTCCGCGCCCGGGGCGATCCTGTGCCGGACCCGGAGGAGTTCCTCGATCTGGGCCTGGGCCTGCGGCATTTGGTCCGCCGAAACCGCCCGGACATCGCAGGACTGGATGTAGTCGATGCCCTGCAGGCGGCGCATGGCCGTCGTGTAGGGGATCGCGATCATGTCGTCGCGGCTGCCGAACCCGCCCGACTCGCCCCGCTTCTTCAGGACGCCCAGGACCTTAAAAGGGATCTTCTTGACGCGGATGACCTTGCCGATCGGGTCCTCGTCCTCGAACAGGTTCGTCTTGACGTCGGCCCCGAGGACGCAGACCTTGGCCGCGGACTTGACCATGGTATCGTCGAAATAGGCGCCGAGCTCGACGTCCCAGTTGCGGACCTCCGGGTAGCGGGCCCCAGTGCCTGAGATCGAGGTGTTCCAGTTCTTGTTGCCGTAGACGGTCTGGGCCCGGGCGCTGACGGAGGGCGAAATGTACATGACGGCCGGGCATTCCTGCCCAATGGCGATAGCGTCAGCCTCCTTGAGCGTCGTCCTACTGCCCCAGCCGGAATTGACGCCCCTCTGGTTCTGGCTGCCGGGCGAGACGAAGAGAAGATTCGTTCCCATGGCGGCGAACCGGCTTTCGATGCCGCGCTTGGCCCCCTCGCCGATGCTGACCATGGCGATCACGGCGCCGACGCCGATGATGATCCCCAAGGCCGTGAGGAAGGACCTCATCTTGTTGCGGGCCAGGGCCCGGAAGGCCACCCGGCACGTTCTGACGCCGTGCATGAGGGCTCGTTTTATCATGATGAATTCTCCTTGGCGGGCCTTTACTCTCGGGTCAGGACCGCTCTTCCCGGACGATAAGCCCGTCCAGGAGGTAGATCCGCTTGCGGGCCCAGGCGGCGATGTCGGGCTCGTGGGTGACCATGACCATCGTCATGCCCTTCTCTTCGTTGAGGGTCTTAAAGATGTTCATGATGTCCGAGCTCGTCCGGCTGTCGAGGTTGCCCGTGGGCTCGTCGGCCAGGATCAGCGTCGGGTTATTGAGGAGCGCCCGGGCGATGGCCACCCGCTGCTGCTCGCCGCCCGAGAGCTGGTTCGTCTTGTGATGGGCCCGGTCCTTGAGACCGACGGCGGCCAGCGAGGCCATGGCGCGCTCCGTCATTTCCTTGCCGTTCGTGTTCGTATAGAGGAGCGGCAGTTCCGTGTTCTCCAGGGCTGTCGTCCGCGTCAGGAGGTTGAAGCTCTGGAAGACGAAGCCGATCTTTTGGTTCCGGATGCGGGCCAGCTTGTTCTTGTCGAATTGGGAGACCTCTTCGCCGTCCAGGATGTATTCGCCGGTGGTCGGTTTGTCCAGGCATCCCAGGATGTTCATCAAAGTCGACTTGCCGGACCCCGATGGCCCCATGATGGCCAGGAAGTCCCCCTCCTCGATCACATAGGACACGCCCCGCAGGGCGTTGACTTGGGTCTCGCCGATGAAATACGTTTTGGCCAGATCCCTGAGCTCGATGATGTTGCGGGGCATTTCATTCACTCCCAGAGAGGCCGCTCAGCGGCGGCCTCCTCCCGGAGGCCCGCCCAGGAACATCATCTGGTTCATCTGGGGCTGGTTTGCGGCAGCGGCCCGTGTGGCCGGCGTTTCCATCCCCGTGATGACGACGTCGCCTTCCTTGAGCTCACCCCGGAGGATTTCCGAGTAACTCGTATCCGAAACACCCGTCCGGAGGAAGACCATGCTCAGCTTCCCAGCTTTGTCCAGGAGCCACACGCGCGGCGCCTGCACGCGCGTCCGGCCGGCCTGGCCTTCGGCGCCGCCCGGAGTCCCGCTCTGCCGGAAGGCCATCGCCTGACCGCCCTGGCCTGCTCCCGTGGGCCTGGCCTGCCCGCCCTGGCCGGCCGTCTGGGTGCCGGCACCGGGCGTGGCTGCGCCCGGTGCGGCGGCCGCGCCCGGTTGACCGCCCTGCGCCTGGCGCTGGGCCATCATCCGGTCCTTCATCTCCTGGGCCATCTTGGCGAGTTCCTCGGGGCTCAGATTGGGAGTGAAGCGAAGGGCCGCGTTCGAAACCCGCAGGACGCCTTTGGCCTCGCCGACGATGATGGACACGGTCGCCGTCATGCCGGGGAGAAGCTTCTTCTCGGGGTTCTCGACATTGACGATGGTCGTGTAGGTGACGACATTCTGGACCGTCTCGGGCGAGAACCGGACCTGCTGGACGACGCCATTGAAGGTCTCGTTCGGGTAGGCCTCGACCGTGAACCGAACCTTTTGCCCTTCCTTGACCTTGCCGATGTCGGACTCGTCGACGCTGCACTCGACCTTCATCTTGGTCATGTCGGTGGCCACCTGGAACAGGAGGGGGGCCGTGTAGCTCGACTGGAGGGTCTGGCCGACATTGACTTTCCGGACGATGACGACACCGTCGACCGGGGCCCGGATAACCGCGTAGGACAGGTCGACCTTGCTCAGGTCGAGCGTGCTCTTGGCCTGGGCCAGGGTGGCCTCGGACGAGACGAGATCAGTCTTGGTGCCGAGGTAGGTCGCTTCGGCGGCGTCCATCTCTTCGATCGAGATGAGCTCCTTGGCGAAAAGGGACTTGGCCCGTTCGTAGGCTTTCTCTGCCTGGACCAGGTTGACTTTGGACCGGTCGAGCGCGGCTACCCGGCTCTTGTAGTTCGCCTCGTTCTGTGTGATCTTCATCTTCAGGGGTTCCTGGTCGAGCTCGGCCACGACCTGGCCCTTGGTGACGATCGAGTTGAAGTCGGCATAGAGCTTTTCGATCTTGCCCGAGACCTGGGCTCCGACGTCGACGGTTTCGATCGGGTTCAGGGTCCCCGACGTGACGACGAGGGCCTCGACGTCGCCGCGGGCGAGCGTCTCAGTCCTGTACTTGATCTCGTTGTTCTTCCCGTTGCGGAAGACCGTCAAGCCGAGGATGGCCCCGGTCACAATGACCAGGGCGACGATGATCCAGATGACTTTCTTCTTCATGACATGTCTCCTTTATCTCTCGCTGTCCGAAGGAGGCGGGTTCTGCTCCCTCCGGTCGCGCGGTTGGTTCTTGTCGGATTCATTTTTCCGGCGCTCTTCAAAGCGGCGGATCATCTCTTCGTTCTTCTTTTTCTGCTCGGGCGTGAGGACGGCGTCGATCTCGTCCTTGAGCATCTTGCGGATCCCTTCCAGCCGGCCATGGGCTTCGGTCCGGTAAGCCTTCATCCGTACTTCGTTCTTCTTGAAGATCTCGCGGATCTTCTCCTTCTGCTCCGGCGTCAGCCCGAGGTCCTTGGCCCAGCTCTCGAGGGAAGGGGGGTGCTGTCGTTCCCCGGAGGCCCGGCCGGACCTCTTGTGCACGATGTATCTCTCGCCCAGGACCCCGGCGGCGACGCCGAGGCCGAAAACAACGAGAATCAGCAGGGCGGCAAGGATCTTGTGTTTCGTTTTCATGGCATCGGCCTCCTCACCGGCGTTTTCTCCTCTAGGGAGGCGAAGAGGAGCATCATGTTCCTCGTGTCCGCTTTGTCCGCCGAGAAAATCTGGCCGGTTCCGGAGAGCGGGTCGACGTTCTCGAGGAGAAGGGCCTCGGATTGGCTCAGCTCGGCGGCCTGGGGCGTGAAAAAGAGAGCCACCGCGGCAATGACCACGAGGACCAGGAAGACGGGGATGGCCCGCAGGCACCATCTTTCCCAGAAGACGAGGGGCGCGATCTCCATCTCCTCACGCAGCCGGGGCGCGAGTCGCTCCCAGAAACGGGGCAGAGGAGCGGCCTCCCCGCCGTCGCGCAGCAGGGCGAGCATGGACCGGTACTCCGCCTCCGCTTTCCGGCAGGACGGGCAGGCCTCGAGGTGTTTCCTGAGGAGGCCCCCCGAACGCCCGTCGAGACGCCCGTCGAGGGATCTCAGGACCCATTTTTCAGCCTTCTTACAGTTCATTTGCCCCTCTTTCCCCGATCAGATGGGGAGCCAGCTTCTTGCGGAGCATCCGCCGCGCCCGGTGGAGCCGGGAGTCCACGGTCCCCGGTGAAAGGTGGAGGACCTGGGAGATCTGCTCGTAGGCCAGGCCCTGGATATCCCGGAGCGTCAGGATCACCCGGTATTTTTCCGGCAGGCCCTGGACGAATTCCTGGACGAGGTGCCGTCGGTTTTCGGCTTCCCGTTCTTGTTCGGCCTTTTCCGTCTGCTCCTTGTCCGAGAAGGAGACCTCGTGGACATCCTCCAGCGACACTTCCTTGGCCCGGCCCTTTTTCCGGAGATAGTCCTTGATATGGTTGATGGAGATCCGGTACAGCCAGGTCCCGAACTCCGATCTTCCGTGGAACCGGGGCAGGGCCAGGTAGGCCTTCAGGAAAACCTCCTGGGCCAAGTCGTCGGCCGCCTCCCGGTTCCGGGTGAAACTCAAAGCCATGCTGTACACCTTGGACTGGTATTTTGTGACCAGCTCTTCGAAGGCCGCCGGGCTTCCTTCCTGAGCCAGCCGGACAAGTTGTCGTTCTTCCATTCAGAGATGCTCACTTGTCCTCCGCACCCTGTTAGACGGGGGGAGGGGCAAATTCTTCCCGGAGCCAGGTCAGTTTCTGAAACGCCGGCCCTTCGGATCCGGTTTCAACAGGGATAAACAAGGCCGCTGACCTCTTTGCCGGAGGCCCGGGATCAGGGCCGGCGCCTTTCGGCCATCCCTCTCCAGTAATTATATATTATACAGGATGTTGTGCGCCTGTAAAGGCTCCCCCCGGTCGGGGCCGCGGGCCCGGGCGGGACTAGCCGATCTTCACTTTCGTCCGGGCGACGCCCCCTCGGGTCGAGAGGATGGAGACCTCGGCCTCGCCGGACGTGCCCGGCTTAACCTTGATCTTCCAGCGGACCTCTTTTTTCTCGTTTTGCTTGATGAAGCCGATGTCCTGGCGGCTCCGGACGCCCACGAACTCGGCTCCCCCGGGCAGCCGGACCTCCGCCGTGTCGGGCCGGACGATCTTGACCCGGTCGGCCATCTTGAGGGCGGTGGGCAGGAAACCCTCGTTGATGAAGATGGCGACGACCTCGAACGTGTCGGCCTCTTTCTTGACCGGCTTGATCTCGGCGGACAGGATCTTCACCTGCGGCAGGGAGTTGGCCAGGAAGAGGTTGAACATGGCCTCTTTCTTGATCCACTCCTCGAGGATCTCGACGGGCGGGTTCTGGCGCCAGAACTTGGGGTTGAAACCCCCGATCTCGACCTCGCCGAGAGTCGGGTGGACGAATTTCGTCCAAGGCTTGAAATATCGGCCGCCGAGCTCCTCGTCGATATAGCGGAGGCTCTCGAGGTCGGTCACGCGCCCGTCGCCGTCGTAATCCTTGACCCGGCCGCCGTTCCACAGCTCGTCGCCGTACCAGACGGCGCCGTAATAGAGATAGCCGAAGTCCGGCGAATGGCCGAAGAGCGGCGAACCTTGGGGCTCGGGCGGCATCTCGAAGCCCATCTCGGCGGTCCTGGCCCGCCTGTCGCGGTCGTCCCGGCCCTGATTGGCGTAGTCCCAGTACGTATCGCCGGCGTTCGGGTAGCCGGTGATCTTTTTCCCCTGCTCGTCGAAGTACTGGTAGATCTTCATGTCCTCAGGGAACATGGACTCGCTCATGCGGCTCGTCGACGGACCGTGGAGCAGCATGGGCACGGTCGTGTCCATGGTCTGGACGACGCTGACGTTGGGGTGCTCCAAGAGGAAGAGAAAGACGGCGCGCGTCTCGGTCTCGGAGAGCGGATACTCGCCCGCCCCGCCCTGTGTCCAGCCGCGGCCGGTCAGATCCAGGCCGGGCATCGGACGCCAGTTCTCCGGGTAGTTGCGGTGGAGGTCCAGCCCGCCAATCCCATCTTCGTTCATCCGGCCGTCCCCGTCGTTGTCGATCCCCTCGGGCATGACGATGTAGTCGCCCTTGCCGTCGGTGGCCCGTTTCATCAGCCGGCCCGACGGGTCGGCGGGGTCGAGGATCATCGGGCCCTTGCCGGACTCGACCTTTTTCCGCATCTGGAGGATGAAGCCGTCGCCGTCGAGGTCCTCGGGCGGGTCTTCATCGAGGAGGCCGTCCCTATCGTCGTCGTACGGGCGGACCGTGCTGCGATTCGACTGGGCCGTGTTGAGGTAGAGCTCCGAGCCGTCAGGGTTGTTCTTGACCCTGACGTAGAGGGCTTTCGTGTCGACGAGCTTCGTGACCGCGGCGTCCTTCCCGTAGTTGGCGAGGATGTGCCAGGCGAACCAGAGCGCCGACTCGGCCGCCGTCACTTCTCCGGAATGCCGGTTCCCCTCGATGAACATGGCCGGTTTGTCGGTGTCCTTGCCGGTGGACTTATTGGTGATCGTGATCTGCCAGATGTCGCGCCCCTCGAAGCTCTTGCCCACGGAATAAAGGTCGACCAGGTTCGCGTATTCGGACGCCCATTTCCGGAGGAAGGCATTGACCTCGTCGTAGGTGTGGTAGTGGGCAAAGTCCATCTCGCCGGCGGCCTTAGGTCGGGTGAAGGGATAATCGACCCTCGGGAAGTAGCTGATCCCATGACGGATACCGCCGACCGTGTACATTTTCGAAGGCTTCGATTCCTGAGCGACGGCGGCGATGATTCCGAAGGCCGCGAGCAGGACGACCAGCCCAAGCTTGAACACGTGCTTTCTCATGAGACCTCCTGACGACGGATTAGGCCGGAGGATATTCGGAATATGCGGGCAAGTCAACAGCCGGGATTGATCAATCCGGGAGGCGAATGAGGGCGACGGCATAGCAGGCGATGGCCCGCTTCTCGCCGACCGGCCCCAGCCCTTCGTTGGTCTTGGCCTTGATGCCCAGGTTAGTCGCGGAGATCCCGAGGACGGGACAAAGGACCGCCTTCATCGCCGGGATATGCGGGCCCATTTTCGGCTCTTCGGCCACGATGACCGAATCCACGTTGACGATCTCGGCGCCGCGTTCCCGCAGGAGCCCGACGACGTCCCCAAGGAGGCCCACGCTCCGCGCCCCCTTGAAAAGGGGGTCGGTGTCCGGGAAACGGCTGCCGATGTCGCCCTCTCCGAGGGCCCCGAGGAGAGCGTCGATGACGGCGTGGGCGAGGGCGTCGCCGTCGGAGTGCCCGGCGAGGCCCGCCCGGAAGGGGATGTCGACGCCGCCGAGGACGAGCTTGCGCCCGGCTTCCAGCCGATGGATGTCGTAGCCGAAACCTATCTTATGCATCGAGAAGTCCCTCCGCGATTTTCAGGTCGACCGGGGTGGTGATCTTGATATTGCGCGGATCGCCCTCGACCGTGCTCACCGGGATGCCCGCCCGCTCGGCGAGCATCACCTCGTCCGTACCGTAGAACCTGTCCCGGCGGGCCTGGTCCAGGGCTTTCTTCAGCACGGCGTAAAGGAACCCTTGGGGGGTCTGCGCCCGGGCGAGGAAGGTCCTGTCGACCGTCCCGACGATGCGCCCGTCCCGGACCTCCTTAACGGTTTCTTCGACCGGCAGGATGGGCACGGCCGCCCCGGCGGCGCGGGCCGCGGCGATGACCCGGCTGATGAGGTCGGCGCTCACGAGCGGCCTGGCCCCGTCGTGGACCAGAACGACCTCCGCCGTCGCGGCGTCGAGAAGGCGGAAGCCCTGCCAGACCGAGTCCTGGCGTCTCTCGCCGCCGCGCACGATGTCGACGATCTTGGGGTAGCGCATGCGGTAGTGCTTCAGGTCCTGTTCATCGGGGAGAACAAGGACGACGGCGTCGACCTCCCCGTGCCCTTGGAATTTTTCGAGCGTCCATTCGAGGACGGGTTTGCCCCGCAGGTAGGCGAACTGCTTCATCTCGCCGAAGCGCTTGCCGGCCCCGGCCGCGACGACGATGGCCGACGCCCGGCTCACTTGGCCTCCCCGTTGAAGCGGCCGAAGATCATCTTCCCGACCGTCGTCTGGAGGACGGACGTGACGGTGATGTCAACCGTCTGGCCGAGCATCCGCCGCGAGTTGTCGACCACGACCATGGTGCCGTCGTCGAGGTAGGCGACGCCCTGCTCCTTTTCCTTGCCCTCCTTGAGGATGAACACGCTCATGGTCTCGCCCGGCAGAGCCACCGGCCGGAGCGAGTTGACGACCTCGTTGATGTTGAGGACCTTGATGCCCTGGATGCGGGCGACCTTGTTCAGGTTGTAGTCGTTGGTGACGATCTTGCCGCCCATGAACTTGGCGCATTCGATGAGCTTGGAGTCGACGTCGGGGGTCTCGGGGAAGTCCAGGTCGGAGATGACCACCTCCACCTGGGAGGATTTCTGGAGGCGGTCGAGGACGTCGAGGCCGCGCCGGCCCCGTTGCCGCTTCAGCCCGTCGGAGGAGTCGGCTACGAACTGGAGCTCCTTGAGGACGAACTGGGGGACGACGAGCGCGCCCTCGACGAACCCGGTGTCGCAGAGGTCGGCGATGCGGCCGTCGATGATGACGCTCGTGTCGAGGATCTTGAAACTGCGGTCGACCCGTTTCTCCTTGAACAGCCCGATGAGGTGGGCCGGGTCGAGCCACTCCGGCTTCCGCGTCCCGACGAGGAGCCCGATGTAGGGCATGATGGCCAGGAAGAAGATGCGGATGAAGGTGGCCATCTCCACCGTGTGGACGACGGACTGGTAGATCGCGCCGAGCATCCAGCCGAGGAGGATGCCGACGAGCAGGCCCATGCCCGCGCTCCAGATGACCCGGAACTGGGCCTTCCGGATCCGGGTCTCCAGGAACATCATCAGGGCACCCAGCACGAAGGCCGCGGCGGCCCCGTAGGCGCCGTTGAGCTTGAAGGGCGGATAGAAGTAGCCGCCGACCGTGATCAGGCCGATGATGAAGAAGCGGAAGATGAAAAGGCCCATCGATTCTTTCCTTCTATATTAAATGTGATCAGAAAATGTGGTCGAGGGCCTGGCGGACGGTCTTCGCGCCCACGCACTGGATCGCCGGCAGGTCATTTTTATCCAGCGCGGCCAGGTTGCCGGCCGGGAGGAGGACGGTCCCGAAACCCAGGGAATGGGCCTCCTTGATCCGGACCAGCGGCTGGTTGACGGAGCGGATCTCGCCGCTGAGGCCGACCTCCCCGAAGAAGGCCATGTCCTGAGGCAGGGGCACGTTCTTGAGGGAGGAGACAACGGCCATGACGACGCCCAGGTCGACGGCGGGCTCGTCGATCGATATCCCCCCGGCCACGTTGAGGTAGATGTCCTCCCCGGCGAAGCTGTATCCGGCCTTCTTCTCGACCAGGGCGAGGAGCATGGCCGTCCGGTAATGGTCGAGGCCGATGGTCATGCGCCTGGGATTCCCCGTGAAGAGCGTCGAGGAGACGAGGGCCTGGATCTCGGCGAGGAGGGGACGGGTCCCCTTGACCGTACAGACGACGGCGCTGCCAACCTCCTCGCGCGGCCGTTCGCGGAGAAAGAAGGCCGACGGGTTGAGGATGGGCTGGAGCCCCGCGGCCGTCATCTCGAAAACCGCCAGCTCCGACACGGGCCCGAACCTGTTCTTCATGGCTCGGAGGACGCGGTGGCTGTGGTCCCGCTCGCCCTCGAAAAGGAGGACGACATCGACGATGTGCTCGAGGGACTTCGGCCCGGCCAGCGTCCCGTCCTTGGTGATGTGGCCGACCAGGAAGGTCGGGACCTGCCTGTTCTTGGCATAGCGGAAGATCTGGTTGGCCGCCTCCCGGACCTGGCTGATCGTCCCCGGCCCCGAGGTCATCTTGGCCGAGAAAACGGTCTGGATGGAGTCCACGATGAGGATATTGGGCGCGAGGCGCTCGGCCTGGGCCAGGATGCGCTCGAGGTTGGTCTCCGCCAAAAGGAAGAGACGGCCGTCCCGGACGCCCAGCCGGTCCCCCCTGAGCTTGATCTGCTCCAGGGATTCCTCTCCCGAAACGTAGAGGACCGTGGCCTCCCCGGCGGCCATGTCCCGGGCCACCTGGAGGAGGAGCGTCGACTTGCCGATGCCGGGCTCGCCGCCGACGAGGACAAGAGAGCCGGAGACCAGGCCGCCGCCGAGGACCTTGTTGAAGTCTTCGATGCCGACGGTGAGCCTCTGGCGGGGGATGTCCTGGATGTCCTTATAGAGGACCGGTTCGGTCGGCGCGTAGCTGATGCCGCCGGACGGGGCCTCGTCCTCGACCTCCTCGACGAGCGTGTTCCACTCGCCGCAGGCGTGGCACCGGCCCATCCATTTCGGCGAGTGGGCGCCGCAACTCTGACAGATGAAAACCGTCTTGTCCTTCATCGCCGCCCCATCGTTCAGTACTCCGGGGCGAACTGCTCCATGTCGGCGAAACGGGCGTACTCGCGGATGAAGGCGAGCTGGAGGTTGCCGATCGGCCCGTTCCTCTGCTTGGCGATGTGGACCTCGGCGACGCCCTTGAGCGATTCGTCGTCGGGGTGGTAGAACTCGGGCCGGTAGATGAAGATGACGACGTCGGCGTCCTGCTCGAGGGCCCCCGACTCGCGGAGGTCCGAGAGCATGGGCTTGGGCTCGCGCCGCCCCTTCTCGGGGGCCCGGCTAAGCTGGGAGATCCCGACGACCGGGATACGCAGCTCCTTGGCCAGCTCCTTGAGGGACCGGGAGACGAAGGACATCTCCTGGTTGCGGTTCTCGAACCGCCCGCCCGTCCGCATGAGCTGGATGTAATCGACGAAGACGATGTCGAGGCGTTGCTCCATCTTCAGCCGCCGGCACTTGGCCTTCATCTCCATGACCGTCAGGGCCGGCGATTCGTCGATGAAGATCCGGGCCCGGGAGAGCGCCTCCCCGGCGAGCTTGAGCTTCTCGAACTCGCGGTCGCTGATGAACCCGGTCCGGGCCTTCTTGATGTCGATCTGGGACTCGGCGCAGAGGAGCCGGACGACGATCTGCTCTTGGGCCATCTCCATGGAAAAGAAGCCGACGGCCTTGTCCGTCTTGAGCCCGACGTGGTGGGAGATGTTCAGGGCCAGGGCGGTCTTGCCCATGGACGGCCGGGCCGCCAGGATAATGAGCTCCGAGGGGTGGAAGCCCGCGGTCAGGCCGTCGAGGTAGCGGAACCCGGAGGGGACCCCGGTGACGGCCTCCTTGCGCTCGGCCAGCACGCGGATCATCTCCAGGGTCGGCCCGGTCAGGACGTTCATGGGCTGGAAGCCGGGTTTGATGCGCTGCTCGGCGACTTCGATGATGGCCGCCTGGGCGGCGTTGAGCAGTTCGTCGGCGTCCTCCTTCTGTTCGTAGCTCTCCTGGATGATCCGGGTGGAAGAGAGGATCAGCCGGCGGAGGAGCGCCTTCTCCTTGATGATCTTGGCGTAGTACTCGATATTAATGTTGCGGGGGACCCCGTCGAGAAGGGACGAGAGATAGGAGGCGCCGCCGATCTCTTCCAGGATGCCCGCCCGCTGGGCATCCTCGGACAGGCTGAGGAGGTCCACGGGGAGCCCCTTGTCAACGAGCGCAATGATCCTCTCCAGGATCTTCCGGTGGGCGTCCTTATAGAGGTCGTCGGGGGAGATCGTGGACAGGACGACGTTCAAGCTCTCGTTCTGGACGAGGATGCCGCCGAGGACCGTCCGTTCGGCCTCGAGGCTTTGCGGCGGCGTCTTTTTCAGGAACATCGTGTCGAGTTCCATGGCCACCTCGCTCCGGCCAGGGCCGATCCGGGGGACGTTCAGGTCTTTCCGGTCGTCTGGTCTTCGGTCTTTCCGTCGGTTGCGCTGACGTCCGTTCCCTCGGCCTCTTCGCGGGCCACGACGACCTTAATCTCCGCCCGGTCATCGTGGCTGATCTTGATGGGGACCGAAAAATTGCCGAGTCGCTTGATCGGCTCGTCGAGCAGGATCTTCTTCTTGTCGATGTCGTACCCCAGCCCGTCAAGGGCTTCCTTGACGTCACCGGACGACACGGAGCCGAAGATGATGTCCTTCTCGCCGGCCCGGCGGGTGAACGTCAGGGAGACCTGGTTGAGCTTCTGCGTGAGCGACTGGAAGGACTTCCGCTCGACCTCGACTTTTTTCTTCAGGGCCTGGCGCTCGATCTCAACCATCTTGATGTTCGTCGGAGTGACGGCGAGGGCCATCTTCCGGGGAATGAGATAGTTCCGCCCGAACCCCGGGGCGACGTTGATAACGTCGCCCCGCCGGCCCAGCTTTTCCACGTCCTGTTTCAGAATGACTTTCATATCAATCCTCGACGTAAGGGAGAAGGGCCATGAGCCGGGCCCGCTTGATGGCCAGGGCGAGCTTCCTCTGGTGGAACGAGCACGTCCCGGTGATCCGACGGGGAGTGATCCTGCCCCGGTCGGGGATGTACTTCTTCAGGATCTCGACGGCCTTGTAATCGATGCCCCGGACGTCCCGCTGGCAGAACCGGCAGAATTTCCTCTTGGGAGTGAAATACTTCCGGTAGCCGCCCCGCTCGCTCCGTTCGCCCCTTTCGGGTCTTTCGTCTCTCGGCATCTCACTTCTCCTCTTTCACTTCGGCGGGCGCGGCGGCTGTCTGTTCGACGGCGGGTTCGGCGGCGGCCGTCTGTTCGACGGCGGCCCGGGCGGCATCCGTCTGTTCGGCGGCGGCCCGGGCGGCATCCTCGGCGCGCCTCTTCTTCTTCCGCCGGGTGAGGTCCCGCGGGTCCCGGAGGACGGTCATGAACCGGATGACGGCTTCGGTCTGCTTGAACCGGCGCTCCAACTCCGCGGAAACGTCGCCCGCGCCTTCATAGGTGAAAAAAACGTAAATGCCTTCCTGGAACCTCTTGATCGGGAAGGCCATCCTGCGCTTGCCCCAGATGTCCTGCTTGACCATGCGGCCCTTTTTTTGGGCGACGATCTCGGCCATCTGCTGGACAAACTGCGCCGTCTCTTCTTCCGAGAGCGTGGGGGAGAGAACGAACCCCGTTTCGTATTGTCTCACTGAGACCTCCTTATGGATTTAACAGCTCCTCCCCTCGGGGAGGAACAAGGAGTGCACCGACTATTCTAGCCGATTCTCCGGAAAATTCAAAGTTCGGCCTTGCGACGACGGGGAATCTATGTCCCTAGATTCCCCGTCGTCACCGGGCCATGGCCCGGTGACGGTTAAAACGGGTCATGGCCCGGTCGATCGCCCCGTCGAGAATCATCTCCAGGGCTTCGCCGGCCGCTTCGAGGCTCTTCTCGAGAAACGGACGCTCGTCCCGCTTGAAGGGCTCGAGGACGAAATCGGCCGCGTCCCGGCCGCCGGGGAGCGGCCCAATGCCGACCCGGATGCGCGGGAACTCGTCGGTCCGGGTTTCGCCCGCGACCGAGATCATGCCCTTGTGCGTGCCGGGCCGGCCTTTCTTCCGGACCCGGATCTCGCCGAGCGGGATGTCGAGGTCGTCGTAGACCACGACAAGCCGTTCGGGCGGGATGCCCTTGCCGGCCATGGCCGCCCGCGCCGCCAGGCCGCTCCGGTTCATGTACGTCTTGGGGAGGACCAGCAGGACGTCCTCCTCGCCGCGGCGGACGACGCCGGTCCTGGCCCGGAACAACCGGCCCCGGAGCGGGACGCCCCAAGCGCGAGCCATCCGCTCGACCAGCATGAAACCGGCGTTGTGGCGCGTGGCCGCGTACTCGTCACCGGGGTTGCCCAGCCCCAAAACCAGCCACAAGGATTATTTCTCCGGCTCTTCCTTCTCGGCCCGCTCCTTCTTGATGACCTCGGGCTCCTTGGGCTCCTCGGCCACGGCTTCTTCCGGCTTTTCGCCGGGGAATTCCTCTTCCTTGTGGGGAAGGGACACGAGGACAAGGACGGTCGCGGGCTCGGTGATGAGCCGGATACCGGCCGGGATGGCCATGCCCTCGGCCTTGAACGACTGGTGGACATGGAGCTCGGAGATGTCGATCGACAGGCTCTCCGGGATGTCCCGCGGCAGGCACTCGACCTCGATTTCGCGGGTGATGAAGTCGACGAAGCCGCCCTCGGTCTTGACGCCCACGGGCTCGCCGTGATGGACGATGGGGACCGTGACCCGCACCGGCTTGTCCATGGAGATCCGGATGAGGTCGGCGTGGAGGAGCTCGTCGGTGACCGGGTCGATCTGCAGGTCCTTGATCATGGCGTCGTATATGTCGGCGTCGACGGCGACCTTGAAGATCGTGTTCTCCCCCGACTCGAGCCTCAGGATCTGGACGATGTCCTTCTTGCTCACGACGAGGGGCTGGTTCTCCATCGATTCCCCGTACAGGACGACCGGGACGAAGCCCTGCGCCCGCAGGCGGCGCGCGGCGTTGGACCCCAGCCCCTGGCGTTTCTCGCTCTTGACGACGATGTTCATCTTGTTCTCCTTAAGCGAAGAGAGAGCTCACCGAGCTCCCCTCGTTGATCCTCCGGATTGCCTCTCCGAAGAGTTCGGCGACGGAAAGGACGGCTAATTTTCCGGAGGCGGCGGCCCTTTCCGTCAACGGTATCGTATTGGTCACGAAGACGCGTTCCAGTTTCGATTTGTCGATCCTGTCGAGGGCCGGCCCCGTCAGGACGGGATGCGTGCAGGCGCTGAAGATCCTCTTGGCGCCCTCCTTGACCAGGGCGTCCGCGCTGAGGGTCAGGGTCCCGGCCGTGTCGACGATGTCGTCGAAGATGACGACGTTCTGATCGGCGACCTCGCCGATGACGTGCAGGACCTTGGCCACGTTGGGCGCGGGCCGTCTCTTGTCGATGATGGCCAGCTTGGCGTTCAGCCGCTGGGCGAACACGCGGGCCCGGCCGACCCCCCCGGCGTCGGGGGAAACGATGGTCAGGTCCTCGAGCTTCAGCGTCTTGATGTGGTTGGCCAGGACGGGCGCAGCCATGAGGTTGTCAACGGGGATCGAGAAGAAACCCTGGATCTGCGGCGAATGGAGGTCCATGGTCAGAATGCGGTTGGCCCCCGCTTTTTCGATCAGGTCCGAGACGAGGCGGGCCGAGATCGGGACCCGGGGCCGGTCTTTCCAGTCCTGCCGGGCATAGGGGAAGTAAGGGATGACGGCGGTGATCCGGCCCGCGGACGATCTCTTGAAGGCGTCGATCATGATGAACAGCTCCATGAGGTGACTGTTCGCGTCGGACGACCCCGATTGGATGATGAACACGTCCTCGCCGCGGACGTTCTCGTCGATATAGAAGTGGATCTCGCCGTCGCTGAACCGGTTGAGGACGCACCGCCCGAGGTCGATCTTCAGGTAATCGACGATCTCCCGGGCCAGGGCCGTGTTCGATGATCCCGTGAATACCTTCATCGTCTTTTCCTCGCCTTATATCGTCCGAACTGGGGCGGGAGGATTCGAACCTCCGAATGACGGAGCCAAAGTCCGTTGCCTTACCGCTTGGCTACGCCCCAGCACCGAGCTGTGCCCAATAGCCCTCCCGCGGCAAGGTCGCCGCGAGCCGGGCGGCAGGCGTTCCGGGGAGCCTCTTCTGCGCCTCCATAGCGCTCTCCGCGTCGGCGAAAAGCCCATAAACCGCCGAGCCCGACCCGCTGACCTGGGACAGGATAGCCCCCTGCTCCCGGAAAAACCTTTTCCAGCTTTCGAGCTCGGGATGAGCCCGGAAAATGACGTGTTCCAGGTCGTTTTCTAAAAGACCGAAGTCGCCGGACTCCAGAAAACGCATAATTTTACTGACTTTGCCCGCAGAAGTCAAGGGCGGCGCGATGCCGGCGTAGATCGACGCCGTCGGGATGGGGAACGGCGGGAAGACGAGGAGGCAGGGGAGGGGGGCGAAGTCGGGGAGGCGGGTCAGGCGATCCCCAATGTCCTCTCCCAGGCAAAGCCCCCCGTGCAGGAAAAAGGGGACATCGGCTCCCAGGCGCCGGGCCAGCCCGGCCAGTCCGGGCGCGTCGAGGTCGAGTCCCCACATCCGGTTGAGGCCCAGGAGCGCCGCCGCCGCGTTGGAACTGCCGCCGCCGAGCCCCCGGCCGGCGGGGACGCTCTTTTTGACCAGGATCCGGGCGCCCTGGTCCGTCCCCGCTTTTTCCCGGAGGAGATGGGCCGCCCGATGGACAAGGTTCGTCTCGTCCCAAGCCACGGAAGGGTCGTCCCCGGCGAGATGGATGGTGCCGGCCGGGGCGGGTTCGAAGACGAGTTCGTCCGCGAGGGAAATCGTCTGGAAAAGGGTTCGGATGTCGTGGTAGCCGTCCGGCCTCTTGCCGACGATCTCCAGACCGAGGTTGATTTTGGCGAAGGACTTGACGGTCATCTGTCCAGGAGCTCCAGGATCTCCTCCCACGTTTTCAGGACATAGCCGCGGAGAAAGGACACGTCGAAGGCCGCTTCCCGCGGCGGCGGGTTGAAGCCGAGCTTGAGGACCTTCATCCGCCCGGACGTCCCCGGCCCCGAAAGTCCGATATCCCTCGGGATTCCCGCCCCCGGGAAGAACCCCAGGACCGTGAACGCGAAGCCGTCCCGCCGGCCGCGGGCGACCCGTCCCCGTTCGTCCTGTTCCACGTTCCAGCCGCTCCCGGCGCCGGCGTCCGCCCATGTCCCGCTGAGGAGGCGGAGGGCCTCGTCGGGCAGAAGGGAGATCCCCAGGAACCGCTTCATCAGGACCTCCGGCACTTCTTCGGCGTAGACCTTTTTTCTCGGCACGACGAAGTAGGCCCTGTCCTCGCGGAAGATCATGAGGAACGCCGTCCTGCCGATCGGGTCGACGGCTTCGACCCGGCCGAGGCCCGGCCGGCGGAAGAGGAAGGCGAATTTTCCCTTGACCGCCGCGTCCTCTCCTCGCATGGATGCCGAGCCGAACCCTTCGATGGCTTCGACGCCGCGGGACGGGGGAACGAGAACGGGAGCGCGCCCGACGCACGCGGCGAGTACCGCGAGAAGGCCCAGGAGCCCGGGCAGGCCGAGACGCCGGGGCGAAGGGCTAACGAAAGCCATAATCTTCGGTTTTCTTCGCCGTCTTCTCCCCGGCCCCGTCGCCCGTCGCCGCGCCGGGCTTACCCTTCAGCCGCTTTTTCCGGAGGAGCGGATAGAACGGAGACGTGATGCGTTTTCCGAAACAGGACATGTTGGGGTTGAGGATGAGCAGTAGGACGAACGCCGCAAAGACGATCAGGATGGCGTAGGTACTCCAACTCATCGTTCGACCCTCTTCTTCTTCCCCGGGCGGGGAAAAAGGATTTCCTTCTATACCGGACGGACCGCGGACCGCTCAGTCGTGGCTTTCGGGCTCTTCCTGGAATATCGGGATCTTGGACTTTTCCTTCTCTCCCCCGAGGTAAAGACCAAGGAAAAACGCAGAACCCACCGTCAGCACGGCCAGCAGAAACTTGAAGAAGCCTTTCATCGTAACCTTCCCCTTTCATTTTATTTGAATCCTGGAAAAAGTCAATTTGCTTTTTAGTTCCGCCGCCGATATATTGAAAGTCGGGGCGCGCGCGGAGCGCGCCGGGGAGAAGGTCCATGAGAAAAAACCTGTGGTTTCTGGCCGGGATGACGGTCGTGGCTCTGGCCCAGGCGGCAGGCCAGGGCCTCAGGCCGGCGGCCTTCGCCGGCCAGTTCTACCCGGCCGAACCGGCCAAGCTGGCGGCCGATATCGAAGGTTATCTCGCGGCCGCCGCCCCGGCCGCCGCCCCCTCCGGCAAGATCTTGGCCCTCATCGTTCCGCACGCCGGGTACGTGTATTCGGGCCGGACGGCCGCCGCGGCCTATGCCCTGGTCCGGGACCGGGCGATCGACACGGTTGTCATCATCGGCCCGTCCCACCGCGTCGCGTTCGAGGGCTGTTCCATCTGGCCCGACGGCGGCTTTGAAACCCCGCTCGGAGTCGCCCGCGTCGATGCCGCCCTGGCCAAGGAAATCGCCAAGGCCTCGGGTTTCCGGTTCCGGCCCGAAGCTTTCGCCGAAGAACACTCGGTCGAGGTCCAGGTCCCTTTCATCCAGAAAGTCCTGCCCGGGGCGGCCATCGTCCCCATCGTCATGGGCCACCAGACCCGCCCGACCATCCGCACCCTGGCCGCGGCGCTCGAGAAAACCTGTCTCGCGAAAAACGTCCTCGTCGTGGCCTCGACGGACCTGTCCCATTTCCTGCCGAAGGCCGAAGCGCAGGCGACCGACGCCGCGACCGCCGCGCTCATCCGGGCCGTGAACACGGAAGGTCTCATCCGCAAAACCGAGGCCGGGGAGAACATCATGTGCGGCGGCGGTCCCGTCGCCGCCGTCCTGCTCCTGGCCGAGAAAGCGGGCCACCCCAGAGTCGAGATCCTAGCCCGGACCGATTCGTCCGGCTTCGGCGGCCCGGTCGTCGGTTATCTGGCCGCAGCCATCCTCTCCGGCGCCGGCCCCGTTGTCCTCGGGCCCGGCCCCGAAGAGGGCGACGAGTACTCGCTCACGCCCGAAGAAAAAACCGAGCTCCTCCGCATGGCCCGGGCGGCCGTGACCGAAGTCGTCGAGAGGCGCGCGGCGATCGAGGATGCCTCCGGAAAGGCGAAGTTCCTGGAGCCGCGAGGCGTGTTCGTGACGCTCACGAAGAGCGGGGACCTGCGCGGCTGCATCGGATTCATCGAGTCCGTCGCCCCGCTGGGCCAGGCCGTCATCCGGGCGGCGGTCTACGCGGCGACCGAGGATCCACGTTTCCCTCCCGTCAGGCCCGCCGAGCTCAAGGACCTCAAGTTCGAGATCTCCGTTTTGACGCCGGTCCGGAAGATCACCGACCCGCGGCAGGTCACCGTCGGCCGGCACGGCCTGATCGTCGCCCGGGGCGGGTTGAAGGGCGTCCTCTTGCCCCAGGTCCCGGTCGAGAACAAATGGGACCGGGAGACCTTCCTCGAGCAGGCCTCTCTCAAGGCCGGCCTGCCGCCGGACGCCTGGCGGCAGGGCGCCAAACTCTATGTCTTCGAGGCCATTGTCTTCCACGAGTAGGCCTCGGGGTATCATCGACGTCCGCGCGGTGATACGTTCGCTGCCACCAACCCCCTTTTTAAAACTGGGTTGGTGACGCTCAGTATTAACCCTGCGCATATCCCCGGGCTTAAGGCCGGGGAGTCGAATGGGTTTAATTCTTCACGCCGGTCATCGCACCGGACTCGGCGCCAAAACAACTCGCTTGGCGTGCGCTACGCCGAGCTCAAACACGTTTTGGCGGTTTCCCCTGAAACTGCCCTCGTCCGTCACGCCGACCGACTAAATCATCGCTTATGTTTACTCAGACGATCCCCTCGGCCTCAGGTTTAGCGGTCGCCGCGTTCGCGGCACTTAGGATTCTCTGCAAGATGATCCCGGGATTGCCGTCACTAACTCAGGCGGACGGAATTCTGATATAATATATTTTCTTTATCGCAAGTTGGACCAGGAGAGCGCCGCGATGCCGATTTACGAATATCAGTGCACCAAGTGCCGCGAGGTCTGCGAGGTGCTCCAGAAAGCCAAGGACAAGCCGCCCGAGAAGTGCCCCAAGTGCGGCGGCTCCGTCGTCAAGCTCATCTCCTCCCCGGCCATCCAGTTCAAGGGGAGCGGCTGGTACATTACCGACCACCCCAAGAAAGGCTCGGCGTCCGCCGAGGCCAAGGCCGCGGCGAAGACTGCTCCCGCCGAGACCAAGGCCGCGGCAAAAACCGCCCCCGCCGAGGCCGCCAAGCCCAAGCCCGAAAAAACTTCTTCTTAGCCGTCATATCGGAGGTCTTCGCCACCGGCGAACGTTTGTCATGCCGATACGCTGGGCCGTTTTTCTCGACCGAGACGTGTTCGGCCGCCAACGCCCTCGAAGCCGCCGCCGCGATCCTTGGACAAGGGGGGCGTCCGTCCATGATCCGGTTTGACGACATCCTCGAAAAGGCCTCCTCTTACATCAGCGAAAAAGAGCTCCTCGTCCTCCAGAAGGCCTACGTGTTCGCCGGCAAGGCCCACAAGGGGCAGGTCCGCCGTTCCGGGGAACCCTATCTCAGCCATCCGCTCGAAGTGGCCGACTACCTCGCCGACATGAAGCTCGACAAGACGACGCTCGTCGCCGCCCTCCTCCACGACGTCCTCGAGGATACGGACGCGACGGCCGCGGACATCCGCGAGAATTTCGGCAAGGCGGTCGCCGACCTGGTCGAGGGCGTGACCAAGATCAGCCGGGTCCAGGAGGTGTCGCCCGAAGTCCGCCGGGCCGAGACCATCCGGAAGATCATCCTGGCCATGACCGACGACATCCGGGTCATCTTCATCAAGCTGGCCGACCGGATCCACAACCTCAAGACCCTCCGGCACCTCGACGAGGAGAGGCAGCGGCAGATCGCCCGCGAGACGCTCGACATCTACGCCCCGATCGCCAACCGGCTCGGCATGGGGCGCATCCGGGCCGAGCTCGAGGACCTGTCTTTCCGCTACGTGGCCCCCGAGGAGTTCGCCAAGATCGCCGCGTCCGTGGAGCCCGGGAGAAGGACGGCCGAGGCGGACCTCAAGGCCATGAAGAAGACGCTCGAGGAGCTCGTCCGGGAGAACGGCATCCCGGCCGAGGTCTTCTCCCGGATCAAGCGCCCTTACAGCGTCTGGAGCAAGATGAAGCGGCGGGACATCGCCTTCGACCAAGTCTTCGATTTCCTGGCCCTGCGGGTCATCACCGACTCCGTCAAGAATTGCTACGCCCTCCTCGGCATCATCCACCAGCGCTGGCCCCACCTGCCCCAGCGGTTCCGCGATTTCATCGCCATGCCCAAGCCCAATCTCTACCAGGCCCTGCACACGACGCTCATCACCGAGGGACGGAAAATGTTCGAGATCCAGATCCGGACCCGGGAGATGCACGACCTCGCCGAGAACGGCATCGCCGCCCATTGGCTGTACAAGGACGACTCGCCGCCCGGCCCGATGAAAGAGGACCGCCGGCTCCACTGGCTCCGCGAAATGGCCGCCCTCTTCGAGGAGCAGAAGAACCCGCGGGAGTTCCTTCGCAGCCTGAAAACAAACCTCATCCCGGAGGAGGTCTACGTCTTCACTCCCAAGGGAAAAGTCATCGACCTCCCGCCCGGCGCCACGGCCCTCGACTTCGCCTTCAAGATCCACTCGGAGATCGGGCTCCACGCGTCCGGGGCTCGGGTCAACGGCTCCGCGTCCCCGCTCAAGACCGTTCTCAAGACGGGGGACATCGTGGAGATCCTGACGTCGGACGAGAGGACGCCGACGCGGGGCCTGCTCGCCTCGGCCGCGACCGCCGGCGCGCGCCAGCAACTCAAGCGCTGGCTCAACCTCAAGAGCCGGACGACGAGCGTCGCCCTGGGACGGAAGCTCTGGGAACGGGAGATCCGCAAGTACATCCTCCCCGCCGAATTCCGGAGGGAGGAGGATCTCGCCCGGCAGTTGGCCGCCACCCTCGGCCCGAGGGCCGCGTCCATGGAGGAGTTTTACAGGCAGGCGGGGCTCGGCAAGATCGTCGTCAACCCCGAACTCATCGAAGCCGTCTTCCCCGCCGGCCGGGTCACGCCGCGCCGGCCGGGCCTGCTCGGGAAAGCGGCGGCCAGGTTCGCTCCGGGCCCGGGGCCGGGGGTCAGGATCAAAGACATCGATGGACAGATGATCAAGCTGGCGAAGTGCTGCTCTCCGGTCAAGGGCGAGCCCGTCGTCGGGTACATCACGGCGGGGAAGGGGCTGAGCATCCATTCTCTCCGTTGCCCGCTCGTGACAAAGGAAATCCTGGACGGTCAGCGGCTGGTCGAGGTGTCTTGGGACCCGGCCTTTTCCGGGACGTTCAAGGCCCGTCTCCTGGTCAAGTCCGAGGACTCGCCCGGGGTCCTGGCCAAGGTGGCCACCGCGGTCGCGGGGCTCGAGGGGAACATCTCCAAGGCCGAGGCGGCGATGCTCGCCGAGGGCAAGGCCAAGATCAGGCTGGACATCAGGATCCGGGACATCCGCCATCTCGAGGACATCACGCAGCGCATCTCCGCGCTGAAAGAGGTTTTGTCTGTCGAGAGAGTGTAGACGAGGTTAGGCCGCTTTGACCACTTTCCCCGATCGCAGGCATCTCGTGCAGACCCAGATCTGGCGCACGCCGCCCGCCGGGGTCTGGGCCTTGACGTGCTGAAGGTTGGGCTTCCATTTTTTCGGGGACGACTTGTGGGAATGGCTGACGTTATGCCCGAAAATCGGGCCTTTTTTACAGATATGACAGGTTTTCGGCATGGTCGTATCTCTCTCGTCTCAGGATGAGCCGAATTTATACCATAAAAACCGGCGCGAGGCAAGTTGGCAACGTTTGTCTCCGCTTGACCGGGAAGTCCGAAAGGCGTAACTTTCCTTCGAGGCCGGCATGAGACCCAATATTTTTCTGGCTCTCGTTTTTCTCTCTTTGCCCCTGGCCGCGGCATGCCGGCTGCCCCTCGCCTCGGAAACCCTCGAGAACGGCGTCGCGGCGGAGCGCCCCGGCGTTTCGGTCCTTCCGGCCGGCCTCTTCAGCGAGATCATCGTGACAGATTTCCGCGACGACGCCCCTTCCCCGGATTTCGCGCTCGGCCGGGAACTCCAGGGTTATCTCGCGGCGGAACTCGGCCGGTCCTTCAAGGGCACGGTCTCCCGCATGGATCTCTCCCGGGACGGCAAGGCCGCCGCGGACGACCCGGCGTTCTGGAAACAGGCGGCAGCCGGCCGCGAACGGGCGGTCTTCCTCACCGGCTCGGCCGGGCTCGTCGGCCGGACCCTCAAGGCCCTGAAGAAAATAAATCTTCCCGTGGACGGCCCGTTCAACGTCGACCACCGCGGCCTCATCGAACAGCGCCATTGGATCCTCTCGGTCGACCTCTCCGTCGTTTCCGCCGCGACCGGCGAAGCCCTTTATAAAACAACCTTCCGCGAGGAACGGGAGTACATCGACCTCGATAAACCGGCCGAGTTCGCTTTTGCCGAGCTCGCCGACCGTATCCGGGCCCGCCTTTTCCCGGTCCTTTTCGGCGCCCCGACGATCGAGGCAAGGCCCCTCCTCCGGCGCTGACCCGATCCGTCCTCAGCGGCCCGGGCCCCGGCCTTGCCCGCCCTCATTCGCTTCGCGCCTGAGGACTGCAAAGCCTGGGGGTCCACTTCCGCCGCGAAGGCTCGTCCCTTGGCTAAGCGCGTAAAAACGAACGGTTTTCCCCGTCCGGCGGGGGCCTCGCCCGAGGCCTCTTTTCGGCCGTTTTTCGAGCCCGCCGGGGACCTCCGGAAGCGCTTTTCAGGCGCCGCAGACCGGGGCCTTCCGCGACAGCCCCGAAATACCGTTTTCCCCTAAAAAAAAGCTTGAAATGACCTCCCCGTGGTGCTATGATTGCCAGGCCTCCCCCGGTCCAACCTGTTCCCGGGAGAGGATTTTCCACAGATGTGGAAAAATCTGTGGAAAAAATAGCAGCACCTATGGAACCTAAAGAAAATCAAAACCTTTGGATTCAAATCCTCCGCGCCGTCGAAACCAAGGTCGATCCCAACTCGTTCGAGACCTGGTTCGACCCGACAACCTTCATCGGCCAGGAACAGGATTGTTTGTACATCAAGGTCCCAAATTCCTATTTCCGCGACTGGCTGTCCTTCCATTACTCGAACATCATCAACGAATGTTCGCGGGACCTCTTCGGCAAAACCTTTGACGTCCGCTACATCCACGACGACACGCCGTCGTCGTTCATGAGGCGATCGCCGGACGAGAGGAAGACCAAGCAGGGCCAGTCCATTAATCCGAACCTCAACCCCAACTACACGTTCGAGAACTTCGTCGTCGGCAGCTGCAACCAGTTCGCCCACGCGGCCGCCTTGGCCGTGGCCAAGAACCCGGCCAAGTCCTACAACCCTCTCTACATCTACGGCGGGGCGGGCCTCGGCAAGACCCATCTCATGAACGCCATCGGCCACTTCAGCCTCCAGCAGAACGAGCGGAACAAGATCCTCTACGTCACCACCGAAAAATTCATGAACGACCTCATCAACCACCTCCAGTACGGCAAGGTCCTCGAGTTCCGCGAGAAATACCGGAGCGTCGACGTTTTGTTGATTGACGACATCCACTACCTCTCCGGCCGCGAGCGGACGAAAGAGGAATTTTTCCACACCTTCAACCACCTTTATGACAGCCAGAAGCAGATCGTCATCTCGAGCGACTGCCCGCCCAAGGAGATCCCCCATCTCGAGGAGCGTTTCCGGTCCCGGTTCGAATGGGGCCTCATCGCCGACATCAAGCCACCGGACATCGAGACCCGCATCGCCATCCTCAAGAAAAAAGCGGAGGCCGAGGCGGTCTCCCTTCCCGAGAGCGTAGCCCTCTACATCGCCGACAAGGTCCAGTCCAACATCCGGGAGCTCGAGGGCTACCTGAGGCGGGTCATCGCATTCGCCTCGCTCAAAGGCGAAAAGATCGATTTGGACCTGACCAAGGAAGCTCTCAAGGGCCTTCTCGACTCGTCGACGACGATCGTCACTGTGGAAAAGATCCAGAAACTCATCTGCCACAAGTTCAAAATAAAACCTTCCCAGCTCAAGTCGAAGAACAACTCCCCCAAGATAGCCTTTCCCCGCCAGATCGCCATGTACCTGGCCAAGGAATTGACCAAGTCGTCCCTTCCCGAAATCGGCAAGAAATTCGGTGGAAAACACCACACGACGGTCATCTACAGCGTCCGCAAGATAGACAAGCTTCGGACGGACGATCCGGAATTCAACAAAGAGATCAACAGTCTCTTGGCCTTCATCCAATGAGGATTATCAACGTGTTCGGGGAGATATGCACATTTCCAGAGGACTTTCTTATTTCTCTTCTTGATTTTAGTTATCTTTATGAAATAAATAATAAGAATATAAGGAATCCGGTTCGAGAGGTGGCAAAATGAAATTCTCACTCCCCAAAGAAGCGTTTCTGGAAGAGCTGCAACTCCTCCAGGGGATCGTCGAAAAACGGAACACCATGCCCATCCTGGCCAACATCCTGATGAACGTCTCGGCGTCGGACATCGAACTGACGGGAACCGACCTTGAGGTCGGGCTGAGGACGCATCTCGAGGCGGCCATCGATAAAGCCGGGGCGATCACGGTCAACGGCAAGAAGATCTTCGAGATCGTCAAATCCCTGCCGGAAGGACAGACCGTCCAGGTGGAAAAGGTTGGCGACAACATCGAGATCAAGGCGGGGGACAGCGAGTTCAAGATCCTGTGTCTACCCAAAGAGGATTATCCCCAGGTCCCGGAACCGAAATTCGAGAAAGGCATCAAATTGGCGTTGAAGGATGTCAACGACATGATCGACCGGGTTTACTACGCGATTACCCAGGAGCAGAGGTATTATCTCAACGGAGCCCAGCTTTCGCTCAAAAACCGGCAGATCGAACTCGTCAGTACGGACGGGCACCGCCTGGCCTACACGAAAAAGGCCCAGGACGGGCTGAAACTCGACCAGGACATCAGCGTCATCGTGGCCAAGAAGACGCTCAACGAGATCAGAAAATTCGAGGACGAAACCGTCGAGTTCGACCTCGACGAGCACAACCTTTTCTTCAAGGTCGGCCGGAGGACCCTCATCTCCCGGATCATCGACAGTAAGTTCCCCAACTATCAGGCGGTCATCCCCAAGGATAACCCCGGCCGGCTGGCCGTTTCGCGCGAAGAGCTGGCCAACGCCATCCGGCGCGTGTCCCTCCTCTCGGCCGAGCGGTCGAAGGGGATCAAGTTCACCATCGAGAAGAATCGGATGAGGTTATTTTCCTCCAACCCCGAGATCGGAGAGGCGCGCGACAGGCTGACCGTCGAATACAAGGGCCAGGACCTGGAGATCGGGTTCAACGCCCAGTATCTGCTCGACTTCCTCACGTCGGTCGCGTCCGAACGGGTCGTCTTCGAGATCAAGGACGAGAACAGCGCCGTCCTGCTCAAGCCGGAGGGCGAGGAAGGCATCGTCAACATCTACGTCCTGATGCCGATGAAGATCTGACCCGGCCGCTGTCGATCCCCTAGTCAGCGTCGAGGGCGCCCCTGAGGGCGGCGGCGACCCTCCGGACGGCCCGGCCGACAACCGGAGAGACCGGCGCCCCCTCCGCGAACGAGGAGGGCCCTATTCCCAGGATTAAGACCCGGCAGTCCATCGTCTCTCGGATATAGCGGGCGAGACGCGTCAGGGGAACGCGGTGGGTGGAAACGTCCTCGTCGGCGACCTCGGCGGGGTCGACGAGAAAGACCGCACCCGGCGGCCGCCCGGCCGCGGCGGAGTCGACGAGGACCGCGAGGTCGGGCGAAAACGCCCGGATGACGCCCGTGAAATTTTCGGGGGCTTCTTCTGCGGGAATGACGAGGGCCTTCGCCGGCAACATGCCGGGCCCGGCAAGGAGGGCCCGGGCGGCGAAGGCCCCGGCGGCGTCATCGCCCCTGCCGACGTTCCCG
This sequence comes from Candidatus Aminicenantota bacterium, assembly GCA_026393975.1. GTDB lineage: Bacteria > Acidobacteriota > Aminicenantia > Aminicenantales > Saccharicenantaceae > RBG-16-66-30. The sequence continues at coordinate 72,633 of JAPKZD010000018.1, read as the reverse complement.
ACACCGACGACGGCGACGCGGGCGGACCGGCGGATCTCCCGCCGGAGAACTCGCTCCCAGGATTCCATGGCTTGATTGTAGGACTTCCCGCGCCCGCCCGCAAGACGGCGCCCTGCAGGGAAGGGCGTGGTCGTCCCGGCCGGGGCGCGGGGGGGTTTAGGCCTTCGGCTCGGCCGCCGGCGGCGGGGTCGCCGGCGCCGCCGCCTTGGGCTTGAGCACGGCCCGGACGTAGACCCAGTCCTTCTTCAGCTTGTGGCGGTCGTCGTCGGCGAGCTCGAACAGGCTGTCCATCTTCATGGCCTTTGGGGTCGTCGGGCAGGAGTCGACGCACTGGGCGCAGTGAATACAGCGGTCGTTGTGGATGATCATCTTGAAGCGCTTCTCGGCCTCGTTGACCGAGGAGATCTCGATGGCCTCGGCCGGGCAGTCCCGCTCGCAGGCCCGGCAGACGATGCACATCTCCGGGCTGAGGTAGGGCGTGCCGCGGAAATCCGCCGGGACCGCGAGCTTCTTGAAGGGGTAGTCGACCGTAGCGGGTTTCTTGAAAAGGTGGCGGAGGAGCTCGGGGAGGAAGACCGCTAGTTTCATGACAGCAATCCCTTCAGGAGGATGGTGACAAGGAGCTGGAGGACGGCCAGCGGGGCCAGGTATTTCCAGGCGAAGGATACGACCTGGTCGATGCGTATCCGCGAAGTCAGTGCCCGGAGAAGGGATAGGAGGAAGATGACGAAGAGCGTCTTGACCACGAAATGGAGGAACCCGACGACCGCGCCGCCGGGGAAACCGCCCAGGAAGACGGCCGCGAGGAGGCCGCTCGAGACGACGAGCTCGATGTCGAAGGTCAGGCGGAAGAGGGCCAGTTTCTTCCCCGAATATTCGGTGAACGTCCCGCCGACGATCTCCGTCTCGGCGTGGGGGATGTCGAAGGGGGTCCGCTCGAGCTTGGCCTGGACGGCGATGACGGCGACGATGAAGCCCAGCAGGTTCGTCAGGAGGAGGAGGGGCTTCGCCTGGTAGAAGGCCGCGATCTCGGCCAGGCGCCAGGAGTCGGCCAGGATGGCCGGGCTCAGGACGGCCAGGAAGAGCGGGACCTCGTAGCCGAAGAACATGGTCAGGACGCGGGCGCCGCCGATCGTGGCGAAGGGGTTGGTCGAGGCCCAGGCGGCCAGGAAGAGGATGAGCGTCGGCAGGCTGAGGAGGTAGAGGACGACGATGATGTCGCCGGAAAACGACGTCAGGCCGGGGTTGGCCAGGTCGAAGTTCCAGACGGGGAGCAGCAGCCCCGCCGTCGCGACGACGGCCAGGCCGACGACCGGCAGGATACTGAAGAGACGCTTGTCCGCGGCCTCGGGGACGATGTCCTCCTTGGCCATGAGCTTGAAGAAGTCGGCGATGGGCTGGAGGAGCCCGAACCGGCCCGTGTGGGTCGGGCCCATCCGGTTCTGGAGCCTGGCGTAGACCTTGCGGTCGAACCACTCGCAGAAGGTCGAATAGACGAAGAGGAAGAGAAGTCCGGGGTAGACGACGAGATAAAGGAGTGTTCTCACAACGGCCATACCGCATTCCTTTTCACGGGAGCGTTTTGATGCCGGGCGAGCGCCTGCCGGCGCAGATCGCTCATCCGGACGACCGACTCCTCACCGCTTCCGGCGGCGACCAGGGTGACGGTCCGTTCGGCGCAGCAGATGCAGGGGTCGATGGCGGCGAAGATGAGCGGGATGTCGGCGATGAAGCCCTTCCGGAGCATCTCCACTGTGGCCGGGTAGTTGGCCAGGGTGGGGGCCCGGACCTTCAGGCGCTCGGGCTTGTCCGTCCCGTTGGCCTTGATGTAATGGATGTTCTCGCCCCGGGGCGCCTCGTAGCGGCTGACGACCTCGCCGGGCTTGGCCTTGCGCGGGGCCTTGACGGCGATGTCGCCGGCCGGCAGGCCCTTGACCATCTGCTCGATGAGCTTGTAGGACTCGAGCAACTCCTTGACCCGGACGACGACCCGCCCGAGGACGTCGCAAGTGTCGGCCGTCGCCACCTCGAAGTCGAGCTCCCCGTAGACGGCGCACGGGTCATCCTTGCGGACGTCGCGGGCGACGCCCGAGGCCCGGGCGACGGGGCCGACGGCGCAGAGGGCGATGGCCGATTCCTTGGACAGATAACCGACGCCGGCGATCCTGGCGACGAAGCTCGGTTCGTTGGCGCCGATGTAGAAATAATATTCGCTCCGCTTTCTCAGCGTGGCGACGCCTTCCAGGATCTTGGCCTTCTGGCCCTCGTCGATGTCACGGCGCACGCCGCCGAGCGTGTTGATGGCGTAGTGGACGCGGTTGCCGGAGATCATCTCCAGGAGGTCCATGACGATCTCGCGGTCGCGCCAGGTGTACATGAAGAACGAATCGAAACCGGCCTCGTGGCCGGCGACGCCGAGCCAGAGGAGGTGGCTGTGGACGCGCTCGAGCTCGGCGACGAGGTAGCGGATATAAAGGCCGCGCCGGGGCGGCGCGAGCTCCATGAGCTTCTCCACGCCCTGAACGTAGCAGGTGGCGTGGGAATGGGAGCAGATGCCGCAGATGCGCTCGGTGACGTAGATGTTCTGGAGCCAGGATTTCTCCTCGGCCAGCTTCTCCATGCCGCGGTGATTGTAGCCGAGGCGCATGTCGACGTCCGTGATGACCTCCCCCTCGACGGTCATGCGCAGGCTGATCGGCTCCTTGAGGGCCGGGTGCTGGGGACCGATGGGGATCTGGAAACTCATGACTTTCCTCCGGGGATGACTTCCTGGGGCCGCACGTGCTTCCAGTCTTTCCTCAAAGGGTATTGGCCTTCGGGCCAGTCGTCTGGCAGGACGAGGCGGCGGGGGTCGGGGATGCCCTCGACCTTCACGCCGAACATCTCCTGGAGTTCCCGCTCGTAGAGGACGGCGCCCGGGATGACGGCGCAGATGGACGCGATGCGGGGTTCGGATTTCGGGAATTCGGTCCGCAGGTTGATGTTGGCGACGGGCGACGCGAAATGGTACAGGAACTCGAACGTGTCGCCCTTGTCGACCCCGCTGATCGTGGCCAGGTAGGCGCAGTCGTACTTGTCGCGGAGGAGCGTCACGACCGGGACGAGCTCCGGCGGCGCGATCTTGACAAAAATGCGGCGGACGTCGGGATTCGTTAGATCGAGGGCCTTCTCCCCGAGGTCCCGCTTCAGGCTTTCGACGATTTCGATGTCGGACATGTCGGTTCCTTGATGCTTAGAGTTTACCCAGAAGCTTGACGACGCCGTCGATGATGGCGTCGGGCCGGGCCGGGCAGCCCGGGACGTACATGTTCACCGGGATGACCTGGTCGATGCCGCCCATGATGTTGTACGCGCCGCGGTAGACACAGCCGGACATGGCGCAGGCGCCCACGGCGATGACGAACTTGGGGTCGGGGACCTGGTCGTAGATGCGGATGATCCGGTCCCTTATCTGGCGGGTGACCGGGCCGCTGGCGATGATGACGTCGGCGTGGCGTGGCGTGGCCTTGAGGAGAATGCCGAAGCGCTCGACGTCGAACCGCGGGGTCAGCGCGGCGACGATCTCGATGTCGCAGGCGTTGCAGGCGCCGGAGTTGAGGTGGAGGATCCAGGGCGACTTGATCCTGGACCAACGCGTGAGCTTGTTCAGCATGTTAGCTCCTTGTGACCAGGGCCATGACGGACAGGAAGATCATGAGCAGGTAGAAGACGGCGAAAAAGACGATCTTGCCCGAGGGAACGGTGGCGATGACCAGGACGGCCACGTGCATCATCGTGAAGAACAGGGCGACGAAGAAGAAGAGGCGGTAGCCGAACTGGATCTTGACGCCCGGGATGTCCTCGCCGCAGGCGTAGGTCGTGAGCTTGCCGCCGACCTTGGTCAGCTTGGGTGCCATTTTCGATCCCAGGCCGTAGAGGGCGAAGGCCGTCCCCAGGAAAAAGAGGAAGGCGACGGGCGGGGAGAGGAGGAAACCGATTCCCTTCATGGCTCAACCTTTCAGCCTGGCCAGCTTGCGGATGTCCAGGCTCTTCGTCTGCCGGGCGATGTTGATGATGAGGGCCAGGGCCGTGGCCACGAGGCTGACCTCGACGACGATAAACGTGACGACAAGGGTCTGGGCGACGAGGATGTTGTCCTTGGCGAACCCGGTCCCCAGGAGGAGCAGGCTGATGCCCTTGGCGATGACTTCGATGGCGATGAAGAGCTTGATGAGGTTCCGCCGGAGAAGGAGGCCGAGGATCCCGGCGAAGATGAGGGCGGCCGCGAAAAACAGGGTGAAGTACCAGGTGTTAGTCATGTTTGTCCCCCTTGCGGAACAGGGCCAGGACGGCGAACACGCCGGCCAGGATGACGGCGATCTGGCCGACGAGGTCGAACGTCCTCCCTTTCCAGAGGACGTCGCCGAAGGTGCCCGTCTCCGCTCCCGAGGCGAGGGCCGGGATCTTCCGGAGGAGGCCCTTCATGACCAGGGCGTCGATGATGATGAAGGCGATGAAGAAGAGGGGGAAGACCCAGTTCACGACCCGGGATTCCCGGACCTCGTCGCCGGCCTTGGTCAGGGCGATGGTCAGGATGAAGAGGACCGTGATCAACCCGGCGACGACGGAGATCTCGAAGACGCCGGCGTACGGGGCGTTCATCCTGAAGAAGATGATCCCCAGGAACAGGCTGGCGGCGGCGAGCGAGATGGCCGACTTGAGCAGGTCGCGGAGCAGGATGGCCAGGACCGAGAACAGGACCAAACCGATGAGGAGAGCTGTTTGCACGATCATCGTTTAAAATCCCCACGATCCGATCACGGCGTGGACCCCGTCCGCGAGCACGTCGGCGGCGGGCTGGATCCAGGTCGTGACGGTCGACGAGAAGAGGATGCCGATCCCCACGCAGAGGAGGGCCAGGAAGACGGTCGCGGCCGTCATCCAGAAAGGCGCTTCCTTGACGGCGGCCCATTTTTCGTTGAGCTTGCCGAAGAAGGCCTTCCGCTGCATGAGGAGATAGTACCAGAGGGTCAGGACCGAGGTCAGGACGGCGATCACGGCGAATACGGGGTGCCCGGACTGGACGAGCGCGATGATGATGATCAGCTTCGACCAGAACCCGTTGAGCGGCGGGACGCCAGCGATCGACAGGGCCCCGACGAGGTTCGTTGCGGCCGTGATCGGCATGCGCTTGGCCAGGCCGCCCATCTCGTCGAGGTCCCGCGTGCCCGTGGCTTGCTGGACGGAGCCGCTGGTCAAGAACAGGAGCCCTTTGGCCAGGGCGTGGTTGAAGAGGTGGAACAGCCCGCCGGCGATGCCGAGGGGCGTCCCGATGCCGATCCCCAGGACGACGTAGCCGACCTGGCTGATCGAGGAATAGGCCAGCATCCTCTTCATGTCCTTCTGGCCCAGGGCGAGGAAGGCGGCGACGACCATGGACAGCGCGCCCAGGGACATCAGGACCGTGGACAGGGCCGGCGTCAGGCCGAAGACGTTGAGGAAGATCCGGGTCATGGCGTAGACGCCGGAGACCTTGATCAGGAGGCCGGACAGGACGGCCGAGATGGGCGCCGGGGCCGAAGGGTGGGCGTCTGGAAGCCAGGCGTGGAACGGGATAAGGGCCGCCTTCAGGCCGAAGCCCATGAGGAAGAAGGCGGAGGCGACGCCGACCGCGGCGCCGGCGTTGAGCTCCTGGAGGGCCTTGGCCACGGCCGCGAAATCCAGGCTCCCGGTCATCCCGAAGATGACGGCGACGCTGATCAGGATGAAGGCCGTGGCCACGACGGAGAGCAGGAGGTATTTGAAGGCGGCCTCGAGCTCGTCCCGCCCCAGCCCGAAGGCGACGAGGGCGTAGGACGCGACGGCCGCCACCTCCATGAAGAGGTAGACGTTGAAGAGGTCCGTGGCCAGGACGAGTCCGTTCATCCCGGCGATCATGACCAGGAACAGGGCGTAATAATTGGCCTTGGCCCCGTAGTGCTCCATGTAGTCGATGGAGAACAGGCAGGCCGCCAGCCCGACGAGGGCGATGGCCAGGAGCATGAGCAGGCTGAACCCGTCCAGGGCCAGCCGGATGGCGACGGGCTCACCGAACCAGGAGAGCTGTTGGAGGACGGGCCCGCCGGCGATGAGGTGACGCCCGGTGATCGCGGCGTAGACGAGCAGGAAGAGCAGGGCCGCGTTGGCCAGCAGGTCCGGCACGACCCGCCGGGAGACCTTGCCGACGAGAGGGAGAATCCCCGCCACGACGAGCGGCAGCGCAACGAAAAGTATGATCAACGCTCCTCCTCTATTTCGCGAGCAGGCTGATCGCGCCCGCCACGATGATCAGGCCGGCCAGGCACCAGGCGAGGTAGTTCGCATAATGCCCGTTGTGGGCCTTCCTCAGGATGGCCGTGAATTTCTCCCCGGCGACGGTGACGACCTTCTCGAAGACGAAATCGATGGGCCGGTCGACGGCCTTGTACAGGACGAGAGACAGCCCGTGGAGGACCTTGACACCCTGCTCGTAGGGGTCGAACACCCGGGCCTCGGCCAGGTCGTAGAGCTTGTGGACCACAGGGAGGTTATGGACGGGTTCGGAGGCCAGGTAGGGCTTGCGGCCGGACTTCAGGAAGCCGTGCCGATGGAGCAGGAAGGCCAGAACGAGACAGCCGATCGAGATAAGGGCCACCGGGTTAAAGATGTCCAGGGCGTGACTGGTAAAATCGAGATGGGCGCCGGCCTCCACGTGACCCGCAAGGATGGGCTGGATGAAGAGGGTCAAGGGGAGCTTATTGTAGACGCCGAAGAGAATGCAGAGGGCCGCCAGGACGAGGATGGGGACGACGATGGCCGGTTGGCTCTCCTTGACCGCTGGGATCTCGCGGGTCCGTTCGCCGAAGAATACGGAATGCCCGGCCTTGAGGAAGGAGGCGAAGGTGAAGATCGCCCCGACCCAGGCCGCGATGGCGAAGACCGTGTAGCCCGATTCGAGGGCGCCGTGGAAGACCATCTCTTTGGAAACGAAACCGTTGAGCGGCCAGACCCCGGAAATGGCCAGGGCGCAGACGGTGAATCCGAAGGCCGTCAGCGGCATCTCTTTCCGCAAGCCGCCGAGCTTCTTGAGCTCGGTCGTGCCGGTCCGGTGCTCGACCGAGCCGGCGCTCAGGAAGAGGCCGCATTTATACATGGCGTGGTTGATCATGTGGAAGAGCCCGCCGGCGATGCCGAACGGCACGGCCGTCCCGATGCCGAGGATCATGTAGCCGACCTGGCTGACGGCGTGATAGGACAGGAGCCGCTTGAGGTCCTTCTGGACGAGGGCCATGAGAACGGCCAGGACGATGGTCACCGCCCCGAGGACCATGAGCAGGACGGAGAGGCCGCTCCCCGGCCGGAGCTTGAAGAAGTCGAGGGAGATCCGGGCCAGGAGGTAGATGCCCAGCAGTTTCTCGAAGGCGGCCGGCAGGAAGGCCATGAAGGTCACGGGTGCGTCGACGGCGGCGTCGGGGATCCAGGTGTGGAAGGGCATGGCCCCGGCCTTGCCGGCGGCTCCGATCATCATCAGGACGAAGGCGACCGCGGCCAGCCCCGTCGGCTCGACGGAGACCTGGGACATGGTCAGCGTGCCGCTCACGGTCCACAGGAGCCCGATACCCAGAATCATCGAGAAGTCGCAGAAACCGCTGATCAGAAGGGCCTTGACCGCGGTCCGGCCCGATGTCGGCCGGCCGCCGATGGTGATGAGGCCATAGAGGGTGACGAGCAAGCCTTCCCAGAAAAAGACGAGGGGGACGAAGTTATTGGCCAGCACCGCCCCGTTGGCGAAGGCGGCGGTTAGGAAGACGTAGGCGAAGAATTCCCGGGCCCGCGGCGCGTCCTTCATCTTGACCGTCGAATAGAGCGTGATCAGGATGAGGAACCCGGCCAGTGCGAGCAGGATGAAGCTCGAGAAGTGGTAGAGGCGGAGGTCGAAGTCGATGCCCATGCCGAGCCAGGGGACGTTGAACCGGAGGTCCTTCAGGGCGAAGAAGACGAAGCCGTAGTAGAGAAGGACGGCCGCGCCGGCCAGGGCCAGGGCGTTCCGGACGAGGCGGAGCGTCCGCGGGATGACGAGGAGGACGACGGCCAGGGCGGCGGGCAGGAGGATGGGGAGAAGAAGCATTTTGGGCGTCATCGGAGCCACCAACTCATCTCGGTCGTCGCGATGTTGACGAGCTTCATCGGGTAGGCGACGAAGAGGCCGGCCGCCAGGCTGAGAACGGCCAGGACGGCGACGACAAAGACCATGGATTTCGTTTTCTCGGGAGCCGGGCGCTTGAGCTCACCCAGGAACACCAGGCTGAAAACCCTGAAAAGGTAGTACATCGTCAGGACGGCGGTGAAGAGGGCCGCGGCGGCGAGCCAGGGCCGGCCGGCCTGCACGGTCCCCATGATGACCAGGAATTTCGAGAAGAAGCCGCCGAAGGGTGGGATGCCGATGACCGAGAAGGAGCAGACGAGGAAGGCGATCGCCGTGACCGGCATCGTCTTGACGAGGCCGCCCATCTCCCGGATGTCCTTGGTGTGGACGGCGTGGATGACGATCCCGGCGCAGAGAAAGAGCCCGGCCTTGGCCAGCCCGTGCATCAGGATGAAGAGAAGCGACCCGGAGATCCCGGCCGCGTTGGCCATGCTGAAGCCGAGGAAGATGTAGCCGATCTGGCTGATCGTCGAGTAGGCCAGGATTCTTTTAATATCGTTCTCCACGGCGGCCGCGCCCGCTGCGACGAGGCTGGAGACCATGACGATGATGGGGATGGCCTGCTGCCAACCTTCGGGCAGCCGGAAAGTATAGAGGAAGAGGCGGGCGAAAGCGTAGACGCCGATCTTGACCAGGACGGCGGCGTGGAGCAGGGCCGTGACGGTCGTCGGCGCGACGCCGGCGTCCGGCAGCCAGGTGTGGAGCGGGACCGTGGCCGATTTCGAGAACAGGCCGAAAAGGATGAGCAGGACGGCCGTCCCCGGGACGAGTGTCCCCCGCATGGCCGTGATGTCGAAGGTGTTGGTGATGCCGTAGATCTGGATGAAACCGAGGAGCATGACTACGGCGCCGAAGAACGTCACCAGGAAGGCCTTGTCGGCCTTGCGGACGTGAGCCGGCTCCCGGTAGAAGCCGATGAGCCGCCAGCAGCTGATGGCGATGATCTCCCAGAAGAGGTAGAGGAAGATGAGGTTCCCGGAGAAGACCAGGCCCATCATCGCCCCGATGAAGAGCAGGACCATCAGGTAGTATTCGTTCTGGTTCTCTTCCTTATGGATGTAGCCGACGGAGTAGACGACGATGAGACAGCCGACGAACGACGACACGCCGGCCATGAAGATCGACAGCGGGTCGATGATCAGGACGAAGTCGAAGCCCAGGGCCAGGCTTTTGCGCACGATAACCTCCCCCCCTTGGAGAGCGAGGGGGATCAGGGTCAGCGGCAAGACGGCCGTCACGGCGCTCACCAGGATGGCCCAGACCGACCGGGCGCGCCTGGACAGCAGGCCGGCCAGGGGGGTCGCGAACGAGCCGACGATGGGGACAAGGATCGTTAGGAGGACGATTGTTTCGGCGTTCATTGGGACAGGTTGCCTTCCTTATTTTGAGGGCCAAGTATAGTGATGGGCCGGAGGGTTGTCAAGAATTTCCACATGCCTTCCTCATCTTTTGAACAGGTTTTTTCAGAGATAAAAACCGATTGCTTTTTCCACTGGAATATAGGATAAAAGAACGAATCCGCCGAGGAGAGTGAACAAACATGCCCATCGAGATCCGCGAGGTCCTGTCCAGAAAAGATCTGAAGACGTTCATCTACCTGCCCGAGAAGATCCACGCCGGGCACGAGAACTGGGTCCACCCCATCTACATGGACGACTGGAAGTACTTCGACAAGAAAAAGAACAAAGCCTTCGGTTACTGCGACACGATCCTCCTCCTGGCCTGGAAGGACGGACGGCCCGTGGGCCGGGCCATGGGCATCATCAACCACCGCTTCAACGAACACCGGAACGAAAAGACGGCCCGGTTCGGGTACCTGGACACCTACGAGGACAAGGAAGCGATCCACGCCATCCTCGGTTTCATCGAAGAATGGGCCCGGGCCAAGGGGATGACCAAGGTGGTCGGCCCCTACGGCTTTTCCGACCAGGACCCCGAGGGCTTCCTCATCGAGGGCTTCGAGCACCGGGCGACCATCGCCACCTACTACAATTTCGAATGGATGCCGAAGTTCCTCGAAGACGAAGGCTACGCCAAGGACAACGACTGGTTCGTCTACAAGCTCGACGTCCCCAAGGAGCTGCCGGAATTCTATAAAAAGATCTACGAACGGGCCATGAAGCGCGGCACTTACGAGATCATCGAGTTCCGCAAGAGGAAGGAGCTCAAACCCTGGATCCGCCCCATCCTGTCGCTCATGAACGAGTGCTACATGGCCGGCAACATCTACGGCTTCGCCCCCCTCGGAGAGGAGGAGATGGACGACCTGGCCAAGCGCTACCTTCCGGTCGTCGACCCGCGCTTCGTCAAGGCCATCAAGAAGGACGGGGACGTCGTGGCCTTCATTATCGCCATGCCCGACATGACCGAGGGCATCCGTAAGGCCAGGGGCCGCCTGCTCCCCTTCGGTTTCATCCGTGTTCTTCGGGCGGCCAAGAAGACCAAACAGCTCGACCTCCTGCTCGGGGCCGTCAAGGAGCAGTACCGGGGCCAGGGCCTCGACGTCCTCATGGGCGTCAAGACCCTCATGTCCGCCCACGAGGCCGGCTATGAGATGATGGACACCCACCACGAAATGGAAGCCAACGTCAAGGTCCGGGCCGAGATGGAGCGCATGGGCGGGGCCATCTACAAGAAATACCGGGCTTTCTACAAGATGCTCTAGCCGGGACTGTCCCTCTTTATTTTATTTCGCGTCGGCCCAGTTCGGGCCGAAGCCCAGGCGGACCTTGAGCGGGACCAGGAGCTCGGCCGCTCCCTCCATGGCCTCACGGACCAGAGGCTCGACCTCCGCTTTTTCCTTTTCGGGGACCTCAAAAACGAGTTCGTCGTGGACTTGGAGGATCATGCGCGTCCCGAGCTTCCGGGCCTCGAGCGCCCGGGCGGCGCGGAGCATGGCCACTTTGACGAGGTCGGCCGCCGAGCCCTGGATGGGGTTGTTGAGGGCGATGCGCCGGCCGGCCTGCTGGATGGTCCGGTCGGGCATGCGCAGCTCCGGGACCTGCCTCTGCCGGCCGAGGATCGTCTCGGAATAGCCCCGCTCGCGGGCCTCCTCGACGACCCTGTCGAGGTAGACCTTGACGCCCGGGAGTTCGCCGAAGTAGCGATCGATGAACTTCTGGGCTTCGCCCGCCGTCGTCCCCAGCTCCTTGGCCAGGGAAAAGGCCGAGGTCCCGTAGACGATGCTGAAATTGATGATCTTCGCCCGCCGCCGCGTCTCCTCCCCGGCACTGTCCCCGAAGACGAGCCGGGCGGTCTCCTCGTGGACATCCCGGTCCTCGAGGAATGTGGCGATAAGCTTGGGGTCCTGCGAGAGATGGGCCAGGACGCGCAGCTCGATCTGGGAATAGTCGGCGGCTAGCAGCAAGTGCCCCTTGTCCGGGATAAAGGCCCGGCGGAAGCGCGCCCCCCACGGGCCTCTGATGGGGATGTTCTGGAGGTTCGGGTCGCTCGACGACAGGCGGCCGGTGGAGGCCACGGTCTGGTTATAGGAAGTGTGGATGCGGCCCGTGGCCGGGTCGATGAGCAGGGGGAGGGCGTCGGCATACGTCGACTTGAGCTTGGACATCTGCCGGTAATCGAGGACGTGCCGGGCCAGGGGATGGACGGCCGCGAGCTCCTCGAGGATGTCGAGGGACGTGGAGTAACCCTTGGTGATCTTCGTCCGCCGGGCGGCCGGCAATCCCAGCTTATGGAAGAGGATGTCGGCCAGCTGGCGGGGCGAGTTGATGTTGAAGGCGCCCCCGGCGAGCGCGTGGATCTCCTTCTCGAGACGCCCGAGTTCCCCCCCCAGCTCCTTGGACATGGACTTCAGCACCGCGGGGTCGACGCGCACGCCCCAGATCTCCATCCGGGCCAGGAGCCCGATGAGCGGCCGTTCGATATCTTCGTAGAGCCGGTCGAGCTTCTTGGCCTCGATCTTTTTCCAAAGGACCCGGTCGAGCTCCAGGGCCAGGGCGGCGTCTTGGCAGGCGTACGGGGCGGCCCGCTCGATCTCGACTTTATCCATCGTCAGCTCGTTCTTCCCCCGGCCGACGATGTCCTTGTAGGGCGCCTTGGTCGCCTGGAGGTAATGGAGGGCCAGCTTCTCGAGGCCGTGCTTGCCCCAGTTCGGCTCGAGGAGGTAGGACAGGACCATCGTGTCCCGAGAGACGCCGGCCAGGCGCACGCCTTCGTGCTCGAGGACGATGAGGTCATATTTGATGTTCTGACCGATCTTGCGGATGGCCGGGTCCTCCAGGACAGAGCGGAGGATGTCCAGGGCGCGCGCCTTGGGGATCTGGGGCGGAGCGCCCAGGTAGTCGTGGCCGACGGGGACGTAGAAGGCCTCTCCCGGGACGAGGGAAAAGGACAGCCCGACGAGGCGGGCCCGGGTGGGGAAGGCGCTGTCGGTCTCCGTGTCCAGGGCCACCTCTCCGGCCTTCGCGATCCGGGCGGCGAGGGCCCGGAGCTCGTCCTCCTCGAGGATCGTGTGGAATTCTTTTTCGGCCGGGAGCTGCGGTTTCTGCAGAAAGTCGGCCAGGAGGGAGGAGAACTCGAGCTCCTGGAAAAGCCGGACGGTCTCCTTTTCGTCGGGCGCCTGGACGGCGTAACGCGCGAGGTCGAGCTCGAGGTCGAGGTCGCGGGTCACCGTGACGAGCCGCCGGCTGAGCTCGAGGAGCTCCCGGTTCTGGGTGATCCTCTCCCGGACGCGGGGGTTCTTGACCCGGTCGATGTTCCGGAGGAGATTGTCGAGGGAACCGAACTCCTGGATGAGAGACTTGGCCGTCTTCTCGCCGATCCCGGGAACGCCGGGGACGTTGTCGGTCGGGTCGCCCCAAAGGGAGAGGACGTCGACGACCTCCCCGGCGCCGACCCCGAAGACGTCCTTGACGCTCCCCGCGTCGATGGTCGTTTCCTTCGACGGATTCCAGATGGACGTCGTGGCGTCGACGACCTGGAGGAGGTCCTTGTCCGTGGTCACGATGACGGTCAGGATCCCCTTCGCCGCCGCCAGCGCGGCCAGCGTGGCCAGGGCGTCGTCGGCCTCGTACTTCGGGTACTCGGCCGTGGCCACCCGCAGGGCCCGGAGGACGTCCTTGAGGACCGGGAGTTGGGCGACGAGGTCCTCGGGCATCGGCTTGCGGTGGGCCTTGTAGGCGCTGAACTCCTCGTGGCGGACCGTCGGGCCCTCGACGTCGAAAACGACACCCAGGTAGTCGGGTTTTTCCTTATCGACGATCTTCCGCAGGGCGTTGATGAAGCCGTAGATGGCGCCCGTCGGGAAACCGCCGGAGTTGGCGAGCCCCTGAATGGCGTAGTAGGAACGGTAGAGGAGGGAATGCCCGTCGATGAGGAAGAGGCGTTTCGGACTCAGTCGTACCCGCCTTCGACGATCTGTCCGAGGATCGTCTTGTGCTGGTCCTCGATCATCCGTTCGATCCGCTCCCTGACGTCGGGCAGGTTCATGAAGGCGGTGTAAAAGGTCCTTTTGGAGGCGAGCAGCCGGCCCGCCTTGTAGATCAACGATTCGACGTACTGGGCCGCGAGCCCCTTGTCCTGGGTCTGGACGATGTAGGCGTCCCCCCTGTATTCCACCCTTGTGTTGTAGCCGCTCATGAAGGTTGTCCGTCCTCATTATACTCGTCCGGGCGGCCTGTTCAAGCCCGATTTCCCAGACCCGGGCGAATTTGACAACCGGGTCCCACTTGGTATAATAAGATGAAATTTTTTTGAGGATGATCATTTGGACACGACGATGCTGATCGATATCGACCGCCTGCCGAAGGAAGGCCTCCGCCTGTCCGGGGATTTCGAGTTCCTGAACCTGGACCTGGTCGAGGAAAACGCCGTCGTCCTCGAGCCGGCCCACGCCGAAATCGCCGTCCGCCTCATCGGCGAGGAGATCCTCATCCGGGGCGAGATCACGGCCCAGCTGAGCTTCGTCTGCTCGCGCTGCCTGATCCCGTTCGAATTCCCCGTGGCCAGCAAGTTCGACCTCATCTATCTGCCCGAGGAGCTCGACGCCCTGTCCGAGGAGCTGTCCGACGAGAAGCTCGGCCAGATGTACTATAGCGGCCGCCAGCTCGACCTGCGGGCCGTCGTCCTCGAGCAGCTGAACCTGACCTTTCCGGCGAAGCCCCTGTGCGCGCCCGGCTGCGAGGGGATCTGCGCCGTCTGCGGCGAGCTCATCCACGACGCCGCGTGCTCGTGCCTCGTCAAAGAGTCCGATCCCCGTTGGAATAAAATCAAATTCAACGTGAGAGACAAGAGTTAAATGCCTAATCCAAAGAGACGCCATTCGCCGACGAGAAAAGGGAAACGCCGGGCCCACGACGGGCTCACCATCCCCACCTTCTCCGTCTGCCCCAAGTGCGGCAACCCCAAGCTGCCGCACCGGGCCTGCCCCGAGTGCGGGCACTACAAGGGACGGCAGGTGACGGAAGGGACCGAAGACTGACCCGAGTCCCGTGCATGAGAATCGCCGTCGACGCGATGGGGGGGGATTTCGGCCCTAAGGCCATCGTGCCCGGCGCCATGCGCGCGGCCGAGGATTTCGGCGTCGACATCCTCCTCGTCGGCCTCGAGAGCGTCATCCGCCGGGAAGTCGACCGGACCGGCCTCAAGAAATCGCGGACGACCGTCATCGACGCGCCGGAGGCGATCGGCATGGGCGAGAGCGTCCTCGCCTTTCGGAAAAAGAAGGCCTCCTCCATCCGCGTCGGGGCTCAGCTCGTCAAGGACGGCCGGGCCGAGGCCTTCGTCAGCATGGGCAACACCGGGGCGGTCGTCTATATGTCCCGCGAGGTCCTGGGTTCCCTCAAGGGCGTGGACCGGCCGGCCCTGGCCCTCCTCGTCCCCGGGATCGAGGGGCAGACCCTGCTCCTTGACGTGGGGGCCAACGCGAACTGCCAGCCTCACAACCTCGTTCAGTTCGCGGTCATGGGCAAGATCTTCATGGAGGCGGTTGTCGGCGTGTCCGACCCCCGGGTGGGTTTGATGAGCATCGGCGAGGAAAAAGGCAAGGGCAACGACCTCGTGCGCGAGGCGTTCGACAGGCTCCAGGAGGCGCCCTTGCGTTTCATCGGCAACGTCGAGGGGAAGGACCTGTTCTCCGGCGTCGCCGATGTCATCGTCAGCGACGGCTTCACCGGGAACGTGGCCCTCAAGGTCTCGGAAGGGGTCGTCCAGAGCGTCCTGTCGATGGCCCGCCACGAGATCACCAAGAACATCTTCGCCAAGCTCGGCTACCTCCTCATGAAGCGGCACCTGAAAAAGATCTACAAGAAGGTGGATTACTCCGAATACGGCGGCGCCCAGCTCCTCGGCGTCGACGGCGTCTGCATCATCGGCCACGGCCGGTCCAACCCGGCCGCCGTCCGCAACGCCGTCCTTCGGGCCCGGGAGTTCGTCGCGAACCGGGTCCAGGAGAAGATCCAGGCGGAGATCCTGCGCTACGAGCACGTCCTCAAAGGAGTGAACGCATGAGACGCTTCGAAGGACGGGTGTCGATCGTCACCGGCGCCTCCCAGGGGATCGGCGAGGCCATCGCCCGCGACCTCGCCGCCGAAGGGGCGGCCGTCGTCCTCGTCGACGTGCAGCTCGACAAACTCGAGGCCGTGGCCCGATCGATCGCCGACGCCGGCGGCAAGGCCGAGGCCCACCAGGCCGACGTCGCCGACGCGGCCGCCGTCGAGCGCGTCGTTACCGCCGTAGCCGCCACGCACGGCCGGATCGACCACCTGGTCAACAACGCCGGCATCACCCGCGACGGTCTGCTCATGCGCCTGCGGGAGGAGGATTGGGACGCCGTCATCCGGGTCAACCTCAAGGGGACCTTCAACTTCTCCAAGGCCGTCATCCGGACCATGATCGCGGCGAAATACGGCCGGATCGTCAACATCGCCTCGGTCGCGGGCCTCATGGGCAACGCCGGACAGGCCAACTACGCGGCCTCCAAGGCCGGCGTCATCGCCTTGGCCCGGTCCCTGGCCCGAGAAGTCGGCGTCCGAGGCATCACCGTCAACGCGGTCGCGCCGGGGTTCATCGCGACGGCCATGACGGACGTCTTGCCCGAGGACGTCAAGAAGGCCTACCTCGAGATCATCCCCATGAAAAAGTTCGGGCTTCCCAAAGACGTGGCATCTGCTGTAAGATTCCTACTCTCCGACGATGCCGCTTATATCACGGGCCAGGTGGTCAGCGTGAACGGCGGCATGTATATGTAGGCGGTCCGCCATCATCTTTTTTATCAATTTAGTTTGAGGAGGACAGTATGGAAAGAGACGAGCTGCTCAAGAAAGTCAGGGCGATTGTTTCAGACAAGCTGAGCATCAGCGAGGAGCAGGTCACCGAAGACGCGTCCTTCATCGATGATCTCGGCGCCGACTCTCTGGATACCGTCGAGTTGGTCATGGCCCTGGAGGATGAGTTCGGGCTGGACATCCCCGACGACCAGGCCGAGAAGCTGACGACGGTCGGCAAGGCCATCGACTACATCGTGGGGCACGCCAAGTAATCTCCCGGCCCCCTTTCCTCAAGGATCGTTGGTTCCATGGGCAGGTATAGCTTTCCCGGCCGCCGGGTCGTCGTCACGGGCCTCGGCCTGGTTTCGCCGCTGGGGACGGGGACGGAAAAAACCTGGCGGGCCCTGCTCCGCGGGGAAAGCGGCATCGCGACGCTCACCCGGTTCGACGTCACCCGCTATTCGACCCGCTTCGGCGGCGAGGTCAAGGACTTCGACCCCCTCCTGTTCATCGACCGCAAAGAGGTCCGCAAGATGGACCCCTTTATCCGCTTCGCCGTGGCCGCGGCTTATCTGGCCGTGGAAGATTCCGGCATCCCCCTCGGCGACCTCCAGTCGGACCGGGCCGGGACCTATGTCGGTTCGGGCATCGGCGGGCTCGGCTCCATCGAAGAGAACCTTAAGATCCTTTGGGAAAAAGGTCCCGACCGCGTCTCCCCGTTCTTCCTCATCCAGACGATCATCAACGAGGCCTCCGGCCAGATCTCCATCCGCTACGGCGCCAAGGGCCCCAACTGCGCCAACGCCACGGCCTGCAGCACCGGCACCCACGCCATCGGCGACTCGTTCCGGATGATCGCCCGCGGCGAGGCCGATATCATGATCGCCGGCGGGGCCGAGGCCCCGCTGACGCCGCTCAGCCTGGCCGGGTTCACTGCGATCAAAGCCCTGTCGGAGCGAAACGACGAACCGGTCCGGGCGTCCCGCCCCTTCGACGCCCGGCGGGACGGATTCGTCATGGGCGAGGGGGCCGGCGTCGTCATTGTCGAAGAGCTGGGCCGGGCCTTGCGGCGGGAGGCCCGGATCTACGCCGAGATCGTCGGCTACGGGATGACAAGCGATGCCTACCACGTCGCCGCGCCCGCGCCCGACGGCGACGGAGCTGTCAGGGTCATGCGCCGGGCCATCGAGGATGCCGGGGTGCGGCCGGAGGACGTCCAGTACATCAACGCCCACGGTACGTCGACGCCGTTCAACGACAAGACCGAGACCATGGCCATCAAGAAGGTCTTCGGAGAGCATGCGCCGCGGCTGGCCGTCAACTCGACGAAATCCATGACCGGCCACCTGCTCGGCGCCGCGGGCGGCCTCGAGGCGGGGGTCACGGCCCTCTGCCTTTTCCACCAGGTCATGCCGCCGACCATCAACTACGAGTTCCCCGATCCGGAGTGCGACCTGGACTACGTCCCGAACGCCTCCCGGAAGGCCGAGATCATCCACGGCCTCAGCAATTCCTTTGGTTTCGGCGGGACCAACGGATCGCTCCTTTTCAAGAAGTTCGAGCGGCCGTGAGCCGGTTCGGTCCCCGGAAGAGGAGAAACCCATGAACATCCTTGTCTTCGTCAAGCGGGTTCCCGACACGGAATCCTGGATCCGGATCCGGCACGAGACGAAATCGATCGTCGAGGACGGGCTGAATTTCGTCATCAGCCCCTACGACGAATACGCCGTGGAGGAGGCCCTGAAGCTCAGGGAAGCCAAGGGCGGGACGGTCCGCGTCGTATCCGTGGGAAAAGACGAGGCCGTCGCCGTCCTCCGCAAGTGCCTGGCCATGGGGGCCGACGAGGTCTTCCTGGTCAAGGACGACTCCCCCGAAACCTACGACGGTCTGCGGACGGCCCGCATCATCGCCCGGGCCGTGGAGCGGAAGTTCGCCGGAACGGACCTCTTCCTTTTCGGGAAGCAGTCGGTGGGCGCCGACAACAGCCAGGTTCCGGCCATGGTCGCCGAGCTCCTCGGCCTGCCCCAGGCGACCGTCGTGACGAAACTCGAGGTCGAGGGGGCGTCCGCGACGGCCCTCCGCGAGATCGAAGGTGGGATGGAAAGAGTCGTCATCTCCCTTCCCGCGGTCGTCACCGCCCAAAAGGGCCTGAACGAGCCCCGCTACGAAACGCTCAAGGGCATCATGGCCGCTAAGAAAAAGGACATCCCGGTCGTCCAGCTCGAAGAATTGGGCCTCGGGCCGGGCGAGCTTGCCTCGCAGGTCGAGGTCACCGACCTGGACGTCCCGGCCCAGAGACAGGCCGGAAAAATCCTGAAGGGCGACCCGGCCGAGACGGCCCGCGAGCTCGTGCGCCTCCTCCGGAACGAGGCCAAGGTCATATAAAGGAGAGGGACGATGATCGCCGTATTCATGGAAACGCGGGACGGGAAGATCAAGAAGGGTTCCCTCGAAGCCCTCTCCGAGGCCAAACGCCGGGCCGGCGAGATGGGGGTCGAGACGGCCGCCGTCCTCGTCGGCGGCGCCGTCGCGGACCTGGCACCGAGCGCGTTTGCGCTCGGCGCGGCCCGGGTCTTCGCCCTCGAGAATCCGGCCCTGGCCGATTATTCTTCTCAGGGGTACGCGCTGGCCCTGGCCGAGTTCGTCGGGGAGGCGAAACCGGCGGCCCTCTTTTTCGCGGCCACGGCCATGGGCCGGGACCTCGCGCCGCGGGTCGCTGCCCGGCTCGGCGCGGGCCTCGCCTCGGATTGCGTGAAAATCGAGGTCAAGGCCGGAGCGCTCGAGTTCACCCGCCCCATCTACGCGGGCAAGGCGTACCTGTCCTTCACCCTGAGATCCACGCCCAAGCTGGCGACTCTCCGGCCGAATACGTTCCCGCTCGGAGAAGCCGTTTCCGGCGGCGGGGAAGTCGTCAGGAAAAGCGTTTCCATCCCCGACGGAGCGGTCAAGGGCCGCGTCGTCGGGGTCATCAAGGAAGACAGCGCAGAAGTCGACGTCACCGAAGCCGACGTGGTCGTTTCGGGCGGCCGCGGCCTCAAGGGGCCGGAGAACTTCGCCCTGCTCCGGGACCTCGCCGCCGTATTTCCGCGGGCCGCCGTGGGCGCCTCGCGCTCGGCCGTCGACTCCGGCTGGATCGGCCACCAGCACCAAGTCGGCCAGACCGGCAAGACCGTTTCGCCGAACCTTTATGTGGCCGTGGGGATTTCCGGGGCCATCCAGCACCTGGCCGGGATGTCGTCCTCCAAGGTTATCGTGGCTGTGAACAAGGACGCCGAGGCGCCGATCTTCAAGGTCGCCGACTACGGCATCGTGGGTGACCTCTTCGAGGTCGTGCCCCGGCTCAAGGACGAGCTGAAGAAGGCCCTGGCGGACTGACCGGCCTGATTTATGGGTTTTCGCCCGATTTTGGGGATAAGCTCGTTTCAGATATTTACCAGAATAGCGGGCGCAGAGGGCGAAGGCGCGAGCCCGAATGCTAGGACCTTATTAAGATATTTACCAGAATTATGGCTTCGAGCCGCTCCGCCATAATTCTGCTGGTCGCTCCCAAGAATCCGCTCCCTGCCGGCCCCCCCTCCGCTACGGGGGTCTTCGGGGCGATATCCATCGCCGCCTCACGGAGGACTTCCCCTATTCTGGGAGAAGAGCGTTATTTATAAGGATTGGCCGGCGTCTCCTTCGTAATATCGAGGAGCAGTCTGTTCGTCGTCGAACGCGTTTCGCCCACACTCGTAACAAAGATCGCCGGGTCGTCCATGACCGGGCATTTGTTCTCGCAGATCCCGCACCCGGTGCAGAGCTCGAGATCGATGACCGGGGCCTTCTGGACGGCGACCGAGCCGTCGGCGAGTTTCGTCTCGACCTCGACGAGCTTGATGGCCTTGGGCGAGACCGGGCAGTGCTCTTCGCAGACGATGCAGGGCTTGCCCAGGACGTAGGGGATGCAGCGGCTCTTGTTGACCCAGGCCGTGCCGATCTTGACCTTGTTCTTATCTTCGATGGTCAGCTTCTTGATGGCCCCCGTCGGGCAGACCTGCGTGCAGAGCGAGCAGTAATATTCGCAGTAGCCGACCTTGGGGACGAGCATCGGCGTATAGATGCCTTCCGGCCCGGCTTCGGTCAGGACGGGCTGGAGCCCGCCCGTCGGGCAGGCCCGCATGCACTGGCCGCACTTGACGCACTTCGCCAGGAACTTGTCCTCGGGGAGCGAGCCGGGCGGCCGGATGAGCTTGAGAGAGGCCCGCTTGTGGGAAGGCGTCAGCCGGAAGAAGGGCACCGCGACAATGCCCAGCAGGGTCGTCAGGATGAGCTTCCGCCGCGACAAATCGACGTTCGACACGTTGGTCATTTTTTCGGGCCGGAGGGAGACCGGAAAACGGATGGCGCCGGTCGGGCAGATCGAAGCGCAGTTCTGGCAGTAGACGCACTCGCCGCTTTTCCACTTCTCGTTAGGATAGGGGTTGGCCTGCGTCTCGCAATGCTGGGTGCAAAGGCCGCACTTGATGCATTTCTCCTCGTCGATCTTGAGCTTGAACAGGTTCCAGCGGCTGAGGAGGCCGAGAAGGGCGCCGGTCGGGCAGAGATAGCGGCACCAGAACCTTTCCTTACGGGAGTTGAGCGCGACCGCGCCGAGGAAGAGAAGGCCGACGGAGAACCCTTGTTGAAAGGTGACGTTAATCGTCCAGTTCTCGAGGGCCTGGGAGATCGACCGGGCCAGGCCGGTCGTCCCGAGTCCGTAGAGGACGCCGTTGAGGCTGGAAAGGGCGTAGGCCAGCGCGGGGAAAACGGCCACGGAGAATGACCGGGCCAGGAAAGAGAAGGGGTCGAGGTAGCCGGCCAGGTCTAGGCCGAAAAGCGCCCCGGCCAGGACGATGATCAGGATGTAGTACTTCCAGGCCAGGCTCGCCTTCTCTTCCCGGGGCGGCTTGAGGAACTTCGTCTTCTTGAAGACGAAGGACGAGAACTGGTGGACGGCGCCGAGGGGGCAGACCCAGCCGCAGAAGACGCGGCCGAAGAGGATGGTCACGACAACGGTGATCAGCGCGAACGCGAAGAGCGTGTAGACGAGCCGGGCCGAGACGATGGTGACGAGGGCGAGCAACGGGTCGAAGTGGAAGAAGCGCTGGACGGTCGAGCCGATGTAGTCCTCGCCCGTGTAATGGGCGCCCAGCAGGAGGGTGAGGAAGAGCCCGAAGAACGCCGTCTGGCTGGCCATCCGGAGGAGCTCGAGGACGCGGTGCTTCCTAGATTTTTCTCTTTTCAAAGCGGACCTTCTCCAGTTCGAATTCTCCGAGACCCCGCTCCCGGGCCAGGCGCAGGTAGGGGAGCTCCCGTGGCGTGACTTCGAAGAACGTCGCCCCCATGGCGTCCACGGCGACGGGGTCGGTGCCGGCGACGACGGTCTTGCGGAGCTCGGTATCGGAGATACGGCCCCCCTGCGGCCCGTTGCGGACGAGGATGCGGTAGGCGTCGAGGACGGTCAGCTGGGGCTTGAAAAAGGCGGCCAGGTCAACGACGGCCTTGTCGAGGTCCTGGTGAAACTGGTTGCGGGCCCCGCCGGTCGCGCCGAGCCAGTTCTTCATGCCCAGGGTCAGGCGGCAGAGCGAATGATGCTTGGCGATGGGGACGTTAATGACCTTGTCCGCCTCGATGACGTCGAGAAGAACGTCCCATTCCTTGATCCAGACGCCCTTGAGGGCCGTTTTCTTGACCCGGTAGTCGTCGACGAAGAGCATGTCGCCGCCGGCCTGCTTCACGGCCTCCTGGATGCCGGAGCGGACATAGCACCGCTTGGCCTGGTTGGTCGTGTTGTCGATGACGATGGCCTTCTTCGCCCCGGCCTCGAGGACGAGCTCGACCAGGGTCTTGACCACCTCGGGATTGGTGCAGGCGGCCATCTCGGGGGTCCGGTCCCAGCCGATATTCGGCTTGATGACGACCCTGTCGCCCTTGCCCACGAACCTCTTCATCCCGCCGAGCATGGCGATCGCTTCCTTGGTGATGGCGGCAGGGGATTCGCCCTCGACCGAGACGAGAACCGGGACCGCGGCCGGCGTCGCGGTTGCCCCGGCCAGCGCCCCCGGCCCGAAACGGAGAGCCAGGCTGCCCGCGGCCATGTCTCTGAGGAAATCGCGTCTCTTCATCGTCGCTATCCTTTCCCGAGTGAGCGTATATATTCCATGATCCCGTCGTAAATGCCCTGGGCGGCCAGATCGCGGTATTTTCGGGTCTTGAGCTTGGCCTCCTCCTTGGCGTTGCTGAGGTGGGAGATCTCGACCAGCACGGAGGGCATTTCGCCCCCGATGAGAACCCAGAAAGGGCCGCCCTTGACGCCCAGGTTCTTGATCGACGGCAGGTCACTGGACAGGGCCTTGACAAGGTTTTTCTGGATGCGCTCGGCCAGGTCCCGCGACTCCTGGATCTTGCTGTTCCGGACGATCTTCTGGAGGATCGTCTTCATCTCGCCGATGTTCTTGGTCGAGGTGGCGTTCTCGGCGGCGGCCAGCTCGATGACCGAGAGGTCGGGACTGATGTTCAGGAAAAACGTCTCGACGCCGCCGCGCTTCCTGTCCCGGTGGGCGTTGGAGTGGATGGACACGAACAGGTCGGCCCGTTTCTGGTTGGCGATGACCGTCCGGTTCTCGAGGGGCACGTCGACGTCCGACTCCCGGGTCAGAATGGCGTCGATGCCCGCCTTTTCCTTCAGCAATTTCTGGAGGGCCAGGGCGACGTCGAGGTTGACGGTCTTCTCCTGAAGCCCGCTCTTGCCGATCGTCCCGGGCCGCGGGCCGCCGTGGCCGGGGTCGATAACGATGGTCCGGACGCCGAGCCCGAGCTGGCGGGCCAAGGAGGTCCCCGCGAGGCTCGGATCTTGAGGGGCGACCTCGCGTTTTACGGGCGGCTGGGTCTTGTCGGTGAGGGGAAAAGCCTTGTCGGGCGGCGTCGGCGAGGGCGGGGCTTTCGTATCGCGGGGGGTGATGTCGATGACCAGCCGGAACGGGTCGAAGAGATGATAGACCCGGTAGGATTGGATCCTGGAAAAGTCGACTTCGACGGCGAGCCGGACCGTCGAGGTCGTCTTCTGCGAGATCCGGATCTGGCCGATGTACTCAACCTTGACCGGGTATGATTGGCTTTGGAGAACGGGGTTGAGCTTGGCCTGGAGGACGTCGACGTAGATCCGGCCGGGGTCTTGGAGCTGGCCGGAAGTGTACTCGCGGAGCTTGCCCATGTCGAGGACGATGCGGGTGAAGTTCGAATAGGTGTAGCGGCGAAGGTTGACGATCTCGACCCGCGGATCGTCCTGGGGCGCGGCCGAGAGGAAGACAGAGAGGCAGGCCAGGACCGGAAAGAGCGGCCGTATCCTCATGGGCTTCAATTCATATTGATTTTATAGGACCTGCCGCTCGTTGTCCACCGGCCGGGCACCGCTCGGGTTTTTCCCGCTGTCGGCCGCGGAGGGGCCTCGGGGATCGTCTCCGTCCGCTGCGGTGATTCTTCACGCCTTTCCGGGCCGGATCCGATGGGAGGAGCGGCAGGGAGCGGACTCTGGGGAGCGACCGATAGAAGTGCGGCGAAGTACCCGGAGCCGCACTTCTAGGAAATATCTTAAGCAAGTCCAGGAAAGAAATTTCTTTTCAGATAGTTACCAGAATTGTGGCTTTGAGTCGCTCCGCCACACTTCTGCTGGTCGCTACGAAGACTCCGCTCCCCGCCGCTCCCTCCGACGATACCCCTCAGCCCCCTATTCCGCAGCCTCCTCTGCGAACATCCCTGTGCGTTTTGCGCGGGCTCTCTTTAATTGATTTAAGCGCCGTATTTTTTCAACTTGAGGGCGTGGGCGAGCATGAGCGGCATGGCCGAGATGGAGCGGAAGCGTCCGAGAATGCCCTTGGCGCAGGCCCGTTCCGTGAACGCCGCGACGTCGTCTGTCCCGGCCGTCGGCGAGACCAGGACGAAGGGGTTTGGATGCCAGGAGTGGCCCTTGAGCAGGGCCGGCGTCGAGTGGTCGGAGGTAACGACAAGGACGTCCGGCTTGAGGGCCAGGAGGCGCGGGATGAAGGGGTCGAGGACCTCGATCGCGGCGATCTTGGCCGCGAATTTTCCGTCCTCGCCGGCCGAGTCGGTCTTTTTATAATGGATGTAGAAGAAATCGTACCCCGCCCAATTCTTCTCCAGGGCGTCGAAGAGATCCGTCGTTTCGCTCCCGACGTCCATCACCTCCATGCCGAGGATCTTGGCCAGGCCTTTGTACATCGGGTAGTTGGCGATGGCCGCCGGACGGACCTTGAACAGTTCCTGCATGGTCGGGATGGAGGGGAATTTGGAGAAGCCGCGGAGGAGGGCCGCGTTGGCCTTGGCCTCGCCCGCGAGGACGGCGGCGACGTCGTCGAGAAAGCGGTTGACGACGGCCGAAGCCTTGGCCGCCTCGGGGACGAGAGGCGCCGTCGGGACCGGGAGTGCCCCCTCCTTCTGCGGGTCGGCGTCGGACAAAGCGTCGGCCAGGCCCTCGGACGTGAACCGGGTGACGAAGCGGTGCTCTTTCCCCGGAAAAACCCGGACCTCGACCCCGTCGTGCCGGGGAAGATGGGTGTTCAGATACCCGCAGATGCGGACGTTTTCCTCGGTCGGGATGCGGCCGGCCCGGCGGTCGACGACGAGGCCGCCCCGGACCGTGGCGAAATTGCCGCGGGCCACAAGGTCGTTTCGGCCGACCTCGACGCCCGAGCCCAGGGCTTCGAGGATGCCGCGGCCGAGCTGGTGGCGGAGCGGGTCGTAGCCGAAGAGGGCGAGATGGGCCGGGCCGCTGCCGGGCGTGATGCCCATCATGACAGGGTCGGAAACGCCGCACACGCCCCTTTTCGCCAGGTCGTCGAGATTCGGCTTGCGGGCCGTCTCGAGCTCCGTTTTTCCGTCGACGGGCAGGCCGCCGACGCCGTCTATGACGAGGAGGACGATCTTCGTCTCGGTCGTTTGGCTCAACTCTCTGGCTAATGCTTCCCATTCCATGATTGTTCTCTCCTCTGAAAAGCCTCCCGTATTTTAACACAAATTGAAACTCCGCCTCCGCTCTGATAAAATCTCTCTATGCAGAAAGTCCTCATCCTCGATTTCGGGTCGCAGTACACCCAGCTCATCGCCCGGAAGGTCCGCGAGCTCGGTGTCTATTCGGAGATCCTGCCGTTCTCGATTCCGCTCGCCGAGATCCGCAAGGAGAAGCCGGCCGCTCTCATCCTTTCCGGAGGGCCGCAGAGCGTCTACGGCAAGGGTGCGCCCCACCCGGCCAAGGGCATCTTCGACCTCGGCGTCCCGGTCCTGGGTATCTGCTACGGTGTCCAGCTCATGGCCTACTCGCTCGGCGGCAAGGTCGTCCCTTCCAAGGAGCGCGAATACGGCTTCGCCGCCCTGCGCGTCGCCGCCCGTTCGGGGCTGCTGGCTGAGGTCAAGGACAAGGAGCAGGTCTGGATGAGCCACGGCGACCGGCTTGAATGCGTGCCGCCGGGATTCACCGTCACCGGCAGCACGGCCAACACCCTGGCGGCCGTCATCGAGGACCCGGCCCGGAAATTCTTCGGCGTCCAGTTCCATCCCGAGGTCATCCACACCAAGGAAGGTCAGAAGGTTCTGGGCAATTTCCTCTTCGGGCTGGCCGGACTGCGCGCCGACTGGACGATCTCCTCGTTCATCGAGCGCAAGGTCAAGGAGATCCGGCGGACGGTCGGGACGGGCAAGGTCATCTGCGGCCTGTCGGGCGGCGTCGACTCGCTCGTCACCTCGCTCATCATCCACAAGGCCATCCGCAACAACCTGACCTGCATCTTCATCGACAACGGGCTCCTGCGGAAGGGCCAGTACGAGGCCCTGATGGAGGCCTTCCGCCACAAGTTCGCCCTGAAGGTCATCGGCATCGACGCCTCGGACCTGTTCCTCGACAAGCTCCGGGGCATTGTCCCGCCCGAGCGCAAGCGCAAGACGATCGGCCGGATCTTCATCCACCTCTTCGAACGCGAAGCGACGCGGATCGGCGGCGCCGCGTTCCTGGCCCAGGGCACGATCTACCCCGACGTCATCGAGTCCAATCCGGTCAAGGGGCCCTCGTCCGTCATCAAGTCCCACCACAACGTGGGCGGCCTGCCGAAGGGCCTGAAATTCAAGCTCGTTGAGCCCCTCCGCGAGCTCTTCAAGGACGAAGTCCGGGCCCTGGCCCTCGAGCTCGGGGTTGACGCGGACTTCATCCATCAGCACCCCTTCCCCGGGCCCGGGCTGGCCGTCCGGCTGATCGGGGAGGTTGATCGGGACAGCCTGGAGATCCTGCGGGCCGCCGACGACATCGTCCTCCAGGAAGTCACCCGGGCGGGGATCTACAAGAAGCTGTGGCAGGCCTTCGCCGTCCTGCTCCCGGTCCGTTCGGTCGGCGTCATGGGCGACCAGAGGACTTACCACCGCGTCGTCGCCGTCCGGCTCGTCCAGAGCACGGACGGCATGACGGCCAACTGGTACCCGGCGCCGCCGAAGCTCCTGGCCCGCATCTCGACGCGCATCGTCAACGAAGTCCAGGGCGTCAACCGCGTCGTCTACGACGTGACGACCAAGCCGCCCGGGACGATCGAGTGGGAATAATTCCGCCGCCGGCTGACGGATCACTATGGAACCGACATTCGTTCATCTTCACAACCATTCCGAGTACAGCGTCCTCGACGGCTGCCTGAAGGTCGCCGACCTCGTCGACGCGGCCTACAAGAACAACATGCCCGCGGTCGCCATCACCGACCACGGCAACATCTTCGGCGCCGTCCAGTTCTTCAAGCAGGCCAAGGCCAAGGGCGTCAAGCCCATCCTCGGCTGTGAGGTCTACGTCGCCCCGCGGAGCCGTTTCGAAAAGCATTCAAGCCCCGGGGACGACATCCACCACTTCCACCTCATCCTCCTCGTCAAGGACGACCGCGGCTACAAGAACCTCTGCAAGCTCGTCACCCAGAGCTATCTCGAGGGCTTCTATTACCGGCCGCGGATCGACAAGGAGCTCCTGGCCGCCCATGCCGAAGGGCTCATCGGGCTCTCGAGCTGCCTCAAGGGCGAACTGGCCACATGGCTTTCCCGGGGGTTCCCCGAGAAGGCCGAGGATTCCGCCCGGGCCTACGCCTCGATTTTCCCGCCCGGCGACTTCTACGTCGAGCTCCAGGACCATGGCCTCCCCGAGCAGAAAGCGGTCAACCCCCAGCTCATCGCCATCGCCCGCAAGCTCGGCCTGCCCCTCGTGGCGACGAACGACATCCATTTCGCGCACAAGGAGGACGCCGAAAGCCAGGACGTTCTCGTCTGCATCCAGACGAACCGGAAGATCTCCGACCCGGACCGGCTCAAGTTCAGCACGGACCAGTTCTACTTCAAGTCCGCGGCCGAGATGACAGAGCTTTTCCGCGAGACGCCCGAGGCCATCCGGAACACGGGCCGGATCGCCGCCCAATGCGGTTTCGATTTCCCGACGAAAACCTATTACCTCCCGAAATTCGCCCCGCCCAGCGGCAAGGACCTCGGCGAGTACTTCGAAGAGGTCGCCTGGGCGGGCTTCCGGGCCCGCATGGCCAGACGCCTGGCCGAGGGGTCGAACGGCGTCGCCTCCCACGCCATGACGGAATACGAAGAGAGGATGGAGCGGGAGATCAAGCTCATCAAGGAGATGGGCTTCGAGGGCTACTTCCTCATCGTCTGGGACCTGCTCAAGGCCGCCCGCGAGAAGGGCATCCCCGTCGGGCCGGGCCGGGGGTCGGCGGCGGGCAGCCTCCTCGCCTATGCCCTCGAGATCACCGAGATCGACCCGATCGAGTACGACCTCCTCTTCGAGCGCTTCCTCAACCCCGAGAGGATCAGCCTGCCCGACATCGACATGGACTTCTGCGCCCGCCGCCGCCAGGAGATGATCGAGTATGTGACCAAGAAATACGGCCAGGAGAATGTCTGCCAGATCATCACCTTCGGGACCATGGCCGCTCGCGGCGCCATCCGCGACGTCGGCCGCGTCCTCGAAGTGCCGCTCCCGGAGGTCGACCGGATCGCCAAAATGATCCCCTTCGTGCCGGACGCGACGATCGCCGACGCTCTGAAGAGCGTCCCCGAGCTGAGGGCGCTTCGCGACAGAAACTCCAAGATCGCCCAGCTCCTGGCCATCGCCCAGCGGATCGAGGGCCAGGTCCGCCATCCCTCCATCCACGCCGCGGGCATCGTCATCACGCCCCGGCCGCTGGTTGAGTTCCTGCCGCTCTACCAGTCGGTCAAGGGCGAGATCACGACCCAGTTCCCCATGGGCGACGTCGAGGCCCTGGGCCTGCTCAAGATGGACCTCCTGGGCCTCCGGAACCTGACCGTCATCGACGATGCCCTGGAGCTCATCCGCAAGGAGACGAGCCTAGTCATCGACATCAACAACCTGCCCCTCGACGACGGTCTGACTTTCGACCTCTTCAAGGCTGGGAACACGGACGGCGTCTTCCAGTTCGAGAGCCCGGGCATGAAGGACCTCCTGCGCCGCTTCCGCCCCGGGGAATTCCGGGACCTCATCGCCCTCAACGCCCTCTACCGGCCGGGCCCGCTCAAGAGCGGTATGACCGACGAGTTCATCCACCGCCGCAACCACCCCGAGCGGATCGCCTACGAACTGCCCGAGCTCGAGCCCGTCCTCAAGGAGACGCGCGGCATCATCGTCTACCAGGAACAGGTCATGCGCATCGCCACCGACCTGGCCGGGTTCACCCTGGCCGGGGCCGACATCCTGCGCAAGGCCATGGGCAAGAAAGACAAGGAGACGATGAAGGCCCAAAAGCAGAAGTTCGTCCAGGGGGCCAAGAAGAAGGGCATCAGCCAGTCCAAGGCGGACAAGATCTTCGAGCAGATCAAGGAGTTCGCCGAGTACGGCTTCAACAAATCCCACAGCGCCGCTTACGCCTTCCTGGCCTTCCAGACGGCCTACCTCAAGGCCCATTACCCCGTCCATTTCCTGGCCGCCCTGCTGACGTCCGAGGCCGAGCGCGGGGCGACGCCCCAGGTCGTCAAATACATCGGCGAGTGCCACGAGATGGGCATCCAGGTCCTGCCCCCGGACATCAACAAGAGCGAGTTCCGGTTCACGGTCGAGGGCCGCGACATCCGCTTCGGGCTGGCCGCGGTCAAGGGCATCGGCCAGGCAGCCGTCGAGGAACTCGTCGCGGCCCGCAAGAGAGCCGGCGGCTTCAAGTCGCCGTTCGACCTCTTCCTCGAACACGACACCAAGGTCCTCAACCGCAAGGCCGTGGAAAGTCTGATCAAGGCCGGTGTCTTCGACTCGCTGGGCTGGAAGCGGTCGCAGTGCTATCATATGCTCGACGGGATGATCGACTTCGGCCACGAGGTCCAGAAGGCCCAGGCCACCCGCCAGACGTCCCTCTTCGGCTCGGGCGGGGCCGAGCCGCCGCCCATCCCCCAGGAGGTCCGGGAGATGCGGGAGTGGGACGAGTCCCACGTCCTGTCCTACGAGATGGACGCCCTCGGTCTTTACATCACCGGCCATCCCCTGACCCAGCACAAGGACCGGGTGCGAAAGCTCGTCAGCCACCTCCTCAGCGAGCTCGACTCCGAGCGGGACTTCGACAAGGAAGTCCGCCTGGCCGGCATCATCAGCTCGCTCAAGCAGCTCAAGACGAAAAAGGACGATCGCATGGCCACCTTCATCCTCGAGGACCTGACCGGCAAGATCGAGGTCGTCGCCTTCCCCGAGTGCTACGGCAAGTACGGGACGTACCTGAGGGAAGGCCAGCTCCTCTGGGTCAAGGGCAAGTACATGGGCGAGGAGGACAACCGCCGCATCAGCCTGAGCCAAGCCATGCCTCTCGCCGAGGCCTTCGAGAAACAGGCCAAGCGCGTCGTCGTCCGCATCTTCCTGCCCGGCCTCGAGGAGGCGACGCTCTCCGAGCTCAAGGCGATCTTGGACGCCCACGAGGGGAAGTGCCCCGTCTACTTCGAGCTCGAGACGCCCCGCTCTTACCGCCTGACGGCCCAGAGCGCCGAGGTCCAAAAGGTCACGCCTTCGGAAGACCTCATCAAGAAGGTCGAGGCCCTGCTCGGCGAGAAATCCGTCTCGATCGATTATTGACGGGCCAAGGCGAAAAGGGTAGATTAAGTTGAATATTTTGTTGATTTTCTGAGGTTTGATGTGCCCTACAGAATCATCGTGGCCGACCCCAGCCCTTCGGTCCAGAAGGCCGTCCAGCTCGTCTTCGCCGAGCCGGAGTTCAGGGTCTTCGCGTTCGATGACGGGGCGTCTCTTCTTGAATCGGTCGCGGACGTCCGGCCGGACGCGCTCCTGGTCAGCTTGACGCTTCCCGGCCAGGACGGCTACGAGGTCGGCCGGACCCTGAGGAGCCGGAAAGAGCTCGAAAACGTACCGCTCATCGGCCTGAAGGGGACGTTCGAGTCCCTGGACACGGGCAGGAACCCGCCCGCCGATTACGATGAGGTCGTCCAGAAGCCCTTCGATTCGGAGCGGCTGGCCGCCGTCGTCCGGGAGCTCATCGCCCGGAAGACCGGGCCATTGTCGCTGCCCGAGGAGCCGCTCTGGCCCGCGGCCGGAGGCGATTCCGGGGCGCCGGCGCCTGCCGCGCCGGTGAAAACCGGTCCGGCGGACGCCACGGACCAGGGCCTCAAGGACTGGGTCCGCGAGGAAATGGTCGGCATGGAGCGGGAGATCGAGAAGCGGGTCCGGGCGCGCGTCGTCGCGGACCTCAAGGAATGGATGTCGAAGCCATGAACATCAAAGACGAGCTGGCCAAGGCCTACGATCCCAAACCCGTCGAGGAGAAATGGGGGAAATTCTGGCTGGACGAAGGGCTCTTCGTCGCCGACCCAAAGTCCCCGAAGCCCAAGTTCTCGATGGTCCTGCCGCCGCCGAACGTCACCGGTATCCTGCACATGGGCCACGCCCTCTGCTTCACCCTGCCCGACATCATCATCCGCTGGAAGCGGATGCAGGGCTACAACTGCCTCTGGCTCCCGGGCACGGACCACGCCTCGATCGCCGTCCACAACGTCATCGAGAGGAGCCTGGCCGAGAAGGGCCTGACCCGGGAGAAAGTCGGCCGCGAGGAATTCCTCCGCATCGCCTGGGAATGGAAGGCGAAGTATGGCGGGGCCATCACCGGCCAGCTCAAGAAGCTCGGCGCCTCGCTCGACTGGTCCCGGGAACGCTTCACCATGGACCCGGGCTTCAGCCGGGCCGTGAAACAGGTTTTCGTCTCCCTCTACGACGAGGGGCTCATCTACCGCGATTATTTCCTCGTCAACCGCTGTCCGCACTGCCGGACGGTCCTCTCCGACATCGAGATCGAGCACAAGGATCTCCACGGCAAGCTCTGGCACATCCGCTACGCCGTCGATGGGTCGGCCGAGTCCGTGATCGTAGCGACGACGCGGCCGGAGACCATGCTCGGCGACACGGCCCTGGCCGTCCACCCCGACGACGGGCGCTACACGCACCTCCACGGCAGGCGCGTCATCCTGCCGCTCCAGAACCGCTCTATCCCGGTCATCACCGACGAGCGCGTCGATCGGAAGTTCGGTACAGGCGCGGTCAAGGTCACCCCGGCCCACGATCCCGTCGACTTCGAGCTCGGGAAAAAACACGGTCTGGAGCAGGTCATCGTCATCGACGGCTTGGGCCGGATGACCGAGGCGGCGGGCCCGGACTTCGCCGGCCTCGACCGCTTCGCCTGCCGGGCCAAGGTCGTCGAAAAACTGCGCGAGCAGGGGCTCCTGGTCAAGATCGAGGACCACGATCACGCCGTCGGCCACTGCTACCGCTGCAAGAACGTCATCGAGCCGCACCTCTCCTGGCAGTGGTTCGTCCGCATCAAACCGCTGGCCGACGAGGCCATCCGCGTCGTCGAGGACGGCTCGATCGAGTTCATCCCGGGGAACTGGGCCAAGACGTATTTCGAATGGATGTACAACATCCACGACTGGTGCATCTCGCGCCAGCTCTGGTGGGGGCACCGCATCCCGGCCTGGTACTGCCGGGACTGCGGCCGCGTGATGGTCGGCATGGATGCGCCGGCGAAATGCGATAAGTGCGGCGGCGCGCTCGATCAGGACGAGGACGTCCTCGACACCTGGTTCTCGTCAGCCCTGTGGCCCTTCGGGACGCTCGGCTGGCCCGACGAGACCGAGGACCTCGAGACGTTCTACCCGACCGACCTCATGTCCACCGGCTTCGACATCATCTTCTTCTGGGTCGCCCGCATGATCATGATGGGCCTCAAGTTCCGGGGCCGGATCCCCTTCCGCCACGTCTTCATCAACGGCCTGGTCCGGGACCTCAAGCGGCGCAAGATGAGCAAGTCCGAGGGCAACATCATCGACCCGCTGGAGATGATCGAAAAATACGGCACCGACGCCCTGCGCTTCACCCTGGCCGCGCTGGCCGTGCCCGGCATGGACCTAGCCCTATCCGAAGAGCGCATGTCCGGCTACCAGGCCTTCGCCAACAAGATCTGGAACGCCTCGCGCTTCGTCCTGATGAACCTGGGCGAGGACCGTCCCGCCGTCCGGGAGGCCGAGCTGACGCTCGCCGACCGCTGGGTCCGGAACCGTCTCGCCGAGGTCACGGCGGAGCTTTCCTCGAGCCTGGAGCAATACAAGTTCTATGAAGCGGCCGACCTCGTCTACCACTTCATCTGGCACGAGTTCTGCGACTGGTACATCGAGTTCGCCAAGGTCGGGCTCCGGGAAGGCAACAGGACGACCGAGGCCGTCCTGGCCGACGCCTTCGACCGCATCCTTCGCCTCCTCCATCCCTTCATGCCCTTCATCACCGAAGAGATCTGGCAGCACCTGCCCGGGGCGGGCAAGTCGATTACCGTCGCGCCCTACCCGGTTCCCGAAGCGGGCTGGAAGGACGAGGAGGCCGCCAAGGCCATGATCCTCGTCCAGGCCGTCATCGTCGAAACGCGGACGGTCCGGGCCGAGAACAAGATCGCGCCCAAGGAAAAGCTCCGCCTCCTCGTCAAGCCCGCCGGCCGGGAAGAAACCGCCGCCCTGGAAGCCCAGGCCGCATCGGTCCGGGCGTTGGCCGGTCTCTCGACGCTCGAGTTCACGGCCGCCTTGCCGGAGGGGCCGAGCGTCCTCAAGGGCGTCGCCGGGCCGTTCGAGGTCGCCATCATCCTGGAAAAGCCGGCCGACCTGGGCCAGGAAAAAGAGCGGCTGCAGAAGGAGATCGCCAAGGTCGAAGCGGAAACGGCCAAGATCGAACGCAAGCTCGAGAATGCCGACTTCGTGGCCAAAGCGCCGGCGGCCGTGGTCGAGGAAAACCGGGTCCGGCTCGAAGAGCTCCGGGCCCGCCGGGAGAAGCTCGGCCAGAACCTGGCCAAGGTCGCCGCCGC
The DNA here is from genome assembly GCA_026393975.1 of Candidatus Aminicenantota bacterium. Lineage (GTDB taxonomy): Bacteria > Acidobacteriota > Aminicenantia > Aminicenantales > Saccharicenantaceae > RBG-16-66-30. Next base: position 38,800 of record JAPKZD010000018.1, on the reverse strand, counting down.
GTCCTGAAGCCGGAAGCGGGGACCCATGCCCGTCGGAACCATCGTCCATCGGAGAGAGTGCGTCGCCTCGACGAACGACACCGCCCGCGAGCTGGCCCTGGCCGGGGCCGACCACGGCACGGCCGTCGTCGCCGGGGAACAGACCCGGGGCCGGGGCACGAAAGGCAGGGTTTGGCATTCGCCGCCCGGCTTGGGGCTCTACGCGTCGTTCATCCTCCGCGGCCCGGCGGCGGGCCCGGTTCCCTTCCTTCACCTCCTGCCCCTCGCCGCGGGGTTGGCCGCTTCGGACGCGGTCCTGGCCGCGGCCGGCGCCGCCGTCCGGCTCAAGTGGCCGAACGACCTCGTCCATGACGGGAAGAAGCTTGGGGGCATCCTGTCCGAGGGCGTCTCCGGCGGGCCGGCCGGGGATTTCGCCGTCGTCGGGGTCGGCATCAACGTCGGTCACGATCCCCTGGACTTCCCCGCCGACCTTCGCGCGTCGTCGACCTCCCTCCGGATCATCGGAGGCAGGGCGGTGACGATCGAGTCCGTTTTCGTCGGCCTTTGCCGGGCGCTCCACTACTGGTATAATGCCCTCGCCCGGGGAGACAAGGGGTCGGTCATCAGGACGTTCGAAGAGAGGCTGGCCTTTCCGGCCGGCCGGCCCATCCGGGTCACGTCGGCCGCCGGGACGTTCACCGGCATCTGCCGCGGCCTCGACGAGGACGGCCGGCTCGTGGTCGAACGCGCCGGCGCGGCGGGCACGGTCGCCCTCGACGCCGTCCTCGGCCTCGACGGGGCATGACAAGGAGGACCGAGATGCTCTTGGCTTTCGATGTCGGGAACACGACGATCGCCGTCGGGCTTTTCCGCGGCAAGAAGCTCGTCAAGAGCTGGAAGATCAAGACGGACAGCGACAAGACGGGCGACGAATACGGGGCCATCCTGCTCAACCTGATCCAGGTCGCCGGGCTGCAAGCCAAGACGATATCCAGCGCGATCATCTCGAGCGTCGTCCCTCCCTTGACGCCCGTCATCGAGGACTTGTGCCGGGAGTATTTCGGGACAGCGGCTTCGGTCGTCGGCCCGGGCCTCAAGACGGGCATGCCCATCCTCTACGAGAACCCCCTCGAGGTCGGGGCGGATCGGATCACGGCCGCGGTCGCCGCTTTCGAGAAGTACGGCGGTCCGGCCATCGTCGTCGACTTCGGCACGGCGACGACGTTCGACGCCGTCTCGGCCAAGGGCGAGTACCTGGGCGGCGCAATCGCCCCGGGCATCCAGATCGCCGCCGAGGCCCTCTATCTCAAAACGGCCCGCCTCCCCCGCATCGAGATCAAGAAGCCGAAGCGGGCCATCGGCCGCACGACCGTGTCCAGCATGCAGTCGGGCCTCTACTTCGGCTACGTCGGCCTGGTCATGAACACGATCGAGGAGATCCGCAAGGAGCTCGGCAGGAACGCCCGGGTCGTGGCCACGGGCGGCTTCGGCATCCAGATCGCGGCGGAGATTCCGGCGATCGAGGCCTACGAGCCGGACCTCGTTCTCGAAGGCCTGAGGATCATCCACGAGAGGAACCGCGACGCCAAGCCCTAGACCGCGCGCCGGCCGGACGACCATGGACACCGAAGACACGGGACAGAGCGGGTACTACCAAACGATCGCCCGCGAGTTCCTCGCCCGCCGCGGCGCGCCGTTCTTCCTGTCGCCGCGGGACCAATCCACGATCGCTTCCTGGGAATCCCGGCGAGTCCCTCTCCAAGTCATCCTCGAGGGCATCGGCCGGACTTTCGACGGCCTTAAGACGAGGGGCCGGGGGACGAAGGGGGTATCGCTCGCCTTTTGCGACAGGCAGGTTGACGCCGCCCTGGCCCAGCACCTGGACCGGTCGGCCGGCCGGGGAAACGCTGCCGGGCCGCGGCCCGGGAAAAAGGACCGGGCCCGCCGGGAGGTCGAGAAAGGGCTCCGCGGCCTGGCCCCGGACGACCGGAAGATGGCTCGCCTGCTCGAGGCGGCCCTTGCGGCCCTGGCCGCGCCGAAGCCCGACGAGGCCGCTCTCGAGCGGATCGACGCCGAGGTCGAAGAGCTCCTCTGGGGCCGGGCGACGGGTCCGGAGAAGGGCGCGGCCGAAGCCGAGGCCCGCAAAGGGTTCCGGGGCCGGCGGCCCGAAGGGCTCGAAACCATGGTCCGCCGTCAGGTCGTCAAGGAGTCGCGGGACGGCCGCAAGATCCCCCACGTCTCCCTCTATTATTACTGAGAGGACATCCCCATGACCGCCCTCAAGCTCCTCGCCCTGCTCAAGAAACACAAGGGAGGCCTGCCCTTCGACGAGATCCTGACCGAGCTCGGCGTCAAGCGCCGGGACAGGGCCAAGGTGCTCGCGGAGATCCGGAAACTCGAGGCCCGGGGGGACGTCCGTTTCCTCCGTGGCCGCTTCCTCCTCGCCGAGAGAACGGGCCTCGTCCGCGGGCGATTCGTCACCGCCCGTCCCGGCTTCGGGTTCGTCACGCCGGAGGGCGGCGGCAAAGACATCTTCATCCCCGCCCGTCATGCCCAGGGGGCCCTTCCGGGCGACGAGGTGACGGTCGTCGTCAACGAGCGGGGCAAGTTCGGCAAGCCCGAAGGGAAAGTCGAGCGCATCCTCAAGAAGGGACGGACGGCGCTCCTCGGGGTCTACCGCGAGCGCGGCGGCGCCGCCTTCCTTCAGCCGTTCGACTCGCCGTCGCAGGACGACGTCCCCCTCAAGTCCCGCGGCAAACTCGGGCCCGCCCCGGGCATGATCGTCGAAGCCGACCGGGCCACCCTGACCGTCACGCGGGTTTTCGGGATGCCCGAGGACCCAGGTGTCGACGCTCAGGTGGTCATCCGGAGGTACGGGCTCCGGCCGCAGTTCCCGGAGGAGGTCCTGAGTGAGGCCGCCGGGATCCCGGACGTTTTATCCGCCGGTACAATCGAAGGACGGCGGGATTTCCGCGACTGGCCGTCCGTGACCATCGACGGGGAGAAGGCCCAGGATTTCGACGACGCCGTCAGCATCCGTCGGCTCCGCGCCGGGGGCTGGCTCCTCGGCGTCCATATCGCCGACGTCTCCCACTACGTCCGGCCTGCGAGCCCGCTCGACCGCGAAGCCTTCGAGCGGAGTACGAGCGTCTATTTCCCCGACCTGACCCTGCCCATGCTCCCCGTGAAACTCTCCAACGACCTCTGCAGCCTGAGGCCCCGGGAGCCCAGGCTCACGGTTTCCGTCCTGATGGACATCGGCGACGACGGCCGGGTCCGCCGGGCCGAGTTCGCTCCTTCCATCATCCGCACGGCCCACCGGATGACCTACACTTCGGTGTTCAAGATCTTCGAAGGGGACGCCGCGGAAGCGAAAGCCTACGCCGATGTCGTCCCCGACCTGCTGCTGATGCGGGAGCTGGCCCGGGCCCTTCGGGAACGGCGCCTGGCCGAGGGGAGTCTCGACTTCGACCTCGTCGAGCCCGAGCTCGTCTACGAGGAGGGGAAGCTCCTCTCCGTCGCGGCCGCGGAAAGGAACGAGGCCCACCGCCTGATCGAGGAGTTCATGGTCGCCGCCAACGTCGCCGTGGCCACGGCCTTTTCGGAGAAGAAAATTCCGGCCATCTATCGGGTCCACCCCCAGCCGGACGTCGGCGACCTCGAAAAATTGCGCGACCTCATCCTCAATTTCGGTTTGACCCTGCCGGAGCCGGCCAAGGTCCGGTCGAAGGACCTCCAGCGCGTCCTCGAAAAGGCCGAGGGCCTCCCCGGCGAGAAGTTCGTCGGCCGACAGGTCCTGCGGGCTCTGAAGCTCGCCGTTTATTCGACCGAGAACGTCGGCCACTACGGCCTGGCCCAGGTCCACTACACGCATTTCACCTCGCCCATCCGCCGCTATCCCGACCTCGTCGTCCATCGCATCCTCAAGGGCCTCCTCGCCCGGGAGGAGCCGGGCCGGCTTCCCCTAGATACGATTGCCGCGAAGTCCTCCGAGCGGGAGCGGAACGCCGGAGAGGCCGAGCAGGCGCTCCTCGAATGGCGGATCTTTCGCTTTCTCAAGGACCGCCTGGGCGACGAGTTCAGCGGGATGGTCGTCGACGTCATCAAGGCCGGCCTTATCGTCGAGGTCGACGAGTACTTCGTCTCCGGCCTCCTGCCCTTCGATTCCCTGAAGGGGGACTACGAGCCGAAGCCGGCGGCCCGCCGGCTCCGGCCGCGCCGGCTCCGGAAAACGTTTGACTTGGGGGACGAAGTTCGTGTAATTCTTGTTTCCTGCGACCCGGCCTTGCGCCGCATGAGCTTTGTCCCGGCGGCGGACCCGGAGGAACGCCGCCCATGAAAGCGCCCGCATTCGACGCCGTCCTCGATTTTCCGCTGGGGAAACACGGCCAAGACGTACGGGCCGAGGCCGTCTTCCTCGACCGCGCCGTCACCGCCCGTTTCACCGAGTATCCAGTCCCCGGCCGGAAGGACGCCCCGTTCGTCCGGGCCCTGGCCATCGGGCCCGTCGACGTCAAATGGGGGGACCCGTTCGAAATCCGGACGGCGGACGGCGGCATCCTCGGCCGCGGCACCTGTCTTTATCCGGGTTCTCCGTCGCCCGACGAGCTCAAGCTTTCGAGGCGCAAGGCCCTCCTGACGCGGTTCTCGCTCGGGGAAAAGGACATGATCCTGGCCCTCGCGGAGACGGGAGGCCTGAAGGGCCTGAAGGCGGAGGAAATCGCCGATTTCTGCCGCCTGCCCGGGTTCCGCGTCGAGGCCCTGGCGCGCCTCCTCGAGGAGGAAGGGAAAGTCCGCATCCTCGCGTTTTCGCCCCTGTTCCTCGTCTCCCAGGGCACCCTGGATTTCCTTCGCGGCCGGGTCGTTTCCTTCCTCACCCAGTACCACAAGAAACACTCCTCCCAGAGAGGGGCCCCCCTCGAGAAGATCGAGAAGCGCTTCGACGCCCCCCGGACGGTCCTCGTCCTGGCCCTCCGGCTGCTGGCCAAGGAGGGGCGGATCCTCGAGGAGGGGGGGATCGTTCGGCTTCCCGATTTCCGGATCCCCCTCACGGCCGCAGACGAAGAGACCGTGGCCGCGCTCGAACGGATGGTCCTCAGCGGCGAACTCGGGAGCGTGACCTTGGACGACATCCGGGCCCAATTCAAGCTCACCCAGGGGAAGCTTCAGACGCTCCTCGCTGTCCTCGCCGAGCGGAAGAAGATCGTCGAAGGCCTGGATGGGTTCATCCTCCATTCCAGCTGGCTCGACGAGATCGTCCGCAAGATCCGAGGGTCCGGGAAGCGGGAATTGACCGTCGCCGATTTCAAGGCGATGACCGGCCTGTCGCGCAAGTACAGCATCCCGCTGCTTGAACTCTTAGATAGCATGGGGATAACGCGAAGAAAAGGATCGGTCAGGGACATCCTGTAATTCACAACGGTCGTATTTGTTTTGTTCCGGGTGGGATGCAGTCCTAATCCTCATCTCTTGACGAGGGTGAGGGCAGCATCCCGCCGCTTGAACTCTTAGATAGCATGGGGATAACGCGAAGAAAAGGATCGGTTAGGGATATTCTTTAATACTCGTTCCAGATATTTACCAGAAACGCTCCTCCGGGTTACTCCGCCGCGTTTCTGCCGGTCGCTCCGAAGACTCCGCTCCCTGCCGCTCCGTCCGGAATATCTTATAGCCCGGACGTTTATGAAAGTCCGGCGCTGTTTCGCGGCGATTGACAGGGCCAACGGGCCGAGGATATACTTCCGGCATGTCGAGGCGGGGAGATTCATAAATTCCTATCGGTTCCTGGGAGGACGCAAATGAACCAGCCGATCCGCATGACACGAACAGTTCTGTTGGTCTTGGCGGTAGCATTTTGTTTTACCGGCGTGGCCGCCGCCCAGGGCGCCCAGAAAATCGACGCGTGCACCCTGCTGACCAAGGCCCAGATCCAAGCCGCCGTCGGCCAGAACGTCGGCGACGGCAAGCTGAACGCCAACGCCAACCCGGCCGTGGGGATCCCCTGCGAATATGTGATCGGCGACTACGGCGCGTTCAGCATTCTGGTCAAGGCGGCCGGGCCCGGTGAAACCGCCGACAAGATGATGGCGGAACTGAAAAAGATGAAAATCGCCGTCTCTGACGCCTCGGGCGTCGGCGACCGCTCGTTTTTCTCCAGTCCGGGCTACGGCATGCTCCAGCTCAACACCTTCAAGGGCCCCTGGTACCTGATCATCACCATGCTGGTGCCGGGCGCCACCGAGGCCGCGCAGAAAACTGCCGCCGAAAAGCTGATGCGCGAGGCTCTGACGAAAATCTGAGCCCTGGGGGCAGACGCGCAGGTAAGGTATCAAGGAAAGAGAGAGGAGAATGAATATGAAAAAGGCATTGATCGTTTGGATGAGCGCGTTGTTATTCTTGCCGGCGACGGGCATCTTCGCGCAACCGGACTTCAAAGACTGCAAGGACCACCCGCTGTTCCCCACGCGCATGCCGGAGTACCGCATCGCAGACTGCAAGGTCGAGGATTTCGGGGTCTACGAATTCTTCGCGACGAAGGGCCCAAAGACTCCGGTCGAAGGCAAATTCACCTTCATCGCCTATTCTTTCACCGGACAAGGGACCACCGAACCGAGCGGCCTCGCCGTCGTCCGGAACTATGAAAACGCCATCCGGAAGGTTGGGGGTACGATCCTGCAGAGCGACCCGCAGAGGTGGGTGAACGGGAAGATCGTCAAGGACGGCCAGGAAACGTGGGTGCAGATCGAGAAGGGGAACGGGAAGATCTGGCTGCGGATCGTCGAGAAGAAAGAGATGGAGCAGCACATCGTGGCGGACGCGGCGGGCTTGGGCAACGACATCCAGGCCACCGGCCACGTGGCGGTCTACGGCATCAATTTCGACACCGGGAAGTCCACCATCAAACCCGAGTCGGCGCAGGCCATCGGGGAGATCGCCAAGCTCCTGACGGCCGACCCGGGCCTCAAGCTCTATGTGGTGGGCCACACGGACAACGTGGGCGGCGTCGACAGCAACATCAAGCTCTCCCAGGACCGGGCCGAGGCCGTTCTCCAGGCGCTCGTCCGCGACCACGGCATCGCCACTGCCCGCCTTAGATCCTACGGGTGCGGTCAATTTGCCCCAGTCGCCGCCAACGACACCGAGGAGGGCCGGGCCAAGAACCGCCGGGTCGAACTGGTCAAGCAATAGGACCGCGGACCCGGGGGAAAGCCTACTTCGTCTCGTCTTCGGGCTTTTTGTCGTCCTTTTTCTTGAGGGCGGTCTTGAGCAGGTCGCCGAAGATGCCGAACTTGGGCTGCTCTTTCGGGACCGGCTTGAACTCCTCTTTCTTTTCCTTGGCCCGCTGTTCGAGGCCCTCTTCCACTTTTTCCTTGACGGCGGCCAGGGCTTCCTGGACCGATTCTTCCTCGACGATCTTCTCTTCGATGACCCGGCGTTCGCTTTTCTTCGGGCCCTGGCCCTTCTCGCCCTCGGATATAAGCTTCTTTTTCTTGAAGACCTTTGCTTTCTTCTGGGGGGCGTCGGGGTCGGGGGGGGGAGCGGGCGCCTTCGGGCGTTCCCTGGGGACCTCTACCACGGGGGCCTGGGCTCCCCGCAGCTCTTCGGCCACGGCTTCGAGCGCCGCTTCCTCGGGGGTGACGGCTTCGACCTCGGGCTCGGCGTAGGTTTCGGGGAAGGCGGCCTCGAGCGGCGCTTCCTCTTTCGGGACGTAGGGCTCGTGATACGTGAAAACGCCCTTTTTCTTATCGGATTTGACGAATTCCGGAGAGTTCAGGAGCGTGAATTCCACATCCTCCTGGTTCGTTTGGCGGATGACGTCGACGAGGTGGTAGGCCCGCAGGAAATGGAGGGAATGCGCAGACGTGGCCAGGGCGGGGTCCTTGAAAATGGGGACGACGAGCTCCTTGAGGTCGAGGCCCTCGCGTGTCGCGACGAACGGCAGGATCCTTGCCAGCGTCTCGCGCTCGATGTAGATGATCTTGTTGGGCTCGGCGTAGGTGTAGACCTCCTCGCCCGCGTCGCGGAACTCGTCCTTTTCGGCGTCGTAGGCCAGGCGGGCGACGGACATCTTCTTCTTCGATTTCTTGATCCAGAACTTGAAGGCGTTGGGACCGGTTTTTTCGAGGGTCAGGCTTGTCCCCTGGGGGACGTTGTACTGGGCGTAGAAATCCTGGAGCCCCAGGAAGAAGTTCTGGTTCGGGAAGTAATAGAGCGGGTAGGACTTCCCCTCCTCGGGATCCGTGAACGTGTATTCCCGGGCGTGGGAGAGCTCCTTGTTCAAGCTGCGGGGGACCTTGAGCCCGCCCGAAAGGATCTCGCGCCAGGTGAGGTAGATCTTGATCGGGAAGGCCTGGACGATGCTCATCTCGGGCTTCTCGACCTCCTCGAGCTCGGGGACCTTGGCCATCGGGGCCGCCAGGGGGAGGTTCTCGGGCAGGGAGTTGAGGATCGATTTGAGATGCCACTTTCCCCAGCCGGATTCGGCCAGGAGGATAAAGTCTTTCTTGTATTTCTTCTCGAGGAGGGCGGAAAGGCTCAGGCAGGTGAGGTCGAAGAGGTCGCTCGACGCCTCCAGGCCGAAATATTTCTTGACAAGGTCTTCCGTCGCGGCCGAGCGCCGGGTCTCGACGAACTCGTTTTCGATCTCATGGACCTTCTCGGGAAGAATGTCCACGCGCTTGGCTGAGAGCTGCCAGAGTCCGTTCCAACTGAAAACTTTGGGGTTCTTGGCCAGGACGGTGCGGAGGTTCTTCTCGAGCGTCTTGAGGTCGCGCTCGGTCATGGGCAGCTCGGTCAGCCGCGGGTCGTCGCCTTTGGCCATGATCTCGACGGCCTGGTTCCGGCCTTCGAGACTCGCGGGGAGCAAAACCTGGGTCCTGGTCTTTTTCATGTAATCGATGTATTTCCGGAAGACGCCGCCGCCCGGGTAGTCGAGTTCGAGCATCTCGCAGTTGAAATGCTTGGAATAAGTCTTGGCGACGACCTTCAGGATGATCCGGCCCTCGAAGTGCTCGACGGCCTTGCTGCCCACGGCCAGGGGCTCGTTGTAGTCCTTTTCGATGAAGTCGCCCACCTCGTAGTGGGCGTAAGGGTCGTACTTCTTGACGTCCTGCGTCCGCTCCGTAGCCGTCTTCTCGAAGGCCAACTTTCCGGCGAGCGCGTGTGTCGACTGGGGCTGGGGCGTCCGTTCGAGCTCCCGCTCGACGAGGGCGATGTCCTCGGTGGACACCGTAGTGAGGGTGGTCATTTCGCTGTTCATGTTCAGTCTTTTTTCCCCATCAGCGCGAGGAGGATGGCCTTTTGGGCGTGGAGCCGGTTTTCGGCCTGGTCGTACACGACGGAGCTCGGCGCGTCGATAACTTCGTCGGTGACCTCGTCGCCGCGGTGGGCCGGCAAGCAGTGCATGAAGAGAGCCCCGTCCTTGGCGTGGGACATGAGGCGGGCGTTGACCTGGTACGGGGCGAAGATGCGGGCCCGTTTCTCCTTTTCCGCTTCCTGGCCCATGGATGCCCAGACGTCGGTGTAGACGGCGTCGGCCCCGCTCGCGGCCTCTTCGGCCGAGTTCGTCAGGGTCAGGGCGAAGCCGGTGTCCTTGCCGTCCTCCCGGGCTGCCTGGACCATTTCGGGCTTCGGCTCGTAACCGGCGGGCGTCCCTACGGCCATCTTTGTCGCGCCCCGAGCGGCGGCCAGCATCAGGCTGTGGCAGACGTTGTTGCCGTCGCCGACATAGGCCAGCTTGAGATTGGCCAGGGAGCCTTTGTGCTCGCGCAGGGTCTGGAAATCGGCCATCGCCTGGCAGGGGTGGGAGAGATCGGTCAAGGCGTTGATGACCGGGATCTTCGTGCTGGCGGCGAGGTCGACGGCGATCTGGTGCCCGAACGTCCGGAGCATGATCCCGTCGACCCAGCGCTCGAGGTTCTTGCCGATGTCGTAGGCGCCCTCACGACTGCCCATCTGGATGTCCGAGGGGGCGAGGTAGATGGCCTCGCCGCCGAGCTGGAGCATGCCCGCTTCGAAGGTCATGCGCGTCCTCAAGGAGGGCTTCTGGAAGATCATGGCCAGGATCCGGTGTTCGAGCGCCCGGTAATACTTGCGCGGGTGCTTCTTGACCTCCGCCGCGCGGTCGAGCAGCTGGCTGAATTCGTAGATGCTCAAGTCGCGTATCGACAGGAAATCTTTCTTCATTGCGGCTCCTCCTCGCGTGAAGCGATGATCCGGGTCCCCGAGCGGTTGAGCATGGCGGCCTTGAGATGGGAGTCCTTGGTGATGAGGACTTCCCGGCCGCCGGCCTCGATGTACTCGACGGCGGCCCGGATCTTGGGCCCCATCGACCCCGGCGGGAATTGGCCGTCCGCCAGGTGCTTCTTGGCCTCGTCCACGGTCAGGACCGAGACCTCCGCCTGATCGGGCTTTCCGAAATTGATAAAGACGCGCTCGATGGCGGTCAGGATGACAAACAGGTCGACCTTGACCTCGCGGGCGAGCAGGCTCGCGGCGTAGTCCTTGTCGATGACGGCCTCGACGCCCTCGAAGAGGCCGTTGCCGTTGATAATGACCGGGATGCCGCCGCCGCCGGCCGCGATGACGATCCGGCCGGCTTCGACGAGCTCGCGGATAATGCCGTTGGGGACGACGTCGATGGGCTTGGGCGAGGCGACGACCTTGCGGTAGCCGCGGCCGGAGTCCTCGACCATCGTCCACTTCTTCTCCCGGGCGAGCATCTGGGCCCGGTACTTCGAGTAGAAAGGCCCGACGGGTTTGGTCGGCTTCCCGAAGGCCGGGTCGTTCTTGTCGACGACGACCTGGGTGATGAGGGAGGCGACCTCCTTGTCGATCGAGTGCCGGCGGAGTTCGTTGATGATCGCCCTCTCCAGCATGAAGCCCATGCTGCCCTCGGTCATGGCGTCGCAGACGTCGAGCGAATAGGGCGGGATCTTGTTGGCCGCCTCCTCCATCTGAATGAGCAGGTTGCCGACCTGGGGCCCGTTGCCGTGGACGATGATGAGCTCGTAGCCCTTGCGGACGATGGAGACCATGAGCTCGGCCGCCTTTTGGGCGTTCCGCATCTGCTCGGCCTGCAGACCCCTCTGGTCGTCGGGGAGCATGGCGTTGCCGCCGAAGGCGACGAGGGCGATCTTCGGTCTCATCGATCCTCAGAACTTCTTGAGTACGTCCTTGAGCGTGGGCGTGCCGATCTCCTCGAGCTCGTAGCCGACGCGGAGGATGGGCTTGTTGACCTTGATGACCCGGGTGATGTCGATCGGCGTCGCGCTGACGACGAGGTCGCAGTCGATGGCCTCGATCGTCTGGGCCAGCTCGCGGGTCTGCTTCTCACCGTAGCCCATGGCCGGCAGGACGTTGTCGAGGTGGTTGTATTTTTCGAAGGTCTTCTTGATCGTGCCGACGGCGAAGGGGCGGGGGTCGATGATCTCGGCCGCGCCGTACTTCTTGGCGGCGACGATGCCGGCGCCGTACTTCATCCCGCCGTGGGTCAAGGTCGGGCCGTCCTCGATGACGAGGACGCGCTTGCCGGTGATCCGGCCGCCGTCCTTGACGATGGTGGGCGAGTTGGCCCGGATGATCGTCGCCTTGGGGTTGACCTTCTTGGCGTTGGCCAGGACGAGGTCGATGCCTTCCTGCGTGGCCGTGTCCATCTTGTTGATGACGATGACCTGGGCCCGGCGGAAATTAGTTTCGCCGGGATAGAAGGAGAGCTCGTGCCCGGCCCGGTGGGGGTCGGCGACGACGATCTCGAGGTCGGACTTGTAGAAGGGGAAGTCGTTGTTGCCGCCGTCCCAGAGGATGACGTCGGCCTCTTTCTCGGCCTGGCGGAGGATGGCCCCGTAGTCGACGCCGGCGTAGACGATGATGCCCTTGTCGATATGGGGCTCGTACTCCTCGCGCTCTTCGATCGTGCACTCGTGCTTGACGAGGTCGGCGTAGTCGGCGAAGCGCTGGACCTTCTGCTTGACCAGGTCGCCGTAGGGCATGGGATGGCGGATGGCGGCGACCTTGCGGCCCTTCTTCTGGAGGATCTCGGCCACCCTGCGGCTGGTCTGGCTCTTGCCCGAACCGGTGCGGACGGCGCAAACGGAGACGACGGGCTTGCGGCTCTTGATCATCGTGTCGTTGGGGCCGAGCAGGACGAAGTTGGCCCCGGCGGCTTGGACCTGGGAGGCCTTGTGCATGACGTACTCGTGGGGGAGGTCGCTGTAAGCAAGGTGGACGTCGTCGACCTTGTGGGCGGCGATGAGGTCGTCGAGCTCCGCCTCGGCGTGGATCGGGATGCCCTTGGGATAGAGCTTCCCGGCCAGCTCGGCGGGGTACTTGCGCCCCTCGATATCGGGGATCTGCGTCGCCGTGAAGGCGACCACCCGGTAGTCCTTGTTGTCCCGGAAATAGGTGTTGAAGTTGTGGAAGTCGCGCCCGGCGGCGCCCATGATGATGACCTTTTTCACGATGCGTTCTCCTTTCTTTTTATAAAAACTTCTCCGTCCGCTAATTCCGAATCTTCAGTTGTCCGAAAAGAAGGATAAGTATAGCCCACCAAGGGTTTTAAATCAATATAGAGGGCCTCGGGGGTCATCTTCGTTCGCTGCGGTGATTTTTCACGCCGGTCAGTGCGCCGGACTCGGCGCCAAAACAACTCGCTCGGCGTGCGCTACGCCGAGCTCAAACACGTTTTGGCGGTTTCCCCTGAAACTGCCCTCGTCCGGCTTCTGACCGACTAAATCACCGCTTATGCTCTCTCTGATGACCCCCTTCGGCCCAGTTTTATTGGGGAATAGGGACGAGTTTCTCTGGAATGACAACGGAGGGGGAAGCCGGGTAGGAATCCGCCGCGCAGGGGTGTTCCCGAAGAGGCCGCGGAAACAGGGGCTGAGGGGTGTCGTCGGAGGAAGCATAAAGCGGTGATTTAGCCTTCCCGGGACGGATACGCGGACTCCTCCCATCGGATCCGTGCCGGGAAGGCGTGAAGAATCACCGCGGCGTACGGAGACGACCCCCGAGGACCCTCAGCGGCCGACGGAGGGAACACCCGAGCGATAAACGGTGGATTCCTGCCGGCAGGCCCCCAGGCTTTTATTTTCTGGGAAAAAGCCCTATTTCGGCCTTGAGGGAGGGGAAATTTTGCGGCCGGGGGAGCGCTTTTGGAAGCCCGCTTGGGGGCGCGGGGCAAGGGGTCGGGGGACCTTCTGCCAGGCGGGCTTTTGGCGGCGGTTGACGGGGTGGGCCATGGCGAACCTCTAGAGGGTTATGATTTCGGCGGTCCGGGCGGCCGGGTCGAGGAGGGCGACCGTGCTTTTGCCCCGGAGCCAGCCGCCCGCCTCTCCGGGGTTGACGAGAAGGACCCCGTCCCGGCGCTCGGCCAGGGGCTTGTGGGTGTGTCCGAAGACAATGACGTCGAAGGATTTCGACGCGACCTGCCGGCCGACGTGGGCGTCGAGATGGCAAACGAAGAAACGGAGACCGGCGTGAGAGAATTTCAGGGGCGCCTCCCGGATCTCGCCCAGCCCCTCGAAGGCCTTGGCCAGGCCGGCCCTCTCGCCGTCGCAGTTGCCGAAGACCGCCTTGACCGGGGCCCGGAGGTTGCGGAGCTCATCGACCGTGAAGGGGGCGACGAAATCGCCGGCGTGGATGACCAGGTCGCAGCCGGCGTCGTTGAACAGGCGGATGGCCTCCCGGACCCGGGTCAGGTTGTCGTGGGAATCGGAGAGGATGCCGATCATTGTCGTCCGCTTTTCCGCCCTCATTATAGCCGACAGAGCGGCTCGCGGGCCAGCCCCGGGAGAATGTCCGGGCGTATTGACAGTTCTGCCCGATTTCCTTAATATATAACAGCCTTAAAAGGCGAAAGTTAGGCGCGTAGCTCAGTGGGAGAGCGCTTCCCTGACACGGAAGAGGCCGTGGGTTCAATCCCCTCCGCGCCTACCACGAGAATCAAGCGGTCAGAATTCAAGGAGCCGTCGGACCGGCCGGAATTGAATCGCCCGCCCTTGTGAAACACAGCGGTTATAGAGAATGAGTGACGAAACCGGTATGACAATCGACGTTCTGAGGCACAGCGCCGCGCACCTCCTCGCCCACGCCGTCCTGGATCTCTACCCCGAGACGAAGACCGGCATCGGGCCGGCCGTCGAAACCGGCTTCTATTACGACTTCCTCCGGGAGAAGGCCTTCACGCCCGAGGACCTCGAGGCCATCGAAAAGCGGATGAAGGAGATCGCCCGTGAGAACGTCCCCGTCGAGCGGCTCGTTCTGACAAAGGAAGAAGCCGTTCGGATGTTTGAGGAGAAGAAGCAGGCGCTCAAGGTCGAGCTCATCCGGGAGAAAGGCGATGTGACCGTGACCGTATATCGGCAGGGGCCGTTCGCCGACTTTTGCCTCGGCCCGCACGTGCCCGCGACCGGCGCCCTCCAGCACGTCAAGCTGCTCTCGGTGTCGGGGGCCTACTGGAAGGGCGACGAACGGGGCCCGCAGATGCAGCGGATCTACGGAACGGTCTCTTTCTCCAAGAAGGAGCTCGAAGACCATCTGCGCATGCTCGAAGAGGCCAAGAAGCGCGACCACCGCCGGCTCGGCGCGGAGCTCGACCTCTTCAGCACCAGCGACGAGATCGGCGGCGGCCTCGTCCTCTGGCATCCGAAGGGCGCCCGCGTCCGAGCCGTCATCGAGCAGCACTGGCGGGAACGCCACTGGGCCGGCGGCTACGACATCCTATTCACCCCGCACATCGGGCGGGCGGCCCTCTGGCAGACCTCGGGCCACCTCGGCTTCTATAAAGACAGCATGTATTCGCCGATGGACATCGACGAACAGGCCTACTACCTGAAACCGATGAACTGCCCCTTCCACATCCAGATCTACAAGTCCCGGATGCGCTCGTATCGGGACCTGCCCCTGCGCTGGGCGGAGCTCGGCACCGTCTACCGATACGAGAGGAGCGGCACGCTCCACGGCCTGCTCCGCGTCCGCGGCTTCACCCAGGACGACGCCCACATCATCTGCACCCCCGGGCAGATCGAGGCAGAGATCCTCCGGGTCCTCGATTTCTCGATCTCCATCCTGGCCGACTTCGGCTTCACCGACAACAAGATCGAGCTGTCGGTGCGCGACCCGAAGAACCCGGCCAAGTACTGCGGCACGGACGACCTCTGGTGCCGGGCCGAGGCGGCGCTCGTCAAGGCCCTCGAGACCCGGGGCCACGCCTACGAGCGGATGGAGGGCGAGGCCGTCTTCTACGGCCCCAAGATCGACATCAAGATCAAGGACGCCCTCGGCCGGCTCTGGCAGTGCACGACCATCCAGTTCGATTTCAACATGTCGGAGCGCTTCGATATGACCTTCGTCGGCGAGGACGGCAAGGAGCACCGGCCCTACATGGTCCACCGCGCCCTGCTCGGCTCCCTGGAGCGGTTCTTCGGCGTCCTCATCGAACACTACAACGGGAGCTTTCCCCTCTGGCTCGCCCCCGTCCAGGCCGTCGTCCTGCCGATCGCCGAGCGCCACGAAGACTACGCCCGGTCCCTCGACCGGATGCTCCAGGCGAACGGTCTGCGGTCGGCGGTCGACCTCAGCCGGGAGAAGGTCGGCAAGAAGATCCGCGAGGCGGAGGTCCAGAAGATCCCGCTCATCCTGGTCGTTGGCGACAAGGAGGTCGAGCGCCGGAGCGCCTCTCTCCGCGTCCACGGCCAAGGGGACAAGGGCGAAGTGGACGTCGCTCTTTTCCTTGAAAAAGCCAAGGAATTCAATCAGAATAAAAATTTAATCGTGAATTTCTAGAGGAGGACCGACATTTTCAAGAGACACTCTTATTATCCTGCGGTCGCCAAGGCCAAGCCCCACCGGACGAACGAGATGATCGGAGCCAAGGAGGTCCGGGTCATCGACGAGGAGAAAAACGCCCTCGGCGTCCTGCCCACGAGCCAGGCCATTCAAATGGCACGCGAGCGGGGCCTCGATCTCGTCGAGATCGCGGCCACGGCCCAGCCCCCCGTCTGCAAGATCACGGACTACGGCAAGTTCCTGTACGAAGAGCACAAGAAGGACCACGAGGCCAAAAGGCACCAGAAGCAGATCCAGATCAAAGAGATCAAGTTTCGCCCCAAGATCAGCGTCCACGACTACGACTTCAAGATGAAGCACGTCAAGCGCTTCCTCGGGGAAGGCGACAAGGTCAAGATCACCGTCATGCTGCGCGGCCGCGAAAAGCAGAAGCCGGAGCTCGGATATCAGGTCCTCGACAGGGTCCTCACCGATGTGAAAGAGATGGCGAGTCAGGATGGTTCGGCCCGGAAGCAGGATTGGGCCGTTTCCGCTCTGCTGGTCCCCACGAAGTTAGGAGGAAAAGATGCCAAAGTTAAAAACCCACAAGGGAGTGCAAAAGAGGTTCAAGGTCACGGCGAAGAAAAAGTTTCTCCACGCCCAGGCGAATAAAAGCCACATCCTGACCAAGAAGGCCTCCAAGCGCAAGCGGCACCTGGGCAAGAAGGCCGTCGCCAGCCCGGCCGACCGCAAGGCCCTCAAGACCATGCTCCCGTACGAGATGTAAAAGCGCCCCGCGCACAAGGAGACGATAATGCCACGCGTCAAACGCAGCACCAAGAGACGAGACCGGCGAAGGAAAGTCCTCGGCCGGGCCAAGGGATACTTCGGCGCCAAAAGCCGCAACTACCGCACCGCCAAAGAGGCGGTGGAGAAGTCCCTTCTTTACGCCTACCGCGACCGGCGGGCTAAAAAGCGGGATTTTCGCAGCCTCTGGATCGTCCGTATCAAGGCGGCGGCCATAATCAACGGGACCTCTTACAGCCGATTCATCCGGGGCCTGAAGACCCTCGGCATCGCCCTGGACCGCAAGATCCTGGCCGAACTGGCCGTCAACGCCCCCGAAACGTTCGCCCATCTGGCCCGCAAGGCGAAAGACACAGCGGCCTAGCTGCCGGAGATGGCGGATCTCAAGGACCGGGTCGAAGGTCTCCGGAAGGCGTTCGAGGCGGAGGCCCTCAAGGTTGGCGACGCGAAATCACTCGAAGGGCTCCGGACCGCCTTCCTGAGCCGCAAAAAAGGCCACGTCACCCTTCTGTTCGAAGGCCTCAAGTCCGTCCCCGCCGAGGACAAGCGCGAGGCGGGCCGGCTGGTCAACGCGTTCAAGACCTTCGTCCAGGACGGGCTTCAGACCCTGGAGGGCAAGGTCCGGACGGACGGCCGCCCGGCCCAGGCTCTGGACCTAACCCTTCCCGGCCGGAAAAGGTACGTCGGCGCGCCGCACCCGCTCGTCCTCTTCCAGCAGGAGATCGAGAACGTCTTCCTCGGCATGGGCTTCACCATCGAGGAGGGGCCGGAGATCGAGACCGATTACTACAATTTCGAGGCCCTCAATTTCCCGCCCCACCACCCAGCCCGGGACAGCTGGGACACGCTCTACATCACGGACGACCTGCTCCTGCGGACACACACGTCGCCGGTCCAGATCCGGGTCATGGAAAAGAAGAAACCGCCCATCCGGATCATCATCCCCGGCCGGGTCTTTCGCCGGGAGACGCCCGACCCGACGCACCTGCCGATGTTCATGCAGATCGAAGGCCTCGTCGTCGACGAGGGCATCACCTTCGCCCATCTCAAGGGTACGTTGGAGTACTTCATCCGGGCCCTGTTCGGCGAGAAGATCAAGGTCCGCTTCCGGCCGAGCTTCTTCCCCTTCACCGAGCCCTCGGCCGAGGTCGACATCGAGTGCATCGTCTGCGGCGGCCAGGACAAGTCCTGCCGGGTCTGCGGCGGGACGGGCTGGAAAGAGATCCTCGGTTCGGGCATGGTCGACCCCCAGGTCCTCAAGAACGTCAACATCGACCCGGAAAAATATTCCGGCTGGGCCTTCGGGCTGGGCATCGACCGGACGGCCATGTTCGCCTTCGGCATCACCGAGATGCGGCATTTCTACGAGAACGACCTGAGGTTCCTCAGGCAATTCGGGACGAAATGAAGATCAGCCTGGATTGGATCCGCGAGTTCGTCACGGTGGACATCCCCCGCCAGGAGCTCCTCGACAGGCTGACCATGATCGGCCTCGTCGCCGACACGGTCGAGGAGAGGGACGGGGACGTGGTCCTCGACCTCGAGACCTACGCCAACCGGCCGGACACGCTCGGCCATCTCGGCGTCGCCCGGGAGATCGGGGCCATGCTCGGACTTTCGCTCAAAGAGAAGAGCTGGCCGCTCGCCGAGCTCCCCCAGGCCACGACGGAGATTGCCGACGTCCAGATCTCGAGCGAAAACCTTTGCCCCCGTTACTGCGGCCTCGTCGTCCGGGACGTCCCGGTCGGCCCGTCGCCCGACGGGCTGAGGCGCCGTGTCGAGGCCATGGGCCTCCGGCCGATCAACAACGTCGTCGACGTCTCGAACTACGTGCTCTTTGCCACGGCCCAGCCCATCCATACCTTCGATTTTGGAAAGATCGGCGGCGGCAAGATCGTCGTCCGCAAGGCGAAAAGGGGAGAGACCCTGAAGGACCTGGACGGCCGGACGCTCGAGCTCACGACCGACATGCTGGTCATCGCCGACGAGTCCCGGCCGGTGGCCCTGGCCGGCGTCATCGGCGGCGAGGCCTCCGGCATCACCGACGCGACCCGGGACGTCTTCATCGAAAGCGCCAATTTCGACCCGGTCTCGATCCGCAAGACGGCCAAGAAACTGGGCCTCTCGACCGACGCCTCCTACCGTTTCGAGCGAGGGGCGGATGTCGGCTTCGCGCCGCAGGCCGCGCTCATGGCGGCGTCGCTCCTGACGCAGATGGGCGGCAAGGCCAGCCGTGGCCTCATCGACGTCTACCCGAAGCCTCACAAGCCCAAGTCCGTGCGGCTCCGCCTGCGGCGAATCGCCGAACTGCTGGGCGTCGACGTCCCCGAAAGCCTCGTCGTCGAAGTCCTGGGGCGCCTGGGCTTCCGCGTCGAGACCGTTCACAAGGGCGTCTGGCGGGTGGAGGTCCCCACTTTCCGGGTGGACATCGGGCGGGAAGCGGACCTCATCGAGGAGGTCGCCCGCTTTTACGGCTACGACCGGATCCCCTCGGAATTCACGCCGGTCCGTTCGTTCGACTTGAGCGTCAACAGGAAGAGGGAACGTCTCGGGAGGATCCGGCAGACCCTGCTCGGCCAGGGTTTCGACGAGGTCATCAACTGGAGTTTCGCCGACCCGGAACGGGAGGCGGCGGCGGGGAGCGGCCTCCGGCCCGTGGACGTCCAGAACCCCATCTCGAGCCGGGCGTCCGTGCTGCGCACGACCCTCGTTCCGGGACTTCTCGAGAACGCGGCCTGGAACCTCAATCGGGGACTCGAGGGGGTCCACGTCTTCGAGTTGGGGAACGCCTTTTACTGGGAGGGGGACAAGCACCGCGAGGAGCTCCGCCTCGGCCTCGTCTCGACCGGGCTCCTGCCCGGGGCGGGCTGGGCTTCGGGCCCGGCGGAGACCGATTTCTACGTCCTCAAGGGCGCCCTCGAGGCGTTGATGGAGGCGCTCCGCTTCGAGCCCTTCGCGTTCGAAGAGAGGGACCACGCCTATTTCGAGGAAGGCCGGGCGCTGGCGCTCCTATACAAGGGCCAGCCCGTTGGCTGTCTCGGCGTCCTCCGGAAGTCGCTCGCCGCCGCGGCGTCGGTCGACCGGACCGTTTTTGCCGCCGAGGTCGACCTCACCGGCCTGTTCGAGAAAACGCCGAAGCCGTTCCAATATGCGCCTGTCCCGAGATTTCCCGGAGTCAGCCGCGACCTGTCGTTCCTCCTGGACAGGGGCGTCGCCTATCAGGAGATCGGCAAGGCCCTGGCCAAGCTGAACCTGCCCCTCCTCGAGGGGTTCGAGCTTCGGGACCGGTTCAGCGGCCCGTCCATCCCCGCGGACAAGGTCAGTCTGACCGTCCGCTTCCGCTTCCGGCATCCCCAGAGGACGCTCGTGGCCGAGGAAGTGGACCGCGTCGAACAGGACATCGTCGGCCACCTGAAGTCCGCCTTGAACATCCAACTGAGGGAGGGAAAAATTGACAACCGAACTTGAGCGAATTAAGATACTGGAAGGGAAGATCGGACAGGTCGTCGATCATGTTCACAAGCTCTCGACCGAGAACGAGAAGCTGAGGCAGCAGCTCAAGGAGTTTCGGACGGAAAAGAAGGAATTCGAGGAAAGCACCCGCAAGATCGCCCGCATGGACGAGGATATGAAGAAGTTCGAGGGCGAACGGGACATCATCAAGGGGAAGATCGAAGCCATCATCGGGCAGATCGATCAGCTTGGCTTATGACAGAAAAAATCCTCGAGATCGAAATCTTCGGACAACGCTACAAGATCCGCGTCAAAGGAGAAGAGGATGAGAAATATATCGGCCACCTGACTTCGCTCGTTGATCAGAAGATGCACGAAGTGGCTGTGAAATCCAAGTCCGCGGATATGACCAAGGTCGCCGTCCTGGCGGCCTTGAACATCGCGGACGAGTTGTTCCTGAGCCAGAAGAAACTCGATCAAGTGAACGAGGCCCTTGGCCACATGGAGACGGAGATCGAAAGTTTGGAGGTTCATCTCTTCACAGATGAAAACACATACACGGACGCCGATAAATCACCCTCGTGACGGGCAGGCCGCGCGCGGCCGGCTCGGCGGCCGGGCGGACCCCGGGTCCGGCCCCGGTACCTGACGCCTCCTTAATCTTTCCTCGCGTCTCCTCATTTAAATAGATGAGGAGGTCATCCTATGAATCCGGTCAATTACGTCGGCATCGCCGTTATCGCCGTTCTCTTGGGGGCGGTCGTCGTCCTCCTGCTCAAGCGCAAGGATAGTTCGCGCCGGGCCGTCGAAGCCCAGGAGGAAGCCCGGGCGGTCATCGCCAAGGCCCGAGAGGAAGGGGAAAAGATCAAGCGGGAAGCGGCCCTCGAGGCCCGCGAAAAAGACCTGGCCCGGCAGAACGAATTCGAGGCCCAAAACCGGGAAAAACAGCGCAAGCTCAACGAGACAGAGCGCCGGCTCCTCAGCAAGGAGGAGAACCTGGAGCGGCGGTTCCAGTCGATGGAGCGGAAGGAAAAGGATTTTTCCCAGAAGGAGCGCCGCCTCACCCAGAAGGAAAAGGACCTCGAAGTCGAGGAAACGAAGATCGCCGAGGCCGTCAAGAAGGCCGTGGAAGAGCTCGAGCGGGTGTCCGGGATGACCCAGGACGAGGCCAAGGCCATGTTGATCAAGAGGATCGAGGACGAGGCCAAGCTCGAGGCCATCGGCACCGTCCGGCGGATCGAGGAGGAAGCCCGGGAGAAAGCCGCCTCTTCGGCCCGGGAGATCATGTCCAACGCCATCCAGCGTTCGGCCGCCGAGCACGTCGTCGAGACCACGGTCTCGGTCGTCGACCTCCCCTCGGACGACATGAAGGGCCGGATCATCGGCCGCGAAGGCCGGAACATCCGGGCCCTGGAGATGGCCACGGGCGTCGACATCATCGTCGACGACACGCCGGAGGCGGTCATTCTGTCGAGCTTCGACCCCATCCGCCGGGAGCTCGCCCGCCTGTCCATCCAGAAGCTCGTCACCGACGGCCGGATCCACCCGGCCCGGATCGAGGACATCGTCGAGTCGGTCAAGGCCGACCTCGAGCTGAAGATCAAGCAGGAGGGCGAGTCGGCCGTCCTCGAGCTCAAGGTCCGGGACATCCATCCCGAGCTCATCAAGCTCCTGGGCAAACTCAAGTACCGGACGAGCTACGGCCAGAACGTCCTCCAGCATACGAAGGAAGTGGCCATGCTCGCGGCCATGATGGCCCGGGAGATCGGCCTCGACACGAACGTCGCCCTGCGAGCGGGCCTCCTCCACGACATCGGCAAGGCCGTCGACAGGGACACGGAGGGGACGCACACCGAGCTCGGCGTCGCGCTGGCCAGGAAATACGGCGAGTCGGAGAAGGTCTGCCAGGCCATCGCCTCGCACCACCGCGACATCGATTTTCCGTCGATCGAGGCCGTCCTCGTCCAGGCCGCCGACACGCTTTCGGCCGCGAGGCCGGGCGCCCGGCGGGAGCTCCTCGAGACCTACATCCAGCGGCTGGAGAAGCTCGAGGAGATCGCCGCATCGTTCGAGGGCGTCTCCAAGGTCTTCGCCCTGCAGGCCGGGCGCGAGATCCGGATCATCGTCGAGAGTCAGAAGATCTCGGACGACCGGGCTGCGCTCCTGGCCAAGGAGACGGCCGCGAAGATCAAGAACGAGCTCGACTACCCCGGCCAGATCAAGGTCACCGTCATCCGGGAGATGAGAGCGGTCGAATATGCCCGCTAGGTTCGGGATCCTCTTCCTCGGCGACATCGTCGGCCGGCCGGGCCGGCGGGCCATGGACAAGTTCCTGCCGGGCCTGATCAAGAAATATTCGCCGGCGATGGTCGTCGGCAACGGCGAGAACGCGGCCGGCGGGAGCGGCGTCACCGAGGAGATCGGCAAAGACCTCTTCCTCCACATCGACGTCCTAACCTCGGGCAACCACATTTGGGACAAGAAGGACTCCCTGCTCTACCTCGAGCGGGAACCCCGCCTCCTGCGGCCGGCCAACTATCCGTCCGTCAATCCAGGCCACTTCTCCTACGTTTTCCAGGCGGCCGACGGGGTCAAGGCGGCCGTGCTCAACCTCCAGGGCCGGGTGTTCATGGAGCCCCTGGATTGCCCGTTCAAGCGGGCCGACGAAGAGGTCGCCGCCCTGGCCGCCGAAACGCCCATCATCCTCGTCGATTTTCACGCCGAGGCGACCTCCGAGAAGCAGGCCCTGGGCTGGTACCTCGACGGCCGGGTCTCGGCCGTCATCGGCACCCACACCCATGTCCCGACCTCCGACGAGAGGGTCCTGCCCAAGGGCACGGCCTACATTACGGACGCCGGCATGGCCGGGGGTCGCAACGCCGTGATCGGCATGGCCCGCGAGCAGGCGCTCCAAAGGTTCCTGACCTCGCGGCCCCAGCGGTTCGAGCCGTCGCGGGACGGCCTGTTCCTGTCCTGTGTCTTCATCGAGATCGACGTTAAGACGGGGAAGGCCCTATCGATCAAGAGAGAAGTTCTGGCGGAGGACGGTCACGAAGAATGAAGGCCTGGTGAAGCGCGACCTGGTTTACACGGTCTCGCAGGTCACCGAGCTCGTCAAGACGGCCCTCGAGGTCGCCTTTCCCCAGGTCTGGGTCGAGGGCGAGGTCTCGGGCTACAAGAAGGCCGCCTCGGGGCATGTCTTCTTCAACCTCAAGGACGAGAAAAGCGTCATCAAGGCCGTCATGTGGCAGAGCACGGCCAAGAGAATCGCCTTTGACTTGAAGGACGGCCTCAAGGTCATCTGCCGGGGGAAAGTCAGCGTCTACGAGCCTCGCGGCGACTACCAGCTCTACGTCGACCTCGTCGAGCCCAAGGGCAAGGGCGCCCTGCAGATGGCCTTCGAACAGCTCAAGGAGAAGCTCAAGGCCGAGGGCCTGTTCGACGAGAAGCGCAAGAGAAAGCTCCCGCTCCGGCCGCGGACGATCGGGGTCGTCACCTCGCCCACGGGGGCGGCCATCCGCGACATCCTCCGCGTCCTCGAGCGCCGCTACGCCAAGCTCCACATCGTCATTTACCCGGCCAAGGTCCAGGGCGAGGGCGCGGCCGGCGAGATCGTCGAGGGCATCGACGCGCTCGGGGCATGGCCGGGGATCGACGTCCTCATCGTCGGCCGCGGCGGCGGCTCGATCGAGGACCTCTGGGCCTTCAATGAAGAGCCCGTGGCCCGGGCCATCGCCCGCTCACCCGTCCCCGTCATCTCCGCCGTCGGCCACGAGGTCGACGTGACCATCGCGGACTTCGTCGCCGACGTCCGGGCCTCGACGCCTTCGGCGGCCGCGGAAATGGTCATCGAGACGGAGGAGGCCTTCGCCGAGCGCATCTCGTCTCAGGCCCGCCGGCTGGGCGAGCTCCTGCGCTATTCCCTCCAGGACATGAGGGCCGACGTGGCCGACCTCGCCCAGCACCGCATCTTCCAGAATTTCCAGGTCAAGCTCGCCAACCTCGGCCGGCGGGTGGACGAGCTCGAAACGCGGGGGAAGAACGTCCTCCGGGCCGAACGGCAGGCGATCGCCGAGCACAAGGGCGCCGCCCTGCTCGCGTCCGAGCGGCTGGGCAACATCGCCCGCAAGACGCTCCGCGACCACCGGGCGGCCTGGGAGCGCCTCACGGCGACGCTCGACGCCCTGAGCCCGTTCGCCGTGCTCAAGAAGGGCTACGCGGCCGTCTGGAAGAACGGCGGACTGCTCCTGGCCCGCCGGATCGAGGACATCGTCGAGGACGAGACCGTCCTCGTCTCGTTCTTCAAGGGCGAGTTCAGCGCCCGGGTGGAGAGCGTCGACAGGAAGAAGCTCCTGGAATCACGTTTCCTGAAGGAGGGCTCATGACCAGCCTGACTTTCGAGAAAGCCCTGGCCGACCTCGAGCAGATCGTGGCCAAGCTCGAGAAAGGCGGCATCTCTCTCAACGAATCGCTGGCCCTTTTCGAGAAGGGCGTCAAGATGGCCCGGTTCCTGCGCGGCGAGCTGGACAAGGCCGAGCGCAAGGTCGAGATCCTGCTCAAGGACGACAAGGGGAACCTGAAGGCGGAAGATTTCGACGCCGCCGACGTGGGCGAAACCGGGGAGGACGGCGGCACCCGCTGACCCGGGCCGAGCGGCCATGGCCAAGATCCTCGATTCGATAGAGCGGCCCTCCGACATCCGGAAACTGTCCCCGGAGGAGCTCTCCACCCTGGCCCTGGAGATCCGCGCCCTCATCCTGGAGACGGTCGCCAAGAACGGCGGCCACCTCGGCTCGAACCTGGGCGTCGTCGAGTTGACCCTGGCCCTCCACACCGTCTTCGACTCGCCCCGCGACAAGATCGTCTGGGACGTCGGCCACCAGTGCTACACCCACAAGATCCTGACCGGCCGGAAGGACCGCTTCGCCGGGCTCCGGCGATGCGGCGGAATCCTCGGCTTTCCCTGCCGCGACGAGAGCGAGCACGACGTCTACAACACGGGCCACGCCTCGACGGCCCTGTCGGCCGCTTTGGGCATGGCCGTCGCCAGGGACAAGGCGGGGGAGAAGCACCACGTCATCGCCGTCGTCGGCGACGGCAGTTTGACGGGCGGCGTCGCCCTCGAAGCGCTCAACCAGATCGGCCACCTCCGCGAGCGCCTGATCATCGTCCTCAACTACAATGAGATGTCCATCTCGGCCAACGTCGGGGCCTGGTCGAAATATCTCTCGTATCTCGTTTCGGGTCAACACTATGTGAGGATGAAGGACCAGGCCAAGTCCATCCTCCGGTCCCTCCCCAAGATCGGCTGGCCCCTCATCAAGGCCGGCCGGGCCTTGGAAGAGCTCGTCAAAAAAACGATCTTCCCGGGCCTCGTCTTCACGGAGCTCGGCATCCGCTACGTCGGCCCGGTGCACGGCCACAACATCCAATCGCTCGTCGAGGCCTTCGAGATGGCCAAGACGTACGACGGGCCGATCCTCATCCAGTGCGTGACGCAAAAGGGCCGGGGTTACCAGCCGGCGCGGACCCATCCCGAGAAGTTCCACGGCGCCGGCCCGTTCCAGATTTCGACGGGCGAGCCGCGCAACCGCGAATGGGGACCCTCCTTTTCCAGCGTTTTTGGAAATGCCCTGATCAAGATCGCCCAAAAAGACGAGAAGGTCCTGGCCATCACCGCGGCCATGGGCGAGGGGACCGGCCTCAAGGAGTTCTCCGAGAAGTTTCCTGAGCGCTTCTTCGACGTCGGCATCGCCGAGCAGCACGCCGTGACCTTCGCCTCCGGTCTGGCGGTCTCGGGGTTCAAGCCCGTCGTGGCCATCTACTCGACGTTCCTCCAGCGGGCCTACGACCAGGTCTATCACGACGTTTGTCTGATGGACCTGCCCGTCGTCTTCGTCCTCGACCGGGCCGGCATCGTTCCCGACGACGGCCCCACCCACCAGGGCGTCAACGACATCGCCTATCTCCGTCACATGCCCCACATGATCGTCATGGCTCCCAAGGACGAGAACGAGCTTCAGCACATGCTCTGGTCGGCGCTCGCTTACGGCCACCCGGCCTCGGTGCGCTTCCCCAAGGCCAAGGGGCTGGGCGTTCCCTTGGACGAACAGCTCCATGTCATCCCGCCGGGACAGAGCGAACGGATCAAAGACGGCCGGGACCTCCTTTTCGCCTTCGGCAACATGGTCGCCCCGGCGCTCGAAGCCGCCAATGCCCTGGAGAAGGACGGGATTTCCCTGGCCGTTGTTAACGCCCGTTTCGTCAAACCCCTCGACAAAGAGATGATCCTGCGCTTCGCCAGGCCGGGCGGGACGATTGTCACGGTCGAGGAGGGGATCCTCGACGGCGGCGCCGGGAGCGCCGTGCGGGAGCTCCTCGACAGGGAAGGCCGCTTCGACATCCGGTTCAAGGCGATCGGGCTCCCCCTCGAAGTGTATCCCCTGGGCAAGGCCGATGAGATCCGGGTCATGGTCGGCCTGGACGTCCCCGGCCTCATTAGGCAGATCAAGGACCTCTACCGGGTCCCCCTCTGCTCCGGCGGCGATGAGAGAACGCGCGGATAGGCTCCTGGTCGGGCGGGCGCTCGCGCCGAGCCACGAGAAGGCCCAGGCCCTGATCATGGCCGGGCTGGTCACGAGCGCGGGCCGGCCCGTCCTCAAGCCCGGCGAGCTCATCGACGAGGCGGCCGCGCTCGAGGTCGCGCGCCCCCGCCCCTTCGTCGGCCGGGGCGGGCTCAAGCTCGAAGAGGCCCTCGACCGCTTCGGCATCGACGTTGTCGGGATGGTCGCCCTCGACATCGGCGCATCGACCGGGGGCTTTGTGGATTGCCTGCTGAAACGCGGAGCGACAAGGGTTTACGCCGTGGATGTCGACACGAAACAGCTCGATTGGGGGCTCAGCCGGGACGCCCGCGTGACAGCCATCGAAAAGAATGCCCGCTACCTCCGGCCGGAGGACCTCGCCGACCCCCCGGACATCGTCACCATGGACGTTTCGTTCATCTCCGTGCTCAAGATCCTCCCCGCCCTCAAAGCCATCCCGGGCGAGTGGACCCTCGTCTCCCTGATCAAGCCGCAGTTCGAGGCGGGGCCGAAGGACGTCGGCAAAAAGGGCATTGTCCGGAACGGAAACGTCCACGCCGAGGTCCTGGCCCGCGTCGCCGGCGGGGCCCGGGAGCTCGGCTTCGGGCTCGCCGGCCTCATCCGCTGTTCGACGCGGGGGCAGAAGGGGAACGTCGAATTCTTCGCCCGGTGGGTCAAGGGGGGCCCGGACCTCGACGCGGACTCCATCCCACGCATGATCAAGGAGGCGGTCAGCCATGAATAACATTCGGAAAGCCGGCATCGTCATCAAGCCCCACGCGCCGTCCGTGGAGAGCATCTTGAAGGACCTCGTCGCGTATTTCGAGAAGCGCGGCATCGCTTGCGTCCTCGAGGACGCGGCCGCCCGCAAGCTCGGCCGGTCCGGCGGCCTTCTGCGCGCTGACGTCCCGGCCGCCTCGGACCTCGTCGTCGTTCTCGGCGGCGACGGCACCCTTCTCAGCGTCGCCCACCACGCCGCCCAGGCCGGTGTCCCGGTCATGGGCGTCAACCTGGGCCGGCTGGGATTCCTGACCGAGATCCCCGTCAGCGAAGCGACGCTCACGCTCGACGACCTTCTCGCGGGGGACGCGAGCCTCATCAGTCCGCGCTGGCTCCTCGAAGCGCGGGCCGCGGGCGCCGTGTCCTATTGTCTGAACGACGTCGTCGTCACCAAGGGCGCGGTGGCCCGGATGATCGAATTGACCATCGGCATCGACGGCAAGGAGGTGGCGACGCTCAAGGCCGACGGCCTCATCGTCTCGACGCCGACCGGCTCGACCGCCTATTCGCTGTCGGCCGGAGGGCCGATCGTCCACCCCCTCGTCCCGGCCTTCGTCCTGACGCCCATCTGCCCGCACACGCTCTCTTTCCGGCCCCTGGCCGTGCCGTCGACCTCGGCCGTAAGCGTCCGGCTCCTGACTGGCGGGGAGGAGGTCCACCTGACGCTCGACGGCCAGCGCGGCGGCGTTCTCGTCGGCAACGACGTCATCGACATCCGCAAATCGCCGGTCGAGCTCCAGCTCGTGACCTCCCCGCGCCGCAATTATTACGACCTGGTCAAGGAAAAGCTCGGCTGGGCGGAATAGGCCGGCTGGGCGGCTTGACGGCTCTTTTTAACTCGTGACATCTCCAAACCGCTGATCTGGCCTATCATCGGTGGGTTAAGCTGATGGGCACATCCGGCGGGCCGAAGATGATCCGTACCCTTTCCGCTTCGCCGGTCGGCAACTTCTATCTCTATTCCTTTGACGGCAAGCTCCTGCAGCCATACAATGTCTACGGGGTTCTCCTCAAGGACTATATCTACATGGGCGATCGCCTTATTGCCGAGTATGACCACGTCGGTAGCCGCTACCTCTATTACACGCCGGACCAGATCAACTCGACCCGCGTCGTGACGGATAATACCGGGACGGTGGTCTATTCCGTGACCTATGATCCCTATGGGGGAGTGCAGATCCCGGATCAGTATAATACCATCGATCCGCTGCCGAAGTTCTCAGGTAAGGAAAGGGATGAGGAATCCGAATTTGATTATTTTGGTGCAAGGTACTATGCCCACATGAACTACCGTTGGATATCTGTGGATCCGACGACCTCCAAATCCGGGGCAATCGGGGATCCCCAGCGATGGAACTTGTATTCTTATTGCGGGAATAACCCGCTTACTTTCTTGGATCCCAACGGAAGTGATCAAATTAACGTCTTTTTAGCTTTTCGCAAGTCTGAACTCAGGCTGGATTTCAACGCACTCCAGGCAACGGCCAAAGCGAACGGTCATAATGTTACCGTATACGAGCGTGGAACGTATACCCAAGCCGATTTCGAAAAGTCCTTAGATGGCAAAGATACTTGGACTTTTTATGTCGGGCACAGCACCGCGGTCAATAAGGAGACCAAAAAAAGGTCCGGTATTCTTATGCCGGGAAGAACGGTCGGAGACGAGAATCTAGGCAAGGGTTGGCTGACTGATTGGGTAATCTCTAATAATGAAAATGTGGGTATCTTCGCCTGTAACTCCAGCGATTATGCTTTTGATTTATTCGCCTTGGCTAATAATGTAATAGCGACGAATAACGAATTGGAGCCTTATTCTACGGGGCTTGAAGCCGGAGCATATTATACTCTGGAACTGCTGCTCCAGGGAAGCGACCCTAATTATGCTATGCAAATGGGGACCGGGTGGTGGGCTTGGGTGACCTTTCAAGGCTTCACCGTTGAGCCCCCGGCTATTGTTTCGAACACAACGAAGAAGTAGTGAGACTAATGATAGAAAAATTCTTATGCATCTGCTCAATAGCCTTATGTCTTGTTTTGCCGTCTACTTCCCCCCTCGCACAATATAAGCAGTATATTAATCTCAAGGGTTGGAATTTGCCCGATCCAGCGTGCCTGCCCTTCGTAAGAAACGAGAAGGTAACCTATCCAGGAGTGCCGTTTGATATTACCGAAGAGAAGCTAGATCCCAAACCTGACCAATTGCTTTACATAAATAATCCTCTTTTTTTGGTCGGGGGATCGTTCTATCCGAATATCTTCGTGAAAGAGGAGGTGCTTGAACTAAAGATTTATAAAACGCCCGATGGCGAGATTCTCTGCTATCGCTATATGCGAATCTTTCAGGGGCTTCTCCCGGAATCGAAACCCGAAGCGGCCAAATTACCTGCTTCTTCTATGATAATCGATGGTGTGCAGATTTCGTATATATTCGACCTGGACAATGATGGTATCAATGAGTCCATGATCGATGCTCCTGCAAAGAAGGCGGAAGAACTGAAGCTGCTAATATCAATCTTAAAAAGCAAATTGGGATTGTGTATACCGTCGAAGATAAGTCGCGGACTTACATAGGGAGAAGGCCATCGTAAACGCTCTTCGACCGCAAAATCGAATAAGAGGAGAAGTTTTTACGATGGCCAAGACATATTATTTATTGCCCTCTTCTGGAAATATTAATTGGCGCGTAAATTTACGAGTTGAATTGGCGTCCAGTTTTATAAGCGGTCGGGACGAGCCCGCTGGGCGGTTTGACAAGCCGCCCAACCGCCGCTATTATGATGGAAAGCGCTTTTCCCGTATCGACCCACAATCACAGGAGATGAAGATGTCCGACGCTATTATCGCCGGTTCCGACGCCACGTTCGACGCCGAAGTCCTCAAGTCCGACCTTCCCGTGCTCGTGGATTTCTGGGCCCCGTGGTGCGGCCCCTGCCTGATGATCGCCCCCGTCGTCGAAGAGATCGCCGAGTCGCACAAAGGCAAGCTCAAGGTGGTCAAAATGAACGTCGACGAGAACGGCCAAGCCCCCCAGACCTACGGTGTCATGGCCATCCCGACCCTGATCCTGTTCAAGGGCGGCCAGGTCAAGGAGAAGGTCGTCGGAGCCGTCGCCAAGAATAAGCTCGTCGACCTCATCGCCAAGTATATCTAGGCCCAATCCCCTTTATTTCGTTGCCGGCGCTGGCTGCGCCTTGAGCGCCGCGGCGTCATACTTCTCGTTGAGCACCGCCGCTAATTCCGCCCCCCACAGCAGGATGAGCATCGAGGAGGAAATCCAGAGCAGGAAGAAGATGATCGAAGTCAGCGTGCCCTGGAGGAGTTTGCTCAAAACGATGCCGACCGCCGAGAAGTGGACGACGTAGAAGGCAAACATCCGCTTGAAGACCTCGAAGAGCAGGGCGGCGACCGCGGCCGGGATGAGCGCCGCCCGCGTGTGGACTTTGACCTCCGGGATGAACTTGTACAGGATGAAGAACATCAGGAAGGTCAGGGCAAAGGGGATGACGTACTTCAGGAAGACGTTGTTGATGACGGCGAAGGCCTCGGGGTTGAGGCCGGTCCGGACGAGCTCGCTCTCCTGGAGGGTCCGGCCGATGGCGGTCCAGACGGCCGTCATGGCCAGCGAGAAGAGCATGAAGATGCCGACGACGAACATGAGCAGGAATTCTATGAGCCGGTTGTAGAAGAAGGACTTGTGGTACTTCGAGTGGAAGATCTGGTTGATCGCCGTGATGAGGCTCGAGAAGAGGAAGCTGGCCGAGACGAGCGAGCCGACGACGCCGAAGAGCCCGAGCTGGCCGACGGCGCCGGACAGGTCCCCGAGGCTCTTGAAAAAGCCCGGGTCGAGCCGGGCGAAGAAATCGTCGGTGAAGATGTTGAGGCTGCGCAGGGCCATCTCCGTGTCGCCCAGGAACCGCGCCGCCGTGGCGAAGAACAGGGCGATCAGGGGGACGCTGCAGAGAAGCGAGAAATAGGAGACGACGATGGCCGAGGTCCAACACTTGTCCCCGTTGAACCGCTTGAAGGACGCGGTCAGGATCTGAAGAGTCGGACGTGCCATCCGCTCCTATGTCCGCAAGGGCCTCGGCCCGAGGGCCTTAGACGTACTTCCCCCACTGGACCATCAGGATGATGATGGTGATGAGCAGGGCGTAGATGACGAGCGTCTCGATGAGGACGAGCCCGAAGACGAGTAGAAAGCGGATGTGCGGCGCTGCGCCCGGGTTCCTGGAGATCCCTTCGCAGGCGCTGCTGATGGCTTTCGCCTGACAGAAGGCGCCGGCAGCGACGGACAAGGTCATGATCACCGCGCCGACGATGAGCGACACCTTGAACAGGCCGGCGCGGGCCACAGCGGCCGCGGCGGCGTCCTGGGCCAGCAGAGGCGCCGTCGTCAGGGCGATCCCGAAAAACATCAGGCTCAGCGCTTTGAGTTTCTTGGACATGACGGAACTCCTTTTTGTTTTAGTGCTCTTCTTCATGGGCGACGGCGCCCGCGATGTAGATACAGGACAAGAGGACGAAGACAAACGATTGGATGACCGACGTGAAGATGGCCACGGCCATGAACGGCAGGGGCAGGAGGAACGGGATGATCGAGGCCATGATGACGATGAGCAGTTCCTCGGCGAAGATGTTGCCGAAAAGCCGCATGGACAGGGACACGGGCCTCGAGAAGTGGCTGATGACCTCGATCGGGATCATCAGTGGGGCCAGGGCCGGGATGGGGCCCATGAAATGCTTGAAGTACTTGAGGCCCTGGGCTTTGACGCCCTGGGCGTGGTAGTAGAAGAAGACGACGAGGGCGCAGCCGAGGGTGACGTTGAGCTTGCTCGTCGGCGACATGAAGCCGGGGACGAGGCCGATCATGTTGCAGCCGAAGACGAAGAGGCCCACGGTACCGATGACCGGCAGGTATTTCCGCCCCTGCGGGCCGATGGTGTCGACGGCCAGGCCCTCGAAGAGCTGGACGATCATCTCGACGACGTTCTGCCGTCCGCGGGGGACGAGGGCCAGGCGGCGCGAAGCGAGGCCGAGAAGGACGATGAGGGTGAGAGTCACGATCAGGACCATGACCAGGTAGTCGGGGACGACGTGGAGCGGGTCGGGGACCTTGACCCCGATGAGGCCGAGGACCGCGGCAAGGGGCGGCCCGAAGACGCGGTTGAAGGCCTCGACGATCCAGAGGCTATGTTCTAGTCCTTCCATGTTTTCAGGAGAAGAAGACCCCGGATGCCTTCGACGAGGGACACCAGGACGAGCATGGAAAAGCCCGCGCCGAAGGCGAGGATCTTCTTCGGATAGAGGAGGATTATAAGCAAAAAGACGGCGCAAATCAACACGAGGCGCAGGGCGTAGAGGATGATCCCGGAACGCAGGGCGCCCTTCTTCTCGCGGTCGAGGAAGCGGGCCAGGGACTGCTTGAGCCCGGCGAAGCCCAGGGCCGCGAACATCCCGCCGGCGAGGAAGACGAGCCCGGTCGGAAGGTCGAAAAGGAGCATCGCCGGCAGGGCCAGTACGGCCGAGACGGTCAATATCTCGACGGGAATCCTCCGGAGGATGCGCTCTTCGATAGTGTCCGTCTTTTCGGGCTCCATAACAGGGCCAGTATAACACCTTCCCCCCTGTCGCCGAAAGAGCCCCGCCCCTTCCTTGACATCCCTCCGTGCTTCTCTGAGAATAGGGCCGGGAACGAGCGAAACACCCGGGAGGCGAACCGTCATGTCCATGGAATTCCTGGTCAAGTTTTTCGGCCTTCTTCTGGGCATCCTGGCCCGCACCCTTCTGCCCTGGCTTCGAAAAGTGAAGGAAGGAAAAATCCGGGACTTCAACCGCCGTTATATCTATTCGGCGTTGGCCTCCGCGGCCATCGGCCTCTTCCTGACCCTGACCATCTTCCCCCGCTTCGAAGCCGGCGCCGCCGGGCAGGGATTCGAGGAGCTGTTCAAGCTCTTCTGCCTGGCTTTCGGGTTCGGCTACGGCTGGAACGCGCTCGTCAATGAAGGCGGGGCCTGGGCGGCGAAGTCCGGGGGGAGCGAGCTGCTCGGGGGAGACGAAGGTCAGACGCCCGCCCGATGATTGACAAGCCGCGGCGGCCGGACTTGAGGAGACTTTCCGAACTGGCCTCCCTCGGCCTCGTCCTGCCGTCGTCCATCATCGTCGGCCTCTTTCTCGGCTATCTCCTCGACCGCTGGCTCGGGACGGACCCCTGGCTCCTTCTCGCCTTCACCGTGCTGGGCATCGTCTCCGGTCTGCTCAGTCTTTTCCGGGCGCTCAAGAAGCAGATGAAGGACGAGCCGCCGGACGCTTGAGCCCCACGTTTGCTTCTCCCCGGTCGGTGTGCTAAATATCAGGCGATGGAGTATCGTCCTTTCCCGCGGCCGCGCCTCCTCGCTTGGCTCTGCCTGGCCGGACTCGCGCTGCCGGCGACGCTCGTCTCACAAACCTCCGCCCCCCAATCCGCGGCCGCTCAAGCCGGGCCCGGCGGCCCGGCCGAGGTCAGGATCTTGGCCCGGAACCAGGAGAAGACGAAAGACCGGGTCTTCGCTTCGGGCGACGTCGAAGTTCGTTACGGCGAATTCCTCCTCTTCGCCGACCGGGTGGAGTACAACGTCGAGACGAAAGACGTTCTGGCCGAGGGCAACGTCGTCGCCCAGTCGGGCGGCGAGGTCATGCGCGCCGAGCGGGCCCTCTTCAATCTCGAAACCGGGCGGGGGACGGTCGA
The DNA here is from genome assembly GCA_026393975.1 of Candidatus Aminicenantota bacterium. Taxonomy (GTDB): domain Bacteria; phylum Acidobacteriota; class Aminicenantia; order Aminicenantales; family Saccharicenantaceae; genus RBG-16-66-30. The sequence goes on along the minus strand of JAPKZD010000018.1, from coordinate 4,708 downwards.
GAAGGTCTCAGGAATCATCCCGCCTTCGTTACTTTTCGAAGCCGAAACCCTCGAGCGGCGGCGGGCCGACCTCTACAGCCTGAAAAAGGCCCGGGTCACGGCCTGCACCCAGCCGAACCCGCGCTGGAGCTTCGGCCTGTCCAAGGCCAACCTGAAAAAAGACGACTACCTGGAGATGTGGGACGCCGTCATCCGGGTGAAAAACGTTCCCGTTTTTTACCTCCCTTACTTGCGCTATCCCCTGAAGGAGCGGGCCACGGGTTTCCTCCTGCCCCGGTTCGGTTTCTCCGGCCCGAAGGGGCTGGCCGTTTCTCAGAGCTTCTACTGGGCCATCGCCCCGAACATGGATGCCACGGTCGGCGCCGATTTCTATCTCTCGCGCGGCACCGGCGCGGGACTCGAGTACAGGTACGTCTTTCCCGGCGGGACGAAGGGCGACCTCAACCTCTATTATTTTATCTACAAGAGGGATGCTCAGGGGGATAAGCCGGGCAACTCGTCCATCGTCCGCCTCAACCACACCCAGGCCCTGCCCCTCGGCTTTTCCCTCGTGGCCAACATCGACTACCAGACCTCCTACAGCTTCCTTCGGGAATTCGACAACAACTTCCAGAGGGCCCTGGTTTACAACCGCACCTCCCAGGTCTATCTTTCCCGGTCCTGGCGCCGGTTCAACCTGAGCGCCCGGGCCTCCAGCTTCGAGACCTACTTCTCGCAGCTCGGCGACTCGAACGTCAGCACCTCCCTGCCCCAGATCAACTTCAACGTCTTCAAGACCAAGCTCTTCTCCCCGCTCTATTTCTCGCTGAGCACGTCCTTCAACAAATGGCAGTACGGCTGGAAGTCCCAGTACGAGGCCGGGACCGAGCGCCGCTCGACCCGCTTCGCCGTCAGCCCGACGTTGAGCCTGCCGTTTTCCTCCATCCCGTGGCTCACCGCGAACGCCTCCGTCACGGCCAACCTCGTCTATTACGGCCAGAGTTTTGACCCGGGAACGGGCGGGATCGTCGACGAGCCGCTGTTCACCCGGAACCTGGTCGCCGGGCTCGAGGTCGTCGGGCCCGTTTTTTACCGGATCTTCTACGGCCGGGACGGCGCAGCCCGGCTCAAGAACATCGTCGAGCCCTACGTCAACTACTCCTACGACAGCCCGGTCAGCCAGGCCGACCGGGTCGTGACCTCCTACGGGTTTTTCCGCTACCACCTGATGAGCTACGGCGTCACCAGCCGGTTCCTGTTCAAGGCCGGGGACCGGGTGGTCGAGGTCTTCTCTCTCGGGCTGGGACAGACCTTCTATTTTTCGCCCGGGGACGGACCCTTGTCCCTGTTCCCTGTCGATGGAAAGGCACCCCGGTTCTCGGAGATCACCGGGACGCTCCGCTTCTACCCGCAGGCCAAGTTCAGCCTGGACGCCTCGGCCGCCTACAATCCCTATTACAGGAACCTGTCCAGCCTGAGGCTCAGCGCCACGGCCGGCTCCAAGGCGGGCGGCGATTTCCTGACCCTGAGCTGGTTCTCCAGCCGGAATTCCTGGGTCACGGGGATCGACCCCGCGCTCATCGCCCTCTACAACCGCGACCAGGTCGGCGGCTTCGGCGGGCTGAGACTGCCCGGCTTGTCGCTCGACGTCCAGCTCGAAGCGGACTACAACATCAAGGAACGACGGCTCCTCTATACGGGCGCCCAACTGACCTACCATTACCAGTGCATCGACGTCCTGGTCGACGTCCGCGTCTTCTACTTCCGCGACCGGCCGGACACGCAGGTCAGGTTTTCGTTGGGCCTTGGGACGATCGGGAAAACGCTCGATTTCCTCGGGGGGTTCGGATTCTAGGGACGGGAGGACGACCATGAGTTCGGAGCGGACCCTTGACGGCAAGACGATTCTCGTGACGGGCGGGGCGGGCTTCATCGGCAGCCATTTTATTCGAATGGTCCTCCGCCGCCATCCGTCGACGCGGGTCGTCAACCTGGACAAGCTGACCTACGCCGGGAACCTCGACAACCTGCACGACGTCCAGGACGACCCGCGCTACGAGTTCATCCTCGGCGACATCCGCGACAAGGCCCTCGTCCGGCGGGTCTTCGCCCTCGTCCAGGGCGTCGTCCATTTCGCCGCCGAGACCCACGTCGACCGGTCGATCTACGACGCCGGCGAGTTCGTCCTGTCCAACGTCCACGGCACCTACACCCTCCTCGACGCCCTCCGGGCCTTCCCGGCGGTCGAGTTCTTCATCCACGTCTCGACCGACGAGGTCTACGGCAGCCGGACGGGACGCGCCGCCCGGGAGTCCGACCCCCTCCAGCCGTCCTCTCCCTACGCGGCGACCAAGGCCGCCGGGGATCATCTCGCCCGGGCCTACCATGTGACCTACGGCCTGCCGACGATCGTCCTCCGCCCGAGCAACACCTTCGGCCCTTGCCAGTTCCCCGAGAAGCTCATCCCGCTTTTCCTGACCAACGCCCTCGAAGGCAAGACGATCCCTGTGTTCGGCGACGGGCTGAACGTCAGGGACTGGCTCTACGTCGAGGACCATTGCCGGGCCGTCGAAGCGGCCGTCCTGAGAGGCCGGAACGGGAGTGTCTACAACGTCGGGGGCGGCGTCGAGCTGACCAACATCGAGGTCGCCCGGCGCATCCTGGACTCCCTCGAGGCGCCCCGGGAGCTCATCCAGTTCGTCCCCGACCGGCCCGGCCACGACCGCCGCTACGCCATGGACTCGGGCCTCGTCCGGGCCCTGGGCTGGGAGCCGGAGACGCCGTTCGCGGAGGGACTCAAGCGGACGATGCGCTGGTACGCCTCGAACAGGAGCTGGTGGAGGAAGGTCCGGACGCGGTCCCTCTGAGCGGGCCGGCTCAGATGCCGAGCTCGAGCTGGCTGTCCTGGTGGAGCTTGCGGTCGGCTTCGATATCCTCGAGCAGGTCCGGCGTGATGTCCCCGGTCGGGTAGATGCCGTCGAAGCAGGCGGCGCAGAAATTCGTGATCTTCGGGTTCTCGGTCCGGACCGCCTTCTTGAGGGCGTCGAGCGACTGGTAGATGACCTTGTCGGCGCCGATCTTGCGGGCTACGGCGGCTTCGTCGGCGTCCTGGGCGACGAACTCCGTCTTCGTCTGCATGTCGATGCCGTAGACGCAGGGGTGGCGGAGGGGCGGCGAGTAAGAGGCGAAATAGACTTTCTTCGCCCCGCACTCGCGGAGCATCTCGACGATGACCTTGGAGGTGTTGCCCCGGACGATGCTGTCGTCGACGACGAGGACCTTTTTCCCCCGGATCTCCGAGGCGATGGGGTTGAGCTTCTGGCGGACGGAGTCCTTCCGCTGGTCGGCGGCCGGCATGATGAAGGTCCGGCCGATGTAGCGGTTCTTGACCAGCGCCTCGCTGTACTTCAGGTTGAGTTTGCGGGCGATCTCGATGGCGGCGTCGCGGGCCGAGTCGGGGACGGGGACGACGACGTCGATGGCCAGTTTGCGCCGGCGGATCTCCTGGGCCAGGGACCGGCCGAGGTTGACCCGGCACTTGTAGACGTTGACCTTGTCGATGAACGAGTCGGGCCGGGCGAAATAGACCCACTCGAAGAGGCAGGGTGAAGGGCAGGCCCGGCGGATCCTCTTCTTGTGGAGGGTTCGGCCCTTGTCGAGGAAGAGGACCTCTCCCGCTGCGACGTCCTTGATCTCGCCGAAGTTCATGATATTCAGGCTGACCGTCTCCGAGGCCACGGCGTAGGAGGGGAGGAGGCCGTCGCGACGGACGCCGTAGACGAGCGGCTTGATGCCGTAGGGGTCGCGGAAAGCGACCAGGCCCTGCTCGGCGATATAGGCGACGACCGAATAGCTGCCCCGGACCTTCTCGGTGACGGCCTCGACGGCCCGGAAGATATGCTCCGGTGCCAGGTTCTTCGTCCGCTCGTGGGCCAGGGACTCGGCGAAGATGTTGAGGATGATCTCCAGGTCGCAGTCGGAGTTGAGCAGCCGGTGGTGCTCCTGGAAAAGCTCGTCGCGGAGCTCCCGGTAATTGGCCACGTTGCCGTTGTGGGCCATGATGATGCCGAAGGGCGAGTTGAGCTGGAAGGGCTGGGCATCCTCGCCGCCGCCGCCGCCGATCGTGGGGTAGCGGGTATGGCCGACGCCGATCGAGCCGCGGAGATGCTGGACGGCTTCGGGGGTGAAGATGTCGTGGACGAGTCCGTTGCCCTTTTTCGTGTGGAAGCGGCCGTCGAAGGTGATGACGCCGGCCGAGTCCTGGCCGCGATGCTGGATGGCCAGGAGGCCCTGGTAGAGGTCCCGTATCACGGGGCCGTTGCCCCAGATGCCGATGACGCCGCACATGGTCAGGGCTTGACGGCCCGGCCGGGTTCGACCGAGGCCTCGTCGATGATCATGACCGGGATATCGTCCTTGATCGGGTAGACGCGGTGGCAGGAGACGCACTTCAGCCCTTTTTCGTCGGCCGTGAGCTTGACGTCGGCCTTGCACAGGGGACAGGCCAGAATGGCGAGGAGAGGGGGACTGATCGGCATGCTGATCTCCTTCACCAGCATAGCCTGGGTCCGGTCGTTCGTCAAGCCCCTGGTCTCGTCCACTACATTAGTGACGCGGAGGGCTGAGGATGAGTATTCAGCCAGCCCTGATAGTATTCGGCCGGCGTCAGATAATCAAGCGACTGATGGGGCCGGATATGGTTATAGATCTTATCCCACTCTTCTAGTTG
>JAPKZD010000005.1 GCA_026393975.1 Candidatus Aminicenantota bacterium | reverse complement strand
GACTGGGGAAGTGAGCGCAGCTATATCCGGGAGGACAAGGCCCTTGGTTCCTTGGATAGGCTCCATGAGCTGATGGCTCAAGCGGCTAACTGAAGAGGGTTACGATGGCCCCGAAGTTGCGAACGTTAGTTGACACAACCCTATCCTCTTCAGGGAAGGAGAACTCCATCCCCAGTTTATTTAGGAAACTTTAATAAGCCCTCTGCTTATTAAAGGATAACGGCTTATCCTTTAATAACGATCCTGGATAGCAAGGTCTTCAGTTGCTCGCAAGGGTGGCCATTATTGGCCGGACGCGAACGAATTGGCCACATTCATTGGACCTCTCGCACGTCCATCTTCCCGGTGACCGCGGCGAAAATTAGGGCCGTGCGGTATTCTTTGAGAGAGGTGATGGCTTCGCGGATTCTCGATATTAGCGCATCAATCTTTGTCGCCTCGCGGTCGAGGAAGGACGCAATAACTTGCTGCTCAGCAGCAGATGGCATTAGAATGGGCAGCCATTTAAGGTCTTCGAATTTCATCGTCTGCCTGACACCCCCGCCCAAACCATAAAATACTTTGGTAATGTCGTAAGCGTGTAGGAGATAAAAAGCATAGGAAGGATCAATATCACGAAAAAAATCAAGACAGATATATGCTGAAGTGATAATGCCTTGATGTCTTACCAACCCTACTCTTAAGCTTCTTTTATCATTTTGCAGGTCAGTTAGCCTCAGAATAATATTACCTTTACTAACAATCTGATAAGTCTCAAATGACTCAGGCAATAATCCGAAGTTATCGCTAACATCTTTATCGATTATCTTTCCATAGCTGAGAGACAGCACATTCTGTACTTGGTTTCCATAATTCCTTTTCTCTTTTTCTCGAGCGGCAGCAAAGAGAGGACAAACTCTCCAACTGCCCGGAATGCGTTCAATCCACTCGACACCGGAGTCCTTCATGGATACGGTTAGGTCGATGCCTTTGGTGACGGCCTGGGTGATGAGGGCGGTGCGCTTTTCCTGAAGCAGTTTGATCAGCCGCTCCTTTTTTTCGATGAGAGCATCGATTTTCGCCGTCTCGCGGTCGAGGAAGTGCGAAATCCTGTGCTGCTCTTCAATAGAAGGCACTGATAACATGAGGCAAGAGACATCGTCCGCAGATACAGCATCGTACGTACTTCCCTTTGCTATACTATCCAGTTGGGAACGTGCGACCTGGAGTAAATAGCTGCAATAACGACGGCCTAGCTGCCGAATAAAAGGACGTATTGCACAAAGTCCACGTCCTATCCCATACTCACGGTCTGCACTATTTATGGCACCGACAGGCGCCCGAACCGAAATGAGGATATCCTCAGGTGCCGCAACCTTAGGGGGATAGGGACAAAACGTCCGTGCAGTTGGGTGCTCGGCTCCAAAGTCTGCGTTTCCTTGAAGGAAAGGACGGCCTTCACCAAGGGTATTTACGATGTCAGAAGGCGGAGACTGTCCCATAATTATTCGCGACAGGTACTTTAGGTGCCTGGCTTTCCAGTGTGTCGGGATTTTGCCCAGCCACTCGACGCCGGAATCTTTGTATTGGGGATAGGGGTGGAACCGGCGACGTTCGACTCCCGGCGTATCTTGCCTTTTGCTCACGCTATATATATTCCCGGTCGATCGACCCATCACCTAAATCTAGAACCGAAGAACAATAATAGACGCGAAAGAACTTTTTGAATGTTTTCATTGAACGGTCTTTCGGCCAGAGAGACGGATCGGTGCACCAGCCGTCGAGCTCGATCTCAAAGATGGCCTTGAAGTTTCGTTTGAGCCAGCCTTCCGCGTCCGCATCTTGTTCCGGTATCAAGTATGCGGTCGAATCCGCTACCAATTCTGCTAAGGTCAAGGTCACATCATCATCGGGGTTTTTCCTGGCCCACTCCAAGAACCCCTCCGTCGGCACGACGACAAGGACGTTGCGGTTTATCGTGGGCAGATATTCATAAGACATATTTTGTTTCTTAGATCGCTGTAAAAATTCTCTTCAAATGTTCGGATCCTCGCTCGCCTTTGATACCGTCCATGGGCCTAAGGGCGGCCAAAAGTCTGAGAACTTGCGGTTATCTCCTAGCGCCCGCCATAACGGGACAAGAAAAGCCTGGAGCGACTCACCCGCAGCGATGAAGTCGGCTGGAGCACCAGGCAGAGAGTTGCGGCTTAGATAGGCACGCCACTGCTTCGCGCGGGCGTCGGCGGCGAAGAATCGTGGCGAAATCGCAGCCGGAAGAGCGGCATCGATCGCCGTTCCGCGGCGATTGAAAGTCGCGGCGATTGCGCGAGAGAGATCCTCTCCCTTGAAGGGGAACTGCCGTGCAAAAACATATAGGTCATAGAAATCCTTGAAACGGCTGTTGCGCTCTCCGAGCACAACCATGGCGTGCAGCTTCTCGGCGATTACGGCCTCAAGGGGATAAGCGCGGATTCGTGGCCCGGGGTGATCAAGCAAGGATGGATACTGGATCTCTACCGGCGCTGGCTCGACGGCATTTCCGAATCCGATATCGACTTGCATAAGAATCTTTGATTCCCCGAGCAAGGCCCGGAAGCGGACTCTCAATCCGTGATATTCGGCCTCGTCACGGATGGGTTCGGCGGAGACTGAATCGCGGTCAAAGGAGAGTCCATCCCCCACATCAGGCATAGCACAAAGGTCCCTAAATACCTCAATGATATCCGAGATCTCGCTGCTGCCATACCCGGTGAAATCGAGGTCACGCGTAGGCCGATATACGGAACTTCCCCAGATCGCAAAAAGCGCGGCTCCCTTGAGAATAAAACGGTCGCGATGTGACGACTCACCCAAACGGTAGAGGAATCTTTCCGAAGCATAGCGTTGTAATCCGAAGCTGATATCCTCGCCGCTTTCTTTGAACCGATTTCGGAGGCGATGGCGAATCGATTCCGCGAGATTCTTTTCAGAATCCTTCATGCCGACAGCGCTTCCAGATAAGGGCCGACAACCGTACGAGCTCGACAGACTTCAGCTGTTCGCGAAATTTCATCCATCGTCACTTTTTTTGAACGAATTCCATCCCGCATGGCCTCCAATGCAACATCGATTCCGACTTTATTCCGATAGCGGAAACAGTCCACGATGGTGCGGGCTGGAGAGGTTATTCTCACGGAAACCCCCATCATGGGCCGTGAGATCACTCCATAGGTCAACATAGCTCCGGAAAAGCGCACGATCCGAACCTTCGCCGGTAGTCTCACCGGTTTTCGGGCTTTTCGGCTAATCGCCATCCATACCTCGTGCGGGGATTGCGTCCCGATTTCATGAACCCTCAAAGCGGTAAGAAGGCAGACGATCCCATCCGGGATCGCCGAACCGACCATAGCGATCGTTTCGAACTCATCAAACTTCAATGAAGTAAGACGGTATTGTCCGAATCCGACTTTTTCGACTTCTCCCTCCGCGACGAGTCTCATTAAGGCACGAAACGAGACCCCCAACGGTTTGATATCCCGGGGCCGGAAGTAAGCCCCAAGGCCCGCTTCAGCAAGCTTTTTGCGTAAAATGAGAGCTCTTTTCATGTTCTAATGATATTAAATGTCGGCTCTTGGATGCAAGTGCCGACATTTATGGCCAATACCGTACGCCATCTCTCCCTTATAACCGAATCAAACATCGGCACTCACGAATATTTGCCGACGGTTTGCCGCATGTTCATCCCCCACCCGTCACGTCGGCCAGCATCCGCATGATGTCCTTCTCGATGGCCCGGATGTCCGCCTCGATCTCCTCGAGTGGCCGCGGTTGTGCGTACTTATAGAAGTAGCGGTTGAAGTTGATTTCATAGCCGATGAGGCCGACCAATCCGTCCTTGGCGTCGCGCCTGTTCGTATCGATCCAAGCGTCGGGGACGTGGGGCTTGACCTCGCGATCAAAAAACGCCCGGACGCTCGCAGGGACGGACTGGTCGTCGGCTGGATCGGAGCCGTTAACCAGCGGAACGCTTTCGGTATCGCGGAGCTCGCCGTCGGGCTCCGGATTTCCGTCTTTGTCGCGGCAGACGGCAGCGGTTTCGTCTCGCTCTGACAGCGCCGCGAGAATTGCCCTAATTACCGGTGCCGGTAGCTTAAGCCCGGCCTTCTTGGCGGCCGCCTCGAGGACACCGAGAAATTCCTCTCTGTCTTTAAAAAGCTTGGTCGGGAGAGTCCGCAAAAGACTTCTGATTCCCTCCTGAAGCGCTCGCCCTTCGGCCAGTTCTTTGGCTGCGGCCTCGCCTTTCTTCTTTGACTGGGCCAAATTCTGGAAAGCCCGCTCATCCTCGAGGCGAATGATTCGCTCCGGGCTCGCCTGGAAATTGAGGCGTAGTGGCCGCTCGATCATGACCTTGCGGAATCCGAAATGCTTCGTTGGATAGATCTTGACGAACTCGCCCTCTTTGTAGGCACCGATAAGCTTGAGGATTTCCTCGGCCTTCTCCGGGGGGATCACGCGGCGCTTATCGCCGAGGCTTTTCCGCATCGGCACCCAGAAAGATGTCGCGTCGATGAGCTGGACCTTACCCTTGCGTTTTGCCGTTTTGCGGTTGGTGATGACCCATATATAGGTGGCGATTCCGGTATTGTAGAAGAGCTGTTCCGGGACCGCGATCAGGGCCTCGAGCAGGTCGTTTTCTAGGACGAAGCGGCGAATTTCGCTTTCGCCGCTTCCGGAGTCACCCGTAAAAAGGGGAGAGCCGTTCATGATGATAACGACGCGCGAGCCGCCCTCCTTGGGTTCTTTCATGTGGGCGATCATATGGAGGAGGAAAAGGAGTTGGCCGTCGCTGATGCGGGGCAACCCCGGGCCGAAGCGTCCGGCCGGGCCGCGCTCGTGCTCGACGGTGACGGCTTCTTCATCGCGTTTCCAGTCCTTGCCGTAGGGGGGATTGGCGATCAGGTAATCGAAGGGGCGGCCGACATGGCGGTCGTTCGAGAGCGTGCTCCCGAAAGCGATATTATCGGCATCGCGGCCGGTCGGCTCTTTGATGAAAAGGTCGGATTTTGACACCGCCCAGGTCTCCGGGTTGACTTCTTGACCGAACAGATGGATGTCCGCTTCTGGGTTGACGGGTGGCCGGATGATTTCGCCGTTCTTACAGACGCCCCCCAGGACGTGGTCTTTGGTGATGAGGAGCATTCCGCCTGAGCCGCAGCAGGGATCGTAGACACTGATGACCGCGCCCTTGCCCTTTCGGCGGATGCCGTCCTCGTCGCCGGCCAGCAGGAGGCTGGCCATGAGATGGACGACGTCGCGCGGCGTGAAGTGCTCGCCGGGGTTTTCGTTCAGCGCCTCATTGAACTTGCGGAGGAGCTCCTCGAAAATCGTGCCCATGGTAGGGTTGTCGACCTTGTCGGGATGGAGGTCGACGTTCTTGAAGCGCTCGAGCACCTGGAAGAGCAGGCCCGCTTCGTCGAGCTTGGAGATCGTGTTGTCGAAGTCGAATTTCTCGAGGACCTCGCGCATGTTCGGGCTGAAGCCGGCGATGAAGTTTCGCAGGTTGGCGGCCAGATGGGGAGCGTCGGCCAGAAGCATTTCGAAATCGTAGCGGGAAGTATTATAGAAGGCGAAGCCGGCGGCTTTCTGAAGCTGGCGGTCGGGGTTTTCGAGCTTCCTGTCCCTGAGCTTGGCCTGGGTTTCGAGGACGCGCGGCTTGGTCGGGGCCAGGACGCAATCGAGGCGGCGGAGGACCGTAAGCGGCAGAATGACGTCCTGGTACTTGCCCCGCTTGAACGTGTCGCGGATGAGGTCGGCGACACCCCAGATAAAGCTGACGATTTCGCTGTGGTTCACAGGGCTCCTTCCCGTATGCGCTTCCCCAAGGATGAGCAGATTTAGGATATGAGAATAGCCCGGGGAGAACAGCTAAGTCAATTACATCTTCTCCAGGGCGGCGATGCGCTCCTCGATGGGCGGGTGGGTGCTGAAGAGCTTGTTGACGCCACCCTTGATGTTTTTGAGGGGGTTGACGATGTAGAGATGGGCCGTGGCCTTGTTGGCCGCCTCGAGGGGCTCGGTGTCGGCCGAGATCTTCCGTAGGGCCGAGGCCAGGCCGGCCGGATAGCGCGTCAGCATGGCCCCGTTCGCGTCGGCCAGGAACTCGCGTTTCCGCGAGACGGCCAGCTGGATGATCGTAGCGATGAACGGGGACAGCACCGCCAGGGCGAGGCCGACGATGATCAGGACGCCCCCGGCGCCGCCCGATCCGCTCCGGTCCCGGCCGCCGCGACGCCGCCCACCGCCCCACAGGAAGCTCCTCAGCATCCAGTCGCTGAGCAGGGCGACGATGCCGGCCATGACGACGACCAGCGTCTGGAGCCGAACGTCGTAATTCTTGATGTGGGACATTTCGTGGGCGATGACGCCCTCGAGCTCGACCCGGTTCAGTTTTTCGAGGATGCCGGTCGTGACGCAGATGACGGCCGTCTCCGGCTTGCGGCCGGCGGCGAAGGCGTTCGGGGCCGTGTCGTCGATGACGTAACAGCGCGGCGCGGGCAGGCCGGCGGCGATGGCCAGGCCCTCGACGACGTTATAGAGGTACGGGAATTCCTCTTTAGTCGCTGGCCGGGCCCGGCTGATGGTCAGGACGATCTTGTCGCTCGCGTAGTAGCCGACCGCGGCCATGGTCATGGACACGACGACGGCCAGGACGAGGCCGCCCTTCCCCCAGCCCGTCACGTACTCGAAAAACCAGGTCAGGAGGAAGATGAAGGCCACGAAAAAGAGAATGAGGGCGGCGGATTTCCACTTGTTGCGTGAGATCTGTTCGTACATCTTCGGACTCGCTGTCTGCCGGGACAGAATTACGGGATCTCAATAAAGGGGATGCGCTCCGCTTCTCTCGAAGCGGCGCATGTCCCCGGAAGATCCGCTCTCTTAGAAACTGACCTTGACCGGGCCCTTGGCCACTTCCTCTTCGATCTGGAAGTATTCCTTGGTCTTGAACCCGAACATGCTGGCCAGGATGTTCGAGGGAAAGACCTGCTGTTTCATGTTGAACTTCATGACGACATCGTTGTAGAACTGGCGGGCATAGGCGACCTTGCTCTCGGTCCCGGCCAGCTCCTCCTGGAGCATCAGGAAATTCTGGTTGGCCTTGAGGTCAGGGTAGGCCTCGGCGACGGCGAATAGGGATTTCAGGGCGCCGGTGAGGACGTTGTCGGCCTGGCCCTGGTCCTTGACGGTCTGGGCGTTGACGGCCGCGGCCCGCGCCTGCGTCACCCGCTCGAAGACGCCGCTCTCGTGCTTGGCGTAGCCCTTGACCGTCTCCACCAGGTTGGGGATGAGGTCGTAGCGGCGGCGGAGCTGGACGTCGACCTGGGACCAGGCGTTGTCACAGCGGTTGCGGAGCGTGATCAGGCTGTTGTACATGCCGATGGCCATGATAGCGATGGCCGCGATGATGATGAGCAAGAGAACTAAAGCACCCATGTGTTCCTCCTTCGGACTTCTATCCGTTCCTAACAATACGGGCCCGGGGCCGAAAAATCAACCCCCTTCCCTCCTCGTCCTATCTTGAGGGTCCGGGCAGCCGGCCAGACCGAGGAGGTCATCATGAGGAAATACGTCGGCCCGGCTATTCTGGTTTTCGCGGCACTCACGACGGCCGGAACGCTCGCAGCCCAAACAGCCCCGGCCGCGGCGTCCCCATATGGAAGAAAAAATAAGCTACCAGCGGTCGGTGCGGAAGGGCGAGGCCGGCAGGCCCTCCTTATTGGCCAGGTTGGGCACGGCCAGCTGGTGCCAGCCGAAACGGACCGCTTTCGGGGAAGGAACATGGGCGCTCCAGACGACAACCGTGTCCCCGGCGATCTCCGCCTCGGCCTTGTAAAAGGTCCGGTCGTCGCCGGCGACTTCGAACCACTTGAGCGGCTGGCCGTCGTTCGAAATGAGCCCGCCGCCGATATAGTCGAACGACAGGCGGACCAGGTTCCCGTCGACGGTCATGGACTTATAGAGCGGCCCGGAGAAAACGAGGCCCTTTTCACCGTAGGTCTTGGCCCGGGCCCAGAGCGACAGCCGATAGCCCACGTCCCTCTTGTTCGACGGGTGGATGTCGCCGAGGTCGGCGATGTCCGTGATGACGGCCATGCCGGTGTTGGGCAGGCGAAGGGCGTTCGCCTGGGCTTCCCAGATCAAGGGCAGCCGCAGGAAGTCGGGAATGTCGCCCGACGGCGTCTCCCGGTTATAGGGATAATTGAAGGGCGCGAGCTGGACGTAATAGAAGGGGAAATCGCCGAGCTTCCAGACCTCGCGCCAGCCCCGGATCAGGGCCTCCATTTTTTTCTCGTAGAGAAGGCCGTCGTTGCGGTTGTTCTCGCCCTGGTACCAGACGGCGCCGCGGATGGCGAACGGCGTGAGCGCGTGGATCATCCCGTTATAGAGAGTGGTCGGCGCCTGCGGATTGTCGTAGGGATTGGTCGGGAAGGCCGGCTCGGGCTCGTCCGGGATGGGAGCCTTGGCGGCCAGAGCCTTCCGGGTGTCGCGGACCCAGGCCTCCCAACTCGGGAGTGCTCTGCCCAGGACACCCCGGAACTCGGCGTATTTGGCCTCCTGTTTGTCGAGCAGGGTTTTCAATTCGGGCATAGCGGCGAAGCCGGACGGCGGCGTCCAGGGCTCGATGTCCGTGCCTCCCCAAGCCGACTCGATGAGCCCGACCGGAATGCCCAGCCGCTTGTGGAGCTCCAGCCCAAAATAGTAGGCGACGGCGGAAAACGGACGGGCTGAGTCGGGGATGCACGGCTCCCACTTGGCTTTTACATCGTCCCTAGGCCTGTCGGCCGTGCGCTTCGGGACTAGGAAGAGGCGCATGGCGGGATGGTCGGCCCTCAGCAGCTGGGGGACGGGATTCGGCAGCCAGCCCAGGGCCAATTCCATGTTGGACTGGCCCGAGCAGAGCCAGACTTCACCGACAAGAATGTCCTTGACGACGACCTCCGGACTTTTCACACCGCGAAGGGTCAGCTCGAGCGGCGAGCCACCCGCCTCGAGCGAGTCGAAGGAGACCCGCCACGCGCCGTCGGCGCCGGCCACGGTCTTTTTCTCCTGACCGTTGAAACGGACCGTAACCTGTTCGTTCTTTCCGGCCCAGCCCCAGATCGCGACGGGCTTGTCCCGCTGGACGACCATGTGGTCGCCGATGACCGCAGGCAGTTTGATCTCGGCGGAAAGAACCGGCACGAGTCCGAGAGAAGCAACGGCCGCGAGTGCGAGGCCGATAAAGCGATTATTTCTATTGATCAACGGCAGGATCCTAGAACTGCAGCCGGAAGCTCAAGCCGCCCGGCCAGACGCCCAGGGACCACCTGCGTTCCGGCTGTGCCGGGATCGAGACCCCGTCATTCCCCGAGTAGCCGGCCTCGTATCTCTTCAGGTCGCGCGTCGCCCGCATGGGCTGGGTAAAGATATTCAGCAGGGAAACGGCCTCCCCGGTCGCGAACGTGAAGAGCCCGTCGGTCCAGGGCCGCTTGAAAGCGGCCGCGGTCACGACGCCGGCCGCGGCGTTGACACCGGCGTTCATCAGATGGGTTTTCAGGCTGCGGCCGTCCTTTTCGCGGCGGGCGCACTGGCGGAGGAGCTCCTCGGCCCGCCGCAGCTTCGCCAGCCGTTCCATGGCCGTCGCTTCCGGCAGGGGCCGCAATTTTCGCGCGGCCGTGGCCGGGACGAACGGGTCGATGAGCAGGCCGGCGACGCCGAGGGCAAAGGTCGCGCCGCCGACGAGCATGTCCTGGGCAAATCCCCTATCGCGGACCGGGACACCGATGACGAGCTCGGTATCGTTCCAATGGGCACCGGCCAGGACGCCCATCGTGACGGCTCCGGCCGAATATCCGGCGATCCAGCCGTACAACCATGTTCTGGCGCGGGGCTGGCCCGCGTTGAGAGCGTCGGCGACAAAGGCGAGGCGGGCTTTCACTTGCTCATCAGAGAGCGCGGTTTCCTGAGCCCGGACGATGCCCGACGTCACGAGCTGCAGGATGAGCGCGATGACCAACCCCGAACAAAAAAGCCGATGAGATAAACGATTCATGGGGACCCCTTTCGGGAATGTTAGGACTGTTTTTTGGCCAAGCCCGCGATAGCCTCTTTCAGCCGGGACACGGCGCCGACCATCAGGTAGACAATAGAGCAGGTGCGAAGTAGTGTCAAGGCTGGGAAGCGGGAGGCCGAGCCTTCGAATCCTGTTGCGAACGGCCGTCCGAGTGTGGAGAATAGGAGGCTGACCTAACGCCGTATCAGGAGGTCCTCCATGAAGCCCATCACCCGGGCCCTCAAAGCCGTCCGCATCCTCAAGGCGATCGGCGTCAAGCCGGAATACGAGAAGTTCTCCGCTTATTTCAACCAGGACTACGGCGCCGGCCAGTTCCGCGGCATCTACCTGCAGGGGAACGAGTACGCCCGGCGGCTCTTCGCGGCCTGGATGGAGCCCTTCCGCGACTTCGGCCTGACGACGATCTCCATCCAGAGCGTCGGCAGCACGGACCACGTCTCCTTCGACGCCGTGGTCGAGGCCGCCTTCGTCTATCACGCCGCCATGGCCGACCAGAGAATTCCTCGTAAGCAATTGAAATAACAACTTTTACAGTCGTTTCCAAAGATCGGCCGAGGCCCGGTAGGAGCCATTTTTCAGATTGACTCTCCGCGGCCCCCGTGTTAAGATGAAGCGCTTTGCGAGGGTGATTTTCACCCTTTAAATACATCAATCAGGAGGTTTATCTCGAAATGGCGACATTGAAAGAGAAATTCTACGCTAAGGTGGGCCCGATGAAGGAACGGGTCCAGAAGCTCAACAAGGAATTCGGCGATGTCAACGTCTCCAGCGTCAACGTCGGCCAGGTGGTCGGCGGCGCCCGCGACATCATCTCCATGCTCTGGGACGTCTCGCTCCTCGACAAGTTCGAGGGCATCCGCTTCCGCGGTTTCTCCATCCCCGAACTCCGCGAAAAGCTGCCCAAGGCCCCTGGCGGCACGGAGCCCCTGCCCGAAGGCATCTTCTATCTCCTCCTCCTCGGCGAGCTCCCGACCGCCGAGGACTGCGCCGCCATCACCGAAGAGTGGCAGAAGCGCAGCGTCCTGCCGCAGTATCTCCTCGACATGATGAATGCCGTCCCCAAGGACACCCACCCGATGACCCAGTTCTCCATGGCCATCCTCCAGCTCCAGCGGGAGTCGGAGTTCGCCCGGCGCTACAAGGAGAAAATGCCCAAGTCGCAGTACTGGGACGCGACGTACGAAGACGTCATGAACCTCATCGCCAAGCTCCCCAACATCGCCGCCTACATCTACCGCCGGAGCTACAAGGGCGGCAAGCACATCGCCCCCAACCTGAAGCTCGACTGGGGCGCCAACCTGGCCCACATGCTCGGCGTCACCGACGACCCGGCATTCAAAGAACTCATGCGGCTCTACCTCTGCATCCACAGCGACCACGAGGGCGGCAACGTATCGGCCCACACGACCCATCTCGTCGGCTCGGCCCTGTCCGACGCCTACTATTCCCTGTCCGCCGGCATGGACGGCCTGGCCGGGCCGCTGCACGGGCTGGCCAACCAGGAAGTGCTCGGCTGGATCCAGGAACTCGTTAAGGACCTCGGCGGCGTTCCGACCAAGGAACAGCTCGAAAAGTACATGTGGGACACCCTGAACGGCGGACGGGTCATCCCCGGCTACGGCCACGCCGTTCTCCGCAAGACCGACCCCCGCTATGTCGCCCAGAGGGAGTTCGCCCTCAAGCACATGCCGGACTACGACCTGTTCAAGGTCGTCAGCCTGGTCTACGAGGTCGCCCCCGACGTCCTGACCAAGCACGGCAAGACCAAGAACCCCTGGCCGAACGTCGACGCGCATTCCGGCGTCCTTCTCTATTACTACGGCGCCGTCGAGTACGACTTCTACACCGTGTTCTTCGGCGTGTCTCGCGCCCTTGGCGTCCTGGCCCAGCTCGTCTGGGACCGCGCCCTCGGCCTGCCGATCGAACGGCCGAAGTCCGTCACAACGGAATGGCTGGAGAACTTCATCAAGGAGCATCCCCCGGCCGCGAAGTAAACGTCTCTCGTAGAGCAGACGTCAAGGGCCGCCCGTCCTCATCGCCGGCGATGAGGGCGGCGGCCCTTTTTTTACGCCCCGGCTTTGTGCTATAGTGATATGTTCGACGGCGCTAATGCCCCGTTTTTTTAAAACGGGGTGAAGAGCGCGCGAGGAGGACAGGAATGGAACACCGGATCGGTCTCATCGGCTGCGGCACCGTCGGACAGGGGCTGCTCGGCATTCTCAACGATAAGAAAGACTATCTCCGCGATACATTCGGCTTCGAAGCCCGGGTCGTGGCCATCGCCGACAAGTTGAAGGGGACGCTCATCCTCCCCGATGGGATCGACATCCCCACCGTCCTGGCCCTCCTCGGCCAGGGGAAAGGCCTCGCCGAATACCCCAAGGCGACACCGGCCCAGATCGAGTCTCTCGACCCGCTGGACATGATCGAGCACACCGACGCCGACATCATCGCCGAGATGACCTACACCGACATCAAGACCGGCGAGCCGGCGACGAGTTACATCAAGAAGGCCCTCCGCCTCGGCAAGCACGTCGTCACCTCGAACAAGGGGCCGGCCGCCCTCCACTACCACGACATCAAGGACCTGGCCCGCAAGAACGGCCTCCAGTTCCGGATCGAAGGCACGGTCATGAGCGGCACCCCGGTCTTCCACCTGGCCGAATGCGGCCTGGCCGGGAACACGTTCCGGGAGGTCAAGGGCATCCTCAACGGGACGACAAACTTCATCCTGACCAAGATGGAGACCGAAGGCATGGACTACGGCCCCGCCCTGGCCCTGGCCCAGAAGCTCGGCTACGCCGAAGCCGACCCGACGGCCGACGTCGAGGGCTTCGACGCCCTGGCCAAGATCGTCATCCTATCCAACGTCCTCCTCGGCGGCTCGCTCAAGACGACGGACGTCCCCTGCAAGGGGATTTCGGCCATCACCAGGGCCGACGTCGAGGCGGCCAAGGCCGCGGGCTTCCGCTACAAGCTCATCGCCCACGCCAAGATGGACGGGGGCACGGTCACGGCGACCGTCTCCCCCCAGAAGCTCCCTCTCGCCGACCCGCTGGCCGGGGTCATGGGCGCCCACAACGCCCTCAGCCTGGAGACCGACCTCATGGGCAAGGTCACCATCCAGGGGGCCGGCGCCGGCAAGGTCGAAACGGGCTTCGCCATCCTCTCCGACATCCTGGCCATCCACCGCTGCTAAGGAACACTTGCGGTTTCATCCGCTCCTATCAGGTCGAGGGATGTCGTCGACGGGAGCATAAAGCGGGGATTTAGCTTTCCCGGGACGGATACGCGGACTCCTCCCATCGGATCCGGACCGGGGAAGCGTTAAGAATCGCCGCGCGGACGGAGGCGATATCCCGAAACCGAACTTGACTCCGGCTCCTTGTTCTTTATATGCTAGGGGGGCAGTATCGACTGTGTCATGCCGTTTGTTCTAAGAGATTTTCCCCGTCCTTTCAGGCCCCCATCTATCCCTACATCAACACTGGAGGAACCATGAGCTCCGCTCCGAAACTATCGCCTGGAGTCCAGAAGTATGTCGACGCCGCCAAAAAAATCCTGGCCCAGCGGGATTCCTCGCTGGCTCGGATGAAGGCGATGAAGTTCGACACCCTCGCCGTCCACGGCCTTTACACGGTCGAGGAGGCCCTCGAACGAAACCAGGGGGCCGTGATCGAGCCCCTCTACCTGTCCTCCTCCCAGGCCTACGCCGACGCGGACGAGCTCGAGGCCGCCCTCGCCTACCTCGTCCCGACCTGGTGCTATACGCGGATCGCCAACCCGACGACCTACTACCTCGAATGGGTCCTGGCCCTGCTCGAGGGCTACCGCGCCGGCTGCGACACCTCCTGCCTGGTCACCGCTTCGGGCATGTCCGCCATCGCCGCGGCCGTCGACCCGTTCCTCGTCGACCAGAAGGCCGGCGGGCCGGAACGGAAGAACTTTGTCTCCTGCATCCAGGTTTACGGCGGCACCTACCAGCATTTTGCCGTCCGCAAGAAAAAAGAGCGCGGCATCGACGTCCGCTGGGTCCAACATCCCTATGACATCGAGGATTGGAAGACGAAGATCGACGAGGACACGCGCTTTCTCTTCATGGAGATGCCGTCCAACCCCCAGCAGTCATTCGCCGACGTCAAGGCCCTCGCGGACCTGGCCCATTCCTGGGAGGTCCCGCTCATCGTCGATGCGACCTGCGCCACCCCGGCCCTGATGCGGCCGATCGCGCACGGCGCCGACATCGTCGTCCACTCCCTGACGAAATCGATCACCTCGAGCGGGTTGGCCATCGGCGGCGCGCTCATCAGCCGCAAGCCCATCACTACGAAAGTCGTCAACGACAACCCCCTGTTCAAGGAGAGCTTCGCCGAGTATGTGAAGTTCCTGCCCTACCGCGACAACGGCCCGGCCGCCTCGCCCTTCAACGCCATGATCGCCCTGAACGACCTCCGAACCCTCCGCTCCAAGATGGACCTCGTCAGCGCCAACTGCCAGAAGGTGGCCGAGCACCTCCAGAAGAACCCGAAGGTCTATCAGGTCGACTACCTGGGCCTGCCCAGCTATCACCTTCACGGCGTCGCGAAAAAATACATGAAACTCGTCGATTCCGACGACGGCATGGGCGGCGAGGTCAACCGCTACGGTCACCTCATGAGCTTCCGGGTCGACGGCCCCCCGGAGAATGCGAGGAAGGTCTTCGACAGTTTCAAAATGATCTACCGGGCCACCGACCTCGGCCGGATCAAGAGCGTCGCCACGATCCCGGCCATCTCGACCCACCAGCAGCAGGGCGAGGAAGCCCGGCGGCTGGCCGACGTGCCGCCCCAGCTCATCCGGCTCTGCGTCGGCGCGGAACACCCCGACGACGTCATCGCCGACCTTGACCAAGCCCTCCGGTTGCTGTAATAAATGACCATGCTCAAAGTAAATAAAATGACTGGATACAGGGGCCGCTGGGCCTGGGTCGACCTGACCAACCGGACAATCCGCGTCGAGCCGGCCGACACCGGATACTGCCGCGATTACGTCGGCGGCCGCGGCCTCCAGGCCAAGCTCATGGCCGACCACCTGGAAAAAACGGGCCCGCTCAAGGACCCGCTCGGCCCTCAAAACAGAGTCATCGTCGGCTCCGCCGCCTTGAACGACACGGCCATCCCGACGGCCGGGCGCGGTTCGTGCTCGTTCGTCGGAACGATGGCCCGGTCGCCCGAGGCGGCCCCCTGGGTCCCAGGCCACAAGCCCGTCCACGGGCTCGTCACCCACTCGAGCGCCGGGGGTCTTTTCCCGAACATGCTCAAGCGGGCCGGCTTCGACCAGGTCGTCATCGACGGCCGGGCCGACCGCCCGGTGCGCCTCGAGGCCGTCGACGGCGGGCTGCGCATCGTCGACGCCGAGGACGAGCTTTTCGAGACCGCCCAGGGACGCCGCGTCCCGCGGCGCGCTTCCGAGATCACCGTCGCCCTCGCCGCCCGGGTCAAGGGCGGCTCCACGCTGACCGTCGGGCCGGCCGGATGGAACCTCGTCGATTTCGCCTGCCTCACGGCCGACTATCATCGCAACTTCGGCCGGGGCGGCGCCGGCGCCGTTTTCGGTTCGAAGAACCTCGTCGCCATCACCGCTTACGGCAAGGACGCCATCACCTACCATGACGCCGAAGCGTTCAAGACGTTCGGGCGGGAGATCGACAAGCTGGTCAGGGCCAGCGTCGAAGACCCGAACCGGACCGCCTCCTTCCGCCCGACGACGGGCACGACCTGGTGGCTCGACCGCGCCTTCAACGGCCGCTATTTGGGCGTCAAGGGCGGCTACCTGCCCTGGCACAACTTCGACGAGGGAGCCTTCGACCCCGCGGACTACGACAGGGTGTCCACGGACGCGTTCCTGGCCATTTCCGGAAAGCATAATGTCTGCAACAAGTGCCGGCACGTCTTCTGCACCCGCTCGGCCAGGGTCGAGTCGGGCCCCTACGCGGGCGAAGGCGTCCGGCCCGAGTTCGAGACGATCGCCTTGTGGATCAACTGTTGCATCCTCGACCGCGACGCCATCTTCCACCTGAACGCTCTCTGCAACGAGCTCGGCGTCGATACCATGACCTTCGGCAGCGTCATGGCCGGGGCCATGGAGCTCGGCGAAAAGGGCTTCCTCGCCAAGCATGGGGACGCCCCGGGCTTCGGGGACGCGGCCGGCATGGTCCGGACGCTCAAGGACATCGCCTACCGATCGAACGACCTCGGCCGGCTCCTCGGCAGCCATTCCGACCGGGTCATCGCCGAGGTCGCGGCGGGCGCAGCGCCGGCCGCCCTCCCCGAGATCGCCTACTGCCTGACGACGGCCTACGGCGGGCTGGGCTACGCCGGGATCAGCCCCAAGGCCTTCCCGGGCATGTTCACGGCCTACGGCACGTCGAACCGGGGGCGCGGCGACCACACCTACGCCTGGACGATCCAGGCCGAGGAGGGAGGGCTCAAGGACGCGCGGGACCTGGCCGCTTACGTCGCGGAGGGGCAGGCCGGCAAGGCCCTCGTCGACTCGCTGGGGCTCTGCGACTTCTTCACCGGCGACATCACGGCCGAGCCGTTCCTCTCGCTCTACCGGACCCTGACCGGGATCGGCTATACGCCGGAATCGCTGAAGGAATGCGGACGCCGGATCTACGCGCTCGAGCGCCGGATGAACAACCTCCAGGGCCGCGACAGGACTTACGACGCCTTCGTCCCCGCCAAGCTCAAGGTCCCGCTCGGCCGCGGCGCCCACTCGGGCCGGGCCGTCGACGAGGCCTTCTACAACTCCGTCCTCGACGCTTACTACGACGCCTGGGGCTGGTCGAAGAAGGGGATCGTCCTTTGATGGAAAAGCTGGTTATCCGGGGCGACCGCGACCTGCGCTTGTGCGGCGAAGTCCGTATGAGCGGCGCCAAGAACGCCGTCCTGCCGGCCATCGCCGCCTCCCTGCTGACGAGCGAGGAGGTCCGTCTCTCCAACATCCCCCGGGTGAAGGACGTCGAGACCATCCTGACGCTCATCGCCGAGCTCGGCGGGGCCTACAAGGTCGACGGGGACACGGTGTCTCTGCGCGTCCCGAAGATCCGTTCGGACGAGGCGTCCTACGAGCTCGTCCGGGCCATGCGCGCCTCGATCCTCGTCCTCGGTCCGCTCGTGGCCAGGTTCGGCAAGGCCGTCGTCGCCCTGCCCGGCGGCTGCGCCATCGGTTCCCGGCCCATCGACCTCCATATCGCCGGCCTGCAGAAGCTCGGGGCGACGATCTCCCTCGAGCACGGCTACATCCAGGCCCAGGCCGACCGCCTTCGCGGCGCGGTCGTCGAATTCGAGAAGAAGACGGTCACCGGGACAGAGAACCTGCTCATGGCCGCCGCGCTGGCCAAGGGCGAGACCATCCTCAAGAACTGCGCCCAGGAGCCGGAAGTCGTCGACCTGGCCGTGCTCCTCAACAAGATGGGCGCCAAGATCGAGTGGCTCGACGCCGACACGGCCCGCGTCCGCGGTGTGCGCGAGCTCGGCGGTGCGGCCCACGACATCATCCCGGACCGGATCGAGACCGGCACCTTCCTCGTCGCCGGGGCCTTGACGGCCGGCGATTTTCTCCTCCGCAACGTCTGTCCCGAGCACACGGCTACCGTCATCGAGAAACTCCGCGCTTCGGGCGCCATCGTCGAAACCGAAGGCGAAAACGCTCTCCGCGTCGCCGGCAGCCGGGAGGTCAAGGCTCAGGACATCACGACCTCGCCCTATCCCGGCTTCCCCACCGACATGCAGGCCCAGTTCATGGTCCTGTTGACCCAGGCCGCCGGCACGTCCATCGTCACGGAGACGATCTTCGACCGGCGCTTCTCCCACGTCAACGAGCTCGTCCGGCTGGGCGCGTCGATCGAGGTCCAAGGCGACAAGGCGGTCGTCAAGGGGAAGACGCTCCTTTCCGGCGCCGAGGTCATCGCCACCGACCTCCGGGCTTCGGCCGCCCTCGTCCTGGCCGGCCTCGTCGCCGCCGGCGAGACGACGATCAACGAGATCGAGCATCTCGACCGTGGCTACGAGAGGATCGAGGAAAAGCTCCGCGGACTCGGGGCCTCGATCGAAAGGGTCAAGACGTGACTTCTCCGCCCGCCGGGGACTGCCTTTTCTGCCGCATCGTCCGCAAAGAGCTCCCGGCGAAAATCCTCTTCGAGAACGAGCGCGTCCTCGCCTTCGAGGACATCCGGCCCAAGGCGCCGGTCCACGTCCTGGTCATCCCCAAGGACCACTTCGCCTCCCTCAACGACGCCCCCGACGGAGCGGAAGCCCTGCTCGGGGAGATCCTTCTCCGGGCCCGGGAGATCGCCCGGGAAAAGGGGATCGGAGAGAGCGGCTACAGGATCGTCCTCAACACGGCCCGGGACTCCGGCCAGGACGTTTTCCACATTCACTTCCACATCCTCGGCGGCCGGCGGCTGGCCTGGCCGCCGGGCTGAGCGGGAGACGCCCCGAAGGCGGCGCGACATGGCCTACCTCATCGACGGCAACAACCTCCTCGGCCGTATCGCTCCCCACGAACTGCGGGAGAGGTCGGGACGGGAAGGTCTCGTGGTCAGGCTCCTCGCCTACCAGCGCGTGACCCGCGCCCGGATCCACCTCGTCTTCGACGGCAACCCCGAACCGACGCCGACGGATTTCGCCGTCAATCCCAAGTTCACCATCCACTTTCCCGGCGAAGGCCAGAGCGCCGACGACGTCATCCGCGACATGATCGGCCGGCAGACCGACCGCCGCCGCTTCTTCGTCGTCAGCTCGGACCGGGCCATCCGGGAGCTGGCCAAGAAAAGCGGCCTCGAGCCCGTCAAATCCGAGGCCTTCGCCGCCGAGCTCAAAGCAGCCATCAAAGAAGGGAAGAAACGGCGGGAGCTGGAGAAGAGGACGGAAATCCCTTCCCCGCTCGAGGTCGATCTCTGGGACGAGGTCTTCAAGTCCAAGCCATGAAGAGCTTCTCCATCGTCGGCGCCGGACGGCTCGGGACCGTGCTAGGGGCTGCGCTCGTCCGGCGGGGCTGGACGGCCGCGGCCATCGTCGACAAGGACGCCCTAGCGGCCCGGGAGAGCCGCCGCATCATCGGCCAGGGAAAAGTCCTACCGTACCGTCCAGGCCTTTCCCCGGAAGGACGGGACGGTACGGTAGGGCTGGGCGACGTCATCATCATCGCCGTGCCCGACGACGCGGTCGGCCGCGTCGCCGCCGGGTTGGCGAGGGCCGGCTTGTCGTGGGCCGGACGGTTCGTCTTCCACACGAGCGGTCTCCTCCCCGCCCGCGTCCTCGAGCCCCTCCGGAAACGGGGAGCGCGCATCGCCTCGGTCCATCCCGTCCAGTCCTTTCCCCGGAAGGACGCGCCGGCATCGATCTTCAGAGGCATAACCTGGGGCGTCGAAGGGGACCCGGCCGCCGTCGCGGCCGCCGAAGAAATGGTCCGTAGTCTCCGGGGGAACGTCCTTCTTCTTTCGGAAAAGGACAAGCCGCTCTACCACGCCGCGTGCAGCCTGGCTTCGAACGCCATGATCGCCCTGGAATGGACGGCGTCCGTCATGCTCGGGGCGGCCGGGATCGGGGAGAAGGCCGCCGCCGGCATGCTGTTCCCCCTCGTGCAAGGAACTTTACAGAACGTAAATAATCTTGGCCTGGAAAAGGCCCTGACAGGGCCGATCCTCCGGGGGGATGTCGCCGCCGTCCGGAAGCATCTGGAAGCCCTCCGGGACGACCCCCATGCGAGAGGAGTTTACCTGGTCATGGGGAAACAAATCCTTCGGCTGGCCGAAAAAAGCGGATTGCCGGCGGGCCGGGTCACGGCCCTGAAGCGTCTGCTCGAAGGTGGATGACTTCCTCTTCGAGACGCACGCCGAACTTCCGATAGACCCTTTCCTTGAGCTCTTCGGCCAGGAGGAGGACGTCGCGCGAGCCGGCGCTGCCCTTGTTGATGATGAAATTGCAGTGTTTCTCGTAAACGGCCGCGTCGCCGACCGCGAGGCCCCGGGCCCCCGCCTGTTCGAGCAGTTGGCCCGCCATGATCCTCTCCCCGGTCGCGGAACAGGAATTCTTGAAGTAGCTCCCGGCGCAGGCCGTGCCCAGGGGAGGATGTTTGGTCCGCCGCTTCTCGAGGATGTCGTGGATCTTGGCCTCAGAAGTCTGGGTGTCCCCTGGAGAGCACGAGAGGACGGTATCCAGAACGATGCCGCCCCCCCCCTGTTTGAGGGCCGAATCCCGGTAGCCGAAGCGCAGGGCCTCCCGGGTCATGGTCCGACGCTCCCCGCCCGGGCAGAGAAGAGTCGCCGTTTCGAGGACATCCCCGATGCTCCAGCCGTAGGCCCCGGCGTTGCCGTAAACGGCCCCGCCGACGGTCCCCGGTATCCCCGCCAGGAATTCGAGGCCGGAAAGCCCCGCCGAGAGGGCTTCCCGCAGGATGGCGGGAAGGCCCGTTCCCGAGAGAACGCGGATCCGGCCTTCTTCCCCGACAATCCCCTCGAGGCGGTTGCGGATAAGAAGCCCCCGATAGCCGGCATCGTCGAAAAGAACGTTGTTCCCGCCGCCGATGACGTAAAAAGGGTATTTTTCCTCGACCGCGAGGGCGACGGCCTTCTCGAGCTCCCCCTCCGTGCGGGCCTCGAAGAAGAGGTCGGCGGGCCCGCCGATGCCGAAGCTGGATAGGGCCGAAAGGGGCACGTTCTCAGAGGGCGAAGTTCCGATCTTCTCGAGGAACGCTTCCCGGAACAGCGTTTTCCGGTCCATGGCCGGTATTATAGTGAAACCGGGGCGGGGAAGCAAAGCTCCGGCCGCCGGTCTGCATCTTGGCATAATAATTGCTCTAATTTAATCCGGAGTGAGCGGATATTGACAAATATCAGGATGCGGGCTATCATTCCTGAAATTTTCAAGAGAGGTTAGGCATGAAAAGGACACTCTTTGCGACCGTGACCTTGGTTTTCCTTCTAGCCGGCCTCGGGGCCGCCCAGAGCGCGGACGAGGATTACCTCAAGGCCATGCAGCTTTCCGATAATTGCGCGAAAGTCCAGGCGCTCGAGGCCTACATCGCGAAGTACGCGGGCCAGGGCACGACGAACGAGCACTGGGCCTACGCCTACTACTGCCTGACCCCGTGCGCGTCGAAGAGCGTCCAGAAAGCGGCCGAATACGGCGAGAAGGCCGTGACCATGCCAGGCATCGACGATCAGACGAAGATCGGCCTGCTGGCGACGATCCCCGGGCTCTACAACAGCAGCGGGCAGGTGGACAAGGCCAAGGCCGCCGCCCGCAAGCTCATCGACTTCGGCAAGGCTTTGAGCGACGCCAAGCTGGCGTCGCGGCTCCAGGCCACCGGCTACCTGTTCATCGGCCAGTTCGCCGAGAAGGCCGGGGATTACGGCACGGCCGCCGAGAACTACATAACCGCTTACAGCATCTTCAAAGACCCGAGCATTTCCAAGCAGCTCAACAACCTCGCCGCGACGCTCTACAAGGACCAGAAGTACGCCGAAGCGGAGAAGGTCTTCCGGCAGTTCTACGCCGCGGACAAGGGCCCCGAAAGCGCCGCCCTCCTCGGCCAGACCCTCTATAAAGAAGGCAAGATCGACGAAGCCCTGGCCATTTACAAGGAAGGCTACGCCAAGAAAAAAACCGGGCCTCTCGCCCTGAACATCGCCATCATCCTGAACGGTCAGGTCAAGACGGACCCGTCCAAGACGAACGAGGCCGTCAATGCCCTGATCGAAGCGGCCCTGCTCAACCCGAAGGATGCCAAGAACCTGCTGGGACAGGCCCAGAACCTGTTCGTCGGCCAGGACAAGGACCTCGCCTCGAGCTACGCCCAGATCGAGGAGCACAACAAGGCCATCGAGGAGTTCACCAAGACCTATAACTCCAAGATCGAGGGCAAGACCGAGGACGACCTGTCCGAGGCCGACAAGAAGGTCCTCAAGAAGCTCGAGGGCAACATCGAGGTCGAAAAGCAGGCCATCGCCAGGATCCAGGGCAGCCAGAAGGGCGTCCTGGACAAGTTCAACGCGCTTGTCGCCCAGGCCAAAGCACGGCTCGGCAAGTAGGGCGGCGCCCGGACCGGCTCGCGACACTCACCCGCCCCGCCCCGAAAAGGGCAGGGGCGAGGAGTTCCCGATACTTAGGAGGGAAGACGTGTCCTCCTCTCTCGCCGGCGGGAAGGACCGCGCCCGCGTCGAGCGGCTGCGCCGGGAAATCCACACCCACGAGAGGAAATACTACGTCGAGAACGACCCCCAGATCTCCGACGAGGAATTCGACCGCCTCGTCCACGAGCTCCGCGACCTCGAGGCCCGCTTCCCCAACCTCGTGACGCCCGAATCCCCCACGCAGCGGGTAGGGGAAAAACCGCTCGAGGGCTTCCCGTCCGTCGTCCACCGGGCCCCGATGCTGAGCATCGACAACTGCTACAACGAGGAAGAACTCCGGGAGTTCGAGGGGCGCGTCCGCAAGCTCCTTCCCGGAGAGACGATCGCCTACACGGCCGAGCTCAAGATCGACGGGCTCGGCATCTCCGTCCTCTACCGGGACGGCAAGTTCGCCCGGGCGGTAACGCGCGGCGACGGCGTCCGCGGCGACGACGTCAGCGGCAACGTCAAGACCATCCGCTCCCTCCCGCTCGTCATCGACGCGACGGGCGAGGTCGAGGCCCGCGGCGAGATCTACCTGCCTTTCGCCTCCTTCCGGAAGATCAATAGGGAGCGCGAGGAGCTCGGCGAGCTGCTATTCGCCAACCCCCGCAACGCCGCGGCCGGCTCGATCCGCCTCCTCGACCCGAAGGAAGTCGCCCCGCGGAACCTCAACGTCTTCCTCTATTATCTCTTCATCGACGGGAAGGAGGAGGCCGGTCAGTGGCTCTCCCTCCGGAAGCTCAGGGAGCTCGGCTTCGTGACCAACCCCCACTCGCGCTTTTGTCCCACGCTCGACGACGTCCTCGCCTACTACAAGGAATGGGCCGAGAAGAGGGACAGCCTGGACCACGACGTCGACGGCATCGTGGTCAAGGTCGATTCCACGGCGGAGCGTCAGGCCCTCGGGACGACGGCCAAGTCCCCGCGCTGGGCGATCTCCTACAAGTTCCCGGCGCGGCAGGCGACCACCCGGGTTAACGACATCGTCATCCAGGTCGGCCGCACCGGCGCTCTGACGCCCGTGGCCGTCCTCGAGCCCGTCAAGCTCTCCGGGACGACCATCAGCCGCTCGACCCTGCACAACGAGGACGAAGTGCGGAGAAAGGACATCCGGGTCGGCGACTTCGTCCTCATCGAGCGGAGCGGGGACGTCATCCCGCACGTTGTCTCGGTCATGAAGAAACGGCGGACAGCGCGCCTCCGGCCCTTCGCCTGGCCCGGCCGCTGCCCCGTCTGCGGCTCGGAAGTCTTCCGCCCCGAAGGGGAGGTCATCTCGCGCTGCGTCAACACGTCGTGCCCGGCCAGGGTCCGGGAATCCATCCTCCACTTTGCGGCCCGCCGGGCGATGGACATCGACGGGCTGGGCGAGGCCGTCGTCGACCAGCTCCTCGCCGCCGGGCTCGTCCGGTCCATCCCCGACCTCTACGGCGTCCGCTACGACGACCTCGTCGAACTGGAACGGCTGGGCCCGAAGAGCGCCCGGAACCTCCTCGACGAGATCGAAGGATCGAAGACGCGCGGCCTGGCCCGGCTCGTCTTCGCCCTGGGCATCCGCCGCGTGGGCGAGCGGCTGGCCCAAACCCTGGCCGTGCGTTTCCGGAGTCTCGAAGCCCTCGAAACGGCCGGCGAAGAGGACCTCGTCCAGGCGGAGGACGTCGGCCCCAAGGTCGCCGAGAGTATCCGTTTCTTCTTCGCCCAGCCGGAAAGCCGCGAGCTCGTCGGAAGGCTCAAGAAAGCGGGGTTGGCCACCGAGGCAGTCGGGGACGCCGGTGCCCCGAAGCCCCTCGCAGGACAGATCTTCGTCATCACCGGGACGCTCTCCGGCATGAGCCGGGACGAGGCCCGGGAGCTCCTAGAGAAGCTCGGAGCCGAGGTAGGATCTTCCGTGACCCGGAAGACGACCGGCCTCGTCGTCGGGGAGTCTCCCGGCTCCAAGCTCGACAAGGCGCGCGAGCTCGGTATCAGGATACTCGGGGAGAGGGAATTCCTGGGGCTTGTCGGAAAGAAGCCCTAGCTACTTCTTCTTTTTTTTCGAACCGAAGAAGTCGATCCCGAACAGGCCCCTGGCCGCCTTCTTTTTAGATTTCCCCGTCAGTTCTTCGAGAGCTTCGCTGGCGGTGGGGTGGCCGGGCTCAATCTCGAGGGCCTTTTCGAACTGCTTGATGGCCTTGGTATGGAGACCCTCGGCCTTGTAGAGCAGGCCGAGGCCGACGTAGCCTTCGGGGTTCCAGGGCTCGAGCTGGATGGCTTTCAGGAAATCCTGCTCGGCCTTCTTGACGTAGGTAGGCACTTTGGACTCGACCATGGCGAGAAGAAGAAAGTAATCGCCCTTGTCTTTCCGGACCCGGATGGCCTCTTCGAGGTAGGTGATGGCCTCGTTGAAGCGCCCTTGGCCATGGAGGGTCTTTCCCTGGCGGAACT
This sequence comes from Candidatus Aminicenantota bacterium, assembly GCA_026393975.1. GTDB lineage: Bacteria > Acidobacteriota > Aminicenantia > Aminicenantales > Saccharicenantaceae > RBG-16-66-30. Next base: position 55,236 of record JAPKZD010000005.1, on the reverse strand, counting down.
TGATCTCGGCCTTGCGGAAAGAGTCCTGGACGTCTTCCTGGGTCGCCGCCGACCCGCCCTTGGCATCGTAGATCCGCCGGGCGTCCTTGTTGCTCAGGATCCGGTAGGCGTTGGTGATGGCGTCGAAGACCACATCGATCTGGTCCTTGTACTCGGCCACGAGCTTACGTTCGAAGTGATCGGGGTGGAACCGGCGCGCCATCTTGAAATAGGCCTTCTTGACATCCTCTTCCGCAGCCGTCCTGGGGATGTCGAGGATCTGGTAGAACGTCATCGACGGCAGGGTGTCCCGGAAGGCGAGGATGGCGGCGACCTGAGGCGGGGCATCCGTCCGCGAGGTGGCGGGCGTCGGCTTGCGAACCTCTTTTTCCGCCGGAGCGTCCTGCCGGGCCCCGCCCTCGAACTCGACGATACCGAGGCAATAGAACAAGTAGAGGCTTTTCCAGAATTGGTCGGGCGGCATGGTCAGCGTCCGCAGGATGGCTTCGGCCGCGTCCGTGCCGTTGATCTTCTCCAGGATATCCTTCTCGACCGCGGTGAGGAGGTAGGCGAAGGTCATCCGGCCGGGGACGGGGGTCCTCCGGGCCAAGAACGCCTGCAGGAGGGGATTCCCCGGCATGCGCCGGATGCCGTATTCGATGAGCAGGGGAACGCTGACCCGGGGATCGTCGACTTCGCCGCTGAAACCCTCGTGCTCCTGAAAATCGATCTCGGCGTCGAAGAAGGGGAAGGCGTTGAGAACGGTCTCCCGGATCTGATGGGCCAGCGCCTCGGCCAGGTCGTCCTCGGAAATGACGCCGCGGCTCTTAAGAACCTCCCCGAGGCTCATGTTGGGCTCGATGTAAGCGTCTAACTTGGCGTGGGCCTCCTTGGGGATGCGCTCGAGCTTGTACAGGACTTCGCCCAGGCGTTCGTCGGGCTGGTTCGTCTTGACCTGGATGATGGCGCCTTTCTGGAAGAAAAAGTACTTGAGGATATCCCCCCGGCGGTAGACCAGGCGGCCGGTCTTCTTGTTTAAGAAAATGTCCCTCAAGTGGCTGGCGATGTGGTTCATTTTGGCTCGGACCCTTTTGAAAGGTTAACTATAATGGAATCCGAGGTTTTTTTCAATCCGTTCCGCATTTGAAAATCGCCCCCGGTTTGTGCTACTTATGGGCCATGAAAGTCGCTCTCGCCCAGGTTTCGCCGCGGCTCGGGGACGTCAAGGCCAACGTCGAACTCCACCTGGACGTCCTCGAAAAGGCGCGCCGGGGGAAGGCCGACCTGGTCGTTTTCCCCGAGCTGGGCCTCACGGGTTACACGCTGAAGGACCTCGTCGAGGAGGTCGCCCTCGACCCGGATTCGGACCCGCTCTTCAGAAAGATCACGGCCCGCACGCGAGGCCTTGCGGCCGTCGTCGGGTTCGTCGAGGAGAGGCCGTCGGAAAAAGGCCTCTTCTACAACTCGGCCGCCTTCATCGCCGACGGCCGTCTCCTCCATGTCCATCGCAAGGTCTACCTTCCGACGAACGGGATGTTCGAAGAGGCCAAGTTCTTCGCCCAGGGACGCGATTTCCGGACGTTCGAGACGCCCGTCGGCCGCGTCGGCCTGCTCATCTGCCGCGACTTCCTCCACTACGGGGCGAGCTACGTCCACTATTCCTCCGGGGCCGACATGATCATCTGCATCTCCGCGGCGCCGGGCCGGGGGGTTGGCGGCGGCGACGCCTTCGAAACCAGCCGGATGTGGGAGCTCATGGGCGAGGCTATGTCCTATTTTTCGACCGCGTTCGTCCTCTACGCGAACCGCGTCGGCATCGAGGACGGCGTGACCTTCGCCGGCGGGTCCTTCGTCTTCGCCCCCGGCGGCCGGCTCGCCGGCCGGGCCGCCTATCTCGACCCGGAGCTTCTCGTCCGCCAGGTCGACCTCGCCGCCGTCCGGGAGGCCCGGAAAAAATGGCTTTTCAAGAGGGACGAGAAGCCCGAGGTCATCCTGAGATCCCTCGAAAGGGCCGTCCGTGCCGCCGAAGATTAACGCTCCGTTCGTCGAGAAGGTCCTCGTCCGCTTCATCCGGGATAAGCTCGGCAAGTGCGGCTGCAAGAAGGGCATCCTCGGACTTTCCGGCGGCCTCGATTCGGCCGTCTGCGCCGCGCTCGCCGCCCGGGCCCTGGGGCCGCAGAATGTCACAGGCCTGATCATGCCCTACGGAAGGGCTTTTCCGGAGGATGTCCGTGACGCCGGGAACCTGGCCCGGCGCCTTGGCATCCGGCACGAGACGATCGACATCGCCCCCCAGGTCGATCTCTACTTCGCCGCCCATCCGACGACGAGCCGCGTCCAGCGGGGGAACAAGATGGCCCGCGAGCGGATGTCCATCCTCTACGATCACTCGGCCCGGGAGGGGAGCTTCGTCCTGGGGACAAGCAACAAGACCGAGCTCCTCATCGGCTACGGCACGATCCACGGCGACATGGCCTGCGCCGTCAATCCCATGGGAGACCTGTACAAGACGCAGGTCCGCGAGCTCGCCGCGCACCTCCGCGTGCCGGCCGCGATCCGCAGGAAGTCCCCGACGGCCGGACTCTGGCCCGGCCAGACCGACGAGGCGGAGATCGGGCTCGCCTACGAGGAGCTCGACGACATCCTCTACGGCCTCGTGGAGGAGCGGAAGCGCCGCAAGGAGATCATCGAAGCGGGGCATCGGCCGGCGGTGGTCGACCGGGTCGTCCGGATGATCCGGAATTCTGAGTTCAAGCGCAAGCTCCCGCTGATCGCCAAGCTCTCGCCCCGCTCCGTCGGCCACGACTTCCTCTATCCCTACGACTGGGGAAAATAGGCCGTGACCGCCGAGCCGCGCGCGGACCGGCCGCCGGGCCGGCTCTTTATCGTCGGGACGCCTGTCGGCAACCTCGAGGACATCACGCTCCGGGCCCTGCGCATCCTCGGGGAGGTCGAGGCCATCGCCTGCGAGGACACCCGCCAGACCGTCAAGATCCTGAACAGGTTCGGGCTGAAAAAGCCGCTCATCAGTTATTTCCAGCCGAGGGAGGGGCGGCGCATCCCGGAGATCATCGGGCTGCTCAAAGCGGGCCGCGACGTAGCTCTCGTCTCCGACGCCGGGACGCCGGGCATTTCGGACCCCGGCTTCCCGCTCATCCGCGAAGCCCTCAAGGGGGCGATTCCCGTCGTCCCCATTCCCGGCCCCTCGGCCGTGACGACGGCCCTTTCGGCCGCGGGCCTGCCGACTCACCGTTTCCTTTTCGTCGGTTTCCCACCGCCCAAGAAGACAGGCCTTCGGAAGTTCCTCGAGGCCCTCCGGGACGAAAAGGCCACTCTGGTTTTCTTCCTGCCGACGAGGAGGATCCCGGAATTCCTGGAGGCCGTCCGCGAGCTCCTCGGGGACAGGCGGGTGGTCATCGCCAGAGAGCTGACCAAAGTTCACGAAGAGTTCATCCGGGGAAAGGCCGGGGAATTGGCCTGGAAGTTGGGCCATAAAATCCTCAAGGGCGAAGCAACAGTCCTCGTAGAAGGTTGCTAACTTATTGAATAATCAGAGGTAACAAATGGCGATCATCAAATGGGATCCCACCAGGGATATCGTCGCCCTCAGGGACAGGATGAACCGGCTTTTCGAGGACATGTCCGGCCCTAAGTCCGAGGAAAAGGACATCATGGCCGGCGCGTGGGCCCCGCCCGTGGACATTTATGAGAACGAGAACGAGGTCGTCCTGGCCGCCGAGATCCCCGGCGTCGACGAAAAAGACGTCGAGATCAAGGTCGAAGACAACACCCTGACCCTTCGCGGCGAACGGAAATTCGAGAAGGAGACCAAAGAGGAGAACTACCACCGCATCGAGCGATCTTACGGCTCGTTCTTCCGCTCGTTCGCCCTGCCGAGCTACATCGACCAGGACCACATCGAAGCCGAACACGAGAACGGCGTTCTCAAGATCAGGATGCCCAAGCGGGCCGAGCTCAAGCCCCGCAAGGTCAAGATCCTGAAGCCCCTCCCGGCCCGGGCCGAAAAATCCAAGAAGTAAGCCGCTCAGGCCCGCGCCAGCGTGACGGCCCGCACATCCCGCGCGCCGGCTTTGACGAGGACCCGGGCGCACTCGCGGAGGGTCGCCCCGGTCGTCGTGACGTCGTCCATGAGGATGAGCGTTTTTCCCCGGACCTTCTGCCGGCGTCTCACGGTATAGGCCTTCTTGACGTTGTCCTCGCGTTCGGCCGCGCGGAGACCGGCCTGCGGCGGGACGTTCTTCGCTTTGACCAGGCACCCCTCGAGCACCGTCAGTCCCCGGAGCCGGCCCAGGTCGCGGGCGAGGAGGCGGGATTGGTTGAAGCCTCTTTCCCGTTTCCTGGCGGGGTGGAGCGGGACGGGTATGAGGAAGTCCACCCCCGCCCACAACTTCGGGTCGGAGGCCAGGCATCGTTCGGCGAATTCGGCAAGGGGCCGGCTGAGCGGCGCGTACTTCCGGTACTTGAAGAGCAGGATGACGTCTTTGAGTGTCCCGCTGTAAGCCCCGCAAGAGCGGTGGAGGGAGAACGCCGGCGCCCGCTCCAGGCACCTCGAACAGATGTGGTCCTCCCCCTCCCCTTCATGGAACCGTCCGCAAAGCGGGCACGACGGCCCGCCGCGGGGAGAGAGCTTGGCCAGGCAGGTGCGGCAGACGACCTTCTCGCCGGGCTCGTCGAGGGGTTCCGCGCAGAGGCGGCAGAAGGACGGGTAAAGGAGGAGCTCGACGAGCTTGGCCAGGGACGCCGCCCGGGCCCGAAAAGTGCCGGTCACTGGGCTTTCAGCTCTTCCTCGGCCTTCTCCTGGCAGTCGATGCAGTAGGGCGTCCAAGGGATGGCTTCGAGCCGCTTTCCGCCGACGTCCTTGTGGCAGAGTTGGCAGACGCCGAATTCGCCATGCTCGAGCCGCTTGAGAGCCTCGTCGATGAGCAGGAGCTGCCGCCGCTCGGTGTCCGTCAGGCTCAGGAGGAATTCCTTCGTGTAGGATGTTTCCGCCTTGTCGACAAGGTCCTGGGCGACGTTGGACTCCATCTCCTTGCTCTCGGCGATCGTTTCGCTAAGCTTCCTGATGATGCTCTCTTTTTTTGCGGCGAGCATCTTCCGGAATTCGTCTTTTTCTTTCTTGTTCATTTTCTTGACCATGGGAAAACCCTCTCATTTGGCGTATTGCCGGCCCCCGATGATGGTCAGGGCCCGGTAGACCTGCTCGAGCAGGAGTATGCGGGCGAGTTCGTGCGAGAACGTCATGCGCGACAGCGACAGCCTCATGTCGGCCTTCTCCACGATCCGGTCCGCGAGTCCGAGAAAACCGCCTACGACAAAGGCCAGAGGTTTTCCCGAATCTCTCTCCCGGCCGCGGAGGAAGCACGCGAATTCATGAGACGTCATCTCTTTTCCCCTGTCCTCGAGCGAGATCACGTAGGCCCCGGCGAGGTGTTTTTCAAGGCCCCGCGCTTCGAGGTCCTTGATCTTATCGGCGAATTTTTCTTCGAGCCCCCGGGCCTCGCGGGTGGCGATAATGTCGCACGTCGCAAAGCCCCGGATGCGCGCCGCGAAAAAATCCTCCAGGTCCCGCAACTCGGGACTTTTCGTTTTTCCGGGCCAAAGGAATATCAGGCGCATCACCGAAAACGCCCTAAAACAATAACGATTCGACCCCGGCTTGTCAACCCCTTTTTCCCGGCCGGGACGGGCGGATGGACGGGAACGCCTAGAAGTCCAGCCGGGGGGCGTCGCCCCACAGCTTTTCGAGGGAGTAGCGGTCCCGCGCAGTCAGCGAGAAGACGTGGACGACGAGCGAGCCGTAGTCGAGCAGGACCCATTCCGCCGACTCCCGGCCCTCGACGCTCAACGGACGGAGGCCGGCCGGCCTAAGCGCCGCCTCGACCGCCTCAGCGACGGCAGCGTTCTGCCGGGACGAGTTCCCGTTCATGACCAGGAAAAAGTCGGTGAACGAGCAGAGCTCCCGCAGGTCGAGGACGCAGAGGTTCTCGGCCTTCTTGGCGAGCGCCGTCTCGACGGCCAGCCGGACCGACGCGGGCAGGCCCCTTTTGGTGAGCTTTTTTTTCTTTTCTTCTGCCATGGCTCCTATCGACCTCGGTAGAGTTGGTGTTCCCGAATATAGGCGTCGACGGCTCCGGGGACGAGCCCGTCGAGAGTTTCGCCGCGGCGGACTCTTTCCCTGATCGCCGTCGAGGAGATGTCCAAGGCACGGATCGGCAGGAGGAAGATCCTGGTCCGCGGCGGGAGGGGCCCGGTGGCGCCTTCGCCGGTCACGAGCGGGCCGATCGAATCCCGAAGCTTACCGTCGAGGACATCCCGGGCCCGGTCGAGCTCGAAGCCCGGCCGCCCCATGACGATAAAAAAACATTCTTCGAGGACCCGATGGTATTCCCGCCATGTCCCGATATCCAGGAAGGCGTCGACGCCTAGGATGAAAAAAAGGCGGGCGTCGGGCGAGAGGGCCCGGATCTTCCGCAGGGTCAGGATGGAGTAGGACTTTTCGCCGGCCTCCACTTCGACGGGCGAGGCCTCGAACCCCTTGCGCCAGCGGCAGGCGAGCTCGACCATGCGGAGACGGTCGGCCGCCGAGGCGACCGCCCCGGATTTTTTATGCGGCGGGAGATAGGACGGGATGAACAGGACGCGGTCGAGCCGGGCCCGCCGGCGGACTTCCGCCGCGGCCCTCAGATGCCCGAAATGGATCGGATCGAACGTCCCGCCGAAAAGGCCGATCATCTCCATCAATCCGCCCGGCCCCTGTCCTTTTCGCCGAGCCGCTCGAGCGCGCGCGCCAGGGCCTCGACGAGCGGCTTGAGCCCCTCGCGCTTGATCGCCGAGATGGCGAAAAAGGGGATCTTTTTCCTGGCCGCCATCTTCTGGAGGCGCGTCAGGCGCGTCTTGTCCTGGCCCAGGAGGTCGACCTTGTTCGCCGCTATGACCTGGGGACGCGCAGCCACTTCCGGGCTGAATGCCTCGAGTTCCTTCATGATGACGCGGTAATCCACGAGGGGGTCCCGCCCCGAATACGGCGAAACGTCGACGATGTGGACGAGGATCTTCGTCCGTTCGATATGACGCAGGAAACGGATGCCCAGCCCCTGGCCGAGGTGGGCGCCTTCGATGAGGCCCGGGATGTCGGCCACGACGAACGAGCGATACTCGCCGATGTCGACGACGCCAAGGTTGGGGGCCAGGGTCGTGAACGGGTAATCGGCGATGAGCGGCCGGGCCGCCGAGATGCGCGAGATGAGGGTGGATTTCCCGGCGTTGGGGAACCCAACCAGGCCGACGTCGGCGATGAGCTTGAGTTCGAGGACGATCTCCTTTTCCTCTCCGGGCCAGCCGGGCTGCCATTCGCGCGGCGCCTGGTGGGTCGAAGTGGCATAGGAGGAGTTGCCGCGGCCGCCCTTTCCGCCCTTGGCCGCCACGCCTTCCTGTCCATGCGCGGTGAGATCGAAGAGGATGCCGCCCTTGTCCTTGACGACGGTCCCGACGGGGACGCGGAGGCGGAGGTCGAGGCCCCGCTTGCCATAGCGACGGCCGCCTTCGCCGGGAGCGCCATTCTTGGCCTTGAGGAGGGGCTGAAAGCGGTAGTAGGCGAGGGAGCTGACGTTCTCGTCAGCGATGAAATAAACGCTCCCCCCGTCGCCGCCGTGCCCCCCGTCCGGGCCGCCCTTCGGGACACAGGCCTCGCGACGGAAACTGACGCAGCCGTTGCCCCCCTTCCCGGCCTTCAGCGTAACGGTGACCTGATCGACGAACAACGGAGGATACGGCTCTTCCTTAAGCGGGCAGGACGGAGACGATTTTCCCCTTCCGGCCCTTGTCGGAGAACTTGACGGTCCCGGTGGCCGTCGCGAAGAGGGTGTCGTCCTTGGCCCGGCCGACGTTCAGCCCGGGCTTGATGGGCGTTCCCCTCTGACGGATGATGATGGAGCCGGCGTTGACCTGCTGGCCGCCATGGCGCTTGACGCCGAGTCTCTTTCCCGCGCTGTCGCGCCCGTTTTTCCCGGCTCCGCCTGTTTTTTTATGGGCCATGGCTTACTCCTTGGTCGCTTTCTTCGTTTTGTGGGCGGCCGGCTTCTTGACGGTTTTCGGCTTGACGACCTCTTTTTTCTTGGGCGCCTTGGCCGGGGCTTTTTTGGGCTGGGGGGCCGGAGCGGCGGCCTTGGGCTTGGCCGCCTGGACCGGCTTCTCGACGGGGGCCAGCTTTTCCTCGGCCAGATCCGCGGCCGTGATCAGGGTTCTGTCCACGGTGATCCGGACGATGCGAATCTTGGTCAGGGGCTGCCTGTGCCCGCGGGTCCGACGGTACTGTTTCCTTCTCTTTTTCTTGAAGACGAGGACTTTCTCGTCCTTGTAATTCTCGAGGACGAGCGCCAGAACCATAGCGTTATCGAGAACCGGCGTCCCCACCCGGATGTCGTCTCCGTCCTCGATCAGGAGAACGCGGTCGAACTGGGCCTTTCGGCCCGGCTCGATGTTCAGCTTCTCGACGGACAGAACGTCCCCTTCCTTGACGCGATACTGTTTTCCGCCTGTCACGATCACTGCGTACATTTTGGCCTATCCTTCGATCGGGATAAGAAAGTTGGACGTTAAATTTAGCATAGGACCCGCCGGAAGTCAACCCCAGGACTCCCCGGTCCTAGCAAGGCCGGGGCTTATTCGGGGTTAACCCTGAGCCTCGCTTCTCATCCCCGCCTTGAAAGGCGGGGCTTAGCGCCGGCGAACGGGTCAAATGAATGAGAGGCGGGCCCGGGGCCCCCGCTCTCCTTGACAGGGTAGGGGGTTTACTCTACCCTAGGGGCGCCCGGACGGACAGAAGAACGCCGGCGCGGCGGGCGGTTAGCTCAGCGGTAGAGTATCGGTCTTACAAACCGGGGGTCGCAGGTTCGAGCCCTGCACCGCCCATCCCGGAGCTCGCGAAGCGAGCGGAGGAGGCAGAAATGCGCCGGAGCATACACGGAGGCGTATTTCTGCGAAATATCCTAATAGATCACTCTTCTCGGGGGGAAGCGCTCCCGACGGGATTCGAACCCATGTTGCTGCCTTGAAAGGACCGCTTGGCAGAGAAGGAATGAAGATGTCCAAGCCGAAAACCAGGGCAACTCTGTATCTGGCCGCCGCCGTCGTCCTCGGCCTGGCCGGCATCGGCGGGTTCGTCTTCCTTTTCGCCGGGAATTTCAATATCTACTGGCTCATCCTCTCCCCGGTCATCATCACGCTCTACGAGCTTCCGGCCGTCTATGTTTTCCGGCTCTACAGAAAAAGCCGCACCGCTGCGGAGCAGCGGGGGGAAGCCGAGGAGCAGGCTCAAGGGCCGGACCGATCCTGAAGGCGGCCGATCCCGGGCATGAGGGAAAGCGCCCCCGACGGGATTCGAACCCGTGTTGCCGCCTTGAAAGGGCAGTGTCCTGGGCCTCTAGACGACAGGGGCAAAAAAACATGAGCCGTGCTGGACTCGAACCAGCGACACCCGGCTTAAAAGGCCGGTGCTCTCCCTCTGAGCTAACGGCCCAGAAAAAACACTATTATAGTGATGGGGGGAAAAGAGTCAATATCCGCCGCGAAAAGCCCGGGCCCCTCAGGAGAGGGGCTCGAACTTGACGATGACCCAACGGCCGCGGTGGGGGACGTTGTTGACCTCGTCCTTGAGCAGGTACTGCTTCATGATGAGCTTGTAGTTCTTCATGCCCCCAGCTTTGGTCTTGATCGCCACCACGACATCCTTGGAATGGACAGTTCCGGTGAGCTCGCGGACGGTCGGGAGCTGGAGCCGGGGGTCGAGGGAGAACATGGTCATCTCCTCTTCCGCGGCCGCGGCGGCCTTGGCGACGTTATAGTCCTTCTTGAGCGCCTGCATCTTGGCGTTTTCCGCGTTGTACTTGGCCTGGAGCTCGTCGATCTTCCTCTGGGCAGCGGCCTTTCCGGCGGAGGACCTGGACGTGTCCTTCTCGTACTGGGCGTCCTTGAGGAGCGTGTCGGCGTCTATCGTCGGGCCGATCTGGGCGTCCTGGGCTTTCTTCATCTCGATCTCTGCCTTGTTCAGGTCGGGCAGCTTGGCCGGCTCGATTTTATCCGGGCCGATGCTGACGATGTTCCAGGAGGTCATGTCGGGCTGGAAGGGATCGAGGGCCATGCTGGACATCGTGTCGTTGTCGTTCAGCGTGACGGCGTTGAAGTACCTGGCGAGAAGGCCCTTCTCAGGCTGCGGGCTACATCCCGGGATGACAAGAAACGCGACCAGAAAACCGATCACGAAGAGAGTCTTTTTCCTCATTTGTTCCTCCTTCCTGGATTCGTCCGAAATCACTCTTTTTGAATTCTATCTTTTTTTCGGGGCAAAAAGCAAGCCTTTTTGTGCCTCCGGCCAACGCGGGTTTTCCTGGAATTCCTTTTATGCTACACTACAACGCTAAAAGTCCGGTTATGGGGATTTGACCATGACGCAAGAGAAAGAAATCGTCCTCCAACATCCCAAGGACCCGTCGGCGCTCCTGGACGTCATCCGCGACGTCCAGACCCGGCTCGGGCACGTCCCCGAGGAGGCCGTCTCGCGCATCGCCGCACACCTCAAGCTTTCGGAAGCGGAAGTCCGCGGGGCCGTAACGTTCTACCATTTCTTCTCCCTGACCCCCCGCGGGGCCTCGACGGTCTATCTCAATGACAGCATCACCTCCCGGATGAACGGACGGACGGCCGTCGCCAGGGCGTTCGAGGAGGAAGCCGACTGCCGGTTCGGCGAGGTCTCCCCGGACGGCAGGGTCGGCCTTTCCTCGACCTCCTGCATCGGGATGAACGACCAGGAACCCTCGGCCATCGTCGACGGAGTGGTATTCACCAAGCTCTCCCCCGACAAGGCCCGGGCCATCGTCCGCGGCCTCCGGGACGGAACGCCCGCCTCGGGCCTGGTCGCCGAGTTCGGGGACGGCGCGAACCAATCGTCCCTCGTCCGGGCCATGGTCTCCAACAACATCCGGAAACGTGGGCCCGTGCTCTTCGGCCCGCACGAACCCGGCGCGGCCGTCCGGAAGGCCGTGTCCATGACACCCGAGCAGGTGATCGACGAGGTCAAGAAAGCCGGGCTGCTGGGCCGCGGAGGGGCCGGCTTCCCGACCGGGCTCAAGTGGGAGTTCTGCCGGCGCGAGAAGGCCCCCGAGCGCTATGTCGTCTGCAACGCCGACGAGGGCGAGCCCGGAACGTTCAAGGACCGGGTGGTCCTGACCGAGCTTCCCGGGCTTCTCTTCGAGGGGATGGCGGTGGCCGGCTACGCCGTCGGCGCACGCACGGGAGTCCTCTACCTCAGGTCCGAATACGCTTATCTCCGGGCCCACCTCGAAGCCGTGCTGGCGGGCCTCCGCAAGGAAGGGATACTCGGAAAAAGAATCGCCGGTTCCCCGAAGTTCTCTTTCGACATCGTCATCAAATCGGGCGCCGGCGCCTACATCTGCGGCGAAGAGTCGGCCCTCCTCGAATCGGCCGAAGGCAAGCGCGGCGAGCCGCGGGATAGGCCGCCCTTCCCCGTGCAGGCCGGCTACCTCGACCGGCCGACGACCGTCAATAACGTGGAGACGCTGGCCACGGCGGCCCGGATCGTCGTCGAGGGCGCGGCCTGGTTCAAGGCCATGGGCACACCGAAGTCCGCGGGCACCAAGCTTTTGAGCGTCTCCGGGGACTGCGCCAGGCCCGGCGTCTATGAGGTCGAGTACGGCCTTTCCATCGCCGAACTCCTGGACATGGCCGGCGCCCCGGAGGCCAAGGCCGTCCAGGTCGGCGGCCCTTCGGGGACCTGCGTCTCCAAGGCCGGGTACCAGAGAAAGATCTGCTTTTCCGACCTCCCGACGGGAGGCTCCGTCATCGTCTTCGGGCCCGACCGGGACATCTTCGAAGTCGTCGAGAATTTCATGGAGTTCTTCGTCGAGGAGTCCTGCGGCTGGTGTACTCCCTGCCGGGCGGGGAACGTCCTGCTCAAAAAGAAATTCGAGAAAGTCGCCCACGGGAAGGGCACCGAAGGCGACCTCCGCGACCTCGAGGCCTGGGGCAAGCTGGTCAAGGCCACCAGCCGGTGCGGCCTTGGGCAAACCTCGCCCAATCCGATCCTGACGACGATGCAGAATTTTCCGGAGCTCTACGAGGCCCGGATCCAGAAGGGCAGGGACTTCGTCCCCGAGTTCGACCTCGCGGCGGCCATCCAGGACGGCTGCGCGGCCGCCAACCGCCGGCCCGCTTGCAAGGAGGCCGATCATGAATGACATCCGGTTCACGATCGACGGCAAGGAGTGCCTGGGGAAACCCGGCCAGACGATCGTCGAGGCGGCCAAGGCGAACGGCGTCTATATCCCCGTACTCTGCCATTTCGAGGGGCTCAAGCCCGTGGGCAGCTGCCGGATCTGCACCGTCCGCGTGGGCGGCCGGTTCATGGCCGCCTGCACCCAGCCGCTGATCGAGGGGATGGCCGTCGAGAATACGGCCCCCGACCTCGAGGACATGAGAAAGTCCCTCATCGAAATGCTCTTCGTCGAAGGCAACCACCTCTGCCCCTCCTGCGAAAAGAGCGGCAACTGCGAGCTCCAGGCACTGGCCTACCGCTATCAGCTCATGGCTCCCCGTTTCCCCTATCTCTGGCCGCGCCGCGACATCGACGCCTCGGCGCCGCTCCTCATGCTCGACGGGAACCGCTGCATCCAGTGCCTGCGCTGCGTCCGCGCCTGCCGGGCGAAGGACGGCCGCAAGGTCTTCGCGGCGGTCGACCGCAGCCACCGTGTTAAAATTGAAGTGGACAAGAAACTGGCCGCCCACCTGTCCGAGGACCAAGCCCGCCGGGCCATGGACATATGCCCCGTGGGCGCCATCCTGAGGAAGGAGACCGGCTTCGCCGTGCCGATCGGCAGGCGTAAGTTCGACCGCGCCCCCATCGGGAGCGACGTCGAAAAAGGGACAGGGAGGTAGAACCGTGAGCAAGCCCGTCATCGCCACCGCGTCCCTTGCCGGCTGTTTCGGCTGCCACATGTCCCTTCTCGACATCGACGAGCGGATCCTGGGGCTCATCGACCTCGTCGAGTTCAACAAGTCCCCCATCGACGACATCAAGACCTTCACCAAGCCCGTCGACGTCGGGCTCATCGAGGGCGGCTGCTGCAACAGCGAGAACGTCGAGGTCCTGCGCTCCTTCCGCAAGAACTGCAAGGTCCTCGTATCTGTCGGCGAGTGCGCCATCATGGGCGGTCTCCCCGCCATGCGTAACGGCATCCCCATCAGGGAATGCCTGGAAGAGGCCTACCTGAACAGCCCCACCGTCGACCCGGAGGACCGGCTCATCCCCAACGATGAGGACCTGCCGATCATCCTGGACAAGGTCTATCCCTGCCACGAGGTCGTCAAGATCGACCACTTCCTGCCGGGCTGTCCGCCCTCGGCCGACCTCATCTGGGAGGCCGTGACCGCCCTCGTCGAGGGCCGGCCACTCCAGCTGACCTACGACCTGATCAAATTCGATTGAAGGGTGAACGCGCATGGGCAGAAAAATCACCATCGAACCCGTGACACGTGTCGAAGGCCACGGCAAGGTCACCATCCGTCTGGACGACGCCGGGAAGGTGACCCAGTCCCGTTTCCATGTCGTCGAATTCCGCGGCTTCGAAAGGTTCGTTCAGGGGCGCCCCTACTGGGAGGCGCCGGTGCTCGTCCAGCGGCTGTGCGGCATCTGCCCCGTCAGCCACCACCTGGCGGCGGCCAAGGCCATGGACGTCATCGTCGGCGCCGGGCCGGGCAAGCTCACCGCGACCGCCGAGAAGATGCGGCGCCTGATGCACTACGGCCAGATGCTCCAGTCCCACGCCCTGCATTTCTTTTATCTTTCCTCGCCCGATTTCCTCCTGGGCATGGACGCCGATCCGGCCGTGCGGAACATCATCGGCGTCGCCGCGCTGAACAAGGACCTGGCCGTCCAGGGGGTCCTCCTGCGCAAGTTCGGCCAGGAGATCATCCTGGCCACGGCCGGGAAGAAGATCCACGGCACGGGCGCCGTCCCGGGCGGCATCAACAAGAACCTCAGCCCGGAGGAGCGCGACCGCTTCCTCAAGGGCGCCGCGCCGCTCAACATCGACCAGATGATCGAATGGTCCCGGGCGGCCGTCGAGCTCTTCAAGGACTACCACCGGAAAAACAAGGATATGGTCGACGGCTTCGCCGAATTCCCGTCGAACCACCTCAGCCTCGTCCGCAAGGACGGCGCCCTCGACTTCTATCACGGCGTCCTCAGGGCCGTCGACGCCGAGGGCCGGAAGGTCCTCGACGACGTCGATTACCAGAACTACCTCGAGGTCATCGGCGAGGAGACCCGGTCCTGGAGCTACATGAAGTTCCCCTACCTGCGCTCCCTCGGCAAGACGGACGGCTGGTACCGGGTCGGCCCCCTGGCCCGGCTCAACACCTGCGACTACATCCCCTCCCCTCTGGCCCAGAAGGAGTTCGAGGTCTACAAGGCCTACACCGACGGCAAGCCCAACAACATGTCGCTCCACACGCACTGGGCCCGGCTCATCGAGCTCCTCCACTCGGCCGAGGTCATCAAGGAGCTCCTTCTCGACAAGGACCTCCAGGGCGCGAAGCTCGTCAAGAAGGGGAAGAAGGTCGCCGAGGGCGTGGGCCTCATCGAGGCGCCGCGGGGGACTCTCTTCCACCATTACCGTATCAACGACGACGACCAGATCACGATGGCCAACCTGATCGTTTCGACGACCAATAACAACGAGCCCATGAACCGGGCCGTCCACTGGGTGGCCATGAACGCCCTCTCGGAGAAGCCCGAGATCACGGAGGGCATGCTCAACCGCGTCGAGGTGGCCATCCGGGCCTACGACCCATGCCTGAGCTGCGCCACGCACGCCGTCGGCCGGATGCCGCTCGAGGTCACGCTCGTCGACGCGCGCGGCAACGTCCTCCAGAGGAAGGTCCGCTGATTCCGCGAAAAACGAAGCCCCAGACTGTACTCGTCCTCGGGATCGGCAACCCCGGCCGCCGGGATGACGGTCTGGGCGCCGCAGCCGTGGAACGCTTGAAACGGCGTCGCCTTCGCGGTGTCGCCTGCGACGCCAACTACCAGCTCAACGTGGAGGACGCCCTGGCCTGCGCCGGCCACGACACCGTCATCTTTGTCGACGCCGCCCGCGGCCTCCGCCGGCCGTTCACGTTCACCGAAGTCAGGGCCGCGGGCTCCATGCCGGCCATGAGCCACGCCCTCGGGCCCGAGGCCATCCTGGCCATCGCCGCCGGGCTCTACGGCAAGACCCCCGACGCCCGGCTGCTGGCCATCCGCGGCTACCGCTGGACGCTCGGCGAAGGCTTGTCGGCCAAGGCCGAGGCGAACCTGGCCCTGGCCCTGGACTTCCTCGAAGGCTTCTTGAAGGAGGCCCGTCCGTGAGCACGAAAACGATCCGCGTCCAGGCGGACCTTCTGGCCACGAACAAGCAAGTCGCGGCCGGGATCCGCCGCGAACTCCGCTCCCAGGGCATCCTCGGCGTGAATTTCCTCAGCTCCCCCGGCTCGGGCAAAACGACCCTCCTCGAAACACTCGCCGACCGTCTCAAAGGCCGTTACCGGATGGCCGTCATCGAAGGCGACATCGAAACGGAGCGGGACGCCGAGCGCATCCGGAGGAAGGGCGTGCCCGCCTGGCAGATCACGACCGGGGGCGCCTGCCATCTCGAAGCCCGCATGATCGGCAAGATCCTCGGCGAGGTCCCCGCGGCGATCGACTTCCTGTTCATCGAGAACGTCGGCAACCTCGTCTGCCCCGCTTCCTACGACCTGGGCGAGGACCTCCGCTGCGTCCTCCTGTCCTCACCGGAGGGTGACGACAAGCCGGCCAAGTACCCTCAGGCCTTCCTCTCGGCCGACTGCCTCATTCTGACCAAGATGGACCTCATCCCTCACGTGCCGTTCGACCCGGTTCGGGCGGCGGCGGAGGCTCTGTCCATCAAGCCCGGGCTCCGCGTCTTCACGATCTCCGCCTTGCGCGGCGACGGCGTGGACGCTCTCGTCGGATATTTCGTCGAGGCCCTCGACCTGCTGAGGTCCGGCCGTGCATGAGCTGTCCCTCATCGCCTCCGTCTTCGACATCCTCGAAGAGAAGGCCCGCGAGCACGGCGTTTCGCGGGTCACGGCGGTCGTCCTCCACGTAGGCCGGATGTCCGGGGTCGTCCCCGAACTCCTCGAATCGGCCTTCGACTCCTACAAGAAAGGCACGCTGGCCGAAGGCGCCCGTCTGGAGATCGTCATCGTTCCGGTGAAGCTCCGCTGCCCCGACTGCGGCGGCGCGAGCGTCCGCGAAGACACCGATTTCTCCTGCGCCGCCTGCGGCTCGAGGCGGGTCGAGATCGTCGAGGGGCGCGAGATCGTCGTCGAGAAAATCGAGCTCGAAACCGACGGAGCGTGACCGCCGCCCGCCCGGGCCGTCCGCCACTTGACAAAGGCAAAAACGTTTTGTTATATATGCCATCTTGTTGTTTTGTTTTTGATTCTCCCGGCAACGCCGTTAAGGAGATTTTTATTTTTATAGATCATATTCGCCCGCCCCTGAGGCCGGCAGCCGCCCTAAGGGCCACCGGTTTGGACGGCCTTGAATTGCCGGCCCTTAGGGATGCCGCCTCCGCCCTGCCCGCGACTCATTCGCGGCTGTCTGGCCGCCAAGCGAATTAACTTACTGGAGGGATGACTGTGGACACCGATAAAACCAAAATCCAGTCCCTGATCGACAACCATCAGGGCCTCAAGAAGAATCTGATCGCCATCCTTCTCGACATCCAGGAGAACTTCAACTATCTTTCTCCGGAATCCCTCCGCGTGGTCGCCAAGGCCTTGGACATGCCCCTCATCGACATCTTTGGCGTGGCCACGTTCTACCGCGCGTTCAGCCTGACCCCGCGCGGCAAGCACATGTGCCTGGTCTGCATGGGGACGGCTTGCCATGTCCGGGGCGGTCCGAAGATCCTGGAGGAGATCGAGCGGAAGCTCGATGTCGCGCCCGGGGAAAACACGAAGGACGGCCAGTTCACGCTCGAAACGGTCGCCTGTCTCGGATGCTGCGCCATCGGGCCCGTCGTCGTCGTCGACGGCGAATACCACGGCCACGCCACCATCCGGAAAATCGGGCCGATCCTCGCCAAGTATCAGAAACCGGAAGCGTCGTGAGGAAGGCCACCGGCGGGAACATGAAGGAAAGAGAGGAAATCTGATGGCCGGAAAGAAAAAACTCCGCATTCAAGACCTGGCCAAGATCCGGGAAAAGACGAAATCGCTGATGACGATCCGGGAGGGCGAGGGCCGGGCGCGGGTGACGGTCCACATGGGGACGTGCGGCATCGCCGCCGGCGCCCGCGACATCATGGACGCCCTCCTCGACGAGATCAGCAAGGCCAAGGTCCAGGACATCATCGTGACGACGTCCGGCTGCGCCGGGCTGTGCAGCGCCGAGCCCATGGCCACGATCGAGCTCAAGAACCAGCCGCCCGTCAAGTACGGCGACCTCACCCCCGAAAAGATCAAAAAGATCTTCGTCCAACATATCTTGGGCGGCCAGATGGTAACGGAACTCGTGCTGGCCGTCGGAAGCGAAACCGTGTACTGAGAGGGACCCTTGAAACACTACCGAGCTCATTTATTGGTCTGCGCCGGAACGGGCTGCGTCTCCTGCGGATCCTTCAAGATCAAGGAGGCGCTCGAGAAGGAAATCAAGAAACGCAAGCTCCAGGACGAGGTCCAGGTCGTGGCCACGGGCTGCAACGGGTTCTGTGAACGGGGCCCGATCGTCCTGGTCCAGCCGGACGGTATCTTCTACCAGCTTCTCACGGTCGAAGACGTCCCCCTTCTCGTCGAGGAGCACCTCCTCAAGGGCCGCCCGGTCAAGAAGCTGATGTATGTCCCGCCGGACGAGAAGCAGCCCGTCCCCAAGATGAAGGACATCGAGTTTTTCAAGCACCAGCGGCTTATCGTCCTCCGCAACCGCGGCCGGATCGACCCGGAGAAGATCGAGGAGTACATCGCCTTCGACGGCTACGAGGCCATGGGCAAGGCCCTGGCGGAGATGACGCCCGAGACGATCATCGCCGAGATCTCCGCCTCCGGCCTCCGCGGGCGAGGCGGCGCCGGCTTCCCAACGGGCAGGAAATGGGCCGCCTGCGCCAAGGAGAAGCGGACCCCGAAATATCTCATCTGCAACGGCGACGAAGGGGACCCGGGCGCATTCATGGACCGCTCCGTCCTCGAAGCCGACCCCCACGCCGTCCTCGAGGGGATGGTCATCGGGGCCAAGGCCATCGGCGCCGTGAAGGGCTTCATCTATATCCGTCATGAGTACCCGCTGGCCCTCAAGCGCGTCGAGATCGCCATCGCTCAGGCCAGGGACAACGGCCTCCTCGGGGAGGACATCCTGGGCGCGGGCTTCAACTTCGACCTCGAGATCGTCGAGGGCGCCGGCGCCTTCGTATCGGGCGAGGAAACAGCCCTGATCGCCTCCGTCGAGGGCAAGATTGCCATGCCCCGGCAGAGGCCGCCCTTCCCGGCCCAGAAAGGGCTCTGGGGCCTGCCGACGGTCATCAACAACGTCGAGACCTGGGCGACGGTCCCCAACATCATCCGCCGGGGCGCGGATTGGTTCCAGGGGCTGGGAACCGAATCGAGCAAGGGGACGAAAATCTTCTCGCTCGTCGGCAAGATCAACAACACTGGCCTCGTCGAGGTCCCCATGGGGATCACCCTCAGGGACGTCGTCTTCGGCATCGGCGGCGGCATCCCCAAGGGCCGGGAATTCAAGGCCGTCCAAATCGGCGGTCCTTCGGGCGGCTGCCTCCCGGCCAAGCTCCTGGACCTGCCCATCGACTACGAGAGTCTGACCGCGGCCGGGGCCATGATGGGCTCGGGCGGTATGATCGTCATGGACGACAAGACCTGCATGGTCGACATCGCCAAGTACTTCCTCAACTTCCTCCAGGACGAATCCTGCGGCAAGTGCGTTTCCTGCCGGGAGGGCACACAAAGGATGTGGGAGATCGTCCGGGACATCACGGAGGGCAAAGGGAAGGAGAGCGACCTCCCTCTTCTCGAGGAGCTCGCCCAGGTCTGCAAGGACGCCTCGCTCTGCGGCCTCGGCCAGACGGCCGGCAACCCCATCCTCTCCACCCTGCAATATTTCCGCCACGAGTTCGAGGCCCACATTCTCGACAAGAGGTGCCCCGCAGGAGTCTGCACCAAGCTCATCCGCTACGTCGTCCTGTCCGAAAAGTGCACCGGTTGCCTGTCCTGCAAGAAGGCCTGCCCGACCGAGGCCATCACCGGGTCGCTCAAGGAAGTGCACAGCATCATCCAGACGAAGTGCATCAAGTGCGGCGCCTGCCAGGAGGCCTGCCGGTTCGAGGCCATCGAATCCCAGCGGGACGAGGCCATCCAGGTTATCTGAGAGGGAATATGATCACCTTTCGCATGAACGGTTTGGACGTCAAGGCCGAAGAGGGCTGGTCGGTCCTCGAGACGGCCAAGTTCTACGGGCTGGAGATCCCGACCCTCTGCTTCAACGAGGGGCTGACCCCGCACGGCGGCTGCCGGCTCTGCCTCGTCGAGATCGGCGAGGGCCTGAAGACCAAGCTCGTGTCGTCCTGCACTTATCCCGCCGAAGAGGGGCTCGTCGTCCGGACGGACAGCAAAAGGGTCTGGGCGGCGCGGCGGATGATGATCGAGCTCATGCTGGCCATGGCGCCGGGGTCCAAGGTCCTCCAGGACATGGCCTCCCGGTTCGGGGTCACCCAGGTCCGGTTTACGTCCCGCAATAAGGAGTGCGTCCTCTGCGGCCTCTGCGTCCGGATGTGCGCGGAGCAGATGGACGCCAAGGCCATCGGCTTCCAGAAGCGCGGCCTTAACCGGAAGATCTCGACGCCGTTCGACATGCGTTCGGAGGAATGCCGGTTATGCGGCGCGTGCATGTACATCTGCCCCGTCTGCCAGCTCCGCTGCCAGGGGCCGAACGCGGAGGGGGTCCTCTGCAACGGCTGTCTGACCATGGACCCGTCCTGCCTGGACCACTACGACGACCTCCAGTGCTGGATGTACGACGCGGGCCGCTGCGGCACCTGCGTCCGGGAAAAGACCTGATCGGGTTTGAAACATGAACCCAAAGAATAAAAAAGGATAATGAGGAGGTAATTTTATGCCGAGTTTCACGAGACTCAACAGAAGCGCCGCCACCCTGACCAAGAACAGGACGGAGGGATCGGTCAGTCCCTTCAGCGGCATGTGCGTGACCTGCGTCGACGGCTGCATCGGGATGTGCGAAATCGGGAAATCCGCCTACCGCGGGCAGGAAGTCCTCTATCCCCAGCCGTTCGGCATCATTACGGCCGGGTGCGAGAAGGACTACCCCGTCGACCTGTCCCACTTCAGCATCATGGGCACGGCCAAGGGGGCCATGGGCGTCCCGGCCGACAGCGACAAGGCGACCTTCGAGAAGGTCACCATCGAAACCAAGATCGGCCAGAAGAAGGACATCAAGCTCAAGGTGCCGTTCATCATCGCCGGCATGGGTTCGACCAACGTCGCCCGGCAGAACTGGGCTGGTCTTGGCGGCGGCGCGGCCATCTCCGGGGCTATCCTGACGATCGGCGAGAACGTCTGCGGCATGGACGACGAGACCGAGCTCAAGAACGGCCGGGTCTTCCGTTCGCCGGACATGGAGTTCCGCATCAAGTCCTACCGCGACTGGCAGGACGGCTACGGCGAGGTCGTCGTCCAGTCCAACGTCGAGGACACGCGGCTGGGCACCCAGGAATACGCCATCGAGAAGCTGGGCATCGAGACCGTCGAGCTCAAGTGGGGCCAGGGCGCGAAAGACATTGGCGGCGAGGTCAAGCTCAAGACCGTCAAGAAAGCCCAGGCCTTGAAGAAGAAGGGCTACATCGTCATGCCCGACCCCGACGACCCGAACGTCATCGCCGCCTTCGAGAAGGGCAGCTTCAAAGAGTTCGAACGCCACTCCCGCATGGGCATGGTCGAGGAGGACTCCTTCATGAAGCGGGTCGAGGAACTGCGCAAGGCCGGGGCCAAGCGCGTCTTCCTAAAGACGGGCGCCTACCGGCCGGCCGACCTGGCCCGGGCCGTCAAGTACGCCTCCAAGGCCAAGCTCGACCTCCTGACCGTGGACGGCGCGGGCGGCGGCACGGGCATGAGCCCCTGGCGGATGATGAACGAGTGGGGCATCCCGACCGTCGAGATCTGGTCGCTCACCTGGAAGTTCGCCGACCAGCTGGCCAAGCAGGGTGAGTACGTGCCTGACCTGGCCTTTGCCGGCGGCATCACCTTCGAGGACCAGATCTTCAAGGCCCTGTCCCTCGGCGCGCCCTACGTCAAGGCCGTCGGCATGGCCCGTTCGCCCCTGGCCGCGGCCATGGTCGGAAAGACCATCGGCGGCCGCATCAACGACGGCCAGGTCCCGGTCTACATCGAGCGCTTCGGCAACAGCAAGGACGAGATCTTCGTCACCGCCCCCGAGCTGCGGCGGCGGTTCGGGGCCCGGTTCGACGAGCTCCCGGCCGGGGCCATCGGCGTCTACACCTACTTCAAGCGGCTGAGCCAGGGCCTGCGGCAGATGATGGCCGGCGCGCGCAAGTTCACGCTCGACTATGTCACCCGGGACGACATCGCCTCCCTGACCAAGGAAGCGGCCGACATCAGCGGCATCCCGTTCATCACCGACGTCGACAAGGAAGAAGTCCAGAAGATCCTCAAGGCGAAATAGGTTCACCGGCAGGCTGAGATTCCTCCCATCGGCGGGAGAAAGGCGAGAGCCTTCTCCCGCCGGTTTTTTTGAACCCGGAATTCCCATCCCCCCGATGGGCAGGCCTTGCCCGCACTCGGCATTCCCTATATAATGGATTCATCCTTCGGAATCCGACGCGGCGGGAGGTCCCAATGATCGTGCTCAAGGACGTTCTGGCCCTCCTCGATGGCGAACTGCTGACCCCGGGAAGCCCGCTCGAGGTCGCCTTTCCGAAGGTCTTCGCTTCCGACCTCATGAGCGACGTCCTGACCTCGGCCGAACCCGGCTCTCTCCTCCTGACGGGCCTAGCGAATCCCCACGTCGTCTGCACGTGCTCCGTCGCCGACCTGGCGGCGGTCGTCTTCGTCCAGGGGAAACGGCCGGGCCCCGAGGTCGTCGACCAGGCCCGTTCGAAAAACCTGCCCCTCATCGCCACGAAAATGCCGATGTTCGAAGCGTGTTCCCGGCTCGCGGTCTTCTTCAAGGACGGTCCCCATGGCCGCTGAGGACGTCTACCGCCAGGAGTTTCCGGTCAAGGGCGGCGATTTTGCCAAGGCTGGGACCGTCGCCTGCCGGATCAAGGAGCTCCTGAAGGACCTCGGCCTCGACGTCAAAACCGTACGCCGGGCGGCCATCGCCGCCTACGAGGCGGAGATGAACGTCATCATGTATGCCTGGCAGGGCCGGATGGACCTGGCCGTCTCCCCGCAGGAGGTCCGCATCACGGTCGACGACCAGGGCCCGGGCATCGCCGACATCGAGCTGGCCATGACCGAAGGGTACTCGACAGCGACACCGGAGCTGCGGGAGCTCGGTTTCGGCGCGGGCATGGGCCTGCCGAACATCAAGCGGAACTCCGACGTCTTCCACGTCGATTCCCAGACGGGCCAAGGGACCCGCCTGGAGATCATCATCCGGACGAACGGATACAAGCCATGAAAGAGAAGAACTTCCACTCCATCCACATCACCAAGGACAAGTGCATCGGCTGTGTTCATTGCCTGACCGCCTGCCCGACCAGGGCCATCCGGGTCAGGGACGGCAAGGCGCAGATCATCGATGAGCTGTGCATCGACTGCGGCGAGTGTCTGCGCGTCTGCCCCTACGACGCCGTCCATTCCCACACGACGTCGTTCGCGGCCCTCGACGCCTTCGAATACAAGGTAGCCATCCCGTCGACCGTGCTTTACGGACAGTTCGGCGCCGCCAACCTGCCCACCGAGATCCTGTCCGCCCTGCGCCGGGGCGGCTTCAACGAGGTTTATGACCTCAGCTCGATCTGCGAGCTCAACTGCGCCGCCGTCGAGGAGTACCTCAACGAGCATCCCCGGCCCCGGCCGTTCATCACCGCGACCTGTCCGGTCGTCGTCCGGCTCATCCAGGGGCGCTATCCCGCGCTCTGCGGCCAGATCCTGCCCATCGAGCCGCCTCGGGAGATCGCGGCCAAGATCCTCCGAACGATCCTGCCCAAGGCGCTGAACCTCGCCCCCGAAAAAATCGGGATCATCCACATCACGCCCTGCCCGGCGAAAATGGTCTCCATCAACAGCCCGGCGACCCTGAACAAATCCTACCTCGACGGGGCCATCTCGATCCGGGACATCTACCCCCAGATCCTCAACGCCCTCCGGAAAAGCCAGGAGGACGCGCTCATGCGCCACCTCTTCCCGGAAACACAGTTCAGCGGCATAGGCATGGGCTGGTCCCTTTCCGGCGGGGAGACCCGTGGCCTCAAAAACCACCGGGCCGTGGCCGTCTCGGGCATCCAGGACACCATGCGGGTCCTCGACCAGGTCGAGGCCGGCCTCCTCCAGGACATCGACCTGCTCGAGTGCACGGTCTGCCCCGACGGCTGCGTCGGCGGGCCGCTCGAAGTGGAGAACCGCTTCCTGGCCAAGAGCCGGATCCTGCAGCTCGTCGCCGCCGCCGGGGAGCGTGCGGTCGTCGATCCCAAGGACGTCAGCCGGCTTTATCACAAGAATTTCCTGTCCTTCGACCACCCGGTATCGCCCGTCGAATCCCGGCCCCTCGACCGCGACCCGGCCAAAGCCATCCGCAAGGCCAAGCGCCGGGAGAAGATCTTCGCCGGCCTGCCGCGCAAGGACTGCGGGGTCTGCGGGGCACCGGACTGCTGGACGCTGGCCGACGACGTCGTCCGCGGGCTGGCGCATGTCGACGACTGCCCGTTCGTCAAGAAGGAGAAGCGATGAAACTGTCGGACCTGGCGACACGTCTCGATCTCAAGGTCTATACGGCGGGTACCCCGCTCGAACGGCCCGTCCTCGGCGGGTATGCGAGCGACCTGCTAAGCGACGTCATCGGCCACGGCCGCAAGGACGACCTCTGGGTCACGATGCAGATCCACCCAAACATCGTCGCCGTCGCCGTCCTCAAGGAGCTCGCCGGGATCGTCCTCGTCAACGGCCGGGAGCCAGCCCCCGAAACCCTCCAGCAGGCGGAAAAGGAAGGCGTGCCCGTTCTCGGCACCCGGCTCGGCGCATTCGAGCTCGCGGGCCGGCTCTACGGGCTGGGGATCAAAGGGAGTTGATGGAGCTCCGGCGTTTCCGGGCCGACCTCCACGTCCACACCTGCCTGTCGCCGTGCGGGGAGCTGTCGATGTCTCCGCGCACGGTCGTCGACCGGGCCCGGGCGGCCGGGCTGGACCTCATAGCCGTCACCGACCACAACACGACGGAGAACGCCGCCGCCGTCATCGAGGCCGCCCGGGGCACGGAGCTGGCCGTCCTGCCCGGGATGGAGATGACGACCGCCGAGGAAGTCCACATCCTCGGGCTGTTCGACCCCGGAACCGAACTCGGCCCTTTCCAGGCGACAGTCTACCGGAACCTCCCCGATGTCCCCTCGAAAAAAAAATTCGTCAAGGACCAGGTCATCGTCGACGCCGCGGATTTCGTCACGGGGTTCAGCCCACGCTGTCTCTTCGGGGCGACGCTTTTTTCCGTCCAGGAGGCCGTCGACCTCATCCATGGCCACGGCGGCCTGGCCATCGCCTGCCACGTCGACCGGGAGTCGTTCAGCATCATCTCCCAGCTCGGGTTCATCCCGCCCGGACTTCGCCTCGAGGCCGTCGAAGTCTCGCCGCGCCTGACTATCGCCGAGGCCCGGGAAGCGCTCGGCCCGTTCGACCCCCTCCCCGTGGTCCGTTTCTCGGACGCCCATCGGCCGGAGGAGATCGGCCGCGCCACGACCGATTTTCTCGTCGCTTCGCCGAACCTCGAGGAGATCCGCATGGCCCTGGCCGGAAAGGACGGCCGGAGGATCTTCCCATCATGATGGAGGATCTCTCTCTCCACATCCTCGACATCGTCGAAAACGCGGTCGCGGCCGGCGCGACGCGGGTCCTCATCGCGGTCAACGAGAACTCGGGACGGAACCTCCTGTCGTTCCGGGTGACGGACAACGGCCCGGGCATGTCGCGGGAGGAGAAAGAACGGGCCCTCGACCCGTTCTTTACGACCAAGCGGAAAAGGACGGGCCTCGGCCTGCCCCTCCTCGCCCAGACGGCCGAAGTCTGCGGCGGGAGGGTGGTCCTCGAATCCGTTCCGCGGAAAGGGACACGGGTCACGGCCCGGTTCCGTTTCCGTCACATCGACAGGCCGCCCCTGACGAAAATGGCCGAGACGATGATGATGCTCTTCTTCGGCTACGCCGAGGTCGAATTCCGCTACCGGCACACCCGGAATGGATTACGTTTCAGCTATTTACGCCGCGCCTTTCCCGGCCGGGCCACCACGTCCGCCGAGATCGCCGCACTCCGGGATTTGCTCCGGACCGGTTTGAAAAGAATCGGCGTCAGCTGATCTCGCCGGTGAGGTAGGCCCGGGTCCGCGGGTCTTGGGGATTCGCGAAGACCTCGGCCGCCGGACCGTGCTCGACGAGCTCCCCCAGGTAGAGAAAAGCCAGGTAGTCGGCCACGCGCCGGGCCTGGCGCAGGATGTGGGTGACGACGACCACGGTGTATTCTTGCTTGAGCTCGATCAGCCGCCGCTCGACGTTCTGGCTTGACTGGGGGTCGAGGGCCGAGGTCGGCTCGTCGCCGAGGATGATTTCCGGCTCGACCGCGAGGCCCCGGGCCAGGCACAGTCTCTGCTGCTGTCCGACCGAAAGGACGGAGGCCGGTTCGCGGAGCCTGTCCTTCACTTCCTCCCAGAGGCCGGCCACCTTAAGGTAGTGTTCGACCCGGCGGCCGAGGTCCTTCTTCGCTCTAAGCCCGTGGATCCGCGGGCCGTAGGCGACGTTCTCGTAGATCGACATGGGCAGGACCTGGGGTTTCTGGGAGAGAAGCCCCATCTTTTTCCTGATCCGGGTGACCTCGGTCCTGGGCGCGTAGATATTCTCCCCGTCAAGGATGACCTCACCCTGGACGCGCGCCCCCTCGGCCGTATCCAGCAGGCGGTTGAGCGACTTGAGGAGGGTCGTCTTGCCGCAGCCCGACGGCCCAATGATGACTGTGATCTTTTTGGCCGGGATGTCCAGGTTGACGTCCTTGAGGACCTGGAGGTCGCCGTAATAGACGCTCAGGTTCCGGATGCTGATGGGCGCCGGTCCGTTCATGGGCGTGTCCGTCCGTTATCTGACGACATGTCGGGTGACCTTTCGGCTCACCGCCCGGCCGGCCAGGCTGATGAGGAGGATGATCAGGGTCAGGACCGCGGCCGAGGCGTAGGCCCTCTGCTGGACCTCGGGGAACGGCGTCCCCAGCTGGAAGAAGATGGCCAAGGGCAGGGTCGCCGCCGGGTCGGCGAGCGAGGCCGGGACGCGGTCGGTGAACCCGGCCGTGAACAGGACCGAGGCGGCGTCGCCGATGCCCCGGCCGAAGGCGAGAAGCGCCCCGGTCAAGATGCCCGGGGCGCATTGACGGACCATGACCTTGAGGGCCGTCTCGAAGCGGGTGGCCCCGAGAGAATCGGAGGCCTCCTTGAGCTCGAGGGGGACGAGACGCATGACCTCGTCGATGGCCCGGCACATGATCGGAAATTCGAGGAGGGCGACGGTCAGCATCCCGGCAAGAAGCGAGGCCCTCAGGCCCAAGGCCAGCATGACGACGAAGCCGAAGGCCCCGTAAACGATGGACGGCACGCCCCAGAGGACGTCCAGGAAAAAGCGCGTCCAGACGGCCGTCTTCGAGGCGCGGCCCTTGTAGAGGTTGAGGTAGAGGGCGAGGGGAAGGCTCAAGAGCAAGGCCAGGACGGTGGCCCCGACGGCGAGGTACAGGGAGCCCAGGATGGCATTCAGGATGCCGCCCTCCTTGCCCAGGTAAAAGCCGCCCTTCGGTGTTTGCGTGAGCATGGACAGGCTCAAGGCGGGGACGGACTTCCAGAGGATGGTCCCGAGGATGAGGAGGAGGGAGAAAAGGACGACGGCGGCCGAGGCGGTGGCCAGAACACGGAAAAAGAGGTCGGCCCGCTTGCGCTTCCCGAGGCGGCCGTTGGCGACCCCGTTCACCGAACCCTCCTTTCGACGCGGACCAAGATCCGCCGGGCGAGGATGTTGAAGAAGAGGACGATGAGCATGAGGACAAGGGCCGCCGTCATCAGGGCCGCGTCGTAACGGGGGACGGACATCATCTCGCCGTAGTTGTTGGCGATGAGCGCCGGCAGGGGGTAGCCGGCGTCGAAGAGCGACCGGGGCACGGCCGGGACGTTACCGACGACCATGAGGACGGCCATGGTCTCCCCGAAAGCCCGGGAAAAACCGAGGACAGACGCCGCCAGGATCCCTTGCGCGCCCTTCCTCAGGACGACGTGGCGTGTCGTCTCCCATTTCGTCGCTCCGAGGGACAGGGACGCGTCGCGGAGGGAGCGGGGGACGGAGGCGAAAACCTCCAGCGTCACGTGGATGATCGTCGGGAAGGTCATGATGGCCAGGACGATCCCGCCGGCCAGGATGCTGTAGCCGGAGGAATAGACGCCGGCGAGAGGGGCGAGGACGCCGCCGACGAAGGGCACGACCATGATAACGCCCCAGACACCGTAGACGACGGAGGGCAGGCCGGCCAGGAGGTCGATTACGGGCTTGGCGCTCTCGCGGACCCAGCGGGGGGCGTACTCCGAGAGGTAGATGGCCGCGAGGATCGAGACCGGCACGGCCAGGACGAGCGCGGTTACGGTCACCCAGGCCGTGCCCGTGATGAAGGACAGGAGCCCGAATTGCCCCTTGAGCGGATGCCACGCGGAGGAGAAGAGAAGCCGCGACAAGGGCTCGACGCCGAGGATGGCCTTCGACTTGAGGAACAGCCCGACGACGATGAGGAGGACAAGGATGGCCGGCAGGGCGGCGACGAAGCTCATCGCCCGCTGGGCCAGGGCGTCCTTGAGAAGCCTCATTTTTTATCCGCCGCGCCGCGGACGACGGCCAGGCCGGAAGCGATGCGCTCCGGCCCGAGGCCGACGTAGCCCATCTCGACGACGAATTTCTGGCCGTCGACGAGGACCCATTCGAGGAATTCCGCGATGAGCGGACGGCTTGGCTTCCCTTTGATGACGAAATAAAGCTCGCGCGCCGGGGGCGAGGGGTAGACGTTCGCGGCGATGGCCCGAGTGAGTTCGTCGCGGGTCGCGTAAATCCGCTCGGCCGGGTCGATCGCCCCGTTGCCGTCGAGGTCGATCGGACAGATCTCGAGTCCGGTGACGGGCTTCAGGGTCTTGGCGTCGTAGGCGAAATTCACATTGTTAAAACCGATCGCCAGCGGGTCGCGCCGGACGGCCTCGGCCAGCCCCGGGTCACCGTAGACCCCGACGCCGGCTAGGTCTTCCTGGTGTCCGCCGAGGTAGGCCGCCCAGGTCTCGGCGGCGCCGCAGGCGTCCGAGCGGGTGAAGACGTGGAGGGGCGTCCGGCCGTTCCGGCCGACGACTCCCTCCCAGGTCGACGCGGATCTCTTGATCCATATCCCGAGAAAATCATCCCGGCACAGACCGCGCCGCTGGATCTCCGCGAGGAACGGATTTTTCCGATTGACGGTGGCGACAACGGCGTCCTTGGCCACAGCCAGGGCCACGGCCCCCTTTTCGACCTCGGCCGGGAGGATCTCCCGAGAGACCATGCCGATGTCGACGATGCCGGCCAGAGCGTCGACGATGCCCTTGCCCGCGCCGCCGGCCTGGACGTCGATGTTCACCCCGGGATGGGTTTTCTGGAATTCCTCCTGCCAGCGGACGGCCAGGGGATAGAGGGCCCACGCGCCGGAAAGGGATAGGCTCTCCCGGGTTGAGAGGGGCCGGGAAGCGACGCTCGAGGGAAACGACGTCGCACAAAGGAGAAGGAATAGCCATGAAAAATAACGGTCTTTCATCGTTCACCTCCCGGAGCGCTGTCGTCTTGCGGCCGGGCGCTGGGGCCGGTTCTCTGCCGCCCGCTCTTCTCGACAAGGTCGGCGAAGGTCGTCCGTTCCAGGATCCCGGCCACCGAATCCCGGACTTCTTTCCACAGCCAACGCAGGCCGCACGTTTTTTCCATGGGGCATGGCTCGTGGGCCATGACACTGACGCAGTCGATGGGGGCAAGCGGCCCGTCCATGACCCGGATGACCTCGGCCACGTTGATGGCTCCGGGCGGATTGGCCAGGACGTAGCCGCCGTTCCGGCCCTTGCGGCTCTTGAGATACCCTGCCCGTTTCAGGAGGAGGAGGATCTGTTCGAGGAACCCCTGGGGGATCTCCTGGGCCTTGGAGATCTCCCGACTGTGGATGGGGCCATCCGCGTACCGGAGGGAAAGCTCGAGCATGGCCCGGCTGGCGTATTCGCCCTTGGTCGATAGCCTCATCGTCGCTCCTCGTTAGTTGACTAAGTCAATAGACTTAGTCTATTAACATGGGCGGGGAGGCTCTGTCAAGAGGTTTTTTAGCGGACGAAGGCTTTTCGCCCGGCATAGACGGCGTTGGAGCCCAACTCCTCTTCGATCCGCATGAGCTGGTTGTATTTTTCTACTCGCTCGCCGCGGCAGGGGGCACCCGTCTTGAGGTGTCCGGTACCCATGGCCACGGTCAGGTCGGCAATGAAGCTGTCGACGGTCTCGCCGCTCCGGTGGGAGACCATGGCCCCCCAGCCGGCCTTGCGGGCCATCTCGATGGCCGCAACGGTCTCCGTCAGCGTTCCGATCTGGTTCAGCTTGATCAGGACGGCGTTCGCGGCGTTTTCCTCGATGCCCCGGGTGATACGCTTGACGTTCGTGACGAAGAGGTCGTCGCCGACGAGCTCGATTTTATGGCCGAGCGTCTTGTTCAGGAGCTTCCAGCCGTCCCAGTCGTCTTCGGCCAGCCCATCTTCGAGGACAAGGATCGGATACTTGCGGACCCATTCCTCATACATCCCGACCATTTCGTCCGCCTTCACTTTCTTCTTTTCCGTCCTCAAGTTGTAGAAACCGTCCTCGTAGATGCTGCTCACGGCCCCGTCGATCGCCAGGACGATATGCTCGCCCGGCTTGTATCCAGCCTTCTCGATCGCCTTCAAGATCGTTTCCACGGCGTCCGAGTTCTTCTTGAAGGCCGGGGCGAAACCACCTTCGTCCCCGACGCCCGTCGTGAAGCCGCCGCTCTTCAGGACGCTCTTCAGGGCGTGATAGGTCTCCGCCCCCCAGCGCAGGGCCTCGCGGAAGTTCGGGGCGCCGACCGGAGCGATCATGAACTCCTGGAGGTCCGTGCTCTGCCAGTTGGCATGGACGCCGCCGTTGAGGATGTTGAACATCGGTACGGGGAGGAGATTGGCCGAGGCGCCGCCGAGGTAGCGGTAGAGCGGCAATCCGACCGACATGGCCGCGGCCCGGGCCACGGCCATGCTCACGCCGAGGATGGCGTTGGCGCCGAGCTTGCTCTTGTTCTCCGTACCGTCCAGGGTCAGCATGGCCCGGTCGACGCCGGCCTGATCGAGGGCGTCGAGGTCCAGGACGACCTCGGAGATGTCGATGTTGACGTGCTCGACGGCCTTGAGGACGCCCTTGCCCTGGTAGCGGCCCGGTTCGCCGTCGCGGAGCTCGAGGGCCTCGTAAACTCCGGTCGAGGCGCCGGACGGGACGGCCGCGCGGCCCCAGGAGCCGTCCTCGAGCGTGACTTCGACCTCGACGGTGGGGTTGCCACGGGAATCCAATATCTCCCTGGCGTGGATTTTCTCGATAAGAACGGACATGTTGGCTCTCCTTATTTTTGGGCCATTTTACCAGAATAGGACCGCGATTGACAACCTCCCCCGCCGATGCTAAAAAGGGGTGGGAGATTCCATGGAAACGATCGAAGTCATCCTCAAGCTCGTCCTGGCCATCGCTCTAGGAGGCTTGATCGGGCTCGAGCGGGAGGCCAGCCAAAAGCCGGCCGGCTTCCGGACGAACATCCTGGTCTGCGTCGGCTCGGCCATGATGATGACCCTGACCACGCTCCTCGTCCAGGCCAAGGGCGGCACGACCGACACGCTCGTCCGCATGGCCGCCGGGGTCATCACCGGCGTAGGGTTCCTCGGCGCCGGGACCATCTTCCAAGCCCGGGGGACGATCGCCGGCCTGACGACCGCCTCGACGCTCTGGCTCGTCGCCGGCCTGGGCCTGGTCATCGGCGCCGGCTATTACCTTCCGGCGCTCATCTTCACCGCCCTGACGATCACGACCTTGCTTCTCTTCCGCAAGATCGAGGACTCCTATCTCCGCAAGTCCCAGTTCCACTATCACATGAAGGCCAAGTCCCGCCCCTACATCCTCTCCAGTCTACGCAAGCTCGCTCTTCATCACGGCGTCCGGCTCGAGCGGCTGACCATGAAACAGGAGGGACAGTCCTATCTCCTGGCGTTCTCGTTCTCGGCCTCCGAGGAAAAGGAACAGGAGTTCAACCAGGGGCTCCTCGAACTGGCCGACATCGAAGAGCTGAAGATTGACTGACGGCCGCATCCTTCTAGCGACCCAGAACCCGGGAAAGGTCCGGGAAATCCGCCGCGCTTTCAGGGGACAGTCCCTCAAGATCATCGGGCTGGAAGATGTCCTTCCCGGCCTTTCCCATAGGGAACGAGGGAAGACCTTTTCCGCGAACGCCCGGGCCAAGAGTCTATATTACAGCCGGAGATGGGGCGGCCTGACTCTGGCCGAGGACTCGGGCCTCGAGATCGAGGCCCTGGACGGGGCGCCGGGGATCCGCTCGGCGCGCTTCTCGGGCCCAAAACCGTCCGACGAAAAGAACAACCGGAAGGTCCTCCGACTCCTCCGGGAAGTTCCGGCGGGAGAGAGGAAGGCCCGCTTCGTCTGCGTCATGGTCCTCGCCAAGAAGGGGCGCGTCGTCAGGGAATTCCGCGGCGAGGTCCGCGGCAGGATCGGGCTGGCGCCGCAAGGAGCCTCGGGGTTCGGATACGACCCGCTTTTCTATTACCCGCCCCTGCGCCGGACCTTCGCCGAGCTTCCACCCGAGGTCAAGAACGCGGTCAGCCACCGCGGCCGGGCCGTCCTCAAGCTTCGCGCCTTCCTCGAAGCCGAAAAAAAGGCCCCGCCCGGAGGGCTTCCGGGCAGGGCCGCGGCCAGGCGATAAGAGTAGGGAGAAGAGGGGCGTTTCCCCTATCTCGGCACGTTTTCTCCGCCCACCGTGATCAGGTCCCTGATATTTTCAAAGACCTTCTCGCCGATCCCCTGGATCTTCATGATGTCCTCGACCTTCTTGAAATTCCCGTTCTTGGTCCGGAAATCGATGATCCTTTGGGCGATCTTGGGACCGACCCGAGGCAGGGTTTCGAGCTCCGAAGCCGAGGCCGTGTTGATGTTGACCTTCGCTTTCGGCGCGGCCGACTGGGCGTAGGCCGAGGCCATGGAGAAGACGACGATCGCCGCGACCAGCCCGAACGCCAGAACCTTGTTTCTTTGTGTGGTCATTGGTGTGACCTCCTTTCACCGGCCTCATATGCAAGCGCAATGCCAGCTCGGAATTTCTTATTCCATTTTTATTTTGTGCTAGTTACAAAAAAGCCGAACGCCTATATGTCAAGCCGCGTGGACAAAGCTGCACGACGCTGGAAACGCCAGTTGGCTGGGACTTTGGGCCGAACCTCAAAATTCACCAAAACTGCTCAAATAACGGGAGAATCGGAGTGAGGACGCTGGCCGGGCAGCGTCCCAAGACCAAAATGAGTGGACCAAACCAAGAGTTGGATTGAGATTGGGCTCAGGACCTGGGATGGCTTTTTTTGTAAACGTCGAGAAGCTGCTTGAGATCGACGTGCGTGTATTTCTGCGTCGTGGCTAGGCTCGAATGCCCGAGGAGCTCCTGGATGACGCGCAGGTCCGCCCCGCGGCCGAGGAGGTGGGAGGCGAAGGAATGGCGGAGTGAGTGGGGGCTGATCTTCCGGACGACGGCCGTCCTGTGGATGTACTTACGGACCATCCTTTGGACGGACCTCGTCGTCAGCCGTCCGCCGTTGTAGTTCAGGAAAAAGGCCGGCTCGGCGCCCTCCTTGTCGATCAACCCCCGCCGCGCCCGGGAGTATTCTTCGAGGGCTTCACGGGCCTTCCGGCCGAACGGAACGATCCGTTCCTTCTTGCCCTTGCCCCGGACGCGGACCAGGCGTTCCCCGAAATGGAGGTCGCCCGTCTCGATGCCGACGAGCTCGCTGACCCGGATGCCCGAGGCGTAGAAGAGCTCGAGGATGGCCTTGTCCCGCAGGTCCAGGGGCTTCCCCGACCGCGGCAGGTCGAGGAGGGCGGTCGTCTCGTCCTCGGAGAGAAAAGAGGGGACTTTCTTCTCCTGCTTGGGCGTCGCCAGGACCTTGGCCGGGTTCTCCGTGGTCCATTTCTTCCGGACGCAGAAAGCATAGAAGGAGCGCAGGGCGGCGAGCTTGCGGCCGATGGTCGATTTTTTCCGTTTTTTTTCGTGGAGCTCGGCCAGGAAGCCGCGCAGCAGAACGTTGCCGGCCTTGTCCCAGCGGACTTCCCGCTCTTTCAGGTAGGCCGCGACCTGCCGGAGGTCGCATTCGTAGGCGGCCAGGGTATGGGGGGAAGCGTTTTTCTCGTGCCTGAGGAAAGACAGGAACTCAGAGATTTCCTTGTTCATCGGGCCCGCCGGGCTCCTCGGGTGTCCCGGGTCCCTCGGACGTCCCGGGTTTCTCCCAGATCTTCTCCCGGGGCGCCGCTTCCTTGAACGCGCACTTCTCGTTCCGGCAGTAGATGTAAGGGTCGCCGCGGATGAGGTTCTTTTTGAGCAGGACCTTCTCCCCGCACTGCGGGCAGGGCCGGTTTATCGGCTCGTCCCAGGTGGCGAAGGTACATTTCGGGTAGTTGCCGCAGCCGAAGAAGAGCTTCCCCCGGCGCGTCTTTCGCCGCAGGAGCTTGCCGCCGCAGGCGAGCGGACAGTCGATCCCCGTTTCGGCGTTCTCCTTCTTGATGTACTTGCACTTGGGATAATCGGGGCAGGCGACGAAGGCTCCGTATTTCCCGAACTTCTGGACGAGCTGGGCGCCGCACTGGGGACACTTCTCGTCCAGGGGTTTGGATTCCTTCTTGTCCAGGCTTTCGCGGAACTTGCACTCGGGATAGCCCGCGCAGGCCTTGAACCGGCCGAAGCGGCCGTCCTTGATGACCACCTGGCCGCCGCACTTCGGACACTTCTCGTCGATGGGGATGCCTGTCTTCTTGACCACTTCGGCCTCCTGGCCGGCCTTGAGGTACTCCTCGAGGAGCGCGTAGTATTCCCTGAGGCTGTCGACGCCCTTCCGGGTCCCTTCGGAGATCTGGTCGAGCTCCTCCTCCATGTGGGCCGTGAACTTGTACTCCATGAGTAGGGCGAAGTACTTGACGAGAAAATCCGTGACGTACAAGCCCAGTTCGGTGGGGACGAACTTGCCCTTGTCCATGACGACGTAGGTGCGGCTCTGGATCGTGGCGAGGATCGGCGCGTAGGTGCTCGGCCGGCCGATGCCGCGGGCCTCGAGCTCCTTGACCAGCGTCCCTTCCGTGTAGCGGGCCGGCGGCTCGGTGAATTTCTGCTTGGACTCGAGCTCCACCAGCTTGAGGGTCTCGCCCGCCGCGGCCTTGGGCAGGAGCTCCTTGTCGTCGCTCCCGTTCGGCCACAGGGCCAGGAAGCCGTCGAACTTGACGACTTCGCCCTTGACCTGGAAGAGGTAGCGGTCGGCCCGGACGTCGAAGGCGGTCTCCTCGACGACGGCAGGGGCCATCTGCGAGGCAAGGAACCTGTTCCAGACTAGCCTGTAGACGTCGTACTCCTCTTTCTTGAGGAAGGGCTTGACCTTCTCCGGGGGCAGGTCGAGGTGGGCGGGCCGGATCGCCTCGTGGGCGTCCTGGGTTCTTTTCTTGCTCTTGTACTGGTTCGGCTTGGCGGGGACGTAAGCGGGCGAGTATTTCTGCTCGATGTATGCCCGGGCCGCCGCCTGGGCCGACTCGGAGACGCGCATCGAATCCGTGCGCATGTAGGTGATGAGCCCTGTCTGGCCGAGCTCCCCGATGGCCATGCCTTCGTAGAGCTTCTGGGCGACGAACATCGTCTTCTTCACCGGGAACCGGAGAAGCCGGAAGCCGTCCTGCTGGAGGGTGCTGGTGATGTAGGGCGGGGCGGGGTGCTTGAATTTTTCCTTGACCGCGACCTTGTCAAGGACGAACGACGCGCGCTCGCACGCGGCGACGATCGCCCCGGCCTCCTCGGCGTTTTTGACCTTGGCCTTTTTCCCGTCGATCTTGGTCAGCGCGGCCTTGAAGGCGGGCGGATTCTGGGCCTCGAGCCGGGCGGCGAGCGTCCAGTACTCCTCCGTGACGAAGGCCTTGATCTCCTTCTCCCTGTCGCAGATGAGCCGCAGGGCCACGGACTGGACCCGGCCGGCGGAAAGGCCCCGGCCGATCTTTTTCCAGAGGATGGGGCTGATGAGGTAGCCGACGAGGCGGTCGAGGACGCGCCGCGTCTGTTGGGCCTCGAGCTTGGCGAGGTCGATCTGGCCGATGTTGCGGAAGGCGGCTCGGACGCCCTCCTCGGTGATCTCGTGGAAGACGGCCCTGAAGATGCGCGGATTGTCCTCTTCGAGGAGTTGGCTGAGGTGCCAGGAGATGGCCTC
Source organism: Candidatus Aminicenantota bacterium (assembly GCA_026393975.1). GTDB lineage: Bacteria > Acidobacteriota > Aminicenantia > Aminicenantales > Saccharicenantaceae > RBG-16-66-30. The sequence continues at coordinate 19,395 of JAPKZD010000005.1, read as the reverse complement.
CCCTTCGCGGTCGGGGTCGGCCGCCAGGATGACTTGCTCGCAGTCCCGGGCCGCCTTCTTGAGCTCGGCGACGATCTTCTTTTTCTCGGGGATGACCTGGTAGGTCGGCTGGAAATCGGCCTGGACGTCGACGCCGAGCTGTTTTTTCGGCAGGTCGCGGACGTGTCCCATCGAGGCCTTGACGATGTAATCTTCACCCAGATAATGATTGACCGTCTTCGCCTTGGCCGGCGATTCAACGATGACGAGTGATTTCGCCAATTACATTCTCCTCTGAAACTGTTTCCCGGGATGTTGGACGACGACCCCCTTCAGCTCGAGGCCGAGCAGGAGCGCCAGCAGGCCGGAGATGGAAAGGCCCGTCTTTTCGGCCAGCTCGTCGATGGGAAGCGCCGCGTCGACGGGCAATTCGCTCACGAGCCGGCGCTCTTCCCGGCTCAGAGAATCTGGACTATTCTCCTCTTTCTCGCTTTTCTGCGCAAGGAGATTTTCCCGCCACGGCGACGGCAGGGCCTCGGCCACGTCCTCCCAGGACTCGACGAGCTTGGCTCCGTCCCGGATGAGGCCGTTCGAACCCCGGCTCTCTGCGGAGGTCACGTTGCCGGGCACGGCCATGACCTCCCGGTCCTGTGACAGGGCCAGCCGGGCCGAAATGAGCGACCCGCTGCGCCGGGCGGCCTCGACGACGACGAGCCCGAGCGCGAGCCCGCTGATGACCCGGTTGCGGACGGGGAAGTGCTCGGCGAGCGGCGGCGTTCCCAGGGCGAACTCCGAAACGACGGCGCCCCGCCCGGCGATCTCCCGGGCGAGGCCGCGGTTTTCCCGCGGATACGGGACGTCCAAACCAGAACCTAACACGGCGACCGTCCTTCCCTGTTTGAGGGCCCCCCGGTGGGCGCAGGCGTCGATGCCGAGCGCCAGGCCGCTCGTGACGACCAAGCCGCGGCAGGCCAGATCGGCGGCCAGCTTCTCGGCCACGGCCCGCCCGTAAGGGGTCGGCCTTCTCGTCCCGACGACGGCCACCGCGGCCTCCCGAAGCGTCTCCGCGTCGCCCTCGCAATAGAGGACGAATGGAGGGTCGTAGATTTCTTTCAGGTAATCCGGGTACCCGGGATCCTCAAACGTCAAAAGAGTATACGCTTTCCGCCCGATTTTTTCTACTTCCTCGCCGGCCCGGCCGATGGCCCGGCCGGAGACGATCGCCTCGATCGTCCCGTTTTCCAGGCGGAGTCCCTCGAAGTCGGCCGGGCGCGCCCGGAAGACATCGAGGACCGAAGGGAAACGCCCAAGGAGCCTCCGGGCCGCTGCGCTCGGCCCGTGAAAGACGAGGTGGAGAGCCAGCCAGCAGAGGTTTTGGTCGTCCACGGCGCACTCCTAGATAGAAGGACGCTCGGAGGCGGCGAATCGTCCCAGGCGTGGGGCCGTTTCGTCAGCGCCCGAAGAGGAGGGAGGACCCGGTGTAAAAAGTTCCGGCCACGGAGCCCTCCGCCTCAGGGCTCGAGCCTGAACTTTTTATGGGACGAGGCCGCGCCCCGGACGAGGGTCAGGCGCGACGGCGGGACATCCAGGTATTCAGCCAGCCGCTCGGCGACTTCCCGGTTGGCCCGCCCCTTCTCCGGGGCGGCCACGACCCGGACCCGGAAAACGCCGTCGCCGAGCTTCTCGACGCCGGGCGCCTTCGCGCGCGGCTGGACCTTGACCGTGAGGAGCGTCGCCATGCCTCTCCGCACCGGACGTTCTAACGTCCGGTGTCCGTCTTTCCTTAATTCCGGTCCTTGAGGACCGAGCGGTACTTGTCGAAGAGCTCCTGGAGCTCCTTCCGGGTGATGACGTAGCGGCTGACGTAAACGGACAGCGTCGAGCGGACAGGGTCGTTCGACTTGATGAGGACGTAGTCGCGCTGGACGCCCGTCCGGGACTGGGGCGGGAAGCGGAGCTCGATCTCGCGGGACTCGCCCGAGGGCAGGAAGAACGGAGAAGCGAGAGGCCGGCCGCCGGAGAAGAACTTGACGTTCTCGTGGGCCATTTCGACCTTGAGCTCGCGCTCGCCCATGCTCTTGATGACGATCTTCGCCAACGGCGTCTCGCCCTCGAGCGAGAGGCCCATGTCGACGTTGTACTTGTCGACATCGATCCTGGCCGAGGGCGGGACCTCGATGTCGGCGGTCAGGCTGAGTTCCCTGCGCCCGCTCTCGGCGTCGTTGGAGACGAGATAGATATAGCGGGTCATCTTCCCCGAATACCCCCGGGTGTCGAAGGTCGTCTTGATCTTGCCCTCCTTGCCCGGGGGGATCTTCTGTTCGGAAACGAGCGCCGCCGTGCAGCCGCAGGTCGTCTCGACCTTGTCGATGACGAGGAGGGCGTCCCCCTCGTTCTTGAAGACGAATTCGTGGTTGACGACGTCTCCCTGTTTGACCTTGCCGAAATTATGGGCTGTTTCCTTGAAGACGGCCCGGGGCTTCTTCGCCTGGGCCACGGCGCCGGAGGCGAAGAGAAGGACCACCACCGGAACGATGACGGCGCCCAGGCGCCGCGCAGCACGTTGGCTCATCGGCATCTCCTCATTAAAGAAAGGATACACTATGTATACAGGATATTCTCAATTTTCCGCAAGGTCACTCGACCGTGACGCTCTTGGCCAGGTTGCGCGGCTGGTCGACGTCCAGGCCTTTGGCGGCGGCGGAATAATAAGCGAAGAGCTGCAACGGCAGGACCGTCAGGAACGGCGAAAAGAGCTGGTGCACTTCGGGAATGGGGAAAACCTCTTCGGCCACGGCCCGGGCCTTGGCGTCGTCTTCGAAAGCCACGGCCAGGATCCGGCCGCTTCTGGCCTGGACCTCGGCGATGTTCGAGAGCATCTTCTCGTAGACACGGTCGCGGGGGACGATGGCCAGGGTCGTCATCTTTTCGTCGATCAGGGCGATGGGGCCGTGCTTCATCTCCCCGCCGGCGTAGCCCTCGGCGTGGGTGTAGGAGATCTCCTTGAGCTTCAGGGCCCCTTCGAGGGCGATGGGGAAGTTGATCCAGCGGCCGAGGAAAAGATAGTGCTCGCAGGCGAGGTAGCGGCGGGCGGCCCGTTCGATGTCGCCCGCCCGGCCGAGGACCCGGTCCATCTTGTGCGGCACGCGCTGGAGCTCCTGGACGAGGGCCAGGCTCTCCCCGGCGCCGAGGGCCTCCCGGGCCTGGGCGAAACCCAGGGCGAAGAGGGCCAGCGCGGCCATCTGGCCGACGAAGGTCTTGGTCGCGGCAACCCCGATCTCCGGGCCGGCATGGAGGTCGAGGATGCCGTCGGCCGCGCGGGCCATCGAGGAATTCAGGTTGTTCGTCACGGCCAGGACGGCCCGGGCCTTTTCCCCGGCCGCGCGGAGAGCGGCCAGCGTATCGGCCGTCTCGCCCGACTGGGAGATGCCGAGGACGAGCGTCCTGCGGTCCATGGCGAAATCCCGGGAACGGAGCTCGGAGGCGTATTCGACGTCGACGGGGACGTGGGCCAGCGTCTCGAGCAGGTATTTCCCGACGAGGCCGGCGTGGTAGGAGGTTCCGCAGGCGATGAAGACGACCCGGTCGACCTCCCGAAAGACGGCCGGGGCGATGCCGGTGTCGTCGAGGAAGACCCGCCCCGATTCGAGGGAGACCCGACTTTTCAGCGTGTCCCGGACGACGTCGGCCTGCTCGAAGATCTCCTTGGCCATGAAGTGCTCGAAGCCCCTCTTCTCGATCATGGCCGGCTCCCAGGTCAGGGTCTCCACGGCCTTCTCGACCGGCGCCCCGGCGAAGGTCTCGAAGCGGACGCCCGCCGGCGTGAGCACGGCGATCTCGCCGTCGTCCATGTAGGAGACGCGCCGGGTGTGGCTGAGGAGCGGGGTGATGTCCGAGGAGATGAAGGTTTCTCCGGAGCCGAGGCCGACGACGGCGGGCGGACCGTTCTTAGCGACGACGATCTTGCCCGGGTCGCGCGACGAGATGCAGGCCACAGCGAAGGCCCCCTCGAGCTCGGCGACGGCCGCGCGAACGGCTCCCTCGAGCGACCCCCGAAAATACTTCTCGACGAGGTGGACGATGACCTCGGTGTCCGTCTCCGTCCGGAAGACGTGGCCCTCGCCGCGGAGCCGCTCCTTGAGGGACCAGTAGTTCTCGACGATGCCGTTGTGGACGAGGGCGATCGTCCCGCTGCAGTCGACGTGGGGGTGGGCGTTGTCCTCGCTCGGGCGCCCATGGGTGGCCCAGCGGGTGTGGGCGATGCCGCAGCCGCCCGCAAGCGGATGGCGGCGGAGGTCCTCCTCGAGGTCCCGGACCTTCCCTTTGACCCGCCGGCGGCCGATTTCGTCGCCGTCGAGGACGGCGATCCCGGCCGAGTCATAGCCCCGGTATTCGAGCCGCCGGAGGCCCTCGACCAGGTCCGGGACGACGTCCCTGAGCCCGATGCAGCCGATGATACCGCACATGGTTTTTCTCCTTCAGTCGTCGTCGGAGGCTTCCGCCTCTTCGTCGTCCGCGCCCGGCGGCGGCGGACAGCCGATGAGCGGCAGGTACTTGGCCCCCTCGCCCTGGGGGTTCAGGGATTCGAGGATGCGAACGTCATCCAGCTTGGAGAGGTCGACGACCTCGCCGGCGTTTTCCGGGGCCAGCACCTGGACGGACGGCCGGAAGATGTCCTGCTCGTTCGTCGCCCGGACGACGCCGACCCGCCCGTCACTCATGGAGACGAGCGTCCCCACCGGCCAGGCGCCCATGAACTGGAAGAACTTGTCCAGGAGTTGGGGGTCGAAGATCTTGCCCTTCTCGAGCATCATCAGCTCGTGGATTTTCTCGGGTGGATAATCCTTCTTGTAGGACCGCTTGAGGGCCAGCGCGTCGTAGACGTCGCAGATCGAGACCATCATCGAAGCGGGGTGAGGCTTACGGGCATAGGGCGACTTCGGATAGCCGGCCATGTCGTAGCGGAGATGGTGCTCGTAGGACACGACGATGGGCAGGACGCCCAGGGCGTCCTTGTAGCCGTCGAGGATCTTGGCGCCGAGGAGCGGGTGGTTGCGGACCTTGACGAACTCCCCGTCGGACAGCTTGTCCGTCTTCTGGATGATCTTGAGCGAGATGTAGAGCTTGCCGACGTCGTGGTAGAGCGCGGCGATGCCCAGGTCGAGGACGTCGTCCTTGGAGAACTGGAGCTTCGAGGCAAAGAACATCGAGAGCAGGGTGACGTTGAGGAGGTGGACGAAGGTCACTAGGTCGCGCCTCTTGACGGATACCAGGTTGAGGAGCTCCTGGTGGCGGCCGACGAAGTCCTCCATGATGCCCAGGATGTTGAAGCGGAGGTCGAGGTAGTCGACCTCCTCATCCTCGAGGACGACGTTGAGAGCGTTGGACACGGTCTGCACGGAGCCTTCGTATCTCGTCCGCGTCTCGTCAGCCTCCGTCGCCTCCTCCTCCCCCTTGACCGTGGTCCGCAGCTTGCCGGCCCGGATGTTCTGGATTCCGTGTAAACTGAAGTATTCCTGCTCGCTGATCTTCTCCTGCCGTTTCACCCGGGTCAGGAAGATGATGAACTCGCGGAGCTCCTCGAAGCGCAAGCCCTGCTGGAAGATGATCCTCTCGACGCCGTTCTTCTCCAGAAAATCGATGAGCAGGCCGAGCTTGCCGCGCAGGTTGAAAAAGATCTCGTCCTCCCAGGCTGCCTCGCCGCCGACGATGCCGAGGACGAGCTCCTTGCGGTCTTCGAGGAGCTCCTGGACGACGCCGTGGAGCCGGTCGAGGTACTCCCTGAACTTGGGGTGGTCGCCGGTGTAGATCTTGCCGGCCTGGATGGCGTTCATCAGGTAGATGAAGCAGATCTTGACCTTATCCCTCACGCCATTTCTCCATAACGAGCTTGGCTTCCTGCCTGACCTTGCGGTTCCAGAGATCCTTCCGCTCGGACAGGGGCTCGATGTAGGGCAGGGCATCGCGAAGGTCGCAGCGCTCGACGATCCGGAGGTTCCGGAGGAGCGACTCGTTCCGGATGCCGTAGGGGGACGGCAGGCCGAAGAGCTTGGTGAAGGCGACGTGTTTGGTCCGCTCGTTCCTCATGAGGAGGACCAGCGCTTCGGCCTGGATGAGCTCGTTCTTCTTGCCCAGGATGGGGAAAAGGAAGGCCTCGTCGAATTCCTTGAGGTTCTGCATCGCCTGGAGGGCCCGGACTTTCACGGCCTGGTCGCCGGCCTCGTAGACTTTCTTCAGCGTTTCGAGGGATACGGGCGTGTCGATGGACTTCAGGCCGTCGGCGAACTTGCCCAGGAGCTCGCTGTCGGAGGATTTTTTCTTGATCCCCGCGTGGATCGCCTCGAGGCGGGAGGGGAAGAACCGGAAACAGGCCCGCAATAGAGAGGCGGTCACGATCCTGTCCTTGAAAACCGTGGCGAAATAGGCCTCCCACTCGTGGAGGCTCTCCCCGAGTTTCCCGACGAAGAGGTCGAGCTCCGGCCTCGTCTCGCCGCGCAGGATACAGCCCTCGACGTGCTCGGCAACGGATTTCTTCGCCTGGTCGAAGGCCGGTTCGCCGAGAAGGTCCCCGGCCCGGCTCTCCAGGATGTCGAAGAGGTCGAGCAGGAACTCGAAATCGCCCTCCTGGACAATCCTCTCCCATTCCTCGGCGATCCGTCCCAGCTGGGCGACGGCCGTCTCCTTCTTGGTCTCCTGGGAGAGCAGGACGAGGAGGAGGAAGCGGTAGTTCCTCTGGAGGAGCTGGCGGTCGAGGGCGAGCTTCTTGTCAAAGGATATTTCGTTCAGGAGGTTGGACAGGGTCTGGCGGTAGATCTCGGAGTGGAGCTGGGACGAGGCCCCCGAGAGCAGGATGCGGATCTTCGACTCGGTCTCAGCCCTCCGGTTCTGGGGGTTGTCGGTGTGGAAGAGCGCGTGGAGCGAGGTCGAGATCTTCTTGTGCCGCTCCTTGTCGATGATCCGGGAGAAGATGCTGAAGCCCAGCGAGTCGAACTTGTCGTTGCCGATGATCTCCTCCCAGAGCGTCGAGGCCAGGTCCTCCTCGCTCAGGTCGGAGATGAGGAGCTTGAGATTCTCGAATTTAGACTCCGTCGGCGTCTTCCGGGCGGCCACGACCGTCCGCAAGAGCTTTTTCGCGCAAGTGCGGTGTTTCTCTTCGGAGGTCGTCTTGAGGTAATGGAAGAACTTGGCGAAGTTCTTGTGCAGCTCCTCGTTCTGGATGAGGTCCTCGGTGTTGAACTTGCCGACGACCTTCTCGAAACTCCCGGCCAGCTGGTCGAGCTTGCCGTCGTCGCTCTCCTCCACGGCCTCCATGAGGAGGTAGGGCCAGATGTCCTTGATCTCCTCGCCCTCGCCGAGCAGGACCTGGGAATAGTCCAGCACGTCGAGGGAGATATGGAGGATGTTTTCTTTCTTGATGATGGCCTGGGCGCCGCCCTCCTTGATGAAGGCCTTGACGGGCAGCATAATCTTGGAAGCGAAGCGCATGAACTCGGCGTGGGGGATGCCCGGCCGGATCTCGAGGCGCTTGATCTTGCGGAAGTGGAAGAGCTGGGCCAGGTCCAGGTAGGTCCGCTCGCCCTCCCAGAACCGGTTGTCGATGAGTAGGGCGTGGGGCGAGAACCCGATGGACAGGGGGCTGATGTGGACGAAGATGGCTTCGAGCTTGGCCAGGAGCTCGTTGACGCTGCTTTTGAAGGCCGGATGGTCGGGGTTGTACATCGACGCCATCTTGAAGGCGACCCGCAGGGCCCTGGCCATGGACCGGATGAGCTCGTCTTTATCGGACAGCCCGGAATAGTCCGGCGCCGCCGGGGCGGACTCGGCTGCCTTCACGAGCGTCGTTTCACCACCGTCTCCGGGCATGGGTTCACCTCGTCGGTTGGGAACAGGGGACTATTATCCTCTTCCCTGATGAAAATACCATGCTCCCGATGGATGATTCAAGGGGTGATATCGCCTCCCCTGTTCCTTCTCATTGAGCCGCCCGGAGGCTTGTGCTATACTGCCCGAAAATGGAATGGAGGCTGACCTCATTCGCAGAGCAGTTCTGGCCCTCGCGGACGGGACCGTCCTCGAGGGCGTAGGCTTCGGCGCGAGCGCCAAGATCGGGGGGGAAGTTGTTTTCAATACGGGGATCGTCGGCTACCCGGAGAGTATCACCGACCCCTCCTATCACGGCCAGATCCTGTGCCAGACCTACCCGCTCATCGGCAATTACGGCGTCGACCCGGCCCGCTTCGAGTCGGAAAGGCCGCAGATCGCCGGCTACGTCGTCTCGGAGCTCTGCGGCTATCCGTCCCACGAGACATCGGTGAAAACCCTCGATGACTGGCTCCGGGAGAACGGCGTCCCGGGGATCTCCGGCATCGACACGCGGGCCCTGACCAAGAAGCTCCGCGTCCACGGCGTCATGCCCGGGCTCCTCGCCGCCGCCGACAACCCGCTCAACATCGCCCGGCTGCGCCGCGAGGCCCGCGTCGCGCCCGACCCCAACGCCCGCGACCTCGTGGCCGAGGTCACGACCCCGGAGATCCGCATCACCAATCCGCAGGCCCGGAAGACGATCGTCCTCATCGACTGCGGCGTCAAGCAGGGCATCATCCGGGCCCTCGTCCGGCGGGGCGTCTCGGTCGTCCGCGTCCCGGCCGACACGGACGCCGGCCACATCCTGGCCTTTGCGCCGCGGGGCGTCGTCATCTCCAACGGCCCGGGCGACCCGAAACGGGCCGTGGCGACGATCGCCGCCGTCCGCAGGCTCCTGCGCGAGGGCGTTCCCCTTTTCGGCATCTGCCTGGGGAACCAGCTCCTCGCCCTGGCCGCTGGCGGCGACACGTTCAAGCTCAAGTTCGGCCACCGGAGCCAGAACCAGCCTTGCCTCGAAGAGGGCACGAAGCGCTGTTACATCACCAGCCAGAACCACGGCTTCGCCGTCGACACGGCGACCCTGCCCCGCGGCTGGGCGCCCTGGTTCCGGAACGCCAACGACGGGACGAACGAGGGCATCCGCCACCGCCGTCGGCCCGTCTTCGGCGTCCAGTTCCACCCCGAGGCCTGCCCCGGGCCGACGGACACCGAATTCCTTTTCGACACGTTTCTCGAGGCCGCCGGATGAAAAAACCGAGGAAGCTGCTCATCTTGGGGAGCGGCGCCCTCAAGATCGGCGAGGCCGGCGAGTTCGACTATTCCGGAAGCCAGGCCATCAAGGCCCTCAAAGAAGAGGGATGCGAGGTCGTCCTCATCAACCCCAACATCGCCACGATCCAGACTTCCGAAGGGATGGCCGACCGGGTCTATTTCCTGCCCGTCACGCCCTATTTCGTCGAGAAGATCATCGCCCGGGAAAAGCCCCAGGGCGTCCTCCTCGCCTTCGGCGGCCAGACGGCCCTCAACTGCGGCGTCGCCCTCTGGAAAAGCGGCGTCCTCGAAAGAGCGGGCCTGCCCGTGCTCGGAACGCCGATGGAAGCGGTCGAAAAGACGGAGGACCGCAAGCTTTTCAACCAGGCCCTGGCCGCGATCGGGCTCAAGACGCCGCACGGTATCGCCGTCCGGACGGTCAAAGCGGGTCTGCGGGCGGCCGAGGCCGTCGGTTATCCGGTCATGGCCCGCGTCGCCTATGCCCTCGGTGGCATGGGCAGCGGCATCGCCTACACGCCGCGCGAGCTCCGCGAGTCGTTGAAAAAAGCCTTCACCGCCGCCCCCCAGGTCCTCGTCGAGGAGTACCTCGACGGCTGGAAGGAGATCGAGTACGAGGTCGTCCGCGACCGCGCCGACAACTGCATCACTGTCTGTAACATGGAGAACTTCGACCCGATGGGCATCCACACCGGGGAGAGCATCGTCATCGCCCCGTCCCAGACGCTGACCAACGAGGAGTACCACCGCCTCCGAGCGATCGCCATCAAGGCCATCCGCCACCTGGGCATCGTCGGCGAATGCAACATCCAGTACGCCCTCAACCCGCGCGACGGCGACTACCGCATCATCGAGGTCAACGCCCGTCTGTCGCGGAGCTCGGCCCTGGCCAGCAAGGCCACGGGCTACCCGCTGGCCTTCGTCGCCGCCAAGCTCGCCCTCGGCCATCTCCTGCCCGACCTGCCGAACTCGATCACCAAGGTCACCTCGGCCTGCTTCGAGCCGGCCCTCGACTACCTCGTCGTCAAGATCCCGCGCTGGGACCTCAAGAAATTCGGCCGCGTGTCGAAGAAGATCGGCTCGGAGATGAAATCCGTGGGCGAGGTCATGGCCATCGGCCGGTCCTTCGAGGAGGCCATCCAGAAGGCGGCCCGGATGCTCCAGGTCGGCGTGTACGGCCTCGTCGCCAACGAGAACTACTCATTCCGCAATCTCGAGAAGGAACTCCGCCAGCCGACCGACGAGCGGCTCTTCGGCATCGCCGAGGCCCTCAAGAAAGGCTTCACGGTCGACCGCATCCACGAGCTGACCCGGATCGACCGCTGGTTCCTCCACAAGATCAAGTCCGTCGTCGACTGCGAGGCCCGGCTCCGGGGCCGCCGGCTCGGCGCCGTGCCGCAGGATCTTCTCCTCGAGGCCAAGCGGAAGGGCTTTTCGGACAAGCAGATCGCCCTCCTCACCGGGTCATCGGAGCTCCGCGTCAGGAAGAGGCGAAAAGAGACGGGCCTTGTCCCGGCCGTGAAGCAGATCGACACCCTCGCCGCCGAGTACCCGGCCCAGACGAACTACCTCTATGTGACCTACAACGGCCGCGAGGACGACGTCTCCTTCCGCAACGGCAAGGGCAAACCGGGCAAGGTCATGGTCCTCGGCTCGGGGTCCTACAGCATCGGCTCCTCGGTCGAGTTCGACTGGTGCTGCGTCAACGCCGCCCTGGCCCTCAAGAAGCTCGGCTACGCGACGATCATGGTCAACTACAACCCGGAAACGGTGTCGACGGACTACGACATCTGCGACCGGCTCTACTTCGACGAGCTCAGCTTCGAGCGGGTCCTCGACATCTACGAGAAGGAGCGGCCCCTCGGCGTCCTCCTGTCGATGGGCGGGCAGATCCCGAACAACATCGCCTTGAGGTGCCACCAGGCCGGAGTGCGCGTCCTGGGGACGCCGCCGGCCAGCATCGACCGGGCCGAGAACCGCTTCAAGTTCTCGAAACTCCTCGACGATCTCGGCGTCGACCAGCCCGCGTGGCGCGAGCTCCGCAGCGTCCGCGAGGCCAAGGCCTTCGCCCGGACGATCGGCTACCCCGTCCTCATCCGGCCGTCCTACGTCCTGAGCGGGGCGGCCATGAGCATCGTCTTCAACGAGGATTACCTCGACCGCTACCTCCAGAAGGCCTCCCGGGTATCGCCCGAGTATCCGGTCGTCATCTCCAAGTTCATCATGAACGCCAAGGAGATCGAGCTCGACGCCGTGGCCGACCGCGGCGAGGTCGTCGCCTCGGCCATCGTCGAGCACGTCGAGAACGCCGGCGTCCACTCCGGCGACGCGACCATGGTCCTGCCGCCCCAGAAGCTCTACATCGAGACGATCCGCCGCATCCGTGAGATCGGTCGCGAGATCGCTCGGGCCCTGGAGATCACCGGGCCCTTCAACATCCAGTTCATCGCCAAAGACAACGCCATCAAGGTCATCGAGTGCAACCTGCGGGCTTCGCGCTCCTTCCCCTTCGTCAGCAAGGTGGCCCGGACGAATTTCGTCGAGCTGGCCGTGGCCGCTATCATGGGCCAGCCCGTCCGCAACCGGAAGTCGACCCTCGACCTGAACTACGTCGGCGTCAAGGCCCCCCAGTTTTCCTTCTCCCGGCTCAAGGGCGCCGACCCCGTTTTGGGCGTTGAGATGGCCTCGACCGGAGAGGTCGCCTGCCTGGGAGAGGACGTCCACGAGGCCTATCTCAAGGCCATCCTCTCGACCGGGTTCACCCTGCCGAAGAAGAACATCCTCCTGACGATCGGCGGCGAGGAATCGAAGCACCGCTTCCTCGGCGCCGCTCAAACCCTGGCCGGCCTGGGCTACAGGATCTTCGCAACCGAACGCACATCGGCCTACTTCAAGGAGAACGGCGTCCCCAACACGCGCCTGTTCAAGGTTCACGAGCGGAGAGGGCCCAATATCCGCGACTACATCGCCGGCCGCAAGATCGATCTCGTCATCTCCGTCCCCAACCCAGCCAAAAGGGTCGAGTTCAACTCGGCCTACAAGCTGAGGCGCATGGCCGTCGATTTCTCGATCCCCATCCTGACCAACCTCCAGGCCGCCGACCTCTTCGTCCAGGCCCTGGCCGCGAAAAAGCCCGCCGATCTCAAGGTCAAGCATTGGGCCGAGTACGAATGACGAAATCTTGACCTCATCTTGACAAATCCCTGACAACTCGCTCCCCCAGTGACGCCATCTTATGCGTGCCCGGTGAATCCGGGCTAACATTCCACTTTAGGAGGGACCTCATGAAAAAGGTCATCTTGGTGGTTTTGGTGGTGGGTTTGGTTGCCGGGTTGGGGTCCCGGCAGGCGTTCGCCCAGGAAAAGAAGGTCGAATTCAGCCTGAACCTGGGCGTCATGACGGACCTGTCGTCCGAAGGCTCGTTCTCGGAGGTGCTGTTCACGTTCACCCCACAGGTCGACATCCATATCTCCCCGGCCTTTATGATCAGCCCCGAGGTCATGGTCATCACGGACGACAGCTTCGGCTTCGACCCGTTCATGCTCTACCCCGGCGTGATCCTGAACTACACCTCAAAGGGCTTCTTCGTCGGGGGCGGCGTCGTGCTTCCCGTTGTCTTCTGGGAGGGCGAGTCGGACACCGGGGACCTTCTCCCCAAGATCAATGTCGGTTACCGCGGCAATCATTTCAACTTGACGGCCTATCTGCTCACGGACACCCACGAATTCCTCAAGTACAACTTGATCGGCCTGGGCGTCGGCTACAGGTTCTGACCGTCCGCGACCACCACAGGACGGCCACATGCACGGGGGCGCCTGCCCTGGGCGCCCCCGTGCGTGTGGCCTGCACATCCCGGGAAAATCCAAGGGCCGTTTCGATGACGGCGTCCGACCAGCGGATCTTGAGACCGCCCGGCCGGCACTTGTCCAGGGGAAGCGAGTCGACTATAATCATTGCAGGGTGAACCCAGCATGCGCACGAAACGAACCTTCCTCCCGATAATGGTGGTTCTTGTCCTCGGAGCGGCGCTCTCGCTCCGGGCCCAAGCGACGGCAGGCCGGACCTTCAAGGTCAAGGTCACGGCCGAGCAGGCCAACCTCAGGGAAAAGCCCGACATCGGAAGCGGCATCGTCCAGCAGATCCCGGAAGGCACGGTCCTCGAAGCTGACAAGAAGGAAGGTGAGTGGTTCCTCGTCCGCTACACCCTGGAGGACGGCGGAGTCATCGGCGGCTACATCCATGAAAGCCTGGTCAAGGTCGTCGATCAAGGGGCGGCGCCCGAGCCCGCGAGGAAAACGACGGAGAGAGAGACGCCCCAGAGGCAGCGCGCCGCGGCGACGGGGACGGTGAAGTCGTCCGGACGGAGCGCCCCCACTTCGCTCGTGGAGTTTTCCGTCTCGGCGGGGACCGGCTGGACCGCCCCCCGGGACCTCAACGACGGCGCCCAGGGCTTCGCCGATTATCACGGCGCCTCCCTCGGGATTCCGGCTTCGGGACCCGTCGATGCTCTGCACCTGGCGACTCTCGTCGGCCTCGAGCTTTCCTACAGAGTTTCGCCCTGGCTCTCCATGGGCCTGGGCATCGACTATTTCTGGAGCGCAAACCGGGGCCGGGTCGGATTCACGGACGGGGTCTTCTCGGAGACTCTCGACACCAGACCCTCGGTCAGCGCCATCCCAATCAAGCTCGGCGTCCGGTTCTATCCGGGAAAAGGTTTTTACATCCGGGGCAGCCTCGGCGTCTATTTCGTCAAAGCCGGCTACCTCTACCGCCTGGAACAGGAGGGCAGCTGGCAGGAATGGAAAGGCACCGCTACGGGGCGTCGCTTTGGCGCCGAGGCGGCGTTCGGCGGGGACTGGAAGGTCGGCGCGAACACGTCCTTCTTCGTCGAAGCGGGGTTCCGCATGGCCAGCCTCAGCGGGCTCTCGGGCCGGGACGTCTACCGGAACTCGGACAACGATACGCTGACCGAGACGGGCACGCTCTACTATTTCCGGAAAGAGGGCGCCGACACCCGCCTCTATCCTCACCTTTTCATCGGGGATAGCAAGCTGGTCGAAGCGGGGGTCGTCGACTCCCGTCGGGCCGGCATCAACCTGTCGGGCATGGCCTTCCGGACGGGAATCCGCTATCGGTTCTAAGCCGGGACTGGGAAGCCCGGGGCCGGATCGCCTTCGACAGCGGCCGGGGCCCCGGGCTTGCCCGGGGGTCCACTTCCGCAGTACTCGCCCGTGGATATAAGCCACGGGCGAGTGGCGAGCCGAAGGCTCGTCCCTTGACCCGCGTCATATCCTGACGACCCGCAAGTATCGATCCACGTACTCTTCCGGAAGGTGGCAATCCTTGGCGCCGTCGAGGACGACCTTCTCGTAGTCGGGGTGCGGCTTGCCCAGGACCCGGCCGGTCCGGAAATAGGTCGTCGCTTGATAGACATTCCCTTCCCGATCCTTGACTTCGACGTCCTTCCGGTCATAGGTCTTCGGGTATCCTTCGAAGGCGTCCAGGGTGAGCCGGTCGCTTTCGGTGATCTCGTAGAGCGCGCCCCAGACCCCCTCGGCATCGGCCTTGACGATGTTCCCGACGGCGCCGTCCCGGATCACAGAGTATCCATCAAAGACGAAGCGGTGCCCCTCGAGGAGGACAGTCTTGAAAAAGCGGCCGGCCGGGCACCGCCTCATCATCTGGGCCAGGTTCATGTTCGAAGCGTAGGCGAAATAGAGCACAGCTCACCTCCTCGATTAACGGGGCGTCCCCTCGGCCCTGATTATAATGCCGGCCCCCGGCCCGCGCAACTTCAATTATCGCGCCAGCGCCCGACGGCCGCGGAGGAGGAGAAATTCAGCGCTTGAGAACGGCCATGGCCAGGACCGGATTGACTTCGTGCCAACCGCGGCCTGGCTGGGCATCGTATCGGGCCGTCCCGTAGACGCGCACGCGGCTGCCCGGCCGGGGGATGGTTAGGCCGCCGAGATCCCTGATCTCGCAGATCACGAACGGCGCCGGCTTATGCGGCGCTTCTACCAGCCTGATGTGCAGGCTCCTCTCGTGCTCGTCGAAGTACACCTCTTCCACGAACCCCTCCGTGACGACTCGGAATTCGGAGTTCGATGAGAACTCGGCAATGCGGACGGGCGCATAACCCTGGAGCACGGGGCCGCCCTCAGTTCGGACGGCGCCCACGGTCACCCACGAGGGCATTTTCCGGAAAGACACGACGAGGAGGACGGATTGCGCCAGGACCAGCGCGATGAGGATCCTGACGGCGAGCGGTGCCGACAACGATTGAAGGAGCTTCCCCCCGGTCCGCACCGGACGGGCGGGCCGGTCGAGCGTCGCGCCGATGCCCGCCCAGATCTCCTCGAACTCCGGCGGCCGATGACCGGCTTCGGGCCCGAGCCGGCCGAACTGCCGCCCGGCTTCGTGGCCGGAACGAAGCCTGGCCAACAACTCGTCGCATTCCCGACAGCCCCCCACGTGCCACTCCAACCGCTTCGCTTCCCGCGGCGCGACCCCGCCCTCGAGGTAGCGCACGAACCTCCTTCGCAGGAGATAACATCGATAGCTCATCTCCGAAGCTCCCGGCCCTCCGATCTCTTCATACGGGCCCCTTGAACGGCCGCAGCCGCATTTCGAGTTCCGCCAAGGCCCGGTTCAGTCTCGAGGCCACGGTTCCCGGCGGACATCCGAGGATCCGGCTCATCTCCGTGTAGGACAGGTCTTCCTGGTACTTGAGGACGACGACCTCGCGCATCTTGAAGGGCAGATGCTTCACCGCGCTCCGAAGGGCGGCCTTGCGCATCTCCTCACGATCGGAAACGCGCGTCCCATCAATCTCTTCGCGGCTTCCGACGATCGCCTCAAGCGGGATGTGCGGGACGTCCCGCTTCCGTAGATGGTTCCGGCATTCGTTGTGCGCGATCCGGTAGATCCAGGTGAACAGGCCGGACTGGAACCGGAAGCTTCCGAGGCTCCGGAACGCTTTAAAAAAAACGACCTGGAGGACATCCTGGGCCTGCAGAGGGTCACCGACCAAAGAAATGACCACGGTCCAGACACGGTCGCGATAGGCGTGGTAGAGTTCCCGAAAAGCCTCCGCGTCGCCGCGTCGGGCGGCCAGCACGATGTTCCGCTCCCGATCGGCCGGGAGACACCTCAACGCCACCGTCTGGAGGGAAGAGAACTCCGCAGCCACGGCGCCAATTTATCCCCGGTTGGGAACGGTGTCAAGGCTTTTCCGTGAGAGGGCCGAACTCATGGAAGAATCAGGCCCGGCCGCGTGTCTAATATTATAAAAGGAGTTATTTCTATGCCTAAATCGATTTCGAAATCCTCGGGAATCACGCTGGCCCTCCTCATTTCGTTCTTGTTCCTGGCCGGACCGTCGTTCGCCTCCTCCCCCGCGTCGAAGGACACGGACCCGGCGAAGGCGGCGGCGAAAGAAAAACCCGGGCAACAGGCCAAAGAAAAAGAGGCGGCCAAAGCTGAGACGGCTACGAAGGTCGAGATCACCGTCACGGCGCCCCGCGTCGAGATCCCGCTCAAGAAAAATCCGGCAGCCACGACGGTCGTCGAAACCCCCATCCTCCGGGCGATGCCACGGACGATCGGCATCGACGAGGTCATGAAACTCGTCCCCGGCGTCAAGGTCGATAACCAGGCCGACGGCGAGCGCGTCCACCTCTCGATCCGGGGCGAGGGCATCCTGACCGAGCGCGGCACCCGGGGCATCAAGACGCTCGTCGACGGTATCCCGCTCAACGACCCCTCCGGTTATGTTTCGGATTTCTACGACGTCGACTGGGCCACGGTCCGCAGGATCGAGGTCCTGCGCGGACCCGCCGCGGCCTTCTACGGCAGCAGCTCCTCGGGCGGGATCATTAATGTCCTGACCCGCGACGGCGGTCCCGACCCCCTCTCGGGCGGCGCCATCCTCGTTCGCGGCGCCTACGGCCTCAAAAAGGGCCTGGCCGAGATGGGCGGCACGACCGGCATCATGAACTACAGCCTCACGGGCTCGATGATTTCCGGCGACGGCTACCGCGACCAGTCGGCCTACAAGTCGGACAACGCCCGCGGCAAGTTCGCCTTTACCCTCAGCCCGACCGTGAAGATTACGGCCATCCTCGGCTGGACGGATTTCTTCAACGAGAACCCCGAAGGCCTCAATCTGGCCTGGTTCAGCGCCGATCCCAAGGTCCTACGCCGCCGGGCCAACCCTGATTCCTACACGTTCAACGAGTACCAGAAGACCCAGCGCGTGACGAGCGGCGTCACGGGATCGATCGGCCTCGGAGCGAACCTGGATCTGGCCGTGACGGCCTATTATCGTCATACCAAGTACACGGAGGCCGTCCCCTCCTCGGTCATCCACCGCGCGTTCGACACGCCGGGATTCACGTTCCAGGTCAACCACCGGGCCGGCGAAGGCCGGGTCAAGAACCACTTGAGCGCCGGCGTGGACTACGCCTGGCAGGCGATCGACGAGACGAAGCACCCCAACCTCGGCGGCGCCGTCGAAGGACCGGGCTTCCTCGCCGACCAGACGATGTCCCAGACCGGCGCGGGCGTCTTCGTCCTCGACCGGCTCGAGCTCGGCCCGCAATGGGGCCTTTCGGCGAGCGCCCGCTACGACGAAGTCACCAACAGGCTCGACGACCGTCTCCAGGCCGGCGGGGCCGACCTGTCCGGCGACGTCGCCTACAAGAGGGCGACGGGCCGGGTCGGCGTGACCTGGAATCCGCTCTCCGACTTTGGCCTCTACGCCAGTTGGGGCACAGGATTTCTGCCTCCCGGGACCGAAGAGCTCGTCAACAACCCCTATGCGCTGGGCGGATATAACACCCAGCTCGTCGCGGCCACGTCGAGCGGCGAGGAGGTCGGGGCGAGAGGCTCGATCGGCAAGTCCATCAGCTACGACATCGCCCTTTTTTACCTCGGCACGAAGAACGATTTCGGCCGGTACAGGATGCCCACGCGGCCCCTCGAGACCTTCTACGGCAACGTCGGCTCGACCAGCCGCTATGGCGTCGAGACGTCCCTGGCGTGGTATCCCGTCGAGCCTTTGGCCGTGAGGCTGGCCTACACCTTTTCCCATTTCAAGTACGACACCGTCGACACGCTCACCGGGGAGACGCTCACCGGGACCTGGCTTCCCAACTGCCCCCAGCATCAGCTCTACGCCGACGCGGAATACCGCCTCACCAGGGCCCTGACGGCCGGGGCCTCGCTCGAGTACGTGAGCGCCTGGTATATCGACGCGACGAACGGGATTTTTCCCAACGGCTACGGCCGGACCGACCCGTACGCGCTCGTCCATGTCCGCGTCGGTTACAGGTTCGAGTTCGGCGGCACGCCCCTGGAGCTCTTCCTCGCGGGCCGCAACATCTTCAACGTCCTCTACTACGGGTTCACCGAGCCCGACCCGGACGGCAATTCGTACCAGCCGGCGGCGACGGCGGAATGGTCGCTCGCCCTGAGGCTCGGCTTCAACTGACGTCCGGAGGTCTATCCGGACCCCCGGCAACCGGGGCGCGCCGGCAGGGGGACCCCACCGCCGGGGCTGCTCTCGTTCAGATACATAGGTGACACCTTGGGCTATGATAGGAGTCGCCATGTATCCGAAGTCATCAACGATTTACGGGTCAGTCATCCCGGGGTCGGAGTTCATCCGGTCCCTGGTCCGCCAGGGGACGATCTCCCAGGAAGCTGCCAGGCGCCTGCGCTGGTTCGATTATTACAAAAGATGTGAGGGTGCCCGGCTGACTTGCCGTCATTTTGGCATCTCACCTCAGACCTTCTACCGTTGGAAGAACCGGTTCGACCCCTATGACTTAACCACCCTGGAAGCGGCCAGCTTCTACCGTTGGAAGAACCGGTTCGACCCCTATGACTTAACCACCCTGGAAGCGGCCAGCCGAAGGCCCCACCATGTCCGGAAGCCCCTGACCCCGGTCCCGGTCGAAGACCGGATCCTTGAGCTCAGGACGAAGTATCCCCGGTGGGGGAAGGACAAGCTCGTGGTTCTCTTGAGAAGAGAGGGGATCCGGGTCTCGACCTCCACCGTAGGACGGGTCATGAAGCGGCTTAAGGACCGGGGAGTGTTGGTGGAACCGCTCAACGTTCGCCGGGCCAAGGAAGCTCGGAAACGCCGCCGGAAGCCGCGCTACGCCATACGCAAGCCCCAGGGATACCGGGTAACGGCTCCAGGGGATCTCGTCCAGGTGGACACCCTTCAGATTCGTCTCCAGAGTGATGATCGCCGCTGGCAGTTCAGCTCCCGGGATC
>JAPKZD010000016.1 GCA_026393975.1 Candidatus Aminicenantota bacterium | reverse complement strand
TAAAAAGCACTTCGAAGAGGCCTGCCGGGAGCGGGGGATCCGGCTCTTTATCATCCCCCCTAGAACTCCTAAGCTGCAAGGCTATGTGGAGAGCGCCAACAAGACCCATCGGGTGGAGTTTTATGAAGTCGAAGATATCGGTCTGAGGTTGGAGGAGCACAACAAGCAACTAGAAGAGTGGGATAAGGTCTATAACCATATCCGGCCCCATCAGTCGCTTGATTATCTGACGCCGGCCGAATACTATCAGGGCTGGCTGAAAACTCATCCGCAGTCCAGCGTGTCACTAATGTAGTGGACGAGACCACGTTCTTGACATGCCCTGAGCCTTGATCTATGCTCCCTAACAGTCGCTGGGTGGGAAAATTAATGCAAAACCCCGTTCGGGCGAAAACTCTCTAAAATCGCGTATATCCACACGAGCCGCACAACGGTGGGCAAGCAGCGCCGATGCCGGCCGCGTGGTCGAAAGGAGAATATCGCATGAACTGGAAAAGTATCGGGGTTCTGGCGGCGATCCTGACGTTGGTGGCCGGGTGCGCACCAAAGGCCGACGCCCCTGCGGACGTCGCCGCGATCAAGGCGATGGTAGCGGCCTACGGCCAGGCCGCTACAACGGGCGACGTGATTGCGTTGTCTGACCAATACACTGACGATGCGGTCCGGCTGGAGCCGAACGCGCCGATGCTTGTCGGCAAGGAGGCGATCCATTCGGGATGGCGGACGTTCCTCGAACGGTATAACACCAAGGAGGTGGATGTCGCCGAGGACGTGCATGTCGTCGGCGATCTCGCGTTCGCGCGTGGCACTTATACAGCTAAGGAGACGCCCAAGGTCCCTGGCGCGGCGGTCGTCGACGACAAGGGGAAGTGGCTCACCGCCTACCGTCGCCAACCAGGAGGCTCGTGGAAGATCGTCGTCGACATATGGAACACCGATATGCCCTTGGTCCAGGTGCTGTCCCCCGGGAGCACCGACGAGCAGGCGCTGCTGCAGATCGAACGGGA
Organism: Candidatus Aminicenantota bacterium; assembly: GCA_026393975.1. Taxonomy (GTDB): domain Bacteria; phylum Acidobacteriota; class Aminicenantia; order Aminicenantales; family Saccharicenantaceae; genus RBG-16-66-30. The sequence continues at coordinate 175,349 of JAPKZD010000016.1, read as the reverse complement.
CTGGACGGCGGCGTGGTGGAAGCAGGACCCGGTAGCTTTGGACGGCATCCTAGCGGACAGCTACTTGGAGAACCTCCAGGGCCAGATCACGACGAAGGCGCAATTAATCCGCGACATGAAGGCCGGCATCTACAAAGTGGAGTCGCTCGAGGCCAGTGACATGCGGGTGGTGGTCTTCGGAGATCATGCGGTCGTGAACGGGCTCACCACGTCGAAGGGCACGATGCACGGCAAGGACGCCAGCGACAAGAGACGGTGGACAGACGTTTACGAGAAACGGGATGGGCGTTGGCGTGCCGTTTTCACCCACTATATCAAGGTAGAGTGACAATCGCGCGTCGCGCCGTTCGAAATTTCCCAAGAAAAGGGGGAACGAGCCCTAGCGGTTTCTCGCCGGCTCGGCGGTCCACTCCGAGCCGTTCCAATAGCGGATGCCCTTGAACAGGGCGTCCCGATAGGCCTCGTCGAGAACGCTCGCGATCCTCCCGGCCTTGACCATTTCCTCATGCCTGACGATATACCCATGGCCCCAACTGACCTGGACGCACTTGAGGTCGAAGCCGAACTCGTAATACAGGTCTGTCGTGGTCGTGACCCGGATCCAATTGTTCTTGGTGATGCCGATATACCTGAGCCCGTCGACGGGGTTGCCCATGGCCGCTGAGACGTCAAGATAGGGCACGGTCACGTAATAGAGCTCCGAGCCCGCCCCGAGGCCTTCGCAGGCGAATTCCCCGGTCTGGGGGGAGCTCCCGCTGATCTTTCCGGTATCGAAAACGATCAGACTTCCCCCTCGATATTCGTTGTTGACGCCACAGACAATGAGCTCCTCCCGGCCGTCACCGTCGATGTCGTGATAAGCGATGTCCCTCAGGTAGCCGGCGTTCCAGAACTCCCCGACCATCTTGCCGGAGGCATCAAGCACGGCCAGCTGGCAGGGCCAATCGGGCGCATGGAACGATTCGACGACGGTCTCGAGGAGGCCGTCGCCGTTGAGGTCGTGGACATGGAAGCCGGCGATGCGGTAGTCCGGAGAGAAGACCTTCCCTCCGCACACGAGCTCCCTCCCGGCGTGGAAGCTCCAGAGCTCGACGCCCTTGCGGTCATAGCAGTATATGAAACCCTCCCCCGTCTGGTCGCGGACCCTCTTCGGGGCGAAGAGGACCTCCGTGTCGCCGTCGCCGTTGATGTCCCGGATGACGAGGGAGGGGAGCATGTTCGCCTCGTCCTTGTGTATCACCTGGAAATTCCTGCGATAGAAGTCCTCCAGCAGGAGGTCTTCCATCTTGGTGTCCTTCCGCCAGAGCTCCCGCCTGTCCTTGTCACGGACGATGAGCGTGGGGCCTTCGATCGAGAAATCGGCGGGCTGGCGCCGGACCCGGCTCGCTTTAACGATGAAGAACGCCCCGGCTAGAAGCACGACGGCCGTCGCGCCCGCGGCCCAGATCAGGTAGCGCCGGCCGAGCTGGGCCTTCAACCACGCGGAGTGCGAACTCTTGAACGTGTGCTGGAACCAGCGGTCGAGCTCGTCCTTGTAGGCGAAGACGTGCGACTTCGTCTCTCCCCCCTCGGCCCGGTGGACGGGCATGCCGTGCTGCTTCTCCCAGCGGTAGCAGGTCCGGACGTCACACCCAAGATAGGCGGAGATGTCCTTCCAGGAGCGGAGGAGGTTGTCCTTCGATATCTCGTGCATGGCTTCAACGAGAATTTCCCCTATTATATGAAATTGCCCCAATCATTCAAGGCGAGGCCCGCGCGGAGCGGCGCCTCACACTCCTCTCTTTTATGCAACCCGCCGATTGCAGATCCCAGCACTTGTATATTTCGTTCTATAGGTAGTATATTGATTTAGGGGTAGGTGAATATGAAACCTAAGAAAAAGCTCAATCTACCCAATCCTAATCTAGTAATTGGCGTAGATTTGGATGGCGTATGCGCCGACTTTTATGGAAGAATGCGTGAAATTGCTGCTGAATGGTTTGAGACAAGCCTAGACAAGCTACCTACTAAAGTAACTTACGGCCTATCAGAATGGGGAGTTGATACTAAGGAACAATACGAGAGCCTTCACAGATTTGCTGTTACCCAAAGGGATCTTTTCAGAACATTGAAAATGATTCCTGGAGCAAGAAAGTATTTGAGAAAACTTTCTGATGAAGGATTCAGAATAAGAATAATAACGCATAGGTTATTCATTCAGTTTTTCCATGCAGCCGCAGTCCAACAGACCATCGAATGGCTGGATAATAATGGAATTCCTTATTGGGACTTATGTTTCATGAAGGATAAAGATCAGGTTGGCGCTGATATATACATTGAAGACAGTCCCGATAACATAGCTAAGCTTCGCAAGGATGGACACTTCACAATTTGTTTAGGAAATAGTACAAATATAGAAGTAGGGCAACCCAAAGCTAAGAGCTGGAATGGAATATATCAAATAGTAAAACGTAGAAAAAAGCTCATTTTTCTGAAGCCTTCAATAACGGGGGTTGAGCAGAATTAGGCTTTAGCTATTTAATAAGGCCTGCCAATTGAAGTCATCCTCTTCCACAATAAATAATTGGGACAAAACCTTGCGGAAAGTCGTCATAGTACTCTTGACTCTCGGCTTCTTATAAACCTATAATCTTTGATAATTGGCAGATGGGATATATCCTCGCAAAAATATTTTGCGGAATGCATAAAGAAGGGGGAATTTCAATGAATTCTAAAAAAACGCTTGGATTCGGGTGTCTCTTCCTATTTGCTTGTCTCGCCTCTATCCCGGCAGCGGCAGATGAGACTTCCCATAAGTCGATAAAATACGACTTCCTCAAGTGTAAGGTCGATGCATCTAGCCTCGGGGGGTTTAGAATCTCGCACGGGCAAGGCGTCAGGTTGTATGTTTATAACTTCAATCCATTTCTATATAACATCGCTGTTAACCAGCAGACGATTTCCTATAACCAGACCATTCCAACACTGATCTCCTCGGCGCTTGCAGGAAGCGCGCCAGCGATTATCCAAGACGGGTCCAAATTTACGGTGGAAGATCCAATTGTAAATGAGAAAAGAGAATTTCAAAAAGCACTATCAAATGCATATACAAAATTAGCAGCGGCAGAGAGGATAGTCCTAGAATCAATTGGCTATTCCGACGATCTTGAGCAAGAAGAGTTGAAAGGCGCGATTATTGGGAGCTTAGGCAAGCTTAGTACTGAGAGGCAACCAACTAGTCCGGACAAGCTCAAACTAGCCTTTTTGCCTCTCCTAAGCGAAGTTGATTCTGCATGGGAACAACTTAATACCGCCTATAACAAAATCAGCGGACAGGCTAACCAGGCTACTAAGGAAAGTTTTGAGTTAGAAAAAGGCCGCTATCTTGTGTTTCAAAGAACGGACAAAACAACACTGGAGAATGCGCTTAACAACGCTGTCGGCGCCTGGCGAGCACTGGAAGAAGCTAAGTTTGAAACATGGGCCGGCCCCTTTTTCGCCGATGGAGACGAGCTCATCCTCAAGATAACGGTTACCAGGAAAGCGGGGCTTGATGCCCGTTTTCCAGCAAAGCGCACGTGCTCAGACAAGCCAATAGTCCGATTACTCACAACGGGCGGCGTCAAAGTGGATTTCAGCGCCGGCTTCGTATTCGCCTTTAACAACGACCGCGTTTACTATCTCGACAGCGAAAACAATATAACTCGGGATAAAAAAAACGAAGCATGGGCTACTGTCGGCCCCGGGGCATTCATACACATACATGGCAGGCAAAAGCATCCCATTGATTTCGCTGGAACTTTCGGCGTGACGGCAAGCAAAACCAACGCCTTCAATTACTTGGCAGGGGGGAGCATTCTTTTCGGGAAGTCCCAGCGAGGCATTCTCACAATCGGCCTGGGCGTCCAGACTATTTCCATGCTCTCCGGGAAATATCGAGAGGGTAATTCTTTACCGGAAGACATCGTAGTGATTCCGCTTGTGAATGTTCCAAGACCTTCCCTCTGCGTAGGATTCAGCTATAATTTTTAGACGACCGCCGCGCCCGCGGCCCAGATCAAGTAGCGTCGGCCGCGCTCGGCCTTCAACCACGCGGAGCTCAAACTCTTGAACGTGTGCCGGAACCAGCGGTCGAGCTCGTCCTTGTAGGCGAAGACGTGCGATTTCGTCTCTCCCCCCTCGGCCCGGTGGACGGGCATGCCGTGCTGCGCGACGCCTGTGCGGCGTCGACCATCCTTCCCCCGTTCTAAGCGATATTTATCAGGGACACCGGCAAGCGGCCCCCGCCCCCGGACCGCCCCAACCTGAGTCTTGTAGAAAAGCCCGGGAACGGCCTGGGAGTCGGAAGCGTTTTGGGGATAAGAAATATGGCTTGACATGATAATGTTCTTAATCAATTATTAAGCCAGCTTAAGAATGGCACGAAGGGGAATAACTACCATTGTTAAGTCATTATCTTTTCTTCTTTTCCTAAGTATCAAGTTTATTAATGGAGGTTTATTATGACGGGCAAAAAGGAAAAGCGATTTATTGGCCTTGTGGTTGGGCTCGTTATTCTCGCGAGCGCTATAGGAGCTCCCGCAGTTAAGGCAGCGGAATCACCGATTCCTTACATATATTTGCCCTCTCTTGTGCCAATACTGGCCGCAAACATGCTTGCTCTTCAACAAGGTGGCGGATCAGATGCTGAAAAATTAATAAGGATCGCAAGCGAAATTACTATTCTCAGGACAAGCTCAAGAGATTAATTCGGACGTTTGCTACATTTCTGCCGCACTCATCCCCCGCGCCTTTTTTCCCCGCGACAAAACGCCTGTTCCGAGATCCCGAGCTTGCTGATGAACTCAGCCACCGGAGTCCCTCTCTCGGCTTGTCGTAAAGCGAAGGCGACCTGAGCCTCGGTAGATCGACTTTTCTTCATCCACTGCTCCTTCCCGGACTCCGATTCTAATATAAAATTCTCGCATTCCAATTGGACCAGAATCCGGGGAGCACTTCAGCGGTCGAAATAAGATAGTTCATCGAGGGGAACTAACATTCAGGGATGATAAAGGCACAACACATCCCATTGACCTTAGGACTCTAATAGGTTGGTGGGTATCAGTCGACCGACTCTTAGCCTGGCTTAATAACAAAAAAGCAAGTTGAGTTAACGGAATTTCTCTTTATTCGCCCGTCAGCTGAGGCAAGCGAGTTGCTCTCGGTCAGGCTGACGAAACAACTTTCTGTCCGCATGGACTCAGCCGTGTCGTAGCTTTCAACGACCACCTCAGTGCGTTCGACCTATAGCCGCTTGACCAGCGGGACCGATTATTGAGACAATTAGTTCAATGCACATGATTGCTGCCGTCCGACATGTTGCATTTACTCATGAACGGGGAAGATAAGGGAGCCCGCTATGCCGACAACTGAGCACACAATAAACGACGCGCTTGCCGACTTGTTGAGAGAGACGCGCTCTGCATGGCGGCAAACAGATATAGTTCGTTCTGAGAACACAGCCTTGCTGAAAGTAACAGCCGGGCAGCCTGATATTCTCGTGTTAGAACAATCGGTGTCCCCTGTTGTCATCGAGACAGAGCTGTTGCCCGCTGTGACCCTCGAAGCAGACGCGATTTCGCGCATAGGCGCTCAGCTTCGTGCGACAGGCAAGGTGATACTCTCGGCTGTCGCTGTGCGCTTACCTGTCAGACTTCGCGAGAAACAGGCCAAGGCATTACGAAGCGAGCTGGCGATTGCAGACGATATCGAAATGGTGCTCATCAGTGGCACAGACCCGTCCACATTTACCCGCTGGCCGCGGTCGGGATGGAACATAGGAAGCGTCTCAGACCTCTCTGTGCTCGTTCAAGCGGCATCCGTTCCACCTCATGTGATAGACAAGGCCGCTGACGAGCTCGTAAGCGGAGTCAGCGAAGTAGCGGGCTTATTGGGCGAGATGGTCAAAGCCCATGAGGGTGCTATTCATAAAATAAGTGAGGAGCTGCGCCAAGAAGACGGCGAGCAGACACGACGCATGGCTGCGACGATCCTGGCAGATGCATTCATCTTCTTGGAGAGCTTGGCTGGCGGACCAGGCGAGCTTGCAGACGTCGCATCTCTCGAACAACTCAGGGGGCTCGGGAAGCTAAGCAAGTCAGCCATTCTCGCTGAATGGCGCAAGATATTAAAAATCAACTATTGGCCGATATTTGATATCGCTCGTCGCATTCTCGAACTGATACCAACTGCAGAGAGCAAAGCGCTCATTGAGAGCCTTGCGGCGACAGCTGATAAGCTTGTGCAGAGTCAGCTCATGCGTTCGCACGACTTGACGGGCGCAGTCTTTCAGCGCTTGATTGCAGACCGAAAGTTCCTTGCTGCTTATTACACGACGCCTGCATCAGCAGCGCTGCTTGTCGGGCTGGCTACTTCGCCCGACACCCCGCCTTCAGGTGGGTCTTGGAACAGCGCAGACAAAATGAAAAGTCTGCGCGTTGCCGATTTTGCCTGCGGCACCGGGACTCTTCTTTCAACTGCCTACCAGCGTATAAGCCAGCTCCACGAACTCGCTGGGGGGGATGCCGAATCAATTCACCCGCAGATGATGGCAACGGCGCTCGTCGGGTGCGATGTATTGCCAGCAGCAGCACATCTGACAGCAGCGATGCTGTCGGGCGCGCACCCTACGACAAAATACGACAATTGCTCGATATTGACAGTCGCTTATGGCAGGCAAGACGACGGCACGATCGCTCTGGGCTCGCTGGACTTGCTGGACCCTCAAGGCAAGTTTGAAGTTCTTGCGATTACGGCCAAAGCTGCTACGGGCAAGGGCGAGAAGAAGACTGATACGTGGCGCGAGCTGCCTCACTCGTCATTTGACATGGTGATTATGAACCCTCCCTTCACTCGCAACGTCGGCCATGAGGGAAAGAAGATTGGGGTTCCCAACCCGATGTTCGCAGCGTTCCGTGCGAGCGAAGCTGACCAGCGTGACATGGCAAAACTCACTGAGAGCCTGACTGCAGGCACGAGCGCTCACGGCAACGCGGGCGAAGCATCAATTTTTCTTGTTCTGGCCGACTGCAAGCTGAAGCCGGGCGGGGTTTTGGCAATAGTGATGCCTCTTAGCCTCGTGTCGGGTGAAGCGTGGGAGAAGCCAAGATCTCTTTTACGTAACTCATATAGCGGACTAATAGTCGTATCAATCGCGGGAGTAGACGGCTCAGGTATAGCGTTCTCTGCAGATACAGGGATGGGAGACTGCCTCATAGTCGGTCATAAATCAAAGTCCCACAGCAAACGGGCTACTTTTGTGATTCTCGATAAGCCTCCCGCATACGCTCTGATTGGGGCAAGCGTTGCTGCACAAGTTCGTCGCATGACGGCTGCGCATGCATTACATCGTCTTGAGGAGGGACCTGTTGGCGGAACCCCACTTCACTTTGGCGACGAAATAGTCGGCCAAGTGATAGACGCGCCGCTGCCAGCTGACGGCGGATGGGGTGTTTCGCGCATCGCAGACCTTTCTCTCGCACAGACTGCTTATCAGTTGATAGGCAAGCAAAGAGTGTGGCTGCCCACCATGAACGAGGCTGAGGCAGTCAATATACATATGACGACTGTCGGTGCGGTCGGGAAGATTGGACCCTACCATGCAGATATTAACAGCAGCACGTCAGACGGGGGCATTAGAGGGCCGTTCGATATCTCTCCTATAAAGCTGAATAGCGCGCCTACGTTCCCTGTGCTTTGGTCTCATGACGCGCCGAGAGAGAGAACACTGGCGTTTGACGCTGACTGTGAAGGCACGCCGAAGCACGGGCGGACGCATGACGACAAAGAATTGGTCAAGCTCAAAGTAGCCGACATCTGGAAGAGCGCGTCTCACTGCCACTGCAATCGCGATTTTCGATTCAATAGCCAGTCAACAGCAATGCAATTTACGCCTCGCGTCACTATTGGGGGCCAAGCATGGCCGTCAATTACGCTCGCATCTGTTGAGCAAGAGAAGGCGTTGGTGCTGTGGGCGAATACATCGCTCGGCCTGCTTTTGTATTGGTGGCACGCCAACAAGCAACAGGACGGAAGAGGTAGATTAGGTGTATTGACAATTGATACGCTGCCTGTTCTTGACATAACAAAACTTACTCCCAAGCAGCTGTCAGAAGCCGTGAAGTTGTTCGACGCGATATGCAATAAGCCCCTTCAGCCATTCAATGAGATTGACGGCGATGCGACTCGCAAAGAGCTCGACGAAAAGTTCATGCGTAAAGTGCTCGGCATGAAAGGGCCAATTCTTGACCCGAGCGGGCCGTTTGACCTGCTGCGAAGGAAACTGAGCAGGGAACCGTCGATTCGCGGGCAGAAGTAGCCTATAGGCGCTAAGCCATGAACAAGCAGCGATGACTTTGCTAACATGAAATATCTTGAACATAGGGGGAACAAATGAAGACTGAGGCTGGGAACTACGAAGTGCTTTTCGGCACAAATCGAATCTTGAAGTGCGGGCGTGTTGTCGAGATAGCCGAAAAGGGGCTCAATAAGCAGTTCGTGAGATTTCGCGAGGGGGAAGACCGGAAGATATTGTTTGAATGCACTGTCACTGATGAAAAAGGCGATACTGTTGTCAAGGTCGCAAACAGCCGCGTGCAGCATGCTGCGCCGGGCTACAAGGCCGAAATATCTGACACAGCAATCAAGGTCATCAATGAAGCGACGGGCGACGTTTGGCTCGAGTTCGCCTCCATCGGCCCGAGGAGTTTCAAACTGAATGGAATATTCTTCCTGCCCGGGTATAGAATCATCGCCACAGACCGGGGGTTGGATGTCAATTCGAACTTATTAGTGGGCAATACATTCGTCAACTGCGCTGCAGCAATCGGTCTGCGCTCTGGCGGATTCAGTCTCGGCTGAGAGAGGCGCCAGCGGGGAGCCGGAGGCTCTGACAAGCACGGTCTCCCCGGCGATTGTGAAAAGACGCCGTTTATGGCGAATCTCGCGCCTCATTGAGATAGACGCTTGATGTCGTCGAGATTTCTCACTGTTTTGTTGGGCGGCAGGAAGTGCAAAAGTAGCGAACGGTCGTGTCAACTAACGTTCGCAACTTCGGGGCCATCGTAAGCCTCTTCAGTTAGCCGCTTGAGCCATCAGCTCATGGAGCCTATCCAAGGAACCAAGGGCCTTATCCTCCCGGATATAGCTGCGCTCACTTCCCCAGTCCTCCGAGTATTCGACAGGGTAGCAGATCGTCAGCCGGAGATAGCTCTCGACCGAGGGGAACACTCCGACCACCCGGCTTCGGCGGCGGATCTCCATGTTCAGCCGCTCCTGCCCGTTGGTCGAAGAGATCCTCTTCTTGTCGACCTCCGGGAAGTCATAGAACGAGAGCGAGTCCTCGAGGCCCTCTTCCAGGCAACGGACTGCCTCGGGGAATCGCTTCCCGTAATCGTCGATGAGAGCGGCGGCCGCCCGCCGGGCGCTCTTTTTATCCGGCTCGAGCCAGATCTGTTTCAGATGAGCCGCGAAGCGGGCCTTCTCCCGATGAGGCACCTTGGCCAGGACGTTGCGCATGAAGTGGACCTTGCATCGCTGCCAAGAGGCGCCCAACCATTCCTTCCGCACCGCGGCCTGGATACCGGCGTGGGCGTCGGAGACGCAGAGCGCGGTCCTCTTCATGCCCCGGGCCTTGAGCTTGCGGAAAAAGAGGCGCCAGGAGTCCTCCGATTCGTCGAACATGGGCTCCACGGCCAAGATCTCTCGGGTTCCTGCCTTGTTGACCCCGCAGGCGATCATCACGGCCACCGAGACCACCCGCCCTTCGACGCGGACCTTCTGATAAAGGGCGTCAATCCAGAGGAGCGGGTACTCCTCCTTCAGGGGGCCGGCTCCGAAAATCGGCGACCTGGGCGTCGAGCTCCTTGTTGAACTCCGAGACCTGGGAGGCGGAGATATTCTCGATGCCCATGGCCCGAGCCACCCGCTCGATCTTCCGGGTCGAGACCCCGTTGACGGAGGCCTCCTGGGCAACCGCGATGAGCGCCTGCTCGGACCGCCGTCTCTCCGAGATGAAGAACGGGACATAGCTGCCCTTCCGGACCTTGGGCACAAGAAGATAGACCGTCCCCAGCCTGGTATCCACCTTCCGGGCTCGGGCTCCGGAAAAATACGTGGTACGCTCCTTCGCGTGCTTCCCCTTGGTCGCCCCGACCTTGGCTTCCGCCTCGATCCTCATCATCTCCGTCATCACCCACTTGAGCATGGCCAGGAAGGGATCGGGCTCCGTGATGAACTGTAATAGCGCCTTCTTGAAGGGTGTCCTATAATGTTGTTGGGCCATCGTAGTAAAAATTCTCCTCTCTTTCGGGTTTGCGTTCGAAGAGAGTTTACGATGGCCCGCCTCCTATGCCAAATTGCGAACGTCACTGTACACTACCTCCAATGACGAAAGAAGAAATCGCAACTTACAACAAACGGGTCGAAGAATCTATACGGGCTTTCTATCGCGAACACGAAGGCGAAAAATGGATACCGAGAAAATGGATTAAGAAAATGGATACTTTGGTCCGATCCGGAGGCGGGCCAGATTGATAAGGATCCTATTTCTTAATTGGCCTACTTTCTAAACTCTGAGTGAGGAACTCAATATTATTTATTTGTTCTTTTCTAACCGCATAGGACGTTCTGAGGATTTTAGAAAAGTGTGTTCTTTGTATCTCCGACAAACCCTCCAATTTATCTAAAGTCTTCAACCTTTCTTCTTGCAGTATTTGTTTTTTCTCCATCTCGGCGACATTTTCTTTATTTCTTTTTATCTCTTTTTTTGCCCTTTCTATGTATTCTTTTTGTTTCGCGACGAGTTCAACCCTTTCCCTTGACGAGGGATCGGCCCTCCTTATTTGTTCTTCAATCGCATCAAGATCTTTATCTAACTTTTCCTCATCCAAAATCATGGCCTCAGATGATTTTATCATTTCCTCCAACTGAGTGTTTGTGTCGGTAATTTCCTTACGTACCGTGTCAAAAGATGAACGTAACTTATTTACATTTTTCTCCATAACCTCCAAACTATAAAGACTTGCAACCAAGTAATATACATCATTCTTGAACGCCAAGAGTTTTAACCCCGCATATTTATTGGGACCTGCCTCAAAAAGTTCCAATCCATCAATTGGGCCGTTAGAATAAATATTCGCTTCACTAAGTTCGACCGACGGGAGAAATGGATTTGACGTATACGACATATACCAGTTTGCATTTTCTCGGCCATATTGCCAGTCAAACACCGGTATCACGGCGATAAGAACGAATATTATCCAAAACCAGTTCTTTTGGATAATTTGAGAAATCGTTTGTTTGGCCTCCGTCCTGGCCCTATAAGTGATACAACCGATCAAGTAACAAAAAACAATAATACCTATGAATAACGTTAAGAACAGTGTGACACGAAGACTTAGAAAGAGGACGGCCAATATAAGTCCAACTGGCGGGGCGATAGTCATCAAAGTCGACAATACTCGACTCTTTAAACCCCGCATCCACTTTTGAAATCCATAGGCAACGGCAAAAGGCTGCGTTGAAATTAATATAAAGGTAAATAACGGCGATATTCCCACCGTTGCATAATCTACAATTGAATAGCCCATTTCGTGAGAATTAAGTCCCCATCGTAAAAAATAGGACGATAAGAAACAATACCCCGTAAAATAGAGGTAGGCATAAAAGAGAACGGCAAGGCCGGGCGAGTATTTAATAAGAAGTAAACTAATTCTTTTGATATCTGGCATCTGCCAATCCCCGTTCTGCCTCCCGATGAATAATAATGGATGATATGTTTGTTTAGGACCTATGTCAATCGGCTAACAGGAAGAATCCAATTTGATGAAGGTTTGAAAAATAGTGAAGTTGTCGTTCCTACCGGCCCCGGCTCGGGCGATAATCTTTAGGATCGATACATCTGTCGTATAAATCTTTGGGTATTTTTAGCCAAACTGTTCTATCGATTCCTCTAGTACCCCTATATTCTTCGGAATATGGATAGGCACATTCCAACCCCGCCCATCTTCCATTTTCTTTACTTAAGGCGTGAACGGCGTCTACGGCCTCTGTAAGGTCAAGATCCTGACTAAATATTAATGCGACATCATAATCGTTATTTATAAACTGTAGGACTATCTCAATCCCCAGGCATAGGTCAATCCCTTTTTCAATAGGAAAATCTTTGATCAATATAGTTACATTATCAAACTCAAATAGTTCTTCCCGATAAACAAGTTTTCTGGCCTTAACACGTACGCCCTGTCTTCTTAATTCATTGAGTTTATTTTGCCAAAATCCGTAAATTCCTTCGTTTTTGTCCTTTGGAGGATATCCGGTATAAAAATTGATACGGTTAATTTCTCGGTTTTCGTTCGTATCCGCGGCCCTGAGGGTATTGATTTCTTTCGCAAGTCTCACGGGATCGTAATTTGGGAATTTATATCCAAAACACCTTTTGGCGGAATTAAATAGGTTTTGCGCGTCAAAAAACGCATTGACACGAAGGATTCTTTTTGTATCCGCAGTATCTTGCGACATAAAAAAACAACCCCGCTCGAACGTCCCTCCTTTTGGTGGGAAATCTTACGGGGTATAGATTTCTTTCCTACCTGCAAGTACATAATAAGAATACTTATCCAAAATGTCAAGTACATTTTCAGATGGGCCTAACGGCGGCATTGTCTCTTTGTGCCCATTGTGTGCCTATAATCCTGATAAAAAGGGACAATTCGTGATAAATAGTGATTAACCCAGGGCCTCACCGCGGAGGCCCTAAACCGTTGTTTTTCCGGGGAATATGGGGGGATTTGAGTGGCGTGCCTGAGAGGATTCGAACCTCCGACCTTTGGATCCGGAGTCCAATGTTCATTTCACCCTGTTTGCCAAAGTGCACAATTAAGAATGATCTATCTAGGGAATAGCTCTATATGGCGCCTTCGCATCACGCTCACATTTCGAGAAACATAGATTGCCTTTCCCCCCTCCCCCCTTTATACTTCTCCCATCCCTATCCCCAGGAGGCAGCATGGCAAAAGACGACATTATGACCCTTACAGGAGAAAAGGACGCTTGTCCCTCGGATAAATTCTCACGCAGGAAGTTTTTCGCCTCCGCGGCCATGGTCGCGGCCGGGGCGGCCCTGGTCCCGCGCCTGATCCCTCAGGAAAAGGTCCAGGAAGAGAAGCCCACGCCTCCCCCGCCGACGGAGATAAAGACCAATATCGACGAGGTCCGCAAGATCCCCAGGGTCGAGGGCTCGCTCCCCGGGAAATACCCCGGCAAGGTGGTCAGGGTCAAGACCGGGGCCAACCCCGTCGGGCAGAAGATCGACGGGGCCCGGGTGCGGAAGGAAATAAGCGCGGGCATGGCCGAGCTCACCGGGGAAAAGAACCTGGGCAAGGCCTGGGGGAAGTTCATCGGGCCGAAGGACGTCGTCGGCATCAAGGTCAACCCCATCGGGGAGGCCATCCTCTCGACCAAGCCCGAGGTCGTGGACGCCATTATCGAGGGGCTCCTCGCCGCGGGCGTCCTTAAGGCGAACATCGTCATCTGGGATAGGCGGCTCTTCGAGCTCGAGGCGGCCGGGTTCACGGCCGCGCGCTTCCCCGGGGTCCGCATCCTGGGCACGGAGCTGAAGGGCCCGAACGGCGAGTTCTACGACGGCAAGGGCGAGCTCTGGGCCAAGGACAACATCGACCGCGAGGCCCTGCCCTACGTCGCCGACGTCGAGCAGAAGTACGACAAGGAGACCCTCGGCTACATGATCAACGAGGGCAAGAACTCCTATTTCACGAAGATCGTCACGGGGATGGTGACCAAGATCGTCAACGTCCCCATCCTCAAGAACGCCGGGGCGACCGCCACCTGCTGTCTCAAGAACCTGTCCTACGGCTCGCTCAGCAACACCGGGCGCCTGCACAAGCTCTGGATGAAGTCGGTGGCCGAGCCGTGCGCCTTCCCGGTCCTGCGGGACAAGGTCGTCCTCAACATCGTCGACGGTCTCCAGACCTGCTACGACGGCGGCCCCGGGGCCAACCCCAAGTTCATCTACGACGCGTCGGTCCTCCTTTTCGGGACGGACCCGGTGGCCGTGGACGCCGTGGCCCACGACATCATCGTCAAGGAGCGGATGGCCCGGGGAACCCAGCAGGTCGACGCCCGCGCCAAGAGCGCCGCCTTCCTGGACATCGCCGAGGGGCTGGGGCTTGGTGTCGCGACGCGGGAGAAGATCAAGATAAGGGACGTGAAACTGGGGTGAGGACACGGCAAGCGGGGTGAAGCCTCGCCGTGCAGACGAGGCTGATGTCATTTCCTCGATCCGGATGGAACCTAATGGAATTGAAAGATTACGGATGGGACGCAGAGACGGCTGCGCAATTCGAGACTTGCGCCGGCCCCGGGCTCGTTCCGGGCCGGGTCGTCAGGCAGTCCCGCGACCGCTCGACGCTCGTCACCCCGCTCGGCGAATTGGCCGGCGAGGTCTCGGGCCGGTTCCGGCATGGGGCGGCCGGCTCCGCCGACTATCCGGTCGTCGGAGATTGGGTCGTGGTCGAGCCGTTCGGCGGGGGCCCGGCTCTCATCCATTCCCTCCTGCCGCGCCGGAGCGCGTTCGTGCGCAAGGTCGCCGGTGAGGCCGTCAAGGCTCAGGTCGCGGCGGCCAATGTGGACACCGTTTTTCTTGTCAGCGGGCTCGACGGCGATTTCAACCTCCGCCGCATCGAGAGGTACCTGACGACGGCCTGGGCCGGCGGGGCCGCGCCGGTCATCGTACTCAACAAGGCCGATCTCCGCACGGACATAGGCGCCGTCATCGCCGAGGTGAGAGCGATAGCGCCCGGCGTGCCGGTCGTGGCCGTCAGCGCTCTCGCCGAAGCCGGACTGGAAAGCCTTGAACCCTACCTTGTCCCGGGGAAAACGGTGGCTCTTCTCGGCTCCTCGGGGGTCGGGAAGTCGACGCTTATCAACCACCTGCTCGGCGAAGAGCGTTTTCCCACGGCCCCGATGAGCGATCCCGCGGCGGGCCGCGGCCGGCACACGACGACGGTCCGAGAGCTGGTCCGGCTTCCCGGGGGGGCCCTGTTGATCGATTCGCCCGGAATGCGCGAATTGCAGCTCTGGGCCGAGGAAGAAAGCCTGGACAGGGCTTTCGCGGATATCGAGAGGCTCGCGGCAGGCTGCCGGTTCGTCGATTGCCGCCATGAGAACGAACCCGGCTGCGCCGTGCGGGCCGCGGCCGGGGACGGCCGGCTCGACGTCCGGCGGCTGGAAAACTACCTGAAGCTTCGCCGCGAAGTGCGGTTCATGGAATTGAAAAAGGATGAAAAGGCGCGCAAGCAACAGGAGAAGGCGGCGGGAAAAAGGTTCGCGGCCCGGCTCAAGGAAGTGATAAGAAACAAACCCCGCTATCAGTGAAAACCACGCCTCGGCCGGTTGACTATTCCCGCCGATAAACGTTATCCTAGGCCCACGCTCAAAGAAGGGGAATCGGCTATGAAGTGCCAGAAATGCCAGTCTGAGAACCCTCCGGAGTCCACATACTGCGGCAAGTGCGCAACTCGAATCCGGGGACACGTACCGGTTCTCGAGGAATCCGGTACATGTCCCCCGGATTCTCCCTGGCTCGGCGTCACCGAAACCATGGGGACAACACGCGAAGAACTTACGACCGGCTCCACGTTCGCCGGCCGCTACCAGATCATCGAGGAGCTCGGCCAGGATGGCATGGGCTTTTCGAGCTCCCTGAGTCATTGACTATTGAAATCGGTTTTGAATTGTAGTAAACATACCTTATCTCATTTCAATTGGGGAAAGTGAAAAATGTCAAGACGCTATGTGGCTCCGCTCTATAGCAAACAGTATTGTGGGAACACGAGTAGTGACAAAAAGGAAGTCCATGATCTGGACAAGGAAGACAGGAGCGGCTCGGGCTGTCAAATCGACGAAATAATCAGAGCCTGACATGCCAGGACCTTTAATCCAGACAGCCTAACTCAAGCTCACGCTGAAGGTTATGACAATTGCGCCAAGTACATCGGGGGGAGCAGAAGGTAAAAAGTCTCTAATTTCTGACTACGTCTTATCACTGGCCGGGTTTATTTGAGGGATTGATAACATGACGGAAGAAGATTCGCGGTTTGCGAGGAAAAGGATATTAATTGAGTTTATCAATCATGAGACGGACCAATTTGACGTTGAACAGAAAAGACACGGATGGAGTACCCGGGCTCTCCTTGTAGCTCTGGCAACACTGGTTTGGCTTCTTGCAAGCCAAATGCCACTTACATCAGTTAATTGGCAAAACGTCGGCTTGTTGTTCTTCACTTTGGTCTTAACAATCAGCTTTATCGACTCATTTTCTTCAACGGTTTCCATGCAATTCGGAAAGGTTTCTGAAGAACCGCGATTCTTTCTAACCTCTTTATTCGGCATTGCTAGAAAATACATACTAACGCGGTTCGTCTTGTGTCTAATTCTATTCTTTGTTGGCATTCAGCTAAGGATGCACATTTTTGGTATTTCTAAAATATTGATCCTGATTCTTCTCGCGTTTGACGCGGCGGCGAGTCTGATTGCGCTCATATTTAGTTTCCGTCATATCCCTTTTTCTAAATTCCTGATAAGGAAAAGCGCACCCTTCTATTCCTTCTTGTCAACGGTTCCGATGATAATTGCCTTAGCAGGGTATTATGTCGCCTTGGCCAAGAACCTCGATTCTTTCAGCCCATCCGACATAAAAGTCGCCTTGCTTCTGACGCTCATTACGACAACTTTCGCATTAATGGGGCGTATGCCTATAATGTCGCCGATATTGCCCTCCTTGGATTCAATAAGGAAAAACCTAGTCCTCAACAAGATTGATGTTGATCGGGCAACCAGCCAACTTGATATTGCATTGTCAGGAATGAAAGTTGGAGACCTTCTTCAAGAAAATGTTAAAGAAATACTTGATCAATATGATGCGATAAATAATGTATTAAAACAAACAACTGAAGATTCTAAAGCAATTGAGAGTCTTATATCCCATGCGGCATCAAACGTTAGCGTAGACGAACTAAAGAATATTAGTAGGGCTACTGGGGCTTTGTTCGATAAGAAGGACAAACAAGGTGAAGACTTGGTAGCGTTGCAGAAAAAGTTGTCTGAAAGTGTAAAAAAATATCAAGCAAAGGCCGGGCAAATAATTGTCTTCGATAAACGAGCGTCTAAAGCGATTGACGAGGTAAGTATTAATATCGAGAAAGCAGGAGAGGAAACGCAGAGTTGGTTTAAGACTGATGAAGAGGCACGCGCCAAGATAAAAGTTGAAATCGAAAAGTTACATAATATCCCCGAAAATCCCCTCCAACTTCCTCCCCGTGTCTGAAAACCTGACCTGCTCGAAGTAGCGTTCCGACGAACTGACCCGCTTGTGCCTGAGCCACGTCTTGATCCTGATCGGACTTGTGCCCCTGGCCGCCATCATGATGGCCGTCGTGTGACGCAGGGAATGAACCGAAAAATCCTTCGGCAGCCCGGCCCGCCCGGCGACTTCCTTGAAAAGGGCCTTTAACCGGTCGGTCAAGGACTGGGTCCAGATCTTCGCCGGCGACAAGATGGCCGTGACGGCGATCCTTGATCGGCTCTTCCACAAGGCCCATATCTTCAACATCGACGGGCACAGCTACCGGCTGAAGGACTTCAACCAGACCATGAAAGGAGCTCACCTGGAATGAGCCGCCCTGTTCTCCCCCGGCAGCTCGTAAAACTACACGCCGATTTACCTCGTAAATCTATGCGCCGCTTGACAGCCCATCAAGGTCAACCCCATCGGGGAGGCCATCCTCTCGAACAATCCCGAGGTCATGGCTACCCAGCTCATCCCGTTAATCGCAAATCGGAAGACACCGTCCTCTGCTCTGACATTAGTAGCCGCGCAGCGCGCAGCAAGTCAATTAACCCTCGTGCTCTCGCGCAAATCCAAGTTAACGGCTTTCCAGCTTTCGCCGTCGTTTGTGTATAGAAGGCCGCCTTCCTCGGAGCCTGCGATAAGATTCTAACCATTTACGGCAAGACATAAGGCGTCGAGATCTCGATCCAGAGCTTATTGCTTCCTATTGCTTGCCATTGTTACTCGAAAGGATCAGTTGTCAAACGTCCCCTGCTCTTGAAGCGACTTGCAGAAGATGTGTTATGGATCTATCTGCCGTTCCGTGCACATACGCTCTAGTGCATCCCGATTGAGAAAGCCCTCGGCGGCAGAGGTGGACCCGATCTTGTACGAGGCGAATACGACCGCCCGCCGAATCGCGGAATACGGATTGCCAGAATGAAGATAGCTGTGAAGAAACGCCGAAAACAACGCGTCGCCCGCCCCGATGGTGTTGACGATAGGTCGAGTCGTCACCGCAGGGATGCGTTGCATGACGTTTTCGTTCCGGATGGCTAACAGCGCGCCCTGCGCGCCGAGGCCGATCACCACCACTTCCGGCGCATAGGCTTGCAACACCTCGCGCGCCCAGTCTTCCGGCGGCAACGGCAATCGCTCGTCGCTCATGAACAGGATATGAGCTGCCCGCATGAAGTCGAGATTGTATTCGTCGTCCAATTGCGCGATCGCGTGCACGTCTGTCGCAATTGGCTTGCCCGTAAGCCTAGCCTTTTGGAGAAAGCGTCGCGAGAAGTTGATATTGCACAGTGCGAATAGGTCGCACCCGGCCATTGCACGTTCAAATACCTCGTCCGGGTAAGTCTGCTGCTGAATATCCTTCAAGTCGACATGAATCTGGCGTCGGCCATTTCGATCGTGAAGAATCACCGACTGTGGAGTATGGTTGATCGCGTTGAGCACATGTTCATCGGACACTGGAATGTCGATGAGTGCCGATCGAACCTGCTGTGCCGCGATGTCTCGACCAATCAGCGAGGTGAAGTGCACCTCGTGGCCGAGCATAGCGAGTGCTTTCGTAACGTTATACCCGACGCCCGACACGCTGCCATTGACGCCGAAGAAGGGATAGCACACCGGTGTGTAATTAAGCGGAAAAGAGTCAATTTGAAGCGTCGTTTCAATGTTGATCAAACCGGAAACGAGTATGAGTGCCATGTCTACCTCGAGCTGCTAGAATAGCTCTTATCAATACTGAGCTTCATATCTTTGACATAGTTATCCAAGTATGAACCGATACCATTATTTCCTTCTACCACCGCATAAAAGATTTTATTCGCCAAGTCCGTGCCTGTTTGTTTATACCCGCTGCGAGGGTGCTAATACGGTAGAGACATTTAGCATACTCCTCGTTTCATCCCTCGCTTGGCGTAGCACCCTTACAAATCTTTTGTTTCTGAAAAGGGACCAATACTCACCGAGAGTATCATCATCGACGATACTCTTGAGATACATATTAAAAGGCCACCATACGCCATCGAAATCATCAAGCATGCACATTCCTTTTCTCAATTCGCTGAAGTAACCCACCCTCCCACCCATTTGAATCAGTTCCTTATCATTCATAATCGTCTCCCTTTTGTGAATATACTCTTTGATTTGGTTTATATGATAGTATTTTTGATTTTTTTGCATATTAGATGGTCTATTTTTGAACAACTGTAACCTTTGAATTAACTGTTCATTTAATTCATAGCCTATGTTTCCAAGTACCTTCACGCCACAGCAATAACCTTGAAACAACGCATCCTTGGGAAACCGAAGAATTTCTTCGTCCTGAAAGTTGAACGAAATCATGTAACGGAATATCTCACAAGAATAGCGTGATGGATGCAGATTAATTAGATCGAGTGATTCTCCGCTTTCGAAGAACCTTTGCTTATTCTTAAAGTGACCAATAAGTTGCTTTAAAAGCCACTCTCGTGTTCTCTTGACCGTGAGGAGATCCGAGGCATATATGGCTTCATCAAAGGCAGCTACCTGTTCCGCCGATGGATTCATCTTCCCAATATTGGGATTTCCGAAGGAAACCAGCGAAACAGGGATTGGTACCAGTATACCATCTTGGATTTGCTTAGGGTAGCTTTCCTCAAGCCACCTTATAAAGTCTAAGTATTGTGTAATATTCCAACTGGAAATAATGGAGGATACTACGACTGGAATATTGTTCTTCAAAAACAAATCTAGATTGCTTAGTATTTTAGCATGTATCTGTGCAGCCCGCGTTGGCTGTGATTTATGAACACTCCCCAATCGTATCTGGTTATACTCGACTTTGTGATGATCAATTGATAAAACCAGAAAGGCCCGCTCCGCTCGTCTCTTTAAATAGCTGTAAATAGATTGCGTTGGAAGCCCGTTGGATATGATTTTATGAACCGAATCTTCGAATACCTCACCTACAGCTTCTACAATTTGGGGGTGATGAGTTGGTTCGCCTCCAGATTGTTCAACCATCCCGAATGCAAAGCCCATGCTGTCAAGTGTGTCCTTGACCAGATGGAGAATTCTTTTTGCATTGGTCAAGTGCGGTTTTCCCAGAGTCACAGTATCGTGCCCTGGTGGCGGCGAAACATGGATACCGCAACCTGCACAACCCATCGAGCACCAGTTGCTCAGTAATTGAAAGCTCGGTCCAATAATCGTCCTCCCGATTGGCATTTGAGCTATTAAGCGGTTATCTCAGGCGGCGAACTATTTGGCTGAGCCCCGCTGTTTCGTATTATGCCTAAGTACTGGTTCGAGTTGGGGAAACAAAGCCATCGCATTCTCTCCGCGTAAGCGGTCCAATATTGCCACCTTTGAAGTGAAATCGCCGCCATGTTCCTCATACAAGTTCCTTTCTTTCAGGAATTGAATTAGCGCCTTAATCTGATTTAAGACTGCATTCCCAAGTCCTTGTTCATCTTGGATCATTTCTCGTAGGCCACGCTCGCATTCTGTTTTTAATGCCTGTGGGAGTACTTGTACATTCATGTAAGGAGGCCATTCCAAGAATGTTAGGCGCAAGCGCTCAGGGGTCACAAAGCCATTTTCCATAATTGTCAGCAAGTGCGTTCGCAGATTCATTACATTAAAGATACTGACTACAAAATGCATCTTTCGTTTAGCGTGCGGCACATCTCTCTTAATTGTCTCCAGATTTTTAACCCATTGCTTGTAATTAAGCCCATGCCTAATGTACTCACCCTGAACCCCGACACCATCTAAGCTCAGACAAATTGTTAAGTTCGAAAATCTATTCCAGAGTTTAACCACATCCCAGGTCTTGAACGTAAGCTGGCTAAGATTAGTATCGTAGTATAGTTCCACGTCAGTTTTGTTGAAGTTGATTAAATTTTCCAAAAGAATGTAATGAGCCTCGCTAACCAGCGGTTCACCCCCAGCGATATGCACATTCTCCAAACCCGACATGATACATCTATTAAACTCGTCCCAGAATGATTGTAAATCATCAATTCCTATTACGCTCTTCGGCATCCCAATATGTGGGTAAATTAGGTTGTGTTCAATGAACCACCGGCTAGAAGAATATCCGCAGCACGATCGGCATTTAAAGTTACAGATATTGTTTATGCGTAGATCGATACTACGGATCTTAGGAATAAATCGCCGCGGATCAGTTAGAAGCTGCCAATAATGGGACTTATGGATTTCGTTGTGAACCTGACGGGAGCTCTTTATCCCAAGCGCTTCTTTCTTTTGACAATACAGGCACTCGGTTGGCCAGGTGCCCGTAAGCATTTGCTGGCGCACATTGACGATGCGTTCAGTATTGAAAAGGTCCAGCAGTGAGTTGTCTCTTATAGTGCCTAGTACGGGAGGGGCGTTCTGCCCTGTTCCAGATACGCAACATAACTGTACGAAGCCGGTTGTTCCAATATAGACGTGAATCCAGGGAAGCACGCAGAGTGAAGCCAGGGGCGGGGGAACAGAGGCTGGAGTGTCTGGTGCAGCGGCGTCTTCTTTCATTTGCCTACCGACGACATTTAATCAAATGTTGAGACAAAGCCAGTCGTTACCCAGATTAGCCTGTCGAAAGCTCAGATTATCGTTCTCCAAAGGGCAACGATCCTAAATTGAAGATGGCTTTCTAAATATGAGGTTTTTTCAGCTGCGCTGGACAAGAGCGCATTTGCACACTAATTCTCCCCCTTAATCCTTGTAATGAAGTATAAATCATGACAAATTAAGATGTCAAGGGGCCAGAGAGAATGAAGGAACCGGGCTGATCTCGCAGTTGGACCTCCGCGGCCGGAGCGCCTTCCTGGACATCGCCGCGGGGCTGGGGCTGGGGTGAGTGGGGCGCCGGCTTGACAAGCCGCCGCTCCGGACCCATATTAACCGTATAGCGATTTCTTCGTCGGCCCAAGAAAGAAGGAGGGACTATGAAGAGGTCATTCTTCCTGTCTTTGTTTCTCGGGGTTGTTCTGCTCGTATCCTTCGCGGGGACGGCCGCGGCCCAAGGCAAGACCGTGATCATCCCCAAGGGGACGAAAGTCGAAAAGCTGGGGTCCGGCCACTTCAAACTCATTACCCCCGACGGCCCCATCTTCGAGATCAGGTCCTTTAAGAAAACGGTGAAAGGCCAGGGGACGCCGGGGGCCGTGGGCATCCTCGGCGACTGCGGGATCCGCGACGCGAAGGGGAAGGTCATCGCCTCCGGAGCCAATGGCGTTCTGAAGAGCGGCCTCCGGGCGATCATCGGCAACACGGGAAAGGCGATGAAGGATATCCCGCCGGCCGACTACATCCAGATCGACGATGAGGTGACCTGGCTTCCCGCCACCATCCAATTCCCGGCCCTTCGCGTTTTCAACCGGATGGCGCTTCAGAAGGTGTCGCCCCAGCCCGACCCGCCCGGAAAGCGCTGATCCGGACCGGGCTACTTTTTCTCCGGGTAGAGCGTGACCTGGACGTACCGTTTCGTGTTGAAGTACGCCCGGGCCGCGGTCCTGACAGATTCCCTCGTCAGGAGCGCGAGCGTGTCCGGGATGCGCATGAGCCCGGCGGGGTCCTCCCCTATCCGGTAGCGCTCGGTGAGCTGGACCAGCCACCAATCGTTATGCCGGCTGTTCGTCTCGTAGTCGCGGGACTCGGCCAGCCGGACCTCCTCGACCTCTTTTTCGGTCGGCCCCTTTTTCTTCAGACTCTTGATCTCCTGGAAAATGGCCCGGCTCATATCGTCCATGCGCGCGGGGTCGGCGCCGAGGTCGATCGTCACCCGGTATTCCTCGCGGGGGATCTTGCTGTAGGACGGCTGGACGGCGACGTCGTAGGTCCCGCTCAACTTCTCGCGGAGAAGCTTCCGCAGACGGGTCTCGAGCACCTGTCCGGCCGCGCGAATGGCGATGCGGTTTCCGGGGTCGCTCTTGAACGGTCCGGAGAAGACGATGGCCGTCAGACTCTTGGGCTCGACCCCTTTCTCGACCGTCCGTTTCACCACGCCTTCGGGCGGAGGGACCCTCCAGTCCCGCCAGGTCTCCTTGCGGCCCCGGGAAGGCAGGGAGGCCAGGTAGCGGCAGACCAGGGGCTTGATCTTCTCCAGGTCCAGGTTGCCGACGAAAACGAAGGTGAAGTCGCCCGCGTCGGCGAACCGGTCCCTGTAGAAAGCCAGGGATTTCTCGAGGCTCATCCGCGGGATCTCCTCGACCGTCATGGGCCGGAACCTCGGCTGGTCCCTCTGCATGGTCTTGCGCAGTGTGTCCGAGAAGACGGTTTCCGGGCTCTGCTGGCGGTTCTCCAGGAAGGTCTTCAGCTGGCTCTTGATGACGTCGAAAACGACGGGGTCGGGGCGCGGCGCGGTGAAGGTCAAATAGATCAGCTGGAAGAGGGTCTCGGCGTCCTTGGGAGAGGCGTTCCCCGAAAGGCCCTCCTCGAGCTCGCCGATCATCGGCCTGATGAAGACGGCTTTGCCGGCCAGCTTTTTCTGAAGGTTGACGGCGCTGAATTCGCCCAGGCCGCCCGAGGCCACGACCTGGTCGGCGGTGTTGGCCGGGATGAGGTTTTCGTCCTCGGCGAGCGAGACGCCGCCCGCGCTCGTGGCCCGGAGGAGGATCTCGTCCTCCTTGAAATCCGTCGGTTTGAGGACGACGCGCGCGCCGTTGGAGAGCGTCCATTCCGTGATCCCGGCCTCGGCGATCGTCCGGCTCGACACGACCTCTCCGGGCTCCGGCATTCCGGGAAGGAGCGGCGCGTCGGTCGTGGTGTCGACGTAAGGGGCGATCTCTTCCCGCTTGACCTCTTCGAGGACGGCCAGGAGCTCTTTTTCGCTGGGGACGCCGGCGCCTACTTTCTCCGGGGCGTTGGCCATGATGACGCGGTTTCTCTCGGTCATCCACTCTTTGGCCAGCCGGTTCGTTTCGTCGAGGGTGATCCCGGGCAGGAATTGGACGTGCAGGTCGTATTCATACTGGATGCCGGGCGTCGGCTCTTGCTGCAGAAAGCTCCGGCTGAGCTCCTGGGCGTAAGTGCCGGAATCCTCCGTCTCCTTCTCCGCCAGGGCGTTTTCGAAAACGCGCATCATTTCGCTCTTCTGCCGTTCGAGCTCCGTCGCGGTGAAGCCGAAGCGGGCCACCCGCTCCCCTTCGGTGTACAGAGTCCGGAGCCCCCTGGCGATGCCTCCCGCCTCGACGAGCGCCGACAGGACGTAGACCTCTTTCGACCCGATGAAGCGCCCCTGGCTCGAGACGGCTCCCAGGAACGGCGCGCCGGGTTTCTGGGTGATCTCGAGGAGACGCTCGTTGAGCATGCTGTTGAAAAGCCGTTCGACGAGCATCTGACGGTAGGAGCCGACCGTGCTCTGGTCCCTGAGGGGCAGCTTGTGGTAGACGGCCACGATGCTGTCGGAGGTTTCCTTGTCCGTGGCGATGGCGAACAGCGTCTCGTCGTGGTCGGGGACGGGATAGGACGGCCGCGGCGGCGCGCCGGGCGGAACGGGGATCGAGGCGAAGTGCTTCCTGACGAACTCCTCGATGCGGGCCCGGTCGAAGTCGCCGACGGCGATGACGGCCATCAGGTCCGGACGGTACCAGGTCCGGTAGTACCGCTTCAGGGTTTCGTACTTGAAACTCTCGATGACCTCTTTTTTCCCGACGGGCATGCGATCGGCGTAGCGCGAGCCCCGGAAAAGGACCGGGAATTGCCTGTCGCGCATCCTCGCGTCCGCGCCCTGGCCCAAGCGCCACTCCTCGACGATGATCCCCCGCTCCTTGTCGATCGCCTTGGGGTCGAAGGTCAGGCCGTGGGCCCAATCCTCGAGGATCAGGAAGGAGGTCTCGAGGATTTCAGGGGAATCCGTGGGGACCTTCAGCATGTAGATCGTTTCGTCGAAACCGGTGAAGGCGTTGAGGTCGGGCCCGAAGCGCATGCCGATCGATTCCATGAAGTCGACGAGCTTCTGCTTGGGGAAGTGCGTGGACCCGTTGAAGGCCATGTGCTCGACCACGTGGGCCAGGCCCAGCTGGTCCTCGTCCTCGAGGACCGAGCCGGCGTTGACGACCAGGCGCAGCTCGGCCCGGTTCTCCGGCTTCCGGTTTTCGCGGATGTAATAACGAAGGCCGTTCCCGAGCTCGCCGACCGTGATCTTGGGGTCGACGGGGATCTTTTGGTCGAGGGGATACTTGTCGGCCTGGGCGGCAAGCGGGGCGAAGGCCAGGACGACGGAAAGGGCGATAAGAAGGATTCTGCGCTGGTGTTTCATCCCTTCTATCATAGACGATTTGGAAAATTATTGCCCCCAAACCCGGACTCAGGTAAAATAGCCGTATTACCATCTTACTTTTGGAGGGGAGAATGAAAAAAAAGACAGCGGGATTCGGAGTGACGTTTCTCGCGCTCTTTGTCGTTCTATCTCTTCTTTCGGTCCCGGGAGCGCGGGCGGCCGGAAAGAGGAGCATCGCGGTCATGAAATTCACCGCGACGGCGGGCGGGGGCCAGAGCTACTGGCGCAGCGCGAGCTGGGACCTGGGGACAGGCATGGCCGAGATGATGACGACGGCCCTTGTCGAAACCGGCAAGTTCAAGGTTCTCGAACGCCAGGAGATCGACGCCGTGATCGGGGAGCAGGATTTCGGGGCCAGCGGCCGGGTGGACCCGGCGACGGCCGCGAAGATCGGCAGGATCCTCGGCGCCCAGTACCTTGTCTACGGAACGGTCAATGAATTCGAGTATTCCAAGTCCGGCGAACAGGGCGGCGTCCGCATCGCCGGCCTCCGTGTCGGAGCGGAACAGGCGAAGGCCCACATCGGCATGGACGTGCGCATCGTCGACGCCGTCACGGGCGAGATCCCCTTTTCGACCCGGGCCACGGCAAGCGCCTCCAGGACCGGCTTCAAGGTCGGATATTCCAGTTCCGATTTCGGCGCGAACCTCGCCGCCTTCAATCAAACTCCCCTCGGGGAGGCGACGCGCAAAGCCATCGGGGACGCCGTGGCCAAACTGGTCAGGGATTTCGGGGGGGAAGCCGCCCCACCGCCGCCCCTGATCTGGTCGGGGAAGCTCTTCGTCGCCGAAGGCGGGACTCTCGTGATCAAAGCGGGAACGAAAGACGGGCTGAGAGTCGGCGATGTTCTCACCGTTTACAGGCCGAAAACTATCATGGCCGGCGGGGAAGTCGTGACTATCGGCGAAGACAAGATCGGGAGGATTCACCTGACAACGGTCGGCGAGTCGGCCGCCTCGGCCGAAGTGCTGGAGGGCACGGGCTTTAGGACGGGCGACATCGTCAAAAGCGGCGGGGATTAGGAGCCCGGCCAGGCGCGTCTTCGCGTCCGTGAGCTCCGGCAGGCTCACGTCCGCCTCATTCCACCTGTCTTCGAGCAGGCTGCACTCCTGGCGGCCGAGGAGAGATTCATGGCTGGAGTGGCTATCTACCTCGCCGCAGAAAAAGGAAAATCCGATCTTTCTGGATTACCGGGAGGTTCAGGACGTAAAATCGGGGCCACGGCCCGCCCCGTAACCGAAGAAGGCTCCGGAGAAGAGGAAAGGCCAGTACATCCCCCCTTCCAATCACCCTTGGCGGAGGTAGGAACCCCAACTGCACCATAACTACTATCTGGAGAGAATCTGACCCTTGAGAAAAACGGAAGTTTTCACGTTGCTAGAAACCGGAAGTATTCATGTTGCTTTGACAAAACTCAGAAAAGGCTTGTCTTTCGATGTTCTTTCGTCTATAAATGCCTCCTTGGTGAACAAAAGGAATACTTTTGTTTAATAAGAGCGAGATACGCTGATCTCCGCTCCCTTTTTGTTTAAAAGCATACTAATCCCTTCTTCAGAAAAAACGGTGCATTTGCCTAAATAGGTAAAAATAATATAAATTTATTAATAACATGAGGGATAAATAGCTGTTTCTGAGGCTTTAGATGGAAGCGTTTGAGTGTAGTGGCGACTGGTGGCTCCCCGAAAATCCTGATATTCGAATATCCGGCATCCTTAAGTACAATCCGAAAGGGGGAGCCGACCTCGAACTCATTGGCACTTTTAAGAGCATTGATGATCTTCTCGTACTAAATAATAAAGTATTTTCTGCTCCAACTATCATCTTAGGCGTAACGGTAAACGGGAAAACGATAACTCTGTATAAGTGTTTTGAAAAATCATTTAATTTAAGCTTTCCCGGCCTGCCCAAGTCTATTTTCTACGTCAATATAATATTCATCGGCTGTCACTTTAAGAAAGAAGAAGAAATCCTTTTTGATGATATTTCGATAAGCTATTCGAATTTGGAGGAATGGACTGGGATCTCGGGCTTCAAACAAGATACGGAATTTGATCAAAGTGGGCATTTCAAGAAAACCACTTACATATACGAATCGCCAAAGGAGATTGAGGCAAAACTAGAAAATTATAATATTTATATTATCTTCAACTTCGGTTCTCACTCAAACCTTACATATTCCTTCAATTTAAAACAAACGATCTTCATAAACATAAAGCCTCCGAACCCGCTCGGTTTCAGGGTATATCTAGATGGAATCATGGAATATATTCGAGACTTCCTGAGCCTCGCCATAGGCAAAGCCATATACCCTCGCACCATTATTGGGAAGTCCAAAGCCAGCGTTACAAAATTTGCCAATGGAGAGATTGTATTAAACGATATCCAAATATTCACTCGCATAGGCACATTTGCTGATTATTCTACGAAGGTCTATCAGCATGAAATGCTATTTACGTTCAGAGACATAGCTGATAATTTTACTATCTATCTGAAGAATTGGATTAATAAGTCGTCATCTCTCGGCCCTATATATGAACTCTACTTCGGCACTTTCTATAATCCCTCGATGTATCGCAATCATGAGTTTCTTAGCTTGGCGTAAGCTTTAGAGTCCTACCATAGACGCATATTCGGCGGAAAATATCTTTCAGATGAAGATTTTAAGCCACAATACGAAGCTATACTGAAGGCGATTCAGAAGGATATCGATCCTAACTTCAAAGCGAGTTTACGCAACAAGGCTAAATATCTGAATGATTTTTCTCTTAGGAAAAGATTAAATGATATATTAGATCGGTTCGGTGATTGGATTGCAGTTTTCATAAAATCTCCGGATTTGTTCATAGGGGATGTTTGTAACACAAGAAACTACTTGACGCATTATGATGAACAACTTGAATCTCAAGCCAAAAAGGGACAAGCCCTATATTGGCTGGTCCAAAAGATGAAGTTTGTACTTGAAATATGTTTCCTGTCGGAATTGGGGTTGTCCGTCGAAAATATCAAGGCTTTGATAACAAGGAATCAAAAATATAAAGATTTAGCAGGTTATTAGCCTAGCCGATAATCTGATAATTAGCGGGAATATTTCTCTGTAAGAGCAATTTATTCCCGCTTATTTCTATTTCTCATTTTTCTTATTCTTAAAATGAAATGAACTTAGACGACGTTTTTGTAAAAGAATTCAAGGAAGCCTACCTTATTCCCTCGACGCTGCGGATCGCCGAGGAGGGTATCCGGCGCATCCCCTCGAAGGGCTGGGCCGAGATGATCCAAGAAGCCTCCTCCGTCTCATGTCTTCGAGCAGGTTGCGCTCATGGCGGCCGAGGAGAGCGACGAACATTTTTTAGCCGGGGCGGCGGGGTTTCTCGTCGCGACACGCTCTTCGGGCATCGATTTTCGCGGTATTTAACAGCGCCGCCCGGCCGGCGGTAGTGTTCCATCATGATCAGGAAGGTAGGTTCATCGTCCGAAGCGGGAATTCGTCACATGCTGGAAAAAGCAAATTCCTATCTTTTCGAGCTTGACCTCCCTGGTCATAGCTCCTTCATCTGCCGTTGGATGCTGGTGGTGTACAGGTCTGCGGCGGCGGCGTCGCATTGCCGAGGGTTTTACGCGTAAGTAGTCCTCGGAAAACGTTCAGCAGCACCCGCGCCGCCCTTGGATCTCGATTGGAAAGCGCAATGGTCGTGTACCCGGTGTCAGGATACCAGTAGACGAACGACGCCACGCCGAAGTCGCCGCCCGTATGCCCGAGGAAGGTATGCCCGTTCCGTGTTATGACCTCAACGCCGAGCCCGGGCCGCGCCTCCCCCGAAAGCCCGGAGGCGCCCGCTCCCGAAGGACCTTGTGCCGTGGTCATTTTCTCGAGCATAGCGGGGCTGACGAGCTTGCCGCCGCGAAGAGCCTTTTCAAAGGAGAACAGGTCGTCCGCGGTGACCCATGCGCCGCCTTGCGGCCCGCCTATACTGCCTCCCTGCAACGAGGTTTCAAGGGGAGGACCAAGACGATAGATATAGCTATGGTCGCTCTTCTCATGAAAGTTCGTCAGCGACGAAGCTGTTCCTAGCTTTTTCACATCGGCCGGAGCATATAGGCTGCGCGTCATGCCCGCGGGCTTGAAGATATGTTCCTGAACATAATCGTAGAAGCTCTGCCCGCTCAGCCGCTCGACAATCGTTCCGACTATTATGTAGCCGGAATTCGAATATAGATATTCGCCGGGCTGGGCCCCAAGCGGCGTGTCGACGGCCAGCTTCATGTAGTCCGCGACGCTGTGTATGTTCGAGCTGAGCGCCTGGTAGCGCGGATCGTCGTAATAATCCTTCGGCCCCAGACCCGAAGTATGCGTAAGGAGCTGCCGGATGGTGACCTTGTCGCGCACTTCTTTATTTGGATAATCCGGCCATACCTTTCCGACCGTGTCGTCGAACGACAGCTTGCCGGCTTCCACGAGCTGCGCGATCGCCACCCCGGTGAAGCTCTTGCCGATCGATGCGGTATTTAATCTCGTATCGACCGTCATCGGAACGTCGTAGGCTATGCTAGCTTTGCCATAGGCCTTCTTGTAGATGACCTCGTCGCCCTTCGCGATGAGGATTACACCCGAGAAAAGATCGTGATTCGCGTATTTCTGGGCGAGAGTATCGATCGTGCGCACAACCTCGTCCCGGGTCGGGGCCTCCAGCTCCGGCCCGGCCGGATAAAGGTCGCGCACACTGAAATCGGTGATGAAGTCGCGCCCGTCCACCTTGCTGCGGTTGAGCGTCAGACAGGAGGGAATGCCCGTGATACGTGCACAGGCCTCCGCCTGAACCCAGTCCGTCGCTTCACCTACAACCCGCACATCATTGAAGCCGCCGGTATCGGTATAGATACGGGCAAGCGACGCAGCGTGATCTTCCGCAGGATATTCAGCCAACGCCGCAGGCGCGTAATTCTGCTGGGCAAAGCGCTCATAGGCCGCCTGATCGCCCGTGCCGAGCATCTCGACCAGCTTTTGCATCAGCCCCTGACCCGATGATGCCGGGGAATCGGGTGCTTCATCTTTAATTGCCTTTGAAAACTCACCATTCTGAACTAGTCGATTCAACTTTTCTGTTTCATGATGACATGAAACAATAAGGGCTATTACTATCGCAGAAAAAGTCGATAATTTTCTCATAGAAATTTTCGTTTACCTTTTCTTGATCGTGATATCAGCCGAGGTTTCGAGCTTGAGCATGAGGCCGCCTTTTCCGGTCCCGAAGCTCACGGCCCGTCCGCCCGCGCTTCCAGAATCCCTCAAGTAGATGGGAATATCGGTGATGATTTTCCCGAACTCGGTCTTGGCCGTACCCTGGACCTCGATCCCCGCGGGCAGCGTGATTTGTATCGGCTTGAACGAGGTCTTGATGTCGATGGCGCTTCCCGGCGGCAGGGCCTTGATCTCTTCGACATCGACCGCGCTCGACTCGCCCGAGACGGTGATCGATCCCGATGTCCGCCGGAGAATGACGTTCTTGAAGGAATTCTTGACGCTCACCGCACCACCGACGTCCTCGGCCAGGACGCTCGACGATTCACCCTCGACCAAAAGTCCGCCGCCGATGCGCCGGGCCTCGACGGCATTGAACGAGGTCTTGATCGTCGCGCCCTTCTTGACATCCGCCGCCGTGACCCTGGCCGATTCCGACCGGATCTCGAGCGACCCGCCGACGCCCGCGACGATGACGTCCATAAAGGACGATTTGATAACGACGTCCCGATCGGCTTCGCGGACCGTCACGGCAGACGATTCGCCGTCCACGGTCAGTCGACCCTGGATGCGCGCCACAGCGATTGGCTGGAAGGAGCTTTTAATCGAGGCGTCGCCGCCGATATCCTCGACCGTGACCGCCGCGGATTCGCTCGTCACCCGCAGTCCGCCCTTGATGTTCGTGATTTTGACCGGCTCGAAACTGCTTTCGACGGCGGCGTCGAGCGACACGTCGTCGACGGTCACGCCGCAGCTCTCCCCCTTGACCTCGAGACGGCCCCGGATGCCGCGTACGTCGATCGGCTTGAACGACGTCGCGATCCGGCAATCTCCGGCGACGCCGGACCCGACGATCCCGGCGCTCTCCGCGGTCACGGTGAGCGGTCCCCCGATCTTCGCAAATTGGACGTCCTTGAAGCTGTTGCGGATGTCGGTCCGGCCGGCGATGTTCTCGGCGCGGACTTCGCCGCTTTCGTTCCGGACATCGATCGGCCCATTGAAATTCACGACCCGGACTGCGGCGAAGCTGTTCTCGAGTTTGAGTTCACCGCCGCAACCCTCGACCCGGACCTCGCCGCTCTCGTTGCGAAGCCCCAGCTGGCCCGTGACTCCGCTCACCGAGACGTTCCCGAAATGGTTGCTGACATCCAGGGACAGTGAGGCCGGGACGCGGATCTCGATCCGGGCCGCGTAGGAAAGATTCCAGCGGCCGGTCCGAAGGGCGTCGCCGATTCTTTTAGAGACGTCCGTTTTTTCCCGATCCCAATCCATGGGCGACGTCAGGCGCAGGCGGAGGCCGCCGGCTTCGGCCTCGAGTTTCATCGTCGTGTTGTCCAGGAATTCCTTGATGAATTCAGGGTCAGAGTCGCTGACCTCGACGGTGGCTTCGACTGAAATTTCATTTTTCTCCCAAGCGAAGATCGTCAATTGGGCTTGGGTCCGGTCGACACGGAGCATTTTGCCCGGCACCGAGGCCGATTGAGCGGTCAGATTTTTCTTCTGGACGTTCGCAGCGCCGGCGCCGAGAAGGACAGTCCGTTCAACGCCGGACGCGGCAAGCGCGGCGGTTGTCATGAGGCATAGGGAGAGAGCCGTCGCCGAAAGGACGATCATGGCTTTGTTTTTCATGGTTGACTCCTTTCCGAAATGATTTAGTTCATCGACCCGAGCACGTCGGCCAGGGCCTGCCGCTTATCTTGTAGCGCGGCCAGAAGATAGCGGCGGATATGGGCGTTGGCCGGGTTTGAATCCAGGGCTTCCCGGCATTTCTCGATCTGGGCGTCGATCATCGCCAGCTTGTCCCTGTAGAGGGATGTCATCTGGAGGCCCATGGCCGCGATCCTCGGCCGGGCCTGCTGGGCCAGCATCTCGATGGCCTCCAGGTATTCCTTTTCTTTGATTTCGACCCGGGCCAGCGCCTCGCGGGTCAGAATCCCCGACGAGGCAAACGGCTTCCGGAACACGAGGATTCCGAGGACGGCGAGCGCGAGCAGGGCCGCGCCGGCCGGAGCAAGGACCGCCCAGCGGCGGGAGCTTAACCTCAGGCCTCCGGACGCACGCTTCCCGTCCCTCGCGGCCGTGATCTCTTTCTCGTGCCTGAGGGACGTTTCAATCCTTTTCCACAGCCCCTCCGAGCCGAGCGGTTTCCGGAGGGCCACGATCTCCCGGTCCAGCCGGGCATCAAGCGCAGCTTGTTCGCGGCACCCGGGGCAATCCTGAACATGACGGGCGAATTCCTGGACCGACATGGCCCCATCGCCATATCTTTCGAATTTGTCGCAGCTCATGATCTCTCTCCCTCCGGGCCGGAACCCAGCCAGGCCCGGAGCTTCTTCCGGGCTCGATGGATATTGATCTTTATGGTCCCGACGCTGACGCTGAGAATATCGGCGACTTCTTCCTGGGAATACTGCTCGACGGCGAATAGGACGAAACAGGCTTTCATCTGCATCGGAAGGCCGTCGACCGCCTGGGCCAGGCTATGGGCCAGTTCATGGGAAGACGGGACACCGAGAGCATCCATTTCCGCAACATCTCCGGCGGCGGGCTTCCGCTTGCGTAGCATATCCATGCAGGTGTTGTGCAGGATCTGGAAGAGGTAGGTGCTGAAGCGCGCGCCGCCGCGGAATCCGTCGATCCCGCGGAAGAGCTTGAGGAAGGTCTCCTGAACGGCATCCTCGGCCTCCTGGGGGCGGCCCAGGAGCCGCGTGGCCGTCCGGAGCAGAGGCTGACCGTAGCGATCATAGATCTGCCTATAGGCAACCAGGTCTCCCGCCCGGCACCGTTCGATGATTTGCTCTTCGTCCGTCGGATCCATGATTAGATTATATCGCCTTTTCACCTCGTTAGACGGGGCGCGGCGGCGTTTCGTTGACCAGGCTGGAAATAAAGATTCGCTTCCCTATCAGCCGCTTCAGGGCTGAGACGGTATTCGGCGCGGGCGGTCCGATCCGTGACGTCGGCCCGTTTCTTGAGGCCATTCTCTTGCCATGGCGGGAGTCTATCGTCCTCGACAGCGGCAGGTGCCCCGGGTTTTGCCCGGGGGTCCACTTGCCGCAGTACTCGCCCGTAGATAATAAGCCACGGGCGAGTGGCGCGCCAAAGGCTCGTCCCTAGACATCCGGAGCGGACGGTCCTTTACCGGGCGCTGTCGTATCATTTCGACAGGTTCCTGACTGAGTATGAGAGTCGTTTCGAGCGGGAGTCTATCGTCTTTTGGTCGGTGTGGTGAGTTTTTTTTCCAATATGCACTTCGGGTACGCTTTTCGCGGTATTTGACAGCGCCGCCCGGCCGACGATATACTTTCGTCATGGTTAGGAGGGGGGATTCAGCGCGCTACGGAAAAAGGAAAATCCTATCCCCCAAAGCCCGTGGAGAATGTAAAGGACGGGTTGACCTGCGTCTTCAGTCTGCTCGGGAGGGTCCAATGAGAACAGTTATCGACGTTGTTGATCCCAAAGATATTGATTTTGCTATATTTAACCCACGCGGCGAAAAGCCTGGGGATATCGAGTCTGACCCTTCTTTCGTTCAACTAAAAGACTCGGTCTACAAGTACGGTGTGCTGGTGCCTCTAGTCGTCCACGTACAGTCGGGAGCAGGCAAAAAGCCATTCCGTCTTATTGACGGTGAGCGACGCTTGCGTGCCGCTCTCGACACAAATGCGAAGAAAGTCCCAGTGCGCATCACCGATGCTGGTGGGCCGCTGGGTGACGTAATCCAGGCATTTCATATTCACATGCTTCGCAAACAGTGGAACCAAGTACCTCAAACGCGCGGCCTCAAGAAGATCCTCAAACACAAGAAATGGGAAGGCCGAGAGAAGTTCAATGACGAGGAAATGGAGGAGCTGCAAACTCTGACAGGCTGTAACAAGGAGCAGCTTCGACCACTCCTTAGAGCTGTTCGATACGATGACGGCGTGCTTGACGAGGTGGAAAATGGACGACTGCGCTACAGCCACTTGGTGCAGATTGAGGAGAGCCTTGTTGAGCGTATCGAAGCTGAGTATCCTAGTATTCTTGCGGAAATACCGAAAATGACTATCCGCCAGACGATGATTCAGAAGGCCAAGAAAAACCTCCTCCCAGGCACTAGAAGCTTGATGCTGAACGTGGCTCCCGTGATTAGTCGCGCGCGTACTTTATCGGAGAAGAAGGATGTTGAAGGCTTGCTCAGGAAATTCGTTACTAACGATGATATGACACCAGAGCAGGTTCTTAAAGAGTTCGAACATGCGCACCCAACGGCACAACTGGACGTACTCGATCAAATGGGTCAGATTTTAGATGCCGCCGAGGCACTAGATGCACTATTAATCAATTTCCAGCCACATGGTGCCAAGAGTTGGCCCGAAATGGCGCGTAAGATCGAAGCGAGCCTTAAGAAACTCCATATATTGATCTCCAGCAAGATACGGGGTTTGAAGGGCACTGTATCGCGTTAGAGGACGGATATGAAGCCCTACGTTAAGAAGATACTGCATCTGCTTCGCGAGCAGGATGCTTCATTGACCCACTTGGAGCCGGCATTCTGGCCTGTGTGGCTACGGGCTTCGATATGGAAGCCGGATCTCGTGCTGTCTGGCAGGGCGCATGCTATTATAGCCGTAGACATAACCCTGAGTGGGAGTGTCCCCCACACTTTCTATCGCGAGGTTGTCGGTCGGCTCCTTAGCGATCACAAAACACTTAAAGTTCTGGTGTGTTTGCCTCGGACGCTCTTCGATCAGAGCCAAGACACGGCAAAATACTGTCAGAGGCTCGGCATTGAAGTCAGACTGATGGGATTCGGCCTCGGTCTCGAGCCCGTACCGCTAGCGCCTTTGCGTACGCAGCCAGCACAGCCAGTGCGACCACTTCCACATGGTGTTGGACAATTCCCCCAACCCATTTTGGAACGCGCCAAGGGGCTTAATAATCTTCTCTTTTCTGATATCCTGAACGGTTTTGTTAAAAAAATCCCCCAATGTGGCGACTCAGATGCTCTTGCTCTCGCGCTTGTCAAAGAAACGGTCGACGCACTTCTCCGATGCCATCCTCACTTCAGAGCTGAGCGTGATCCGTTCATGCGCCTTGTATCGTTCGAGAACCTGTTGAAGACTACATCCATCAAGTCATCAGATCATGTGTTTCATTCTTTTCGTGTGTTCTTGGCAGGCTGTCCTCTTATTGATCAGTTCTACCGTCAATTCAGCCGAAGCGCTAAGAAATACGCCATTTGTCGGCGGGGCGGAATGCACATGGAGTATACTTGGCTTCTTACGGCTCTTTTCCACGACATTGGCCGACCAAAGGAAGCACTTAAAGACTTCGTTGCCCAAGAAATCCACGATGACGAGATAAGCATAACAGGCAAGTCGAGCCGTTGGAATCAAGCTCATTATCAGCGGGCGCAAAAGATTCTGGGGTCTTTGGGGGCGTTCATGGCATCGAAAATGAAAGGTCAATGGGACGGAGGAGCCTTCGATGACCAAGAAGGCATTAATCTCAGTGCCGAGTGGATGAAGATCTATGACCGTCTCGATTGTCATGGAATGATCGGCGCCTATGATTTTCTTGCAGATATCCTTGGCATGATGACAGCGGCTGGCGAAAGGAAGCACCGTCTGTTCATGATATCACATGCACCCTTGGCGGCTTTGGCTATGCTACTTCATGATTGGCGAATGTGGGACCATGCAAAAAAATGGAAGCTGATTCCGGTGGACATCCAGCAAAATCCACTTGCAGCGATCCTTATCTATATTGACACCTGGGATGACTACAAGCGGAAGCCTGGAGATCCAGTTGTCTCAATCGCGGAGTATGAAGTCAACTCGAAGGGTGCTCGAGTCTTAGTCGAGTGGGAAAACGAGGCGGCCCTTCATGGCCAAAATCGGAAGTACAAGTCTTTCCGCGAGGCCTTAACCGGTGGCCCGCCCTATCTCAGGATCGAGACCAGGACAAGTTGAGCGTGAACATTCTCTTGGTAGAGCCGGACTTTCCGATAGCCGACAAGAGTCGTAACCACTCCCATTTTCTCCCGATCGGTCTTCTTAAGATTGGTTCGTATCACCGGCGTCTTGGTGACGGTGTACACCTCATTCGAGGTTTGAAGGAATGCCCCTTTACCCCGGACCGCGTCCTTGTGACTTCACTCTTCACCTACTGGTCACGCCAGGTTCATGAGGCTGCAGCTTTCTACCACGGGTTATACCCCTCGGCCGAGATCGAAATAGGTGGTATCTACGCATCCCTGATGCCGGAGGACTGTCGGCGGCGTAGCCCCTTCGCCCGTGTTCAGGTGGGTCTTTACCGCGGAGGTTGCGCGGAAACCGTGCCCGTAGACTACACAATTCTTCCAGAAAACCTTGAGTACCAGATCATCCATGCATCGCGGGGCTGTAAGCGACATTGCGCTTTCTGCGGAACATGGCGCATTGAACCCAAGTTCACCTACAAGAAGACTGTGCTTCCGGAAATCGAAAAGCCCCGGTTGGTGTTCTATGACAATAACCTGCTGGCCAACCCACACATCGACAGGATCCTAGACGAGGTAGCCACTTTTCGGCTGGGCAATGGTAGATCCGTTACCTGGGAGTGCCAGAGTGGTCTCGATTTGCGTTTACTGACCGCCGAGCGTGCGGTTCTGTTGGAGAGATCAAGAATGAAGTATCCCAGGGTCGCTTGGGATGGCCCGTATTCCGACTGGTCCAGAGTGAAACAAGCAGTACAAAGGCTGAAGGCCGTCGGTTATGGGAGGAAAGACATATTCGTATTCATGATTTACAATCACGCCTTGTCATATGTGGAGATGATGAAGAAGGTGGATGCGTGCCGGCGTTGGCGTGTACGGATAATCGATTGCCGATATAGACCACTTGAGGCGGCAGAGGACAACTATCGTCCCGGCCCACGACCCCAACAGCCAGGTTTATACTACATCCACCATGGGTGGACCGATGCTGCCGTCCGCGGTTTCCGACGAAAGGTACGGCAGCAGAACATAGCGATTCTTCTGGACCTTCCGCGTGGCAGGTATATCCGTGGGTGTGAACAACGGAAGGTTTAGCCAGATTCCTGCTCGATTGACTAATGGTAACGAACTTAATTGCAGTGGGTTAGTGGCAGACATAATGGTCCTTCGGGCTCACAGTGGCGCCTGTTATCATATACGGACTGACACTCTTGGTTGGGGTCGCAAGCCTGAGCGTGCCAATCGTGAAATAGGAGCCCAACCACGCTGATGCGATCTTATAAAAGTAAGATTGGCGGTGGGATGCTTTGTATTCTTTTCATCGTTTTTCTTGTTTTTGAACAGCACCCCTGGGAATAACCAAGTAATCTATAGTGCCGTGGATGTCCGTCCGCCACGGGGGTAGACGCCCCCGGGCAGACGATACATATAATTGACTCAGGATTTCAAATCGCCGGAGGTCATGGATGAAAACTCAAGGCAACACGGTCTTAATTACCGGCGGAGCGACGGGCATCGGTTTCGCCCTTGCTGAATCCTTTGTCAATGCCGGTAATACGGTCATCATTGTGGGAGAAGGGAAGATAAACTCAAAGAGGCTAAGAAAAAAACTGCCCCAGATATATCTTCGAGCCTGCGACTTATCGAAAGAGGCGGTTGATACGGAATTAGGCAGGGGGATGGCTGAAGAAGGGGAGCCGGAATATCGCGGCCTGCCGCCGGGCAAAGTCGCTCAAGCCGCTTTGTTAGCGATGGCCGATAATGAATATGAGATATTCGTCGGAGAAGCTAAGGATTTAGCCATGCGGGCCAGGACGAACCCGGAACGGGCGTTTCAAAACATCAATCGATGGTGAACCGGTTCCGAAAATGGATAAAGCATTCCAGCAAGATTTTCTAAAGAAATGGGGAAAATATTTCGGCGGGGCGGAAGTGCCGCTCGTTTTCTTCTATTCGGACGATGAGAAATACGCTAAGTTTTTGAGGCCGATATCGGGGCGGAAGGGGACGGCCCAGCCCTGCATCATCGCCTTGCTGAGCTTGGCGCGAAAAGGGAAAACCATCGCTTTCTCCAAGGAAACGATGGGCTGCCAGGGTGGGGCGCGCTATTCAGGCTACGCGACGGGACTCAGGCCGCACTTCAAATATTTTTTGTCGTGCGGAATTCCAGGCGAGATGGAGGGCGAGCGTTATAAAAAAACGCCGGAGATCGTCGAGGAATCGATGAAGGAAACACCGCAGATCATAGCCGCGGGCAAGTATCTGGTCTTCAGGCGTTGGGACAAAGTGGAAGCGGATGAGACGCCCCTCGTCGTAAACTTTTTTGCGAAACCCGACGTTCTCAGCGGCCTGTTCACGCTGGCCAATTTTCGGAGCTCAAATCCCCACTCGGTCATGACGCCCTTTTCGGCCGGATGCGGGAGCATCATCGGCTATCCTCTGCTCGAATCGCATAGGCCGAACCAGAGGGCGGTGATCGGCATGTTCGACCCGTCGGCCCGGCCGCACGTCGGTGAGAATATTTTGACCTTCGCGGCGCCGCTCAAAAAGTTTGGGGAAATGGTGGAAGATATGGACGAGAGCTTCCTGATCACCCCGACCTGGAAACGGATCCTCAAAAGAATGAATTAGGGCTGTTGACAGCGCCGCGCGGCCGGTGATAAGGTGCCGGTATGGTTAGGAGGGGGAATTCAGGTCGCTCGGAAAAATGGAGAAAGACGTGAACGCGTTGAAGGCGACACCGCTATCGATTGACCGCGGCTTGACGGTCCAGATCCTCCTGGACGCACTGCCCTTCTTCGCCATGCTGGTGGACGCGGAGCACACCATATTGCAGGCAAACGCTGCGGTCGCGAAAAATTTCGGGGTGGCCCAGGCATCCCTGGCCGGCAGGTCCTGTCTCGACGCAATCCATGGATTGGGCTATCCCTTCCCGGGATGTCCCTTGGAGGAAGCCCGTGGTTCCGGTTTTTCCAATGAAAGCGTGTCGTTTGATGCGGAACACGGCACATGGTTGAAATCCTCCGTGTACCCCACCACGACGTCCACGCCCGAGGGGCATCGCATTTTCGTCCAGCTGGCGGAGGATGTGACCGAAATGCAGACGGTCAAGGAGGAGTTGGTACGGAACGCCAACATCCAGACCGCTCTTAATGACCTGCTGCGCTTGTCCGGAACCAACGCGCCCATAGATGACCTCCTGCAGCAGGTGCTGGAGCGCATCATCTCGCTACCATGGCTGGCGGTGGAGCGAAAGGGAGCCATCTTCCTGGCCGATGAAAAATCCGGGACGCTGTCCATGCGCGCCCAAACATCCCTCCATCAGGCTCTGCTGACCGCGTGTCGCGAAATACCCTTCGGATGGTGCATGTGCGGACGGGCGGCGGCCGCACGCACGATACAGTTCGCGGACTGCGTGGATGAACGCCATGACGTCCGATACGATGGGATCAAGCCACACGGTCATTATTGCGTACCGTTGTTGAAGGGCGACCACGTGTTGGGCGTCCTGAACGTCTACTTGGTGCAGGGGCACGTGTGTGACGCGCATGAGGAGACGTTCCTCCGCGCAGCGGCAGAGGTCCTGGTGGGATTGATCGAGAAGCAGCGGGCGCTTGATACCCTGGTCGAGACCCTGGCGCGGCTGCGAAAGATCCTGGGCGGCATCATTGACCTGATGGCGTCCGTTGTGGAATCCAGAGATCCCTACACCGCGGGCCACCAGCGTCGCGTATCGGACTTGGCGCGGTCCATCGCAACCGAGATGGGGTTGGCGAGTGACATCGTGGAGGGGATCCGCACGGCCGGGCTGATCCATGATCTGGGCAAGATCGCGATCCCGGCGGAAATCCTCAGCAAACCAGGGCGCCTGACCGCATTGGAATACCAGATAATCCAGACCCATGTGAGCGTGGCGTATGAACTTCTGAAACCCATCCAGTTCCCATGGCCCATCGCCGACGCCGTGGCTCAGCACCATGAACGCCTGGACGGCTCCGGATACCCGGCTCGCTTGGCGGGCGACGCAATCGGGGTGCATGGACGGGTCCTGGCCGTGGCGGACGTGGTGGAGTCCATGGCATCCCATCGCCCGTATCGCCCGGCGCTGGGCATGGATCGCGCGTTGGAAGAAATCCAGCGCGGACGCGGAACCCAATACGACCCGAACGTGGTGGACGCGTGCTTGCGGTTGTTCCGGGAGAAAGCGTACAGTCTGAGAGGGTCCATTAACGAGCCGAGCTCTGTGTAAGATATTAGTTAAGATGACCTTCGGGACGTCTGGGACGTCAACTCCGGTTGACATTTTCTCACCCTGATTCACCCTTAGAGGTGATTGACATAGCCGCGCGGCCGAACATACACTTCCAGCATGGAAAGGCAGAGAACCATCCGGCGGACGGTGGCGGGATTGGCGATCCTGGCGGCGTTCCCCGCCCCGTTTTTCGCCCAGCAACCGCAGGCGATGTGCCGCGCCAGCCTCGAAACATACGTCTTGGACAAGAGCCTGAATGCCCACTGGGAGGGCGACACCGTCGTCATGAAGAGCGGCGGCGTCGAGTACGTCTGCCGATGCGTGTCGGAGACCCAGCCGCCCGAATGCAAGCCCAGAAATTCTTCCGGTGCGAGCGGGTTAAGCGGTGTCGATATCAGCCGATTCAAGCCGGGACAACAGCTGGCTCTGATGGCGACAGAGTCCCTGCTCCGGGGACTCTTCAAAAACATTTTTGGCTCGGACAAGCCTGCCGGCGCGGCCGAAGACGCTCTCAAGCGGCAGCAGGACATGCTCAGAGAGCAGGAAGAAGCGAGAGAGCAGGCCCTCAATGACTGGAACATTTTTCAGATACAGGAAAAGAAGAGGCTGCAGGCGGAGCAGGACGAAGCCAAGACGATCGGGCAGGCGCTTTTCGACAAGATGGGCGGGACGGGCGGACAAGGATTGGGTTACCAGTCCATAGCCGGGGGAAAGCTCGAATTCAACGAATGGGCGGCGCGGAAGCCGGAGGCCAGCCCCCTGCCGTCGGGCAAGTACCCCGCGCCGAAGAAGGCCTTCGAGCAGGCGCGATGCGCCGCGTACTTCTCCGACAAGGCCCTCGAGCTTTCCAAGCTGGGGAAGAACGAGGAAGCCCAATTCATGAATCTCCAGTCCCGGAAGGCCATGACCGGAGAGACTCTCGATGTTCCCTGCCAGGCCGCGGCAACCGGGGCGGGAGCGGATCCGGGCACTGACCCGCAAAAGGCCGGTTCCCA
This sequence comes from Candidatus Aminicenantota bacterium, assembly GCA_026393975.1. Taxonomy (GTDB): domain Bacteria; phylum Acidobacteriota; class Aminicenantia; order Aminicenantales; family Saccharicenantaceae; genus RBG-16-66-30. The sequence continues at coordinate 133,261 of JAPKZD010000016.1, read as the reverse complement.
GACCATGGCCATGGGGATCAACGAAATTCTCAACCAATATAACGCCAAGATCAAGGAGCTTCTCGAGATCTCCCAGAAACTGGGCCAGGTCAGGAAACAGAAACTCGCGGCGGAATTCGACGTCAGGGAGATGGATGCCAAGATCATGGATATCAAGAGCCAGGCCGCGGCGGCCACCCAGCCGGAAGAAAAACAGAAATGCGACGACCTGCTCAACGAGGCCCTGGCCTTGCGGGGCCAGTCGGAGAACCTCCTGAAGGTCGCCGCGGATAATGAAGCCGCTTGCCTGACGGACGCCCGGCAGGCGGAAAGCACGGTGAAGGAGCTGAGTTCCAAGCTTCAGGAAAGCAAGGACATGAAATGAGCTGCAGGGAGAAGAAAAGCATGGCCAGATCGAGGTTGTTAGTGGCGGTCGTTCTGTTGGGCGTTATTTGGGCGAGCACGGACCTGGCGGCGCAGGAGAATCAACAGGCAAAAGGACGTGCCGTGATCAAAAGCGGCGATTATGAACAAGCTATCGCCATCTTTAAGGAATTGGCCCTCAACGGGAAGGTCAAGGAACAATTCTATAATTATTATCAATTGGGGAATTCCTATTACCTGAATGGACAGTATCCTGAAGCCATTGCCGCTATCAATGAGTCCTTGAAGCACACGGCGACGGCGCCTAGCGGAATCGTTAATATGATTTTGCACAGGTGCTACGACTGGCTCGGGGCTGCTTACTACCAGAACGGGTCCTACCCGGAAGCCGTAACCTCATACAAAAAAGCGATAGAACTCGACCCGAAGAATGGGCAATATTACTCATGGCTGGGCCGGTCTCTTATTCATGTCAAACAATATGACGATGCGCTGGCCGCCGCCAAGAGAGGGAACGAGCTCCAGCCGGGCTTTTACACCGACATGGTGCTGGGCGAGCTCCACGCGGCGCGGAAGCAGTTCGATGAGGCCATCGCTGCCTACCGCAGGGCCATCGAGAACAACCCCAAGAGGTGGGACCTTCACTTGCAATTGGGTCAGGCGTTCTTGGCCAAAAATGATTACGATGGTGCCATCGGAGCGTACACAAAGGCGGCGGAATTGGCTCCGAACGACCCCGGCCTTCCCTATGGGCTCGGGGTTATCTATTCGCTGGCGGGGAAATTCGACGAAGCGATTGCGTCCCTCGACAAGGCCGTCGGCATGGTGACCTTCGTCGGCATCGGCATTGAACCTGGGATCGAAAACGGTCAACTCGTCTTGAAGAGACTCCTCGAGGGACCCGCCAAAGAGGCCGGCCTCGAGGCCGGCGATAGGCTGGTCAAGATCGACGGCCAGTCGACGAAAGGCTGGGATCTCAAAAAGACCTCCCAGAGCTTGCGCGGCGAAGAAAACACGCAGGTCGTCCTGAGGATCCAAAGACAGGGAGAGGCCAAGCCGTTTGAAAAAACGATCACCAGAAAATTGATCATTCCGAAGGCCGCCGCCCTGTATTACGGATTTAGGAGCCTTTGTGCCAGGGAAAAAGGGAACCGCGAAGGCGCCGTCAAAGACGCCGGGCTGGCCTATTCGCTCGATCCCGATAATGTCGATGCCCGCGAAGCCCTGGCCACCGTCAGCCTCGACGGAGGGAAATACGAAGAGGCGATCAAGCTTCTCTCGCCCCTAAAAGATAATCCCTTCGCCCGCATCCTCGAAGCGACGGCCTTCGCCAAGCAGGGCGATGTCAAGCGGGCCGTCGAGATCTACGCGGACATCCCCGAAGAGGAGCTGCTGGCGGATCGCGTTATGAGGCAGAACGCCAGGAAGGCCCTCCTCCAGACGCTGGGAGGCTATGTTCAGGAGAGACTGGACCAGGCCCGGGCCTCGGAGTCGGCCGGACGATTCCTGGAAGCGCTGGCCGAGTATGCCGAGGCGCTAAAGATCGCCGACGATACGACTGCCGGGCTCATCCGGCAGAGAGTCGCCCTTACGCTTAAGAGCAATCCCTACCTGACCGAACTGCCCGAGGAAGCCCGGAAGTACGCCCTGCGCGGCGACATCCTCATCAAGGAGGGCGGGTTCGCGGGCGCGCTCGCGGAATACCGGACGGCCCTCAAGATCGCGCCGTTCAACGCCAAGCTCCATTCCGACACCGCCCTGATCCACGGACAGCTCAAGAATTACCGGGAGGCCATCAAGTCCATGACGATCTATCTCCAGCTGAGTCCCGACGCTCCGAACGCCCGGGCGGCGAAAGACGAGATCTACAAATGGGAGTTTTCCTTGGAGAAAGAAGGGAAGAAGTAAATGAGCCTTCTTAAGCGTTCTTGTCTCGTCGGACTGGCGCTGGCGATCCTTTTTCCCGGCGGCTGGACCTCCGCCGCCCAGGAAGCGAGCCGAAACGACGGGTTCCTGCTCGGCGCTCTCTTCAGGACGCGGGACCTGATCGACAGGGCGGCGGCGGATCTCCAAAAGATCGACCGGGAGATCCAGGAGAACGACCGGGTCATCAAGAAGGCCGAGGAGATCATCGTCCTCGCCGGGCAAAGGAACAACAAACAGGCGGAGTCGGTCGCCCGGGACGCGCTGCTCAAGGCCCGGGAGGCCAGGAAGAAGAACGAGGATACCAAGGCCCGCTTGGAGCTGGTCAGAAAAAGGGCCGCGGCCTCCTATGGAGCCCTAAAGAACAGGCTCGCCGCGAGCCAGGGAGGCGGGGCGAACTCTCCGATCAAGGGGATGGTGTCGGCTTACTCCGGAAGAGTGCAAGTATCCAAGAAAAACGGCGAGCACTTCGAACTGCGAGACGATGACCCCGGATTGCTCGAGCCGGGCGACACGATATTGACCTATGGCTCGAGCAGCGCCGAGATCCAGACCCTCGATGGACGTGGAGCGGTCCAATTGGGCGAATATTCCGAGCTCCGACTCCAAGAGGACACTCCGGAGAAACAGGTCCTGGAGCTCGTGCGGGGGAAAATATATTCCGCCGTCGAGAAGATGGATGATTTCGCGAATATGCTCCAGGAAAAGACGAAGCAGTTCGGCAGCGATTTTCAGACCGTCGCCAACGTCAGCGAGAAGGAATACGAGGCCGTCATCAAGTCTTTGAGAGCGCGGGCCCAGAAAAAATTCGAAGTCCGCACACCTTCTGCCGTCACGTCCGTGAGGGGAACAAGATTCAGCGTCGAGCTCAAGAACGGCGAGACAACGGAAATTGCCGTCTTTGAAGGGTCGGTCGAGGCCGGCGACTTGAAGGGCGAAAAGCGGGTCCTCGTTGAAGAAGGCTTCAAGGTCATCATGACGAAAGACGGGATTTCAGGGCCGCAGAAAATCACCGAGATCGAAAAGTGGTGGGAGAAATAGGCCGGCGAAAAAGGAGGGAAAGGGAGGCTCGTGATGAGTACAAGAGCACGAGAAAGACTCGTCGTCGTTCTTATGGTGATCTTTGGCTCGGGGTGTCCCGTCGCGGTTTCGGCGCAGGACAGGATAGCCGTTTTTCCCCACGCTGCCTCGCTCGACCGGCTCTTCGTTCAGCAGGATACGGTCCGGGATATCCATCCGGCGTTCGAGGCCCTGTACCCGGTCGCGATCGTTTATGGAGGCCAATTCCATATCTATGAACCGGATATGGGGAAGCGGGCCTACCGGTTCGCCGCGGAGGCGCCCGATCGGTTCAACGTGCCCGTCGGGATACGGGCGGCCATGCCGCTCGATTTTTGGGGAAACAGGATCGCCTGTGTCGTCACCCCGGAGGTTTTTGCCGAGCCCGGAGGAACCGCCATCATCTTCCATGAGTTCGTCCACTGTTACCAGTGGGAGACGTGCGAACCGCGCCTCAAGGAGTCGCTCGGGGTATACCGGAAGGCCATGGAGAGGAAGGACTTCATGTGGGAACTGGAGCATCCCTTCCCCTATGGCGACGCTGATTTCGGGCGCGCTTACAAGGACCTTTTGAGCGCGCTCGGAACGGGGGATGAGAGACGTGTCGTGTCCATCCGCAAGGCTCTGAAGGAGCGGCTGTCCCGGGAAAACTGGGAGTACATGACCTGGCAGGAGTGGAAGGAAGGCACGGCCCGCTTTCTGGAAAACGAGGTCAAGGTCCGTTTCGGTCTTCCGGTGAACAAGGGCGGCATGGAGCCGCCGTTCACAAGAGTGTCATTTTATGCCGGCGGCGAACTCCTCATCCGCCAGCTGGACAAGCTGGACCCCGGGCTCGCCAGAAACATCGAAGTCTTGTACCACCGTATCGCGGACTAAAATATCAGCTGCGGACCCGCGCGGCCTTCAGGGCTTCCATGTGGTTCGCGAGAGCCCGGCCAGGCGCTTTTTCGCGTCCGCGGGCTCCGGCAGGCCCACATCGGCGTCTTTCCATAGGTCGAGGAAGGTCTTGTACTGCTCGGCCGCCTCGCTCTTGAGGCCCTTCTCCTCATACAGCCGCCCCAACCGGTAGTGATAGACGGGGATGCGCATGCGGCGGTCCTGGCTCGCCGAGTCGAATGTGATGAGCTTCCGATACACCTCGATCGCCTTGCCCAGGTTCCCGGCCTTCACATAGGCGCGCGCCAGCACATCCTGCTCGAAGGGCATGTTATGCTGCATGAGTTGGGGCGGATTCATTCCGGGGGCCGACAAGGCCGACCCTTTTTCAAAAGAAGCGATGACTTCCCCGGTCTTTCCTTCGGCTAGCGCGATCTCGGCCTGAACGATCCTGTTGAGTTGCCGACCTTGGGCCGTCCAACTCGGGCGTTCGCTGGGCTCTTGGGTCAGAAGAAGAGTTGCCTTTTTAGCCCTTTCTTTCGCCGATTCGATGCGTCCTTGTTTCACGTCCAACAGGGCCAGATAGTGTTCCAGCAGGGACGTGTTTATCTGGATCATCGGAGGGTCATAACTTTTATTGAAATCGAAGTATTCCTGCATAAGCCGGCGGCCTTTTTCGTATTCCCCCCGGTCGTAGCAGAACCAGGCTTCGAGCATCTTGATCACAACGACGCCGTAGGGATTGGCAGACCCCCAGCCTTCTATTCCCTGGTCCGCCTCTTTCATCGCCGCGTCGCGCTTGCCTATCATATGGTAATAGTACGCCTTCCACATGCGGCCCCGCGCCTGAAGCCCTCTGGACAAGCCATGGAGGATGTATTCGTCTATCGAAAGCTGGGCCTCGCGATATTCCCCCTTGACCGCATGAACATAGGCGGTCCATTCCTCCGAAGAAAATCCCGGTTTGATCTTCGACGCCTGCTTGAAATTGGCCAGCGCCCCGTCGAGATCTCCCATCCGGAAATCGAGTTCGCCCAGGGAATCGTAAGGGTTGGGGTCTCCCGGGAACAGCTCCGCGTATTTCCGGAAATTCCGGACCGCCTTCTCAAACTCGCCCATGTCCAAGTAGGTGTAAGCCAGGGAATTGACGGCCAGGCCGTAGTCCGGGTCGAGGTCGAGGGCCTTGGTGAACTCTCCGACCGACTCCGGGAACTTACTTTGGGCCCAGAAATACATGCCCAAGTTATTGTGGGCGAGTTTTTCCTTGGGGTATTTTTTCGTCAGCTCTTGGAGGATCCGGAACCTTTTCTCGGGGTTTTTTTCGACCGCGTTGGCGTAGGCGGCTTCGATGTAGAGCCGCTCTTTTTCGCTGGCCTTGCCGGAGAGGGCCTTGGCTTTCTCGTAAAACTCAGTCTGTAGTGTCACGTTTCTCAGGTTGCCGTAGACATAGGCCAGGTAAAGATGAGCGGAGGCGAACCCAGGATCCAGGTCGACCGCTTTCTGGAGAGCCTGGCGCGCATCCTCGTAGTAGAATCTTTCGTAGAGCTCGCGGCCTTTGAGAAAGTCGTTGTAGGCTTCCATCGACGTCGTCGTGAACTCCGTCACCTGGGGTGCAGCTCCGGCCGCGGGCAGATTCCAATCGAGCTTCCGGTGGATCCCGGAGGCCAGGTCGTCGATCTGTGCAAGGAGGATGCTCTCTTCACCCTGGCCCTGGGACGATAAGCTGGCGAGCGAGCGCTTCGTGCCGGCGTCGAGCGCCTTGATGTTGGTAACGAAGACGTTGCCCGCCTTGGTCACTTCGCCGGTGACCAGGACGGCGATCCCTTCGCGGCGGCAGATCTCGAACCCGGTTTCCTTGTCGATGGGGGCGTCCGGGTCCTTGCCCATCTGCTTGAGGAGGTCCCGGAGGCGCTCCCAGGAGGCCACATAAGGGATGCCCATAGCCTCGAACTTCGTGATCATCAGATTGGGGACGGCCCGGATCAGGCCGTCTTCCCGGGGGTCCCCGGTCAGGTTCTCGAACGAAATGACGGCGATGGAGTTCTCGACTTTAGGGACCAAGGCGGCTTTCGGGGCAGTCCACGGATGCCAGAGGAAGATCGCGGCGAGGACGAGCGCTGCGAGCGCGATCGCCGGGACGATGAGCTTTTTCGGCGTGAACTCGACCGTGATCCTTTTCGAAGTCGTCGGTTTGCGCGGCGGCGCGGCGCGTTCGGTCGTCGGCAGGGCCTCGTCGATCGCGACGAGGTCGGTCAGGAACTCCTCGCTCGTCTGGTAGCGCTTATCGCGGTCTTTTTCGAGGGCACGGAGGATGACGCGGCCGAGCTCGGCCGGGATCTGGGGCGCGAGCACGCGCGGATCGGGCGGCGGGTCCGTTTTGTGTTTGACGGCGACGGCGAGCGGCGTCTCGCCTTCGAAAGGCGGGCGGCCGGTGACCATCTCGAAGAGGATGACACCCAGGGCGTAGAGGTCCGCCCTCTGGTCCGCCGGCTTCCCTTCGACCTGCTCCGGGGCCATGTATTCGGGCGTGCCGATGATCGCCCCCTCCCCCGTTCCGCCCTTGGTCCCGGAAACGCGGGCGATGCCGAAGTCGATGATCCGGGCGCTCCCCTCCCGGTCGACGATGATGTTCGAGGGTTTGAGGTCGCGGTGGACGACGCCGAGGCGGTGGGCCTCGGCGAGGCCCCCGAGGACCTGCGTCGCGACCGAAATCGCCTTCCGGGCAGTCAGCTGGCCGGTCTGCCGGATGAGGCCGCGCAGGTCCTGGCCGGCCACGTATTCCATGGTGATGAAGTGGACGCCCTTCTCCTCCATGAGCTCGTACATCCGGCCGACGTGCCGGTGGCTGATCTTGCGGGCGATCTTGAGCTCGTTCTGGAAGCGCTCCAGGATGCGCTCGTCGCGAGCGATCTCGGGCCGGATGAGCTTGAGGGCGACTTCCTCGTTGAGTTTCCTGTCGATGGCCCGGTAGACCCGGCCCATCCCCCCTTTCCCGAGCTCTTCGACGATGTGGTAGCGGCCGGCGAAGGTGGAGCCGGCGGCGAGCTCTTCAGGCAGGGCTTCCAGGGTCTCTGTGAACAAAGGGATCTTTTCGGCCACGCGTCGCCCTCCTGGCTGTTGAACGAAGGATATCACCGGTCCGGGGAGGCAGTCAATTTGTAAAGATGCGGGGGGTCGGCCTATACTAGAAACACCCTTGGAAAAGGAGACACGCCGATGAAACGCACGCGTCCGACGCTTTGGGTCTTTCCACTGGCCCTGGTCCTTCTGGCCGGCGGCTGCGCTACGAACGACAATACGCCGAATCCAGGGCTCGTCGTTAATTCCCTGGAGGACAACGCCGCTCCGCCGAGCGGCACGATGACCCTCAGGTCGGCCATCGAGGCGGCCGGTGCGGGCGACACGATCACCTTCGACGAGTCGCTCGACGGCGAGACGATCCTGCTGACCATCGTGGCCGAGGAACACTCGACGCTCAAGGGCGAGGTCTACTCCGGCATGACGTTTTCGGGCTATCAAGAGCGGGACTACGGCAAATCGGCCCTCTACGCGGACAAGAACCTGACCATCGACGCCTCGGCACTGCCGAACGGGATCACCTTCAAATGGAACGGGGGCGGTACGAGCCATGCCAGGGTCCTGGCCGTCTACGGCGACCTGACCATGAGGAACGTGACCATCTCTTCCGGTTATTCCGTCGCCGAGGCGATCACGGGCGGGACCCAGTCCTACACTCTGGCCCGGGGAGCAGGTCTCGCGGTCTGGGGGACGGCGAGGCTCACCGACTGCACGATCGCCGGCAACACCTGCTTCGGCGAATCCGGGTCCGCCCGGGACCGCGGCACCTACGGCGGCGGCATCTACGCCAACGGTCTGGACCTCAACGACTGCGTCATCAGCGGCAATTCGGTCATCGCCTACGGGGCCGGGGGCGGCGGCATCTATTCGGTCGGCGGCGGCGACAACACGGGCCGCCTCGGGAACGACGCGTCCCTGAGGGGGTGCACGATCAGCGGCAACCGGGTCACCGCCCAGCACGCCTACGGCGGCGGCATATTTACCTTGTCCGGCGGGCCGAACAACCTGGCCACGATGTTTCTGACGAACTGCACGATCGCCCGGAACCTCGTCCAGGACCACCCGGACTTCCCCAATGCGGGGCAGTGGTACGATCGCGGCGGCGGCGTCTACATGGGCGGCGGATCGCTCTGGATGTCCGGCTGTACCATCGCGGAAAACGCGGTCACGGGCGAGTTGGCGATCTTCAGCGGCAAGCCGAACATCGGCGGCGGGGGTGGATGTGCCACCGTCGGCAACGCCCACACCGTGGAGACCGTCTGGCTCCAGAATTCGGTCGTCGTCGGCAACACGCTGAACGGCGCCGCCGAGGACTGGTACGCGGGCTCCATCCTCGATTTCTACAGCCAGGGCTACAACCTCGTCGGGGTTGTCGACTTCAGCTGGATCCTCGTGCCTGTCCCCGACTGGATGATGTCCAGCCGCAAGCGTTGGCCGAAGGTCGGCGACCATGACGGGGTCGCCCTCCTCGACGCCCTGAACGTGAGCGGCGCCCACTACCACGGCTCCGTCCTCTCGGCGGGGACGGACGCGGGCCAGCCGGCCATCCTCTGGTATCCCCCGGCCGACCTGGCGGCCGACAAGATCCCCAATCAGGAATACAGCATCACCTACGTCAACGCCGGGTACTCGGGCTTCGGCGGGCCCACGGATGATTTCCTGAACTACGTCATCCTTCAGCTGAGGTCCCAATACGGCACGATCCTGGGGAGCGATTTTGGCTCGAGCTTCGGCGACATGACCGGAACGACCTGGTACGGCCCGGCCGTGACCTGGCCGTCGAACGCACAGAACGCCGCCTGGATCGCATTCTGGCACAACCTGGACACCGCCATCGGGAACAGGCTCGGCATGGCCATCCTCGGAGACAATTTCTGGGGCACATTCACGACAGGACCGCTCGGCAATCACGTTAGCATCACGGTCACGAGGAACACGAAGCCGTTCAGGATGGAAACGACCGACCAGCGCGGCAACGCCCGGCCGAACGGCACGATGGGCGACATCGGCTCGATCGAGAGGTAGGCCCGCATTCGACTTGACTTTCCCTTCCGGCAAGGGCTATCGTCGGTCCATCAGAGGGAAACGTGGAGATATTCCTGAAGCACTTTGCCCCGGACTTCAAATGCTACTTTCCTTCGAACAGCTCCGCGCCCATATCCCGCGAAGACGAAATGGCCATGGCCAAGATGATGATGACGGCCATCCCCGACATGCTCGGTTTTTATCAGCAGCTCGGCATGGAGCTCAAGCCGAAAACGCCGGCGAAATAGGCTTAAAACAAAGATCTCGAATGAAAGATGTCCGCGAATCATGACCCACCAATATGGCGTCCTCGCCGTTTCCGTCCTGCTTGCCGCCGCGGCCTGCTCCAGAGGGAACGCCGCCCGGCCCGGCGACAGCGCCAGCTTCCCCACCGCTCAAGATAAGCCCGCCCTCATGCGGGCCGTGGACGGGATCCCCGGTTGGACTCGGGACGGCGGCGTTGAGACCTACACGAAGGACGGCCTTTACGGCTACATCGACGGCGGAGCCGAGATCGTCCTCCAGTACGGCTTCCGCGAGCTCGCGGTTTTCAAGTTCAAGCCGGCAAGGGTCGCGCCAACGACAAAAGAGGTCGTTCTCGAGATCTACCGCATGGAATCGGGCGAAGCGGCCTTCGGCATCTACTCGACCAAGCTCGAGGGCGAGGAAGAGGGCCGGCCGGGCATCGAGTCGGACCATTGGGTCAGCCCCGGACAGGGGGGACTCGTCAAGGGCGAATACATGGTCAACATCCTGGCCCCGGAATGCTCAGACCGGGAGATCGGGGAGTTCGCCGCGGCAATCGAGACCAAGATCCCGGGGAAAGAGACGGTCCGGCCAATGGGCATGGCGTGGCTTCCACGCGACGGCATGGTTGCCCGAAGCGGGCGATACATCAAGGGCCCGCTCGCGGCCCAGGGCGAATCGCCAGTTCTCGAAGCCGCGTTTTGGGGGTTCGGCACAACGGACAGCGCAACCGAGGCCTATTCGGCCAAGTACGGCGTCGCTCCCGCCGTTTCCAAGCTGGTCATCGTCGAATTCAGAAAAGCGCCCGAGGCCGAGGCCCTCGATGACGCTGTCTTGGCCGTCTTCAGGGAGTATCTCAAGGACGTCCGGCGCCAAGGCGAAACGCTCGAGGGCAAGAACGAAGCGGGGCGCTGGTTCCTCTTCAAGGGCAAGGGCGCCGTCGCAGCTCTCGTCCTGGGCGACCCCGACCGCGCCGCGGCCCGGGCCCGTCTCAACCTCGCCCTGGCCGTCGCTTCCCGCTAGCGGCCGCCCCGCTCATCAAAGCGAACTTGCGCCCCGTGCGGGAATTAACGCCCTTTTGACCGAATCTTGACATCTTTATGACAACTCCGTTCCGGGAAATCCTTATCTTAATCCCGGAAAGATGCCATGGACAAGCTCGTGAAGGCCTTTCGCATCGCGGTCCCGGCCGTATTCATCGTCCTCCTGGTGCTCTATCTTCCGAAAATAAGGGTCGAAAACTCCCTCGAACGATGGGTGACGCCCTCGTCGCCGGAAATCGCCCGCTACGGGGATTTCCTCGAGCAATTCGGCGGCGGCGCCGCGCTCCTGGTCGTCCTCCGCGACCCCGGAGGATTCGAGAGCGATGAGGCCCGCGACGCGCTGATGGTCATCTGGGACCGGCTGACGGAGCTCCCGGACGTCGACGGCGTCTCGGTTTATCCGCCCCCCGTCTACCGTCTGAAACGCCGCCTCGACAAGAGCATCTCCGTCTTCATCGTCGCGTTCACGCCGCCTTCCCGTCTGAATCCCAACCGGCCCGAACTCCTGAAGGCCGTCCGGAACCTGTTGAAGGACGTCCCCCTCGAATCGCATCTCGCGGGCACGGGGGTGCTCCACGAAGCGATCAACGAGGAAACGCAAAAATATACCCTCTCCTTCATCGGCCTGGGCCTGCTTTTCCTGATGGCCCTCCTCCTGCTCGTCTTGAAGAGCACCAAGGCCTTCCTGATGACCATGGGCGTCTCCGCCGGCGGCGTTTCGACGCTCCTGCTCGCGGCGGCGGTCTTCCGGATCCCCCTCAGTATGGTCACGGTGATCCTCCCGGTCCTCGTCCTTTTCTACGGCACGTCCGGCTCGCTCCACGTCCTGTTCCACCGGGGGGACTTCCGGAAGGTCGTGGCGCCCTGCTTCATGGCCGTCCTGACCACGGCCATCGGTTTCATTACCTTCTGGCCGAGCCGCATCCCGCTCCTGAAGGATTTCGCCGTTCTCGGGACGGCGGGGATCGCCGGCGGCTTCGCCTGGGCCCTCCTCCTCTTTTTCCCCAAGCGTTACGCCTTCGAGCCGCGCGCCGACATCGAGCGCTTCTTCCGGCGTTTCCCGGTCTTTTCGCGGCCGTCGATCCTCCTCATTTTCCTGGGCGTGGCGGCGGCCATGGTTCCGGGCATCCTGAAGCTCAAGGCCGACATCTACAGCCTCGATATCATTTCCCCGTCCAACTCGCGCGTCGTCGACCACCATTTCGTCGAGCGCAACGTCAGCCGTTACGTCCCCCTCGAATACACGCTCGAGATCGACAAGGCCGACCCCCGTGAGCTCAACGGCTGGATATCGGCCGTCCTCGAGCTCGACGAGGTCGACGGGGCGGTGAGCTATCTCAGCTTTCCCTCTTCGGAACGGCCAAAGTCCCAGTACGTGTCGCCGGACGGCCGCACGGGACGCGTTACGTTCTTCATCCCGACGCTCTCGACCAGCGGGGGCCTGGCGCTCGCGGACAGGATCGCCGTCCTGGCCGCGGCGAAGATGCCGGGCGTCCGGCCGAGCGTCAACGGCTATGTGACCCTGTACGCAGTCGTCGCCGAGGAGCTCAAGAAGGCGTTCGTGAGCAGCCTAGCCCTCGCCTTCGCGCTGATCTTCCTGGTCATGGCCGCCTTTCTAAGGAACGCGCGGCTGTTCGCCGCGTCCATCCTCCCTAATGCCATTCCCGTCGCCTGCGTCATCGGCCTGATGGGCTGGTCGGGGCTGACGCTGAACATGGCCACCGTACCCATCGGCTGTCTCATGCTCGGCATCCTCGTGGACAACACCTTCCACCTCCTGTTCTGGTACAAAAAAACCGGCGGCCTCCGTGAGGCCTTCCGCGAAACCGCCCCCGGCATGGTCCTGACGATGGCGATCCTCTCGGTCGGGTTTTCGGTATTCCTCTTCGCCTCGTCTCCGCCGATCCGGTATTTCGGCATTCTGAGCCTGGCGACCCTGACCGCCGGGCTGGCCGGGGACTGCATCCTCCTGCCGGTCCTGGTGCGGATGCTGGACTCCAAGGGAACGCGGAGGTCCGAAAATGCCTAGGCCCCCGGAAGCGGACGGACGCTTCGACAGGATCCTGGCCTCGGAACGGGACCTCCCGGGCCTGCCCGTCCCGAACCTAGCCGCCCTTCTTTTCCGGCAACTGGCCCACCGGGACGAGCGGAGCGAAGTGATCATCGGCCATGACGGCCCCACGCTCGTCCGCGTCTCCCTCCGGCGGCTCCGTTTCGTCACCGCCCGGATGTTCGGCGAGTTCCGGAAGAAGGGCATCCGGCCCGGGACGACGGTCCTGCTGGCCTCCGTTTCCGGGGGGAACGAGCTGTTCACCGCGCTGACGTTCACCGCCCTGGCGGCCTACGGCGTGAGGACCCTTCTCCCCATGTTCGTCGAAACGGGGCCGCTCGAAGAATGGCTCGACCTCGCCGGCTGCGCGGCCGTCATCGTCCCGGAACGGGACATCGCCTCCCTCGACGGCCACGACAAGGAAAAGACGATCGTCCGGGACATCAAGGCGGCCGGCCTCAGGAAGGGGCTGCCCTGCTACGACCCCCTGGAGGATTTCGGACTGCGTGATGGACTCTACCGCGACATGCCGGACGCCGTACCGGGCGCGCCTCCCGACCCGGAAGTCGCGGAGGCCATTGCCGCGACGGCGCCTGAGACCGAAGCCCTGGTGCTGACGACGTCCGGATCCTCGGGCAAGTCGAAGCTCGTCGTCTACGAACAGGGCGCCTTCATCCGGAACTGCCTGAGTTGGCAGGAAGCGGGCTTCTACGCGCCCGACAAGCTGGGCGGCCGCGGGTTCACGCCCCTGTTCACCCACTCGATGGGGATCCGGGCCTATTTCAACGCCCTGTGGTCGGGGTCTCCCGTGTGTCTCATCAACACGGAGTGGTTCGAGGAAAAACCCGAAACCGTCCGCTATTTCCTCCTCCGGATGATGCCGGAACACGTCACCGGAGGACCCGCCATATACCATCTGCTGCTGGAGCTGATGCGCAACTTCCCCGAGATGAAAGACCGGCTCAAGGCGAGCCTGAAAACCGTCGTCATAAGCGGCGCCCGCGACGAGGGAAGAACGGCCAAGGCCGTTCAATCGGCCCTCGGCCTCTCCCTCCATAACGCCTTCGGGATGACCGAGACCCAACAGGTGCTGAGCACCGTGCTCTTCGACGATGCCACGGAGGACGACCGCAAGTCGCTCGGATGGCCCCTCCCGGGCGTGGCCGTCGGGCTAATGAAGATGCCCGAGGAGCCCAGCCTTTACCGGCTCTACGTGAAATCGCCCTTCGGCTGCAAGTCCATACTCGGGGAGGCCGCGGGCGCCGATGCCGCCGGAGGGTTCCTCGACACGGGCGACATCGTCCAGCTAGCGGACGGAGACAGGCTCGTCTATATCGGGAGGGACGGGCTCGATTTCATCAAGGACGGTTTCGGCGTCAAGATCCCGCTCGCGTCCATGAAGAAGCACTATGCCGCCCTCCACCGGAAGGCCATCCATGTCGAATATTTCCCGATGCGCGACAGTCCCGGGCTGGCCGCCCTCGTCTTCGTCGCCGGCGGGCCTGAGACGATTGTAACGGTGATCGACAAGGGCGCCCTCGGCGAGTTTTCGAGGCTCGTCGCCGGGACGAACGCCCGGCTCTTTAAGGACCTGGAGCCGTTCGAATTCCGGCACCGCATCATCCGGAGGCTGGCCCTGGCCGCCGGGACTGTGCCCAGGACGAAAAAAGGCAACGTCTCTCGATCCGGGATCGAGGCCGGCTGCCGGGAAACCATCGCCGGGCTGACCGACCCTCAGTCCCTGCCGCCCGGGGTGGAGGCCTGCGGGGACGAGCGCTTCGCGTCGGAGAGGTTCACGCGCGTCCTCAATCCCTATGTCGGGGGCATGCTCGCCGGGCTCCGGATGGACCACACCTACCACAGGGCCAAGAAGGACTCCCTGTTCACGTTCGAAGAGGGGCGGGAGGTCGAGGTCCTGGATCTTGTCGGCGGCTACGGCACGAACCTTCTCGGGCACAACCACGGGGCCCTCAAGGCGGCCGCGGCCGCCTTTCTCGAAGCCGACGATATCCCGCTGTCGGACCAGGCGAGCATCCAGGAGCACGCCGCGAAACTGGCGGAGGAGCTGGCGACGACGGTGGGCGAGACGACGGGGCGGGACTACGGCGTCCTGTTCGCGTCCTCCGGGTCGGAGGCCGTCGAGATGGCCCTCCACCACGCGGCCCTGGAATGGCGGAAGAAGCTGGAGAAAATGGAACAGGACGAGCTCCAGCAGTTCGGCGGAGAGGCCGGAAGCCGGCTGGCCCTCGTCTGGGAAGAGAACAGGAAGGCCCTCCGCGATGTCCCCTTGAGCGTGGTGACGCTGAAGAACGCCTTCCACGGCAACTCCTCCGGCCCCCGCTCGCTGCTCGGAAACGACGAACAGCGCCGCCCGTTCGCCAACATCACGGGCTTCGAACGCATCCCGGTCGATGATCAATCGCCCGACTGGAAGGACGGGCTCGACCGCGGCCTGGCCGGCGCCCGGGTCAAGCTCCGGAGGATCGCCGCCCCGAACGGGGGCGAATGGCGCCTGGAGGAGTTCGCCGTCAGCACGGTCGTCGCGGCCATCGTCGAACCGGTGATAGGCGAAGGCGGCGTGAGGGCGGTCAACCCGGAAGTCCTCGGCCGCCTTGGGGAGTACGCTTTCCCATTGATCATCGACGAGATCCAGTGCGGCCTGGGCCGGACGGGGTCCTTCCTCGCTTCCCAAGGGGTCGCCGGCGACTACTACCTGTTCGGGAAGGCCCTCGGCGGCGGTATCGAAAAGATCTCGGCCCTGCTCGTCGACAAGAAGCGCTTTCAGGAGGACTTCGGCAAATACTACGTCTCGACGTTTTCGAATGGCGGTCTCGCGGCGCGCGTCGCGCTGAAGGCCCTGTCGGTCATCAAGAGCGACCGGGTGCCCGAGCGGGCCGCCCGGCAGGGAGCCAAGCTCCTGGAGAAACTGAACGCCGTCCGGGAGGCCTTCCCCTCCGTGATAGAGGAGGTCAGCGGCCGCGGGCTCATGCTGGGGGTCCGCTTCAGGGATTTCTCGAAAAGCGATAACATCACCCTCCGGGCCCTCGCCGGGCGGGAGGTCGCCGGCTATCTCTTCTCGTCCTACCTGCTCCGGCAGTTCCGCGTCCGGGCCCTGCCGACGCTGTCCGCGCCGAACACCCTGAGGGTCGAGCCCTCCGCCTATATCACGGACGAGGAGATCGGCCGGGTCGCCGGCGCGTTCGAAGAGCTGGCCCGAAGGATCGAGGAGAGGCGGACCTACGAGCTCTGCCTGCCCCTCATGGACGGCGACCCCTTCGACGACAACAAGGGGAAGGAAGCGCGCCCGGGAGTCCTTCCCTCTCGGCTCGACGAACCGGCGGACAGGGCCGTCCGGGTGGCCTTCATCGCCCATTTCAGCCGGCCGGCCGATGAGCTCCGGATCATGGAGAAGGACTTCGCCCGGGCCTCGGACACCGGCCTCCGCATCCTGTTCAACCGTCTGCAGGCGGTGATGGAGATGAAGCCGTTCGTCCTCTTTTCGAAAAACCTGTTCGGCGGCCGGGTCCACTTCAGCTTCATCATCCTGGCGGCGGACTCGGCCGAGCTCGAGCGCCTGCACCGGCTGGGAAAGGGACGGCGGGTCGTGGCCAAGGTCCAGGAGGCCGTCGACATGGCGGCCCGCGGCGGCGCCGCCGTGATCGGACTGGGCGGATACGCGTCGATCCTCAGCCGCAACGGCCTCGGGCTCGTCGAGCCGGAGGGGGCGAGGATCGTCACCGGGAACACGCTGACGGCTGCCTCCGGCCTCCGCCGTCTGGGCGAGGAGATCCGGAAGCTGCGGCAGGGGCGCGCGAAGCTGACACTGGGCGTCGTCGGGGCCTCCGGGAACATCGGCTCCATCGTCACGGAATGCCTGATCAGGACCGACGGCCTCTTCGGCAGGGCCGTCCTGATGGACAGGAAAAAAGCGAAGCTCGAAGCCTTCGCCGCCGGCCTCGACCGGGGGAATTTCCCGGGGACGCTCGAACTGGCCGCGGATCTCGCCCCGCTCAAACAATGCGACGTCATCGCCGTGGCCACCAACACCAACGACCCGATCATTTTCCCCCACCACATCAAGGACGGGGCCCCCGTGGTGATCGCGGATGTTTCCATCCCCTCGGCGCTGGCCCCCGGGGTGGCCCGCATGCTTAACGTGACGGCCCTCCCCTTCGCTTCTTACGTCACTCTGCCGGACGACCCGGATTTCGTGATCAGCTCGCACACCCCGAAGGGCACGACGTTCTGTTGCGCCGGCGAGGCCATGCTTTGCGGACTCGAACCTCTCGACGTCCCCCTCAAGGGGACAATCACCGCGCGCGCGATCGAGGCCGTGACGGCAGGGGCGGAAAAGTTCGGCTTATTCGAGAAACTGGGGGCGATCGAAGGTTTTCGGTCGGTACGCACGTCATGAAACCTCCCTACAACTACGGCATCTCCCAGGAGGACGCCCTGACTGAGCGGCGAGCGCTCGAGATCCGGGAGGGCGACCGCCTGCTCTGCGTCGCCAGCGCCGGGGAGGTCCCGCTCAACCTGCTCGCCCTAGGGCCCATCGCGATCGAGGCGGTCGACATTTCTCCGGCCCAGCTTTTTCTCTGCCGGCTGAAGCTGGGCGCCTGCCGGGCCCTGGAGCCGCTCGAGGCGGCCGCGCTCCTGGGTTTCATGGACGCCTCGGCCGAAAAACGAAGGCGTCTTTTCGACCGGACGGCAGCCTTCCTGGGTGACAACGAGAAGGGCTTCTGGGCGGCGAACATGCCCGCCGTCGAAAGGGGCCCTATCCGCGCCGGCCGGTTCGAGAGATACCTCGGGCGGTTCAGTCCCGCGGCCCTGGCGGTCCTCGGGGAAAGAAAGCTGAGGCGCCTCTTCGAGCAGGACACGGTCGCGGCCCGGCAGGAGTACTTCGACCGGCATCTGAGCACGGCCCTTCTGAAGGTCCTCTTCAAAGTGGCGTTCCATCCCCGCCTTTACCACAAGCGGGGGATCGCCGAGGAAGGGCTCCGGCACGGAGGAAAGCGCGACATCGCGGAATTCTTTTACGGCCGGTTCCGGGATTTCTGCGCCGCGACCCCGGCCCGGAAGAATCCCTACCTCCAATTCTGCTTTTTCGGACGCGTCCTATTTCCCGAAGCGCTCCCCGAGTACTTGTCTGAAGAGGGGCTGCGGCGGGTCCGGGAAAACCACGCGAGCATCGCGTGGCGGTTGGAGTCCTATCAGGAAGCCGTGGACAAGAGCCCTCCGGGCAGGTTCAACAAGTTCCACCTGTCCAACATCGGCGACTGGATGGGCCTCGAAGAGTACGCCAGGCTGGTGGCGCTCGTTTGCGAGAAGGCCGCACCGTCGAGCCTAGCGATTTCCCGTTATATCCATCTGGACCATCCGCTTCCGGAAGCGCTGTGGGAGCGCCTCGTCCGGCGGGACGACCGCGGCGAGGAGCTCGTCAGGTCCGACCGGTTTCCCTTTTATAACCTCGTGGTCATGGAATTGCGATGACGAGCGCGGCGGAGGAGTATCATCTGAGAAAGATCTCCCGGGAGTGGAACTGGGAGATGCTCCGAATCCTCGGTGAAACCCCGGTCGAAACCCCGGGGCTGAGTGTCGTCTTCGACAGGCAGCCCGACATTTTCGCGATTCCGCGTCTTTTCTCGGAGCGGTTGGAGTGCGTCGGTTTCTTCCGCGGGGCGAGCCTCGCCGGCTTCGCCATGCTCATGTTCCAGCGCCGGCTCGTCAATGGGATGCCCCGGACCGTGGCCTATTTCGGAAACGTGCACGTCAAAAAGGAGGCCCGACGACGGGGATTCTTCTATCGGGCGGCGAGCTGTCTCTCAAGGGAGATGCGCGGAGAGTGCATCCTGGGCTACGCCATTGTCATGACGGGGAACCGGGCCGCCGGAAGGTTCATCGGCAGGAACGGACCCGACCAGCTGGACCTCCCCCGCTCCAAGGTCATCGCGACGCTCCGCGCGAAGAGCATCCTGGTCATGGGGCGGAAGAGAGAGAGCGACGGATACCGGGTCCGGCGCGCGGAACTCTCCGATGTGGACGCCATGGTCGCGCTGCTTCGGGACGAGTTCCGGGCTCGGCTCTTCGCCCCGGTCGTCGACAGGGAATCGTTTCTCCGCAACCTGGCCGCCAGGCCCGGATGCGACCTTTCCCGTTACTATGTCGCGGAACGGGGCGGCGAGGTCGTCGGGACGTGCGCGGCCTGGGACACAGGGGGATTGAAGCAGAACCGGATCGTCCGCTACGGGTGGAGACTCAAGTGGCTCAGGGGCGCGCACGCGGCCGCGGCCGCCCTGCTGGATTTTCCCCCGCTGCCCAAGGAGGGCGGGACGACCAGGGACGCCACGGTCATCGACTGCGCCGCCCGCGGCAGGGATCCCGAGATCCTGGAGGCCCTGCTGTCGAGGGTCCATAATGACTGCTCGCAAAAGAAATATAACCTGCTGATCGTCGGCAGCTGCGGCCAGGACCCTCTGCTCCGGGCGACAAAGAGGTTCTTGGGGCAGTCGACGGTTTCCGACATCGTCCTCTTCTCGAACGACCCCTCTCTCCTCGCGGAGGGCCAGATCGACACGTCCCTACCGTATGTCGACCTGGCCATGCTCTAACATCACGGGCGGCGGCCAGGGCTCCGCGCCCTAGCCGTGTGTCGGCCGCGGCTTGAGGTTATCGCCTGGCGCTTGTCAGCCCGGGCGCTTGATGAGCGATACGGGACCGACGTTCGGCACGGCCTGATACAGGACGTACGGGCCCCGCTCGTCCCGGGCCGGGCTTGCGCTTGTCGTCCGGCTTCCCTGTCTCACTTCGACGGACGTCCAACCGGCTGGGACGTGGGTTTTCAGAGTGAGCGGAAGATCGTAGACATCCGCCGGCAAGTCGTGGCGGAGGTCGACTTCGATCGTCCCGCCCCTCCGTGAGGTCGTCACCTGGCCGCGCATCCGCTCCCGCATGTACTTCGTCACATCCTGGAATGTCGCCACCCAGAGCCGGGCTTCTAACGACTTGATATAGCCGAAATACTCCTCGAGCTCCGCGCCGGTCTTCGGCTCCCAGCCGATGCCGTCGACGCCGTGGAAGACGAGGACCAGCCAGATGTTGTCGCGGCCGGCGATCGTATCGACCCAACCCTTCATCTGGCTCATGGCCGTCGCCGTCAGAACGCCCCGCTGCCACTGGACATACTCTTTGGCGGACGCGGCGGGGTCCTTGTCGTTCCAACGGTTGAGCTCTTCGAGGAATGCCTCAGAAAGGCGATTGCGCGACGCCGGATAGCGGGCCAAGGCGTACCCGACCGCCCGTTCGTCCTCGGTGCCGAAGGGGCACTCGATCGTAAACGTGTGCTTGGGACCGAGGTGGTCGAGGATGTCCTCACGGCTCTTCTCCAGCTCGTAGACCAGGTTGGCCTCGTCGAGAACCGCCAGCCGGGGATGCGTGACCGTATGGCTGGAAAACTCGTACCCCTCGCCGGCCAGGACTTTCAAGTCGTCCCAGGTCAATGCGTTTTTGCCGCCGTCGGGGGGCGGCGCGGACTCCGGCTTGAATGCGCCCTGGCGGACCTTGGCGTAGGCCTCGTCGATCAGCCGGTAGGCGGCGTCTATCTTGCCATCCTCGAACATTTCGCCGGCGCGGAGGTGATAGTCGAAGCCCCCCTGGAGGCCGAGGCGGCCGATCGCGGAGGCCCGTTCGAAAAAGTTATCCGGCCCGGTTGGGACGCCGGCCGTTTCCCGGACGATGGCATCGGTGGGACGGCCGATGAACGCGCCGTGATATCGCGACCCGCTAATCTCGCCCGTTATGATGTGGAAAGTGGCCGGGAAGCCGAAGCCCTTCATCAGGGGCACGGCGACGCGGAACTGGTTGATGCTGCCGTCGTCATAGGTCAGCGAAACCGCCGCCGCTTTGCCGTCCTGCCACTTGGCGATCTCGGTTCGGATATCCTGACGGCCACAGCCGGCCTGCGCGGCCAGACTCATCAAAGCGGCCAGGACGACCAGAGCGCCAACCGTTTTCTTCATGCGAACCTCCACGGCTGATCATCGCCTCGGCCGCGAACGTTTCCAGGCCGGCGCCCCGGCCGCAGAAAAACAGTGATGAACTTTCTTGTTTAGAACCCGACCCCGGCCATGAACATCAGCGTCTTGGTTTTCAGGGTATAAGAGCCCATCGTCACCGCGTTGATATCCGCCAGCCCCATATCGTAGCGAACATCCAGGATGAGCATGACCTTGTCCATCATGTACTCCACGCCAGCGCCGAAAACGAGGCCGAAGTTTGTGGTCTTGAGGTCCTGCTTGACGTCCTCGTCGCCTTCAAACACGCCGTTGATGTAATACTTATCATGGGCAGACAGGAGGAAATCCACGGCCGGCCCCGCGAATATGATGGGGTTCAATTTCTCGTTCGGCATGAGGCGGACCTTGGCCAGGATGGGAACATGAATATAGCGATAAAACGATTTGTATTCAAAAAGGTCGACACTTTCTAAGATGCCGATTTCTGCCTCGCTCGAAAACGTTCCGCCTTGCGTCAACAAGTAAATTTCCGGTTGAATCGCAAAAGACTTATTGAGGTTGAAAGCGGCAAAGACGCCGAAGACGGGTTGGGTCAAGTTACTTGAGGCCTCCGTGTCGTCGCTCCATTTTAACTTGGCCAGAGACACGCCCCCCTTGACGCCAAGGTCGATGTCAACCGCGGCGGCAACCGCCTGGGGCACGAGCGCCGCGAGCAAAAGCGCCACCGAAAAAACCAGCAAGCCTTTCTTCATGAATCCTTCTCCTTAAATAAATATTTCACGATCCCGGATTCGGAATTATGAGGGCGGAAGAATAACATGGGCTCTGAACCAGAGTCAATGCCCTCCGCGCACCTGTCAAGGCCACAAAAGGGCCTACAAATCGCTCAAGAAAACCGTGTGCTCCCCTTCCCCGGAACGGGCCCGGCATTCGGGACGGCTTGTGAAACCCGGGCGCGGGGCGCTCGCGCCCCTAAAAAGGCCCGAGGCGGATGGCGTTGGCGAGGATGACCGCGCCGCAGCCGATCGCCAGCCAGATCGCGAGAAGAGGAAGAAGCCAACGGACCCAGGTCGTCCAGGGGATCTTCAGGATGCCCAACGCGGCCATGAAATAACCCTGGGTCGGGATGAAGACGTTGGTCAAGCCGTTGCCGAGCTGGTAGGCCAGAACGTTGGTCTGGCGGGTGACGCCGACGAGGTCGCCGAGCGGCGCGAGGATGGGCATGGAGACGGCGGCCTGGCCGCTTCCCGAAGGCACGATGAAATGGAGCAGGTTCTGCATGAGGTAGATGCCCACGGCGCTCAGCCAGGACGACCAGCCCTGGGTCGTCACGACCAGGGCATGGGTGATGGTGTCGATGACCCGGGCGTCCCGTAAAACCACGAGCGTCGCCCGGGCCAAGCCGACGATGAGGGCGGCGTAGGTGATGTCCGCGGCGCCTTGGATGAAAGCCCTGACGGTGTCGTCGAGCGACAGCCCGCCGATGGGGCCGGCGACGAGGGCCAGTCCGAAAAAGAGACCGGAAAGCTCGAGGATGCCCCAATGCCAGCGGATCGCTCCGACTACGAGCAGGACGAGCACCGCCAGCAGGGCGGCCAGGACGAGCGAATGCTTCCTGGTGAAAGGCTCGGCCTTGTCCGCGTCCGGCAGGGGCTCGCGCGTCTTGTCGAATTCGTACATTCGGCTGAGCTCGGGTTTCGCCCCGACGCGCCGCGCATAACGCGTCATGAAAACGACGGTCACGGCCGTCATCACCGCCCAGAGCCCGAGCCGGAAGCCCATCCCGGAGAAGAGCGGCAGGCCAACGATGCCCTGGGCGACGCCGACAGTGAACGGATTCATGAAAGCGGCGGCGAAGCCGGCGTTGGCCCCGACCAGGGCGATGCCTCCGGCGACGAGCGAATCGTAGCCGAGCGATCGGGCGAGAAGAAGGAGCGCCGGCAGGAAAATGAGCGTCTCCTCGGCGATGCCGATCGTGCCTCCGCCGACGGCGAAGACGACGGTGAGGAGCGGTACGATGAGCGCTTTGTTCTGTCCGAGCCGCCGGACCAGCGCGCGGACGCCGGCCTGGATGACTCCGGTCCTGTTCAGGACCCCGAACGCACCGCCGATGATGAAGATGTAGAAGACGATCTCGGCGATCTCCCGGAGGCCCCGGGGGAAAGCGAGGATGAACGCGCCGAGCCCGGCCGGGCGGGCCTCGACGGGATGATAGGACAGGGGGTCGACCACTTCCCTGCCCTGTTCGACGACGCGGGTGTAGCTTCCGGCGGGGATGATCCAGGTCGTGACGGAGGCCAGGGCGAGCAGGCCGATGAGCAGGACGTAGGTATGCGGGACGCGACTCTTCATCGCCCCGCCGTGAAACGCCGGGCCGCGGCGGCGTAAAGGCGCGCGGCTAGATAAACGTCCTCGAGAAGGATGCTCTCCTCCGCGGAATGAGCCAGGGCGAGCGCCCCCGGTCCCCAGACGATGGTCGGTATGCCGGCCTCGCGGGAGATGAGGGCTCCGTCGGTCCACGCCGGGAAGACGGCCGTCGGAGGAGCGGGCCGACCCAGATCTCCGAACGCTTGAAGCGCGGAACGCACGAGGGCATGATCGGGATCGATGACGAGCGGGCCGTGGAGCATCGTAGCCATGCCGCCGGGCATCCGAGAGAGCTTCGTCTTGAGGCCGGGGAGCACCTCCCGGACCCGCGCGAGCAGAGTTTCGATGTCCCCGAAAACCTGATCGATCGTTTCGGTCGAGACCCATCGCCTGTCGAGCTGGAGCCGGCAGTTGGCGGCGACCATGCTCGGCTGTTGTCCGCCCGAAATCGTACCCATGTTGATCGCGGGAAGGCCCAGGACCGGGTCGCGCCTCCGCTCGAACCCGGGGACGAGGTCCCGCTCGACGAGCGAGACGAAACGGGCCGCGGCGACGATAGCGCTGATCCCCGCCTCGGGCGTACTGCCGTGGGCGGCCTTGCCTTCGAATTCGACCTCGAGCCATTCGAGCCCCTTGTGGCCGATGGCCACCCTGTTCTCGGTGGGCTCACCGATGACCGCCCCGTCAGCCTTGAAACCGGAGGCGATGAGGGCCTCGGCGCCCAAGCTCTCCATCTCCTCGTCGATGACCGCGGCCAGTGTGACCGAGCCCGAAGCCGGGCCGCCTGACTCCTTCAGCAGGACGAGGGCCCCGGCCATGGCTGCCAGCGCGCCCTTCATGTCGACGCTCCCCCGGCCGAAGAGGCGGCCGTTCTCGACCGTGGCCGCGAAGGGGTCCACCGACGCCCCGGCATTCGGCGGCACGGTGTCCATGTGGCCGCAGAAGAGGAGGTGCGGTCCGGGTTTCTCGCCGGCGACCGTCGCCAACAAGTTCGGCCGGCCCTCCCGGACGTCGACGAGCGTCGAGGGGATGCCGTGCCTTCGGAGATAGGCTTCGAGCTCGCGGACGGCGGCCTCTTCCTGCCGAGCTACCCCGGGGTAGCTCGGAGCCCTGACCATCGCCTGCAAAAGTCCCCGGATATCGCTGTCTTCCATCGCTCCTCCTTCCGGCGCGCCTTCGACGACATTATATATATTGCATTCCCACCCCGCATTCAAATATTAGAGTGCGGAGCTGAGTCGGAAAGAGCATCGGACGCAGGATCGGGCCTGAGTTGGCCTGGCCTGTACGTCCCGGTGCGCGCTTGACTCTTGGGAACAGGTCGTCTCTAATAGAGGCATCCCCGAAAAGGAGACCCGCACAATGATCAATAAGAAAAAAGCCACCATCCTGGTCGCGGCCCTGGTTGTCCTGGCCGTGGCTGCCATCATCATCCTGTTCCAGGGCCAGGCCGCCGCCGAGCCCCAGCAGACCGTGCCGGCCAGGCCGGCCCAGCAGGCCCAGACGACCCCGCAGGCCGAGGTCCGGCCCAACCCGGTGGTCGTCGGCCAACCCATGCCCGACTTCACCCTGCCCGTCTACCAGGGCGGGTCGCTGAGTCTCTCGTCCCTCCGCGGCAAGAACGTCCTCATCCTCTTTCCGCGCGGCTACGCGGCCGAGAACTACTGGTGCACGATCTGCAACTACCGTTACGTCGAGCTCGCCGAGCTCGAGAAGGCGAAGAAGATCCGCGAGAAGTACAACGTCGAGATCTTGGTCGTCTTCCCCTATCCCCAGGACATCGTCAAGGCCTGGCTTGAGGCCCTGCCCGGCCAGCTCGAATCGGTCAGAAACACGAAAAATCCAGCCGACCCGTCCAAGCTCGACGAAAAGGGCAAGCTCCGCATGGAGCGTTTCCGCCAGCTCTTCCCCGCCGATTACTCGCTCGAAAAGGGCACGATCCTGGCCCCATTCCCCATCCTCGTCGATGGCGAGCGGAAGCTTTCCAAGGGCCTAGGGCTCTTCCAGACGGAATGGAACGGCAGTAAGGTCGACCAGAACATCCCCAGCGTCTACATCATCGACGCCAACGGCGTGCTCCAGTTCAAGTACCTCGGCCAGAACACCGTCGACCGCCCGGGCTACGACTACCTCTTCAAGGTCCTCGAGGTCATCAACGGGCAGAAGTAGGCCGTTTCCGCCAAGCTTCTCCGTCCTCCGACGACTAAATGGGTGGAGGAACCGATGAAAAAGACCGCCTTTGCCATATTGGGCACCTTTTTCCTGATTATCGTGTCCGGCTACGCCGCCACGAAACCGCGGATCGCTCCTCCCCCGCTCAGGGTCGAGGTCATCACCGTCAGGCCCGGCCCCCTTCACGTCTGGGTCGCGGGCTACTGGAAGTGGGCCGGCGTCAACTATGTTTGGGTTGAAAGCCGCTGGGTCAAGGTGAAGCCGAACAAGGCCTGGGTCCCGGGGAATTGGAAGCAGGTAGGCAGTTTTTGGGCCTGGACGCCCGGACGCTGGGAAAAGATCAATAAAAAGAAGTAACCACCCCTTCGTTCTTGACATCCTTCCGCAGCCGGTTCTATAGTCGGTTCGGTGCGGCCGCCCGTTCCGAAAACGATGACCCCATCATCCGACCGCCAAGGCGTCGCGGCATATCGAGAAAAGATCACGGACGAAATCTGCCGGGCCCTGGGGTTTTCGCCCAACGGCGTCGCGCGCCGGCTGTTGGGGCCCCTGTTCAGGTATCCCGCCGGCCGCTTCGCCGGGATTATCGCCCGCGCGGACGACGAAATCAGGTCATCGGGATTGAGCGGCGGCGCCCGCAGTATCCTGGCCGATTTTTCGCTTAAGCCGGCCGTCCGCGGCGCGGAAAGCATCCCCCGGGACGGCCCCCTGCTCATCGCTTCCAACCACCCTGGCGCGTATGATTCGCTGGCCATCATGGCCTCGGTTCCCAGGAAAGACCTCAAGGTGGTGATCTCGGACATCGGCTTCACCCGGGCCTTCGCGGCCGCCCGCGAGTATTACATCTACGCTCCGCGGGACACCGCCGGACGCATGAAAGCCCTGCGGGCTTCGATCGGCCATCTCGCGAGCGGGGGGGCCCTGCTCCTTTATGCGCATGTCGAAGTGGAGCCCGACCCGGAAACGAGTCCCGGCGCCGGGGAAGCCCTCGAGGACTGGTCGCGCAGCATCGAGATCATCCTGCGCAGAGTTCCGGAGACCCGCCTGCAGGTATCGATCGCCAGCGGCATCCTGATGCCGCGCTTCCTGAACAGCCCTCTTGTCAGAATCAGGAGAAACGCCCCCCAGCGCCAGAAACTGGCCGAATTCCTGCAGGTCAGCTGGCAGATGGTCCGCCCGCGGAGCGTTCAACCCAAGATCCATCTTTCATTCTCGGTCCCGGTCGAAGGGCGCGAGCTCCCCCGGGATCGCCTGATGCCGGCCGTCGTCGCGATGGCCGAACGGCTTCTCGAGGATCATCTCGCGGCCATATCCCGCCTGCCCGGGTGAAAACAAGGAGGTTAATATGATGAACGGAGAAACGATCAAGGTCTATCGCTATCGCTGGCTCGTGCTCCTCGCTTTCGTTCTCGTGGGCCTCATGACCCAGGTGCTCTGGATCACGTTCGCCCCGATCACGAGCGCCGCCGCCGTTTTCTACGGAAAGTCCGACCTCATGATCGGGCTCCTGTCCATGGTCTTCATGATCGTCTACATCCTCGTCGTCCTGCCCGCCGCTTGGGCTATCGACACCTGGGGCTTCAAGGCCGCCGTCGGGCTCGGCGCCGTCCTGACGGCCGTCTTCGCGCTCTTGCGCGGCCTCTTCGCTTCGAACTATACGGTCGTTTTCCTCTCCCAGGTCGGGATCGCCGTCGGACAGCCGCTGGTGATCGGCTCCATCACCAAGATCGCGGCCCGCTGGTTCCCGGTCAGGGAACGGGCGACGGCCTCCGGAGTGGGCACGTTGGCGCTTTACCTCGGCCCTCTGGTGGCCATGTTGCTCACTCCCTATTTATACCTGCGCATCGGCATGAGCCGGATGCTCCTTCTCTACGGCGTCGCCTCGGCCGTCGCGGCGGGCTTTTTCCTTCTCGTCGCCCGCGAGCACCCGCCCACGCCGGCCGGCCGCGATGAGCGCGTCCTGATGTTCGACGGCCTCAAATCGATGCTTCGCCGGCGCGACTTCCTCTTCCTCCTGATCATGTTCTTCGTCGGATTGGGCATGTTCAACAGCATATCGACCTGGGTCGAGGACATCGTCCGGCCGCGCGGCTTCTCCATCTCCCAGGCCGGGGCGCTCGGCGGCCTGATGCTCGTCGGCGGCATCGTCGGCGCGGTCGTCATCCCGCTCGTTTCCGACAGGTCCCGCCGCAGGAAGCCGTTCATCTTCATGGCCTTCGCCGGGCTCATCCCCGGACTCATCGGCATGACCTACGCCACGAGCTACGGACTGCTCCTCCTGTCGGGTTTCGTCTTCGGATTCTTCCTGCTGAGCGCCGGACCTATCGGCTTCCAGTACGCGGCCGAGATCACCCATCCCGCTCCGGAAGGCACGTCCAACAGCCTGCTCTTGCTGATGGGCCAGATCTCGGGCATCGTCTTCATCATGGGCATGGACGCCATGAAGGACCGGGCGACCGGAGCCATGACGACTTCGCTCCTCGTCCTCACCGCTCTCGCCGTCGCCGGCGCCGTCCTCGCCACCCTCGTCCGGGAATCGCCCGTGTTCGGCGAGCGCCGCCCGCCGTCGGAAAGGGAGTGACGAGAAGGCCGTTCGCCGGTCAGTCCGGCGACGTCAGCGCCGCGTAGCAGAACCTGCGGTAGTGCTCGATGATGTCGTGGATGACGTCGTCCTTGTCCATCTTGAGGACTTCGAGGGGGAACAGCCCGGGCATGAAGTCCTCGTCCGTCGTCTGATAATCCGCCGTCGGCGTCCGCCGCGCCTTGACCTGGAGCTTGAGGCGAAGCTCCACGGCGTTCTTGGGCAGGGAGATCCGGTAATGGAGCTGGTCGTCCTTCGTGCCCGGAAAGCAGACGCTGAAACGGATGTCCCGGTCCTTGTTCTTCTTCTGGCGGGACTTGATCCGGAAGAGGGCCAGCTCGTCGGCCAGGCTCTCGAAGGCCGGCTCGGCGATGAACTCGCAGAATTGGTTGAAATAGCCGATGGTCTCCGTCTGGCAGCGCTCGATGACCCGGAGGCTGTCGAAGTGGTGCGTGAGTTCCGTCTTCCAGTCGATCTTGCCCATCATGCATGGACTCCGCGCTCGGGGATTTTTCGTATGATAGCACAATCGGCGGGCCGGCGGAACTGAAAATCGGAGCGGGCGCAACACTACCCCCTCCCTTGGGGAGGGGTGAGTGCCGGCTGAGGTCAGCAAAAGGGGGGTGATGATAAGAATTTTGAGGGAGCCCTCTCCAGCCGGCGAGAGAGAGCCAGTATCATTATAGCCAGGCCCGGAAATAAAGCAAGAATAAAATCTGAATTCCCAAACTCCCGCGATTGGCATAAGATGGAGGGAGCGAGGAGGCAACCGACATGAGAAAATCCCCCGTGGTCCCGGCGTTGATTTTCCTGGCTGTCCTGCCGGCGGCAGCGGCGTTCGCGCAGACGGCCGACCCGGCCAAGAACGCGGCGAAACCGCCGACGACGCGCGAGATGAACCTGATGTGCTGGCAGGAGTTCGGCGAGCTCGTCCCGGCGCGGATCAGGACGGTGCTCGTGCCGTTCGGCTCCCTCGAACCCCACGGCGTCATCCCCAACGGCACCGACAACCTCGCCCCGGAGGCCATGGCCCGGGATATCGCGGCGAAGGTCGACGCCCTGATCGCCCCGACCCTGAACTACGGCATGACCGACGCCATGAAGGCCTTCCCGGGGGCCGTCTCCATCCCGGCCGAGGTCTACTCGCCCTTCGCCGAGACCGTCCTCGACAACCTGGCCGCGAACGGCTTCAAGAACATCATCGTCCTCAACGGACACGGCGGCGTTGAACGCGGCCGCGACGCGCGTCGCCAACGCCCGCCGCGTCCGGGTCCTCGTCGTCAACTGGTGGACCCTGGCCGACGACATCACCAAGGCCGTCTTCAAGCAGAACGGCGGGCACGCCGGCAACAACGAGACGGCCTACATCCAGGCCTTCCTGCCCGATAGCGTCCACCCCGAGCGCTACAAACCGGAGATGGCCTCGCCCAACGCCTCGGCCGGGGCCTATTACGCCGCGCCGGTGGCCTCGACGATCCTCCTCTACGAGAAGGGGCAAGGCTATCCGACCTTCGACGCCGCCCAGGCCCGGGAGTACTTCCGCAAGGTCAACGACCGCGTCGCCGAGCTTGTCCTCGACACGATCAAAAAGTGGGACCTCGCCGGTGTCTACGAATGATAAGCCCGCTTGCCCCTTCGGACTAAGGCCCAGGGCTAATACTGAGCAGGTCCAACCCAGTTTTCTAAAACTGGGTTAGTGCCAGCGAACGTATAAGCCCGCTTGCCCCTTCGGACTAAGGCCCAGGGCTAATACTGAGCGGCGCTTTTACACCGATTTGCAAAGATTAGCAAATCGGGGTCGGCGCCAGCGAACGTATCAGCCGGCGCGGAGCAGGAAGACGCGCAAGTCCATGACGTTCGTCCCGGTCGGTCCGGTGACGATCAGGTAGCCCGTCTGTTTGAAAAAAGAATAGGAATCGTTGTCGTCGAGATAGGCGGCAGGATCGAGGCGCATGGCGCGGGCGCATCCGGCCGTCGAGGCGTCGGCCCAGGCGCCGGCGGCGTCGGTCGGGCCGTCAATGCCGTCGGTCCCCAGGCTCAGAATGAACCAGTCGAGGCCCTCGGTATCTATTTTCCCCATCTCGACGAGCGCCGCCAGAACGAACTCGGTATTGCGGCCGCCCCTCCCCTTCCCTTTCACCGTGACCGTGAGCTCGCCTCCCGCCAGGAAGCAGAGCGGCCGCGGCAGGGAGGCCGCGGAGCAGGTCAGCCCGGCCAGGAAAGCGGCGTAGTTCGCGGCGACCTGCCTGGCTTCGCCGCTGTCGGAGGACGACAGGAAGACCGTCTCGAAGCCGCGCTTATCCGCTTCGTGTTTAGCCGCGCGAAGCGCGGTCATGTTGTCGCCCACGATGAACGCGTGGGCGCGCGCGAAGACGGGGTCGCCCTCCTTGAGGGTCTCTTCGATCTCGCCGCGGCGGCCTTCTTCGAGCCGGGCCCGGACCAGGGCCGGGGCCGAATCCCAGAGGCCGTAGCGCTCGAGGACGCGGCGGGCGTCGGCGAAGGTCGACACGTCCCAGTGCGTCGGACCCGAGGCGATTGTCCCGAGGTCGTCGCCGACGACATCGGAGAGGACGAGCGTCACCACGGTCGCCGGGAAGGCCGCTTTGGCCAGCCGCCCGCCCTTGACGGCGGAAAGGTGTTTCCGCACGGCGTTGAGCTCGTCGACGGTCGCCCCGGCGCGAAGCAGGTCGTCGGTCAGGCGCCGCTTCTTTTCGAGCGTGATGCCATCGGCGGGAAGCGTGAGGAGCGACGAACCGCCGCCCGAAATGCAGACGAAGACGAGATCCTTCTCCCCCGCCTTACCGGTGATCTCGAGCGCCCGGCGGGCGGCTTCGACGCTTCGGGCGTCCGGGATGGGATGGGAAGCCTCGATGTATTCGAGCTTGGGAATCGTTTTTACGCCCGGCCCGGGAACGACCACGAGTCCCGAGGTCAGCCGCTCGCCGAGGATATCGGCGAGCGCGCCGGCCATGGCCGCGGCGGCCTTGCCGAAAACGACAAGGAAGACCTTCTCGAAGCCGGCCAGGTCGAATGTCGTCCCTTTGATCCGGACGAGGTTGTCCTCGCGGACGACGCTCTCCCGGACGAGGCGCTCCGGCTCGACCGCCGCGATGGCGGCCCGCCAGATGGCCTCCGCGTCGCTCAGGAAACCGCCTTCGGCCTGTGTGTTTTCGCTCATGCGACCACTATAACCTAATCCCGGGGGTCGCCGCCAGTAGGCCCCCTTGTACTCAGGGGCCAACCCTAAGCCGCGCTTCTCATCCCCCTTGAAGGGCGGTGCTTAGCGTCAAGGGACGAGCCTTCGGCTCGCCACTCGCCCGTGGCTCTCATACACGGGCGAGTACGGCGGAAGTGGACCCCCGGGCAAGCCCGGGGCCCCGGCCGCTGGCGGCGAACGGGCAAACCCCTCGACTCCCCGGCACGAAGGCCGGGGCTTGTTAGGGGTAGCCCTGAGCCTTAGCGAATGGGCCATCGCCTCCGGAGGGGAAAGACTTGACAGGGCCGAGACCGCGAAATACCATGGTCATGTCCGCGGGGAAAACAGGTAAATGCATCCAGGGAGGACGACCATGAGCCCGGAAATCAACGACCTTTACGAAAAATACGCACGCGGCGCGATGGACCGCCGCGACTTCCTCGGAAAGCTGGCCGCGCTCGCGGGCGGAACGGCCGCCGCGGCGGCTCTCCTGCCGGCCCTCGAAAGCGGCGGGGCCGCGGGCCAAGTCGTCCCGAAGGACGACCCGCGCCTCGAAACGGGATACATCGAGTATCCGGGAGCAACGGGCAAGGTCCGCGCCTACTCGGCCCGGCCCAAGGGCGCAGACAAGCTCTCCGGCGTTATCGTCATCCACGAGAACAGGGGCCTCAACCCCCATACCGAAGACATCGCCAGGCGGGTGGCCCTCGAAGGATTCCTGGCCATCGCCCCGGACGCCCTATCGCCCTTGGGCGGGACACCGGAGAATCCGGACGAGGCCCGGCCCCTCTTCCAGAAGCTCAACGACGCGGCGAACACGAAGAACTTCGTCGCCGCCGTCGAATATCTAAAAACCGGACCCCATGCGACTGGCAAGGTCGGCTGCATGGGCTTCTGCTGGGGCGGAGGAACGACGAACCAGGTGGCCGTCAACGCGCCGGACCTGGCCGCGGCCGTTCCTTTCTACGGCATGCAGCCCGCGCCCGAGGACGTCCCGAAAATAAAAGCGGCGATGCTCATCCACTACGCCGGCGACGACGAGCGGATCAACGCGGGCATCCCGGCATTCGAGGAGGCCCTCAAGAAGGCCGGCGTCGAATACAAGATCTACACTTACGAGGGCGCCGGGCACGCCTTCATGAACGACACCGGGACGCGGTATCACAAGGAAGCGGCCGAGCTCGCCTGGCGGCGCACGGTCGACTTCCTCAAGGAGAAGCTCAAGGCTTAGCGTTCTGCCGGCGCCACTCGGCGGCCACTTCGGCGACGAAGGGCCGGACACGGGTGAAGAACTTCTTGTATCCCGCACATAGATAATTCAGCCCCGGCTCACCGTCCGGGGCACGGGCGAAACGGTTTTTCGGACATTCCCCGTTGCACATCGCCCGGACTTCACAGGCCCGGCAGGCGCGGGGCAACTTTCCCAGCTTGGCATGCCCGAACGCACGTTGGGCGGGGCTTTCGACGAGGTCGACGAGCAGCGTTTCGCGGAT
The DNA here is from genome assembly GCA_026393975.1 of Candidatus Aminicenantota bacterium. Lineage (GTDB taxonomy): Bacteria > Acidobacteriota > Aminicenantia > Aminicenantales > Saccharicenantaceae > RBG-16-66-30. The sequence goes on along the minus strand of JAPKZD010000016.1, from coordinate 100,777 downwards.
GTTGCCGACGCGGTTCTCCGCGTCCACGAAATGGTCACAGGAGTAGAAGTCCCCGTTCCGCTCGAGGACGGGGATATCGCCGCAGACCGGCCGGAAAATGCAGAGCGAATGCTCCTGGCCGAACGCGGTCCGGGCCGCCTCTTCCACGATCTGGATCTTGACCCGCCCGATATCCCCGGCCACCCACTCGTCAAAGACAGCGCAAAGGAAATCGCCCCAGGCTTCGGCCGGCACCGTGTCGGGGCTGACGCCGCCCGGCGCGTCGAGCCGCGGCTCGACGAGCGGAAGGAAGGTCACATAGGAGGCGCCGATCTCCTTGAAAAAGCCGTAGACCTCCGCGGGATGCCCGACGTTATTCGCGCCAACGACGCAGAGGATGTCGGTCGGGACGCCGTGACGCCTCAAAATCCCGTAGCCACGCATCGTCTCATCGAAAGTGGACCTCCCGTCCCGGGTGAGGCGATACCTGTCGTGAAGCTCACGTGGGCCGTCGAGGCTGATTCCGACGGCGAACCCTTCGGCCGCGAGAAAACGGCCCCACTCCTCGTCGAGGAGGGTGCCGTTTGTCTGCATGCCGTTAGCGATCGTCCGCCCGGCGGGGCGGTGCGTGCGTTGGATCTCAACGATCCTGCGGAAGTAATCGACGCCCAGGACCGTCGGCTCGCCGCCGTGCCAGGAGAAGCGGATGACCTCGTCGGGCGAAGCGGCGATGTGTTGGACGATGTAATCCTCGAGGAGGTCTTCGGGCATGCGGACTGGCCCGCTCTCGGGACCGGACGGGCCTTTTCCAAGGTAGTAACAATAGCGGCAGGCCAGGTTGCAGGCGGCGCCGGCCGGCTTGACGAACACCTGGAACCCGCGGGACGCGACGGCCATGGACCTTTTTTCCGGCTCGAGTATAGGGGAAGGCGCGCGGCCGGTCAAGAAAGCGTAGCTGCTTCGGAGCCTCGCTCGCGGAAGGGCTTTGGCGGAGAGCAGCGATAGGCTACAATAGGCAGCAGACCATGGACAGGACGACGATCAAATTCCCGCGCGCCGCGGCGCTCCTTGCGGGAGTCGCTCTTCTCGTCGGGGCGGCCATCCGTCCATCCGGCGCATATCCCGGCCAGCCCTCACGGGCCTCCGCATCCGCCTCCCCGTCATCCTCCCCTTCATCACAGAGCGTCTCGGACTTCGAGCAGAGGCTCAGCCGCATCAACGGGCAGATCAAGGACCTCAAGGCCCGGATCGAGGCCGAGGCCCGGAAGGAGTCGTCGGTCCTATCGTCGCTGGCCAGGGTCAACCTCAATAAGAGCCTCGTCCAGAAGGAGCTGGCCGCACAGAACGTCGAGCTCGAGCGGGCCCGGGCCGACCTGGCCGCGATCAAAGCGAACATCCGGACCATCCGCTTGAACCTCGACCGGGAGCGCGAGTCGATCGAAAAAATCCTGGTAACTCTCTACAAGTTCGGCCGGCTCGACTTCTTCCAGTTCCTGCTCCAGGCGCGGGACATCGAAACCTACGCCTCCGAGAGCAAGAACCTGGCCATCCTCGCCCGTCACCAAGAGAACATCGTTTCCGGATTCCTCCGCTCCCTCGACGAACTGCGTTCGGCCGAGGCCGCCCTCGACAGCAAGCAGAGGGACCTCGCCGAGATGGTCCGGGCGGCCAACCTCAAGAAGCAGGAGCTCGAGACCGAGGCCCGCAAGTACGCCGCCCTGGTCCTGGAGACTCGGAAGAACAAGGACACTTTCAAGCAGACCCTCGAGGAGCTCTCCGCGAGCGCCGACGAGCTCCAGAAGATGATGAACAAGATCATCAGCCAGGAGTGGGTCCTCCCCGCGGCCTTCGTCCCCCTCTACGAAAGAAGGGGCCAGCTCCCCTGGCCCCTGGAGGGGAAGGTCGTCACAAACTTCGGTTTCGAGCGCCACCCCGACTTCAAGACAGTCGTCATGAACAAGGGCGTCGAGATCAGCCCGGGCAAGGACAAGTCGCTCATCCTGTCCGTCCACACGGGCAAGGTCGTCTACGCGGACTACTTCCAGGGCTACGGGAACCTCCTCATCGTCGACCACGGCATGACCTATTACTCGCTCTACGGGCACTGCGCGGAGTTCCTGGTCGCCGTCGGGGACATGGTCCGAGCCGGACAGCCCGTGGCCATGGTCGGGGATACGGGCTCCCTCAAGGGGGAATGCCTCTACTTCGAGATCCGCTACAAGACCAAGGCCCTCGATCCCTTGCAATGGCTGAAGCGGAGGTGATAGAATGAACGTCCGTTCCACGATGAAAGTCCCGAAATACCGCTGGTTCCTGTGGGCGGCCTTCCTGGCCGCGGCCCTGTTCTTCGTCTTCCAGATGCGGTTCCTCCCGGGCGGCTTCAAGCCGGCGGCGCCCAAGGGCTTCGAGCTCCTCGACTCGCTCATGCGGCTCATCCGGAACGACTACCTCGAGGAAAGGGACCCCGTCCAGACGGCCGAGGGCGCCTACCGCGGCCTGGTCAACTCCCTGGACCCCCTCTCCGCCTACCTCAGCAAGGATCTTACGGCGGAATATCTCGCCCGGACCGGCAGGGAAACGGACCCGGGCGTCGTCATCCTGAAACGCTATGCCTCCTTCCCTCAGGTCGTGAGCGTCATCGAGGGATCGCCGGCCGAAAAAATAGGCATCAAGATCGGCGACCTTTTGACCGCCATCAAGGGGCGGAACAGCCTGAGCATGAGCCTGGCCGAAACGAAGCTTCTGCTCGAGGGAACGGACGAACAACTGGTTAAGATCCGCGTCCTGCGGGGCAACGAAACCCTCGACCTGGACGTGCCGCGAGCCCTTCTCTTCCCGAAACCGTTCACGTTCGTCCGGACCGCCGGAAAGCCCGCGATCCTGCGCATCCACCGCTTCGCCCCGTCCCTCGTCGACTCCGACCTCCGGCAGGAGGTCCTGCCCGCCCTCAAGAACTCGAAAACAGCCCTCGTCGTCGATCTCAGGAACTGTCAGGACGGCGACCTCGAAGAGGCCCGAAAATTCGTCAACCTGTTCGTCAAGGCGGCGGACGCGGGGCACTTCGAGAACCGGGGCGGCGTCAAGCAGGCCATCGCCTGCCCGGCCGAACCCGAGCTGGGGACTCTGCCGCTCGCGGTCTGGGTCAACGCCGGGACAGCCGGACCGGCCGAGTTCGCCGCGGGTGTCCTCCAGGAGGTCCGCAAGGTCAAGGTCGTCGGGTTCCCGACGCCCGGATTGGTGGGGCGGACGGAATTCTTCTCCTTGAAGGACGAGAGCGCGATCCTGCTCACCTCGGGCGTTTTCTCCCTGCCCTCCGGCCGGAAACTCTGGGACGAAGGCCTTCGCCCCGACGTCTCCCTCCCGGTCGACAAGCTCGACGAAAAATCCTACCTCGAGAAGACCATCCCTCTCCTGCCCAAGCTCTGACGGATGAGGAAGAGGCTCCCGCCCAAAGGCCGCCAACCCTGGCCGGCGTTTTATCTGGTCACATCTGTCCTCGCCGCGATGGCATTCGTTTCGTTCCTCCTCCTGGACTACATCAACCTGCGGAAGGGCGAGCCCTCCTACATCTTCGTCGTCCGAAAACAGGCTCCGGCCGCGGCCCCCGAGAAAAGGCCCGTCGTAAAGGCCGCGAAAGAGCCTGCGCCGAAGCCGGCGGAAGAGCCCGCGCCGAAGCCCCCGGAAAAACCGCCGGAAAAACCGTTCGACGAGATCATTTCCGCGAGCCTGACGACAGCCGGCGTCTCCGAGGATGCGGTCCTCGAGCTCCAGGGGCCGAAAGGCCGACCCCTCTTCGAGGTCGAGATCCCGGTCGAACTCTACGCCTCGGTCGAACCGATCCTCGAAAAAGCCTTGAAGGCTGAAACTGTCCGCGTCGTCGGCAAAAAGAGGACCGCCGGCGAGGAGAGAACGGAGGTCCTCTGGGCCCTGAGAAGAGCACCCAACGAAGATGCCGGGATCTCCTTTATCCTGCCCGTCGAGCCGCCCGCCGTCATCGTCGAAAAAGAAGCTCCCGCAAAGCAGGCCTTCCGGGGCCAGGTGGCCCTGATCATGGACGATATGGGCAACAGCCTCGAGACGCTCGACGAGCTCATCGCCCTCGGGCGGCATGTGACCGTGTCGGTCCTCCCCTACAGCACCTACGCCGCCGAAACGGCCCGCGCCGCTCACAAAAACGGCCTCGAGGTCCTGCTCCACCTTCCGCTCGAATCCCTAAACAACCATGAGGCCATGGCCAACACGGAAGGGATGATTCTGGCCGGCATGACCGAGACCGATATCGTCAGGTCCTTCGAAGCGAGTTTCTCGCGCGTGCCCTTCGCCGCGGGGATGAACAACCACATGGGCTCGCGGTTCACGGCCGAGCGCGCCCTGATGAGGGCGATCTTGAAGCCGCTCAAGATGAAGGGCCTCTTTTTCGTCGACAGCCGGACGACCTCGAAAACCGTAGCCCTCGACGAGGCCCGCAGGATGGGCATCCCGTCGACCGAACGCGACGTCTTCCTCGACGCCGACGAGGACCGGGGCCGGATCCGCGGCCGTCTCATCGAGCTCTTCCAAAAAGCCCGGAAAAAGGGGCATGCGGTCGGCATCTGCCATCCATTCCCGGAAACCCTGGCTGTCCTCAAGTCGACCTTTCCTCTCATCGATTCCTACGGCCTCGAGGCCGTCCCGGTCTCGCGGCTGGTCCGCTAGCCGCTAGCCCGCGGGTTGAATAATTCCCCCCCGTCCGTTATCATACGGAAAGAGAGAGGAGAAGCCGCATGAAGAGAACCGCGCTTTCCATCGTCATCCTCGGCGTCCTGACGCTCGTCGTCCTGCCCGGATGCAAGGTCATGTCCAGCGAGGACCTGAAAAACTCGATCGAGGTCCTGGACTACACGTCCACTTGGGTCTCCAAGTACTACCAGCCCTGGCCGCCCCGGCTCGTCCTCGTCCCCCAGATCTCCTTCCGTATCAAAAATGTCGGGCCCAAACCGCTGAACTACGTGAATTTCAACGCCGTCTTCAACTTCAAAGGCGACCCGGAGAATTTCGGCGACGCCTTCATGGCCGCGATCCGCGGCAAGGCCGTGCCGCCGGGCGAGTTGAGCCCGGTCATCACCTTGAGGAGCAACCTCGGCGTCGACGGGAAAAACCTGGCCGGCATCCGCGACAACCCGGCCTGGAAACAGGCGGAGGTCCGGCTTTTCGCCATTTCCAAAGGGTCATCGCCCGTCCGCCTTGGCATCTTCGACGTCTCCCGTGACATCGACTTCAAGGAACCGGCGCCCGTCGGGCCGAAACCGGGAGAGGTCAAGAAGTAGGCGCGGGCGAGACATGGGCGCGCTCGTTCCCTCCAAAATCTTCCTGACCCGGGGCCAGGGCCGGCACAAGGAAAAACTCGTCAGCTTCGAAATGGCCCTGCGCGAAGCGGGGATCGCTCCCTTCAACCTCGTCCGCGTGTCGAGCATCTATCCGCCGCGCTGCCGCTTCATCTCCAAGGACGCCGGTCTGCGCCTTCTCGAGCCGGGCCAGATCCTCTTCGTCGTCCTCAGCGAAAACGCCACGGACGAGCCCCGGGGCTTGATCTCGGCGTCCATCGGCATGGCCGTACCCGACGACCCGTCGCGCTACGGCTACCTCGCCGAGCATTCCGACTTCGGGAAGTCCGAGAAAGAGACCGGCCGGCACACGGAGTACCTCGCCGCCGAGATGCTGGCGACGAAACTCGGGGAAAAGCTCCGGCAGCCGGACGGGGGGAAACCCACCAAAGCGTTCAAGATCTCGAACGGCCTGTCCCTTAGGACCCGGAGCGTCACCCAGGCTGCGACGGGGGAAACGGGTTTGTGGACGACGGCCCTGGCCGCCGCCGTGCTCATCCTCGAGCCCTAAACTTGGGCGGCGTTTTCCTGAATGGCCCAAGTTAGCGGTCGAGGGGCTCGGGCTTGAGAATCCTGACGTAGCTCCGTTCCCGGAGGGTCTTGATGTACACGTCGCCCTTCTCGGTGCGTTTCCTGTTGTAGATCTTCTCCTCGACCTCTTTCCGGGCGTCCTCGAACGGGCGCAGAAAGCTGTCCTTTTTCTCCACGAGGTTGAGAAGGTACCAGCCGTTCTTGTTGTTGACCCAGCCGCCCACCTCGCCGGACTTGAGCTTTTCGACGGCCGATTCGAGCGACTTATCGAGCTCGCCCGCCTTGAAGGTCCCCAGGTCGCCCTTGGACTCCTTCATCGGCGGGTCGGAGAACTCCCCGGCCACATCGGCGAAGGCGGCGCCCGCCTTGAGCTTGGCGTCGACCGCGGCCTTGAGGGCCTCACATTCCTCGGGCGTGCGACCCGCGGCCGCGAGATAGACGGCATGGAGTTTGTATTCCGTGGGGGTCGTGAACTCGGCGGGGTTTTTCTTGTAGTACTGAACGACCTCGGAGTCATCAAGGACGATGGCCCTCTCTACCTCGGTATATATGACGGCCTGCCTCATCATGCCCTCCTCGTACTGCTTGAGCCAAGTCTCGTAGGACATGCCCTGCTGCTCGACGGCCCGGCGGAGGTCGACGTCGGAAGTCATGTTGTTGTCCGTCTTGATCTTCTCGATCATCGCCTTGACCTGGTCGCCGACGTTCAGGTTCAGCTCCCGGGCCTTCTGGAGGAGGAGGAGCTCGGTGATCATGCCGTTGAGGAGCTCCTTTTTGAGCGCCACGTACTGCTTGTCGTAGTCCGCCTGGGGCAGCTGGGCGGCTCGGAGCTGGGCCACGGTCATGTCGAACTGCGTCCGGTAGTCCGAAAGGGTGATGATCTCGTCGTTGACAACGGCCACGATCTCCTCGACGACTTCCTGCCCGCCGCCGAAGACGGCCGCCGAGCCGAGCATACCGGCCAAAACTAAACCCGTTATGATTCTTTTCATTCGTCCAACCTCTGATAGGTGAAGAATAGGTTCTCGGTTAAAGCCCGCCAGCTCAGGGTATCCTTGAGCCCCCCGAGGTGGGCGGCCAGGACGTCCTTCATTTTCTGGGCCATGATCCGTTTCTGGATCTCCGGGGCCGCCTCGCTCTCGGTCTGGAGGGCGGGGGGAAACTTTCGGTCCAACCGGAAGATGTGGAAGCCGTAGGCCGATTCGACGACCTGGCTGGTCATCCCCTCGTCCAAGGCGAAGATGACCCTCTCCATGTCCGCGGGGAGGTCGCCCGGCTGGAAAACGCCCATGATCCCCTTTTTGGAGGACTCCGGGCCCAGCGACTCCGCCAGGGCGATGGTGCGGAATTCCGGCTCGCCGGTCCGTTCGAGCCTGCGGAGGACGGAAACGGCCTTCTCCTCGGTGTCCACGAGGATCTGGCTGACCTGGACCCGCTCCTGAAGCAGGAAATCCTTCTTGTGCTGCTCGTAGTATGCGAGAACCTCGCCGCCGTCGACCCGGGTGTCGCGGACGACGAGGAAGATGTATTTCTCGACGAGGAGACGGTCGAAGGCCCCCTCGGGCGGCACGGTTTCGGAGCGGCCGGACTCGCTCGCCGAGATGGCGTCCACGGCGAGCCTGGCCAGGAACTCCTTCTTCTCGTCCTCGGACAGGACGATCCCCCGCTCACGCGCCGCTTCGAGCAGGATCTTCTCGTCGACAAACCTGTCGAAGAGCCGGCTCAGGGATTCGGCCGGCAGGCCCTTGGCATCCGCGCCCGTCCCGTCGAGGTAGGCGCGGAAGTCGGCGTTGACGAATTCGTTCTTCTCGACGCGGAGAACCGGACGGCCCCGGAGCTTGGCCTGGACGAGACCGGCGACGCGGGAGACCGGCCCCTGGCCCTCCCCGCGCCCGCAAGCGGCGGCGAGAAGGAAGCCGAAGATCGGCAGGACGGCCAGGAGCGCCGCCGGCGCCCGCCGCGTCTTCCGGGATCCGTTATGTCCGCACATCTTTTTTAGTTTCAACTCATTATAGTCTATTGGGATAACTCCATCAAGACCCCGATCGTTTCATCAAGGAGGGCCCGCTCGGTCGTCCCGCGGAAGGCGAGCGACATGACCCCCTCGGGCGATAGCGACCCGGAGTACCGCCTGAGCAGGGACGTCACCCGGGACCAGTCGACGGGCGTCTGCGGCCGGAACCGGAACACGACCCGGTGTTCGCTCCGGTCGATGGAACGGATCCTCAGCCGCTTGGCCAGGTGCTTGAGGGCGCCGTAGCGGAGGAGGTTCTCGATCGGATCCGGCAGAGGCCCGAAGCGGTCGCGGACCTCCTCGCGGATGCGCTCGATATCGGCCAGGTCCTCGAGCGAAGCGAGACGCTTGTAGAGGTTGAGCCGGAGGTTGACCTGGGGCAGGTAATCCTCGGGAATACGGATGTCGACCTTGAGGTGGATCTCGGGGTTTTCCTCCTCGACCGGTTCACCCTTGAGCTCGCGGACGGCCTGGTCGAGCAGCTGCATGTAGTACTCGAAGCCGACGGATTCCATCGTCCCGTGCTGGCGGTGGCCAAGGAGGTTCCCGGCGCCGCGGATCTCCAGGTCGCGGGCGGCGAGACGGAAGCCCGAGCCGAGTTCGCTGAATTCCTTGAGGGCCTTGAGCCGCTCCCGGGCCAGGGGCGTTAGCTCGAGGTAAGGCGGGACGAGGAAGTAGGCGTAGGCCTGGCGCGACGACCGGCCGACGCGGCCGCGGAGCTGATAGAGCTGGGCCAGGCCGTAGAGGTCGGCCCGGTCGACGATCAGGGTGTTGACGAGCGGGATGTCGATGCCGTTCTCGACGATCGTCGTCGAGACAAGGACGTCGTATTTCCGATCGACGAAATCGAGCATCCGTTTTTCGAGGGCCGCCCCGCCCATCCGGCCGTGGATGGCGACGACCCGGGACTGGGGGACGAGCTTCGTGACGAGCTCGGCGACCTTGTCGATGTCCTCGATCCGGTTGTGGATGAAATAGACCTGGCCCCCGCGGCCGATCTCCTGGCGGACGGCCGAGGCGACGAGCTTGGCATTGAACGGCGTCACGACGGTGTGGACGGCCAGCCGGTCGCGCGGCGGCGTCTCGATCAGGCTGATGTCGCGCAGGCCCGAAAGCGACATGTTCAGCGTCCGGGGGATGGGCGTCGCCGTCAGTGTCAGGACGTCGATCGTGGCCTTGAACTGCTTGATCCTCTCCTTGTGCCCGACGCCGAAGCGCTGCTCCTCGTCGATGACGAGCAGGCCGAGGTCCTTGAACCCGACGTCCTTCGACAGGAGCCGGTGCGTGCCGATGAGGATGTCGACAAAGCCCTTCCGGCAGTCCTCGACGACGGCCTTCTGCTCCCGGGTGCTCTGCAGGCGGGTCAGGGCCTCGACGCGGACCGGGAAGAGGACCATCCGGTCGCGGAAGGTTTTGAGGTGCTGGCTGGCCAGGACGGTCGTCGGGCAGAGGATGACGGCCTGCTTGCCGTCCATGACCGCCTTGAAGGCCGCCCGCATGGCCACCTCCGTCTTCCCGTAGCCGACGTCGCCGCAGAGAAGCCGGTCCATCGACCGTTCCGCTTCCATGTCGTTGCGGATTTCTCGGATGGAGCGGCGCTGGTCCTCGGTCTCCTCGTATTCGAAGGTCTTGCCGAACTCCTCCTCCCAATCCCCTCCCGGCGAGAACGGATGCCCTTTCATGGCCCGGCGCCGGGCGTAGAGCTCGACGAGCTCCTTGGCCACGGCCTCGACGGCTCTCTTGGCCCGGGTCCGCGTTTTCTCCCAGGTGTTGGTGCCCAGCTTGTCGAGCGGCGGCAGTTCGGGGCCGGCCTTGGAGAACTTCTGGACGAGGTTGAGGTCCTCGACCGGCACGAGCAGCTTGTCCCCATCCCGGAAATGGAGCTCGATGAACTCCCGCCCCTTGCCCTCGACCTCGAGCCTCTGCAGGCCGCGGAAGATGCCGATGCCGTAATCGGTGTGGACGACATAATCGCCGGCCTGGAGGTCCTGGAACTGGGAGAAGAAAGGGCGCCGGGAAGCGCGGTTGACGATGACCTTTTCCTCGGTGAAGATGTCCTTCTCGGCGAAAAAATTCAACTTCTCCTTCGGATAGCTGAAACCTCCCGGCAGGGCGCCGAGGAGGAGAGCGACCTCGGAGCGGGGCGGGACGGCGAGCGGCGACTCGGTTTCGAGGACGGGGATCTCGCTCTCCCGGAGCAGGGTGGCCAGGCGCTGGCGCGTGCCCGTGTTGGAAAGATAGATGTAACAGAGGTCGCGCTCGTTTTGGAGCTTCTTCAGGTATTGGAGAAAGAACGGGATCTTGTTGTCAAAACGAGGCACGGGCTGAAAGGAGAAGGAAAAGACCTTTTTTCGGGCCGGGGCGCCGAGTTCCTCGAAGCGCACGGCCTCCTTGCGGACCCGCTGGAGGAGCCGCGGCGGGAAGATCTCCTCCGGCGGGAGGGCGAAGATGCCGTCGGCGAGGAGGTCGGCGTACTGGCCGCGGAGCTCTTCGACGAGCGCGCCCCACTCGCAATCGACGGCCTCGGGATCGTCGACGACGAAGACCGGGTCGCGGAGATAATCGGTCACCGGGACGAAGCGGTCGCCGAGGAGGAGGGCCAGGGCGGCGAAGCTGGGCCCGAAATCGCCCCGTTCGACGGCGGCGATCTTCGCCTCGAGGTCGCGGCCGACGCCTTTGGCCCGCTTCCGGGCCGCCGCGGCCCAGCGGTCCAGGAATTCGGGGGACGCCGGAAATTCCCGGAGTCCCGGGATCGTCAGACGCTCGATCTTTTTCAAGGACCGCTGGCTGGAGATGTCGAACTCGCGGAGGGAGACGACCCGTGAGCCGTCGAACTCTACCCGAAAAGGGTTGATCTCCCAGGGCGAGAAGATGTCGACGATGCCGCCGCGCCAGGCGTATTCGCCGGGCGAGGCGATGAGGTCCTCCTTGGTGTAGCCGTACCGGGCGAAGGTTTCGAGGAGGAGGTCGTGGTCGGCCTCGGCGCCGACTTCGAGGCTCAGGAAAAGTCCGGCCAGGTCCTCCGGGGCGGGAACGGGCTTGAGCAGGCCGCCGAGGTTGGTGACGATGACGGCCGGCGGTGTGGCCAGGAGCCGGCGGAAAAGTTTCATCCTCGAGGATGCCGTGTCGAGGGCCGGCGGGACTTCGAAGTACGGATTATCGGCGAGCGGCGGGAGGCCGGCCAGCCCAGCGTCGGGCGCCAGCCGGGACAGAAAAAAACGGCATTCCTGCTCGATCGGGGCCAGGGGGGCGGATTCGGCCCGGATGAAGACGACCGGTCTCCCGGCCGTCCGAGCCAGGCAGGCCAGAACGTAGGCCTTGGCCGGCTCGATGACGCCGTGGACCGAGAGCGGCCGGTCGCCCGAAGCGACGGCGCGGACGAGGGCGCCGAACTCGTCCGTACGGAACAGGAAATCGAGACTCACCGGCTTATTCTAACGATGGACCGGCACGCGGTCAAACCGGGCCTGGTCTGGCCGCGGGACCGGGGACATGTCCTGCTTCGAGAGAAGCGGTGCGTATCCCCCTTCTTTCTCGTATCCCCGAATTCCTGTTTGGCCTTGCGGGAGGATTCGGATATATTAAAGTCCATGAGAAGAAAATCACTTTTAATATTGGTTTCATTTTTTTTAACCTGGTGGGCTCCAGCTCTCATCGCCCTTGCCTCGGCCCAGGCCGAAGACGCCTTGACGGTCAAGGCGCGTCAGTTCCTGGCGGCCCTCGAAAAAGGCGACTTCAACCTGGCCGCACGCGATTTCGACGAAACGATGCTCAAGGTGTCCGGACCCGACAAGCTCGAAGCGCTATGGAAGACCCAGCTCCCGAAGCAGTTGGGGACGTTCAAGAAACAGACGGCCGCCCGGCGCGACCAGCTCCAGGGCTACGAGATCGTCCTCGTCACCTGCGAGTTCGATAAAGCGACCCTGGATACGCGGATCGTTTTCGACAAGGCCGGAAAGATCGCCGGGTTCGGTTTCGTGCCGACGGCGCCCCCGGTGAAATACGAGCCGCCCGCTTATGCCGACCCGACGAAATTCGTCGAGAGCGAGATCATCGTGGGCTCCGGCGAATGGCAACTCCCGGGGACATTGACCATGCCCAAGGGAGACGGGCCATTCCCGGGCCTGGTCCTCGTCCACGGCTCGGGCCCCAATGATAGAAACGAATCACTCGGCCCCAACAAGCCGTTCCAGGACCTCGCCTGGGGGTTGGCGACGCGCGGCATCGCCGTCCTCCGCTACGACAAGCGCAGCAAGGTCCACGGGGCGAAGATCCTGGCCAACCCCAAGCTCGAAGCGACGATGACGGTCAAGGACGAAACGATTGACGACGCTCTGGCCGCCGCGGCCCTGCTCCAGAATACGGGCAAGGTCGACCAGGCGAGAGTCTTCATCCTGGGGCACAGCCAGGGCGGATTCCTGATGCCCAGGATAGCGAAGGCCGCCGCATCGCTCGACATCGCCGGCTTCATCAGCATGGCCGGCCTGACCCGGCCGCTCGATGACACGATCCTCCGCCAGATGAACTACCTCTACGGCCTGGCCGGCGGCGCGGTTTCAGAGGAAGACAAGAAGAAGCTTGAAGACATCAAGGCCGCCGTCGCCAATATCAAGTCCCTCACCGACGCCGATAAGGCTTCGACGACGAAGCTCCTGGGTGCCATGCCGGCCTATTGGCTCGATGTCCGCGGTTACGATCCGCCCGAGCTGGCCAAGACGGTCAAGGCGCCCATGCTCATCCTTCAGGGCGGCCGCGACTACCAGGTGACGACGGAGGACTTCGAGAACTGGAAAAAGGCCTTGGGCGGACGGAAGGACGTCGAGTTCCACCTCTACCCGAAACTCAACCACCTTTTCTATGAAGGGGAAGGCATCCTGACGCCGCTCGAATACGTCCAGAAGCACGGCAGCGTCGCGGGCTATGTCGTCGAGGATATCGCCGCCTGGATCCTCAAGCGTTGAGGCAGGGCGCCGCGCCGGTCAGGCGTGCTCGATCGAGGTGTGCCCGGAGATCTCCGAGCTCGTCGTGGCCAGGTCGCGGACCGAGAGCTTGTGGACGCTGTCGTTCCCGGTGAGACGGGCGAAGTCCCGGAGCTCCTCGGTCGAGACCCGCAGGAAATTCGCCAGCCAGCGGGCCGATTCGTCGACGTTGAGCCGGGCCCGAAGGCCCGGGTCCTGGGTGGCGATGCCCACGGGACAGCGGTCGCTGTCGCAGATCCGGTACTGTTGACACCCGATGGCCATGAGGGCCGCGGTGCCGATGGCCACGACGTCCGCCCCGAGCGCCAGGGCCTTGGCGAAGTCCGAGGAGACGCGCAATCCCCCCGTGATGATGAGCGTCACGCCCTTGATCCCCCTCGCGTCGAGATATTTCCGGGCCCGGTGGAGGGCGTAGATCGTGGGGATCGAGGTCGCGTCCTTGATGAACTTGACGGCGGCGCCCGTCGCCCCGGACCGGCCGTCGATGGTGATGAAGTCCGGCCCGGCGTGGAGGGCGAACTCGAGGTCGGCCTCGACGTGGCCCGCGGCGAACTTGACGCCGACCGGCCGGCCGCCCGAAAGGCGGCGGAGCTCGGCGACTTTCCGCTTGAGGTCGTCGCGCGTCGCGATGTCGGGAAACCGTGACGGACTGATAATATCCGCGCCCTCCGGGAAACCGCGGATGGCGGCGATCTCGGCCGTCACCTTGCCGCCCGGCAGATGGCCGCCCATCCCCGGTTTCGCCGACTGGCCGAACTTGATCTCCACGGCGTCGACGCGCTTGAGGTTCTCCTCGGTGATGCTGAAGCGATTGGGGACGTATTCGAGGACGTAGCTGTGGGCCAGCCCGAGGGCCTCGGCCAGAATGCCCCCCTCCCCCGAGCACATGGCCGTGCCCACCGCCCCGCTGCCCTGGGCCAGGGCGGTCTGGGCCTCTTTCGACAGCGCCCCGAACGACATGTGGCTGATGATGATGGGCGTCCCGATGACCAGGGGCTTTTTGGCCATCGGTCCGATGACCGTCCGCGTGTCGACCGCCTCGTCGCGGTTGAGCGGCAGCCGGGCGAGCTGGGCTCCCTTGATCAGGATTTCGCCCCAGGAAACGGAGGATTTCCGGGAGCGCATGGGCTCGATGACCGATTCGCCGGTCACGGCTATCCGGTGGATGTCGGCCATGAGGGTTTCGACGTCGTCGGAGGCGCGGCGGAAATCTTCGAGGGTCTTCCCTTCCCGGATGATCTCGGGCGGGGCGGCCGCGGGCGGCTGGGGCGCCGCCTCGATCTCTTCGAACTCGGACTCGGCGGCCCCGCAAACGGGGCAGGTCCAGTCCAGGGGCAGGTCGTCGAACGGGATCCCTTCCGTTTTTTCGTTATAAACGTACTGGCAGATGAGGCAGCGGTACCGGGCCATGATCGTCTCGGGTGCGGCCTATCTTAGCCCATCGCCCGGGAGGAGTCAAAACGCAAGGGAGGAGGCGTTACCCTTTAGAGCCGCCACCAGTACGAGAACTTGATGAAGACGTTGTAATTGTCCTGGAGGAGATGGCCGAACTCGTCCCGGAGGTAGTTGTTGTCGAAGCCGAGGAAGAAGACCGTTCCCGGGCGAAGGACCCAGCTCGCGAGAAGACTTCCGAACGCTTCTTTATAGAAGAAGTTGTAATCGACGATGGCCCGGAACGAGATCGTCTTGGAGAGCTGGTAGGTCGTCCGCTGGCGGACGACGTTGTAGTCCCATAGCCTCTCCCCGCCCGCCGAACGCCAGAAGGTCTGCTTGCTGAAATCGACCCCCAGTTGAAGCCGCGAGCTCGGCTTGAACTTGACGGAGAGGCCATAGGTGTTGCTGTAGCCGAGAAAGGCGTCGTCGGGATCATAGTTGATGCTGTCGCCGGTCTCGAAGAAGAAATTGAAGGGCATCCAGCTGATGAACGTGATCTGGGATTCGACCGAGAAGGTCTGCTTCTTGAATTCGGTCGAGGCAAACCGCTCCATGCTGTTCTCGTACTGGACGAAGACCTGGTTGAATTCGGTCAGGCGGAACTGGACGTTGGCGCGCGCCCACGTGTCCTGGGTGACGCTGTCGGCATAGCCGTCGCGCACGCCCGCCTGAAGCCCGAATTGGACCTGGTTGAGGTATTTCTTGTCGGGGTAGAGGCGGAGCGAAGCGAAGCCGCCGGCGCTGCGGTAGTCGGTCCTGTTGACGAATCCCAGGGAGGCCTGGAAATCGGGGTGCATGGCCTTGTAGAATCCGCCGAACGACCAGTTCTTGGTCGTGTAGTAGAGCTCTCCGTAGAGGCCCGGGGCGAGGGCCGTACTGTCGCCCTCCACGCTTGACTTGGAGGCCAGTGCCTGAAAGCTGAAGAAGACCTTGTCTTTGAAGCGGAGCTGGCCGTCAAGGCCGCCGAGCCGGCTCCAGGTGCCGCCCCCGAACTCCTTGTCGGTCATGGTGAAGCCGATGTAGGAGCCCGACCCGACATCGGCTTTGGTCCTGAAGATGTTGGAAAAAGCCTTGGCCTCGGCCGTCCCGGTCCCATTGGGGATCTCCCAGAGGCTCTCCGTGAGGTGCATGTCGTAAGCGGAGAGCAGGCCGTAGGTGAAGCGCCCGCTCTTGCCCGAAAGCTTGCCTCCCCAGATCGGGTCGGTGATCTGGCGGGTGTAGACCGTTTCGATCTCCGGCGAGCGGAAGATCTCCATGCCCTCGAGGAAAAACGGCCGTTTCTCGGCGTAACGCAAGGCGTAGCGGAGGTTATAGTCGATCTTGGGCTCGTCGGCCTCGATCTGGCTGAAGTCCGGGTTGGCCGTCAGGTCGAGGGTCATGTTGGAGCTCAGGCCGAGCTTGAAGTTGGCGCCGGGGCCGAGGCTGACCTTTTCGCCCTCGCGCTTGAGGGCGGTCATGAAGGGCATGACCTCGACGTTGCGGCTCCGTTCGACGGCGCCCTGGATGGTGAAGGTCCGGCCGTTGGAGAGGACCCCAGGGATATCGCGCGAGTAATGGGGGTGGAGGATGATCTCGCCTGTCCGGGGGAGGTTCCGGCCGAGGACGATGTTCCAGGTTTTAATGTCGTCGTTGGGGAAACGCAGGCTCTTGAAAGGGATGGCCGCCTCGACCGTGTAGCCTTCGGCGTCCACTTTCCCGTCGGACAGAAAGACGGTGTCCCAACTATCGTCCATGTTGTCGTTGCCGCCCTCCTCGATCCGCATCATGTCCATCTGGACACCGATGGGGTTGAGAAGGAAGGAAAAGGCGCGCCTTTTCTCGTTGAACGTGTCGAGCATGATGAACACCCAGTCGTCTTCCATGCACTTGTCGCGGCCGGTGACGGAACAGCGGAGCTTCGAGACCTGCGAGTCGTACGCCCGGAACGCGACATAAAGGTTCTTTTCGTCGTAGCCTAGGTAGGCGACCGTTTTTTCGGTTGGGACACCGTTTTCCTTGGGCGCGAGCTGGACAAAAGTGTCGATCTTGAGGGCCTGGGTTTCCCAGATGGGATCGTCCAGGACGCCGTCGATCTTGGGCGCGGTCGTGAGCCGGGGGATCTGAAGGGGCTCTTTGGCGGCCGGCGGCTGAGTCGAGGCGGCTAGGGCGGCGGCTTCCGAGGCGACAGTCAATATGAAAAAGGCCGACAGGATGAGGGCCAGAATTTTATCACGGTGACTTCCGGCGATGCTTTCCGTATTCTTCATTTCCCGCTTCCTCATTTCCAAAAAATGGCCCCGACGCCACCTCCCTCCTCACTGGTTGACGAAAAAACCGGGGAAAAGGTTTCCTCCAGGGGAAAACATCCTGGACGGAGCCAGACAGATGGGACAGCGGTTGCAGGAGCGCGGGGGAAGCGCCTATAATAGCCTGGAGAAAATTCGAATCCCGCGGAGGTGTATCCTTGAGAAGAAACCCGGTCCCGAAATCCAAATCCCGGCCTCGCGCTGTCTTCTTCCTCGCTGTTGTCCTGGCCTTGGCCGTGGCCTTTCCCCTCGCCGGCCAGACGCCGGACAGATACCTCGACGCGGCACCCACAAGGGACGGCTCCGTCCGCCTGGTCATCTTCAATCCCGAGACCTTCAACATCCGGGCCCTGGCCACCCTGCGGAAAAACGGCACGCTCGACATCCCCGGACTGATCGTCATCGGCGTCTACCACGTCAAGCAGACGGCCAACTTCGACGAGAGCCGCAAGTACGTCCAGGAGAACGGCCTCGACTGGTTCAAGTTCCACGAAGTCTCGGCCGCGATCAGCGAGCCGGGCCTCTTCCGGAAGAACGCCTGCACGCCCGAATACGAGCTGATCGTGAAAAAGGCCGACGGCGTCATCTTTTTCGGCGGGCCCGACATCCCGGCGTCCGTCTTCGGCGAGAAGACGAACCTCCTGACGGAGATCACCGACCCCTACCGCCACTGGTTCGAGGCCTCGGCCGTCTTCCATTTGCTCGGCGGATTCCAAGACGAGAAATTCGTCCCTCTGCTTGAAACGCGGCCGGGGTTTCCGGTCCTGGGCATCTGCCTGGGCCACCAGACGCTGAACGTCGGGACGGGAGGGACGCTCGTCCAGGACATCTGGTCGGAGCTCTACGCCAAGACGACCGTCGAGGACGTCATCGCGCTCGGCCCCGAGCAGTGGCACAACAACCCGTACCGGCTCCTATTTCCCCTGGACAAGCTCATCGGCTATAACTTCCACTCGCTCCAACTCGGGGACAAAAGCCTGTTCGTGACGGCCATGGGCTTCAAGTCGTCCGACCACCCGCGCATCCTCAGCTCGCACCACCAGGCCATCGAGAAGCTCGGCAAGGGACTCGTGGCCGTGGCCAGCTCGCGCGACGGGCGCGTGGTCGAAGCCGTCGAGCACAAGAAATACCCCAACGTCCTCGGCGTCCAGTTCCACCCGGAACACCCCCTGCTCTTCGACGCCGAGCCCCGCCACAGGCAGAAGCCCGGCGACGCGCCGACGAGCTTCCGGGCCATCCTCGAGGGGACGCCGCCGAGCCTCGAGTTCAACCAGAAGATCTGGAGCTGGTTCGCCGGAAAACTCGTCGAGAGCCACGGCCGGTAAGCCCGGCGCGGACGGGACAGTCCTCATTCCGGGAACAAACCCGGAATGAGGACTGTCCCGAGCATGAGGTGAAACTGCTCTGGGACTGCCCCTCAGGGGGACTGTCTCTCTTCTCGATATCGCTGGCTTGAGTCCTGCTATCTTTTGGTGAATAATGATGGAATCGATAAGACTGAAGGAGGCCCCATGAGATACGGAATCGGCATCGGCGCGGCGTTCGTGATCATCGCCATCGCGGCGGGCTGCGTGAAATCGGCCAAGGCGCCCGAAGGGACCCTGTTCAAGGACGACCTGGCCTTCCTCAAGACCCACACGAAAGTCGTCGTCCTCAGCGGCCCGGACGGGCTGGCCCAGGTGGCCGTCAACCCCGACCTCCAGGGCCGGGTCATGACCAGCACTGCGGCGGGCCCTGACGGTCTGAGCTTCGGCTGGATCAACCGGGAACTCCTCGCCTTGGGCGTGAACAACCCGCACATCAACGCCTTTGGCGGCGAGGACCGCTTCTGGCTCGGGCCCGAGGGCGGCCAGTTCTCCATATTCTTCAAGAAGGGCGATCCGTTCGATCTCGACCATTGGTGGACGCCGCCGGCCGTCAACGAGGGGGCTTTCGACATCGCCTCACAGGGCGCTGACCGCATCCACTTCCGTAAGTCCATGCGCCTCGCCAACTACTCGGGGACGGAGTTCGACGTCGCGGTCGACCGGGAGGTCCGTGTCCTCGGCGCAGCCGATGTCGAGGCGCTCGGCGTCCCCGTCCCGGCGGGCGTCAAGATGGTCGCCTACGTCTCCGACAACAGGATCACCAACGCCGGCGCAGCCGCTTGGACAAAGGACACGGGCCTGCTGTCGATCTGGATCCTGGGCATGTTCAACCCTTCGCCGGAGACGACAATCCTCATCCCCTTCAAGAGCGGGCCGGGGACGGAGCTCGGGCCTGCCGTCAACGATGCCTATTTCGGCAAGGTCCCGGCCGACCGTCTCGTCGTCAAGGAAAAGGACGGCATCCTCTTCTTCAGCGGCGACGGCAAGTACCGGAGCAAGATCGGGATCTCGCCGGCGCGGGTCAAGCCCTTCGCCGGGAGCTACGACGCCGCGAACGGAGTCCTGACCATCATCCGCTTGACCATTCCCGAGGGAGCGACGGACTACGTCAACTCGATGTGGGAGATCCAGGAGAAGCCGTTCGCCGGGGACGTCGTCAACAGCTACAACGACGGTCCGGCGGCGCCGGGGGCGAAGCCGCTCGGTCCGTTCTACGAGCTCGAATCGTCGTCGCCGGCCGCGGCCCTCGCGCCTGGCGGGACGCTGACCCACGTCCACACGACGATGCACTTTCAGGGGCCGGAGAAGGCCCTCGACCAGATCGCCCGCAAGGTCCTCGGCGTCGGCCTCGAGGAGATCGAGAAGGCGTTCGAGAAGAAATAAACCTTTGACATTCGCCTGAAGAAAATGTATCTTCTTTGTAGATACATTTCGACAAAATCATGAAAACTC
The DNA here is from genome assembly GCA_026393975.1 of Candidatus Aminicenantota bacterium. Classification (GTDB taxonomy): domain Bacteria; phylum Acidobacteriota; class Aminicenantia; order Aminicenantales; family Saccharicenantaceae; genus RBG-16-66-30. The sequence continues at coordinate 81,373 of JAPKZD010000016.1, read as the reverse complement.
ACGTCCAGAAATGGGGAAACAGCCTGGCCGTCCGCATCCCTAAATCCTTCGCCGAAGGGATGGGAATCGGAAACAACGCCCCTGTCGAGATGTCGCTCGAAGAAGGCGCGCTGGTCATAAAACCCGATAGGGATAGGGCGTGGGACCTCGACACCCTCCTGGCCGAAGTGACCGACGAGAACATCCACTCCGAATGGGAGACAGAGGAACCCGCGAGAGAAGAGAGCTGATGAAGCAGATTTTCTATACGCCTCAGCGCGGCGATGTCGTCTGGATCTCGCTCGCCCCTCAGGCCGGCCAAAAGCAGACGGCGCGCCACCCCGCGGTCGTCCTGTCGACTCAGGCCTACAATTCGCGGGTCGGGCTGGCCGTTCTCTGCCCCATCACCTCGATAGTGAAAGGATACCCCTTCGAGGTGCTGATCCCCCCGGGCATGCCCATCAATGGCGCGGTCCTGGCCGATCAGGCCAAGAGCCTCGACTGGCACGCGCACCGCGCCGAGCTGGTCTGTTCTCTTCCCCCCGCCGTCATCGATGAAGCGCTGGGAAAGCTCCGGACGCTATTGGCATAGACTACCGAGGCCTTTCCTTTGGGAAGACCGCCCAGATCTCTTCTAAGCCCAGCTTCTTGACCCAATCCGCGATATAGGAAAAATCGACTATTTCCCCTGAGATTTTCAAAATACCCGCGATGTCGCGCAAGTGTTTTCCCGACTGCCCTTCCTTGTAAAAGGCCATTTTCTTCAGGATGACGTCCTCCGGCGAGGCGAAATCAACCTCTGTGTCTTCCAAGGGCTTGAGCCGCCGGACGCGCCGGAATCGGCTCTGATCGAATTCGTCTCCCTTGCTGACCATGACATCGATTTTCAGGCCCGATGCCGGATGAATGATGTTGAATTGAAATTGCGTGCGGATGGCCTTTCTCGCCGCGTCTTCTTCCAAATAAAACTCATCCTCGGGGTAGCAGCTTTTCAGCTTGGGGATGTCGTCGTCATGGATATCGGCCACGATGTCGATGTCGTTGGTCAATCTCGGTTCGCCGTAGGCGATGGCGGCAATGGCCCCCGTTACGAAATAGCGGATCCTGTGCTTGTCGAAACAGCGGACGGCATGCCGGAGGAGCTCATGCTGCTCCATGAGACATTCTCCTGGCGACTTCCTCTTGGATCTTCTTATCGTCCCAGTCGGGATGCTGGGACCGGAGAAGGCCGGTCAGCATGATCCTCGTAGAGGACCAGAGTCCGAAAGCAATGCGCAGGCGTTCGAGCGGGGTTTTTTCTCTAAGGACAGCGGCCATCGAATCGTCCAAGCTTTCCAGGTTCCTGCTTTCCGGCCGCATGGGGATGACTCTTTTTTCCTATATATCACAGGAGGAAAAGACCGTCAATGTGGAGCGGCAAAACGCGGCTTGTTCAGGTCGTTGACAAGTGCGAAGGACCGCCATAGATTATCTTCAGGGGTCATTCGAACGGTGCCGAAATCGCTTGTTAGAGCCGCGGCCTTGTTCCTTATGGGCTCACTGGCGTTGTTTTCCGTCCCGGGCTGCCAGACGCTGTCCCGGGGAAGAACCCAACACATCCCAGCCACGAGCCGACCGGCCGGCGTAAAGGTCCTCGTCAACGGTACGGCCGTCGGGGAAACGCCCATTAATCTCAAACTGACGCGCCGGGACATTCATGTCGTCCGCATCGAACTTGCCGGCTACCGCCCCGTCGAGATCCGCGTAACGAAAACCGGACGCTATCTAGAGTCGGCCTGAAAAAATCGCTTCGGCCTCATCGGTGTACTTGCCGTCCGGGCCGAAGAGGATGAGCGGAGGCATGACTTCGGGACCGCCCTCACCCCCGGTCCCCTCCGTGGCGGCAGACGCCGCCTGCGTCCTCGATAGGCGCCCCAACTCGGCCAGGAAGAGGTTGGCCGGCTCGCCGGCGCGCGGGTGGACGAACCTCGTCCGCCGGAGGCTCAAGCCGCTCTCCCCCGCCGCCGCCAGAAAGTCCGCCCGCCTTTTCTCGGTGTAGATGAAGCAGGCCCGGCCATCCGGCTCGAGCCACTCCGCCGTCTTCTTTAAGACATCTCTGATCTCGCCGTGGAGCTCGTGCTTGGCCGCGGACTTCTCTTCCGACCGGCTCAGGAATCCTGTCGCTCTTCGTATATAGGGAGGGTTCGAGAAGACAAGGTCGAATCGGCGTCCCGGCTCGTATGTTCGCAGGTCCTCGCGAACGATCTCGATCCGTTCCCCCAATCCGTTGAGCTCGACGTTACGCCTGGACATGTCGGCCAGGCCCTCCTGGATCTCGAGCGCGACGATCCGCCGGAAGGGCTTGACGCTCAGGAGAAGAGAGATGACGCCGCTTCCGGTCCCCAATTCGAGGGCCTCGTCGTCCGCCCTCGTCCGGATGAAATCCGCCAGCAGGGGCGCGTCGACGGAAAACCGGTAGCCTTTCTTTTTCTGGAGGACGCGGATCCGTCCGTGGAAGAACGTGTCCAGCGTCTCGCCGTCACGCCGCAGAGTTTCCGGAGTCGTCATCCTCGCCGACCTCCGTCATGACCACGACCTTTTCCGGCTGGACCTGGGCATAGCCGCCATGGATCGCGAACGATTCCTCGTCGCCCGCCGCGCGGTAGGTCAGCTTCCCCCGGCCGATGCCGACGAAAAGGGGCCGGTGGCCGGGCAGCACCCCGATCTCGCCCTCGAGGCTCGGCAGGGACACGGCGTCGACGTCGTCCTCGACGAGCAGGCGCCGGGGAGTGACCACCTTCAGGTGGATGGTGGCCGGGATGCCGTCGCTCATTCCGCCCTCAGCTCCTCGGTCCTCTTGGCGACATCCTCGATCGCGCCCACCATGTAGAACGCCTGCTCCGGCTTATCGTCGTGGAGGCCTTCGGCGATCTCCTTGAACCCGCGGACGGTCTCCTCGATGGAGACGTACTTGCCGGGGCGGCCCGTGAACTCCTCGGCGACGTGGAAGGGCTGAGACAGGAAGCGCTGGATCTTCCGGGCCCGCGAAACGACGACCTTGTCCTCGTCCGAGAGCTCTTCGATGCCCAGGATGGCGATGATGTCCTGGAGGTCGCGGTACCTCTGGAGGATCTCCTTGACCTTGCGGGCGACCCGGTAATGCTCCTCACCGACGATCCGCGGGTCGAGGATGCGCGAGAACGAGGCCAGCGGATCGACGGCCGGGTAGATACCGATGTCGGTCAGGGCCCGCGACAGGTTGGTCGTCGCGTCGAGGTGGGAGAAGGTCGTCGCCGGGGCCGGGTCGGTGAAGTCGTCGGCCGGGACGTAGATCGCCTGCACCGACGTGATCGACCCTTTCTTCGTCGATGTGATGCGCTCCTCGAGCTCGCCGAGCTCCGAGGCCAGGTTCGGCTGGTAGCCGACGGCCGAGGGCATCCGGCCGAGGAGCGCCGAAACCTCTGACCCCGCCTGGGTGAACCGGAAGATGTTGTCGATGAAGAGGAGGATATCCTGGCCCATCTCGTCGCGGAAGTACTCGGCGACCGATAGTGCCGAAAGGCCGACCCGCAGGCGCGCGCCCGGCGGCTCGGTCATCTGGCCGTAGATCAGGGCCGTCTTGCTGATGACCCCCGACCCCTTCATCTCGAGCCAGAGGTCGTTGCCCTCGCGCGTCCGTTCGCCCACCCCGGCGAAGACCGAGTAGCCGCCGTGCTTCAGGGCGACGTTATGGATGAGCTCCTGGATGATGACCGTCTTGCCGACGCCGGCCCCGCCGAAGAGCCCGATCTTGCCGCCCTTGAGGAAGGGCTGGATGAGGTCGATGACCTTGATGCCCGTCTCGAACATCTCGCGCTTGGTGCTCTGCTGGTCGAGCGCCGGCGGGACGCGGTGGATGGGGTATTTCTTGCCGGTGACGATCGGCCCCAGCTTGTCGACCGGCTCGCCGATGACGTTCATGACCCGGCCGAGCGTCCCCTCGCCCACGGGCACCTCGATCGGCCCGCCAAGGTTCTCCGCCTTCATGCCCCGGGACAAGCCCTCGGTCGGGTGCATGGAGACGCAACGGACCCGGTCCTCGCCGATGTGCTGTTCGACCTCGACGACGATGCGCAGGGGCTCGGCGCTGTCGAAGCCCTCGCTCGTGATCTCAAGGGCGGTGTAAATCTCGGGGAGCGCGCCCCCCTCGAACTTGACGTCTACGACGGGTCCGATGACCTGGACCACGGTTCCGAATTTCGCGTCTTTCTTCTCCATGAGTCTTCTCCCTAGCCTTTCTGGCTGAGCGCTTCGACGGCGGTCATGATCTCCAGGAGCTCCTTGGTGATCCCCGCCTGGCGGATCTTGTTGAGTTGGAGGACGAGGTCTTCGATGAGCTCCTTGGCGTTCTTGGTGGCGTTGTCCATGGCCATCATCCTGGCCGCCTGCTCGGCGGCCTGCGACTCATGGAAGGCGTGATGGATCTGGCTTTCGACGTAGAGCGGCAGGAGGAAGGCCGCCAGCCGCCGCTCCCCCGGCTCCCAGTCGGGCACCAAGGCGGCCGACGCCTCCATGCCCGGGGCAGGCTCGAGGGGCAGGACCCGGTGGATCATGATCCGGGGCGCCAGGATGGACTTGAACTCGTTGGTGACGATATAGACGGCGTCGATCTTTTGGAAGGCGTACTGCCGCATGAGGAACTCGGCCAGATCGCGGAGCTTCTCCCGTCCCAGCTGGTCGGTCCGGTCGCCGAACGTCCGGTCCGCGGCGAAAGGGCGTTTGCGGAAATGATTCACGGCCTTCTTGCCGATGAGGACGAGCCGGACCTCGGCCGTCTTCTTCTTTTCGACGATAAACGCGTCCGCCGCCGCGAGAAGGTTGGAGTTGTAGGCCCCGGCCAGGCCCTTGTCCGAGGTGACGACGAGGATCTCGACCTTCTTTTCGTCCCTGCGGAGGAGCAGGGGGTGCGAGCCGGCCGCGGCCCAGTAGGCCAGCCGGTTCATGAGTTCCGGGAAGAGGTGCCAGAACGGGCGCGCCTCCTGGACCGTCCGCTGGGCCTTGCGGAACTTGGCCGTCGAGACGGTCTTCATCGCCTGCGTGATCTGTTCGCTATTCTGGACGCTGCGGATCCGCCGGCGAAGGTCGATGAGGGTCGGCATGCTACTTCAGCCCCTCCCGGAAGACACCGTTGAAGGCCTTGATGGCGGCGCTGATCTCGCCGTCGAGGGCCGTGTCGATGTGCTTCTTCTCGCGGATCTTTGTCAGAATGTCGGTGTGGTCCTTGTCGAAGTATTCGTAAAGTTTTTTCTCGTAGTTTAGGATCTCGGCGACCGGGAACTCGTCGAGGTAGCCGCGGTTCCCCGCATAGATGATGAGGACCTGCTTCTCGACCGGGAGCGGCGTGTGCTGGTCCTGCTTGAGGATCTCGGTCAGCCGTTCGCCGCGGTCGAGCTGGGCCTGGCTCGTCTTGTCGAGCTCGGTCCCGAACTGGGCGAAGGTGACGAGCTCGCGGTACTGGGCCAGGTCGAGTTTGAGCTTGCCGGCGACCTGCTTCATGGCCTTGATCTGGGCGTTGCCGCCGACGCGGGACACGGAGATCCCGACGTTGATGGCCGGCCGGACGCCGGCGTTGAAGAGCTCGGGCTGGAGGTAGATCTGGCCGTCGGTGATGGAGATGACGTTGGTCGGGATGTACCCCGAGACGTCCCCCGCCTGCGTCTCGATGATGGGCAGGGCCGTGAGCGACCCGCCGCCGAGCTCGTCGTTGAGCTTGGCCGCCCGCTCGAGGAGCCGGGCGTGGAGGTAGAAGACGTCGCCCGGGTAGGCCTCCCGGCCCGGCGGACGGCGGAGGAGGAGCGAGATCTCGCGGTAGGCCGCGGCGTGCTTGGACAGGTCGTCGTAGATGACCAGAACGTGGCCGCGGTTGTCACGGAAGTATTCGCCGATTGCGCAGCCGGCGTATGGCGCGAGGAACTGGAGCGGCGACGGGTCGCTGGCCGACGAGGCGACGACGATGGTATAGTCCATGGCCCCGAAGTCCTCGAGGGTCTTGATGATCTGGGCGACCGTGGAGTTCTTCTGGCCGATGGCGACGTAGATGCAGACGACGTCGGATCCCTTCAGGTTGAGGATCGTGTCGATGACGATGGCGGTCTTGCCGGTCTGGCGATCGCCGATGATGAGCTCGCGCTGGCCACGGCCGATGGGGATCATGGTGTCGATGGCCTTGATCCCCGTTTGGAGAGGCTCGCGGACGGGCTGGCGGTCGACGACGCCGGGAGCCAGGCGCTCGACGAACATGTTGATGTCCGTCACCACAGGGCCCTTGTCGTCGAGGGGCTGGCCGAGAGGGTTGATAACGCGGCCGATCATGGCCGGGCCGGCCGGCACCTGCATGATCCGGCGGGTTCTCTTGACGACGTCCCCTTCGCGGACGCGGTGGCTCTCGCCGAGGAGGACAACCCCGACGTCCTCTTCCTCGAGGTTCAGGGCCAAACCGAAAAGGCCCTGGGGAAACTCCAGGAGCTCGTTGGACATGACCCGGTCGAGCCCGTAGACACGGGCGATGCCGTCCCCGACCGAAAGGACGGTCCCGACCTCGCGGATGTCGATGTCCTTGTCGTAGCCTTCGATCTGCTGCTGGATGATTTTCGTGATTTCATCGGCTTTGATGCTCATAACAACCTCTATCCTTGTCCGAGTCGCTCTTTGAGCGCGGCGAGACGGCCCTCGACGGACGCGTCGTAGACGACGTGGCCCTTCCTCAGGGCGAGGCCCCCGATAACGGCGGGGTCCGTCTTGCAGACGAGCCGGACGGGTTTTTTCTCCGAGGCCACGAGGGCCTTTTCGAGCCTCTCTTTCTGCCCAGCCGTCAGCGGGGCGGCCGAGGTGACCTCGAGGGTCAAGACGCCATTCTTGTCGCTCCAGGCCTCGGGGAGAAGATCCGCTATGGCTGGGAGGAGGGACAGGCGCTTGTGTCTGAGGAGGAGGGACAGAAAACGGGACGCCTTCGGGCCGGTTCCGGAGCGGGCCAGAATCCCGTCGAGAACGGCGGCCTTTTTACGGGCGTTGACGAACGGGGTGACCAGGGCCCGGCGCAGGTCATCGCGTGAAACGAAGAGGTCGAGAAAGGCCCGGACCTCGGCCCCGACGGACTCGAACTCCCGCTCGTCCTTGAGGGCCTGGGCGAGGCCGTCGGCATATTTTCTAACGAGGGTCTGATTTTTCATTGGGACGGGACAGCCTGTCGATGGATTTGTCGATAAGGTCGGCCTGGAGCTCGGGCGTCAGGCGTTTCCGGATCCTCTCCCGGGCGAGGTCGGTGGCGCGGGCCGCGGCGTAGGTCCTGAGCTCCTGGACGCCCCGCCTGACCTGCTCCTCGAGTTCCTGCCGGGTGAACTTCTTGAGCCGCTCGGCTTCCTCGGCGGCCGTCCGGGCGATGCGCTCGGTCTCGCGCCGGCCTTCCTCCTGCGCGGCGATCTTGAGCCGCCGGACTTCCCCTTCGAGGCCCGACATCTTAGCCTGGGATTCTCCGGCCTTGGCCTCGGCCCCGGCCCTGTCCTCCTCAGCCTGGCGGATGGCCCCACCGATGTCAGCCGACCTCTTGGCGAGCATGGCCTTGAGCGGCTTGCGGGCGACGAAGGCCAGGCCCCCGAAGAGGATCACGAAATTGACCAGTTTGCCGAGGAAGTCCATGGTCGCCGACACTTGGCCGCTCATTCCCCAAGGATCCTTTTCTCGATGGTCTCGGCGATCTCCGCGGTCCGGGCGTCGAGCTCCTTCTTGAGCACCTCCATCTCGCGGAGAAGCTCCTGCTTGGCCTTCTCGACCTCGGCCCGGCCTTCCGCCTGGACCTCGCGGACGAGCCGGCTCTTTTCCTTGAAGGCTTCGGTTTCCGCCGTGCTTCGGATGGCCGCGGCGGCCGCCCGGGCTTCTTTCAGGCCTTCCTCGACCCGGCGCAGGTCGTTCTCGTAGGAACCCAAGGCCGCGGCGGCCGCCGCCTTGTCCCTGGCGATCCGTCCGGCGCGCTCGTCGAGGATGCGCAGGATGGGCTTGAAGAAGACGCGGGTCAAGACGAGGACGAGGACCCAGACGATGAGGAAGATGACGATGGCCGTGGCGTTAATGGACAGCATAAGGCGTCTTTCCCAGGCGGAAAAGCAAAGGAAACTGTAACACGTCCGCCGCGAAATTTCAATCGCCGGAGGGGCCTCCGGGATCATCATCGTTCGCTGCGGTGATTTTACACGCCGGTCAGCGCGCCGGACTCAGCACCAAAACAACTCGCTCGGCGTACGCTACGCCTCACTCAAACACGTTTTGGCGGTTTCCCCTGAAACTGCCCTCGTCCGGCTTCTGACCAGCTAAATCACCGCTTATGCTCACTCCGATAATCCCCTCGGCCCCCTTTTAAGCAAAAAGCCGCAGGCGCTTGACCTCGCCGATGAGGAAAAGCGAGCCGGCGATAACGACGGGAGTACGGCCGCGCGATTCGGCCAGGGCTAGGCGGACGGCCTTGCGCGTGTCCGGCTCCAGGAGAACTCGGCCCTTGAAAGCGGGAGCGGCGGCGGCAAGCTCTTCCGGCGTGGCCGACCGCTTGTAGGGGACGCGGGTCAGGATGACCGTCTCGCAGAGGGGGAAGAGGAGCCGGGTCATGGAGCGGATGTCCTTGTCCTGCATGGCCGCGAAGACGAGGACGACGGGACGGCCGACGATTTCCCGGACGTGAGCGGCAAGGGCCTCGGCCCCCTCGACGTTGTGGGCCCCGTCGAGAAGGACGAGCGGTCGCCGGCAGACGGTTTCAAGGCGGCCTTCCCAGCGCGTTTCGCGGACGGCCTTGACGATCTTGCCCTTGTCGAGGGGCTTCCAGGTCCGGGAAAGGACCTCCGCGGTCGCGATGGCGACGGCGGCATTGTGTCCCTGATGCCGGCCGGCAAGGGCGGGGCAAAAAGCGTAGCGGCCGCGCTCTCCCGCGTAGAGAAACCGGTAGCCCCCGGCGACGGACCGGGTCTCGAGCGTCCTCCCCGGGCCGAAAACCTCGATCAAGGGCGCTTCGCGCTCGCGGGCGACCCGGCGGATCTTCCGAAGAGCCACTCCTCCCCGGACGCCGCAGACGACCGGGACGCCGGGCTTGATGATCCCGGCCTTCTCGAAGGCGATCTTCTCGAGGCTCGAGCCGAGGTGCTTCTCGTGGTCCTTGGCGATCGTCGTGATGACCGAGACAAGGGGGCAGACGACGTTGGTCGCGTCGAACCGGCCGCCCATCCCCACCTCCAGCACGGCGACGTCCACCTTCGTTTCGGCGAACTCGAGAAAAGCGAGGGCCGTTAGGACCTCGAAGTAAGTCGGATGGTAGGCGAGGCGGGCCTCGGCCATCAAACCGTCGATCGTCGCCCGGAGCCGCGCCAGCCGATCGCGGAACCGCCGCGGCGGAATGGCCGCGCCGTCGACGCGGACCCGTTCCTCGACCCGGACGAGGTGCGGCGAGGTGTAGAGGCCCGTTCTGAACCCCTGCGCCCTCAGGACCTCGGCGAGCATGGCCGAAACCGAGCCCTTGCCGTTCGTCCCGGCGACGTGGACGGACGGGAAACGGTCCTGGGGGTTCCCGAGGGCCCGGCAAAGCGTCGCGATGTTCTCGAGGCCGAGCTTGATGCCGAAGTGCTGGAGGCGGCCGAGGTAGTCCCGGCACTCGGACGAGGTCATTGAGGCCGGTTGAGGAAGAGGCGGAGAGCCTTGACGAGATAGGGCTTCAGGTTCTTCCGCTCGACGATGTCGTCGATCATGCCGTGACTGAGCAGGAACTCGGACCGCTGGAAGCCCTTGGGCAGCTTCTCCTTGATCGTCTGCTCGATGACGCGGGGACCGGCGAAGCCGATGAGGGCCTGGGGCTCGGCGACGTTGATGTCGCCGAGCATGGCGAAGCTGGCCGTCGTGCCTCCCGTCGTCGGGTCGGCCAGTACGGAGATGAAGGGGATCTTGGCTTTCCCGAGGCGGGCGATGGCCGCGCTCGACTTGGCCATCTGCATGAGCGAGAGCATGCCTTCCTGCATGCGCATGCCGCCGGAGCAGGAAACGATGATCACCGGCAGGCCGTCTTCGAGGGCCCGCTCGCAGGCCCGGGCGATCTTCTCGCCGACGACCGAGGCCACGCTGCCGCCGAGGAACCCGAATTCCATGGCCAGGATGTAGACGGGAACGCCGCCGATCGTCCCCCGGGCCGTGACGATGGCCTCGGCGAGGCCGGTCCGCTTTTCGTTCTCGGCGATCCGGTCGACGTAGGGCTTCGTGTCGACGAAGTGCAGGGCGTCGACGGCGTGGAGGTTGTCGTCGAGGACCTCGTAGGCGCCGTCGTCGAACAGCATCCGCAGCCGTTCCTCGGCCGAGATCCGGAAATGGAAAGCGCAGGACGGACAAACGGCGAGGTTGTCCAGAATATCTTGTTTGTAAAGGATCCGCTGGCAGTTGTTACAACGGGTCCAGAGGTTTGTCATGGGCGTTTTCCTTTGTGCGCCGATTTTCCCTCCGCGCGCGGGGAGGGTTGTCCCCGGCCGCGGCGGCTCAGGGCTTCGATGACCGTGTTGGAGTCCGGGAGCACCTCGTCGAAGTCGTCCTGGTCGTGGAGGAGCCGCTTGATGGCGCCGACGAATACCTCGGGGTCCGCTGGCTTCTCGAAGAACTCCGCCGCGCCGAGCGGGCCGAGCGCCTCCCGCCGGAACTGGGGCCCCTTGTAAAGGCCCGTGATCATAACCACGGGGACCCGGCCCTCGGACTCCTGGGTGATCCTCTTGGTCAGGTCGAAGCCGTGCATTTTCGGTAGCATGGCTTCGAGGACGACGAGGTCGGGCTTTTCCGCGCGATATTTGTCGTAGGCGGTTTGACCATCGGAGGCCTTGATGACGTGGAATTTGTGGGATTTCAACAACTTGGAGAGCTTTTCGAGGCTCTCCGCATCGTAGTCGACAATGAGGATTTTCTTTTCGGCCATGGCTCGGATGCCCCGAAATTGTACGAGAATACCCCTCCCTTGTCAAACCCCAGGCTCCCCGGCATGAATGCCGGGGCTTGTTCGGGGTTAACCCTGAGCAGGGCTTACCAGTCCCGGTCCTGGCTGGACCGGGGCCTCGCTTCTCTTCCCCGCCTTGAAAGGCGGGGCTTAGCGTCGGCGAACGGGTCAACATGCCACAGCCCCGTCCGGCGAGCCGGACCGCTGCGCTTTATCGCGGGGCCGAAAAACGCTATGATGCAGTCCGCACCATGAAAAAATCGCGGCGACACGCCCTCGGCCAGCACTTCCTGGCCAGTTCGGCCGTCCTTCGGAAAATCGTCGTCGTTATCGACCCTAGGCCAACAGACGTCATCGTCGAGATCGGCGCCGGGCGCGGTATCCTGACGGCAGCGCTGGCCGAGACCGCCGGCCGGGTCGTCGCCATCGAAAAGGACGACCGGCTCGTCCCCGGGCTCACGCGTGACATGCCGCCCAACGTCGAGGTCGTCCACGCCGACATCCTGACCGTGGATCTCTGCGAGCTCCGCCGCCGGACCGGCGTCCCCGCGCTGCGGGTCGTGGGCAACATCCCCTACTCGATCTCCTCGCCGCTCCTCTTCCGTGTCCTCGACGACCGAGAGTTGTTTTCCGACTGTGTTTTTCTTCTCCAGAAGGAAGTGGCCGAACGGGTCACGTCCGGGCCGGGCTCGAAAAGCTACGCGCCTCTCGGCATCCTCCTCCAGAACGAGTTCGAAGCCCGGGTCGCGTTTAGAGTGGCGCCGGGGTCCTTCTCGCCCCCGCCCAAGGTCCAGTCCGCGCTCCTCACGCTCCGCCGGCGGCCGGCGCCGCTCCGCGCGGGCGCGGCCGACGCGCCCTTCCGCGCCTTCCTCAAAGCCGCCTTCGCCGAACGTCGCAAGATGCTCTGGAAAAACCTGGCCCGCCGTTCGACCCCGGCCGCCCTCGCCGCGGCCTACGCCGTCCACGGTATCGCCCGGAACGTCCGGGCCGAGGAGCTTTCGGCTGATATCCTCTTCGCCCTCTTTGCAGCCCTCGGTTCCTAAAACCCCGGGCGAATGTGTTATAATCCGGCCGTGAAAAAGCGGAAATCGAAGGGCGCGAACGGTAAGAACGGCAAGGCCCAGCCGAAAAAACATGGCTTGGCCGTCGAGATCACGGGGGTCGTCCTCATCTTTCTGGCCCTGTTCGCCCTCATCAGCGTCGTCAGCTACAACGCCAAGGACCCGTCCTTCGCCAACATTCCGCCCCCCGGCCACCAGGTCCGCAACTTCGCCGGCAGCGTGGGCGCCTATTTCTCCCAGGCGCTCCTGTGGTGCCTGGGCCTCGCCGCGTTCTTTTTCCCGTGGGTGCTCGGCTACGCCGCCGTCCGGGCCGTGCTGCGGGGAACGTCGTCGCATCTCCTCCGCCGGCTGGGCTCCATTACCCTGGCCCTCCTCATCGTCTGCCCGTTCTTCGCCCTCCTCTTCCAGAGGTTTCCCTATCGGGGCGACGTCATCCCGGCCGGCGGGATCACCGGCGACCTCCTCCTGAATTTCCTCGAGCGCTACCTCAACACGGTCGGCTCGTTCGTATTCCTCCTCGCCGCCGCCGCCCTTTTTCTCCTCTTCTCCACGCGCTGGTCCCTGGCCAAAACACTCCGCTTCGCCAAGGGGGCCTTCGACTCCACGGCCAAGGAAGTCCGGATCAAGGTCACGGACTATCAGAAATCGAAGGCCAAGGACAAGATGCGGGAGCAGGTCCGCCAGAAATACGCCCCCCCGGCCGATCCCGCCGACTCTGGACCGGCCGGGGCGAAGGCCGACCGCAAGGCCGACCGCAAGGCCGAGCGGGAGGCCGAGCGGGAACGCCGGCGCCGCGAAAAGGAAGTCCGCAAGCCGTTCAATAGCGAGCCGCAGGCCGCCAAGCCCGCAGCGCCGCCGGCGCCGGAGAGGCTCCTCTTCCCCGACCTCGGCAAGAAGGGCGAGTACCACTATCCGCCGTTCACGCTTCTCGAACCGGGCAAGCCCGCCGAGAAGATCGACAAGAACGAGCTTTTCGACAAGAAGCGGCGGATCGAGGAGAAGCTCCGGGAATTCGGCATCGAGGGCGAGGTCCGCGAATACCATCCGGGCCCGATCATCACGACCTTCGAATATTTCCCCGCCCCGGGGATCAAGGTCGCCCAGGTCGCCAACCTGACCGAGGACCTGTCGCTCGCCCTGGAGGCCGAGTCCGTCCGCATCCAGCGCATCCCGGGCAAGTCCTCCCTGGGCATCGAGATCCCGAACTACAAGCGCGAGATCATCAAGCTCCGGGACATCATCGAGTCGGAGAAGTTCCAGAGCGCGCCGTCCAAGCTGACCTTCGCCCTGGGCAAGGACGTCCACGGCGGCGTGACCATCACCGACCTCGCCGTCATGCCCCACCTCCTCATCGCCGGGTCGACGGGGACGGGAAAAAGCGTCGCCCTCAACGCCCTGATCGCCAGCATCCTGTACAAGGCCACGCCGGAAGAGGTCAAGCTCGTCCTCATCGACCCCAAGCGGCTCGAGTTCTCCCTCTACGAGGACATCCCGCACCTCCTCTGCCCGATCATCAACGACCCGAAGAAGGCCCACGTCGTCCTCATGGACATCGTCCGCAAGATGGAGGAGCGCTACAAGAAGCTGCAAAGCATCAAGGTCCGCAACATCGACCAGTACAACACGCAGATGAAACAACTCATCGCCGAGCGCAAGGGCCAGCTCACGGACGAGGAGAAGGAGAACCTTCAGCCCCTCCCCTACATCGTCATCATCATCGACGAGCTGGCCGAGCTGATGATGGTCGGGGCCCAGGAAGTCGAGTTCTTCATCGGCCGGCTGGCCCAGCTGGCCCGGGCCGTCGGCATCCACCTGGTCATGGCCACCCAACGGCCGTCGATCGACGTCATCACCGGGACGATCAAGAACAACTTCTCCTGCCGCATCGCCTTCCGCGTCCCGTCCAAGGTCGACTCGCGCATCATCATCGACACCATGGGCGCCGACAAGCTCCTGGGCATGGGCGACATGCTCTTTCTGCCGCCCAACTTCCCGCGGCTCGTCCGCCTCCACTGCGCCTTCATCTCCATCCCGGAGGTGCGGCGCCTGGTCAAGCACGTCAAGAGCCAGGGCACGCCGACCTACGACACGCGCATCCTCCAGGTCGTGCGCGGCGACCCCGACCATCTGCTCGAGGACTCGGGCGAGAAGGACGAACTCTACCAGAAGGCCGTCGAGACCATCCTCAACAGCGGCCAGGCCTCGGCCTCCTACCTCCAGCGGCGGCTGAAGCTCGGCTACGCCCGGGCGGCCCGGATCGTCGACCAAATGGAGGGCGAGGGCATCATCGGGCCTTCGGAGGGGAGCAAGCCCCGCGAGATCCTCGTCGACCGCAAGGAGTTCTTCAAGGAGCAGGCGCGCGAAAAATCCCGGAAGCAGGACCGGGACGAGGGCGGCTGAGCCCGGCGGCTTGCGGAATCCCGGCGCCTGCCGGTATAATGGCGCGAATGGTCACCCGGGACAAGACGCCGCCGCCCGAGGATGCCGTCCTCAAATATCGGGCGGTCATCTCCTTCCGGGTCAGGAAAGCGCTCGGCGGCTCCAACCCCGACTGGGAGGACGTAGTCAACGAGATCCTGACCCAGACGGTGGCCAAGATCAAGAGCGGGGAGTTCCGGGGGGATTCCTCGATCGGGACCTTCCTCTACACCATCACCAGCCGGCGCATCGTCGACTACATCCGCCAGAAGACGCGCGTTCTCAAGCACGCCCCCGAGCCCGCCCCCTACCCCGACCCCCACGACGAGATGGAGCGCCGGGAGAGGGCCAAGCAGGTCGAGCAGGTCGTAGCCGGCCTCAAACCCAAGTTCCGGGACGTCCTCTACCTCTATTATTACCGGGAGCTGTCCCGGGACGAGGTGGCCCGGGCCCTGGACATCTCGCCGCGCCGGGTCAGCGAACGGGTCAACTACGCCCTCAAGCTCATTCAGAAGGCCGTCAGGAGATAAGGATGTCCGTTTATCGCGGGGTGAAACGACTAAAAACATGAAGTCCTCGAAGGCTGCGGCCATGAAAAAGTGCGAGTACGAGCATTACATCGACGAATACCTCCTCGATAAGCTCAAGCCCGAGGACCAGGCCGAGTTCGAGGAGCATTATTTCATTTGCCCGCACTGCTTCGAGAAGCTCGACCAGCAGAGCGAGATCGTCCAGATCCTGCGGAAGGAAGGGGTTCTCGCGACGCCCGAGGAGGGCGGTGAACACCACCGCCACCGGCCCGCGCCCTGGTGGCGCCGGCTCCTGGACCGGCTGCTGCGGCGCCGCTAGTCTTCGATCAGGCGCTCGTCGGACTGGGAATACATCCGCCCCTCCGTTTGCTCTTCGAACGCCAGACAGCACATCAGCCGGCCGCACTGCCCTGAGATCTTGGTCGGGTTGATGACGATCTGCTGTTTGCGGGCCTTCTGGATGGTCACCGGCGCGAAGGTCGTCATGAAGCTCGAACAGCAGAGACAGCGACCGCAGACGCCGAGCCCGCCGATCATCTTGGCCTCGTCCCGGACGCCGACCTGGCGCATCTCGATCCGCATCCGGAGCTCCTTGGCCAACTCCTTGACCAGCTCGCGGAAATCGATCCGGCCGTCGGCGGTATAGTAGAAGATCCCCTTTTTCTCGTTGAAGAAATAGCGCACCGCGACGAGCTTCATGGGCAGGTTGTGGGCGGTGATCCGCTGGAGGCAGAGGTCGTAGGCCCCGGCCTCCTTCTCCCTCAGCCACTCGAACTTGCGGATGTCGTCCGGGGCGGCCTTGCGGATGACCGAAACGGCCATCTTGGCCGCCTTGGGGTTGTGGCAGAACGAGCTCGTCTCGTCGACGACGACGGCCAGGTCCCCGCCGAGCTCGGATTCGATGATGCAGCGGTCCCCCACGTGGAGAGCCAGCTCCCCGAAGCGGACGCGGACGATCCGGCCTGATGTTTCCGATTTAACGCAGATGATGTCAGACATGTCTCAGTTCTCCGAAATTGGAAAAGAAGGTCGTCGCCAGAAGGCCCTTATTCAGGTTCTTCGGGAGCTCGGCCAGCACGAAATCGAGCTCTTCGAGGACGCCGAGGACGCGGCGGACGGTCCAGGCCGCCGAGGCCCCGCGGAGCCTCGGTTCGAAATCCGGATTGAGCAGGAACGCCGGGTCGCCGCCGAGCCTGAGAAGCAGGATGTCTCTCACGAAAGACGAGAAGACTCCGAGCGTCCGGCCGAACTCCTCCTGGACGGCCTTAGCGAGGGCCCCGAACCTCTCCAGGAACAAGGCCGAGCGGTCGCCCGAAGCGAGGGCCTCGAAGAGGGCCCAGGACTCCTCCTTGAGGCTCTGGACTTCCTCCCATTCGAGGTCCAGGGCCCAGTCGAGGTTCCCGTCGACGAGGAGGGCGAGGATCCGGGCCTGCTCCTTGCCGAAATTCCGCTCGAGGAGGATCTTCTCGATCTCTTCGCGGCCGATCGCCGAAAAGGCCAGCGTCTGACAGCGGGAGAGGATGGTCGGGAAGAGGAGGAAGGGGCTCGCCGTCACCAGGACGAGATGCGAATAGGGGGGCGGCTCCTCGAGGACCTTGAGCAGGGAGTTGGCGGCGGAGTCGCTCATCTCGGCGGCGTCAACGACGATGAAAACTCTTTTTTTCCCCGTCATGGGCCTGAGGTAGGCCATCTGTTTGAGGAAGCGCGTCTGCTCGATCTTGATCTCCTGCTTCTCCGCGGCGATGACCATGACGTCGGGATGGACCCCCTTGTCGATCGCCTCGCAGGAGGGGCACTCATCGCAGGAATCGGTGGTCAGGTTCAGGCAATTGAGCGTCTTGGCCAGGGTCAGGGCCATGGCCTTCTTGCCGACGCCTTCGGGGCCGCAGAAAAGGAGCGAGTTCGGGACGCGAGTGCGCTCGAGGGCCAGCTTGAGGATCTTCTTGATCCGCTCGTTGCCCACGACATCCTTGAAGGCCATGTCCTCAACCGTCCTTTCGCCCCGGCCGCCGGCCGTCCAGGACCTTTTCGAGGTACCGTCCCGTGTAGGAACCGGCCGCCGCGGCGACTTCTTCCGGCGTTCCCTGGGCCACGATCCGGCCCCCATCTTCTCCCCCTTCCGGGCCCAGGTCAATAATATAGTCGCAATATTTTATGACTTCAAGGTTGTGCTCGATGATGATGACCGTGTTTCCGAGCGACGCGAGCTCGGAGAGGACCTCGAGGAGCTTGCGGACGTCGTCGAAGTGGAGGCCGGTCGTGGGCTCGTCGAGGAGATAGAGGGTCCGGCCGGTCGCCCGCCGCCCGAGCTCCTTCGTCAGCTTGATGCGCTGGGCTTCGCCGCCCGAAAGAGTGGGCGCGGGCTGGCCCAGGCGGATGTAGCCCAGGCCGACCCTTTTCAGGGTGGCCAGCTTCCGCTTGAGCTGGGGGTAGGCCTTGAGGAGCTCGTAGGCGTCGTCGACCGTCATGGCCAGGTAGTCGGCGATCGTCTTCCCCTTGTAGGTGACGGCCAAGGTCTCCTTGTTGTAGCGCTTCCCGCCGCAGCGATCGCAGGTGACGAAGACGTCGGGGAGGAAATGCATCTCGATCTTCTTGACGCCGGCGCCCTCGCAGTCCTCGCACCGTCCGCCGGCGACGTTGAAGCTGAACCGGCCGGACGCGTAGCCGCGCGCCCGGGCCTCCGGGGTCCTGGCCAGGAGGTCGCGGAGGGCGGTGAAGAGCCCTGTGTAGGTCGCCGGGTTCGAGCGGGGGGTGCGCCCGATCGGCTTCTGGTTGACGGCGACGACCTTGTCGATGCCGTCGATGCCTTCCATCTTCTCGTGGGCTCCGACGCGCTGACGGGCCTTATAGAGCCGGTTTTCGAGCGCCTTGTAGAGGATGTCGTAGACGAGGGTGCTCTTGCCGGAGCCGGAGACGCCCGTCACGGCCGTCATCACGCCGAGGGGGATGCGGACGTCGATCCCCTTGAGGTTGTGCTCGCGGGCCTTGTGGACGACGAGCCAGCCGGCGGGCCGACGCCGGGCGGCCGGGACGGGCACGGTCTTCTCGCCGCGGAGATACTGGGCCGTCAGCGAATCGGGGGAGTCGAGGATGGCGGCGAGCGGGCCTTCGGCGACCTTGAAACCGCCGGCCTCGCCGGCCCCGGGCCCCAGGTCGAGGACGAAGTCGGCGGCCCGGATGGTCTGCTCGTCGTGCTCGACGACGATGATCGAGTTGCCCTCGTCGCGGAGGCTCCGGAGGAGGCTGATGAGGCGGCCGTTGTCCCGTTGGTGGAGCCCGATCGTGGGCTCGTCGAGGACGTAAAGGACGCCGCGGAGCCGGGCGCCGACCTGGGCCGCAAGGCGAACGCGCTGGGCCTCGCCGCCGGAGAGGGAGGAGGTCGTCCGGTTGAGCTGGAGGTAGGACATCCCCAGCTCCTCCATGACGGCCAGGCGGGAGGAGATCTCCTTGAGGATCTTCCCGGCGATGAGGGTTTCCGCGGCCGGGAACTCGAGCTTGGCGCACGCGGCGAGGAGGTCGCGGATGGAGAGCTCGCCGATCTCGTGGATGTTCCGGCCGCCGATCCGGACCGACAGGCTCTCCTTTTTCAGCCGGGCTCCGCCGCAATCGGGGCAGACGGCGTCGGTCAGCTCGACCTCTCCCCATTCGTTGCGCGTCGTCTCGTGGCCGAGCCCGTGGCATTTCGGGCAGGCGCCGTACGGGCTGTTGAAGGAGAAATTGCGGGGCTCGAGTTCCGTCAGGCTGACTTCGCAGTAAGGGCAGAGGAGCGTCAGGGAAAAAAAGCGTTCCCGGCCGGCGTCGCCGACGACGAGGACCTCCCCCTCCGACACCCCGAGGGCTTTTGCGACGGCCTCGCGGAGGCGCCGCTCGGAGTCGGGGCCGACCTTGATCGTGTCGACGAGAACCTCGATCGTATGCTTGCGGTTCTTCTCGAGCGGGATGTCGTCCTCGAGGTCGCGGAGAGTGCCGTTGACGCGGGCCCTGAGGAAGCCTTTTTTCCGGAGGCGCTCGAAGAGGCGCTGGTATTCGCCCTTGCGCCCCTTGATCACGGGGGCCAGGATGCGGACCTTCTCGCCGGAGGCGCTCTCGGCGATCCTCTTCAGGATCTCCTCGGGGGTTTGGGAGCTGACGACCCGGCCGCAGCTCGGGCAGTGGGGCGTCCCGACGCGGGCGAAGAGGAGACGGAAGAGGTCGTAGACCTCGGTGATGGTACCCACGGTCGAGCGCGGATTGGCCGAGATCGTCTTCTGGTCGATCGAGATGGCCGGCGAGATGCCCTCGACGGACTCGACATCGGGCTTTTCCATCTGGTCGATGAACTGCCGGGCGTAGGCCGAGAGGCACTCGATGTAGCGGCGCTGGCCCTCGGCAAAGATCGTGTCGAAGGCGAGGGAAGACTTGCCCGAGCCGGACGGGCCGGTGACGACGATCAGCTTATTCCGGGGCAGCGACACGTCGATGTGCTTCAAATTGTGCTGGGCCGCCCCCTTGATGCGTATTTCGTCGAGCATAATCGATCTATTTTATCACAAGACAGGGGGCTTTGTTGACGGTCAGGCACGATTTGGCTAGGATGGGATAGCCCCATGTCCAACGAAGAGAAGATCCTCAGGTCGCTCGAGCTCCTCAAGGACATCGGCTACAAGAGCGATTCCATCCGGGCCATCAAGCACCTGCCGGCCCAGGAGGGCATCTACCGGGACTACCCCGACGACGTCCACCCGGCCCTCCGCGCAGCCCTCGTGGCCAAGGGATATACGTCGCTTTTCTCCCACCAGCGCTCGAGCTGGGAAGCGCTCCGCGAGGGCAAGAACATCGTCGTCGTCACGCCGACGGCCTCCGGCAAGACGCTCTGCTACAACCTGCCGGTCCTCGACGCCATCCTCAAGAACCCCTCGGCGCGGGCGCTCTACCTCTTCCCGACGAAGGCCCTGTCCCAGGACCAGCAGGCCGAGCTCGACGACGTCAACGGGCGCCTCCCCGAGGAGATCCGCGTCTTCACCTACGACGGCGACACGCCCCAGGACGCGCGCAAGGCCATCCGGGCCCGCGGTCACATCGTCCTGACCAACCCCGACATGCTCCACGCCGGCATCCTCCCCCACCACACCAAGTGGATCAAGCTCTTCGAGAACCTCAAGTACATCGTCATCGACGAGCTCCACAACTACCGCGGCATATTCGGCAGCCACCTGGCCAACGTCCTGAGACGCCTGCGGCGGATCGCCCGCTTCTACGGCTCCGACCCGCAGTTCATCCTGTGCACAGCCACGATCGCCAACCCGGCCGAGATGGCCGAGAAGATGATCGAAGCGCCGGTCGTGCTCGTCGACGACAACGGCGCGCCGCGGGGCGGGAAGTATTTCGTCTTCTACACGCCGCCCGTGGTCAACGCGGCCCTGGGTATCCGCCGCTCCTACGTCAACGAGTCGCGGCGCATCGCTTCGATCTTCCTCAAGAACGGCCTCCAGACCATCGTCTTCGCCGGGAGCCGGCTCATCACCGAGGTGCTCCTGACCTACCTCAAGGCCGACATCGAGACGTCGATCCAGAAGGAGGGCCTCGTCCGCGGCTACCGGGGCGGCTACCTGCCGCTGAAAAGGCGGGAGATCGAGAAGGGCCTCCGGTCGGGCGAGATCCTGGGCGTCGTCTCGACCAACGCGCTCGAGCTCGGCATCGACATCGGGACGCTCGACGTCGCCGTGCTGGCCGGCTACCCGGGGACGATTGCCAGCACCTGGCAGAGGGCTGGCCGGGCCGGGCGCAAGACGGGCCTGTCCGCGGCCGTCCTCGTCGCGACGAGCTCGCCCCTCGACCAGTTCATCGTCAACAACCCGGAGTACTTCTTCTCCAAGTCGCCCGAGATGGCCCTCATCAACCCGGACAACCTGTCGATCCTCGTCAGCCACATCGAGTGCGCCGCCTTCGAGCTGCCTTTCGAGGACGGCGAGAAATTCGGCCGGGCCGAGATCGGCGAGATCCTCAACTTCCTCGAGGAGGACAAGCTCCTCCACCACTCCAAGGACAAGTGGTTCTGGACCTCGGAGGCCTACCCGGCCGCTGCCATCAGCCTGCGCAGCATCAGCTCGGACAACTTCGTCGTCGTCGACATCACGGGAGAGGCCCGGGTCATCGCCGAGGTCGACTTCACCTCGGCCCTGACGGCCCTCCACCCCAAGGCCATCTACATCGTCGAGGGCGAGCAGTACTTCGTCGAGAAGCTCGACTTCGAGGAGCGCAAGGCTTACGTCAAGAAGACCGACATCGACTACTACACCGACGCCATCGACTACACCAAAATCACCATCCTGGACATCTTCGACAAGAAGGGCCTCGAGGCGGGGCGCGTTTCCCACGGCGAGGTCCACGTCGCGACCCAGGTCGTCGGGTTCAAGAAGATCAAGTTCCACACCATGGAGAACGTCGGGTCCGGCGAACTGACCCTGCCCCAGAACGAGATGCATACGACGGCCTATTGGCTGACCGTACCGTCGGCGCTCATGCAGGCGATCCCCTTCCCGGCCGAGCAGAGGGTCAACGGGCTCTTCGGGCTGGCCTACCTCCTCCATCACGTCTCGCCGCTGTTCATGATGTGCGACCTCCACGACGTCGGCGTGTCGATCGGCGACAACTCGACCGGCGAATCCCTGCCGCCGCGGGCCCTGCTGGCCCGGCCGGCGGTCCAGGGCCAGGAGGAGATGCCCGTCACCATGGACCCGGACTTCGAGCCGAACATCTTCATCTACGACAATTACCCGGGCGGGATCGGGCTCAGCCCGTCTCTCTTCGCCCTCGAGTCGCGCCTCCTCGAGCACAGTCTGAAGACGCTCGAGGCCTGCCCCTGCCGGGACGGCTGTCCCTCTTGCGTCGGCGCGACGAACGAAAGCGGCAAGGACGCGAAACGAGTCGCCCGGGTTATCATCCAGGGCCTCCTCGGTCTCAGCGACCCGCCCTCCCGCGTGAATTAAGAAGGTACCAGGTCTACGCAATGCCAAAATTGGCATTGCGTAGCCCTGGTACCTTCTTTTTTATTCTTCCAGTCCACGACCCCGACGGAGATGAAGACGAAGTTCTTGAAGTAGTTGGGGAAGATGCGCGGGTCCTGGACGTTCTTCCCCCCGCCGAGGAGGATTTTCTTCACCCGGTCCCAGAGTCTTACGGCCATGCCCACGCCCCGGTCCTCCGCTCCGAACGAACCATGGCCGGAATATATAACGAAACGCCGCCCGCCATCAAGACGCTCATTGACAGAACCCGGGGCGTGTGCTACTTTTTTTAATGGATAATCATGAATATCAACATTTTCAAGATCATCGCCGACGCCGATATCATCGTCAAGTTCATCCTGCTGCTCCTCGTGTTCTTCTCCGTGTTCTCGTGGGCCATCATCTTCTTCAAGTACAAGACGCTCAAGGCGGGTTTCAAGCAGTCCGCTAAATTTCTGGACGCCTTCCACCGGAGCAAGAGTCTGGCCGACGTCAGCGAGGCCGCCAAGAAGCTTCGGGGGAGCCCCCTCGCGGTTATCTTTCTCGCCGGGAACAGGGAACTGACCTACCAGTCGAAGTCCTCGGCCGAGAACGGCTGGAGCGCCGCCAAGACGGACAGCCTCAACCGGGCCCTGCTCAAGGCCTCCAACGCCGAAGCGTCGCGCCTCGAGAAGATGATGTTCTTCCTGGCCACGACGGGGAGCGTCTCGCCCTTCATAGGGCTCTTCGGGACCGTCTGGGGGATCATGATCTCCTTCATTCGCATCGGGGCCCTGCGTTCGGCCAGCCTCCAGGTAGTCGCGCCCGGGATCGCCGAGGCCCTCATCGCCACGGCCGTCGGCCTCTTCGCCGCCGTACCGGCCGTCATCGCCTACAACTACTTCCTCGGCCGGATCAAGGACCTGATCGCGGACATGGAGGACTTCTCCTTCGAATTCCTGAGCATCGCCGAGAGACTCCATGGGTCTTAGCACCCAGTCTTTGCCGTCGTCCTCGCGGAAGAGGCAGGTCGGAACCCACCTCTCCGAGATCAACGTCACTCCCTTCGTCGACGTCATGCTCGTCCTCCTGGTCATCTTCATGGTCACGGCGCCGATGATGCAGTCGGGGATCGGCATCAACCTGCCCCAGGCGGAGACCGACTCCAAGCCGGCCGAGGAAGGGCTGACGCTGACCGTCACCAAGGACCAGTACGTCCACATCGGCGACTCGACGATCAACATCAATCTCCTCGAACGCCGCCTGACCGAATACTTCATGAACAAGCCGAAGAAGGTCGTCTACCTCCAAATCGACAAGGACGTGCCCTGGGGTGTCGGCGTCCGCGTCATGGACATCACCAAGAAGGCGGGCATCGAGCTCATCGGAGTCATCACCGAACCCATCGACGTCAAAGACAAGAAGAAATGACCGCCACGAAGCTGGCCCTGCCGCGAGCGTTCAAGAGGGCCCTGCTGATTTCCGCGTTCCTTCACGTCGGCCTGATCATCCTCATCGCGGCCTCGCCTTCCTTTTCGAGGACGTCCCCGAAAGGCCTCGTCCAGTACGTCAATTTCATGGGCGGGGGCGGAAGCGGCGGCGGGCCAGGGGGCGGACCGGGAGGCGCGACCGTCGTCGCCAAGACCGAGCCCCTGCCGCCGCCGAAGAAGCAGACTCTCCGCGACCTGACCGTCCCCGCGAAAATACAGCCCGAGGCGAAGAGCGCGTTGCGCCACCCCGTCGACAAGCCGAAAACGGACAAGAAGGCCGCTGATAAAAAAACGGCCATCACCAAGCCCGAACCCGTAGCCCCAGGCCCATCACCATCCCCGGCCGGTGCGTCCGGGGCTGTGGCTGCGGGTTCGGGTTCTGGTTT
Source organism: Candidatus Aminicenantota bacterium (assembly GCA_026393975.1). Lineage (GTDB taxonomy): Bacteria > Acidobacteriota > Aminicenantia > Aminicenantales > Saccharicenantaceae > RBG-16-66-30. The sequence goes on along the minus strand of JAPKZD010000016.1, from coordinate 57,584 downwards.
CGGCCTGCGCATCGGCACGGGAGGAGGGAGCGGCGGGACGGGCGGCGGCACCGGGTCCGGCGCGGGCGACCCCTTCGGCGTCGCCGGCTTCCCGTTCCAGTTCTATCTCCAAATGATCTCGGACAAGATCACCGCCAACTGGTTCCAGTCCCTCGTCGACCCCGGCGTCGGCGGCCTTCTCCAGACCCAGGTCTATTTCCGCATCTACAAGAACGGCCAGATCTCCGACGTCCGCATCGACGTCTCAAGCGGCGTCGAGACGTTCGACCTCTCGGCCCGCCGGGCGATCCAAACCTCGGCGCCGTTCGCGGCGCTCCCGAACGAGTACGACGGCCAGTACCTCGGCATCACCCTAGTCTTCGAGCACGCCAAATGACCAAGAAAAAAACGCTTCTCGGACTCCTCGTATTCCTCGCGGCTTCCGGGGTTTTCGCCCAGCAGGAAGTCGTCTTGAAGATCAGCGAAGGGATGCCCATGATCCTCCTCGCCTTGCCCGAATTCGTCGTCCGCTCGGCCTCGCCCCTGGCCCTCGCCGCCGCCCAGGAGATCCGCCAGACCCTGTCCGACGACGTCAAGTACAGCCGGATCTTCAAGCTCCTGCCCAAGGATTACTACGGCTACATCCGGCCCCTCAACCCGGACAAGATCTTCTTCAAGGACTGGGATTCCGTCCAGGCCCGGCTCCTCGTCATCGGCGAGGTTCGGGAGGACGGCGGCCGCGTCGTCTTCGACGGCAAGATCTACGACGTCAAGAGCGAACGCTTCATCGTCGGCAAGCGCTACCAGGCCGAGAAAAACGGCCTGCGCCTCGTCGCCCACAAGATGGCCGACGAGCTCCTGAAGCTCCACGGCGAGAAGCCGATCTTCACGACCAAGATCGCCTTCGTCTCCAACCGCGACGGCAACGACGAGATCTACATGATGGACTACGACGGGGCCGGCCAGACACGAATCACCTTCAATAAGATCAAGGACTACATGCCGGCCTGGTCCCCCGACCAGAGGACGATCGCTTTCACCTCCTACCGCGGCGGCAACGCCGGTCTCTACCTCCGCAACATCTACGAGGGCACGGAAACGCAAATCACCACGAAGGGGACGAGCTATTCGGCGGCCTTCTCGCCCGACGGCAAGAAGCTGGCCTTCTGCTCGACCATGGCCGAGGAGGGGAACGCCGACATCTTCGTCTACGACCTGGAGAGCCGGAAGACCAAGCGGCTGACATTCAACGCCGCCATCGAAACGGCGCCGTCCTGGTCGCCGACGGGCCGCGAGATCGCTTTCACGACCGACCGCCTCGGCGCGGGCAGTCCCCAGATCTACATCATGGACGCCGAAGGCTCCAACGTCCGCAAGGCCAGTTTCGGCGGCAACTACCACGACGCTCCGGCCTGGGCCCCGACGAGCGAACGGATCGCCTTCGTCTCCCGGGTCGACAACACCTTCGACATCTACATCCTCAACCTCAGGACCAACCAGATCACGAAGCTCACCGAGAACAACGTCCGCAACGAATCGCCGAGCTGGTCGCCCGACGGACGCCACGTCGTCTTCGCCTCGAACCTCTCGGGCTCGATCCAGCTCTACACGGTCGACTACGACGGGGCCAACCTGAGGCGGCTGACCGACCGCGGCGAGAACAAGCTCCCCAACTGGACGAATTAGGCCGCGAGAGGCGGATTTCGGCAGAATCAGGGGCCGGGTGTATTGACATCCCCCCCCTGGACGGGGTATAAAAAGGACGGAAAGAAGCGTCGTGCCGTCGGCATCGATGGATGAGAGACGCCTAATCTTAGGAGGCCTAATGAAAAAACTGGTTATCTTCTCGCTCGCGATTATCCTCGTTTTCTCCTTCGCCGTTTCCTGCAAAAAGAAACCCAAGGAAGTCCCCCCGCCCCCGCCTCAGGCCCAGGAACAGCCCACGGTCGAGAAAGTCGAACCGCCTGTCGTCCAGGAACCCCAACTCACGGAAGAGGAGTTTTTCCTGCAGAAGTCGCTCGACCAGATCAACCGGGAAAAGCCCCTCGGCACGGTCTACTTCGACTACGACAAAGCCCTCATCCGGGGCGACGCCAAAGCCACCCTTGACACGAACGCCTCCTGGCTCAAGAGATTCCGGACGGTCAAGGTCCTCGTCGAAGGCCATTGCGACGAGCGCGGCACCGAGGAATACAACCTCGCCCTCGGCGAGAAGCGGGCCAAGAGCGCCCAGGACTATCTGTTGTCCATGGGTATCGGGTCCGACCGGATGAAGATCATCTCCTACGGCAAGAGCCAGTCCATCAACCCGGGCCACGACGAAGCAGCCTGGCAGATGAACCGGCGCGCCCAATTCCTGGTCATCGAGAAATAAGACTTGCGCGGTAAAATCCTCGGGGCCTTCTTCCTCGGCGTCCTGACCCTGGCCGCAGCCGGACAGGACAAGAGCAAGAAGGCCTACGAGCTCGTCTACGACGACGTCCAGGTCCTCAAGCAGCAGATCCAGGAGCTCCGCGCCCGGCTCGACCAGAACGCGGAGGAGATCCGCGCGATCCAGGACCAGATCAAGGCGGTCGCCGACCTCGTCCGCCAGTCGATAACCGGCCAGGCCGGGATCCTGGAAGGATTGCAGGCCGTCCCCGCCCAGTACCAGGACATCGTCCGCAAGATCGACCAGCTCACCCTCGAACTCCAAAAGATCGCCGCCGACCTGGCCGCGGCGCGGACGGCCCAGGCCCCCCCCGCGGTGACAGCCGAGAGCAACAGCAAGCCCGTGCAGCAAGCCCCGGACAAGACGCCGCCCGAACCGAAGCCCCAGCCGGCGCCGCCTCCCCCGACGATCTCCCCGCAAGAGGCCTATTCCATGGCCTACAACGACTACCTCAAGGGGAACTACGACCTGGCCGTCGAAAGCTTCAAACTCTACCGTGCCCAGTTCCCGGGAAGCCCGCTGGCCGACAACGCCCTCTACTGGATCGGCGAATGCCGCTACAGCCAGCGGAAGTTCGAGGAGGCGGTCGACGCGTTCGACGAGCTCATCCTGACATACCCCCAGGGGGACAAGGCCGCGGCCGCCCATCTCAAGAAGGGCCTCGCCTTCGTGGAGCTCGGCAAGAAGCCGGAAGCCCTGGCCGCTCTCAAGATCCTTGTCGCCAAGTACCCCCTCGAGGAAGAGAGCAAGATCGCTCAGGAAAAAATCAGAGAGCTGACAGAAAAATGAGAGACATCAACAGCCTGAATAAAGTCATCCTCATCGGCCGGTTGGGCGGCAAGCCCGAGATGCTCCGCCTCCCTCAACAGGACAGGTGGAAAGCCAGCTTCACCCTGGCCACGAACGAACGGTCCTTCAATCCCAACACTCGGGAGTCCAAAGACAAGACCGAGTGGCACAAAATCATCGTCTGGGGCAAGCTGGCCGAATTCTGCGAGAAATACCTCACCCAGGGGAAGCAGGTCCTTATTGAAGGGAAGTTGCGGACCCGGGAATGGCAGGACAAAGAGGGGAACAAGCGGAAGACGACCGAGGTCGAGGCGACCAACATCGTTTTCCTCGGGAAGCGCGAAGAAAGCTCGGCCACGACCGATACGACCGACCTGGATTCGCCCCAGTACGGCCGGAGCGCCGGCCCCAGCGCCCCTGCCGCCGGCGGAGACTTCCCCGACGAAGAGGCCGGCGGCGGCTCCCCCGCCGGCGGCGACGACGACATCCCCTTTTAGCCGGTGAGCGAGAACAAAAGCCCCGAAACCGCCTATCGGGCCGGCATCGTCGAAGACATCCGCCCGTGGGGGAAGTTCCGCAGGTTTCCCCACGAGGACGCGGGCTCCGTCAAGATCATCACCGTCGAGCCGGGCAGCCGGCTGTCCCTCCAGTACCACGACGGCCGGGCCGAGTTCTGGGTCGTCCTCGACCCCGGGCTCGAGGTCACGGTCGGCGACCGCGTCTGGCAGGCCGCCCCCAACGAGGAAATCCTCATCCCCCGGCGGGCGCCGCACCGCCTGCGCAACGTCGGACAGGCGCCGGCCCGGGTCATGGAGATCTGGATCGGCCGCTCGGCGGAATCGGACATCGTCCGGATCGAGGACGATTACGGCCGGGACAAGAAGTAAATATTTTTACTTGGGCTTGACTTCGACCGGCTGGCCGGTCAGGAACACCTGGGGGTGCCGGACGAGGATCTCCTCGATCACGTATTCCTCGATCTCCTGCGCGCTTCGGAGCTTCAGCATTTCCTCGACGATCTTCTCGGCGGTCCGGCATTCGACCGAACGGAGCGCCTTTTTGATCCGGGGGATAAAGATAGGGTTCATGCTGAAGGTCCGAAGGCCGAAGCCCAGCAGGACGATGGCGGAGAGTGGGTCCGCGGCCATCTCGCCACAGACAACAACGTCCTTTTCGGCCCGCTTGGCCGCCTGGATGACGGACCGGATGAGCCGGAGGATGGCGGGGTGGAACGGCTTGTAGAGATAGGACACAAATTCGTTCGACCGGTCGACCGCCAGGCAGTACTGGATGAGGTCGTTCGTCCCGATGCTGACGAAATCCACTTCCTTCAGCATGAGGTCGGCCAGAGCCGCGGCGGCGGGCACTTCGATCATCACGCCCAGCGGGATTCTCTCGTCGAAGGCCTCGCCTTTCCGGCGGAGCTCCATCTTGACGTCCTCGAAGATGTCCTTGACGTCGACGATCTCGTCGACCTCGGTGACCATGGGGATGAGGACCCGAACGTTCTTCCCGACGCTTGACCGGAGGATGGCCCGGAGCTGGATGCGGAAGAGGTCCCGGTTCCTCAGCGAAAACCGGACGGCCCGCAGACCGAGCGCGGGGTTCGGCTCCTTCTCGATGTTCAACTGGGGCAGGCTCTTCTCCCCGCCGATGTCGAGGGTCCGGATCGTGACGGGATGCGGGTGCGCTCCACGGGCGATCCGCGAATAGATCTCGAAATGGTCCTCCTCGGAGGGCAGGGATTCCCTGCGGAGGTAGATGAACTCCGAACGGAACAGACCGACGCCCTCCGCTCCCATGGACAGGGCCAGAGAGATCTCTTCTGGGAGCTCGATGTTGGCCTGGGGGACGAACCGGACGCGGTCGAGCGTCTCCGACTTGAGCTTGGCCGTCTTCTGGAGCTCCCGGCCATAGTTCTCGTACTTGTCCTTTTTGGCCTGGAATTCCCGGCGGACGGCCGGGGGCGGATCGATGATGACCTCGCCGTCGGTCCCGTCGACGATGATGAAATCGCCGTCCCTGACCCAGCGGGTGATGTCCCGCAGCCCGACGACCGCCGGGATGCCCAGGGAGCGGGCCAGGATGGCCGTGTGCGAGGTCTGCCCACCCATGTCCAGGGCGATGCCGAGGGTCAGCTCCCGGGTCAGCCGCAGGGCGGCCTCGGAAGGCAGGAGCTCGTGAGCGACGAGGATGTGCTCTTTCTGGGGCGTCTTCTCCTTCTCCCGGCGGGTCTCGAGGTTCCGGTAGACGCGCGTCAGGACGTCCGAGACGTCCGACTTCCGTTGGCGGAAGTAATCGTCGGCGAGGGATTCGAAGAGTTGTTCATAGCGGCTGTTGGTCTTCGACAGCGCCCACTCGGCGCGGGCCTTGTCGTCGCGGATGATGGCCTCGAGGCCGCCGACGAGGGACGGGTCCTCGAGGATGAGGAGGTGGGCTTCGAAAATGAAGGCGTTCTCCCGGCCCATCTTCTCCCGGATGCTTTCCTTGACCTTGACCAGGTCGTCCCGCGTCCGGCCGATGGCCTGGTGGAGCCGCTTCAGCTCGTCCGGAACCTGGGTTTCGACGATGAGCTCCTTCCGCGACGTGAAGACGACCCGCCGCGGCAGCAGGACCTCGCCCATGGCGACCCCCGGTGAAACCGCGGTGCCCCTCAGGCGCGTCATGTCCATGCCAGATCACTCTTTCTCGTCGAAGCGGTTCCCGATAAGCTCGACGAGGGCGGCCATGGCCGCCTCCTCGTCCTTGCCCGAGACCAGGAGCCGGATCGAGGTTCCCTGGGTCGCGGCCAGGGTCAGGATGCCGAGGATGCTCTTGCCGTCGATCTCGTCGCCGTCTTTGACGATCTTGATCGAGGAACCGAAGCGGTTGGCCAGATTGACGAACTTGACCGCGGCCCGGGCATGGAGGCCCAGCTTGTTCCTGATGATGACGGTCTTGTCGAGCATGCCGGCGTCACTTGGCCCGGGAGCTCAGGAGGGTGCTGACGAGGTGGATGTTCTTCTTGCCCTGGTCGACGACCTTCTTGGCCACGTCCTTGAGGTTGTTGTTGCGCTGGAGAGAGACGAACTTGATGAGCATGGGCAGGTTGACCCCGGTGATGATCTCGACCTGGTTGTCCTCGAGGAAGCTGAAACTCAGGTTGGACGGCGTCCCGCCGAACATGTCGGTGAAGATGACCACGCCGCTCTTCTGGTCGACGCGCTTGATGCTGTGGTTGATCTTCTTCTTCGAATCCTCGACGTCATCATACCAGCCGATCGAGATGGCCTCGATGTTGGGCGCTTCGCCGAGGATGATGGTCAGCGCGTTCAGCAGCTCTTCGGCCATGCGGCCGTGGCAAACGATGATGCCTCCGATCATGTGTCTCTAGGCCTCCCGGTCAAGCCCCTATTGTATCCAAACGGCGCCTATTTAAAAAGGTCCCGGTGATAAATCCTGACGTCGTACCCCTTGTCCTTGAGGTGGGCGCGGAGCTCCTCGGCGACGACGACCGAGCGGTGCTTGCCGCCCGTGCAGCCCACGGCGACGGCCACGGTCGTCTTGCCCTCCTTGGCGAAACGGGGGACGACGAAGTCGACGAAGCGGAAGAGCTCGCGGAGGAACCCCCGCGTCCCCGACGACTCGAGGACGAATTTACGGACGCTCGGGGCCTTGCCGTTCCTCGTCCTCAGCGCGTCGACGTAGAACGGGTTCGGCAGGAGCCGGGTGTCGAAGACGAGGTCGGAGTCGAGGGGGATGCCGTGCTTGTAGCCGAAGCTCGTCAGGATGGCCTGCGTCCGGCGCCGTTTCCTCCTCAGGATCCGCTCGGCGATGAAGTCCTTGAGCTGATAGATATTGAGGCCCGACGTATCGACGATCTCGTCGGCCATCTTGCGGATGCCGAGGAGCCGCTTCCGCTCGAGCCGGACCCCTTCCAGGATGGGCTTGCGGGGGGTCATGGGGTGCGGCCGCCGGGTCTCGTTGAAACGCTTGACCAGAGCCTCGTCCGTGGCCTCGAGGAAAAGGAGGCGCACCGACGCCTTCTTCCGGATCTCCTGGAAAACCTCCGGAAAATCGGTCAGGAAGCGCGGTTCGCGGATGTCGATGACCAGGGCCACCCGGTCGATCTCGATTTTCTTCTCCAGCCAGAGGTCGACGAAATTCGGGATGAGCTTGGCCGGCAGGTTGTCGATGCAGTAGTAACCGAAGTCCTCCAGGGACCGGCTGACGACGGTTTTCCCCGAGCCCGAGAGCCCGGTGACGATCAGGAAACGGTTGTCCTTGGCGGCAGACTTCATGGCGCCTCTCAGGTCAGCACCCTGTCGAGCCGTCGGATGATCTCATCCGGCGCGCTGTACCCCTTCTTGCGCAAGAGATGGACCTTGCAGGCGACCTCGATCAGGGTGGCGATGTTCCGACCCGGCGCGACGGGGATGGCGAGTTGGGGGATCTTCCGGCCCAGGATGGTCATGTCGTCCCCGGACTTGAGCCCCAGGCGGTCGGCCTCGAAGCCGCGCCGCCATTTCTTCAGCTTGACGACGAGGTCCACTTTTGACTCCCTGGCGATCGACCGGGGACCGAAGATGGCTCGGATGTTGATGATGCCCAGACCCCGGATCTCCATGAAATTCCGGCTCAAGGCCGGGGCCGTGCCGACGAGATCGCCGTCGGAGGTCTTCCGGATCTGGACGACGTCGTCGGCGACGAACCGGTGGCCGCGGGAGATGAGCTCGAGGGCGCTCTCGCTCTTGCCGATCCCGCTGTCGCCGAGGATAATCGTCCCCAAGCCGAAGATCTTGAGGAGTCCGGCCGAGATCGTCGTCAGCTCGGCGGGCTCCGCGGAGCCGGGGACGGTTTTCTCAGGCACGCGTTTTCTCCTCCTCCGACTGGAGGGTCTTGAGGACGTCGGCGGAAGTCGCGGCCTTGAGCAGTTTCGACGCCAGCGTCCGGGATTTCCGGGTCAAGGCGGCAATGGCCGCCAGGAGGCGCAGCCCGGCGCCGGGGTTGTCTTCGGGCGAGACGAGGAGGAAGAACACGTGAGAGAGCTTCCCGTCCACCGCTTCGAAGTGAACCCCTTCCTTGGACAGCCCGAGCAGGAGGACCGGAGACTTGAGCGCCTTCGTCCGGCAATGCGGGATGGCCACGCCATGGCCGATAGCCGTGGTCCCCAGCTCCTCCCTTCTCTGCAGCTTGTCCAGAAGGACGCCGCCGAGGACGGCCTTGTGCCTGGACTCCAGCCGAGCCGACATCTCGCGGAGGATCCCGTCGCGGTCGCGGGCCTCGAGCCGGGTCAGGACCAGGTCTTCGTCGAGGAGCGAATGGAGCTTCATGATCATCCCCGGGGGGTCATTCGGGCTCGACGAGCCCGTAGTGGCCGTCCTTGCGCCGGTAGACCACGGCCCATTCCTCCGCCCCTTCGCGCCGGAAGAGGAACACTTCCTTGCTCTTAATGTCGATCTGGATGAGCGCCTCTTCGATGGACATGGGTTTGAGGGAAAAGTGATTGCTGCGAATCACCCGTTTCTCGGGCTCCGGGGCCTCGAGGGTCGGGACAAGGATCTTCCTCTCCCGCCCGCCCCGCCTCTTCTTATCCCGCCCCTTGACCCGGTCCTTCCTAACCTTCTTCTCCAGGTTGTCGAAGGCCCGGTTCAGGGAATCCATCATGTCCAGCGTCTCTTCGACGACGACGAGGCCACCGCCCTTCGCCCGGACGTTGATCTCGGCCTTGTTCCGGTTCTTCTGGACGATCAGGATGACGTTGACGTCGAGGACGTCACCGACCAGGCCTTTCAGCCGGCCCAGGCGCTTCTCGCAGTAGGCTTTGATCTCGGGGGTCAGCGTCGCCTGCCGCGCCGTATAATGGACGTTCATGTCTTCTCCTCCATGCTGGACTTCCTTTTCCGGATATGCGACGGCTCGATCTTGAGCTGGTTCCGGTACTTGGCCACCGTCCGCCGGGCGATCCGCAGGTCTTCCCTGGCCAGCAGGTCGCCGATCTCGATGTCGCTCAAGGGGTTGTCACCGTCTTCGCCCTCGACGAGCTTCCGGATCTTGTCCTTGACCTTGAGGGACGAGACGTCCTCGCCGTAACTCCCCTGCAGGGACTTGTGGAAGAAATACTTCAGGGGAAAGACGCCCGCGGGGGTCGTCATGTACTTGTTGGCGACGACCCGCCCGACGGTGGATTCATGGACGCCGATGTCCTGGGCGATCTCCATCAGGGTCAGGGGCTTGATGAAATCGATGCCCTTGTCGAAGAAATCCTTCTGCCGGTCGACGATGAACCGGGCCACCCTTTGGATTGTCTGGTTCCTCTGGTCCAGGCTGCGCATGAACCAGAGGGCCTTTTTCAGCCCGTCCTTCAGGAAGCGGTGAGCCTCGGCCTCCCGGCCGGCGGCCTGGGCCAGGAGCTGGCGATAGTAGCCGCTGATGCGGAGGCGCGGCAGGCCCTCGTCGTTGACGGCGATCACCCATTCGTCCCCTTCCTTGGAGACGATGATGTCCGGTACGACGTAGCTCGTCTTCTCCTCGCTGTATTTCCTCCCCGGCGTCGGGTCGAGGCTCTTGATGAGGTCGAGGCGGTCCCTCATGTCGGCGAGGGTGATGTTGAGGACGCGGGCGATCTGGGCATAGTCCGATTTCTCTAGAAGGGCGAGATGGTGCGTGACGATCGTCCGGGCCGTTTCGTCCTGGACCTGGAGATTGTCCATTTGGGCGAGGAGCGCCTCGCGCAGGTCCAGGCTGCCGCACCCGACGGGGTCGAAGGTCTTGATCTTCCCGCGGACGGCGTCGATCCTCTCCGGGGTCGTCTGGGAGAGCCTGGCCAGCTCTTCGACGCCGGAGCTCAGGTAACCGTCCTCGTTGATGTCCCCGATGATGTCCTGGGCGACCCTTTGGTCTTCGGCATCGAAAAAGGTCAGGGTGGCCTGCCAGTTCAGATGGTCCCAGAGCGACGGGGTCCGGGAGATCGTGTTTTCGAGGGAGACGGCGTCGCGGCTCTCGTAGAAATGGGGGCGGAACCCGTCGTCCAGGTATTCCTGGAAACCGGCCAGGGAATTGTCGTCGGCCGTCTCGCTGTTCATCTTCGGCTCGGTCGATTCGAGGTTTAGCCCGTCGAGGAGGCCTTCCTTGTTCTTGACACCGGCCTCTTCCGCGGCCACGGTCTCGCTGTCCTTGGGCTTGCGCTCCTGGGCCTCGTCCTCGATCTCGATCATCGGGTTCTGGGAGAGCTCGGCGTCGATGACCTCGATGAGCTCGAGGTTGGTCAGGGGCAGGAGCTTGATGGCCTGCTGGAGGGCCGGCGCCAGGATGAGCTTCTGGACCTGCCTCTGATCGAGCCGCTGCTTGAGGATCATCGATTCAGCCTCGAATTCACGCCTTGTCCATTCCTAAAGACGAAACTCGTCTCCCAAATATCTCTTCCGCACCTCTTCCGAAGAGATGATCTCCGCGGGCGTCCCTTCCTTGAGGATCCGCCCTCCTTCGAGGATATAAGCCCTGTCCGTGATCTCGAGAGCCTCCCGGACGGAATGGTCCGTCAGCAGGATGCCGATGCCCTTCGCCCGGAGGGACCGGATGATCGCCTGGAGGTCGCGGACCGAGAGCGGGTCGATCCCGGTGAACGGCTCGTCGAGAAGCACGAAATCGGGGTCCATGACCATCGCTCTGGCGATCTCGAGACGGCGGCGCTCGCCTCCGGACAGGGTCAGGGCGCGGGCCCCGGCCAGCTTTTCGAGACCGAACTCCTCGAGCATCCCGGTCACGCGGGCGCCCTTCGGGCCCGCTCCCGGCGGCCGGGTTTCGAGGACGGCGAGAAGGTTCTCTGCCACGGTCAGTTTCCTGAACGCCGACGGTTCCTGGGGGAGGAGGACGAGGCCTTTCCGCGCTCTCATGTACATCGGCCGGTCGGTGATGTCCTCGTCCCTGAGGTAGACGCGGCCGCCGTCCTGGGGGACGAGGCCGAGGATCATCGAGAACGTGGTTGTTTTCCCGGCCCCGTTCCGTCCGAGCAGGCCGACGATCTCCCCCTCTTCGACCCTGATCGAAACCCTGTCGACGACCTTTTTCCGCCCGTAGCTCTTCTCGAGGTCAACAGCTCTCAGAGAACCCTTCATGGCTCACGATTTGACGACGGTGGTCGACCTTCCCTGTCCCTCATTTTCGATCCGAATCTTACCATCGCCCAGGTCGAATGTCAATTTGTCCCCCTTGGAGGAACCGCCCTCTTTATCGACCAAAACCGGCCTGCCGGTCAGGGTGACCCGGTCGGCTTCCGCCTCATAAAAAGCCCTATCCCCGCGGCCCTCGTAGCGGCCCTTCGAAACGACGACGGAGGTGAGCGCCGTGAGCGTGTCGACACCCTTTCCCTCGCGGCCGAGGACGGCGTCGATCGTCTCCGCGCCGAGCCGCGCGCCCGGCATTTGGGCGTAGCTTTTCTTCCGGAAGGAGAGGACGCGGCCGGCGGAGGAACAGCTCATGTCCTCTCCCCCGACCTCGATGCGCCGCCCGGAGATGCCGGCCGCCGGGGCCCGGGTCATACCGGCCGCGACTCCGCGTCTTCCGCGCATCTCGCCGGTCGCCTCGAAAAGATCCAGCTCGCCGGCAAGAAGGAACTCCCCATCCTGCCAGGCCTGGACTTCGCCGACGAAGGAAAAAGCTTTCGTCCCGCCCCGGAAAACGAGGCTCGCGCCGGAAACGAAGACAGGTTTCGCCGCCGAGAAAAAGCCGGCGGCCCGGCCCTCTTCTCCCGGCTTGAGCAGGCACTTGACGCCTCCCGAAGCTTCGAGGTCGCCGGCGGCGGGCCCGGCCACGAGGGAGGATGCCTCGATGCGGGCCCGCGGCGAATCCGCAACCGCCGGCCGTCCCGGCTTCCCCGAAGCCCGGAGGAGGCGGGTCGAGGCGTCGAACGCGGCCGACTCGCCCTCGAGGACGCGGCTCTCGTCAGCGTGGCCATCGAGCTCCGCCCGGAAGCCGCCCGACGCGGACCACCGGTCGAGCTCTCCATCAGCCCGGAACATCAGCAGGGCCTCAGAGGCTCGGACGGTGCTCCCGGAGGCCTCGGGAAGAGACAGGGATAGCCGCGTTTTTCCCCGGGCTTGGACCGAGGAGAGTTGAGAGGTGCCGGGGACGAAGGAAAGCCCGATCCAATCGGCCGCGACGCCGCCCCTGTCCGGCTTTCCGGCTAGCTCGACGGCGGCCGCCCCGTCGAAGACGACGGATATGAAGGAGCCCTCGTCTTCCGCCGCGTCGAATGTCAGGATTCGCGCGGTCCCCCGCCATCGGCTGCCCGTAAATTCCGCCCGGCCTTCCGCCCGGCCGCGCCGCTCGTGCCTTCGGTAGAGGAAGGAATCGCCGGAGAGGACGGCCGTCTCCCCGTCCCGACCGGCCGCCGCGAGCTCCGCGCGGAACCCGCCCGCGAGGCGGACCTCGTCCGCCCCCTCCGAGTAGGAAATTTCCGCGGCCCTCCCGGCCATCCTTTTCGAAGAAAAAGAGCCGCCGGACGCCGTCCGGAAAAGGCCGTTGTCCTTGTCGTAGTCGAACGAGTCGCCCTCCAGCACGACGCCCCCCGCTTCGACACGGACCCGGCCCGTGATGCCGAAATGGACCGCGCTCGTGTCGTAGACGACTTCGTCGGCCGTCGTCCGGGAGAGGATCTCGCCGGCCGGGTTGTAATCCGTGATCTCGACCGATCCCTTCAAATGGTTCCGCCCGTCCGGGCCTAGAAAGAAGTTTGCGCCGCGGACGTCCGTTCGGAGCTTGCCGTCCCGATATTCCTCATGCCGGACCCGCTCCTTGAGGTCGACGACCCTGTCGTCCGGAGGAGGCTTGACGGCCTCCGGGCGCAGGCCGCCGCGCTCTCTGAGAAGGTGAATTCCGACGGCGGCGGCCAGGACGACGAGAACAGCGGCGACGGCGAGTCCCGCGAACCTCACCGGAGCCGACGCTTGTTGAGCGCTCATCGTCTCAGACCTTCAGGTCTTCGATGGACAGGCTGACTTTCTGCACGCCGAGGTATTCCGACATCATCAGGGAAAAGGCCAGGTTGATCCGGCTGCCGCGGCGTACGACGTGACGCCACTCCGCCTTGTCCCAGCCGAGGGCCTCGAGAACCCGGCCGTTCTGACGGGCCAGGAATTTCAGGTGTTTTCTCTGGAGGACCTGGGGTTCGCTGATGACTTCGACGTTTTCGGCGATGAACAGGGGCTTGGGGTTTCCGACGCCGAACGGAGAAAGAAGGGCGAAGGTCTCGAGGAAACGGTCGTCGACCGCGGCGAACTCGAGCGGCCCGTCGATCTTGATCTTCCTTGTCAGGTTGTCCTCGGAAATGCGGGCCTCGGCCAGCGGGTTCAAGGCCTCCTTGAAAGCGGCCATCCGCTCGGTGGGAAGGGTGCAGCCCACGGCCAGCTTGTGACCGCCGTAACTCAAGAAGAGGTGCCGGCAGTCCTCGAGGAAGTCGATCAGGGGCACTTCCGGGATGCTCCGGCCCGAACCGTGAGCCTTGCCGTTCTCGTAGACGAAAAGGATGACGGGCCTGTTGAAACGGTCCTTGAGCTTGGAGGCGACGATGCCGATGACCCCCCGGTGCCAGTCCGGGCTGCCCAGGACGAGGCACTTGTATTTCTTGTCGAGCCCCCGCTCCTCGATCCTTTCGCAGGCGTCGTTGAAGATCTTCTCCTCCGTCTTCTGGCGCTGGGCGTTGAGATCGTCGAGCTTCCGGACGAGGGCCTGGGACTCTTCGGGGCTCTCCGAAAAGAACAGGCGGACGGCGAGGTCGGTCATGCCCATCCGGCCGGCGGCGTTGATCCGGGGCCCGATGCGGAAGCCGATGTCGCCCTCGGAGATCTTCCGGTTGCCGAGACCGCAGGCCTCGATCAGGCTGCGCAGGCCCATGTTGCTGACGTTGCGCAGGCCCTTGAGCCCGTGCTTGACGAAGACCCGGTTCTCGCCCTTGAGCTCGGCGACATCGGCCACGGTGCCGATCGAGACGAGCTTCATGTAGTGGGGCAGCCCCGCGGCCTTCCCGGACTTCTCGAGCAGGGCTTGGATGAGCTTGAAAGCGACTCCGACCCCGGCCAGACTGCGGTCGGGGTAGCCGGAATCGGCGAGGACGGGGTTGAGCACGGCCACGGCGTCCGGGAGCGTCTCGCCGGAACGGTGGTGGTCGGTGATGATGACGTCGATGCCCTTCTCCTTGGCCCGGGCCGTGAACTCGACGGCCTTGATGCCGCAGTCCACGCTGATGACCAGGCCGGCGCCCTTTTGGACCGGGATCTCGACATGTTCGTCCTTGATGCCGTAGCCGTCGGTCAGCCGCTCCGGGATGAAGTACTCGACCTTGGCGCCAATGGAGGTCAGGGCTTTCATGAGCATGACGGTCGACAGGACCCCGTCGACGTCGTAATCGCCGAAGACGAGGATCTTTTCGCCCTTGGCGACGGCTTCCTCGATCCTGGCCACGGCCCGGTCCATGCCCTTCATCATGTAGGGGTCATAAAGCGCCGCGATGTCGCCGAAGAGGAAGGCCCGAGCGGCCTCTTCGGTCAGGATCTTGCGGTTGACGAGGACGCGGGCGATCGCCGGCGGGAGAGACAGGGCCTGGGCCAGAACTTCGGTTTCGGGCCGCGGCGGATTGACGACCCAGATCGCGGAGTTCATGGCGACCTCACTCTAGCACAGTCACCCCGATTGCTCAATTCCACCGGCCGTTGACAATTAAACGCTTGAAAAATAAAATGGTTAAGCTGTGTTCGCCAACCTTCGGGATAAACTCGCCAGGACCCGGACCGCTTTCCGGAAAGTCGAAGACCTCTTTCAGAGCGGCAAGCGTCGCGAGGAGATCCTGGACGGCCTCGAGGAGGCCTTGATCCTGGCCGACGTCGGCGTCGCGGCCTCGGGCCGCGTCCTCGAAGCCCTGCGGACAAAGACCCGGAAGGACGCGGGCGAAGCCGACCTGGAACGGGCCCTCAAGGACGAGTTGGCCGCCATGCTCTCCAGGCGCGCGGACGGCCGGCCCGACGGCTCTGGACCGACAGTCATCCTCATGGTCGGGGTCAACGGCGGCGGCAAGACGACATCGGCGGCCAAGCTCGCCGCCCGCTTCAAGCGGGACGGGAAACGGGTCATGCTGGCCGCCGCCGACACCTTCCGGGCCGCAGCCCAGGAACAGCTCGCGCTCTGGGGGAAAAAACTCGGCGTCCCCGTCGTCAAGGGCTCCTACGGGGCCGACCCGGCCGCGGTCGTCTTCGACGCCATCCAGTCCTTCAAGGCCCAGCAGGGTGACGTCCTCGTCGTCGACACGGCCGGACGGATCCACACCAACACGAACCTCATGAACGAGCTCGAGAAGGTCAAGCGCATCGTCGTCCGCGAGCATCCCGGCGCGCGCCTCGAATCCCTTCTCGTGCTCGACGCGACGATCGGCCAGAACGCCATTCCCCAGGCCCGGGAATTCCTGAAGTTCTCGGGCCTGACCGGAATTTTCCTGACCAAGGTCGACGGGACGGCCAAGGGCGGCGCCGTCGTCGCCATCGCCGAGGAGCTCGACCTGCCCATCCGGTTCATCGGGGTCGGGGAGGGAGAGGACGATCTCTTCGAGTTCTCGCCCCGCGAATTCGTCGAGGCCCTGCTCTCATGAACACGGCGCACGACCTCGCCTACATGGAGATGGCCTACGGCCTGGCCGAAAAAGCCCGCGGACGGACGAGCCCCAACCCTCTCGTCGGCGCGGTCGTCGTCCGCAACGATTCCGTCGTCGGCTGCGGTTTCCATGAAAAAGCCGGCAAGCCCCACGCCGAGATCCTCGCCCTGCGGACGGCCGGAGGCTTGGCGAAAGGGGCGACGCTCTACCTGACCCTCGAGCCGTGCGTCCATTGGGGCCGGACTCCGCCCTGCGTCGACACCGTCCTTGCCGCCGGGCTCGGGAGGGCGGTTATCTCGGCCGTCGACCCGAATCCCCTTGCCCACACCCGAGGGATCCGCAGGCTCGAGGAGGCCGGCCTCGACGTTTCAGTCGGACTCCTGGAAGAGAGAAACTCCAACCTCAACGAAGCCTACACCAAGTACATCACCCGTAAAATCCCCTTCGTCACCCTCAAAGCGGCCCTGACCCTGGACGGCAAGATCGCCTGCCGGACGGGCGACTCGAAATGGATCTCCTCCGCGGGGACGCGCGACTACGTCCACCTCCTCCGGGGCGAGCACGACGCGCTCATGATCGGCGTCAACACGCTCGTCGCGGACGACCCCCGGCTCACCGTCCGCCATCCGAATTGGGGCGGGAAGAAAATCGTCCGGGTCATCCTCGACTCGCGGCTCCGATTCCCGCCGGCGGCGAAGATTTTATCGACGCTCCCGCGTGGCCGCATCGTCGTTTTCGCCGGACGCGACGCCCCGGCCGCAAAGGCCCGCGCCCTCGAAGCGCGCGGCGTCGAGGTCGTCGTTCCCGGCGGCCGGAAAAAAGCGTGGAATCTCCCGGACGTTCTCGCCGAACTCGGCCGGCGTGAAATCGCCTCGCTCCTCGTCGAAGGCGGCAGCCGGCTGTTCACGACGTTCGTCGAAAACGGGCTGGCCGACAAGGCCGTCCTGACCTACGCCCCGCGCCTCGTCGGCGGGGCCGCCGCCCCGGGGTTCATCGGCGGCAAGGGCGCGGCGAAGGTCGGCGAAGGGCTCGCCCTCAAAAAAGCGCGCTCGTTTTCGGTCGAGGACGATATCATCTTGGAAGGATATTTCTGATGTTCACGGGAATCATCTCTCATCAAGGTCTCTTCCGCGGCTACCGCAAGGGCCGCGGCGAAATGGTCGTCGAGGCGCCCGGGCTCGCGGCGAAGCTCGCAGCCGGGGAGAGCGTCGCCGTAAACGGCGTCTGCCTGAGCCTTCTCGGGCCGGACAGGGACGGCCTCCGGTTCAACCTTTCCCGGGAGACCCTCGAACGGACGAACCTCGGCGCCCTCAAGCCCGGCGGCCGCCTCAACCTCGAGCTTCCGCTCACCCTCGCCTCCCCGCTCAGCGGGCACCTGGTCAGCGGCCACGTCGACGCCCTGGGCAAGGTCGTCAAGATCTCCTCCCGGCCGCCCGGGAAAAGGGTCACCCTGTCGTTCCCGCCGGCCCTCCGTCCCTACTTCATCCCCAAGGGCTCGGTCGCGGTCGACGGGGTCAGTCTGACCATCGCCTCGCTCGGCCCGTCCTCGTTCGAAGTCGAGCTCATCCCCCTGACGCTCGAAGGGTCGAACCTCGGCCGCCTGCGCGGCGGGGCGAGCGTTAACCTCGAGTGTGACATGATCGGAAAATACGTGTATAATCGACTGTCTCAAGGACGCAAGGCGGGCTGAGAAGGGCCCGAAAACCCCATGACCGAAGAGCGCAAGATAGTTTCCGCCAAGGGACGAGCCTTTGCGGCGGAAGTGGACCCCCAGGCAAAGCCCGGGGGCCCGGTCGCCGTCGAGACGGCCCTGGACGATGTCCGGGCCGGCCGGATGATCATCATTGTCGACGACGCGGACCGCGAAAACGAGGGCGACCTTATGATCGCCGCCGAGAAGGTCACGCCCGAGATCATCAACTTCATGGCCCGCCACGGCCGCGGCCTCATCTGCCTGCCCCTGACCCGGGAGCGGCTGGAGGAGCTCCAGCTTCCCCTCATGGTCAGCGAGAACACGGCCCGCTTCCAAACGGCCTTCACGGTGTCGATCGACGCCAAGGAAGGTGTCGCGACCGGCATCTCGGCCAACGACCGGGCCAGGACCGTCCTCGCCGCCGTCGCCCCCGGAACGAAGCCCGAAGACCTGGCCCGGCCGGGCCACGTCTTCCCGCTCCAGGCCAAGGAAGGCGGCGTCCTGTTCCGGGCCGGGCAGACCGAAGCCGCCGTGGACCTGGCCCGCATGGCGGGCCTGACGCCGGCCGGCGTCATCTGCGAGATCATGAACGAGGACGGCTCGATGGCCCGCATGCCCCAGCTCGAGGAGGTCAGCCGCCGCTACGGCATCCCCGTCCTGACCATCGCCGAGCTCATCCGCTACCGCATGAAGCACGAAACCCTCGTCCGCAAGCTCGACGAAACGGACCTGCCGACGTCGCGCGGGCATTTCCGGCTCCACGTCTACGAGGACACGATCCGCGGCGAGCACCACGTCGCCCTGGTCAAAGGCGATGTCAGCGGGGGCGATCCCATCCTGGTCAGGGCCCATTCGCAGTGCCTGACGGGCGACACGTTCGGCTCGGCCCGCTGCGACTGCGGCGAACAGCTCCGCTTGTCCATGGAGCTGATCGAAAAAGAGGGCCGGGGCGTCGTGCTCTACATCCTGAACCACGAAGGCCGGGGGATCGGCCTGGCCAACAAGATCAAAGCCTACGCCATGCAGGACGAGGGGGCGGACACCGTCGAGGCCAACCGCCGGCTGGGTTTCAAGCCCGACCAACGCGACTATGGCATCGGCGCCCAGATCCTGGTGGCCCTCAGCATCCACAGGATCCGGCTCCTCACGAACAATCCCCGCAAGTTCGTCGGGTTGACAGGCTACGGCCTGGAGATCGTCGACCGCGTGCCCCTCGAGGTCCCGCCGAACTCTTACAACCTCCGCTACCTGAAGACGAAAAAAGAGAAAATGGGGCACCTCCTGGACCTGGTCTGAGGATGGACGAACGTCACCCGCCCGAAGAGAACGGTCCCTCCCGTATCTGCCGCGCCTTCCTCGACAAGCTCGCCCGAACCCCCGACAAAGCGAAGAGACAGGCGGTCCTCGCGGCCTGCGCGAAGGTCCGCCTCCCCTGGGTCGAGGAGCTAATGTGGGAAGCGCTCGCCGACCCCAACGAAGGCGTGAGGGACCTCGTGGTGAAGGAGCTCCGCCGCCGCGAGCCCTTGCATCTCGAGTTCGTTTTGAAACGGCTCCGGCTCCCGCCCTGGTATGCGCGGAGCTCCACCCTGAGGATCATCGGTTGCCGGCGTATCCAGGAGGCCGTCCCGGAAATAGTGCGGGCTGTCGGCGACGCGAACGTCGAGGTCCGCCGGGCGGCGGCCGAAGCCCTGGGGGAAATGGGCGGCGACGAGGCGCTGAGGCTTCTCGTCGCGCTGAAGAAGGACGTCAATCCTTTCGTCAGGACGGCGGCCGAGGAAGCCATCCGGAAGACGAGCGGAGTCCGTTTCAGCTAACTGGCGTAGCGGACGTCGGCGCAAGCCTGGCAGCACACCGGGTTCGACGTGCAGTTGTCCTTGTGATTATAGGGGGCCACGGGCGGGGTCGTCTTGTATTTGCAATGACACAAGAGGGTTTCTTCCGGACGCCCCTTGAAAAGAACCACCAACTCAGGCGTCTGCCATTGTTTTTTCATAGGACCAAATCCTCTAAATAGGCTCCCTTTTTGTCATTCTAGGCCGTTTTCCAGGCCCTGTCAACCCCTGGACTTCCCGGTCCTGCCGGCTTCGCCACCGGCTTTGCAGTGCCGGTGCTGGCAACCGGCAAGGGCGGTGGCAGGACCGGAACTTGTTCGGGGTTAACCCTGAGCCGCGCTTTTCATTCCCGCCTTGAAAGGCGGGGATTCGCGTCGGCGAACGGGTCAACCACATTTTAGCCCCTCTGCCCGGGCGTGGGCGATGCGACAAAAGGCCTCGACGGGCAGGTCGAGCTCCCCCGTTTCGAGGTAGGCGTGGGCCGGGCACCAGAGGCAGAGGTTGACGACGGGGCATGTTCCGCACTTTTCCAGGTATTCCCGTCTGTTCGTCTCCCTTTTCAGGACCTCGGGGACGAACCGGGTCCAGGCGTCGGCCACGCTTCCCTTCCTCAGGTCGTAGAGAAAATCGGGGTGGTGGAGGGACAGGCAAGGCCGCAGGAGCCCCTCGGGCCCGATGACGAAACTCCTCTGCCCCACGCCGCAGCGGAAGAGGTGCCGGCAGTCCGAAGCCGGCGCCTCCGGGGCGATGAGCTCGTCGCAGGCCGCCGTCAGGGCGCCGAAGCGCTCGGGGTCCAGCCGCTCCAGTCGGGCGACCTCCTCGGGGCTGAGCCGTTCCGCCAGGATGCCGCTGTTCCGGGCCTCGTCCCGGTCGAATCTCAGGTGGAGGTGGGGGTCGAAACGGTAATAATCCTTTGTCCGGGCCCGGCAAAAGTCCCCGATCGCAGCGATTTCGTGCATGTTCGAGCGCAGGGCCATGGCCTTGAGCCGCACGTTGACGCCGCTTGCGAGCAGGCGGTCGAGGCCCTTCAGGAAGGCGTCGAAGGACCCCGGCGTGCGGGTCACCCGCTCGTAGGTCTCCTTCGTGACGCCGTAGACCGTCACCTCGATATCCCGCGGCGGGTATTTCTTGAAGAACCGGACGTGTTCCTCGTCGACGAGGGTCGCGTTGGTGAAAAGAGAGAGGAGAAGCCCCCGACGGTGCAGGGCCCGGTAGACGTCGAAGAAATCCTTCCTCAGGAGAGGCTCGCCGCCGGTGATCAGGCACCAGACCGCGCCGAGGGCCGCCGCCTCGCCGCCTAGGCGTCCGATCTCGTCGGCGCCGAGCTCGCGCTTTTTTGCCGCCCTGTCCCCGGCCGGGAGGTTGATGTAGCAGTGCCGGCAGTCGAGGTTGCAGCGGGCCGTCATTTCGAAGTCGAAGCTGAAGACCGCCCGCCCACTCGCCATCTTCTCCCAAAGGGTGAATTCAGGGAGCGGCCGGCGGACGACGAATTGGCGGGACATCTCAGGCCCTCCCCGGGCGCCGGGAGAAGAGGCGCCGCGCGCGCCGCGAGATGCGGGTGAACCAAAAAGTCCGGGACAGCCGGGCGATGACTGCAGCCCAAAACGTCGGCCCCACGGGACGGACCCGGCCACCGCGCTCAAGGCGGACGACCAGGCCCAGGATCATGTCCCGGGCGAGCGCGCCATCGGCGTCGAGGGCATTGTCCCCCTTCAGGAAATACCGGCCAGCCACGACCTTGACGATGCGGTGGACCCGGACGCCGATCGTTCCCGGCTGGACGAAAGCGGCCACGTCTCCCGGCCTCGGGTCCGGACCGGCGAGCGGAACGACGGTGACCACGTCACCGTCCCGGACGAAGGGATGCATGCTCGTCCCCCTAGCTTCGAAGCGGAAGGGCTTTCCCTTGTCGAGGACCGCCCGCATCAGCCCGACGAGCGATTCCCCCGAGAGCGGGAGCTCGCCTCCGGACCTGATGCGCGGAGAGGGCTTCTCGTCCATCCCATTCACTCTTTCTCGACGACCATCTTCCTCACGAGGAGCTCTTCGAGGAGGCCGGCGGGGGCGTCGTATTCCTCGGCCAGCTCCCGGACGACCGCGGCGACCGTCCTCGACCCGTCGATCTTGTTCCAAATGTCCCGGCCGGTCTCGTTGAGGGTGAACAGTTCGTCTTCCATGTCTCCGATCCCGGAGACGAGGGGGACGATGACGACCTCCCCTTCGATCTCCCGGACCACGATGTCCTCGGACGGCGCGTAAACCTTGCCGAGGTCGATCTTGTCGCTCATGGGTTATCTCCTTCGCTTCGTTCTTACCGCCCCGTCGGTGACGGTCCAGGCTTTCTCCCCAGGCTCGAGAAGACCGGCGGCGACGGCCTGGGCGTGGGCGATGCCGCAGAAATATTCGACCGGCGTGTCCAGGGTGCCGTGCTCAGCCCAAGACTTGGCCGGGCACTGCTCGCAGAGGCCCTTGAGAAAACACCGGCCGCAGCGTTCAAGGTAGGCCCGGCCGGCGGAACGCAGGTCCCGGACGGCCGGCAGGAACTCCGTCACGGCCTCGCGGAGCGAGCCTGCCGCGAGGTCGTAGACCGTGGCCGGATGCCGCAGGCTCAGGCAGTATTGGAGGCGCCCGTACGGGTCGACCGCGGCCGACCCGCCGGACGGCAGGCACGAGAAAAGACGGCCGCCGCGGCCGCCGCCTGACCGGGCGCAGAAGTCCCGCCACTCCCCGACGGCTTCCTCGCCGTGGCGCCGCGAGACCCGGACGAACTCATCGGCGTCCGTCCGCAGGCTCGAGATCAGCGCGTTCTTCCGGCCGTCCCGCCGGGAACGCAGGTCGAAGAGCAGGGCGTAGGACGGAAGTCCGGCCGCGCCGGGGAGGCCGCCCGCCCAGGCCTCGAATTCGTCCATCTCGCCGCGGGTGGCGGGCAGCACCGCGCCCTTGACGATGAAGGGCACGCCGTGCTCCCGGAGAAATCCGAGGCCGCGGCGGAAGGCGTCGAACGAGCCGGGCGTCCGGGTCACGGCTTCATAGGTGTGTTCTTTCATCCCGTAAACGGAAACCTCGACCGCTTCGAGCGGGGGCATGTCCTTCAGAAGACGGGCCAGGTCGGGCGTCATGAGCGCGGCGTTGGTGAAGATCATCACTCTCAGCCCGAGTCGCCGGGCATGGATGTAGATCTCCTCGAAGTCGTCCCTCAAGAGGGGCTCCCCGCCGGTCAGCCGGACGACGAGACAGCCGAGGGCCGCCGCTTCGTCGAGGAGCTTCTTCCAGGATTCGGCGCCCCACTCCCGGTCCCGGGCTTCGCGGTCCCCGGCCGGCCGGTTGACCGAGCAATGGATGCAATCGTTATTACAGCGCTCCGTGAGCTCGATGTCGAGCCGCGTGAGCGGGGGCTTTCGTGACGGCCACAGGCGGGCCTCGCCGGAGCGGATCTTTTTCACGTAGGCCGTTCCGGTCATGGCCGCTCCACGAATTCTTCCAGGGCCTCGACGACGGCCCCGCTCTTGTCGAACCAGAGGTTGTAGAAGGGGACTTCGCGGACGACGTCTTCGGCCAGGGCGAGCGCCCGCTCCCACCAGTCGGCCGAGACGAGAGGCCGGACGAGCCGGGGTAGAAAATCGCGAAGGATGGCCTTCGGGTCGTCGACGCGCTCCAGGCGGTTGACCCGGGCCCGGCGGAGAAAGAGTACGGCCCGCAGGGGCGCCGAACCGGGCGAGACGCGGCGGACCTCGCCGTGGTTCCAGGTGCCGTGGACGCGGAAGCCGCCGGGGTCTTTGCGGACGATCACGCGGTCGTCGCAGAGGACCTCGCCCCGCTCGCCGATGAGCTTGACGATGGTCGATTTCCCCGCTTCCGACGGTCCGGCGAAGAGAAGGCCCTGGCCCTTCAGCCTGACCGCCGCGGCGTGAACGAAGGCGCCCCCGAAGGCGGGCAGGAGCCGGGCCAGGATGAGCTGGTCCGAGGGGAGGAGGGCCAGCGATTCCAGGCCGCCCCGCCGGAAGAGCTCGTCCGTCGGACTGTAGATGCGTCCCCGCGTGTGGCCGTCGTTGAAAACCATGACCCTGTGAATGGTCGTGTCCGCCGGGTCGGGGGAGATCATCAGGTAGATCCAGGAAGCGCCCTTCCGGTAGATGGCCCAGGGCGGTTGGCGGAAAACCTCCCGGCCCAAGTCCTCGCCGGCGAGGTCGGGCAGGGAAAAATGATGGCGCAGAGCGACGTCGGCCGGACCCTGGATGTCTGTCCGGAAAAGCTCGAACTTGGGCTCGAAGGTCGCGTCCGTGATAGGCAGGTCGGCTTCGACGTCGACCGTGAGGCCGGCGATACGGAAACGGCGGCGGTTCGTCCGGAGCCAGTCCTCCCGGGACCGGCGTGTCTCCCGGGCGATCGCGCAGAGGTCGTCGACCTTCGCCGCATGGTCGCGGCATTCGAGATAGGCGTAAACGGGACACCATTTGCAGTCCGGCCGCAGATCGCACGCCGCGCAGTTCCCGGCCCGGGCATTCGCCGGGACCGCGGCTGAGGCGAGAAGAGGAAGCCTCTTGTCCCAGGCCTCGGCGAAACTCATCGTCCTCAGGTCCAGGCGGAGGACGGGATCCTTGACGAAGCCGCAGAAGCTCATCCCGCCGCAGGGGTCGACGTGGAAATCGCGCCGCCCGGCGAGGCAGTTTGCGTAGAGGCCGCCGGCCGCGGCCGGGGAGCCGCAGGACAGAGCCGTGTCATCCTCCAAGGCGCCCGAACCCGCGCCGTCGAGCTCGACGACCCGGGCCGGGTCCAATCTCTCGGCCCTGATCTCCGCGTTCTTGGCCGGGTCGCCGGACGCGGAGAGGTAGAGCCAGGTCGCGCCGAGCCTCCAGCTCGGGCTCCAGGACTCGGCCAGCTGAATCATCGCGTCGTATTGGGAAATGTTCGTTTTCATGGGGACGACCTGGACGCTGAACCCCGCTCCCGCCTCGCGAAGGTAGGCGACCCCCCTTCGCAGGGCTTCGAAGGAGCCGGGGTTCCGGGTGACCGCGTCGTGGACCTCGGCCGTGGCCCCATAGAGGGCGACGAGTTTCGTGCCTTTCCGCCGCAGGAGGCGGGCGAGCTCCGGGGTGATAAGGGTTCCATTGGTGTTCAGCGTGTACCAGGCCGATTTGGCCGTGATCCCGGCGAAGATCTCGGGGAAATCGGGCCGCAGCATCGGCTCGCCGCCGGAAACGAACCACTCCCGGCAGCCCATCGCCCGGGCGTCGTCGACGAGACGGCGGATCTCGTCGGCCGCGAGCTCGCCGGCCGCGTCGTCCGAATCCGGGGGAAGCCGAAGCCAGCAGTGGCGGCAGTCGTTATTGCACCTGTAGGTCAGGTCGAGAGTCCCGCGCAGGGGGATCCGGGGCAGACGGACGACTTCTTTCCGGTTGACGTATCGACTCATGGGCGATCTTCCCGACGCGTGAACGGACTCCTCCTGATAAAACCGTCCGCCCGCCATTCTAGCGCGACGGGCGGCGCCGGACATGGCCGGGGCCGGGGAATCGAGGGGTGATTTTTGTACTTCTCCCCTCCCCACAAAGGGTGATAGAAGAGAGGCCGTCTCACCCTTCGGCCCGCGGCCCGGGAGTTCTTCCGGACTCGAGGATGAAGGTCACCGGGCCGTCGTTGACGATGTGGACGTCCATGAGGGCTTGGAACGCCCCGGTCTCCACCGTCACCCCGAGGGCCTCGACGGCGCCGACCAAATGATCGAAGAGCTCGGCCGCCCGGCGCGGTTCCTCGGCTCCGTCGAAACTCGGCCGCCGGCCCTTGCGGACCGAAGCGGCGAGCGTGAATTGGGAGACGGCCAGGACCTCGCCGCCGACCGCGGAAAGAGAGAGGTTCATCTTGCCCTCGGCGTCCGGGAAGATGCGTAGTTCGACCGTCTTTTTCGCCAGGAGCTCGGCATCGCTCTCGGTGTCGCCCTTTTCGACCCCGACGAGCAGGCAGACCCCACGGCCGATCCGGCCGACCGTCCGCCCGTCGACGTCGACGCGCGCCTCTTTCACCCGCTGGAGCACGATCTTCATAACCTCTCCTTGCCCGTTGCCCTCTTGAGGATCCCGACCACGCTTTTCAGATCGGCCGGGCTGAGGACCCGGAGGAGGGCCACATAAATGACGATGCCCGTTACGATCGCCGCGGCCAGCGCGCCCGCCCGGACGACGAAGGCCGCCCGCTCGAGCGCCGCGGCCGGCCAGAGAAGGCGCAGGGCCGTCCCCATGACCGCGGCCGCCGCCGCCGACTTCGCCGCCGAAAGGGCCCACGGACCCTTGCGGAGCGGCCCGACCTTGCGTTCGAGCCAGATGAAGAGAAGAACGAAATTGAGGACCTGCGACAGCGAGAGCGACAGGGCCAGGCCGCCGACCCGAAGCGGGCCCATGAGCAGCAGCGAAACGGCCGCGTTCACCAACATGACGCCGATCCCGATGGCGACGGGCGTCCGGGTGTCCTTGAGGGAGAAGAAGGCCGGGGCAACGACCTTGACCCCGGAAACGAAGGGCAGGCCGAGGGCGAAGAACAGAAGACAGGACGCGCTCAGGGACGTCGACCCGCGGTCGAACATCCCCCGTTCGAAGAGCGTGCGGATGATCGGCCCGTTGAGGGCCATGAGACCGGCCGCGGCGGGGAAAGCGACGATGGCCGTCAGCCTGAGGGAAAAGCCGAGGGTTTTTTTCATCTCGCCGATGTCCCGGGCGGCGACCTGTTCGGAGAAGACCGGCAGGAGGGCCGCGGCGAGGGCGATCGAAAAAAGGCCGAGGGTCAGTTCCTCGATCCGCGACGCGTAATAAAGCGCGGAGGCGCTGCCCTTTTCGAGGCCGGAGGCGATCATCCGGCTGAGGGCGAAGTTGACCTGGTAGACGCTCGCCCCGAAGATGCCCGGGACCATGAGCTTTCCCACACGGCGAACGACCGGGTGACGGAAGGAGATGCCGAAGGTGAAGCGCATCCCCTCCCGCCAAAGGAACGGGACCTGGAGGGCGAGCTGCAGCACGCCGCCGACGACGACCCCGACGGCGAAGACGAGCGCGGGCTCGCGGGAGCTCCCGGCCCAGCCGGTGACGGCGGCGATGACGGCGAGATTGAACAGAATGGGCGTCGAGGCCGGAACGAAGAACCGGCCGAAGGAGTTCAGGATGCCCGAGGCCAGGGCCGCCAGGCAGATGAAAAAGAGGTACGGGAACATGACCCGGGTCATAAAGATCGTCAGGCCCCATTTCCCGGCAACGTCCCCGAACCCGTAGGCGATGACCTTGACCAGGCCGGGTGCGAAAAGGACGCCCAGGCCGGTCGTGACCGCCATCAGCAAAGCGAGGTCCCAGAAAAAAACGTTCCCGAAGGCCCACAGCTCGGTCCGGCCCCGGTTCTGCTTGAGCTCCGTGAAGGTCGGGACGAAGGCCGGCGTCATGGCCCCCTCGCCAGTCAGCCGGCGGAAGAGGTTGGGGATGGTGAAGGCGATGGTGAAGGCGTCGGCGCTGTTGCCCGTGCCGAGATAGTAAGCCTGGAGGAGGTCACGGATGTAGCCGAGGACGCGGCTGACGAGGGTCGGAACGGCCACGGAGGCCGTGGAGCGGATCAGCCGGCTTTTATGGTCGTCGGATTCCATGGGATCGATCGCCATCCCGGCCCCGGGGCCGTTTGACTTTAGGGCCGGGATATTCTAACATAGGACCCTTTAATAGGAGAAAAAAATGGCCCGTCACAAATCGGCCTTACGGCAGCACCGGCGCAGCCTCCGCAGGAAATCCGTCAATTCGCAGACGAAGTCCGCTCTCCGGACCAAGATGCGCAAGATCCGGGAAGCCATCGCGGATAACGACCGTGAAGGGTCCGCCAAAATGCTCCCCGGGATCTTCCAGGCGATCGATAAGTCGGTCAAGAAGGGCGCCATCAAGAAGAACACCGGAAGCCGCTACAAATCCCGGCTCAGCCGGCAGGTCGGGCTCCTCACCCCCGCTCCGGCGAAATAATCGTCTTCTCTTTTTTCGCCAGGCAGTACTCCCTCAGGAATATCTCCAGGACCATCTTCGGGACGGCTTCGGTCGTCTTGAGGCGGACGTCCACCTTGCGAAGTTTGCCGAGGAGGGCGTTCATCTCGGCGGCCGAAAGCCCCTCCACGACACCGAAGAACTCGTCGAATTTCCGTCTGTAGAGGTCTCCGAAATTCCTGGAGATGTAGGGGAAAAGATCCCGGAAGATCTCCTCCTTCGTCCGGCTTCTCTCCCTGAGCCGGGTTTGAGCGGCGAGAACGTTGCGGAAGAAACCGGTCAGCCGGCCGACGATCTGCTCCGGCCTTTCGCCCTCGGCCAAGAGGTCGTTCAGGACAGCCGCCCCCTTGGCGAAATCGGCGGCGGCCAGGGCGTCGTCGAGCTCGTAGGTTTGGTAACTGCGCTGCCAGGCCGTGGCCTGGTCGACGTCGTCCTCTTCGATCCCCTTTTTTTCGCCGACATAGACGGCCAGCTTCTCGACCTCGTTCAGCGTCAGGCGGAGGTCCTGGCCGATGATCTCGAAGAGCCGCCTCTTGGCCCTCTCGGTCAGCGTTTTGCCGAGGGCGTTGGCCTTTTCCTCGGCCCGCCTCATGAGCGCGGCGGGAGGGAGCGGCTTCATTTCGACCACGGCGAAGACGCCCTTGGGCAGGGACTGGAAAAAGCGAACGATCGCGTCGTCCTTCCTGACCCGGCCGGCCCTGAGGACGACGAGGACC
Source organism: Candidatus Aminicenantota bacterium (assembly GCA_026393975.1). GTDB lineage: Bacteria > Acidobacteriota > Aminicenantia > Aminicenantales > Saccharicenantaceae > RBG-16-66-30. The sequence continues at coordinate 29,525 of JAPKZD010000016.1, read as the reverse complement.
GTCCGGGACGGAGGCGAGGCGAAATAGTCCCGGAGGATCTTTTGGTCGAGGACGGACAGGAACTTCGCTCCCTTCCCCTCTTCCCCGTCCGCGTCGCCCTTCTTGTCCTGGCCCCTGTCCGAGCCCGCCCGGCGCTCCGGGATGCGGACGACGATGGCCCGCCAGGACGCGAAAAGGAAAGGGGCGGTCCGGGCCGTGTCGATGACCTCCCGCCATTTCGTTTCGTCGAGGTCCATGCGAGTGAGGTGGAACTCGTCGTCCGCCGAAGACGCCAGCGTCCGCTTGAGTTCCTCGATGAATTCCTCGGCCAGGAATGTCTCCTCGCCGAAGAACAGATACCCGGCGAGGAGCGATTCCTCACGGAGCCCGCCGGCGCAGGACGGCCCGGACATCCTAGAACCCCTCCAGGATGCTGACGACGAGGCTCCGGGCGAATTTTCCGGCGATCTTGTCGATGGCCTCGGTCTCGACGGATTCGAAGTTCGCGCCCGGCGGGACGTCGTACTCCTGCTGGAAGACGAAGGAGGGGTTCGAGAAAAGGGGCTTCGCCGAGGCCCGGTCCTTCAGCGTGACCTTGGCCGTCACGGTGATGTTGTACTTGTCGGCCTGGTTCCCGCCGCTGAAGCCGATGGGCATCGCGCTGAAGGACGTGATCTCCCCCTCGAGGACGGCGTCCGACCGGGCCGCGTCCGCCGCGACGGCGACCTTGCCCCGGACGACAAACTCGTTGATCACGGCGCGGGTCAGCTTGACGTCGAGCTCGAAGCGCGTCGTCAGGTTCTTGAACATGGGGATGCTCATCGTCTTGATCTGCGGCGGGAGGGAGGAGCCGGTGCCGCGCAGCCGATAGCCGCAGCCCGCGGCGAAGAGGAGACCGGCGGCCAGGACGACGGCCGTCACGACCCGTCGACAGCGGCCGGGGCTCTTCGTTTTCCATATCGCCTGCGGTCGAGAACGGGGTCCGGCCACAGCTCAGCTCACGATGTTGACGAGCTTGTTCTTGACCGAGATGACCTTGCGGGGAGGCTTGCCGCCGAGGGCCGCCCGGATCTTCGGCAGGGCCAGGGCCGCCGCTTCGAGTTCGGGCTCCGGCAGGTCGGGCATCGCCTCGAACTTGTCCCGGAGCTTGCCGTTGATCTGGACGATGACGGTGGCCATCTCTTCGCGGGCCAACTCGGGGTCGTAGACGGGCCAGGCCGAGCGCATGAGGAGCCCCGGGTGACCGGTCTTCTCCCAGAGCTCCTCGGTCAGGTGCGGGGTGAAGGGCGAAAGCAGCCGGACGATGGATTCCAGGGCCAGGCACAGGGCGGTCCGGCCGGCCGGAGTCTCCCTCAGCCCATCCCTCTCCTTCTTGACCAGGTTGTAGAGCTCCATGATCGAGCTGATGGCCGTGTTGAGATGGAAACGGACGCCGATGTCCTCGGTCACCTTGCGGATTGTCTGGTGCGTTTTCTTGACCACCCGGGACGCGGCGTCCCCGGCGGAGGCCGGGACGGCCCTCGCACCGGCTGTCGCCGGCGCGGTGCTGGGAGCGGCGGCGAAGAGGTCGATGTTCTCATGGACGATCGTCCAAACGCGGAGGAGAAACCGGTAACAGCCTTCGAGGCCCTCCTCGGCCCAGGCGAACTCCCTGTCGGGCGGCGAGGCGAAGAGGATGAACAGGCGGAGAGTGTCGGCCCCGTAATTTTTCAGGATGTCGTCAGGGTCGACGATGTTGCCCTTGGACTTGGACATGGCCGACCCGTCCTTGGTCACCATGCCTTGGGCCAAGTAGTGGGGGAACGGCTCGGAGATCCCGGCGAGGCCGAAATCCCGGAGGACCTTGGTGAAGAACCGGGCATAGATCAGATGGAGGATGGCGTGCTCGACACCGCCGATGTAGAGGTCGACAGGAAGCCACGCCTTCGCGGCCTCGGGCCGGAAGGGCAAGTCCTCATCTTTGGGCGAACAGTAACGGAAAAAGTACCACGAGGAATCGACGAAGGTGTCCATCGTATCGGTCTCGCGGCGGGCCGGGCCGTGGCACTTCGGGCAGGTCGTCTTGACGAAGCTTTCATGGCGCTCGAGGGGCGAGCCCTCTTCTCCCGTGAGCTTGACGTCGAAAGGAAGCTCGACGGGCAGGTCGCGGTCGGGGACGCCGACGATGCCGCACGTTGCGCAGTAGATGATGGGGATGGGCGTGCCCCAGTAGCGCTGGCGGGAGATGCCCCAGTCGCGGAGCCGGAAGACCGTGCTCCGGCGGCCGATGCCCTTTTCTTCGGCGTACTTCCCCATCTCGTCCATGGCCTTTTCTGAGGGAAGGCCCGAGAAGGGACCCGAGTTGACCAGGATGCCGACGTCTTCGAAAACCTCGGCGGGCTCGGCGTCGAAGGAGCCGCCGGCCTTGTCTTCGGGCACGATGACCGTGCGAATGGGGATGCCGTAGGACCTGGCGAACTCGAAGTCGCGGGCGTCGTGGGCCGGGACGGCCATGATCGCGCCCGTCCCGTAATCCATCAGTACGTAGTTGGCGATCCAGACCGGGACGAGCTCCCCGGTGAAGGGATTGACGGCCTTCTTCCCGGTGTCGACGCCGTCCTTTTCGGTCTCACCGATGTCCCGACGCTTCCGCATCTCGGCGACGGTCCGGACGACCCAGGCACCGAGTTCCTTCTCCCTCGGCCCGGCGACGAGGTCGGGGACGATGGGATGCTCGGCCGAGACGACGAGGAACGTGGCGCCGCATATCGTGTCGAGGCGGGTCGTGAAGACCTCGATCGTCTTTTCGGTCCCGTCGAGGCCGAAACGGACGTGCGCGCCCGTACTTCGGCCGATCCAGTTCTTCTGCATCTGGAGGACGTGCTCGGGCCACTTGCCGAGCTGGGCGTGCCCGGTCAGGAGCTCGTCGGCGTAGGCGGTGATCTTGAGGAACCACTGCTCCATCTTCTTCTGGGCGACCGGGGTGTCGCAGCGCCAGCAGCCGCCGCCGACGACCTGCTCGTTGGCCAGGACGGTCCGGCACTGGGAGCACCAGTTGACCCAGCTTTCCTTGCGGAAGGCCAGGCCCTTTTCGAACATGCGCAGGAAAATCCACTGGTTCCACCTGTAGTAATCGGGCAGACAGGTGTTGACCTCGCGGCTCCAGTCGTAGCTGAAGCCCATCCTCTTGAGCTGGACCCGCATGTGGGCGACGTTGTCGAGGGTCCACGTCCGGGGATGGGTGCCGTGCTTGATGGCCGCGTTCTCGGCCGGCATGCCCAGGGCGTCCCAGCCAATCGGGTGAAGGACGCTCGCGCCGGCCATGGTTTTCTGGCGGGCGATGACGTCGCCGATCGAGTAATTACGGACGTGGCCCATGTGAATGCGGCCGGACGGGTAGGGGTACATCTCCAGGCAATAGAACTTCGGCTTGGAGGGGTCCTCGACGGCTTCGAAGGCCCGTTTTTCCTCCCAAACGCGCTGCCACTTGGCCTCGATATGCGCGAAATCGTAGGCGTCTGTCATGGTCCTTACAATCCTCTCAGAAGCGGGTTTTCATCTTAGATTCATCCCCCCCTAAAGTCAAATCGGGCCTCGGGAATCGTCCTCGTTCGCTGCAGTGATTTTTCACCCCGGTCCGTGCGCCGACCTCGGCGCCAAAACAACTCACTTGGCGTGCGCTACGCCAAGTTCAAACACGTTTTGGCGGTTTCCCCTGAAACTTTCCTCGGCCGGCACGCGTCCCGGCTAAATCACCGCTTATGCTCACTCCGACGATTCCCTCGGCCCTTGAGGTCAAATAGTGAGACTCTATTCAGATATTTGCCAGAAGTGCGGCTACGAGCCGTTCCGCCGCAGGTCTAAGTGCAATAACTTTATTAAGATATTTACCAGAATTGTGGCTTCGGGTTCTCCGCCACAATTCTGCTGGTCGCTTCTAAGAATTCGCTCCCCGCCGCTCCCCGTCGACGACACGCCTCTGCCCTGGATCTTGACGGTCGTAGAATAAATCATGACGAATGGCTATACTGAGGGGAACGCGGACCGACCATGGCGATACTTGATATCAAGGACCTTTCGGCGGGATACGACGACGGATTCGTCATCCACGACATCTCCCTCGCGATCGAGCCCGGGGAATTCGTGGCCATACTCGGCCGGAACGGCTCGGGAAAAAGCACCTTGATCAAGGCCGTCCAGAACCTCCTCGGGAACGTCCGAGGGCGGGTCGTTTGCGACGGCGACGATGTTTTCCGGATGAGCCCGCGGCGGCTCGCGGCCAAGATCGCCTACGTCCCCCAGCTGGCCGAGCCTATCTTCGAATACGCCGTGGAAGAGATCGTCCTCATGGGCCGCTTTGCGAGGCAGGGGCGGCTCGAGAAGGCCTCCCCCGCCGACAGCGCGGCCGTCGACGAGGCCATGCGTCTGACCGAGGTCGGGAGCCTGAAGGCGAAAAGGCTTTCCCAGTTGAGCGGCGGCGAGCGGCAGAGGGCTTTCATCGCCCGGGCCCTGGCCCAGGACGCACCCGTACTCCTGCTCGACGAGCCCAGCCTCCATCTCGACATCAGCTACCAGGTCGAGGTCTACGGCATCCTCAAGGGCCTCCAGAAAAACAAGGGCAAAACCATCGTGGCCGCCGAGCACAATATCACCCTGGCCGCGGCCTACGCCGAACGGTTGATATTCCTGAAAAGCGGCGCCGTCGCGGCCGAAGGCGCGCCCGGGGAAACGATCTCGGCCGCGAACATCCGGGAGATCTTCGGCGCGGAGGTCGACATCCGCGAAAACATCCGAACGGGACTTCCGGAGATCTCGCTGGCCGCGGGAGAAACGAGCCAAAGAGCCCGGCCGCGGGACGGAAGGGCATGAGCAGAGAAACAAGAAGAGAAGGGGGGCACGTACCTCAGGGACATGTCCCCTTGCGCACCCGCCGACATGCTGTGCGCATCCCCGAGTGGGCAGCTCTTCTGTCGAACGTCATCTTGATATTTTTTGTTCTTGTCCCTTTATCCTCATTCTCCGGGAATAGCCGGTCAGGCCCCGCGTCTGATGAGACACAAGACCTCAAAGACGACTTCGGCCGGCCGTTTCCCCTGCCCGAACGGACCCCGGATCGGATCGTGTCCATGGCCCCGAACGTCACCGAGATCCTCTTCGCCCTCGGCCTCGGAGACCGCGTCGCCGGAGTGACCCGCTTCTGCGACTATCCGCCAGAAGCCCGGTCCATCCGCAGGATCGGCGGCCTCGTCGACCCCAACATCGAGATCATCCAATCCCTCGACCCCGGCCTCGTCATCGCCTTCCGCGGGAATCCCCTCCGGCTCGTCGACCGGATCCGGAAGCTCGGTCTTCCCGTCTTCGTCCTCGACATCGGCCAGGGCCTCGAGGCCCTGTTCCCTCTCATCGCCAAGATCGGACGGGTCACCCGAAGCGAAGAGCGGGCCGACGCGCTGGTCGCCGGCCTGCGAAAAAGGCTCGAGGCCGTGGGCGCGGCCCTGAGCGAGGCCGGGACGCGGCCGAAGGTTTTCGTCCTCCTTTACGGCCAGGGGTTGTGGACATGCGGCGGCGAGAGCTACGTCGACGACCTCATCGGCCGGGCCGGCGGGACGAACGTCGCTTCGTCCATGCCCAAGAAATGGGCCCTCTACAAGCGCGAGCAGATCCTCGAGGACGACCCGGACGTCATCTTCATCCTGGCCCGCTCCGGGAAAGATTTCGCGACAGGCCGGGACTGGCTGCTGCGGAAGGCGCGCGTGGAGAGCGTCGCGGCTGTGAGATCCGGAAAGGTCTACGAGCTCGACGAGAACGCGGCCAGCCGCTTCGGGCCCAGGCTGGTGGACGTTCTCGAACGGATGGCCAGGCTCCTCCATCCGGAGCTCTTCGGAGAAAGGCCGTGAGCCGGAAAACCGGGCGCCGGTTGTTCTGGGTCGTCTGCCTGGCCGCCTGCCTTGTCGGTTTTCTTCTTTCCATCCTGACCGGCCCCGTCAAGACGACGCCCGGAGACCTGCTGCGCTTCATCCAGAACCACGACCGCGTCCAGGCCGCGATCTTCATCGACCTCCGCCTGTCGCGGGCCGTGCTCGCCTTCCTCGTCGGGGCCGCCCTGGCCCTTTCCGGGGCCATCCTCCAGGGCTATTTCAGGAACCCGATGGCCGACCCGTTCGTCGTCGGCGTCTCGTCGGGGGCCTCTCTCGGCGCAGTCATTGCGGCTTCGCTCGGATTCGAGGCCGCCGCCTTCGGTTTCTCTGGCCCCGGCCTCTTGGCCTTCATCTCCGGGTTGGGGGTCGTTTCCCTGGTCTATGTCCTATCCTTGCGCCGGGGCGGATTCAAGATCGAGACCATTCTCCTGACCGGCATCGCGGCCGGCGCGCTGGCCTCGGCCCTGACGTCGTTCTTTCTCTTCATGCGTTCGGACTCCTACGACCAGGCCGTCTTCTGGCTCCTCGGCAGCTTCCAGTTGGCCGAATGGCGACAGGCCGCCACGATCGCTCCCTGGTTCGTCCTCTGCTTCGTCGCAGCCCTCTGGCTGGCCAAAGATATGGACCTCCTCGCCCTGGGCGACGAAGCCGCCCAAGCCCTGGGCTGTCCCGTACCGCGCGTCAGGAAGGCCTTCCTGGCGATGTCGGCCCTCCTGGCGGCGCTCTCCGTAGCGGTGAGCGGGGTCATCGGGTTCGTCGGCCTGGTCGTCCCCCATTGGGTCCGCATCCTGATCGGGCCCGGCCACCGCGCCCTTTTCGCCTCGTCCGCCCTGGCGGGCGGGACGTTCCTCCTCTATTGCGACCTCCTGGCCCGCAACCTTCTCGCCGGCGAACTCCCGATCGGCGTCATCACGGCGGCCGTCGGCGCCCCGTTCTTCCTTTATCTTCTTCATAAAAAAAGATAGGCGGTACGTGTCCCCTATTCAATTCACGCTCTCCGTCGGCGTCGGGGCGATGCCCGGAGGAGGCCGCACGTAATGGGGCCGAGGGGGGTCATCAGAGTGAGCATAAAGCGGTGATTTAGCATTCCCGGGACGGATACGCGGACTCCTCCCATCGAATCCGGCCCGGGAAGGCGTAAAAATCACCGCAGCGAACGAAGATGATCCCCGAGGCCCCACCGCGGCCGACGGAGCGGCGCGTCCCGAGGCCCATTTGAACTCTGGCGCCTCGGGTGCCGTATTGTTAGAATGAGGCCCCATGAATTTCTTCTTTGTCCGCGACACCCGCCGTCGCCACCGCTTCTTTTCGGCCGAGCCGCTCGGCCCCCTACCGGCCAAGTTCTCGCGGTCGCGCGCGATCTGGGAGACGGCCAAGAAGAAAGTCACCGGCCTCAACCCCTGCATGCTCCTTCAAGAGCAGGCCTTCGCGCACGGCGGCCGCCCCGGAGACGGGCCTCTCCGGATCCTCCACTCGGGCCACTCCGAAGACAAGGCGATCCGGACGCAATTTCTCTTTTTCCTCCAGCGCCAGCGGACGCGCCATATCCTCGTCCTGGCGGTCGAAGCCCTCTTCCTGCCCGTGAGCGGCCTGGCCGCCCTCCTGCCTGGGCCGAATATCTTCTTCTACTTCTTGGCCGTCCTGATGGTCATCCAATGGCAGGCCCTCCGCGGCATCACCCGTTTGATCCATAAAGATACCGAATTCGCCCCCGACCCCCTGCTCGCCGAGTGGGAAACCGCGGTCGACGCCCGCGCCGAGGCCCGCTTCCCGGAGCTCCTCGCCCGCCTCGAGAGAGTCCACGGCCTCCCGTCCACCCGCAAGATCCTTTGGAAAGGGGTCAAACCTTAAATCCTATACTTTCCCTGGCCGGCCCGGGCAGGATTCGGAAAAAGTCAAATTGACAAACTCCGTCAATTGGCTTAGGGTATAGGTACCATGACATTAACCCTCAACCAAGTCTTGGGGATCATCTTGACCGCGGCGGCCGTCGTCGCCGTGACCTTCCTGGTCCTGTTGCTCAACCAGCTCCGCCGGACCGCCCGGGAGGGCGAGAAAACCCTGGCCAAGGCCCAGGAGGCGATGGACGGGCTGAAGGAGATCGAGGCCAAGGTCAACGCGAGCCTGGACAACGTGGGGGAAGTCCTGGCCACGTCGAAGAAGGCGGTGACCGGACTCTCGGAGATCACGTACTACCTCACCTCCAGGGTCATCCGTCCCTCGGTGAGATACTGGCCGTTCCTCTTTCCGCTGCTCCGCTTCGGCCTGCAGCAGATGAAAAAAAGAAAGGAGAAGAAGGATGGGTGATAGCAAAGACAATCATTTCTGCGATTCGCTTCTGATGTTCATGGCCGGCGCGGCCACGGGCTTCATCGTCGGCATCCTGTTCGCCCCCGCGAGCGGCAAGGAGACGAGGAAGAAGATCAAGGACCAGGCCGCCAAGACCGGCGAGGCGGCCAAGGAAAGCTACGAGAAGATCGCCAAGGAAGCCGAGAAGGGCATGCGGATGGTCAAGGAAAAAACGGGCGAAGGCGTCGACGCCATCCGCGATTTCATCGAGAAGAAGAGGGAGGAATTCCAGCACAAGGCCGGGGCCGAAGAGGACAAGTAGCCCGGTCCCGACGCGCCGTTCCCCTTTTCCCCATTTATTCGATTCGACTTCCGCGCCGGGGGTCTGTATTTTTCCCTCCGCGTGCACTATAATTTAGGTGTCTTAAAGGACCGAGGTGGTTGATGAAGAAACAGCGCGTTGTCATCCTGCTCGCGGCCGTCCTGGCCGGCCTGCCGCTGGCCGTCCGGAGCGTCGACCTGAAAACGAGCCAGCGGATCGACGCTGAGATCGAAAAAAACAGATCCGAGATCGTCAAGGTCCGGCGGTTCATCCACATGAACCCCGAACTCGGCAACCGCGAGTTCGAAACGGCCCGCCTCATCAGCGCCAAGCTCGAGCCCCTCGGCTTCGAGGTCCGGACCGGCGTCGCCAAGACGGGCGTCGTGGCCGTGCTCAGGGGAAGCCAGCCCGGGCCGGCCGTCGCCGTCCGGGCCGACATGGACGCCCTCCCCGTCCAGGAGACGACGAACCTCCCCTTCAAGTCCCTGAACCCGGGCGTCATGCACGCCTGCGGTCACGACGTCCACTCCTCAATTGTCCTCGGGACGGCCCTCGTCCTCAACGCCCTCAAGGACAAGCTCAAGGGGACCGTGACGTTCCTCTTCCAGCCGGCCGAGGAAGGCGCGCCCGAGGGCGAGGAGGGCGGGGCGGACCTCATGATCAAGGAAGGGGCTCTGGATAATCCTTCCGTCGGCGCCGTTTTCGGGTTTCACGTCTGGCCCGAGAACGTCGGCACGGTGCTCGTCGCGGCGGGCAACGTGACAGCAGCGTCGGACACGTTCACCATCACGGTCAAGGGGAAAAGCGCCCACGCCGCGCGGCCCCATGAGGGCATCGACGCCGTGGTCATCGCCGCCGAGATCGTCACAGCGCTCCAAACGGTCGTCAGCCGGGCCTCGGACCCGACCGATCCCGCCGTGCTGACCATCGGCACCATCAACGGCGGCGCCCGGCGGAACATCATCGCCGAGCGCGTCGTCCTCGAAGGGACGGTCCGGACGCTCAGCGAAACCAACCGGAAAAAGATCCCTCTGCTCATGGAGAGCATCGTCAGGAACATCACCGGAATGTACGGCGCCGACTTCCAGTTTGAGTATAAAGAGGCCCTCCCGTCCGTCTTTAATAATCCAGAGCTTGCCGCCGCCATGACCCCGACCCTGATCAAGCTCCTGGGGAAGGACAAGACGCTCGAATGGAAGCCGCAGATGATCGCCGAGGACTTCGCCTACCTGGCCCGGAAGGCCCCCGGTTTCTACTTCTTCCTGGGCGTCAAGAGCCCGGCCCAGACGACGGCGGCGCCCCTCCACAGCCCCAACTTCAATCCGGACGAGAGGAGCATCCCCCTGGGGATCAGGATCCTCAGCCACCTCCTGCTCGACGCCCTGGACGGCCAGAGCGCCCTCGCTTCTGGCGGGCCCGGCCGCTAAGAACCAGCCCCTTCCCTTTTCTGTTCCTGGCGGCCGCCCTCGGCCTGGGGATCTCCGCGGCCTCGGCTTTCCCCATTCCGCCCGGCCCGGCGTGCGGTCTGTCGCTCATTCTCCTTGCCGCCGGATGGCTCGCGTTCGCCCTCCGTTACGACCGGACGGCCGTCTTTTTTCTCCTGGCCGCCGTCGCCGCCTCGGGCGCCGCGCGCCTGGCCCTCCATGACCGGGAATACGAACGCAATCCCCTCCATGCTCATGAAGCCGGCGACTACGTCGACATCGCGGGCCGGCTGTACCGTTCACCCGGCCGCGAACTGGACCGGGACGTCTTGTTCATCGACGTCCGAACGTTCGGAACGGGTAGCGCCGAACTGCCCGTCCGCGGCCATCTCCGGTTGAGCGTGCCGTTCGCGCGGGGGGCCCGCCGCCGGCTCGATTTTCTGGTCGGGGACGAGATCAGGGCCTCCGTCCGGCTGAGCTCGGGAGGCGCTTTCCGGAATTTCGGCGCCTTCTCGTACGAAAGATATCTTCGGGGAGTGAACATCCACCGGAGGGCCTCGACGAAAACGTCCCTCCTCGTCAAGCGGACCGGGACCGCCCCGGCCGGCTCGGTCCGCGCCCGGATATCACGCATCCGGTGCGGCATCCAGGCAGAGCTCGAGCGGCGGTTCCCCGCGCCCGACGGGAACGATATCTCGCCCACGGGGGCCGTCCTCGAGGCTCTTCTCCTCGGTGAAGACGGCCGTTTGGACGAGGCGACCGTCGAGAACCTCCAGAAGACGGGCCTCTACCACCTGTTCGCCATCTCCGGCGGGCACATCGCCATTCTCAACGTCCTCCTCTTCTCCCTCTTCCGGCTGGTCCGGATGTCCCCGCGGGCCTCCCGCCTGGCCCTGGCCGCTTTCCTCGTCTTTTATACGATCCTCGTCGAGGGCAGTCCCTCCGTCCTCCGGGCGACATTCATGACCCTGGCCTATCTCGCCGGGCGGCTCCTCTGGAAGGACGTCCACGTCTTGAACACCATCTCCGCGAGCGCCCTCTTCCTTCTTCTCGTCAACCCCTCGAGCCTCTTCGATGCCGGCTTCCAGCTGACCTACGTCGCGACCCTGTCCATCATCCTCTTCACGCCGCCGCTGCTAAAAAAGCTGCCGCGGCTGCCGCTCAAGGCGACCGAGCTCGCCTGTCTATCCGTCACCGCCGCGCTGGGCGTCGCGCCTCTCATCGCCAGGAGCTTCAACCGCGTCACGCTCTCGTCCCTTCTTCTGAATTTCGTCGCCATCCCTCTCGTCGGCCTGATCATGGGCGTCGGCTACGCCTACCTGCCGTTCGCGGCGGCGCTCCCCGCGGCGGCGGGGCCCCCGGCCGCGGTCCTCGGGTTTCTCGTCACCGTCTTCGCCAGGGTCTCCCATGCCCTCGATCCCTTCCCTTTTCTGTCTTTCAGGGTCCCGACGCCCCGGGCCGGGATCGTCTTCGGCTATTTCCTGTTCCTCGGGCTCAGCCTCGTCCGGCCGCGTTTCAGGGGACAGCGTGTTTTTATCGGCGCCGCCTTCTCCCTGTTCTTTTTCGTCCTCGTCGTCTCCCCGTTCCGTCCGGGGTCGCCCGAGCTGAGGGTGACCATGATCGACGTCGGCCAGGGCGAATCGCTGCTCGTCGAATTCCCGGGACGCCGGACCATGCTCATCGACGGCGGCGGCCTGGCCGCGAGCTCCTTCGACGTCGGGGAAAGGGTCGTCTCCCCGGTCCTCTGGAGGAAAGGGATCAAGAAGGTCGATTACCTGGTCCTCACCCATCCCCACCCCGACCATCTCGACGGGCTCGTGGCCGTGGCCAGGAACTTCCGGGTCGGGGAATTCTGGGAGGGTTGGCCGACCCGGGTCGATGGGCTTTACGCGGACCTTTTAAGGGCCCTGCCGTCCAGGGTCATCCGGCGTCGCTGCGGCCGGGGCTTCCGCCGTCGGGAGGGCGAGGTGTCAATCGCCGTCCTCCACCCCGAGATGACGGCGGCGGCCGGCCCGGGCCTGGCGGCAGTCGGGAATGACGACTCGCTCGTAATCAAGATAGCCCTGGGCCGGACGGCGTTTCTCTTGACCGGGGACGTCGGCGCCGGCGCGGAACAGGAGCTCCTCGAGGCGGGCCTCGACCTCGGGAGCGCGGTCCTCAAGGCCGGCCACCACGGCAGCGCCTCGTCGACATCCACGGCCTTCCTAGCGGCCGTCCAGCCGAAGGCAGTCCTCATCTCCGCCGGCGAAGGCAACACCTATGGTTTCCCCAGCCCCGAAGTCCTTGGGAGATGCCGGAGCGCGGAGGCCGAAGTCTTCCGGACGGACATCGACGGCGCCGTCGAGATAAGCGCCGACGGACGGAGGCTCCTGGTCCGGAAGGCGGCCGGATCCGCGGCCAAGAGGGACGCGGACTTCCGTTTGACACGCACGACTAAATCTATGATAATCGGTTTAGATTAGAGGAGCATCACGGCCATGGGAAAGAAAAAAATACTGGTTTCTCTTTTTCTCCCCCTGCTTCTGGCTTCCTTTCTCCAGTCCCAAAGCCTGGCCGACCTGGCCAAGAAAGAGAAGGTACGCCGGGCGGCCCTGAAAGGCAAGGGGGCCACAGTGACCACGAGCGCGGACCTGGCCAAGGTGAAGAGAAGGCCGGCCGTCGAGTCGGCGGTGCAGGAACAGATGGCCCAGGCCGGGCAGGCCGCCGTCAAGGCCCAGCCGGGAGCGAAGCCTTCGGCCGCCGGCCAGCCGGCCGTAGCAACCGCCGAAAAGACCGCCGAAGAAACCCCGCCGGGAGAGACCCCGGCCATGTCCGAAAAAGAATTCCTGGCGAAACAGGCGGAACTCGGCGAGGCCTCCAAGCAGAAGCAGGAGATGGTCGACCTCCTGACCCTCAAGCTCAACTCCCTCTACCAGGAGTTCTACGGGCTCGACAGCATGAAATCCCGCGAGATCCTCCAGATCCAAATCAGCGACACCTACGACAAACTCCTCAAGGCCGAAGCGGAGGCCAACAAGGCGAATAAGGACCTCGAAGATTTTTCCGCCAATACGAAAAGGGAAAACGTCCCCGACATCTGGATAAAGTAGTGGAACCGCTCCGCGCGGACAAGCGCAGGCCGACCGAGCTCCGGCCGCACAAGATCAGCGTCGACTATATCGACTTCGCCGACGGCTCGGCCCTGATCGAAGTCGGGCGGACGCGCGTCCTGGCCGCGGCCACGATCGAAGAGCGGGTCCCGCCCTTCCTCAGGGGGACCGGGCGGGGCTGGATCACCGCCGAATACGCCATGCTCCCCCGCGCGGCCACGGAGCGGACGCCGCGCGAGCGGACCGCCGGCCGCGTCTCCGGACGGACGCAGGAGATCCAGCGTCTCGTCGGCCGCGCCCTGCGGGCCGTGACCGACCTCCGGGCCATCGGCGAAAGGCAGATCATCATCGACTGCGACGTCATCCAGGCCGACGGCGGGACGCGGTCGGCATCGATCACGGCCGGCTGCGTCGCCCTCGGCCTGGCCCTCAAAAAGATGCTCGACCAGGGTCTCATCGACCACATGCCCCTCCGCCACCTCGTCGCCGGCGTCAGCGTCGGCATCGTCGGGGGCCGCCCCCTCCTCGACCTCGACTACTCCGAGGATTCCCAGGCCGAGCTCGACATGAACGTCATCGAGACCGACCGGGGCGAGCTCGTCGAGGTCCAGGCCGGGGCGGAGAAAAACCCCTTCTCCCGCAAAGACCTCCTCGGCCTCCTCAAACTGGCCGACCGGGGCATCTCCAAGATCATCCAGATCCAGAAAGAAACCCTCAAGAAGAACAGCATCCTCTTCATGGCCTACGGCTACAGCGAATCTTCCCCCATCGCCCGGGGATCAAACCCAAGGAGGTCGTCATGAACCTGACATCCTGGCTCATTTACGCCGGCGCCTTCGTCGTCTTCATCGCCCTCGTCATCCTCGTCCTGGCCCTGCAGTATCGGAAAGTCGGACCGAACGAGGCCTTAATCATCGCCGGCGGCGGCAAGCGGACCTTGACCCTGGCCGACGGGACCAAGCGCAAGGTCGGCTACCGCTACCGCCTGGGCGGCGGCATCTTCGTCTGGCCCGGGATGGAAAAGGTCTACGTCCTCCCCATGGACGTCATCCCCATCACGATCCGCACGCCCGAGGTCCTGACCCACGGCGGCGTCCCGATCATGGCCGAGGCCTCCGCCCAGGTCAAGATCGACTCCTCCGACGAAACCATCCACCTGGCCGCCGAGCAGTTCCTGGGCATCGGCCGGGAAGGCATCCGCGACGTGGCCGTCAACGTCCTCGAAGGCAAGGTCCGCGAGGTCATCGGCGGCATGACCGTCGAGGAGATCTACCGCGGCCGCCAGGAGTTTGCGAATCGCGTCGTCCAGGCCGTCCAGGCGGACTTCTCTCGGATGGGCCTGGTCATGCTCTCTTTCGCCCTCAAGGACATCAGCGACACCCAGGGCTACATCGACTCTCTGAGCAAGCCCCAGATCGCTGCCGCCAAGCGCGACGCGGCCATCGCCCAGGCCGAGACCGAAAAAGAGTCCATCATCAAATCGTCCCAGGCCCGCAAGGAGGCCGAGGTCGTCCGTCTCCAGTCCGAGGCCCAGATCGCCAAGGCCCAGTGGGATAACGAAGCCAAGAAGGCCGAGTCCCAGGTCTTCGTCAACACCAAGAAGGCCCAGGCCGATTTCTCCTACGAGCTCGAGCGCCATCGCCTCAACCAGGACCTGAAGAAGGAAGAGTCCAAGGTCAAGCAGATCGAGAAGGAAGAGGCCATCAAGATCGAACAGCTCGAGATCGTCCGCAAGGAGAAGGAGCTCGAAGCCACCGTCGTCAAGCCCGCCGACGCCCGGAAATACCAGATCAAGGCCGAGGCCGATGCCGAGGAGTACCGGATCGCCGCCGAAGCCAAGGGCAAGTCCGAAGCCCTCAAGCTCGAGGGTCTGGCCGAAGCCGATCAGATCAGGGCCAAGGGCGGCGCCGAGGCCGAAGCCATGACGAAGAAGGCTCAGGCCTGGGAGAAGTACAACCAGGCGGCCGTCCTCGAGATGTACATCAAGGTCCTGCCCGAGCTGGCCAGAGCCGTCTCCGAGCCGCTCTCCAAGGTCGACAAGATCATCATCGTCGGCGGCGACAAGGAGCTGGGCACGACCAGGATCACGGCCCAGGTCGCCCAGGTCCTGGCCCAGCTGCCCGAGGTCGTCAAGTCCCTGACGGGAGCGGACATCCACGAGTTCCTCAAGGCCAAGCTCTCTCCGGACGCCAAAGACGCGAAAAAGTGAGCGGCGCGCCGGACGTCGAGGCAGGTAAACCATGATCTCTGAAAAAGTCCAGCGCATCGGCGCCTCCCCTACCCTGAAGATCTCGGCCAAGGCCAAGGCCATGAAGGCCGAGGGCATCGACGTCATCGACCTCAGCGTCGGCGAACCGGATTTCCCCACGCCGGAGAACATCAAGGAAGCGGGGATCAAGGCCATCCGGGACAATTTCACGAAATACACGGACAGCGACGGCATCCTGCCCCTGCGGAAGGCCATCGCCAAGCGGCTCAAGGAGGATTTCGGCCTCGAGTACAACCCCAAGCAGATCATCGTCTCCGCCGGCGCCAAGAGCTCCCTCTTTCACCTCGTCCAGGCCCTGGTCGACGAGGGCGAGGAGGTCATCATCCCGGCGCCCTACTGGGTGACCTACCCCGAATGCGTCGCCCTAGCCAAGGGCAAGTCCGTCATCGTCCCGACGCGGGAAGAGGACGGTTTCCTGCTGACGCCCGAGGCGCTCAAGGCCGCGATCTCGCCGGCGACGAAGGCGATCATCCTCAACAACCCTTCCAACCCGACCGGCGGCGCCTACACGAAGGACCAGCTCCAGGCCCTGGCCGAGGTCGTGCGGACTGAGGACGTCTACGTCATCGCCGACGAGATCTACGCGAGTCTCGTTTACGATAATTTCAAGTTCACAAGCTTCGCCGCCCTCGGCGAAGACATCAAGAAGAAGACGATCATCGTCAACGGCGTGTCCAAGTCCTACTCCATGACCGGCTGGCGGATCGGGTTCGCCGCCGGTCCGGCCGAGGTCATCGACGGCATGTCCAAGATCCAGAGCCACACGACGTCCAACGCCTGCTCCATCGCCCAGAAGGCCGGACTCGAGGCCTACGACGGGCCCCAGTACGATGTCCAGAAGATGGTGGCCGAATTCCAGAGGCGGCGTAACTACTGCCTGATGCGCCTGGCCACGGTCCAGGGGCTTTCCTGCTTCAAGCCGCAGGGGGCGTTCTACCTTTTTCCGAACGTGAAGTCCTTCTACGACAAGGAAGCGAACGGGGCCAAGATCCGGAATTCCTACGGCCTGGCCTACTACCTCCTCAAGGAGGCGCGGGTGGCCATCGTGCCGGGCGACGCCTTCGGCGCGGACGAGTACATCCGGCTGTCCTACGCCACCTCGATGGGGAACCTCGAGAAAAGCATGGACCGCATCGTCGAGGCCCTGGGCAAGCTCAAGACGGCCAAGAAGATCAGCCGCGTCGCCTTGAGCAACGCCGTGACCCGGGTCATAAAATCGGTCCCCGTCGAAACGGGGATCGACATCCGGATGCGCGACGCCCTGGCCGCCGAAATGGAGGGCCATCTGGGCTACGAAGGCCGCTACGAGTGGAACGCTTCGATCAACGGGGCCGTCATCCAGCTCCGGACAAACGTCGCCCACCTCAACGATTTTTGGGTCGAGAATTTCGCGCCCGCCCCGGCCGAGGCCGATTTCAAGCCCCACGGCGCGATCTACGCCGTCGACGGGATCGCCGGCCGGGAGCCGCGCGGGTTTTATCACGCGGAAACGCAGACGGGGATACTGGTCAACACGGACAACTACGGTTCCCTCCGGAGCCTGGCCATCGGCATGGCCATGGACATCGCCGCGAGGACGGCGGGCGCAGGGGCTGCTGGCGCTGTGCGGGGCATGTCTGCCGACATCGACGGCAATGGCCTCGTCCTGGTCGGGCCTCCGGGAACGAAGAAGACCGAGCTTTTCTTCGAGCTCCTGGCCGACCCGCGCTTCAAGCTCCAGGCGAACGACGTCGTTTTCGTCCGGCTCGCCGGGGGACGGGCCGTGGCCGACTGCGTCGAGAGGAAGCTGTACCTGCCCACGACGGCCGTCGAGCTCGACCGGAGGCTGGCCCCGCTGTTCGATCGGAGCAAGTGCGAGAACGTCGTTATCCACAAGGACGATTGCTCCGACATGGACTGCCAGAGGACCGACGACTGCCGGCTCGACAAGGGCTCGCCCTACTGCTACAAGGCCGCCAAGGAGGCCCACGCCCTGCTCGACCCGAACTGGCTCGGCGGTCCGGCCGCCGCGGTCAAGCGGACGAACCTGAAGTGGCTCATCCTCCTGAGGAACGACGCGACGTCGCCGGCTGTGGTCGAGCTCACCAGGGACGAAGCCCTGCGGACGGTCGAGGCCGGAGAAGCGGCCGGGGCCAAAAAGGCCCTGACGGGGAGCAAAGCCCAGCCTTACTACAACCCCCATCTCCTCGGGGCAGGGCCGGAGAAACTCGAGGCCGAGCGGGCTTTCTTCAGCCGCCTCCTCGATTCGGTCAAATGCGTCCTTTTCAACAGCGGTGTCGCCGGCGCCGACAAGCTGAAAGAGATCGTCTCGTCCGGGCGCTGAGCGCCCTTATCGGCGGCTAGCCATTCGGGGGGATGCCCCTCCTTAAAAAATCACCCTTCCTATCATCGGCCGCGGTGATTGCCGGGGTGCCGGGGGCGTCCGATAATGCGATACGGCGGAGAAGCCCCAGGGCCCGCCTTGAAAAGGTGTTGATTTTGCTATATAAAGAGGGCAAACGAGAGTTGACAGAGGGGCAAGCCATGAAGAAGTATTTTCAGAACCGGCCGGCCGCCGGCGGGTTCACCCTGATCGAGATCCTTGTCGTCATCGGCATCATGGGCATCTTGATGATCGTGTCGTATCCGAGCATCCTCAACATCATGGAAACCCGGGACCTGGAGAACACGACCCGCCAGATCCAGACCTACCTCCAGCAGACCAAGCTCCAGGCTGTCAGCACCCGGATCGTCCACCGCGTCCGTTTTTTCCGGGTTGACGATTCCTACTGGGCTTACGATATGGAGCGCCTCCAGATCGACGGCACCTGGATCAAGGCCCAGAACGCTCCCCGCAAGACCATCTCCAACCTCCTCAACGTCACCATCACCTTCCCCGCTGTGGGCGACGACCACATTGCCATCTTCTCCCCCCTGGGGACTTTCCCGCAATTCGACATCAACCAGAATTCCATAACTTTACAGAATCCGAAGCTCGATCGTCCGGGGCAGATGGACGAGAGGGTCCTCAGCATCTTCATGGGCGGTTCGATCCAATATGTCAAGAGGATGAGCACCTAAGATGAACAAAAAGAAGCAGGCCCGCGGTTTTAGCCTCATCGAGGTCCTGGTCGGACTTTTCCTGGTCGCCGTGGCCGTCCTCGGCCTGGCCGAACTTTTTCTGGCCGCCGTCGCCAACAACCTCAAGGCGGACCGCGTGGCCAACGCGACCTTCCTGGCCCAGCAGCAGATCGACTGGCTGCGCGGCTTCACCTCCGACGAACTGACGGTCTACGCCGGGACGACCATAGAATCGCGGGACGAAGTCATCGATCTCAACGTGGACGGAACGAACGACTACCGGCGGATCACGGACTTCCGCATGGACCAAGGGATGTTCCAGGTCCGTATCTCCGTCTATTCCCCCGAAAAGTTCGGTATCAACCCCAGTGTGCTCTTGGCCAACCCGGGCCTGTACCCGCCGCGCGCCCTGATCACGACGATCATCACCCGATAAAGGAGCGAACTCCGTGAAAACACGAGCGACAGTCTCTTCGAAAAGGGCCGCGGGATTCACGATGATCGAGCTCCTCGTCGGCAGCGCCATCATGCTCGTCGCCGTCCTCGGGGCCCTGTTCATCTATGCCCGCAGCAACAAGGTCTCCGTCGAACAGCAGATGGTCACCGAGGTCCAGAACGACGTCCGGGCCTCGATGTTCTTCATCACCCGCGACCTGCGCATGGCCGGGGCCGGACTGCCCGAAGAATTCGCCGGCTATTTCCTCGAGGGACAGGACAACGAAGACCAGGGCGGCGGCGAGGTCGCGCCCGACCGGGTCCGGCTGATGGGCAACATCGAAAACCCCCTGGACCTGACCATCCAGAGCTACCAGGGATCGGCGGCCAACCTCGCACTCGAGGACTTCAGCTTCGAACAGTACTCCTACCCGGAGGCTTTCTACGTCAATAAATACATCCTCATCCTGCCCAACCCCCAATCGGCCTGCCGGGCGGGCGAGGTGCGCGTCGTCACGCACGTCACCCGCAACGCCGGAGGGACCAACGAGCGCTTCAACTTCTCCCCTGGGCTGGCCCCGGGCGCCAACCCGCCGGGCGGCTTGTCGGGGACATGCGGCAGCAACAGCGACTACGACGGGGGTCGACTCAGCTTTATCAACATCAAGGAATACTGGCTCGACGTCACCGGGAATTACCCCGGCCTGACAGCGGGCGTCAACGGTTACATCGGCGGCGGCGAGGGCGGGGTCCTCTACGTCACCCACAACGGCGTCCATTTCCCGCTGGCCCGGAATATCGAGAACTTCCAGGTCGAGTACAACGGCGACATGAACAGCGACCTCCTCCTCGACGGCTGGACGCCCTGGCAGAACGCCTGGACCCTGGAGCAGGCCGCCCGGATCCAGCAAGTCAGGACCTGGGTCCTGGGCCGGACCGCCCAGGCCTTCACGTCGGTCGGGCACACGCCTCCGGGAGGAATCCAGGTCTACCGCCGACCGGCCCTGTCCAACAGCCCGGCCGCCATCACCGACGACATGCACCGCAGATTCCTCCTGGATTCGACGTCCAATGTCCGGAACATGAGCCTCAACCTCTACAATCTCGGCCAGCGATGAGGAGCGCGCCATGAACAGACGAGACAAAGTCAACCGCCGGGAACGGGGCTCCGGCCTCATCGTCATCATCATGATCGTCGCCTTCATGCTGGCCGTCGGCATGCTTCTGCTGACCGTCACGGGCACCAGCCCCAAGGTCTCCGACAGCATGCGTCTCCAAGGGATGGCCTTCGACGCCGCCGAAGCGGGCTTCAACCAGGCCTGGTTCGCCCTCAACGACGCTTTCAGCAACAAGGTCTTTACGTCCTTCGCCGGCCAATACCGGTCGAACTTCGGCGGCGCGCCGGGTCTGGACGATCCGTCGAGCCCGTCTTATTTCCGCGGGCTCACGGACGAGCAGATCGTCGCCGACATCGCGGCCGACCCGACCGACGCCATCTTCAACTCCGAGGCCCTGGTCACCGACCCGCGCTGCACGTACACGGTCTTCCTCATCAACAACGAGGCGCCGAATACGATCGCCCCCAACAACAACGATTGTATCCTGGTCTGCATCGGCCGGGGGCCGAGGAACACCTATAAACGCCTGGAAATCCTCATCGAGTGCCCCCAGCAATAAGGAGATACCATGAAAAAAGTCGCATACCTTACGGCCGCGGCCTTCATCGCCATCGGAGTGGCGGCGTTCTTCCCGGCTTTGGCCCAAACGCCGACCCCGACCTGCGACATCGTCGCGGGCACAAGGATAATCGGCTTCTTGGGCGGCTCGGGTTCGAATTCCTATCTCGCAGAGAAGGACAACATCGAGAACGACATCGGAATGCAGGCCCTCCGTCTGAGGGGACTGGGGGCGAACTTCAACGGCACGACCAATTACCCCGTCACCTCGAACTACAGGATGACCGCCGCCGCGGCAGATTTCAACCTCGACGGCCTGGATGACCTCGTCCAGGGGGGCCGGGACTGCGACAACCATAGCTACGTCGCGGGTAACACGAATCTGTCGATCCACATCAGCGAAGGCCTCGATCCCGGCGACCCCGGCAGGTTCAAATTCAAGCCCGCGGTTTACATCAACTACTTCCCGACCATTCCCGGCGGAACCTACGAGATGATGGGCCTCGGAGCGGGGGATATCGACAAGGACGGAGACCCGGATATCATCGCCTTCGATTGGCGCGGCGTCGTCTGGATCTTCTGGAACAGGTTCATCGAGGACCACCAGACTCCCGGGGACATGCCCCATATCGACAGCGTTCCGACTCCTATCCTTGGCACAGTGGCGGCTTCAGACGTCATCAATGATGGGTACGGAGAGTATGGCGGCGATTCGAGGTATTGGCGTTGGGAAACCAATATTGCCGTCGCCGATTTCGACAATGACGGAGATCTCGATGTCTTCGTCGCCGCGTCGACTTATAGAGCTATCAGCCGCTATGGCGAGGTTGTCATCTTCGTCAACGACGGGACGGGTCATTTCTCCCGCCTGACCACAAACATCAATCCCTACCCGAACGCGGGTCTTCCCAATGGCATTTACGGAGCCTGCGGGATCGCTACGGGAGATTTCAACAGCGACCACATGCTGGATTTCATCGTCTGCTCGGTCAGCGATAGCACGGGCGGACATCCCGACAGCCGCCTGTATTATTACAGCGGGGATGGGCTGGGCAATTTCACCAAACAGGACGCGAAAACCATCCCGTTCGAGTACACCAACTCCTATGGCTATCCCAACATGCTGCGAGAAGCCGACCTGGACGGCGACGGCGACCGCGATTTCGTCATGGCCACTGACGGCTACCTGTCCTCCCCGCTTTGGAGAGGCGGGTATGTCAACTGGTATCGGAACGAGGGGGACGGCACGTTCACCAAGATCTGCGTTCCGACCTCCTGCGCCCGCGTGTCGACCTCGGGCGACACCGACTCCGGCGCCGTGGGCGACTTCGACGGCGACGGCGACCCCGACTTCTTCGTCGCCGACGGCAACGACTCGCGCAGCTGCTATTTCTTCATGAACGACACCTACCCGATCTATGTCCCGACGGGCAGCGCCTGGTCAAAAAACCGGCTGGGCTGCGACTTCCTGGACTCGGACAACGCCATCGTCTCGGCGACCGCGTGGATCAACGACACCAAGCCCGCCCATACGACGATCACCTACTACCTCTCGAACTCCAACGACGAGGCCGGCGTCCCGAAATGGGAGGGGCCCGTCACGGACGGTGTCGAGTGGAATTTTGCGGCCCCCGGCAGTTTCCTCCGTTGGAAAGCCGTCCTGGCCACGACGAACAATCGCGTCACCCCCGCCGTCCGCAGGATCGATCTGGATTACAAATACCTCACCAAGCGGGAGTATTCGCGCACCTCCCAGACCACGGCCCTCGTCGACATCGGGGGCAGCAGCGCCAAGGAAGAGGTGCTTTATTCGGCCTCTTTCGAATTCCCCAAGTGGCGGGGTCACCTCAGGTCCTGGGACGTCACAAACCTCGACCTGGCCTATACCCGCAACACGGAGCTCCAGGACATCAAGAGCGTCGCTGCCGTCTACCTCCGGGACGCCGGCGAGGTGTTGAGCGGCAAGTCCTGGTCCGCCCGGACGATCTACACGGCCTACGATGCCGGCGGCGACGAGAAGTACAACGACCGGATCCGGTTCGCCGTCTCGGAGAGCGCGACCCTCGACGACGACCTCGGCCTGGGCCAGGCCAGCCCCGAGGTCGCCCCGCTCATCAAGTTCGTCCTGGGGTATGACGATAAAAGCGCCCGGGAACGGCCGTGGAAGCTCGGCGACATCAACCATTCCTCGCCGCAATCCCTCTTGCCCCCGAACGAGGATTCCGTGCTCATGGGCGGCGGCTACGAAGCCTTCAAGAACTTCAACGCCGACCGGCCCAAGGTCATCCTCGTAGGCGCCAACGACGGCATGCTCCACTGCTTTGACCCCGTCACGCTGGAGGAGCTCTGGGGCTTCATCCCCAACAACCTCCTTCCCAAGCTCAAGCGGATGCACGTCATCGATCCCGATTGCGGCGAATACATCAACCACGAGTTCTTCGTCGACGGGACGCCGACCATCGGCGACGTCTACTTCAACGGCGGATGGCATACGGTCCTGGTCTCCGGCCAGGGCGCCGGCTGGGGCCGCGACAACCACTGCTATTACTTCTGCCTCGACATCACCGATCCCATGAATCCCCAGCCTCTCTGGGAGTTCACGGATCCCGATACCACCGGCCAGACCTGGTCCATGCCGGCCATCGGCCGCCTTAACGGCTCCGGCAAATGGGTCGCCTTCTTCGGCTCCGGCTACGACAACAACACGACCGAGGTCGTGGGCAACAGGCTTTATGCGGTGGACATCGAGACGGGCGAAGCCCTGGCGACGATGGAGCTCAGCGAGCATCACGAATCAAGCCCCTTCGGCATCCAGAACACCCTGCCCGGCGCGCCGGCGGCAGTGGACCTCACGAACGACGGCTACGTCGACGTCGTCTTCATCGGCGACCTCCTCGGCCGGATGTGGCGGATCGACGTCTCCGGAAATCCCCACGGCTGGAATCCTGAGGTCATCTACCGCGATCCCTACAAGAACCCCATCATCACCAAGCCCGCCGTGGACGTCAATTCCTCCGGAGAGTACGCCAATCTCTACTTCGGAACGGGGGGCGACGAGGCGGCGCCCAACACCGGATACTATTCCTTCATCGCTCTGAAGAGTTCCGCCACGGGCTCGGCGGCCGTTAACTGGTACCTCGGTCCAGACGACCTGGCCGTCCAGCTCGGGATCTCCCCGACCCTGAAGAAGGGCGAGTTGGGGCAGGGCGAAAAGGTCTGGGCCGACCCTGTCGTGTCCAACCATATCATCTATATCGCCACCCTGTTCTACAGCATCGAAAACCTCAACCCCTGCCTGACCCTTACAGGCAGCGGGAATATCTATGCCAGGTTCACGATCGGGGACCAGGTCGGTGGCTCGGCCCTGCTCGGGCACGCTGGCGAAGTGATCCAGTCCCTGGCCACAAGGCCAAAGGTCCGCCCGGCGGTCGTCATGGGAGCAATCCAGAAGGTTGCGCAGGGAGGCCAGCCGGCCATCAATAAGCAGAAGGTCTTCATTCAGGATTATTCGTCGCCCGCCGGCGAGGGTCCCGAGCCCCCGAGCGAAGTCCTGGCCATCGCCGTCCATACGACCAAACTGCTCATCAAGTCGTGGCGGGAGGTTTATCAAATCATTTGGTAAGGCCGTCGCGATGACGGCTCATGCCGCGAAGCGTTGATCGATAGCGCCGGCCGGACGGGCCGGGCCTCCCACCGGCTTTGCAGTGCCGGTGCTGGAAACCGGCAGTCCCGGCCCTGGCAAGGCCGGGGCAGGACTTTCTAGTCCCGGTCATATTAGGGCCGGGGCCGGGGTTTGACAAGTGGATACGGACAGAAGATAATGAAAAGAGAGCCCCATGAAGAGAGCCTTGATATTCCTCGCGGTTATCGGATTAGCGGCTTCCTTGGGCGCCCAGAGCCTCGTGGAACTGGCCAAGCGCGAGAAAGAGCGTCGCGAGAGCTTCCGGGGCCGTCATGCCGTCTTCGTTACGAGCCAGGACCTCCTCCAGGTCAAGAAAGTCGCCGCCGTCGAGGTCACTAACCCTGACGCCGTGCCCGGCGATGACTTGCAGGGCGCCGCGGCAACGGATGTCTCGAACGATGCCGGGCTGGCTACGCCGCCATCCGGCTCCAAGGCGGCATCGAGACCCACTCTCATGGGAGACAACGCCACTGACGACCTGATCGAGGGCGGCGGGCCGCTCGAGGATCAGCTCAAGGCGGCCGACGAACTCGTCGACCAACTGACGACCGAAATGAACGCTCTTCGCCAGCAGTATGAGGCCCAGAACGCTATGGTCCCTGGCTCTGTCATCCAGCAGCAGATCGAAGAGACCAATCAGCGACTCGTCCAGGCCCAGGCCCGGCAATCCAGGATCCAGGCGAAGATGGGAAAAAAGAGCCTTGCCCTCAAGAAAGACCCCGGATTCATCCCCTGAGCGGATCTTTCACGCCGATTATTTCTTCCAGCCGCCCCGCCAAAAGGTGGAGGATGAAGAGATGGGCTTCTTGGACGCGCGGCGTCGAGCGGGAGGGCACGTTGAGGAGATAATCCGCGAGCGGGGCGACCTCGCCACCCCCTTCGCCCGTCAAGGCGACCGTCAAGAGGCCCTTCGCCCGCGCCGTTTTTAGGGCCTCGACAACGTTCGGGGAGGTCCCGCTCGTGGTCAGGGCAACGGCCACATCCCCAGGGCGGCCCAGGGCCTCGACCTGGCGGCTGAAGACTAAGGCGAACCCCCTGTCGTTGCCGATGGCCGTCAGCGAGGACGTGTCCGTCGTCAGCGCAATAGCGGGGACGGGCGGTCTATCCCGGTGCCGCATCCCGTTGACGAGCTCGGCGGCGAAGTGCTGGGCCTCGGCGGCGCTCCCCCCGTTCCCGAAGAGGAGAACCTTGCCCCCGGCCCGGACGCTCCGGGCGATGGCTTCGCCCGCGGCCTCGAGAACGCCCGACCGCGTCCGGAAAAAGTCCCGTAGGACGCCGCCGAGCTCCGTGACCGCCGTTCCGTAGAATTCTTTCATGCCCATAGCCCCTCCCGTTCTGCGGGCTTCGACTCGCCCGCGAGACTACGAAACGATCCGGCCGGTCTAGCCCTCGAACGACAGGATCGCCTCCCTAACTCTATCCATTAATCCAGCCATTGTTTCCGGCGTGTAGCTCCCTGTCGGTATCGGGTCGTGAAACGCCACGCTGACGGTTCCCCTGCGGGCATATTTCTGCCCTTTGGGCATGAGCTCGAAAGTCCCCCGGATGGTTACGGGGACGATGGGCGCCCCACTCGCGAGGGCCAGGAAAAATCCGCCCCGCCGGAAGGCTTGTAGCCTCCCGTCGCGGCTCCGGGTCCCCTCGGGGAAGATGAGGAACGAGTAGCCTTTCTCCCTGACCATTCGGACCGCCCTAGCGATGCTCCTCTTCCCCCCTTCGGCCCCCTTCCTGTCCACCGGGACGAACCCGACGAAACGCATCCCCAGCCCCACGACCGGGATGCGCACGACGGATTTTTTGAGAACAACGCGGGCCGCCCCGGGAATGAGCATCTCGAGCATGGGGCCGTCGAGAAAGCTGATATGGTTGGGCATGAAAATGAGCGTCGTCCGCGGCGCGATCCGGTCGAGCCCCGAAACCTCGACCTTTATCCCGAGGATGTGCCGGGAGACGTGCATAGCCCATTGTCCGACGGCGATCACCGGGTCTCTCAACCCCGTCAGCATGCAGAAGACGATGAACGGCGTGATGAGGATGACCAGGACGATGTAAAAGAGGACGAGAAAGACCGTGCGCATGTTCGCCGGAATTATAGCATAAAAACGGGGCTCTCCGGGCCGTCCCGCCGGCGCCTGCGGTCTCGGCTGACGGGCTAAAAGAAAGGCCCGCCGCGCATCCCTTTGAATTCTTCCAGGCAATCGAACCTGGTCGCGAAGCGGCCGGGCCGTTCCCCCCGGATGACGACGTCCTGCTGTCTCAGTCCCTGCAAGAACCGGCCGGCCTGGACAAGATAAAAGATCTTTTGCGGGTCGAACCCCATGAGCCGGGCGGCCGTCGAGTCGGCGGCCAGGGGGAAGGGGCTCAGGACCAGGGCGCCGACAGGCTTGGCCTTTCCCATGATCGGGCCGTCTCCCTCCATGCCGACGACTCCATCGATGATGCTGTAGTGGACCTTGACCGTCCGGGCCAGGTCCAGGATGGACCTTTCAATCCCCCTGTAGTGGAGCAGGTTCTTAGGCCAGCCGTAGTAGATTCCCGGCAGAACGCCGAAGAGGTTCTTCAGGCACATCGTAACCCCGACCCAATGATGGGTTTTCATCTTGGGCAGGCTGATCAAGACGTCGGCTTCGGCTACAGGCTTGGCCAGATAAAAATGCGGAAGGCCGGTCAGGCCGCCCTTGTTCGGCACGGCCACGGCATCGCCGTGGTTGAGGTCCACGCATCGGACCTTCTTGTCCAGGATGGACCTGAGTGATGGGTTGAGGACAGAAAACCAGGGGTCCCGCCGGTGCCCCGAAGCCTCGCCGACGATGACTTGAGCAGCCCCCAGACGCAAACAGGCATGAGCCACGCCGGCGATAACGGACGGATTCGTGTTGATCGGACGCTCTGGATGAGATTCCACGAAATTCGGCTTCAGGAGGACCTTTTTCCCTTTGAGCGCGAGCCCATCGCCTGCCATGATGGCCGCGATTTCCTTTTCCATATCCCTGCCGTAATCGGGCATGGGGAGCAGCGTCACCGTGCATGGGACCGAGGCCTGCTGAGCGCCATAGGTCCGTCCTCCGAAAGCCGCGGCGTTCGCCAGGACAACGGTGTTTTTCAGGAATTCGCGCCTCTTCATGGGATGAGCACCTTTTTCCCGGAGAGTGCGATCAGGCCCAGGGCGAAATTTCCCGCGTGGAATTCCTCATCACGCAAGGAACCCATGACATCCAAGAGCCTCACCCTCGAGCGGCCGGCATCCCGTCCATATCCTTGAAGGCACAGGACGGCCCAGGAGAGGCCGCTCAGGGACTCGATCTTTCCCTGGTTCTTTTCCATGAGCTCCAGGCTGGCGCCAACCCGCTTGGGGTCGCCGTGCCCATGAAGGGCGACGAGGGTCAGCCCGGTCGTGTCCCAGAAAGGGAGCAGTTCCTTTCCGTCCAGAGCCGGGTTGCCGTAGTTCCAGCCGCCCGAAGGGATCTGCCGGTCCCAAAGGAACCGGGCGCCTTCTTCAGCCCGGGGATGTCCGCCGAGGCCGGAAAGTCGGAGGGCGATGAGAGACCAAGCCGTCGGTTCCACCCACCCGAACGTTCCCGGAACCCAAGGCCAGCCGGTCAGGGTGTCGTCCTGCCTGAGCCTCGGATCTTTTGGCCCGGTTACAGAGCGCATTGAGATGAGGAAGTCGAGAGCCCTTTTCGCGTTCTCCGCGAGCCCGAAATGATGGAGGACGATAGCGGCTAAGGCCGTCAGCCAAACGCCCTGATCGCGGTGTCCGGGGTCGACGCCGACGGACCCGTCCGGGTTCTGCAGTTTTTGAGCCCAGGCAAGAAGGGGCTTGGCGCGTTCGGCCGGGGCACCGGAGACGGAAAGCGCGAGGGCGGCCAGGAGGGTCGGCTCTGCGGCTGAGGCGTTATCTCGATAATAGGGCAGCCCCCCGTCCAGGAGAGAGAACGACCGGAGCCTTTCGACGAGGGCCGCGGTTTCGGACGCGAAGCGTTCCATGACGTCATCATTATAACCCAGGTTGGAATCCGAGGCCACACGATCCCATTAAATCCCCCTTGCCCCCCTTTTTCAAAGGGGTGAAGCCACGAAAGGTCCTTGGCCGATGGGTGCGATGGGGGGACGGTATGAGTTGGAGGCATGCGGACAAAAAAAAGGGGCGGCGAAGCCGCCGCCCCTTAAAATAATGCGTTAGGATCAGACCTGAGATCAGGTCCCTACGTTAGTTCTGGGCGCGCAAACCCATGAGCCGTTCCAAGCCGCGAGGTCGTTGTCGAAATCGGTGGTATAGCTCGCTGCACTATATGTGGGACCAGTGATCTTGTTCCTTCCGAAGGAAGCCATGGCGAAATCATCGACGCCGGGAGCGTTCACCCCGGTCGCACCCGTGACCAGTGTGGAGACGCCTGCCCCGATATAGGCCTGGTAAGCCGTGTTCCAGGGGTCATTGACGGGAACGACTTTGATGTAGAACCCGCCGACGCCGGTCATGAAGGTGTTGGCCGCCACCAAGGGCCCCGCCTGCGTGACGCCCGTCCAATCCCCGTGGTCCGTGATGTAGTCCACCGCGGCCGTGGAAACCGTCATGATCTCCTTCATGGCTGATTTCTGCTTGGCCTTCTGAATGGCCTCGAGGGCGTTCGGGATCAGAAGGGCGGCCAGGATGCCGATGATCGCAACAACGATCAGCAGCTCGATGAGGGTGAATCCTCTCATCTTTTTAATCATTGATAACCTCCTTGAAATTCCCTGGCCGATATCCTCAGCCGGGTTGTTTGCCATTCTTAGCTGGCACCCATTCTATAGCAATATCCGTGCCAACTTTGTTAACTAGTTAAGTAATTGATATTAAACATAATGTAACTATTGTCCGGAGGCTGCCAGAAAAAATGACGGCATCTTTTGTCATTTTCGACATTATTTGTCGTTCAGGCGAGATGTCGGTCGCCGTTGCCGTTCCGCTTTTCGGCCTTGCGGACCTGGTTGAGGTTGTACTTGCCGATGAGATAGCGGATGGTCCTGTAGCTCAAGCCCAGGAGGGGCGCCGCTTTCTGCAGGCTGCCGCCTATGGCGGCCAGGGGCTCAGGGATGCGGGTAAAAAAAGAGGGGCGGCGAAGCCGCCGCCCCTTAAAAAATGCGTTAGGATCAGACCTGAGATCAGCTCGCTACGTTACTCCTGGGCGCGCAAACCCATGAGCCGTTCCAAGCCGCGAGGTCGTTGTCGAAATCGGTCATCTTGGAGACGGTATACCGGCCGGCTTCCGGATTCGCAACGGTATAGCTCGCTGCACTATATGTGGGACCAGTGATCTTGTTCCTTCCGAAGGAAGCCATGGCGAAATCATCGACGCCGGGAGCGTTCACCCCGGTCGCACCCGTGACCAGTGTGGAGACGCCTGCCCCGATATAGGCCTG
>JAPKZD010000023.1 GCA_026393975.1 Candidatus Aminicenantota bacterium | reverse complement strand
CTGGGAGATCGTCCCCTGGCGGACCAGGGACCGGATGAACTCCGACCCCGGAATGACTGACCCGTAAATCGTTGATGACTTCGGATACATGGCGACTCCTATCATAGCCCAAGGTGTCACCTATGTATCTGAACGAGAGCATGCGAAGCGGTTGAGCCCCGGCGGGCTTCATGGTACGATGGACCCCGCCGATGAAAAGGAACCTCCCGAAAATCGTTGTCGTCATCGTCCTGATGCTTGTTTTCCTCTATTTTTTCGGCCGCAGCGTCGAATGGAAGAATGTCCCCGCCCAGATCGCCGACGTCAACCTCTCCCTTTTCCTATTGCTCATACCGTTGGCGGCCCTCCACTTCGTTACCCGGGCCGTCCGCTGGCACGTCCTCGTTGCCCGCGAGAAGATCGACGTCCGCTTCCGAAACCTCGTCGCGGCCAACATCGTCGGCTTCGCGGTCAGCGCCGTCTTCCCCGGCCGCTTCGGCGAGCTGGTCAAGCCCTTGTACCTGGCCCGGAAGGAAGGCCTGCGGCCGGGCTTCGCCGTGGGCACGGTCGTTGTCGAGCGCATCTTCGACCTGGCCACGATGTGCCTGCTCTTGGGCCTTTTCCTCATCTCCCGGCCCCTCTTCTCCGGAGCCTGGCCTCTCGGCGTGGAGGCCGGAAAGCGGCTGGTCTTCTGGGGGACCGTCGGCGTCGCCATCGCCGTGGCTCTCCTGACCCTGACCCTCCTCCTCTATTTCTTCCGGGAGCGGGCCCTCCGTGTCGTCGCCGTCCTCCTTAAACCCCTTCCCGAAAAGGCCCGCGGGGCCGTCCTCGGACTCCTCCGCGAGTTCATCGGCGGGCTCGATTTCTTCCGGTCTTCCGGCCAGCTGGGCCTTTACGCCGGGCTATCGGTCGTCGTTTGGCTGGGCATCATGCTCTTCTACTGGGTCCTCTTTTTCGCCTACCACGTCCGCGTGCCGTATTTCCTCGTCATCCCCTACGTCTTCCTGACCGCCATCGGCGCCTCCATCCCCACGCCGGGCATGATCGGCGGCTTCCACTACTTCAGCAAGCTGGCCCTGGTCCTCATCTTCCGCCTGGATTCCGGCCTGGCCGCGGGCATGACCCTGGTCGCCCACGCCGTCCAGATCGCCGTGACATGCGTCCTGGGATATGCTATATTAGCTCGCGAGGGTTTGACCCTTTTCCAGCTCAAAAAGATGGGAGAAAGCGAGAGACGATGAGGTGCCCGTTCTGCGGCTTTCTCGAAAGCAAGGTCATCGACTCCCGGGAGAGCAAAAAGGGGCTCTCCATCCGCCGGCGGCGGGAATGCCTGTCCTGCAAGCGCCGGTTCACGACCTACGAGAAGATCGAGGAGATCCCCTACATGGTCATCAAGAAGGATGGTACGCGCCAGCCCTTCGACAGCCAGAAGCTCCTGCGGGGGATGATGAAGTCCTGCGAGAAACGGCCGATCCAGATCAGCCAGCTCGAGGAGATCGTCGAAGAGATCGAGGCCCTCCTCCAGGAGCGGCCGGACAAGGAGATCGGCGTCGCCGAGATCGGACAGCTCGTCATGGGCAGGCTCAAGGAGCTGGACAAGGTCGCCTACGTGAGGTTCGCCTCCGTCTACCGGGAGTTCGAGGACGTCGCCGAATTCCGGCAGGAGCTCGAAGACCTCATGAAGGAAAAATAGCCTCCGCCTTCCGCCATGGTCCGCCGCATCAAGCCCGTTTCCCGGACCCTTAGGGCCGAAGCCCGGGTCAGGACCTCCGAGCGGACCGTCCGGCCGGCCGAGCCGAGGTTGCCGCTGCCCGGGGAGGTCACTATTCCCGCGGTCGACATTTATGAGACCGAGGGCGAATTCATCCTGGAGATGGAACTCCCCGGAGTTTCGGAGAAAGACATCAAGGTCCTCCTCTTCGCCAGCCGGCTCGAAGTGAGCGGCTTCAAGCGGGAGCTCGGGACCCATCACGGGTCCCGGTTCATGAGGCTCGAGCGGGAGTTCGGGGCTTTCCGCCGGGACATCGTCGTGCCCGGGACGATTGACCCCGACAGAGCCTGCGCGGCCCTCGAGAACGGAATCCTGACGGTCGTCCTGAAGAAGCCGCCCCGCAAGCGGAGGGACGTGGAGATCAAGAACCGCCGTAGCGGCGGATGAGATTGGAGCTTTGACATGGCCAGCATCGATAATAAGAACGGCGAACAGCTCGAGGGCATCATGGAGGAGCAGAGCCAGAAGCTCCAGGTCCCGGCCAAGTTGCCCGTGCTGCTGTTGAGGGATGTCGTCATCTTCCCCTACATGATCGCCCCGCTCTTCGTCGGCCGGGAAAAATCGAAGAACGCGATCGACGCCTCGCTCTCGACCAACCGGATGATCCTCCTCCTGACCCAAAAGGATATGGAAGTCGAGGACCCCAAACGCGAGGACGTCTACGACGTCGGCACAGTCGCCCTGATCATGCGCATGCTGAAGCTCCCCGACGGCCGGGTGCGCATCCTGGCCCAGGGCCTCGTCCGGGCCCGGGTCGCATCTTTCGAGGAGGAGGGGGCCCACATCATCGCCGAGGTCTCGGTCGTCCAAGAGTCCGACAAGCCCGAGAAGAGCCTCGAGAGCGAGGCCCTCATCCGCAACGTCCGCTCCGGGCTCGAGCGGGCGGCTTCGCTCGGCAAGAACCTCGCGCCCGAGGTCCTCATCATCGCCTCGAACGTGGACGAGGCCGGGCGCCTGGCCGACCTGACGGCCTCGAACCTCGACCTCAAGGTCGAAGAGGCCCAGGCCATCCTCGAGATCGCCGACCCCACCAGTCGGCTGAAGAAGGTCTTCGAGCTCCTGACCCGGGAGCTCGAGATCCTCGATGTCCAGTCCAAGATCTCGATCGAGGCCAAGGGCGAGATGGACAAGCTCCAGAAGCAGTACTTCCTGCGCCAGCAGATGAAGGCCATCCAGAAGGAGCTTGGCGAAGGCACGGAGATCCAGGAGGAGCTCAAGATCTACCAGGACAAACTGCGCAAGATCCGGGTCTCCGACGAGGTCAAGGAGGAGCTCGAGAAGCAGATCAGCCGCCTGGCCCAGATGCACCCGGAGTCGGCCGAGACGTCGGTCGTCCGCAACTACCTCGACTGGATGTTCATGCTGCCTTGGAACAAGGCCACGGTCGACACGTTGGACCTGGTCAAGGCCAAGAAGATCCTTGACGACGACCACTACGGCCTGCAGAAGGTCAAGGAGCGCATCCTCGAGTATCTCGGTGTCCGCAAGCTGTCCAAGACGGCCAAGGGGCCCATCCTCTGCTTCGTCGGCCCGCCCGGGGTGGGGAAGACCTCGCTCGGCCGGTCGATCGCCCGGGCCCTCGGCCGGAAGTTCGTCCGCATCTCCCTCGGCGGCATCCACGACGAAGCCGAGATCCGCGGCCACCGCCGGACCTACGTCGGGGCCATGCCCGGCCGCATCATCCAGGGCATCCGCCGGGCCGGCTCGGAGAATCCCGTCTTCATGATGGACGAGGTCGACAAGATCGGCTCCGATTTCCGCGGCGACCCGTCATCGGCCCTCCTCGAGGTCCTCGACCCCGAGCAGAACAACCAGTTCCGTGATCATTATCTGAGTGTGCCCTACGATCTGTCCAAGGTCATGTTCATCACCACGGCCAACCTCCTCGACCCCATCCAGCCGGCCTTCCGCGACCGCATGGAGGTGCTCGAGCTTCCGGGCTACACGGAGGAGGAAAAGCTCCAGATCGCCGTCCGCCACCTCATCCCGAAGCAGGTCGCCGAGAACGCCCTGACCCCGAAGCTCATCAGCTTCACCGGCGGCGCGGTCAAGAAGATCATCTCCCTGTATACGAGGGAAGCCGGCGTCCGCAACCTCGAGCGCGAGATGGCATCGGTCTGCCGCAAGGTCGTCCGCAAGGTCGCCGAGGGCAAGAAGGGCCTGACCGTCGTCACGGCCCAGTCGATCGAGCGCCACCTCGGCCCGCCGAAGATCTTCAAGGACCAGCTCCTCAAGAAGGACCAGGTCGGCCTCGCCACCGGTGTCGCCTGGACGGCCACGGGCGGCGAGATCCTCTTCGTCGAGGCGACGAAGATGCTGGGCAAGGGCGCGTTGTCCCTCACCGGCTCACTCGGCGACGTCATGAAGGAATCCGCCCAGGCCGCCCTGAGCTACGCCCGGGCCCACGCCTCGGAGTTCGGCATTAACAGCAAGATCTTCTCCCGGAACGACTTCCACATTCACATCCCCGAGGGGGCCATCCCCAAGGACGGGCCGTCGGCCGGCGTGACCATCGCCACGGCCTTCATCTCCGTCTGCACGAACAACAAGGTCAAGTGGGACGTGGCCATGACCGGCGAGATCACCCTGCGCGGCAACGTCCTGCCCGTCGGCGGAGTCAAGGAGAAGGTCCTGGCCGCCCAGCGGGCCGGCATCAGGAAGATGATCATGCCGGCCGCGAACAAAAAAGACCTGTACGAGATCCCCAAGAAGGTCATCCGCGGCATGGAGTTCATTTACGTCGAGGACGTCAAGGAAGTGTTCAGCCACGCCATGGTCAGGCTCTTCGGCAAGGCGCCGAAAAAGGCTGAAAAGAAGACCCGGAAAAAGAAATAGCCGGGCCCGCGACGCCCGGGAAAGACGCGATGCGGCTGAAAGAACTGGGCGAGCGGCGCGTGATTTCGTGGATCCGGCGCGGCTTCAGCGAGCGGCGTCCGGGCATTCTCATCGGCATCGGCGACGATGCGGCCCTCGTCAAGGCGCCGAGAGCCCTATTGCTGACGACGGACATCCTCGTCGAGAACGAGGATTTTCGGCGTGCCGTCCATCCGCCGCGTCTCCTCGGCCGCAAGGCCCTCAACGTCAACCTCAGCGATATCGCCGCCATGGGCGGCCGTCCCCTGCACGCGCTCGTCGGGATGGCCATGCCCGGGGACCTCGAAGAGAGCTGGCTCCGGAAGTTCATGGCCGGGTTCCGGAGCGCGGCCCGTGAGGCAAGAGTGGCGTTGGTCGGAGGAGACCTCTCTCAAGCCGACCAGGTCATGATTTCCGTCACGGTCACGGGGGAGGCGAAGTCTCCGGTGACGAGAAACGGCGCAAAGGCGGGCGATTGGATTTTCGTCTCGGGAACGCTCGGCGACGCCGCCCAGGGATTCCGGCTGCTTGAGGAAGGCGGCCTTCAGGGGAAAGGCAGGAGAGTACGGCCGCTCATCAGGGCTTTCCTCGACCCGGTCCCGCGGCTGGAGTTGGGCGCGCTCATAGCCCGGAGAAAGCTCGCCTCGGCGATGATCGATATCTCGGACGGCTTGTCCGTCGATCTCGCCCACATCTGCGAGGAAAGCCGTGTCGGAGCGGAGATCGAAGCGTCTCGGGTTCCGCTTTCTCCGGCTTTGCGGCGGCTCTCGAAGGACCCCCTGGCGCTGGCTCTCAACGGGGGAGAGGACTTCGAGCTCCTGTTCACCGTCCGGCCGGCGAAGCTCGCCGCGGTCGAAAGGCTCCCGTCGAAATTCCGGCTGACGCGAATCGGCCGCGTCACCGCCGGCAAAAAGATCTTCCTGGTTGATCCCGAAAAAAAGAAAACACCCCTGCGCACCGGGGGCTTTGAACATTTCCGCTGATGAAACCCGGGGTAGGGTGAGGGCTCAGGCCGCCGGGTAATCGCCCGAGAAGACGACTTCGGCCGGACCTGTTTGAAGGACTTCCCCGCCCTCCAACCACTCCACCTTCAGGCTGCCCATGGCCGTCCGGACCTCGACCGAGCGGTCGGTCAGCCCCTTGAGCATGGAGGCGACCGCCGCCGCCGCGGAGCCGGTGCCCGAGGCCAGCGTTTCCCCCACGCCGCGCTCCCAGAAGAGGACCTCGATCTCGTCCCGTCCGACGACCCGGATGAATTCGACGTTGGTCCGGTTGGGGAAGAACGGGTGCGATTCGATTTCGGCGCCAATGCCGCGCCATTCGCCCCGGGACGGAAAATGGTCGAAAAAAAGGCTGCAGTGGGGGTTGCCCATGGAAACGCAGGTTACCGGAATGGTCCTGGGAATCACGGACAGAGGGTAGTCGACGATCCGTTCGTGGACTCGGCCGTCGTCGAACGGGATATCCTTTGAGGCCAGGCGCGGCGCGCCGAGGCCGATCCTGACCTCGAAAAGAGGGCCCCGTGAGGAGAGGACCTCGCTCGGCCGCTCTCCCGCTGCCGTCCGGAAGAGGACCTTCGGCGAAGTGACGGTCCCGCTCGAGGCCAGAAAGGCGGCGGCGCAGCGTAATCCGTTGCCCGAGATCTCCGCTTCGCTGCCGTCGGCGTTGAAAACCCGGAACCCGGCTCTGGCGGGCTCGCCCTTTTCAGGGCTGAGAAAGATGAGGCCGTCGGCCCCAACGCCCGTGTGCCGCTCGCAGATCCGGCGGGCCAATTCCCCGGCTGCGGAGACGTCCACCTCCCCGCCCGGGCTCGCGACCAGGAAGTCGTTGCCGAGCCCGTGGAGCTTGGTGAACCGCATCAGCGGACTTTGACTGTGGCGATGAAGTCCTGGGGCCGGCCTTCGAGCTCCTGGCGGATGAGGAGGATGACCTCGTCGCCGCTTTGCGTCTTCTTGAGGATGTCCTCGAAATCGCGGACCGTGGTCACCTTATTCCGGTTGACCTCGAGGATGATCATGCCCGCGGCGAGGTTCTGGCGGGCCGCTTCGCTCCCGTTCCGGACTTCCGTGATCAGCAGGCCCTCGGTCGTCCTGAGCCCGTAGCGGCGGGCCGCGTTGGGCGACAGGGCCACGACGGAGACGCCGATGTCCTTATCAAGGCTCGCGACCTGGCCTTTTTCGCCCTCGGGCTCGAGCTCGTCGACAATCGCCGTGACCTTCGTCTCCTTGCCGTCTCGGACGACGGTCAGGTTGACCTTGCCGCCGGGCAGAATGTCGGCGATGCGGAAGCGCAGTTCGTCGCCGTTCTTGACCGGCTCGCCGTTGACCTGGGTGATGACGTCGTACTGCTTGATCTTGGCCAGTTCCGCCGGGGAGTCGGGCTCCACGGAGATGACCACGGCGCCCGCCTTGGATGTGAGGTTCCACTGCTTGACCATGCCCTCCGTGAGGTCCCGGATCTGGACGCCGAGGCGGCCGCGGATGACCCGGCCCTTCTCCTTGAGCTGGACGACGACCTTCTTGGCGATGTCCGAGGGGATGGCGAAGCCGATGCCGATGTTCCCGGCGAAGCCCGAGGTCAAAATGGTGGAGTTGATGCCGATAACCTCGCCCTTCGTGTTGATGAGCGGGCCGCCGCTGTTGCCGCGGTTGATGGCCGCGTCGGTCTGGATGAAGTCCTGATAGCTCTGGGTGTCGATCGAGCGGCCCTTGTAGCTGACGATGCCGGCCGTGACGGTGTGCTCCATCCCGAGGGGATTGCCGATGGCCAGCACCCACTCGCCGACCTTGACCAGGCCGGAGTCGCCGAGCTCGGCGAAAGGCATGTCCTTGGCCTGGATCTTGAGCAGGGCCAGGTCCGTGCTTGGGTCCGTGCCGACGATCTTGGCGTTGTATTCCTTACCGCCGAGCGTCGTGACGGTGACGCTCGTCGTCTTGTCCTTCTCGACCATGTGGTTATTGGTCAGAATGTAGCCGTCGGCGGTGATGAAGAAGCCCGTGCCGCCGACCTGGACGGTGTTGGATTCCGGCTGGTTCTGCCGCGGCTGGCTGAAGAACCTGTTGAAGAAGTCGTCGCCGAAGGGTGATTCTTCGCCGAAGCCGGAGGCCCTCGACGGTTCCCGGCGCTCGGCCTCGATGCCGACGACGGCCGGGCCGATCTTTTCGGCGATGGTCACGAAATCCAGGGTCGGCTTCTCCTGAGGCCCGGGAGAGGCGAACAGGTTCGCCGATGGAGCCGGAGCCGTCCCCGAAACGAAGACGTCCGCGGCCGCCGAGTTTTTCTCGGGGAGATAGAGGAAAAGGTAGCCCGCGAGGAGCAGGCCCAGGGTAAAACTCGAGATGGCGATCCAAGCGTATTTTTTCATGCCGTACCTCCGTATTTTGAGAGTCAAAAATACCATATCAGGCCCGAAAATTCAATTCGGCCAACCTGTTACCAACGCCCCCCAGCCGAGTTCGTTGCATCCCGGGACCTCCCGTCCGGAGGCCGGTTGCTTTCGGCCGACAACGGGATTAATATGACCTTCCCATGCCCCGCAAGCTCAAAAAAGGCGTCCTCGTCGTCCTCGAAGGGATCGATGGCTCCGGGAAAACGACCCAGGCGCGCTCCCTCCTCAGACGGCTTAGGTACCGTGGTTACAGGGCCGTTTTTTTCCGCGAACCGACCCGGGGGCGGTGGGGCCGGGCGGTAAAAAAGATGGCTGCCCGGGCCGATTCCCTGACGCCGGAGCAAGAGCTCGACCTCTTTGTCAGGGACCGCCGGGAAAACGTGGCTAAGAACCTCGTCCCCGCCCTCAAGGCCGGCAAGGTCGTCGTCCTCGACAGGTATTACTTCTCGACCATCGCCTACCAGGGTGCCAAGGGTATCGACACGGACAAGATCCGCCGGATGAACGAGGCCTTTGCCTTACGGCCCGATTTGGTCATCATCCTTGACGTCGACGCCAAGGGTGGCCTGGCCCGGATCGCGGGCCGAAAGACGCGGGACGAGCTCTTCGAACGCGAAGACTACCTCGCCCGGGTCGCCCGCATCTTCCGTGGCTTCAAGGGCCCCGGATTCGTCCACCTCGACGGCCGCGGCGACCGGCGGGATGTCGGCCGGGCCATCTGGGCCGCCGTCTCTCGGCTTCTCGACGCCCGCGCCTAGTTTCCAATTCCCATTTTTTTCCGGGCTTGATATGTGCGCCTCGATGCCACCCGGGCTGTGACGGGGACCATCCAGAGCCCCCGTAGCGGAGGAGGACCGGCAGGGAGCGTATTCCCAGGAGCGACCGGCAGAATTGTGGCGGAGCGGCTCGGAGCCACAATTCTGGGAAATATCTTAAACTGGGAGTTGTCTTTTCTCCGGGACAGGTTCCCGGGGGCCCGGGGGAAATGGGTGGTCCCCGTCATAGCCATAGCGGGTGGCGTCCCGGGCTTAACGGTTTTGTCTTTTGGGGGCGGTTTTGTTATGATGGATTTCCGCCGCCATGAAGATCCCAACGCTCAAGATCAAGATCTTTAAATTCAAGAAGCGCACCCTGCTCCGCGCCTTCCTCATCGCCGCCCTCGCCGGACTGGCCATCGGCCTGGGAGGATTCGTCGGCTCGTACTTCGCCATCAAGGATGACCTCCCTCCGGTCGGCGACATGGATACGTTCCGGCCCAAGCTCATCACGACACTCTACGCCGCCGACGGCCAGCCGATCAAGGAGTTCGCCGAGGAGCGGCGCGTCGAGATCCCGTTCGCCCAGATCCCCAAGGTCCTCGTTGACGCCATCGTGGCCACCGAAGACCCGAACTTCTTCCGGCACCGGGGCGTAGATATCCGCGGCGTCCTGAGGGCGGTCAAGGCGGACCTGTTCAAGATCCTGAGCGGCCGGCGACCCGAGGGCGGCAGTACGATCACTCAGCAGCTGGCCCGCTCGCTCTTCCTCCACCGGGAGGTCAGCCTGCGGCGCAAGCTCAAAGAGGCCTTCCTCTCCATCCAGATCGAAAAGCAGTACTCCAAGCAGGACATCCTGACGCTCTATTGCAACCATTTCTACCTCGGCCACGGGGTCTACGGCGTGGAATCGAGTTCCCGCCTCTTCTTCGGCAAGAGCGTCGGCGAGCTCAGCCTGGAGGAAGCGGCCCTCATCGCCGGGATCTTCCGCGGCCCGTCCCTCTATTCCCCCTATACGAACCCGAAAGGGACCCTCGGCCGCCGCAACCACGTCCTCAACCGCATGGTCGAGGCGGGGTACATCGGCAAGGCCGCGGGGGAGACGGCGAAAGCCCGGCCGATGGAGGTCCTTCCGCTGCGGCGGGCGAGCTCGGAATTCGGGGCTTACTTCTTCGAAGAAGTGCGCAAGTACATCGAAAAAAACTACGGGAGCGACGCCCTGTACGGGTCCGGCCTCAAGGTCTATACGACCCTCGACCCGACGCTCCAGAAATATGCCGAAGGAGCGACCCGGAAGGGGCTCCGCGACACCGAGAACCGGAAGAACGGCTGGCGGGCCGACAAGCGAAACCTCGTCGCCGAGGGCGTCGCCTCGCTGGATGGCCCTTGGCTCGAGACCTGGGAAAACCAGTCCGTCGAGGCCGGGGAGGCCTACGACGCGATCGTCCTCTCCGTATCGCCGACCGAGGCCACGGTCCGGGTCAAGAACGTCCTCGGGACGATGACGAACAAGAACATCGGCTGGACGAAGGCCAGGTTCCTGGACGCCCTCGTCAAGCGCGGCGACGTCATCCAGGTCACTGTCAACGCTGTCGACGCGTCGGGGAAGGAAGCCCGGGTTTCCCTCGACCAGAAGCCCCTCCGGAACGGCGGCTTCGTGGCCATCGACCCCCAGACGGGTCAGGTCAAGGCCCTCGTCGGGGGATATTCCTTCCGGGACAGCCAGTTCAACCGGGCCGTCCAGGCGCCGCGGCAGACGGGCTCGGCCATCAAGCCGTTCCTCTACACCGCCGCACTCGAGCACGGCTTCACCCCGGCCAGTCTGATCGCCGACGAGCCCGTGACCTTCGTCGACCCCTGGGACGGCGAACCCTGGTCGCCCAAGAACTACGACCGGAAGTACAAGGGCGCCGTCACGGTCCGGATCGGCCTCGAAGAATCACGGAATGTGGTCACGGCCAAGCTTCTCGATTTCATCTCGCCCCAAGTCGGCGTCGAATACTGCCGCCGCTTCGGGATCACGTCGCCTCTCTACCCCTACCTCTCGCTCAGCCTGGGCACGTTCGAAGTCACCCTGCTCGAAATGGTCTCCGCGTTCTCGACGTTTCCCAACAAGGGCGTCCGGCTCCGGCCTTATTTCATCACCCGAATCGAAGACAAGGACGGCAACGTCCTCGAAGAGACGCGGGTGGAATCGAATGAAGTCGTTTCCCCCCAAACCGCCTACATGATGACCCACCTGATGCGCGGTGTCATGGAGCAGGGAACGGGGGCGGCGGCCAGCGTCCTCGGCTGGCCGCTGGCGGGAAAGACCGGGACGACCGACAAGTACACGGACGCCTGGTTCATCGGCTTCTCGCCGACCCTTTGTGCGGGCGTCTGGGTCGGCCACGACAAACAGGTGCCGCTCGGAGAAAGGCAAACCGGGGCCGTCGCGGCCCTGCCTATCTGGCAGGATTTCTTCAGCCGGGTCATCGACGACGTCCGAAAGAAGGCGGCGAGCGCCGGCGTCGTGGATTTCCAGCCCGCAGATTTCGAGGTTCCGCCGAACCTCGTCTTCGTCGAAATCGACCGGAAAACGGGACTGCTGGCCACCCCCATCTGCCGTTATCCGTTCCGGGAGGTTTTTTTCCCGGGCACGGAACCCACACGGTTCTGCACGCTCGCCGACCACCTCCGGATCCTGGATTATTACTCGAGCGAAAAGGCGAGCGAGGACCGCTGAGATAAAAAAAAGGGGGCGTCCCTCCCAAACCGGCCATGAGGAGAGAAACGCCCCTACAAATGGAAAGGGGTTGCTACTTTTTTCTCGCGCTGCCTCCCGAGGAGCTTCGAGAGCCCGAAGACGAGCCCCGTGACGCCGACCCCGAGCCGCGGGAGGAAGAGCCGCGCGACCGGCCCGAAGATGAGGAGCCGACCCGGGCCGAGCCGCGCCCCGACGAAGAACTCCCCGAACGGACGGACGGGCTTCCCGACGTTCCCCGGACCGAGGACGGCCGGGAATAGGGGCCTGTAAAGATCCTGGCCCTAGCCGCGCCGCCGTCCCCGTAGGATCTGGGCCGCGTGATCGTGGGGGATGAGGGATAGCCGTTGACCGTCTTCGGGCTGCCCACTCCGGCCGCCGTCCTCGAAACGGACGGCGAGCTCTTGTATCCGTCCACGGCGCTCGAGGCGCTCGAGGCCGTTTCGGCGCTCCCGTCCTTCTTCCGGATCTTACCCTCCGCCGCGCCCGAGCCCTTGGACGGGTTGGACGCCTTGGCCGAGCCCTTATCCGGGCTCTTGATCGTCTGCGGTTTGGCCGATGTACCGGCCGTCCGGCCTTGGGATTTGCCCGCCGCGTCGGGTTTCCGGATCGTCCGGGGGCTCGTCGGCGACGTGCCGAGGGCGTCGCGGCCGATTCCCTTGTCCTGGGTGAGTCCGGTCGAACGGTCGTCCTTCCGGAGCATGACCCGGTTCCCGTCGAGCGGCTGGACGGAGATCTTCGTCCCCGCCGGCCTGAGGCTGAGGTTCCGGCTTGTCAGGCTCATCTTGGGCAGGCTCTTGAGAGAATCCCCTCTGAGGGCGTTTCGGGAAATGCCGGGGTCCTTGAGATGATTCCTGCTGATGACGGTCAGGGCCCGGGACTCGTAAGGATAGTAAGGTCCGTAATAGTGACCGTAGTATTGGCCGCCCATGAGGATGCCGGGATAGCCCCAGTAGCTGAGCGGCGCCCAGCCGAAGTAAAAATCATCCGCCCACCAGTTGACCCAGGCCGGGCCCCACATGCTCATGGGGATCCAGTACCAGCCGAGGTCGAGTCCCCAGTGCCAGCGTCCGTAGTGGGATGTCGACCAGCCCCACGGTTCATACGGCCACCAGGTCCATCCGGACATGGGCAGCCAGGTCCAACGGCCGTTGTTGTAGGGGCGCCAGTCTTCGTCGACCCCGCTCGGCACCCAGACGTTGCCGTAGGGGGCGAGGTATGTCCATTGGCCGTTCTCATCGAGCTCGGCCTCGTAGTCGGAGAGTTCCTCGGGCATGTGACTCTTAGCGTATTGCCGGCCGGTCACGGAATTCCGGGACTCATTGAACTTGTCGAAACCGTCGTCGGCCACCGCGATGAACGATGACGGTTTCGAGGCGAAGCGGCCCTCGGAGACCTCGAGCCGCTGGGACGCCTTGAGCAGGGTTGAGCCCTCCTCGCCGGCGGCTTCGATAAGCCCCTGATAGACCTGGATCTCCGTGTCCCTGTTTTCCCGGACGTCCATCCGGTAGATGCCGCGGTCGAGGACGTAGAAAGAGGAATCGGCCGTGTGGAGCTCGATCCCCTTTTCCTTCTTCAGCGTGCCCACGACGAGGTAGATGTTCCCCGACCAGACCCGGAGCCGCGTGACGTCGTCTTCCTTCTTGGGCAGGTTCAGGACGTCGAGCTTGGTGTCGTTGTCGAGCCGGATATAGTTGCCCTTGCCGAAGTGGATCTCGGCCCGGCCGTCCGCTGTGCCGATTCGGTCGCCCTCGCTGACGGGCATGTTGATGGCCCCTTCTTCGTAGCCGAGGTCGGACGCCCTCTGGACGAACACCTTCCCCTCGACGAAGCTCAGGCGGGCAACGGATTCATTCGTGTACTTCGCATCTTTCGTATCCTGGGGCGGGGCGGCCTTGGGATCCTGGGCCCAAGCCCCGGCCGCGATGAAGAAAAGCGCGATCATGAGAACCGTTGTCCTTTTCATGGTCATTCTCCTATCCGATATCTTCTTTATGCAAGAACTATGCCAAAGTTCCCCCCTGAAAGGGGCAGAAAATAGGCCCGGTTTGTCCTGTATAGGTGACGGTTTTTCAGGGGGAGGACACTCAAGTGGTTGAGATGTCCCACTTCCTGCGGAAGGTGCGCAGAGGTCTTGGGGCGCCACCCGTTTTGGCTGTGACGGGGACCACCCATATCCCCCGGACCCCCGGGAACCAGTCCCGGCGGTTCCCCCGTCCCGCTTCGAGAGAAGCGGGACGAGTCCCCCTCCGCTACGGGGGCTCTGGATGGTCCCCGTCACAGCCCGGGTGGCGTCAAGACCGTCCATTCTGGCAGGAGGGAGAGAGTGCTTTTTATTTAGCCTTTGGAAAAAACTTCTCGAGTTCTTCGGGTTTGGGTTTCGGCGTGAGCAGGCTGACGGCGACGAGCGCGCCGAGCGAGGCGATGAGCGACGGGTAGATGATCGGGATGCCCCAGGGGTCGCCGTCGGGGGCCGGTATGCCCGGGATCTTGGACAGGGCGAAGAAGGCGAGACAGACGAATGTGCCCGATATGATCGAGGCCAGGCCGCCCGCCCTGGTCACCCGCTTCCAGGCCAGCGCGGCGATGAGGGCCGGGGTGATGGCGACGCCGTAGATCGTGTAGGCGAAGAAGCTCATCTCCAGGACGGACTTGAGCTGGGTGGCCAGCAGGAAAGCCAGCACGCCGATGACGACGATGATGACCTTCTGCAGAGCGACCATGTTCTTTTGGCCGCCGTCCTTCTTGATGAAGCGCTGGTAGATGTCGCGCATGACCGTCGTCGAGGGGGAGAGGAGGTAGTTCATGCCCGTGGAGATGACCACGGCGCAGGCGGCGCCGAGGAGGAGCACGCCGACGGGGAAGGGGACGAGCTGTTTGGCCGCCATCAGGACGACCTTGCCGCCGGCCTTGGGCACGCTCAGGTCGATCTGGCCCTTGAGCTTGCTGAAGGCGAAGACGGCGATGACGACGACGATCGTCTCGACGACGATCGTCCCGACGGTCCACCAGGCGACGGCCTTCTTGGCGTCCTTGCCCGACTTGGCGCTGTAGAACTTCTGGTACATGCTCTGCACGCCCAGGAGGAGGAACATCGTCGACAGGAAGTAGCCGATGGCCTTGAGCCAGGGGTGGACGCCGAATTGGGTGTTGACGACGGCGAAATAGCCCGGCTCCAGGGCCGCCTTGGCCGCCGGCAGGCCGCCCGCGGCGGTGACGACGAAGGGCACGGCCAGGAGGCAGGCCAAGACGATGATGATGCCGTTCGGCAGGTCGGTGTAGGCGATGGCGACCATCCCGCCCAGGGCCGTGAATAGGATGACGAAGGCGGCGGCGATGAACGTGCCCGTCGCTTCGGAGATCTTGCCGTCGGTGATGACGTTGAGGATGAACCCGCCGGCGACGAACTGGTAGGAGACGATGGAGACGAACGACAGGATCAGGGCGACGGCCCCGAAAAGTCGGGCCGCCGGCCCGTAGCGGACCTCGAGGACGTCGCCGACCGTGTATTGACCGAAGGTGTGGATCTTGGCGGCGAGGAAGTAGATGAGGATGATCCCCACCCAGGCCCCGGCGGCCAGCCAGAGGGCCGAGAACCCGGCCTTCGAGGCGAACTCCGCGCCGCTGATGAACGTCCCGGAGCCGATCCAGGTGCAGATCAGGGTGAAGACCATGACCTGCCACTTGAGGCTCCGGCCGGCGACCATGAACTGCTCCTGGCTTTTGATCTTCCTAGAGCGGACGAAGTTCAGGACCGTCAAGGCGAGGAGATAGATGAGGATGATGATGAGATAGCTCGACATGCCGCCCTCCTACACGTCCGGTTTGACCGGCGCTATCATAACAAATTGTTCGGTTCTTCGCCGATTTTTTTCTCGAGCTTCACCGACAGGAGCTTGGTCATGTTGGGCTCGGACATGGTCGTGCCGTAGATGTAGTCGGCCACTTCCATCGTCTTGTAGTTGTGGGTGATGAGGAT
The DNA here is from genome assembly GCA_026393975.1 of Candidatus Aminicenantota bacterium. Classification (GTDB taxonomy): domain Bacteria; phylum Acidobacteriota; class Aminicenantia; order Aminicenantales; family Saccharicenantaceae; genus RBG-16-66-30. The sequence continues at coordinate 8,477 of JAPKZD010000023.1, read as the reverse complement.
GAACTGGGTCTGGTGCTTGATCGTCTTCAGGAGGTCGAGGAAGCGGGCCAGGTTGACGTCGTCGAGGGCGGCGTCCACTTCGTCCAGGAAACAGAAGGGCGAGGGCCGGTAGCGGAAGAGGGCGAACAGGAACGCCAGGCTGGTCAGGGATTTTTCCCCGCCGGAGAGCAGGTTGAGGTTCTGGACGCGCTTGCCCGGCGGCTGGGCGACGATCTCGACGCCGCTCTCCAGGGGGTTGTCCGGCTCGAGGAGCTTGACCTCGGCGTTGCCGCCCTTGAAGAGGGCGGCGAAGATCTCCTGGAAGTTCTTGTTGACCTCCTCCAGGGCCTTGAGGAACTGGGTCTTGCTCTCCTCGTCGATCTTGCGGATGGCCTCCTCGGTGGAGGCGATGGAGTCCCGGAGGTCGCGGCGCTGTTCGAAGAGGAAATCGAAGCGTTTCTTCTGTTCGAGGTGTTCCTCCTCGGCCATGAGGTTGACCGCCTTGAAGCGGCCGAGGGTCTCGCGCGATTCGTCGAGTTCTTTTTCGACCTCGTCGTCTGTCATCTCGGCGATGGGCCGCCATTTCTTCCCGGTCCGCCGGGGCTTGACGGCCTCGCCCGGAAGGCCGGTCTTGTCCGCCGGCCCGGAAGCCTCGGCGTCGGCATCCTCGGCGTCTTCTTCGGCCAGCTCCACAGCCTCCTGGTCGCCGGCGGGGACGGCCGCGGGAGCGGCCTCGCCGGCGGACTTGGTCTCCGCCCGGAGCTCGGCCAGGGTTTTCTTGAGCTCCTGCCAGCACATTTCGTCGAGGTTGACCAGGTCGCGCTCGACCTCGGCCTTGCGGATCTCGTGCCTGACCCGCTCGTTTTTGGCCGCCTCCTCCTCTTCCCGGCTTTTCTGGACGACGGTCTCGGACCCTTCGAGGGCCTTGCGGACCTCCTCGAGTTCGTCTTCCGTCGCTTCCAGCCCGACCTCGGCCCGGAGGCGCTCTTCGCCGAGCGTCTTGGCGTTTTCCCGGAGGGCCAGGATCTCGTCGCGGAGCCGGGCTTTGTCCTCCTCGCTGCACCGGGCGTCGGTCTCGAGCTGTTGGATCTTGGCCGTCGCGGCCTCCTTCCGTTTCTCGGTCGTCCGCATCTGGTCGCCGAGGCCGTTCATCTTTTCCTGGACGAGGTCGAGACCGGCCTTCGTTTCGAAGAAGCGGCGTTCGAGGCCGGCGGCTTCGGCCGTGAGGGCGGCCAGGGCCGTCTCCCTCGCTTCGATCCTTTCCTTGAGCGCCCGGGCTTCGGATTCGCGGAGGGACAGGCCTTCGCCCGCGCTGCGGAGGGTCTCGCCGAGCCGCCCTTTCTCGTCGCGCAGGAGGTCGAGCTCGCGGCCGAGGATCGTCTGCGTCGTCCGGATCCTTTCGGTCTCGTTGAACCCGTAGCGGTGTTCGCGCTCCCTGTCCTGGAGGACGCGCTCCGCCCGCTCGAGGTTTTCGCGGACGCCCGCGAGCTCGACCTCGAGCGCCCCGATGCCCTTCTGCTTTTCTTCGAGATCGGCGGCGATGGGGGCGGATTCGGACTCGAGACGGGCGATCTCGGCCTCGAGCCGGCGTATCTCCGAGGCCAGGGCGATCGCGCCTTCGGCCTTCTCGCCGAGCCGGAGGAGCCCGGAGGACAGGAGCAGGTCGCCCGAGGGAGTCAAGAAGTTCAGCTCGGGATGCTCGACCCAGGCCCGGACCGCTTCGCCGGCGTCCCTGACGATGACGGCGTCCTCGAGGCCGGACAGTCGGTCCTTGAGGCGGTCGTCGGGTTCGATGAGGCTCTTGAGCAGCCCGATGACTCCGGGGCGGCCCAGGACCTCCTCGGGGATGGCCGGCCTGGCCGTGGCCGGGATGAGCAGGTAGTTCCCGCGCAGGCCCTCGGGAAGGCCCTTCAGGAATTCCTCGGCCGGGACGACGCGGGACCTGGCTCCCTCCCGCCAGAACGTGTCGAAGAGGAGGGCGTTCTCCGGGTTCGTCCGGATGAGGTCGGCCAGGATGCCCAGCCCGCCGGGGACCTCGTCGGCCGGGGACTCGCTGCGCTCCTTTTCGTCGATCTTGCGGAGGGCCTGGAGATGGTAGGCGGATTCGTCCCGCCGCGTTTTCAACGCTTCCAGCCGGCGCCGGGTTTCTTCCAGGGAAGAACGCAGGGAGCCGAGCGCCATCTTGACGTCTTCCGCCCGGCTGACCAGGGCTTGCCGGAGGTCGCGGTGCTCCACGATGTCCCGTTCGAGGACACCCGTCCGGTCCGTGGTCTCGACAAGGAGTCCGGCCTGCTCGCCAAGCTGAGCCGCGAGCTTCTCCTCCTGCCGGCTGAGGAGCTCGATCTCCTTATCGGTCCTGGCGCTTTCGTTCTTGGCCTCCGTCAGGCCCTGCAGTGCCTGAAGGTATTCGCCGCGCAGGCGTTCGATGCCCTTCTCCTCGAGAAGCCGGGCTTCGCGCGCAACCTCGAGATTCGCCTCGGCGCGGACGACGTCGGACCGGTTCGTCCCGAGCGTTTCCTCGAAACCGCCGAGCCTCGCCCTGAGGTCTTCGAACTCCCGGGTCAGGCTGAGGACGTCTTCGAGGAGTTCGTCGCGGTCGCTTTCGGCGCGCTTTTTCTTCTCCTCGAAAAACTCGACCCTTTTCGATTCACGCTCGATGTCGCTCTCGACCCGGGCGACGTGGGACTTCAGGCCGAAGAGCTTTTCCTGGCTTTCCTTGAGGCCCTTCTCCAGGTCCCAGAGCTCCTTCCGCCGCGCCGTCGAGTCCTTCTCCTCGCTCCGCAGGCGGGCCGTGACGTCCTGCTCGCGGAGGAGACCGTCCTCGTAAAGAGCGGTGGCCTCGCCCTGGAAATTCTCGAGCAGGACGAGTTTTCTCTGGTAGTGGTGGGAGGTCAGCTCCCGGATGCGCTCGCGCAGGCGCCGGTAGCGATTGGCGGCCTGGGCCTGGCGCTGGAGGGAGTTTTTCGCCTTCTCGACCTCGATGATGATGTCTTCGAGGCGGATGAGGTTCTGCCCGGTGCTGTCGAGCTTCGACTGGGCCTGGCGCCTCTTGTCCTTGTAGTAGGCCGTGCCGGCGGCCTCCTCGATGAGCACTCTCTTCTCGGTCGGCTTGGAGGTGACGAAGTTGCCGATTGAACCTTGTTCTATGACGAAATATTCCTTCTCGCCGATGGCGTGTCTCCAGAGCTCGTCCTGGATGTCCTTGAGGCGGACGGACTTGCCGTTCATCCGGTATTCGCTCTCCCCGGAGCGGAAGGCTCGGTGCGATACGACGAGCTCTTCCTCTTCGCTGGCCAGGGTCAGGACCGCGTCGGCCAGGCTCAGGGCGGGCTTCTTGGTATTGCCGTTGAAGATGACGTCCTCGGTCCGGTCGCCGCGCACGATTTTCTGGCGGTGCCCGCCGAGGACCCAAAGCATGGCGTCGACGAGGTTGCTCTTGCCCGTGCCGTTGGGGCCGACGATGGCCGTGATGCCGGGGTGGAAAACGATCTTCGTCCTGTCGGCGAAGGACTTGAATCCCTGCAATTCGAGCTTCTTGATGATCATGTTCATGGTTGTCGCGGCGCTTTCGGTCGAATGGGTCCAACCTCGAGGTCGAACAAGAAAGGTATTGTATGCGATTCGCCCTCGTTTGAAAAGCGGATTGTATATGGATGCTACCTGTTTTGGCAGCAATGGGATCCATGCATATCCCCCGGCCCCCGGGAACCAGTCCCGGCGGTTCCCCCGCCGCACGCGGCGGGTCCCCCTCCACTACGGGGGCTATGCACGGACCCCATCACTGCCCAGGTGGCCTCTGTCCACCGGCACCTTGGGGGCGATCGCCTTACTAGCAGGGGAATAAGAGGATATGCAGATTGTATTAAGGGTGGAAGCGAAAGCTTCCCGGAATCCGCCGCAAGGAGGCGAGTATGTTCCAAGACGCATTGTTTGTCCCGGACAGGAACCTTCGGGTCAAGGTCGCGGCCCTGCCGGTCGCGGTCCTCGTTCACGCGGTCGCGCTGGCCCTGTTGGTGACGGTCCCGCTGCTTCGGGTGGGCGACCTGCCGAAGGTCGACTTGACCGGCGTCATCCTCGTCCCCGCACTGCCAGCGACGCCGCTTCCGCCGCCGAAAGCCCGGGCCGGGAACCCCGGCTCGCGCATTGGGAAGAAGCCCGCGGCCGCCGCCGTCGGCAGCTGGAGGGTCGCTCCCGTCGCCATCCCCGAGGGCATCGTCGAGGAAGGCTTGGGTGCCGACGGCGCCGAGGGCGGCATCGAGGGCGGCGTCGATTACGGAGCGGGCGGAGGCCTTCCCGCGAACCTCGTCGGCGACATGCTCTACCGGCTCGTTGGCGCTCCGGTCGAGCCTGCCGTACGCGCCGTGGGCGATGTCAAGCCTCCCAGGCTCGTCCGGAGGATCGAGCCCGACTACCCGGAGATCGCCCGGCAGGCGAGGGTCGAGGGCGTCGTCATCCTCGAGGCGACGACTGATGTCTACGGCCGTGTCGCCGGGGTCCGCGTGCTCCGCTCCCTGGCGCTCCTTGACGCGGCTGCCGTCGATGCCGTCCGGCAATGGATTTACGAGCCGTTGGTCGTCAACGGCCGTCCCCGCCCTGTGACCTTCACCGTCACCGTCCGCTTTGTATTGAAATGAAGCCTGGGGACACGTCCCGCTTCTCTCGAAGCGGGACGTGTCCCCGCTTTCTCGGGGAGGGGCTGCCCTCATTGGGGACAAACCCCAATGAGGACTGTCCCTCTTTCCGGCCCCTTGGGTGACGGTCCCTCTGATTTGACAGGGGAGGGCATTTCGTTTAATTTAATCGAGCCTCCTCAAGCCAGCGTAGCTCAGTCGGTAGAGCAGCTGATTCGTAATCAGCAGGTCGGAGGTTCGATCCCTCTCGCTGGCTCTCCCATATTCCCCAAGAAATCAGCCATTTAGTCCATGTCGAGGCACGTCGTCAAGTGTCGCATATTTATACACGAATACACAGGAATAGGCCTCTGCTGAGCACAATTTGAGCACAGTCAAGGCGGGGGAGTCCACCGGCGTAGGGCCGCTGCATGAGCACCCTCTTTTGCACTGGACGCATTTTGACCGCGGATGACCACCTAAACGATCATACGGATGGGCTAGGCTTGAAACACCGGCCTGTCACGCCGGAGGTCGCGAGTTCGAGTCTCGTCGGCCCCGCCATTCCTCCCTATATGAATCGACTTTTCCCTTTAGGCACCAGTAGGCAGGATGGGGCGTTTTTAGGCATATTTTGTGACGCATCTGTGACGCGGGTGTGACTCGGCAGGGGAGGCGGTAGCAGCCGTGGGGGGTATGGGGCTGTCGCGCTTCCGTGCACATATAGGTGTATCGCGACGCATGAAAATATCCACCATAGTTTTTACTAAAAGGCCGCTTCTCGTCCCCCCTGGCCTTGCAGCTTGGAAAGCCTTCGCCAACGCGTCCTGATATAGCCGACCCTCGGAATGCCCTGGCCGGCGTCTTCCCATATGTCTTGAATATTCCTGCAGTGCTCAGAAACGCTCTCCGTTCTGCTGCCAAGGATCTCAGTCGCTAAGAGTTCTCTCGTGGCCTTTCGGACAGATCCCCCTGTAACAGTCAAAGTGGCCGTCACCCTCCCATACCGGGGAACTTACGTAGTGCTTTTTGCAGTATGATTGCTCACACCAAGGGCACCAGAATGGTGCGAATTCGCGGTCGATCGCAAATAGCTCAGCCGCATTCCCGGCGCGCAAAGCCGCCTCTACGCGATTGACCTGGTCATTAGCGACACCAATCGTATACGTCACCGGCCCACCTTCAATGGCAAGTCGTGTAGATTCTTTGAAAATCATACTGATTCCGCGTGGAAGACCTTTTGGTTCAGGAGTCAAGCGAGGATCGGGCTGACCAGGGACCGCAAGAGAAAGGGTTGACGCCACCTTCCCACAAACACCGCAACGGAACGACGCGCTTAAGGTCGCCCTCGCCCTCTTGGCCGTCGACACCTCCGGTGGACGCCTCACCTTCCCTGGTCTTGTTCTCATCTGTCACTCTTATCCAACGCATACCTTTTCAGCATCCTCCGAAGCCGGGCAGAAATTGACGGGAGGTGGTATTCGCCCCTCCTTTTCCACGATTTCGATTGCTTGAACTTGGAGACGGCCCCGTGCTTTTGAAGCAGCTCATCGTGCGGGTACAGGTACCACTGTTCCTTGTCTCGGAAAGCGATGCACAGCTCCTTGCCAATGTACTTTTTGCAGTAGTATGGACGGCCTTTGAGCTGAACTTTCAGAAATTGCTTACCATCGATATGTAGGGCGATAAAGTCCGCCCCCTCCCAATCGTCTGAGAGCCGGATCGATGTGTACCCATAATTAGCGAGCACTGCAGAGAGCTTATGGAAGTTGTAATTTTCTTTTTGGCGCGCGTTGAGCTTCCTGTAAACGATTTTCTTTGGCTCGAGCTTCATTACTCCTCCTCAGGGACGATCCGCGACGATGACATTCTTCGCGTTGGTCATTTTCCGTTCGCACTTGATTTGTAGGATATATCAAGTCTAGAAGGAAAAAAAGGGCCCTGAATGGCCCGAACCCGAGCCTATGTCGGGCTCCTCAGCAGGGTCTCGTGCTCATATCGGCTTTATGAATCCCAGGTATGTTCTGTAACACCCATAGCCGGACCGTTCAATCCCGGCTTCCAGAAATAGCGAAATAGCCATCCTGCGAGAAGGCAACGCTTTCGACCCAGTCTTGGGTGCTAGAGTTATTGAAATCCCAGAAGTCCGAGATGACCCGCCCCCGATCAATGTACCACCTGTGAAGTGAGATTTTCAAGCATTTGAACTTGCCCCCTGATTTGGTCGATTCTTCAGGGAGGAGGTCCAATTTCGATGCGGAAAGGTTATCGAGAGTAGCGAGCGATTTCAGCTAGTGACGGGGCTTTTCTCGTGATAGAGAGGCCTGACGCATTTCTTCAGGACAACAACAGGTTTGACGGCGCTCGTCCTTTTAGCGATATCCACAGGAATCTTATCAGTTACGATATTCTGGACACGGTTAAGCTCTCCGGAGCGGATGGTTTCCGTTGGCGACTCGGTGCTGAAGATCTGAAAGCCGTCCTTATCTAATAATGCAAGCTTGAAGGATATTTCATACAATACGTCATCGGGCGGGACGTACATCCATGCGGCATTCGCTTCTTCGAACTTCTTGAAGAATTTCTCCGGGAGGTCTTTCTTATCCAGTTTCTCTACGGATAGCTCCGCGATATAGCTGAGCGATAATGAGTTTTCGGCAACCGCCGCGGGCTCGAGAAATTTCGCCCTAAATTTGAGATTGTTGATCTTTGGAAAAAGGATCAAATCCTTTTGTGCGAGGGCGCCTTCGCTATAAACCGGCGTCTCTTCTCCCTTGGACGAAAAACTCTTTGACAAATACGCCTGACCGTGACCGTTGGCCTGCAGATAGTGCATGACAAAATAGGTGGCTACGGCACCGCATAAGAAAGTGAGGGAGCACAAGAAATAAACTGCCCATTTCTTCATGGTGAATAATCTCCCGATTATTATATCATATGGCGAGAGCCACGACTCATATCACAGGCGGCAGCGATCCCGGCCCTGGCATTATCCGATCTTTCTCTTGCGGCCGGTCCGGCTGCAGGCATCCGCCGGTGGATCAGTTGCCTGGCGGCGTGTCCTTACCGGAGTACCAATGGCGGTGCAATCTGCTGATAACCTTATCCTTGACCAGGATCCCGACGACGAACAGGACGAGGGCGAGCCCGGACATGATCCAGACGGGTACGTAATCCTTCTCCTGGAGGTTGGCGCCGATATAGGCTGAGCCCCAGAGCCCTGGAAACCGGGCGATCGTGCAGATCGACAGAAACCTCCAGGACTTGACCGGAGTCAATCCAGAAATGTAGACCAGGGTGTCCTTGGGGAGGCCCGGAATCAGGAACAGGATGAACAGGGCGATCTCGGATTTCGAGCTATTGATTAAGAAATCGAATTTTTTGAGTTTTTCCGGAGAGACGAACGTTCGGACAAGGGAATAACCAACAAGCCTGGTTGCGAAAAAGACGATCAGCGTGCCCATTGTAATGCCGATGAGCGAGTAGAGTGTTCCGAGGAATGTCCCAAAGGCGTAACCGCCGGCGATCTGGACGATTTCCCCGGGGATCACGACGATGATGACGTGCGCCGCCTGGATCAGGATGTAAAGCAACGCGCTCGCCGAGCCGTTCTTATCGACGAATTCTTTGAACCTCTCGGGATGGCTCATGAGCCGGGTGATGGCAGGTCCGAACTTGAATGAAACGTAAGTGACCAGACCCAAAAAAGCGACGAGCATAATAATATGCACGATAAGATAGGGTTTGACCCACGCCTGTCCGGGTATTATTCGAATAAAATCAACTGGTTGGAATCCTCTTCATTTTGAACCATATTCTCGTTTTTCGTAAGTAGTTCATTAAGCGTGGTTTGGCTGAAGGGGTTAACGCTGATGACCTGCAAAATAG
>JAPKZD010000002.1 GCA_026393975.1 Candidatus Aminicenantota bacterium | reverse complement strand
AGCGACCGGCAGAAGTGCGGCGGAGCGACTCGAAGCCACACTTCTGGTAAATATCTGAAACGGGCCTTAAAACTTATTGCTCAGAAGATTATCTAGCAAAAAAAATACCTCCAAAATCAGCCAAAAAAAAGGGCCAGAGAGTTCGCTCTCTGGCCCTTTTCGGGCGTTCGCTGACGGTTCGGCTTAGAACAGTAACCGGAAGCCTAATCCCGCCTTGTAGTTGCTATCGAATGACCGGAAGAGGGGCGCGCGGAACTCAACGAATATCTGGCCCTTGTTCGTCCAATTGTCGTAGACCTCGAATCCGGCCTGACCGACGAGGTCGAGACCGGCCTTGTGGTTCGCATCTATCGGCCGGGTGGCCGTGCTGAAGCCGACGCCGGTGCCCAGGAAGAACTTTTGGAAGTGGCCGTTGACCAGGGCGTCGGCGGTGACGGCCAAGCGCCACGGCGAGCCACTGATCGGGATGGCTCCGCCGCCGCTCAGCGTGAAGCTCCATTTGTCCGGGGTGAGCCAGCCGAACAGGCCGGCGCGCAGGAAGACGTAGCTGCCCGTGCTCCCGCCGTAGATGCCGGGGCCGGCGGCGACTGTCCAGAAGAGCTTCTTCTGGGTCACCTCGAAGGTCAGGCGGCATGGGTCGGAGGCCGGCGACTGGGCGCCGTCGTTGTCGAAGACCGTGACGTTGATCGTGTAGGTCCCGGCCTTGGTGAAGACCTTTTCCCAGATCCAGGGCTTGCGCGTCGTGACGCAGGTGTCGATGACGTTGCCCTGGGCGTCGAGGAGCTCGAAGACGACCTTGACGATCTGGCCGTCAGGGTCGCTCGACCCGGAAGCGTCGAAGGTGATGGGCCGGCCGACGTAGTCCTCGCACGGCATACAGGACGTCCAGAGCTTGCAGACCGGCGGGAAGTTTATGGATACCTTCCCGGCACAGGGGTTGGTGGCCGGGATCCCTTCCATGTTGACGGCCGTGCCCTTGAAGGAGTATTCGCCCGGCTTGTCGAACTTCGTCTGCCACTTGGGCGATTGGGGCGTCAGCTCCTGGGTGGCCAGCTTCAGGCCCTGGGCGTCGAAGATCTCGACGCTCATCGTCTTGGCGTACTGCGTCCCGCTCATGTCGACGGTGACCGGGTCGTTGACGTTGGCCCGTGCCGGGAGGACGACCAGGCTGCAGACGGCCGGCGGAATGGCGTCCACGATGTTCTTGCCGAGGGCGATATTGCCGCAGTTCTTGGGGACGATGAAGTCGTAGATCTTCCAGTCCTTCATGACCTTGATGAGGAAGATCGGGAGGGCGTCCTTGCCCGCCCACTCGACGTTCCGGGCGACCTTGACCGCATTATGGGACCTGAAGAGCATCCACTGGACCGTTTCGCCGACGGGGATGGTCGTATCGACCCATTCGGCCGTCTTGATCTGGTCCATGAACGGCGCATAGAGCTCGCCGTTCCCCGCCATGTCGAAACCCGTCTTGATGTCGTCGGCATAGCGATCGAAGAGGCCCTTCATGACCTCCGAGGTCGGGACCTGGCCCTTGATCTCGACAAAGGTGTAAAGTCCGATTCTTTTGAGCTTTGTCGTCTGGGCAAAAGACATCGCCGTGAGCACGACGAGTGCCATCACGACGAAAAGTACGATAGATTTGCGCAATTTCATTAAAATCCTCCTGTGGTTAGGTATGAAAAAACAAGTTCTACAGGGATTTATAATAAACTTAGGCCTATTTGTCAAGCAAAATCAACCAATTAGAGTCCCCGGTTTGAAACCAGCGGTATGCTCAGGGTTAATACTGAGCGGCGCTTTTACACCGATTTGCAAAGATTTGCAAATCGGAGTTGGCGCCGCGAACGTATCAACGGTTTCCCCCCCCGAAGGCGGCCGGGGCCCCGGGCTTTACCCGGGGGTCCACTTCCGCCATACTCGCCCGTGGATCTAAGGCATGGGCGAGTGGCGAGCCGAAGGCTCGTCCCTTGACTCTCGCCGCCCATTTATCGTCCGACATGTTTCACCCGTTCGCCGATGCTAACACCGATTTGCAGGTTTCAGCAAATCGGCGTGAAAGAGAGGCTCAGGGTTAACCCCGAACAAGCCCCGGCATTCATGCCGGGGAGTCCAGGGGTTTACTCCCGCGCTTTATTATAAAGGACCCGGCGCAAAATACAAAGCGGACTTTCCCGCCCCGTCGAAATCTGTTATAATTCCTTTTTATAAAGGAGAACGACCGTGACATCCGTAAAAGAAGATACCGAACTCACCGTCACCGCTCCCGACGAGCCCGGCATCTTCGGGCGCGTCCTGGGGACCCTGGCTAACGCCGGCGTCAACGTCAAGGCTCTCTACGTCTACTCGGAGACCGACCAGGGCCACTTCCACCTCATCACCTCGGACGCCAAGAAGGCCGAAACAGCCCTGCGGACCCTGGGCTACAAGGTCAAGTCGAAGAAGGTCGTTACGGTCCTCTTCACCGACCGGATCGGCGCCGGCGCTGAGATCGGGGCGCTCTTGGGAAACGCGGTCATCGACATCCAATACTCCTACGGTTCATCCGCGGGAGAAGGCAAGACGCTCGTCGTCTTCCACACGAGCAACAACCGCAAAGCCATCGACACGCTGAAATAGGCCGCCCCTTAAATTTCGTTGACAAGCCGGGGGAGATGTCCTAAAATGTCTCTCTTAGAGTTGTATCAAGGAGGCTATCATGTCAAAAGCCGAGCCTAACGTCGTCCCTTTGTGCGACGTCCTGCTGGTTCTTCTCATCATTTTCATGGTCATCACGCCGCTCGTCCAAAAAGGCATAGATGTCAAGCTCCCCGAAACGCAGTCCGACTCTGCCAATGCCGGACAGCCCACGGGTCTCATCGTTCTGACGTTGAAAACGAATGACACCGCGGAGATCAACGGCATCAGTTACGAACTGCGGGGCCTTCTTGAAGAGCTCCGGCGCCTCTACAGCGCGCGCCAGGACAAGACGATCTTCATCCGCGCCCTGGCCAAGCTCCCCTTCTCCAAAGTCATGGAAGTCATCGACATCGCGCGCGGCGCCGGGGTCGAGACTCTAGCGCTGATCCCCGAATACATCGAAAACTGATACTGGGTTGATTTTTTAGCGGCCCCTGATCGGGCCGATCACTTCCCGCGAAATCACCAGCCTCTGGATTTCGTTCGTCCCCTCGTAGATTTGGAGCAATTTCGCGTCCCGGACGAGTTTCTCAACGGGATAGTCCTTCATGTAGCCGTAACCGCCGTAGATTTGCAGGGCTTCCATGGCGTTCTTCATGGCCACGTCCGAGCCCAGGCACTTGGCCATGGCCGACTCCTTGCCGTTGGGCTTGCCCCTGTCCATGAGCCAGGCGGCCCGCCAGACGACGAGGCGCGCCGCTTCGACCTCCATGGCCATTTGGGCGATCTTGAAGGCCGTCGCCTGGAAGGCGGCGATGGGCTTGCCGAACTGGATCCGGGTCTTCGAATACTCGATGGCGTATTCGAGGGCCGCCCGGGCGATCCCGACACCCGCCGCCCCGACGGCCGCGCGGGTCTTGTCGAACGTCCTCATGGCCACGATGAACCCGTGGCCCTCACGCCCGATCAGGTTGCCGACCGGGACGCGGACGTCCTCGAAAAAAAGCTCGGTCGTGTTCGAAGCCCTGTGCCCGAACTTGTCCTCGACCTTGCCGACGGAGACGCCGGGAGTCTCCCGTGGGACGGCGAAGACACTCAGGCCGCGCGGCCCCTTTTCCGGGGCCGAATTGGCGAAAACGATATAGAGGCTGGATACGCCGCCGTTGGTGATGAAGCACTTGGAGCCGTTGATGACGTAGTGCGCGCCGTCCTTACGGGCCGTCGTCTTGATGGCCGACGTGTCCGACCCCGCCTCCCGCTCGGTCAGGCAGTACGAGGCAAAATTCATCTGCTTGACGAAGGGCGCGAAGAACCGCTTTTTCTGCTCTTCCGTACCGAAGAGAAGGATGGGCGTGAAGGCCAGGGAGTTGGCCATCATGGTCGTGTACATCCCGGCGCAGCCCCAGGCGAGCTCCTCGCTGACGATGGCCGTCTCGAGGTCCTTGAGCCCGCCGCCGCCGTATTCCGCCGGGACCGCGCAGGTCAGGAAGCCGACCTCGAAGGCCTTGCGCATCACGTCCTCCGGGAAAGCGTGACCCTGGTCGTAAGCGGCCGCCTTGGGACGCATTTCTTTCGCGGCGAACTCGCGGGCCATCTCTTGAAGAGCGACCTGGTCTTCGGTCAGTTCGAATTCAATCACGGCTCATCCTCTCAATCTTTAGCGAATTTATAGATTCTGTTGGAAAAAGCACGGGGAAGTGTACCGGATTCCGCCGGCCCTGTCAATTTAGAGGGCCGGCAGTAATCGCGGCAAGAACGGGTTAGAATTTCGGGACAGAGAATTCAAATGAGCATGTTAAGCCGCGCCGCGATTGCAGGAAGTCCTGTCAATTTCAGGTCCGGCGGATTTGAAGACGATGTCGTCCCTCCGGATGAGGAACATGGGGTCCTCGATACCGAATACGGCCTGGACAACGTCCTGAGCGCGAAGCCCCCGGGACGTCGTCGGAGGAAGCTCGAGAAAAAGCCGGCGGCCGGAAACCCGGAACTCCACCGCCGCCGCCCCGGCCGTCGAGTCCTTGAAGCGGTCGAGAGCAAGCTTGAGGGCCTTGGCGTTCCAAGCGGGACCGACGGCCTCGCTCTTCCAGTCGAGCGAGTAGACGAGCCTTTCCATCGCGTTATAGAGCGACGGCGATCCGGCATCGACCCGTTCGAAGCTCGAGAACCTGATCCCCGGAGGAAGGCTCTTGTTGACCCGGGCGAGGAACTCCGCCTCTTCGAGCCGGCGGGCCGAGCGGAACTCAAGGACCTCCCGCAGGGCCTCCATGCCCAGGGGAAGCGCCGGACCGTAGGATAGGTCCATTTTCGGGTGGAACCCTTCGGTTTTCCGGACCTCGATCCCCGCCCGGCGGAAACTCCTTTGGACGACGTGGATGAGGTCGATGTGGGAAAGGTATCGGGCTTTTCCCCGCTTGGAGTAGACGGCCCTGTAGCGCAGGGTTTCGTCCCCGGGTTCTCCCGCCGGGGCGGCCGGCCCGGGAAGAGGGCCGATCTTCACGGGACGGGGCGGCTTCTTCCAGGCTCGGGTGTCGCACCCCCCGCACTCCCCGCAGGCCCTTTCGAGGCACGACGGCGACGGCTCCCCGCTAAGGGCCAGGTCGAGCTCCCGGGCCAGGTGGCTTTTCCGGAGGCCGGAGTCGAGGTGGTCCCAGGGGAGCGCCGCCTCGCGGGGAAGAGGGTTGAGGTAATCCCGGAAATCGACGCCTTCGACCGCAAAAGCGTCCTTCCAGGCCGCCGTATCGAGCTTGTCGTCCCAACCGTCGAACCGGGCTCCCCTCTTCCAGGCTTCGAGGAGGACACGGCCGAGCCTCCTGTCGCCCCGCGAAAAAACGGCCTCGAGGACGGACGTCGGTACCGCATGGGCCTTGAACTCGACGCTTTTGTGCCGGCGGAGCTCCGAGCGGACATAAGCCTGTTTATCGACGAGGAGCGCCTCATCGTCCATGCCCACCCATTGGAAAGGCGTGTGCGGCTTGGGGATGAAGGAGGACAGGCTGACGTGGATCCGGGGGTATGACCCGAGGATCGTCCGCCCGAGCTCGAGGCTCCCCCGGACGAGGTCGACGATCCCGGCGAGATCTTCCTCCGTCTCTGTGGGCAGCCCGACCATGAAATAGAGCTTGACCAGCTTCCAGCCGCCCTCGAAGGCGAACGTCAGGGCGTCCCGGATCTCCCGGCCGTCGAGCTTCTTGTTGATCACGGCGCGCAGACGCTCGGTCCCCGCTTCCGGGACCAGGGTAAAACCGGTCTTGCGGACCTTGAGGATGTTCTCCACGAGATCGCGGGACAGTTTCCCCGGCCGGAGCGAGGAGAGGGACAAGGAGATCTTCTCCCGCGATAACTCGTTCATGAGACAGCGGACCGTCTCTTCGAGGTGGGGATGATCGCCGATCGAAAGAGCCGAGAGAGAGGCGTCCTCATAGCCGGTCTGGCGGAGGCTGCGCAGGACCGTCTTATGGATGAAAGCCGGGTCCTTGGGCCGGTGCGGAAAGTAGAGGCTCGAGGCCTGACAAAACCGGCAGTTCTGGGGACAACCGCGGGCGGCCTCGATGGCCACGCGGTCAAAGACCACCCGCAGGCTGGGGACGACGATCTTCTCCGGGAAAAAAGACCTGGCGAAATCCCGGAGCAGTCGCTTCCTGACGACGGCGGGAGCATCGCCGTCCGGCCGGGGGACGACGAGGGGCGAACCCTCCACGGCCTCAGGGTGGTAAAGGGAGGGAACATAGACGCCGTCGATGCGGGCCAGTTCGCGGAGTATCGTCCGGCGCGGCACCCTCCGCCGCCGCATGTCCGCCGCAGCCCGAACGATCTCCGGAAAGCCCTCCTCGCCGTCCCCGAGGAAGACAAGGTCGAAGATGTCCGCCACCGGTTCGGGGTTGAAGGCCGCAGGCCCGCCGGCGATGACCAGGGGGTCCGCCTCGGCCCTGTCCGCCGACAGCAGGGGGATCCCGCCGAGGTCGAGGATGGTCAGGGCGTTGGAATAGTTGAGCTCGTAGAGAAGGGAAAACCCGATGATGTCGAACTCGCGGAGCGGGATGCCGTTTTCGAGAGAAGTCAGAGGGATGCCGGCCGACCGCAACTCCCGCTCAAAGTCCGGCCAGGGGGCGAACACCCGCTCGGCCAGAAGGTCCCTGTCCTTGTTGAGCAGGGCGTAGAGGATCTTCTGCCCGAGATAGGACATGCCGATCTCGTAGACGTCGGGGAAGGCCAGGGCCACCTTGGTCCGGACGCGGGCGGGATTCTTTCGGATCTCGTTCCATTCGCCGCCGACGTACCGGCCCGGCTTTTCGACGCGGGGCAGGATGAGGGCGAGCGCGTTTCTTTCAGACATTGGCGAAGCGCCTCATCTTCACGTTCAGGACGAGGCCGCAGGCGATGAAGCTCGTGAGGAGAGACGACCCGCCGTAGCTGATGAACGGCAGGGTGATGCCCACGACCGGGAAGAGGCCGATGATCATCAGGATGTTGACGAGGAACTGGAAGGCGATGAGCAGGGAGGCCGTGAAGATAATGTAGACGCCGGCCCTGTCGCGCGCCTTGGAGACGGACAGGAACATCCGGGCGAGCATGAAGAAATAGAGGACGATGACCGCGAGGACGCCCAGAAAGCCGGCCTCCTCGCCGATGACGGAGAATATGAAATCCGTATGCCGGGCGGGGAGGAAACGGAGCTGGCTCTGAGAGCCCTTCATGAAACCCCTCCCGGAGAGGCCGCCCGCGCCGATGGCGATCTTGGACTGGATGACCTGGTAGCCCGACCCCCTCGGGTCGTGGAGGGGGTTGACGAGGGTCGTCAGGCGTTTTTTCTGGTAGTCCTTGAGTCCGACGCTCCACCCGCCGATGCCGAGGACGAGGGCCGCAAGGAGGAAGAGGAGGATGGCTTTTTTCTTCAGCCCGGCCAGGATGAACGCTCCGCCGATGATGGCCAGGAAGGTCATGGCCGTCCCGAGGTCCGGCTGGAGGATGATGAGGATGAGGGGCACCCCGGAAAGCAGCAAAGCGAAGAGCGTGTGCTGGGTCGTCAGGTAGGCGCTCCTATATTCGGCGAAGAGCCGGGCGAAAACGAGGATCATGACGATCTTGGCCATCTCCGAAGGCTGGAACTGCATCAGTCCGAGGGTGACCCAGCTCTTCGTCCCGGCGACAAACCTGGCGAAGACGAGGGTCGCGGCGAGAAGGGCCACCGTCAGGCCGTAGAAGTAGACCGAGAGCGAGACGAAGAACTTGTAATCGATGACCAGGACGAGGACGAGGGCGATGAGCGAGATGCCGATCCAGACGAGTTGTCTGACGTAGTATTCCCCGGCGAGGAAATGGGAGGAGCTGTAAATGAAGAAAACCCCGATAAGGGAATGCAGGAGGACGAGCCCCAGCAGGATCCAGTCCACCTCCCGGATGAGCCGCCTGTCGATCATCATTTCCCTTGGATCTCCCTGAACAATTCGAAGATCCGGCGGGCCACCGGGGCCGCCGTCGCCCCCCCTCCCCCGCCGTATTCGACCAGGACGGTCACCACGATCCGGGGGTTGTCTCGCGGGGCGAACCCCGAGAACCAGGAATGCGTCTTGATCTCCCGGCCGGCCCGGGACAGCCGCTCGGCACTCTCGCGGCTGACGAGCTGGGTCGAGCCCGTCTTACCGCAGATGTCCATGCCCTCGACGAAAGCGCCCTTGCCCGTGCCGCCGTCGTTGACGGATCTCCACATACCCGCGATGACGTTTTCGAAGGCCGCTGGTTTGAAAGGCGGCTCCGCGGCAGCGGCGCCCGCGCCGTCGTCGTCCGCGGGACCGGACTTCGCTCCGGCCGGGGCGCTCAGGAAGAGATGGGGTCGTTTCCGCTCGCCCCGTTTCGCGACAAGGGCGGTGAGGGCCGCGATCTGGAGCGGGGTCACCTGGAGCTGGCCCTGACCGATGGCGACCGAGATCGTCTCCCCGGGATACCAGGGCATCTTCAGGGTCCTCGTCTTCCATTCCGAGCTCGGTACGAGCCCCTCTTTCTCGCCGGCCAGGTCCACGCCGGTTTTTTTCCCGAGGCCCAGCCGCCCGGCGGCCATGGCGATCATGTCGATGCCCATCCGCCGGCCGAGCGTGTAGAAATAGATGTTGCACGAATTCTTGATGGCATCGGCCAGATTCATCGAACCGTGCCCCGGCGCGAACCAGCAGTGGCGGACGGCGCCGTAGATCTCGATCGACCCGCGGCAGTAGACACTCGTTTCGGGCGTCACGTAGCCGAAGCCGAGCCCGCCGAGGCTCATGACCAGCTTGAAGATCGAGCCCGGTGCGTACAGGCCGCGGATGGCCCTGTTCTCCAGGGGCGACAGCGGGTCGTTCGTGAGCTGGAGCCATTCGGTCGGAGTGAACCGGGTGATGAACCTGTTCGGGTCGAAGGTGGGGAAGCTGGCCAGGGCCAGAATATCGCCCGACTGGGGGTCGAGGGCGACGACCACGCCCTCGCGGCCCTCGAGGGCCTCCTCGGCCATGGCCTGGAGCCGGCGGTCGAGCGTCAGGACGACGTCGCCGCCCTGGACAGGGTTCTGACGCGCCTTTTCGGCACGGACCCGGCCCAGGCTGTCGACGACTTCGATGATCTTCCCATCCTCGCCCCTCAGGATGTCGTCGTACTGCCTCTCGACCCCGGTCTTGCCGACCATCTCCCCCGCCCGCACGGCCCGGTCCGGCTCGGCCCGGATCTCCTCGGGGGTCCGTTCCTGGAGATAACCGAGGACGTGCGCGGCCAGGGCCCCTTTGGGGTAGAACCTCTGGGGTTCCGCGTCCACCACGAGTTCCGGGAACTCGAGCCGGCGGCTCTCGATAGGGGCGACGTCGACGGAGCTCAGTCCGTCCTTGATGACGATCGGCTCGAATTGCTGAAGGTCCTTGTACTGCTCGACGCGGCGGCGGAGGGTTTCCACGTCGATCTCGAGGAGTCGGCCGACCGCGACAAGGGACGCTTCCAAGTCCTTGACGTTCTCGCGGATGAGGGAAACCTTGAAGGAGGCCCGGTTGTCGGCCAGGATCTCGCCGTTCCTGTCACGGATGAGCCCCCGCGGCGCGGCTAACGCCCGCTGCCGGGTCCGGTTGGCCTCGGCCAAATCGGAGAACTTCTTGTGATCCACGACCTGGATCTTCCAGTAATAGGACAAGGCCAGGAAGATCAAGCCGGCGATGACCCAAAAGACCGTGTTCGCCCGGCGGCGCACGAGCGACAGGTCTTCGTAGATTTTTTCCGGCGGCATCATGCGCCTCGGGAGCCGCGGGCCCGGGCGCGCCGCTCGATAGCGAAAAGGGAGCTCCCCAGGACAGCCGTGACCAGGGGCTGGAGTAGGATCAGCCCGCCGTGGAAGTTCAGGGATTCACGGCGGACAACCGCCGTGACGAGGACCCAGAGGATCATCTCCAAGACCGACATGACCAACATGAACAGGCCGTTGCGGAAAAGCGGCGCGACGTCGATCCTCCGGGAGACGAAGCCCGCCCAGAAGCCGAGCAGGGTCTTGGTCAGGCCCCCAACGCCGAAGACGCCTAGGGAGAAGGAGTCCTGGACCAAGCCGCACGCCGTCCCTAGGAAGGCCCCGAAGATCTCCCCCCTGCGGACCGAAAAGTAAAGGACGACGACGGAAAAGGCGTTGAGGACGACGAGGAGCGTCGGCCCGGCGCCGCCGGCCAGCGAATAGACGAAGACGGCGAGGAGCGTCGCCAGGAAGGCGCGGAGGACATCCTTCATGACGGATTCCCTCATCCGCCGCCCCCGGGCGCTTTAGTGATGACGGCGACGATGTCGATCGTGTTGAACCGGAAATACGGCTCGACGGTGATCCTGCGGAAGATCGGCGAGGATTCGTCCTTCTCGAGGCTCCTGATGCTGCCCACACGCAGGCCGGCCGGGTAGATCTTGTCGTAGCCGGTCGTCAGGAGCTCCTCGCCCGGCTGCCCCCCGCTCACGCTGGCCAGGACGTAGCGTAGCTCGCAGACCGACGCCGACCGGCCGGTCACGGAGCCCGTCAGCCGGTCGACAACGGAGACGACACTGACGCTGCTGTCCTTGTCGGTTATGAGCTGGACCATCGCCTCCTTCAAGCTCACCGGCTCGATCGTCCGCCCGACGAGGTTGCCGAACCGGTCGCACACGGCCATGTCCTTGCCGACCCCGTCAAGGCTCCCCTTGTCGAGGACGATCGTTTGGTAGGGGTTGGCGCTATCGGCCCCGATGACCCGGGCCGGAACGATCGTCCCCTGGAAGGCGCCCAGGATCTCCCGGACCTGGGCCTCGGACCGGAAGAACCGGAGACGGTCCTCGAGGAAACGAAGATCCTGGTTGCGGAAGAAGATCTCCTTCTTGAGTTGCTGGTTCTCGCCCCGGACGCCGCGCAGGTCGAAGTAGTTCGTCCACAGGGACCCGAGGCCGCGGACGGCCCCGGTGACGGCCCTCTGGACCGGGGAGAAAAGGAAAAAGATCGACCTCTCGAAAAGCGATTTCTCGGCCCCCCGCGGGATCTGGATGGAAATGAGGAGGATGTTGAAGGCCGCGAGTCCAGCCAGGATGAGGACGCTTCGTCGCTTTTCCCAGAGGGGCATGGAACCTCTCGAGCCGCCGCGGCCCTGTACTCAGATGAGCGAGATCTTCTTCAGCAGATCCAGGTCGTCGAGCATCTTGCCGGCCCCGAGGACGACGGTCGTCAGGGGGTCATCGGTGATGAACACGGGCAGTTGGGTCTCTTCGCGGATCCTCTTGTCCAGGTTCTTGAGGAGCGCTCCGCCGCCGGTCAGGATGATGCCCCGGTCGATGATGTCCGCCGAGAGTTCGGGAGGCGTCCGCTCCAGGGCGATGCGGACGGCATTGACGATGGCGGCCACAGTCTCCTCGATGGCCTCACGGATCTCCTGGTCGTCGACGACGATGGTCCTCGGGATCCCCTCTCTCAGGTCACGGCCCTTGATCTCCATGGTCATCGGCTCGTCGAGGGGGTAGGCCGAGCCGATCTGCATCTTGACGATCTCGGCCGTCCGCTCGCCGATGAGCAGGTTGTACTTTTTCTTCAAGTAGTGGATGACGGCGTCGTCCATCTCGTTGCCGGCGACGCGGATACTGTGGTTGAAGACGATCCCGTCGAGGGAGATGACGGCGATGTCGGTCGTGCCGCCGCCGATGTCGACGATCATGTTCCCGGTCGGCTCGGAGATGGGAAGGCCCGCTCCGATCGCGGCCGACATGGGCTGTTCGATGAGGTAGACCTCCGAGGCCTTGGCCCGCAGAGCGACGTCCTTTACGGCCCGGCGCTCGACCTGGGTGATCCCGGTCGGGATGCCGATGACAATCCTCGGCCGGAGCAGAAAACCGTGGTTGTCCATGGCCTTCTTGAGGAAATAGTCCAGCATCTTCTCGGCGATCTCGAAGTCGGCGATGACGCCGTCACGCATGGGCTTGATGGCCATGACGCTCGCCGGCGTCTTGCCGAGCATTTCTTTGGCCCGTGAACCGACGGCTTCGACCTTGCCCGTCAACTTGTTGACGACGACGATCGAAGGCTCCTGGACGATGATGCCCTTGCCCTTGAGGAAGACCAAGGTGTTGGCCGTCCCCAGGTCGATGGCCAGGTCGCAAAAAAATC
This sequence comes from Candidatus Aminicenantota bacterium, assembly GCA_026393975.1. Lineage (GTDB taxonomy): Bacteria > Acidobacteriota > Aminicenantia > Aminicenantales > Saccharicenantaceae > RBG-16-66-30. The sequence goes on along the minus strand of JAPKZD010000002.1, from coordinate 45,278 downwards.
TGTCTTTCAACCAGCTGATAATGCTCATCTTGCCTCTCTCCTCAACCATGTCCTTTTTAACATATTTCGCCGCCCGAAGCAAATCGAGGGACCTCCGGCCGTCGCGGACGGGCCTCAGGCCAGGCTTGACTTTGATTCCTGACTTCAAATATACATAAGGAAACTTCGGAAAGGAGCTCGCGATGAGTCACCAACCCTACGTCCCCGAAAAGACGGACCAGAGGGAGTTCACCCTCCGGGCCATCCTCATCGGCCTGATCATGACGGTCATCCTCGGCGCGGCCAACGCCTACCTCGGCCTGAGGGCCGGCATGACGATCGCGGCCACCTATCCGGCCGCCGTCATCGGCATGGCCGTCCTGCGGATCATGAAAGGTTCGATCCTTGAGGAGAACATCGCCCGCACGGTCGGCTCGATCGGAGAGTCGATCGCCGCCGGGGCCATCTTCACCATCCCGGCCTTCATCATCTCCGGAGCCTGGACGAATTTTAACACGTTCGATGCCTACATCAAATCGGTGGCCCTGATGTTCGTCGGCGGCCTCCTGGGCATCATGTTCGTCACCTTCCTCCGCCGGGTCATGGTCACCGACCCCGACCTCGTCTTCCCCGAGTCGGTCGCCGCGGCCGAGATCCACAAGGCCGGGCAGAAGGGCAGCCAGGGCTCGAAGTTCCTCTTCCAGGCCATGGGACTGGGCGCGCTCCTCTACTCCCTCGGCGTCATCCAAGTCTTCGCCGCCAGCAAGGACTTCATCATCCGCGTCGGCAAGCTCGGGACGAGCTTCGTCCGACTGGGCGCGGCGAAAGACGCGGCCAAGATCGGCGCGGGCGGCACCGTGGCCGTCTCCGGCCCGGGCATCTTCCCGGCCTACATCGGCGTCGGCTACATCATCGGGCCGCGCCTGGCCGCCCTCAACTTCGCCGGCGGCGTCCTGGCTTGGGGGCTGTTCGCGCCCCTGCTGATGTTCTTCCTCGGACCGCAGCTCATCGGCACGTTCTACGGACCGGGCGTCGCCGCGGCCGACGTCAACTGGGCCGACATGGTCACCAGCGTCTGGAAGTTCATCATCCGGCCGATCGCCGTCGGCGGCATGCTCGTCGGCGCCGGCTACACCCTCTACCGGATGCGGAAGAACCTGGCCGCCGGCTTCAAGAGGTCGATCGGCGACGTGAAGAAGGCGGCCGGACAGGGCGAAGTCGTCTCGAGGCTCGAAAAGGACCTGAACATGAAGCTCGTCCTCATCCTCATGGGCCTGACCTTTGTCCTGATGGTCTTCGTCTACAACACGTTCTCCAAGTCCCTCGGCTCGGCCTTCGTGGCCGCCGTCGTCATGGCCATCGCCGGCTTCTTTTTCGCCGCGGTCTCGGGCAACCTCGTCGGGACGATCGGCTCGTCCAACAACCCCATCTCCGGCCTGACCCTGTCGACGCTGATCATCGCGGCTCTGCTCATGGTCGTCGTCGGGGCCACCGGGACGAGCGGCGTCGCGGCCGTCCTCGGCGTCGCCGCCGTCGTCTGCGTCTCCTCGGCCGTGGCCGGCGAGATGCTCCAGGACCTCAAGGTCGGCCACATCCTCGGCGGCACGCCCTGGAAGATGGAGGCCGGCAACATCCTCGGAATCCTTGTCGCTTCCCTGGTCATGTACTTCCCGCTGATGCTCCTCCACGGCGCCTTCACCTTCGGCAGCAAGGAACTGCCCGCGCCCCAGGCCGGCCTCATGGCCGCCCTGTCTCAGGGCATCATCGGGGGGGAAATGGCCTGGCCGCTCGTCATCGTCGGCATGCTCATGGGCTTCGCCTTGATCCTCGTCCAGGTCAAATCGCCGATGCTCGTCGCCGTCGGCATGTACCTGCCGCTCGAGACGACCTTCGCCATCTTCGTCGGCGGCATGATGAAGGGCATCTTCGACAAGTCCATGGCCAAGAGGAAATTCAACGCCGCTCAGACCGCCCGGGCGACCAACGTCGGCATCCTGCTCGCGGCCGGGCTTATCGCCGGAGAGGCATTGACCGGCCTGATCCGGGCCGCCTGGAAGTTCTTCTTCCTCCAGAACATCATCCATTTCGACATCCCGGCGCTCTTCAAGAGCGGCAAGTACTTCGGCGTGGTCGATCTCTACATCGGCGGCCTCGCCGTCCTCGTCCTCATCGGACTCTACCTGATCAACGTGCCGCTCAAGAACGCCGGCGCCGCCGACGAACCGGCGCCGCCCTCGGCTGTCATCTAAGCAAGGAGGCCGAGGGGAAAGCAGGCAGGGGTCCACTCATTGTCGTTCGGGTTGCCACTTGTGGCTACATAATGCCACCCGTTTCCGCTGCGGTTGATTTCGCTCGACCTCCCTACAGAACACCCCTGCGCGACATGGATTTTGCCAGCACGGACCATTTTCAGGTAAAATGAAGGCGGAAAGGAAACCATGGCTCTGCGCGAAATTCTTATTATCGGGCATCCGATGCTCGTCAAGAAGGCGGAGCCCGTCGAGCGTGTCGACGCGGACATCGTCCGCCTCGCCGGGGACATGGTCGAAACCCTCCACGCCGCGCCGGGCATCGGGCTGGCCGCGCCTCAGGTCGGCGTCAGCAAGCGGCTCATCGTCGTCGACCTCTCGGTCGGCGAGAACAAGGACGACCTCATCGTCCTGGTCAACCCGACGGTCCTCGGGAAAGAGGGCGAGGTCATCTGCGAGGAAGGCTGCCTGTCGGTCCCGGACATCCGCGAAAAAGTCGCCCGGCCCTACCGGGTGACCGTCAGCGGCCTCGACCTCGAGGGACAGACGGTCGAGGTCGACGCCGAAGACCTGCTGACCCGTGTCCTGTGCCACGAAATCGACCATCTCGACGGGATCCTCTTCGTCGAAAAGCTCTCTCCCCTGAAACGGAAGCTCATCCGGAAAAAACTAAAAAAAACAGCGGCGGCCGGCAAGAAAGCATGAAGACAGTCTTCTTCGGGAGCCCGGCGGCGGCCCTCCCTTCCCTCCGCGCCCTCCTCGAAGCGGGGCATGTCGTTGCGCTCGTCGTCACCCAGCCCGACAAGCCCGCGGGCCGCGGCCGGAAGCTCCAGCCTTCGGCCGTCAAGGCCTTCGCTCTCGAACGGGGAATCTCCGTGATCGAGCCGGCGAAGATCCGGACGGACGAACCGGCCCTCGATAGTATTCGGGCGGCCGCCCCCGACATCAACGTCGTCGTCGCCTATGGGCAGATCATCCCCAATGCCATCCATGCCCTCCCCCGGCACCGCTCACTTAACGTCCACTTCTCCCTTCTCCCGAAATACCGCGGCGCGGCCCCCGTCCAATGGGCCGTCCTCAACGGCGACGCGGAATCCGGGGTGACCATCATCGAGCTCGACGACAGAATGGACGAGGGCGACATCCTGGCCGTGAAGCGTGTTCCCGTCGGTCCGCGCGAAACGGCCCGGGAACTCGAAGAACGGCTGGCCGGACTGGGCGCGTCACTCCTCCTCGAGACGATCGAACACATCGACGGCGTCAGCCGCATCGCTCAGGACCACAGCTTGGCCTCTCTGGCCCCCAAGATCAAGAAAGAGGACGGACGGATCAGGTGGGAATTGAACGCCGTGACCGTGGACAGGAAGGTCCGCGCCCTGGCCGACCGGCCCGGCGCGTACACTTTTTTCAAAGGACGGAGAATCGGCATTTTGCGCGGCAGGAAACTCGAAACGGCGAACGCTGGGCTTGCGCCGGGCACGGTCCTCTCGGTGGGGAAAGAGGGGCTGCGCATCGCCTGCAGCGGCGGCACGGCTTTCCTTGTAGAAGAGCTCCAGCCGGAAGGCAAGAGTCCGATGACGGCCCACGTGTTTTCTCTCGGGACGAAGATCGATCCCGGAGATTTGATGGAGTAAACGGGGGGGCCGGCGGCCTGCCTATTCTTCGAGGAGATAGGACCTGGGATCGACGCGCTTGCCGTCCCGCCAGACTTCGTAGTGGACGTGGGGACCGGCGGCTTTGCCCGTCTGGCCGATGTAGCCGATGATATCGCGCCTCTTCACTTTCTGACCCGCCCGGACGGCGAAATTACTCATGTGGCCGTAGACGGTCGTGAAGCCGTTGCCGTGGCTGATGGTGACGCTCTTCCCCAGATACTTGTCCGTCTGGACCTGGATGACGATGCCGTCGGCCGTGGCCACGATGGGGTTGCCGACGTTGGTCGAGATGTCGACCCCGTAGTGCATCGTCCACGCCCCGGTGAAGGGGTCGTTCCTATGGCCGAAAACGGAGCTCAGCCAGCCCACGGCCGGCACGATGGACGGTGTCGAAGCCAGGCGGAGGCTATCGCTCTCGAAGAAATTGAGCAGGCTGTTGAGGTTGCTCTCGATGCTCAGGGCCTTCTGGCTCAGGTTCTGGATCGCCCCTGCGGAAAGCGCCTGGGGGCCGCTCGGGGCGGGCGCCTGTTCGGCCTCGGGTTCCTCGTCCTTCCCCGGGTCGCCGCCGCCGATCCCGGCCGGGGCAGCCAGGATGTCGGGCGACTTCAGCCCGGCCATGACGTTGAGCTTCTTGGTGTAGCTTTCGAAGTGCGAAATGGTCGCCTGGAGCTCACCGATGGATTTCTCGTAGTTGGCGATCGTCGTCTTCTGTTCAGCCGTCTCCGCCTTGAGGGCTTTGTATTTCCCGCGGATGATGTTCATGCGGACGTAATCGACGAGCACGGCCGCGAGGGCCAAGCCAAGGACCACTCCGCCAACGGCCAGCATTTTCAGGGCCCGCTGGGAAAAACACAGCGTTTTTGTGCTGGTCTTCGTGTGCGGAACGATAATGACAGACAGGTGCTTTTTGGCCATTGTCTAAGTCTTTTTTACCACATAAGCTCAAAAAGTGTCAAGCCTTTTTACCCAAATGCCGTCAGGAAGGATATCCCCCCTCAGGGCAAGCGGTTACCCGCCGCAGAGGACCGACCCGCCGTTGACGTCGAGGATCTCCCCGGTGACGTGCCGGGCCAGGTCCGAGGCCAGGAACAGGATCGGGCCGGCGATGTCTTCCGCCGGGGGGATCCGCCTCAAGGGGATGGTCTGACGGACCTTTTCCTTGAAGCCGGGCTCGCTGAAGGAGGGCGCGCTCATGTCCGTGTCCACCCAGCCCGGGGCCACGGCGTTGACCCGGATGCCGAATGGGGCGAGTTCCACGGCCAAGGACTTAGTCAAGGCATGGAGGGCCCCCTTGCTCGCCGCGTAGTGGGAATGGAACGCCTCTCCCCTGACGCCGGCCGTGGAGGTGACGTTGATGATCCAGCCCCGCCCGTGCTCCTTCATGGCCGGGACGACGGCGTTCGTGGCGTAGAAGACCCCGTCCACGTTGATGCCGATCGTTTCCCGATAGACGGCATCGTCCATCCGGCCCATCTCGAGGTAGGTCCAGACCCCGGCGTTGTTGACCAGGGTGTCGAGCTCCCCCCACTTGGCCAGGACGTCCCCGACCATCCGCTCGACGTCGGAACGGGCGGACATGTCCGCCTTATAGACGAGACATCGGCGGCCGAGCTTTTCCACGCTTTTTAATACTTCCTCGGCCGCCTTTTGGTTGCTGACATAGTTCAAAGCGACGTCGGCGCCCGCTTCGGCGAAGAGAAGCGCCGTCGCCCGTCCGATCCCCCGCGATCCGCCTGTCACCAGAACCTTGCGGCCGTCGAGCCGGATCATCGGACATACCCCAGGCTGAAGTCGCCCATCTTGTGGAATTCAAGGGTGCGGTAGATCTCTTCGGCCTTGGGCAGGACTTTTTCTCTCATGACGGCCATGTACTCATCGACCGTGGGGATCTTACCCTTAAGGGCGGTCAGGGCCGCAAGCTCCGCCGATCCCAGATAAACGCGGGTATTATCACCCAGCCTATGGTCGAAATTCCGGGTCGAGGTGGCGAAGACGGTCGTCCCGGCGCCGACCCGGGCCTGGTTGCCCATGCACAGCGAACAGCCGGGCATCTCGATCCGGCCGCCGAGAGCGGCGAAGATGGCGTAATACCCTTCCCTCATGAGCTGGGCGGCGTCCATCTTGGTCGGCGGCGTGATCCAGACCCTGGCCGGGGGAACGCCCGCTTTGTCGAGGATACGGCCAGCGGCGCGGAACTGCCCGATGTTGGTCATGCACGATCCGATGAAGACCTCCTGGACCGGGTCGCCGGCGATGGCCGAAAGCGGCCTGACGTCGTCGGGGTCGTTGGGGCAGGCAACCAGGGGCTCCGTGATAGCCGCCAGGTCGATCTCGAGAACGGCCTTATATTCGGCGTGCGCATCCCTCTTGAGGAGGACGGGATTTTTCAGCCATTCGCGGCAGGCGGCGATCCTCTTGCGGAGCGTGTCGGCGCTCTCGTAGCCCTCCTCGATCATCTTCTCCATGAGGGCGATGTCGCTCTTGACGTATTCGGCGACGCGCGCCTCCTTGAGGGAGATCACGGCGGCCGCGGCCGACCGCTCCGCCGAGGCGTCGGTCAGCTCGTAGGCTTGGTCCACGGTCAGGTCCTCGAGTCCCTCCATTTCCAGGACGCAGCCGTTGAAGACGTTCTTCTTGTTCTTCTTTTCGACGGTCAGCAGTCCTTTCTTGGCGGCGAAGTACGGGATGGCGTTGACGGCGTCGCGCAGGGTGATCCCCGGGTTCAGTTTCCCCGTAAACCTGACAAGGACGGATTCCGGCATGTCGAGAGGCATGAAGCCGAGCGCACCGGCGAAGGCGACGAGGCCCGAGCCGGCCGGGAAGCTGATGCCGATGGGGAAACGCGTGTGGGAGTCGCCGCCCGTGCCCACGGTGTCGGGCAGGACGAGCCGGTTCAGCCAGGAATGGATGACCCCGTCGCCGGGCTTGAGGGAGACGCCCTTGCGGGCGATCATGAACGGAGGGAGCGTCTTATGCATCTTGGCGTCGGTCGGCTTCGGATAGGCGGCCGTGTGGCAGAACGACTGCATGAAGAGGTCGGCCTGGAATTCGAGGCAGGCCAGCTCCTTGAGCTCGTCGGCGGTCATGGGCCCGGTCGTGTCCTGCGAGCCGACCGTGGTCATGTGCGGCTCGCAGGCCGTGCCGGGAAGCACGCCCTCGACGCCGCAGGCCCGGCCAACGATCTTCTGGGCCAGCGTGTAGCCTTGCTTCGGCTTGGGCTTGGGATTCTCGACGGAGGGGAAGAACTCCGCTTCGCCCAGGCCGAGCGCCTTGCGGGCCTTGGCCGTGAGCTGGCGGCCGATGATGAGCGTCAGGCGGCCGCCGGCCCGGAACTCGTCCTTGAGGGTGGGGGGTTTCGTCTCGAGCTTCGAGATCTCTTCGCCGCCCACGCCGAGGATGACGCCGGCCTTGAAGTCGAGGGTTATGAAGTCCCCCGTCTTCATCCTGGTCACGTCGGCCATGAGCGGCAGACCGCCGGAGTCCTCGGTCGTGTTGAAGAAGATGGGGGCGATCAGGCCCCCGATGACGACGCCGGCGCGCCTCTTGTTGGGGATGAAGGGGATGTCCTCGCCGATGTGCCACATGAGCGAGTTGCAGGCCGACTTGCGGCTCGACCCCGTGCCGACGACGTCGCCAACGAAGGCCACCCGGTGGCCCTCGCCGCGGAACTTCTTGATGACGTCGTTCCCGCCGGGGAAGCGGGTCTGGCCCATCGACTGGGCGTGAAGGGGGATATCGGGCCGGGTCGGCGCGTGGCCGGCCGGGGAGAAGTCGTCCGTGTTGATCTCGCTGTCGACCTTGAAGACCTTGAGGATGAGCTTATCCGGGAATTCCGGCCGGGACAGGAACCACTCCCCTTTCGCCCAGGATTCCAGAACGGCCTTGGCCCAGGGGTTCGTCCCGGCGAGCTCGATGATCGTCTCGAGGCGGCCGTAGACGAGGACGATTCTCTTCAGGGCTTCAGCGGCGGCCGGGGCGATGACATTGTCGGAGAGCGCCTCGACCAGGGGCTCGACGTTGTAGCCGCCGAGCATCGTCCCCAGCATCCGGACGGCGTCGTCGCGCGAAACGGCCGGCGACTTGACCTTTCCCTTGGCCACCGAGGCCAGCCAGGCGGCCTTGACCTTGGCCGAGGGATCGACCCCCGGCGAGACCCGGTTCTCGAGGAGGCCGTGGAGAAGGGCGGCCTGACCCGGGTCGGGCTTCTCGAGGTTCCGGCAGACTTCTTCGACTTCCGCCGGCGTCAAGGGCAGAGGCGGCAGGCCGATTTTTGCGCGTTCTTTTTCCTGCTCGAAATAGGAATCCAACATGGCATCTCTCCTCGCATGCGATTTGGCGCACCCTACTTTATCGGTTTTGCGCCGGTATTGTCAAAATAGGCGGTGGGAGCGATGCCCAAAGTCGGCCGAGGGCGTCGTCGGAGGAAGCATAAAGCGGTGATTTAGCCGTCATGGGCAAGAGAAGGCCCATGACGACGTAAAAAATCACCGCAGCGAACGAAGACGATGCCCGAGGCCACTGGGGGCATTGCGGCGAGATTCCAGTTGCTTTTTGCGGCGAAAAAGGCTAGAATTTCTTTCCTGTTTTTTTGTCTTAATTTTCAACTCATAACGGAGGGATTCACAGCATGGACAATGCCGCCATCGACAGAGCCAAGGAGCATTTCGGCAAGCTCCTCGAAGCGCAGATGAAACGGATGGAGAAGGTCAAGGCCTCTCCCGGCTGGATCGATTACACCAAGATTTCGCCGCTCAAGATCGGCATCCTGGCCGGCGACGGCATCGGCGTCACCATCGCCGCCCAGTCGAAGCGCGTCCTCGAGTTCCTGCTCCAGGACGAAGTCAAGGCCGGCAAGATCACCATCACCGACATCGAAGGCCTGACCATCGAGAACCGCGCCGCCCACGGCTGCGCCATCCCGGCCGATGTCCTGGCCGAGATCAAGAAATACCCCGTCACCCTCAAGGGCCCCACGACGACGCCGCGCAAGGGCGATCCCTGGCCGAACATCGAGAGCTGTAACGTGGCTATTCGGAAAGAGCTCGACCTCTTCGCCAATGTCCGGCCCGTCCGCATCCCGAAGCAGGGCATCGACTGGATCTTCTTCCGCGAGAACACCGAGGACCTCTACGCCCTCGGCTCCAGCGGCATCGACGTCGACGCCGACATCTCCATCGACTTCAAGCTCATCACTGGCCCCGGCTCCGACCGCATCTGCCGCCTGGCCTTCGAGAACGCCAAGAAGAACGGCCGCAAGCGAGTCACCTGCGTCACCAAGGCCAACGTCATCAAGACGACCGACGGCCGCTTCCTCGAGAACTTCTACCGCATCGCCAAGGAGTACCCCGGCATCGAGACCGACGATTGGTACATCGACATCATGACGGCAAAACTCGTCGACGAGAAGCGCCGCCGCGACTTCCAGGTCCTGGTCCTGCCCAACCTCTACGGCGACATCCTGACCGACGAGGCCGCCGAGTTCCAGGGCGGCGTCGGCACGGCCGGCAGCGCCAACATCGGCAAGCAGTACGCCATGTTCGAAGCTATCCACGGCTCGGCCCCGCGCATGGTCACCGAAGGCCGCGCTCCGTACGCCGACCCCTGCAGCATGATCCGGGCCGCGGCCATGCTCCTCAACCACATCGGCTACACCGACAAGGGCAAGAACCTGGAGATGGCCCTCGACATCACCGGCCAGTACGAGAAGAAGATGCTCATCACCGGCCGGGCGACGGGCGTCACGGGCGCCGCGTTCACCGACTACGTCATGGACTGGGTCAAGAACCCCAAGCTCCAGCAAGCCTGGGAAGGCTACGTCAAGGCCTGACCCGGGCTTAAATAACCAAGGAGTCTGACATGCGCAAGAAAATCGCCCTCATCGGCGGCGGGCAGATCGGCCAGATCCTGGCCATGCTCGCGGCCCAAAAAGAGCTCGGAGACATCGTCATCCTCGACATCCCCGAACTCGAGAATCCGGCCAAGGGCAAGGCCCTCGACCTCATGGAGATGGCCCCCCACGGCAACTACGACGCCACGATCACCGGCACATCGGACTACAAGGACATCGCCGGCGCCGACGTCGTCATCATCACGGCGGGGAAACCCCGCCAGGCCGGCATGACCCGCGAGGACTTGCTGGCCGTCAACCTGGGCATCATCAAGCTGGTGGCCGAAGGCGTCAAGCAGAACGCCCCCAAGGCCCTCTGCATCATCGTCACCAACCCCCTCGACGCCATGGTCTACGCGTTCTGGAAGCTCACCGGCTTCCCCAAGCACCAGGTCATCGGCATGGCCGGGACGCTCGACACGGCCCGCTGGCGCGCCTTCGTAGCCATGGAGCTCGGCGTGTCCGTGTCCGACGTCGCCGGGACGGTCCTCGGCGGCCACGGACCCGACATGGTGCCTCTGCCCCGGCTGACCACGGTCGGCGGCGTGCCCCTCATGGAGATCGCCACCAGGGAACAGATCGACAAGCTGGCCACCCGGACCCGCGAAGCCGGGACCGAGATCGTCAAGCTCTTCGGCAAGGGGTCGGCGTTCTTCAGCCCGGCTTGGAGCGCCATCATCATCGCCGAGTCCTATCTCAAGGACAAGCGCCGCGTCCTCCCCTGCGCCGCCCTCTGCGAAGGGGAATACGGCGTTTATGGCCTGTTCATCGGCGTGCCCTGCCTCGTCGGCGCCAAGGGCATGGAGAAGATCTTCGAGATCAAGCTCAACGACGAAGAGAAGGCCATGCTCCAGAAAACGGTCGGCGTCGTCCAGAAGACCGTCGAGGAGACGAAGCTGTAAGCTCTCGCTCATTAAAGGATTTCCGGTCTGGGGCGGCTTCGCCGCCCCAGACTTTTTTTTTGCCTTTACGAATCCTTGAAAAAAAGCTATCGTAATTCCTGCATGAAGATCCACGAGTTCCAGGCAAAACGCCTCCTCGCGGGGTTCGGGATTCCCGTCCCTCGCGGCGAGGCCGTGAGGACACCCGCCGAGGCGCGCGCCGCCGCCCAAAGGCTCGGCGGACCTGTCGTTCTCAAAGCCCAGATCCACGCCGGCGGCCGGGCCAAGGCGGGGGGGGTCCTGAAGGCAGGGACCCCGGCCGAAGCGGAAGCCGCCGCGGCGCGCATCCTCGGCCAACCCCTGATCACCGCCCAGACGGGCCCTGAAGGACGTGTCGTCCGCCGCGTCCTCGTCGAAGAAACGCTCGCGATCGAGCGGGAGCTCTATCTCGGACTCACCGTCAGCCGCGAGGAAGAGCGGCTCGTCCTTCTCGTCTCGCCAAAGGGCGGCGTCGACATCGAGGCCCTCGCCTTCGACGAACCCGACCTCATCCTCCGGCAGAGGATCTTCCCGTCGACGGGTCTGCACCTATTCCAGGCGAAGCGTGCCGCCTTCGCCTTCGGCCTCGCGGGCCCGGCCTTCAGCCGGGCCGTCAAGCTCGTCGCCGACCTCGTCCGCGCCTTTGAAGCGACCGACGCTTCTCTCGTCGAGATAAATCCGCTGGCCCTCGCCGCCGGAGGCGAGCTCGTCGCCGCCGACGCCAAGATGGAGTTCGACGACAACGGCCTCGCCCGCCGGCCCGAAGTCAAAGCCCTCCGCGACCCGGACGAGGAGTCGCCCCAGGAACGTGAGGCGTCGCTCGCCGGCCTGAGCTACGTCAAGCTCGACGGCAACGTCGGCTGCATGGTCAACGGCGCGGGCCTGGCCATGGCCACCATGGACCTCATCGAGCTTTCCGGCGGGCGGGCGGCGAATTTCCTCGACGTCGGCGGCGGGGTCACGGAGGAGGCGGTGGCCAAGGCCTTCGCCATCCTCGCCTCCGACCCCGGCGTCCGCTCCGCCCTCGTCAACATCTTCGGCGGCATCGTCCGTTGCGACCTTGTCGCCCAGGGCATCGTCCGGGCGGCCCGGGAGCACGGCTTCCGCATCCCCGTCGTGACCCGGCTCGAAGGAACGAACGTCGACGCCGGCCGGAGGATCCTCGCCGACTCGGGACTCCCCTTCACCACGGCCCCGAACATGGAGGCCGCCGCCCGCGAGGCCGTCCGGCTGGCCCGCGGGCGAGGAGGGGCCGGATGAGCATCCTCGTCGACGCCTCGACCCGCGTCGTCGTCCAGGGAATCACCGGCGCCGAGGGGACGTTCCATGCCCGGCACATGCTCGAATACGGCACGGCCGTCGTCGCCGGGGTGACGCCGGGAAAGGGCGGAACGCGGCACCTCGACGTTCCCGTTTTCGACACCGTGGACGAGGCCGTCAAGAGCGAGGGAGTCGACGCCTCGGTCATCTTTGTCCCGCCTCTCGCCGCCGCCGATGCGGTCATGGAAGCCGCCGACGCCGGCGTCCGACTCATCGTCTGTATCACTGAGGGCATCCCCGCGCTCGACATGGTCCGGGTCAAAACCTTCCTCAAGGAGACTTCGAGCCGGCTCATCGGGCCGAACACACCCGGCATCATCTCGCCGGGCCGGACGAAGCTCGGCATCATGCCCGGCTCCATCCACAAGCCCGGCCCCGTCGGAGTCATCTCCCGGTCCGGTACGCTGACCTACGAAGCCGTCCACCAGCTTACCCTTCTCGGCCTCGGCCAATCGACGGCCGTGGGCATCGGCGGCGGCCTGTCCAAACCCGTCATTGCCTACGTCGCCGGGCTGACCGCCCCGCCGGGGCGGCGCATGGGCCACGCCGGAGCCATCATGTCCGGCGGCCGGGGGACAGCCGTCCGCAAAGTCGAGCTTCTCAGGGAGGCCGGAGCGTTCATAGTCGAGAGTCCGGCTGATATCGGGAAAATAGCGGCAGCCGTCCTCTCGGGGAAAGCCTGAGGGCGCGAATGCCCGACCCTTTATTTTTCCCCCGGCCGGGCCTATAATACCCCCCGGCCAAAAGACATCCTCAACGGAATTCCTAAAGAACAGAAAAAAACATAACCCGGTCATGATATGAACGAAGAGAACGGCAGCTTCGGGGACAGGATCAAGCGGACGCTCATCGGCAAGCCGCGCAACCTCAAGGACCCGTCCATCTTCCACAAGCTGGCCTTGATCCCGATCCTGGCCTGGATCGGCCTCGGTGCCGACGGCCTGTCGTCCGCTTCTTACGGGCCTGAAGAAGCGTTCAAGGCCCTCGGCAAGCACTCCTACCTGGCCCTTGCCCTGGCCCTGGCCACGGCCCTGACGGTCTTCATTATCTCCTACGCCTATTCGCGCATCATCGAGTACTTCCCGTCGGGCGGCGGCGGCTACATCGTCGCCACCCATACGCTGGGGGAAAAAGCCGGCGTCCTCTCCGGAAGCGCCCTTCTCGTCGACTATATGCTGACCATCACCGTCTCGATCGTCTCCTGCGGCGACGCTATCTTTAGCTTTTTCCCCATGACCTGGCAGCCGTACAAGACGGCCTTCGAAGTGGGGGCCATCCTTTTCCTGGTCATCATCAACCTCCGAGGCGTCAAGGAATCCGTGACGATGCTGGCCCCGATCTTCCTGACCTTCATCGTCACTCATGTTCTGATGATCGGCTACGGTATCTTCTCCCATGTCGGCCAAGTCGGCGCGGTCGCTCAACAAATCCAGGGGGACTACAGGGCCGGGCTCGTATCCCTGGGCGGTTGGGGAATGCTCCTTCTCTTTCTCAGGGCCTTTTCCATGGGCGGCGGCACCTTCACCGGGATCGAAGCCGTTTCGAACGGGCTTCAGATCCTCCGTGAGCCCCGGGTCCACAACGGCAAGAAGACCATGGTCTATCTGGCGTCATCGTTGGCCATCACCGCCGGCGGGATACTCGTCTGTTATTTGCTGCTAGGCGTTTCCCCCGTGGCCGGAAAAACTCTCAACGCGGTCCTGGCGGGCAAGATTTTCGCCGGCTGGGGCATCGGATCCATCCTGGCCCTGATCACGATCCTATCCGAAGGAGCCCTGCTCCTCGTCGGGGCTCAAACCGGATTCGTCGACGGTCCGCGGGTCATGGGCAACATGGCTGTTGACTACTGGTTCCCCCACCGCTTCGCCTCGCTATCCTCTCGCCTGACCATGCAGAACGGCGTCCTGCTCATGGGCGGCTCGGCCATCGCCCTCCTTATTTATTCCCGGGGCAGGATCTCGACGCTTGTCGTCATGTACTCGATCAACGTCTTCCTGACCTTCTCACTCTCCGAGCTGGGCATGTCCCGGTTCTTCATCAAAAACAGGCGCAAGGAACCGCACTGGAAAAAGCACCTGCCCGTGCACCTCACCGGCCTGGTCCTGTGCCTGACCATCCTCATCGTCACCACCCTCGAAAAGTTCACCCGCGGCGGCTGGCTGACCCTGGTCATTACCGTGGTCGTGGTCATTCTCTGCTACCTCATCAAGAGCCACTACAATAAGGTCCGCACCGGCGTCCGCGAACTCGACGACATGCTCGTGGCCATCCCCCACAAGGGCACCTACAACAAGGACCCGGCCGACCCGACGGAGATGACGGCCATCCAGCTCGTCAGCGGCTACAACGGTTTCGGAGTTCACACGTTTTTATCGATCATCCGAGGCTTCCCCGGGCTTTATAAAAACTTCGTTTTCATCTCCGTCTCCGAGGTCGACGCCGGGGCCTTCAAGGGGACCGAGGCCGTCTCCTGCCTGGATGGTTCGACCTGCGACGCCCTCAAGAAGTACGTCGACCTGGCCCGCCGCCTCGGCTTCCCGGCCGAGTCGCGCCACGACATGGGCATCGATGTCGTCGAAACGGCCTCGGCCCTCTGCCAGTCCGTCGCCCGCGACTTCCCCAAATCCACCGTCTTCGCCGGGCAGACGGTCTTCCGCCGGCCCGGCATCGTCAACCGGATCCTCCACAACGAAACGGCCTTCGCCATCCAGCAGGAACTCCGCTGGAAGGGGATCACGACCGTCATCCTGCCGATCCGCATAAATATTTAGGTTTCATCTCCCGACTCGGGGGAAATCCTCTATTCGGCTTTGCGAAGGATATCGCCTCTAGCCCCCCGGCCCCCCGGGAACCAGTCCCGGTTGTTCCTACGCCCGAAGGGCGAGCCCCCTCCGCTACGAGGGTCGTCAGGGCGACATCCATCGCCGCCTCATGTCGGACTTCCCTTTGAACGGGAGATGATCCTTCATTGATTCGCGTTGACAAATCCCTGCCGTCCGGTTAATAAAGGGGCTCACCCGATACAAGACCCGACGAGGAGGCCCCGCATGCCCGGAACCGGATCGAAGAAAACCCCGCTTCCCGCGTTCATAGCCGCCGCGGGGTTGGCCGCGGCCCTCATCGCCGGGATGGCCTGTCGTGTCACCTCCACATCCGGAGGCGCACGGGTCGAGGAGAAAACCGAGGCCATCCGGACCTACCCTTTCTCCGACCCGGACCCGGTCCCCATTTTCGCCCGCTCGTCGATGGCAAGCCAGGGCGCAAGGCTCTACCCTTACTTCGTCTTCGACCGCTTCACGGCCGAGCCCGTCGAAAAATCCTGGACGGTCGTCCGCCTGAAAAATCCCTACATCGAAGTGGCCGTCCTGCCCCAGGCCGGAGGAAAGGTCTGGGGGGCCTCCGAAAAGGCGACCGGCCGGGAGTTCCTTTACTGGAACCACGTCCTCAAGTTCCGCCAGATCGCCCTGCGCGGCCCGTGGACCTCGGGCGGCATCGAGTTCAACTTCGGCATCGTCGGCCACGCCCCGTCGACGGCGACGCCCGTGGACTACGTCCTCCTTCGGAACCCCGACGGGAGCGCGAGCTGTGTCGTCGGGACGATGGACCTGCCCTCGCGGACCCGCTGGAGCGTCACCATCACCCTGCCCAAGGACGGCGCCGTCTTCGAGACCAACGCCCTCTGGGTCAACCCGACGCCGTTCAGCCAGTCCTACTACGCCTGGTCCTGCGCCGCGGTGAAAACCGCCGATGACCTGAAATACATATTCCCCGGTCAGTGGTCCATCGGCCACGACTATTCCGTACCGCTCGAGCCCTGGCCCGTCGACCGCGCCGGACGGGACCTCTCTTACTACAGGAACAACGCCTTCCCCGGCTCCAAGAGCTACTTCACGGTGGGCGAATACGAGGATTTCTACGGCGGCTGGTACGAGAAGGCCGACGCCGGCTTCGGCCACTGGTCTCGCTACGAGGACATGCCCGGCCGCAAGGTCTGGATCTGGGACCTCTCCCGCTCGGGCGAGATCTGGGTCGATCTCCTGACCGACAAGGACGGGCAATATACCGAGCCCCAGGCGGGACGCCTCCTCAACCAGTCCGACCACGGCGACTTCGCGCCGGGCGCGGCCGACCGCTGGCAGGAACTCTGGTTTCCCTACCGCGGCATCGGACCGATGGCCAAGGCCTCACCCCACGCCGTCCTGAGCGCGGCCCGCTCGGGCGATAGGCTCGCGCTAGGCCTCTTTCCGCTCCGCCCCGTTAACGACGAATTCACCGTCAAGGCCGCCGGCCAGGAGGTCTTCCGCGAACGCCTCGTCCTCAAACCCGAGCAGATCTGGAAAAAAGACGTCGCGCTCGCGGGCGTCGCGGCCGGCGCCGACCTCGAAGTCCGGCTCGGCGACAAGCTCGTCTACGAGAGCTCTCCGAAGGCCGACGACCTCGAGCGGCCGCTCCGCTTCCGCTCCGCGTCCGAGACTTCGGCCGAAGGGCTCTACCTCCAGGCCCGCGGCCTCGAGCGCGAAAGACGTCTCGCCGAAGCCCTCGATAAGTACATCGCCGCGATCGAGAAGGAGCCGCTCCACGTCCGAGCCCTCGCCCGCGCCGCCGAGCTCGCCACCCGACGCGGCGAACCGGCCCGGGCCCTGGATTATGCCGGCCGGGCGCTGTCTGTTTCGATGTATGACCCCGAGGCGAACTACGTCTACGCCGTCGCCGCCCGGCGGCTGGGCCGGCTCGTCGACGCCAAGGAAACCCTGGGCTGGGCGGCCCGCTCGGCCCAATTCAAGTCCGTGGCCCTCGTCCAATCGGCCGAGATCGCCGTCCTCGAAAAAGAGTATCGGCGGGCCGAGGAATATGTCCTCAAGGCCCTCGAGACCGACGCCCGGAGCGTCAACGCCCTCGAGGTCCTGGCCGCGGTCCACCGTCTGGCCGGACGCAAAACCGAGGCGGGCCGGGTCCTGACGCGTCTCCTCGACCTCGACCCCCTCGACCACCTGGCCCGGTTCGAGCGCTACCTCCTCAACCGGAGCCCGAAGGACCTCGAGGCCTGCCGGGGCCTCATCCGCAACGAACTGCCGCACGAGACCTGGCTCGAGATGGCCGCGTTCTACGTCCGCCTCGGCCTCGGCGACGATGCGGCGGCCGCGCTCAAAGCGGCCCCCGTCCATCCGACCGTTCTCTATACGCTCTCTTACCTTCTCCGCGACAGCTCCCCTTCCGAAAGCGCCGCCTGGCTCGAAAAGGCCTCCGCCATGTCGCCCAACCTCGTCTTCCCGTTCCGCGAGGAGGAGATCGCCGTCTTCTCCTGGGCCATGGCGGCCCGGCCGGCCGACTGGAAGCCCAAGTACTATCTCGCCCTCATACTCTGGGGCAAGGGCCGTCTGGAGGAGACGCGGGATCTTTTCGAAATGTGCGAGAACGCCGACTTCGCCCCCTTCTACATCGCCCGGGGTTCGTTCTTCGAGAAACAAGATCCTGCCCGAGCCAACGCCGATTATAAAAAGGCCATCGAACTCGACGCCGGGAATTGGCGGGCCCGGCACATCCTTGTCGCGTATCAGTTGAGGCTGGGGCAGAAAACGGAGGCCCTGGCCGCGGCCAGGCAGGCGGCGGTCGATTTCCCGGCGGAAGTCCCCCTCCAGATCGATCTCGCCGAGACCCTGTTAACCGTTGGACAGCCTGCAGAAGCCGCGGCCGTCCTGGACGCGGTCGCCGCCTTGCCCTACGAAGGCGCAAGCGACATCTACGGCCTTTATGTCCGGGCCCATGTCGCGATCGGCATCGCCGCCATGCAGAAAGCGGCTTGGCCGGCGGCCGTCGAAGCCCTTGAGAAATCCAAGCTCTATCCGGAAAAGCTCGGCACAGGCGCCCCCTTCCACCCCGACAGCCGGATGCAGGACTACCTCATCGCGCTCTCGTTGGATCGAATAGGCGAGAAAGTTAAGGCCGCGGCCCTGCGCCAGGCCATCCGTGACTACACGCTGACCTACTGGGACGAGGCCCAGCCCCACGGCTACTTCGGCGGGCTCGTCCTCGAACAACTGGGAAAGCGCGAGGACCGGCTCAAGGCGCGCGAGCTCCTTAGCCGCTCCGCCCGGCCCTCGGCCGAAATCCTGGCCGTGCTGCAGGCCTTGAGGTGATCAAGACTTCCAGCGCTTGTAGGGCGTGATGGGGAGCGCCGGGCTCCCGGCGACGCGGAAGATCGGGAAGACCCCGCCGGCCTCGGGCACGAGCTTGAACATCCAATAGCGGATGAGGCCGAACTCCGATTGGGGCTCGAGGAGGCAGGGCACGAGGTTCGCCGCCGGCTGGGCGCAGGCCACGTAGAAATCGCCCTTCTGGACGGCCGTTGGCAGGGCCTTCTTGGCGACTTCGATTTTCTCGGGCGCAAGATAGTCCAGCTTGGCCGGGACGATGTCCTTGACCTCGTACAATTCAGCATCGACGAGCCCGCTCTTGTCGAAGGTCCCGACCTCGACGCCCAGGGCAAGGAGGGTTTCGACGATGTCCAGCCGGTCGCCGCGGATGATATAGCCGCGCGGCCGCGCCACGGACAGCGTCGGCTCGACGCCGGGGAACCAGTGCTTGACGACCTCGTCGACGACCTTGACGGTGGGCGGCTCGGGATAGGGCGCGATGTCCCCCGCCGAGAGGGTCTCCCCCGCTTTCTTATCCACTTTGAGGACGCCCCGGATGGGCGAGGCGACCATCTCGAACCTCTTCAAGAGAAGCTCCGGCTGAGCGGGGTCGCGGGCGAACTTCATCCGGAGATGGACGACGTCGTTTTCAGCCGGCGCCGCGGCCCGTTCGAGCAGGCGTGCTCGGTCGTCCTTGACCATTTTCAGGACTTCGGCGGCGTGCCCGGCCACCGACTCGAGGAAGGCCCGCAGGCCATTGTACTGCCAGCGCGTCCTGTCCCGGAGAGTTTCCAGGTCGTGGCGGGAGGCGCCCTCCTGGATGAATGACAGCGTTTCGAAGATGCCCAAGCTGTTCCGGCCGTCGTTGATGTCGGTCGTCGAGTACCGTTTCATCTCCTCGCGCGGCCCGGCCTCTCCCCGTCCGTAGGCGGCGCCCGACGACGTGTCGACGCCCAGGTCCTCGGTGACCAGATACTCGTGGAAAGTGAAGTTCTTTTTCTTCAGGCTCTTTTCGACCTCGGCCAGGATGACCTTCCGGGAGAAGTCCTGGAGGTCCCATCCGACGTTGACGTTCGAGACGCAGCCGATCGAAACCCGGTAATAGTCGTCGCCCTTCTCATGGACGTCGATCGTCACTTCGGGCATCCAGGCCCGGAAAACGCGGTGGATGGCCCGGACGCCCTCGGCTTCGAGCTTGATGTGGTCGCGGTTCATGTCCAGGCCGAGCTCGTTCGCCCTTATGTTCATGAAGTTGCCGTAGGGGTTGGTCTGGGGCATGACCAGAACGTTGACTTTCTCAAGGAGCGGCCGGAGGTCGCCCTGGGCCAGGTCCCGAAGGATCCAAAGGACCGCTTCTTTGGCCGATTGCTCGTTGCCGTGCTGGGCGGCCGTGAACAGGACCGTGGGTTTGGCCCGGTCGAGGGCTTCGGGGCTCGCGGCGGCATTCTGGCTGAGGATGGCCAAGAAGATGTCCCGGGCGGCATACTCATCCGTCGGGAGCGTCCGGCCGACGACCTGGACCGAGAGTCCGGGCGAAAGGGCGTCCAGGCGGCTCAGGAAGGCGGCGATGGCCTCGTTCTGGGTGTACTGCCGGTAGCTCGCTTCCTCGGCCGGGGTCGGCAAGAGGGACTGTCCCCCGAAGAGGGACAGTCCCCAGCCTAAGCCTAAGATGATGAATATCAGTATATTGGCGTTCTTTGTCTTCATCGCTCCTCCTTCCGACTTCGTTTCTTTATGTCTCACTCCGGACGAATTCCGTGCC
The DNA here is from genome assembly GCA_026393975.1 of Candidatus Aminicenantota bacterium. Classification (GTDB taxonomy): domain Bacteria; phylum Acidobacteriota; class Aminicenantia; order Aminicenantales; family Saccharicenantaceae; genus RBG-16-66-30. Next base: position 25,372 of record JAPKZD010000002.1, on the reverse strand, counting down.
ACCTCGATCGAGCTATTTTTTTTGGTTTTTCTCCTGATTTCGGGGAATATCACATGGCGGTGAATGCCGCCCTGAAGACCCCCGTAGTGGAGGGGGGCCCATCGGCATTTTGCCGATGGGGGAACCGCCGGGACTGGTTCCCGGGGGGCCGGGGGGAAAGGGGCGGTATTCACTGCCGTGATTCCCCGAAAGCGGGAGAAGAACCTTTTTTCTCGGCCGACACGTCCGGCGGTTTCTTCTCGCACTTGAGCGACACATCCTTGATCTGGCCGGCCCGCAGGACCTTGAACTTGACCTCGCCGCCGCATCTGAGCTTGGCCAGCTCCATCCGGATTTCGTTGATGTCCGTATAGCCCTTGCCGTCGACGGAGAGGACGACGTCGCCTTTCTCGAACTCGGCCCGGCTGGCCGCCCCGTCCGTCGGCTTGGCGTCGATGACCAAGTTCTCCAGGTTATCGACTTTCTTGAAGCTCAGGCCGATCGTCGGGAAGGCCGGCTTTTCCTCCTCCGCCAGGCCGAAGACGTAGTCGCCGAGCGTCCTCGAAACGGTCAGCGTTTTCTTCCCGGCCGGGATGGCTACGGCGATGACCGTTTTGAAGGGCATTTTCGACTTCTCGTAGGCCCGGCGGTTGAGGCCGAGGTTGTAGAGGAGATGGCCTGAACCGGCGCAGACGACGAGTCGCCGGCCTTCGCTCTCCGCGCCCCGAACGGCGTTGGCCCCCATGACCTCGTCCCAGGCCGATTGGGACCTGTAAAGGCCCTCGAAGACCATGTCGAGACCGACTCCTTTCATCTGGGGAGGAAGGTCGGAGCTCTCGAAGACGGCCCGGATAAGCGCCCGGTGGTCCTGGTTCGTGAGGTCGGGCGCCGTCGGGATGAGGACCCGCTCCTCTTCGGTCAGCGCGTCCCAGCCCCGCATCCTGATCTTAGTGATGATCTCGCGCGGGATGTTCAGGGCGTAGATGGGCAGGCGGTGCTCCCTGGCGAAATCGAAGATCTTCTCGTAGTAGCCGAAGTTGAAGTTCCAGTTGACGTACCAGCCGACCTCGCGGCTAAACTCGTCTTTGGTCAGGATGCCCGCCGTCCACTTGTTGAGCGTCTCCTGAACGGTCACCGGGAGCATCTCCAGGCCGACAGCCAGGTGCCGGTCCTGGGCGTAGAGGGCCCGGAGGACCTGGAACTGGATCTCGTGCATGGGCATGGAGTTATGGGTTTCCCCGACGTGGACGATGCGCGCCGACCGCATCTCCCCGATCATCCTCTCGAAGCCGACGGCCGCGCCCGTTTCTGCGGAGAGAACGGCGCCGACCCCCACCTCCATGGTCTTGTCCTTGAGCTTGGGATTGCCGATCTTGAGCGTCAGCGTCGGGTCGGGCTTGTCGGCCGGGTCTTTAGCCTGGTCCTGGGCCTGAGACTGGGCCGCTGGGGCCTGGGTTTGGGGAAGAGCTTGGGCGAAAGCCGCGGCCAGAATAGAAACGGCGATGGTGAGACATGGGATATTACGTTTGATCGGGATCATGGCGTTCTCCGTTCGGGGAATTCCCCCGTATCATAACCGCGGGATTTCGGGGTTGTCAAACCCCAGCCTCCCCGGTCCTGGCAAGGCCGGGGCCGGGGCTTTTCACCCGGGCCAAAAAACGATACAATTGGGAACCGACCGTTGCGGAGAAGCGCGTGTCCGAAGAAAACGCAGAAGAAAAAACCGAATCCAAAAAAACCATCCGGACGTTCGCCATCGCCTCGTTCCTCAACGACATGGGCTCGGACATCATCTATCCCGTCTGGCCGCTCTTCGTCACCCAGGTCCTCAAGGCCAACATGTCCGCCCTGGGCTTCCTCGACGGGTTGGGCGAGGCCCTCGTCTCGCTGTCGCAGGCGGCTTCGGGGTTCATTTCGGATAAGATCCGGAAACGCAAGATCTTCATCTGGGTGGGCTACCTCTGCGGCTCAGCGTCGAGACTCGGCTACGCCGCCTCCTCCGTCTGGCAGCACCTCATCCCCTTCCGCGTCCTCGACCGGGCGGGCAAGATCCGGAGCGCCCCGCGCGACGCCCTGGTCGCGGACATCTCGACCGACGAGAACAGGGGCCGCCACTTCGGCCTGCTCCGAGCCATGGACAATACCGGGGCCACGGTCGGCATCCTCATTTCCATCGCCCTGTTCAATGTCCTCGGCTACCGCCTCCTCTTCGCCCTGGCGGCCATCCCCTCGGTCCTCGGCGCCCTGCTCATCCTTAAATCCATCAAGGAGCCGAAGGAGGCCGGCAGTCGCGTCTTCAAGGGCCTTTCGCTCAAGGACATCGACGGGAACCTGGCCCTGTATATCGTCCTCAACGCGGTCTTCGCCCTGGGCGCCTTCACCTATTCGTTCCTTCTCCTCTATGCCAAGTCGTCGGGTTTCAAAGCGGGGCTCATCCCCGTCCTCTACCTCATCTTCTCAGCGGCCGCGGCTTTCCTCTCCTATCCGTTCGGCAGGCTCTCCGACAAGATCGGCCGGAAGCCCGTTTTGTTCATAGCCTACGCCGCCTGGGCAGCCGTCTGCGCCGGGGTCATCTTCGCCCGCAGTCTGGCCGCCATTGCCTTCCTTTTCGTCCTCTACGGCGTCCACAAGGCCGCCCTCGAACCGGTCCAGAAGACCATCGTCGCCGAACTCGCTCCCCAGCCATACCGGGCCAGCGTCCTCGGCGGGTTCCAGATGGTCATTGGGTTGTGCGCCTTGCCGGCTTCTCTCCTCGCCGGCTGGCTTTGGGATAAGGTCGGGAAAACCACGCCCTTCCATGTGTCGGCGGGGCTCACCGCGATCGCAGCGGTGCTGCTTCTCTTCGTCAAGGAAAAGAGGTCTATTCCTCTTCCTCGGGCTTGACCCGGCCTTCCTTGACGGCGTCGGCGATGATCTTCTGCTGGATGTGAGAGGGGGCTTCCTCGTAGTGGGAGAATTCCATCAGGTAGGAGCCGCGGCCGCCGGTGATCGAGGTCAACGTGGGCTCGAAGTCGAGCATTTCCGACATCGGCACCTGGGCCTTGAGGACGCGCGACGTTCCTTTCTGCTCCATCCCCTGAACCTTGCCGCGGCGGCCGTTGAGGTTGCCCATGATGTCGCCCATGTAGACTTCGGGCGTGTAGATCTCGACGCTCATGACGGGCTCGAGGATCGTGGGCTTGGCCTCTTTCATGGCCTTCTTGTAGGCCTTGGTGGCGGCGATCTTGAAAGCGATGTCCGAGGAATCGACGTCGTGGTAGGACCCGTCGTAGAGGATGACCTTGAAGTCCACGGCCGGGTAGCCGGCCAGGACACCCTTCTTCCGCGCCTCGAGGATGCCTTTCTCGACGGACGGGATGAAGTTGCGCGGGATGGAGCCGCCGAAAACTTTATCCTCGAACTCGAAGTCCTTGCCTCGGGCGAGCGGCTCCATCTTGATCCAGACGTCGCCGAACTGGCCGCGGCCGCCGGTCTGTTTTTTGTGCCGGCCTTGGACGTCGGCCTTGCCTTTGATCGTCTCCTTATAGGAAATCTTCGGCGGCTTGAGGTCGACGTCGACGTTATAGCGCTTCTTGAGCCGTTCGGCGATGATCCGGACGTGGAGCTCGCCGTTCCCGGAGATGAGAAGCTGGGCCGTGTCCGGGTCGCGATCGAACCGGACCGTCGGGTCTTCCTCGGTGATCCGGTGCGTCGCCGGGGAGATCCGGTCCTCGTCGGCCCGGGTTTTGGGCTCGATGGCGAACGAGATGGACGGTTCGGGGAATTTGATCGGCGCGAAGGCAATCCCGGCGCCCTTGGCGCATAACGAATCGCCGGTCGAAGTGACTTTGAGCTTGGCCGTGGCGACGATATCCCCCGCCTTGGCCTGGCCCGCGGATATCTGCTCTTTACCCTGGAGGAAGAACAGCCCGACGAACTTCTCGTCGGTATCGCGCGTCACGTTGGTGATAATCCCGTCGGGGTTCATCCGGCCCGAAAAGACCCTCATCAGGGAGATCCGGCCGGTGTAGAGATCGGAAATGGTCTTGAAGACGAGGGCTGAAAACGGCGCGTCCGGGGACGGCTGGATCGCCTCTTCCTGTCCCCTGACAAGGGCCTTGACGGCTTCCCGTTCGACCGGCGACGGCAGATAGGCGATCATGCCGTCGAGCAGGAGCTGGGCTCCGGTATTGGTGAGCCCCGACGCCGCGAAGACGGGAAAAAGCTGCCGGCCGAGGATGGCCCGCTTCAGGCCCTCGTGGAACTCGTCGGGCGAGAGCTCGCCCTGCTCGAGGTATTTCTCCATGAGCTTCTCGTCGCTCTCGGCGACCATCTCGATGAGCTCGCGCCGCCGCTTCTCGACGTCGGCCTGCATGTCGGCGGGCACCGCGGTTTCCTTGAACTTCCCGCTTTCGTCCTTCTCGAAGAGGTAAGCCTTGCCGGCGATGACATCGACGACACCGCTGAAGTTCTTCTCCTCGCCGATCGGCAGCTGGACGGGGATCGCTTGGCGGCCGAAGAACTGCTGGACGGCCTCCAAAGTCCGGCCGAAGTTCGAATTCTCGCGGTCGAGCTTGTTGATGACGATCGTCCGGGGCAGGCTGTGTTCCTCGAGCATGCTCCAAACTTTTTCCGTGCCGACTTCGACGCCGGCCACGCCGCAGACGACCACCGTCGCCGCGTCCACGGCACGGAGGCAGGCCTTGGTGTCCCAGAGGAAGTTGCTGTAGCCGGGAGTATCGACGATATTGACCTTGTGGTCCTTCCATTCACAGAAGCAGACCGAGGCGTTGATGGAGATTTTCCGTTCGATCTCGTCGGGGTCGTAGTCCGTGACGGTATTTCCCTTGTCGACTTTGGTCAGGCGGCCGGTCGCCCCCGTATCGAACAAGAACGCGGCCGCGATCGTCGTCTTCCCCGACGAGCCGTGCCCGACGAGGGCGATATTCCGGATTTTATCGACAGCGTAGTCTTTCATCCTCGAGCCTCCTGGGATTCTCGGAAAAGCAGAAAGGCTATTTTACCCAAATTCCGGCTTTTCCTCAAGCGGAAATTGCCGGGTTCCTGACGAGGAGGCACGCCCGCCGTAGCCCATCCCTGCCAAGGTGTCGATCCGGGAGTTTTCTGTGGGTTTCAGGGGGATTCAGCTTGCGCATCCCGAACGAAGACCCCAGGACCCGAAACCCCCTGGTAAGGCAAGGGCAATGGCTGACTATAACGCACTATGTCACATCATGTCGCTTGCTTTTGCCGGGGCCGGATACGATATTCCAGATATAATTCAATTACTTGGGGAGTAATGAGAGGGACCACCGATGATAAGGAATGAACCCGAAAAACCACAGACTTCCTCCGGGCCGAAGGGGTTTGAAACTCCCTACAGCCGGGTGGCCGACGAACTTCTCGAGCTGTACGTCCGTCAGTACTGCCTGGATCATCCTGTCTGCCTGAAAAATCTCCTGGAAAGGATCGAGCGGGAGATCCTCCTCCATATCCTTGAGAGGACGAACGGCAACCAACGGGATGCCGCACAACTTCTCGGCGTCAAGCCGAACACCCTGCACTACAAGCTTCATAGGATGGGCATCGTCCGCATCCACAGATATCTCTCGGACGGCGCGTCGGAGCCGAAATAGGCCGCCTCCTGTTCACAAAAATCACCATGGTTCAATTTTATCTTGGTCCCGGCAGCGTGGATGTATCCGCGCGGCGATCCGGAAAAAGCGTCACATGAGAAATAATATGGCATTCGAACGGCATAGTCCGTCACCCTTCCCAACCCCCTTGATTAATGATTTTCCGCGCCGATATTACGATCATCTAAGGCCCATGACGGAGCGGCGGGACGCGGCCGTCGGAAGAGAAAGGGGGCCAGATGGTCTCGAAGAAGGGAAGGCGCACCGTCCGGTGCAGAGGACATCGAGCCTTCCTGCCTCTCGTATTGATATCCTTTTTGGTGTCTTCCCCGCCCCCGGCGAGATCGACCCGCAGCTCCGATCCCACGGCCGCCGGCCGTTCCGTCCAGAAGACCCCCCGCCAGGACGGCTTCCACATCGCCTACACATGGACCGATCCAAGGGGAGCGCTGCAGAAGATCGAGATGTTGATCTCGCGGTCGGAGCTCGACGCGTCCGAACAAGCCCTGGGCTTCTCCATCGGGGAGCTCCGCGAATTCCTCATCGACTGCGAGGTCAAGATCCGGCAAGAGGAGGGACTCACAGCCCTGGATATCGCAAGGAAGGTCGTCGAGCGGAGCTCCGATCCCAACTGGTGTCAGGTCAGCAAGGACCCGACGGACGATTTCAATATCATCATGAGGACCAACTCCGCCGGCCGGCCCGGGAGCGACGCCGAAATCGAAAAGATCCTGCGGACCTATCGACAGAAGTGGGAAGCGAGTCAAAAAAAGATCTGCGCCCGTCTCGAAGTGCGGCTGAAGGAGTACGCCGGGATGCACGGCATGGATATCACTCCGCGCGGAATCGCCGTCGACTACAAGAGCCTTGTCCGGGCGAACGCGGCGCGGCTGAGGCCGCTCGCCGAGGAATTCAAGAGGGCCTACGGCTCCTCGAAGAAAAAACTCCTCGAGGCGGTCCTGTCGTTCGTTCAAAACATCCCCTACCGAAAAACGCCTCCGGTCGCCGACGGCAAATACACGGCGGGCGTCGCCGTCCCGCTCCGAGTCCTCGCCGACGACGTAGGCGATTGCGACTCCAAGGCCGTCCTGTTCGCCTCCCTCTGGCTGAACCTCTGCAATTACCGGACGATCCTGATCAGGGTCCCGGAACACATGCTCGTGGGAGTCGCCGTGCCCTTAGTAGAGGGCGCGACGATCGATCTCCATTCGACCCGCTACGTCCTTCTCGAATTGAGCTGCGGGCTCAAGCTGCTGCCCGGAGAAGTCACCCAATATACCGCGGACTTCCTCCGGAGTCAGAATTTGAAATATCAGATCGTCAGCTGAGGGGCTCCGGACCCCGAACGGCCGCGGCGGAAAGAATATTCTTCTTAACGAGGCCCTTTTTTCATACTAGGGCTATGCGTGGGGGTTAATTTGGACTCTGCCGGTCTTCTCGATTCGTGGAAATCCATCGCTCTGTATCTCAAGCGCAGCATCCGCACCTGTCAGCGTCTGGAGCGGGAGGCCGGCCTCCCGGTCCACCGTCTCGACGAATCCCCCAAAGCGCGGGTCTATGCCTACGCGCCTGAGATCGACCGCTGGCTCGAGAAGACGAACCATACCCATATCCCATCGCCGGGATGGAGGCTCGCGAAGGTGGGAGGCGCCATAGCGACCATTCTCTCCTTGGCGGCCCTAGCCGCCTATCTCGGCGGATTGTTCACACCCACGCCCTCCGGCGCAGGGAAGGCACGGCCATCGTTGGTCATCCTTCAGCTCCGGAACGAGACCGGCGACAAGAGCCTCGACTATCTCAGCAGCCGTCTCCAAAACCAGCTGATGGTCGAGATCCAGGCGGCGGCGGAGCATCTCGCCATCATCAGCGAGTCCTCCATTTCGGATGCCCTTGAGTCCCTCGGCTTGTCGGGCAAGGACCGTTATTCCGAACCGGAGATCCGGGCCATCATGAAACGAACGGATGCCACGCACCTCTTCCTCGGCCAATTCTGGAAATCGGGAAACGCGTGGACTCTTAACTATGGGCTCTACACCGTGAAGGGCCCTCCCGTTCAGGGCTTCATCAAGAACGAGACCGAACAGGACCGTCTGTCTTCTCAGGTGACCGATCGGCTTCTTGCCGCCCTGGGAATCCCCTCGGCGGGACAGGTCCGAACGTTGAGTCTCAAGGCACCTGATGGCTATACGGACCTCTTCTTTGTCGAAGCGAAGAAAGCGGAACGCGCCTACATTTCCGATTGCGACGAAAAGGACTTGCTGAGAGCGATAGAGCTCTATAGACAGGCGGCCGCTTCGCACCCGGATAGCGCACTCGCCTTCTTCGGGCTGGGGTATTGTTATCAGAATCAATACCTCTTTCACGGCAGGACGAAGCTCAGCCGCAGCTCGATGATCGACAACTACCGGCAGGCCCTCCATCTGGCGCCGGATCTTCCCGAATCACACTTGGGGCTGGGCTGGTCGCATTTCTTCGGCGGCGAGATGGACGAGGCCTACGCCTGGTTCAAGGAAGCCCGCGATCTCTCTCCTTTCAACCCGACCGTCAACTATCACATCGGGACCTTTCTCGGCTACATCGGACTCGTGGACAGGGCCATCGACTTTCTGTCGAAGGCGATCGATTACGGCGAGCGGTCGACGCGGGCGTACCAGATGAGGGCACTCTGCGAGGGGCAAGCCGGCCGATACCGAGCGGCCGCGAACGATATGGCCAAGCTGCTCGAGCTGAACCCGACGAACACCAAGTTCCTATGCGGTCACGCCCGGTGTCTTTTGATGGTGAAGGATTTCGCGGGCGCCGAGAGGGAGCTCGATGTCGCCGAAGTGCTGACCCCGGGAGACCTGGAGGTCCGACTCACTCGGGCCCTCTTGTGGGCAGCGCGAGGGGAAAAAGACAAGGCCCTCGAAGCCGTCCGCCCTGCTATCGAGAATCCCCTTCGATCGACGTATTTTCTTTCGGGGGTCTATGCCGTCCTCGGTCTGGAAGAAGAGGCCGTCCGGCAGATGGAGCTGGTGTTGGAAAAGGGACCCGAGGAGTTCTACCCCCTCGTGTATCCCTATGAATGCCTGAATAGCCCGGCGAACTACCTCTACGATAAGATCCGGAACGGTCCCCGTTTCCAGGGAATCCTCAAGCGGCTCGAGAAAGAATATCTGGCCCTCTCGTCCCGGTACAGCGGGTTATAGGCCCCGGCGGCCGGTTCTCCGGCCTTTTGCCTCAATCGGATTGTTCTCTCTCAGCGTTGATGACAGCCTCTAAATCGGGCGGCAGGGGCGAGGCGAAGGTCAGGCGCTCGCCGGTCCCCGGGTGGATGAACGAGAGCGTCTGGGCGTGGAGGAAGAGCCGCGGGAATTCCCGGGGCTCCTTCTTGCGCCCGTAGATGGGGTCGCCGACGATGGGATGGCCGGCCACGGCCATGTGGACCCGGATCTGATGGGTCCGTCCGGTCACGGGCCGGATCTCGAGGAGCGTCGTGTCGGCAAAGGTCCGCTGGACCTGGAAAAAGGTCTCGGCTTTCTTGGGGCTGCGGGCGTGAATCGAGATCTTTTGACCTTCTTTCGGATGCCGGCCGAGGGGCCAGCTGAACTTGCCCTCGGGCGCCGAAACCCGTCCCCAGACCAGGCCGATGTAAGTCTTCCAGACGACGCGCTTCTCGAACTGCCCGACGAGCGATTCGAAGGCCCTCGGGGTCCTGGCTACGACCATGACGCCTGAAGTGTCCTTGTCCAGCCGGTGGACGATGCCCGGCCGCTCTTCGCAACCGATGAGCGCGACCTCCGGAAAATGGTGGATCAGGGCGTTGGCCAGCGTCCCCGCCGCATGGCCCGCCCCCGGGTGGACGACGAGGCCCGCGGGCTTGTCGATGACGATGACCTCGGCGTCCTGGTAGATGACCTTGAGCGGGATATCCTCGGGCAGGAGAACGCCCTCGGGCGGCGGGACCTCGTACTCGACGGCGACACGGTCGCCGGCCTTGAGCTTGTAGCCCGCCTTCCTGGCGTAAGAGCCGACGCGCACCCCTCCTCCGCCGATGACTTTTTGGACCTGGGCCCGGCTCAGGCCGGGGAGCTTGTCGGCAAGGAAGACGTCGAGCCTCCCCCCACCGCCCGCGTCGGCTGTGACGACGAAATCCGCTTTAGGCAATTTTGCGCCGCTTCAGAACGACGGCCAGCACGGCCCCGCCGATGAGGCCGAGGAGGCAGAAAAGCTGCGGTAAGGACAGGCTGGAAAGGGGCGTGGCGCCGCGGATGAAATAGATATTCTCCGCATGGTCGCCGCGGAAGTACTCCGTGAAGAACCGGATGAGCGAGTAGTTGATGATATAGAAGGCGAAGACCTGGCCGTCGAACTTCTTCTTTTTCAGGATGATGTAGAGAATGCCGAAATTGAGGAAATTGAGGATGGCCTCGTAGAGCTGGACGGGATGGAGAGGCGTGTGGAGGCGGACGCCCGTCAGGTCGGCGGCGTACTCGTTCTTGAAGACCACCGCCCAGGGCAGAGCGCACTCGCTGCCGTAGCAGCAGCCGGCGCTGAAACAGCCGAGCCGGCCGAAGCCGTGGCCCAGGGCCAAAGCCGGGGCGATGAGATCGGCCGTCGCCCAGGTTGGGATCTTCTTGCGCCGGAAATACCACAGGGCGTAGATGACGCCGAAGGCCAGCCCGCCCTGGAAGACGCCGCCCGACCGGGCCAGCGAGAAGAGCTCCTTGGGGTAGGCCACGTAGTAGGAGATGTTGCTGATGAACAGGACGAGCTTGGCGCCGATGAGCGAGACGATGATGGTGTAGAACGCCGCGTCCATGATGCGGTTGGCGTCGAGGCCGGCGTAGGTGTGGATGGTCAGGGGGCCGATCTTCACGAGGATGGGGAACATTCGGGTTTCCTCCTGAACAGGATGACCAGCATCAGGCAGGCGCCGATGGTGATGCACGAGTCCGCCGCGTTGAAGAAGGGCCAGTGGGCCTTGCCGACGTAGAAGTCGAGGAAGTCGATGACGTGGCCGCGGATGAGGCGGTCGAACTGGTTGCCGAGGGCCCCGGCCATGATCAGGGTCAGCGCGACCTTCATGAGCTTGTCCGCGGCCGGCGTCTTGAAGAAGTAGTAGACGACAAGGGCCAGCGCGGCGAGCGAGGCCGCCGTCAGGAGAGCAAAGATGAGCTTGTTGTTCGCCTGGGAGAAGGTCCCGAAGATCGCACCCTTGTTATGGATGCGGGTGATGTTGAAGAACCCGGGGATGACCGTGATCGATTCGTAGAGGTCGACGGTCCGGGCGATGATGTACTTTGTCGCCTGGTCCAGGGCGACCAGCGCGACCATGAAGAGGAAATACGGGGCGTTTTTTTTCATGCGCGGGCCGCTTTGACGACTTTCTCGCAACGGGCGCAAAAGGTCGGATAGTCCGGACTCGTGCCGACGTGGGTCGAAAAATTCCAGCAACGCTCGCACTTCCCGCCGGCGGCTTTCGCGACCTCGATCCCGAGGTCGTCGCCGGCGCCCTTCTCGACCGCGACCGCGGAGACAATGAAGAGAGCGGTCAAGTCATCCCGGCGGGCCTCGAGGAAGGCCGCCTCGGCGGCCGGCGCCTTGAGGGTAACCGAGGCCTCGAGCGAATTGCCGATAAGCTTGGCCTCGCGGGACTTCTCCAGCTCCTTGAGCACCTTCTCGCGGACGGCCAGGAGCCGTTCCATGTCCTCGACGAAGCCGGCCCGTTTCGACCCGAGCCAATCCTGGGCCTTGGGGAATTCACCCAGATGGACGGATGCGTCCTTGCCCTCGAAGGCGGGGACATGGGCCCAGGCCTCGTCGGCCGTGAACGACAGGATGGGGGCCATGAGCAGGAGACTCTCGCGGAGGATCGTGAAAATGGCCGTTTGCGCCGAGCGCCGCTCGAGGGAGCCCTTGCCCGAGCAGTAGACCCGGTCTTTGACCACGTCGAGGTAGAAGGCGCTCAGGTCGACCGTGAAGAAGTCGAGGACGGCATGCAGGATGGGGTGGAACTCGTAGTCCTCATAAGCCTTGACGACATGGGCGCGGACCTCTTCGAAGCGATGGAGGATGAAGCGATCGAGGTCGAGGAGGTTCGCGACGGCGACGGTGTCGCGCCCCGGCTCGAAGTCGGAGACGTTGCCGAGGAGGAAACGCCAGGTGTTTCGGAGCTTACGGTAGGCCTCGACAAGCCTCTGCTCGATCTCCGTTCCGAAGCGGGCGTCCTCCTTGTAGTTGAGCATGGCCGCCCAGAGCCGGACGATCTCGGCGCCGCTCCTCTTGATGACCTCGCCGGGGTCGATGACGTTGCCCAGGGACTTCGACATCGCCCTCCCCTGATCGTCGAGGATGAAGCCGTGGGTGATGCAGGTCCGGAACGGACTGCCGCCCTTGGCCCCGACGCCGATGAGGAGGGAGCTGTTGAACCAGCCGCGGTGCTGGTCGTGGCCCTCGATATAGACGTCGGCGGGCCAGGCGTGGCCGCTCTCGCGCTCGAGGACGTTCTGCGAGGCGCCGGATTCGAACCAGACGTCGAGGATGTTGAATTCCTTGTCGAACTCTTTTCCGCCGCAGGCGGTGCAGGCTGCGCCCGGCGGGACGAGCGCGGCGGCGTCGCGGACGAACCAGGCGTTGGAGCCCTCAGCGGCGAAGATACCGGCGACGTGCCGGCAAACGCGGGCGTCGGCGTACAGCGTGCCGCAGGCCTTGCACTTGAAGGCCGGGATGGGCACGCCCCAGGACCGCTGACGCGAGATGCACCAGTCGGGACGGCCGGCGACCATGCCGTCGATCCGCTCCTTGCCCCACTCGGGGATCCAGCGGACGCGGCCGATGGCCTGGCGCGACTTGGCGCGGAGACCGTTCTTGTCCATGGAGACGAACCACTGCTCGGTGGCCCGGAAGATGACCGGCTTCTTGCAGCGCCAGCAGTGCGGATACGAATGGGAGATCTCCTTTTCCTTGAGCAGGGTCCCATCGTTCTTCATGTCGGCCGTGATGCGCGGGTTGGCCTCGAAGACCCGGAGCCCGGCGTAGCGCGGCACTTCGGGCGTGAACCGGCCGTCATCGTCGACGGGCGTGTAGATGTCGATGCCGTAGGCGACGCCCGTCAGATAGTCGTCGTGGCCGTGTCCCGGGGCCGTGTGAACGGCCCCAGTACCGTCCTCGAGGGTGACATACTTGGCCAGGACGAAGAGCGACTCGCGGTCGACGAACGGATGTCGGGCCTTGAAGCCTTCGAGATCGCGGCCCGGGAACACGGCCAGGACCTTGGGCGTCGGCCAGCCGAGTTCCACGGCGACGGCCGGGAGAAGCTTCTTGGCCAGGATGTAAACCTCGCCGCTAACGTCGGCGGCGACGTACTCGTGCTCGGGGTGAAACGCGAGGGCCATGTTGGCTGGAAGGGTCCATGGCGTCGTCGTCCAGATGAGGACGGAGGCACGGCGGCCGGCCAGGGCCGGGAATTTGGCGCCCAGGTCCGAGACGACCGGGAAGCGGACGTAGATCGAGGGCGAGGTCTTGTCGCGGTATTCGATCTCGGCCTCGGCCAGGGCGGTCCGGCATTGAATGCACCAGTGGACAGGGCGCTTGCCCTTGTAGACCTCACCGTTTTCGAAGAAGACGCCCAGGTACTCGAGGATCTTGGCCTCGTAGGCCGGATGCATGGTCAGGTAGGGCGTGTCCCAGGCGCCCAGGACGCCAAGGCGCTTGAACTCGTCCCGCTGGATGCCGATGAACTTCTCGGCGTACTTCCGGCATTCCTCGCGGACGGCCGTCACGGACATGGCCTTTTTCTTATCGCCGAGCTGCTTGTCGACGTGGATCTCGATGGGGCGCGACTTGACGATGAAGTCCTTGAGGATCTTGTTGAGCGCCGTACCCATGTGGATGTGGCCGTTGGCGTAGGGCGGGCCGTCGTGGAGGATGAAGGGCGGTCGGCCGTCGGCGGCGCGCTTCTCGAGGATGCGCTCGTAGAGCTTCTCCGCCTCCCATTTCTTGATGGTCTCCGGCTCCTTCTGGGCCAGGGAGGCCTTCATGGCAAAAGCGGTCTGGGGCAGGCTCAGCGTGCTCTTCACGTCGGACTTGTCGGCCATCGGGGGCTCCAATCGTCGGAATCTAATGCGCTATTATAGGCTAAGTTGGGATGTCCCGCTAGTATGGGCCTCGGGGTATCCTCGTCGTTCGCTGCGGTGATAGAGAAGAGGGACAGTCCCTCTTCTTTACTTCTTTATAAAGTGCGCACCGCGGGAAGTCGGGTTGCTCAGGGCGGCCCGGGTGATCATCAGGGCGACCAGGATGCCGTGCCGGAGGCCGATGAGGGCCGGGTCGAGGCGCGCCTCACGGTAGAATTTCTCAATGCGGTGGCTGAGGTACTCGAGGTCGGACTTGGCCCGGTCCAGGCGTTTGTGCGTCCGGATGATGCCGGCGTAGTTCCACATCGTCGAGCGGATGGTCAGCCAATCCTGGTTGACCAGGGCCGGGTCGACGGCTTCTTCCTTCTTCGGGTGGTACCAGCGGTGGATCTCGGACGCCTTGCAGGACCGCGAGTCGTCGAAGCGCGCGGCGATGTCGCGGGCCGCCCGCGTTCCCCAGACGAGTCCCTCGAGGAGCGAGGTCGAAGCCAGGCGGTTGGCGCCGTGGACGCCCGTGCAGGAGACTTCGCCGACGGCATAGAGCCCGGCGAGCGAGGTCCGGCCCCAGCCGTCCGCGAGCACTCCGCCGCAACTGTAATGGGCGGCCGGGACGACCGGGATGGGCATGCGCGTGATGTCGACGCCGTCCTCGAGACAGGTCTTGTAGATCGTCGGGAACCTGCCGCGGATGTCAGTCCCCTTGGCATAGGAAGCCAGGTCGAGGAGCACATAATTCGTGTTGGTGACGATCATCTCCTCGTAGATGGCCCGGGCGACCTCATCGCGAAGGGCCAGGTCGCGCTTGGGCGAATATTTTTCCATGAACGTCTTGCCGTCGCGGGTTTTCAGGCGCGCTCCTTCGCCGCGGACGGCTTCCGAGATGAGGAAGCCGTCGCCGTTCTCGCGCATGAAGACCGTCGGGTGGAACTGGATGTACTCCATGTTGCCGATCCGGGCGCCGGCGCGCAGGGCCATGGCGTAGCCGGAGCCGTCGGCCCCGGCCGGGTTCGACGTGTGGAGGAAGACGGCGCCGCAGCCGCCTGTCGCCAGGACGGTGAAGGGCGCGAAGACTCGGCTGACCTCGCCCGACTTGTTGTCGAGGACGTAGGCGCCGATCGTCCGTGGCTCGTGGTAGTAAGCGACGAGGTTTTTCGAGTGGTGGGGCGCGGTCAGGAGGTCGACGGCCGTGTGCCCGGCCAGGAGAGTGACGTGCGGGTGCCTCTTGAGGGCCCGGAGGAAGCGGTTCTCGATCGTCCGGCCGGTGGCGTCCTCGACGTGGAGGATGCGGCGGCGGGAGTGCCCGGCCTCCTGGGCGTAGTCGAGGGCGTCGGGCGAGCTTCGCGTGAAGGGGATCTTGAGCTCCTCGATGAGCGTCGTGCGGACGAGTTCCGGGCCTTCCTCGACCAGGATGTCGACGGCTGCGGGGTCGCCGACGTCGTCACCGGCCTCGAGGATGTCCTTTTTGAGGAGCTTGGGCTGGTCGTCCGGGGCGAAGGAGACGATGCCGCCCTGGGCGTAGAAGGTGTTCGTTTCTTCGGCGTGCGCTTCCTTAGTAATGACGACCGTGCGGAGCCCGGCTTTGGCCGCTTCGAGCGCGGCGGCCGCGCCGGCGATACCACAGCCGATGACCAGGACGTCAGCCCGGATGTCGCGTTCGCTCATTGTCGCCTCAATTCATGAACTCCAGGCTGATGTCGACGGCCCGGGCCGAGTGGGTCAGGGCGCCCACGGAGATGTAGTCGACCCCCGTCTCGGCGACGGCGCGGACGCGGTCGAGGCTCATGTTCCCGGAGGCTTCGAGGGGGACGCGGCCGGCAGCGAGGATCACGGCTTCGCGCATCGCCTCGAGGGTCATGTTGTCGAGCATGATCATGTCGGCGCCGGCAGCCAGTGCGTCTCGAACTTGGGAGAGGTCGGCGGCCTCGACTTCGATGCGGACGCCGGGGCGGATTTTTGACCGGGCGCGGCGGACGGCCTCGGCGACGCTCCCGACATAGCGCAGATGATTGTCCTTGATCAAGACCATGTCGGAGAGGCTCAGGCGGTGGTTCGTTCCTCCGCCCGTCTTTACGGCGTATTTCTCGAGGAGGCGTAGGCCGGGCGTCGTTTTGCGCGTGTCGAGGATCTTGGCCTTGGTCCCGGCCAGGGCGTCGACGAAGCGGCGCGCGGCCGTGGCCACCCCGGAGAGATGCTGGAGGAAGTTGAGGGCGGTCCGCTCGCCCTTGAGCAGGGCGTTGGTCGGCCCTTTCAGGCGGGCCAGGATGTCGGATTTGTGGAAAGAGGCACCGTCCTGGATCTTCCCGGTGAACTCGACAGCGAGGTCGATTTTCTCGAAGACGCGGCGGGCAACGGCCAGGCCGGCCAGGATCCCGTCTTCTTTAGCCAGGAAAATGGCTTCGGAACGGGCGTCTGCCGGGATGACGCTCTCCGAGGTGATGTCTCCCTCGGGCATGTCCTCCCGGAGCGCCACGTCGATAATCGCATCGAATTCCTGAGTTTTCATGATTGGGCCGAATTATAGGTTTTTCCGCCTGGCCCGTCAAACCTGCGTAGCGCTATCCGAAGACTGAGGTCAGCCTTGACGCCGCCCCGGGAGTGATGCGGGCCATACATGGCCCGCATCACTGCCAAAACGGGCGGCGTCCTGCAGCCAAACGCGAAGCTCGAAGTTTGCCTCGGCCGAGAAATTATGCCATTATTGCGGGGCCGTGAATAAGCCCAACGCCCCTCCCCCCTATGTCGACCACTTCGGGCTCTCGCCGGCCGACCTGCGTTCAGTCCTCGGCCTGGCCCTTTCGAGCGGCGGCGACTTCGCCGAGATCTTCATGGAGTACCGGACCTACGACTTCATCAACATGGAGGAGGACATCATCAAGGAAACGGCTGAAGCCGTGAGCATCGGGCTGGGCATCCGCGTCATCCGCGGCGACAGAACGGGCTTCGGCTACACGAACGACCTCTCCCTCGACAAGGTCCGCAAGACGGCTCAAACGGCAGCCGCCATCGCCCGCGGCAAGGCTGGCGCGGTTCCACCCCCGGCCCTCCGCGACCGGACCCGGGCGGCGAGCCGCTACGTCGTCCGCCGCCCCGCCCACAAGGCCTCTCTCAGCGCGAAAATGGGCCTCGTCCGCGAAGCCTACGCCGCGGCCCAGGCGTTCGATAAGCGCATCGCCAAGGTCAAGGCCCACTACTCGGACAGCCTCAAGCACATGTGCATCGCCAACTCCGAGGGCCTCCTCGTCCACGACACCCGGCCCATGGTCAAGCTCGTCTGCGTTGCCATCTCCGAGAAGGACGGCAAGCGCGAGTCCGGTTACTGGGGCGGCGGCGGCCGTGTCGGCCTCGAGTATTTCCGCGACACCCTGACGCCGCGCCGCATCGGCGAAGAGGCCGCGCGCGAGGCTGTGCTTCTGCTCGAGGCGGCCGACGCCCCGGCCGGCGAAATGCCCATCGTCCTCGCCCCGGGCCACAGCGGCGTCCTCATCCACGAGGCCGTCGGTCATCTCCTCGAGGCGGACTTCACCCGCAAGAAGACCTCGGTCTTCTGGAACAAGATGGGAAAAAAGGTCGGCTCTCCGCTCGTGACGATCTACGACGACCCGACCATCCCCTCGTTCCGCGGTTCCTACAACATCGACGACGAGGGCACTCCCCCGCGGAAGACCCTGCTCATCGAAAAAGGCGTCATCCGCGGCCTGCTCCAGGACAAGCTCTCGTGCCGGCTGATGCGCGGCCGGCTGACCGGCCATGGCCGGCGACAGGACTATAGCTGCGCGCCCATCCCGCGGATGGCCAACACCTACATCGCGGCGGGCGACGACGCGCCCGAGGACATCCTCCGCTCGGTCAAGAAGGGGTTTTATGTCGCCAGCCTCTCCGGCGGCCAGGTCGAGGACTCGGGCAAGTTCACCTTCTCCGTCAGCCTCGGCTACCTCATCGAGGACGGCAAGCTCACGGCTCCCGTCAAGCAGGCGACCCTCATCGGCACGAATATCGACATTTTAAAGAAGATCGACAGGGTCGGCTCGGACCTCGAGTTCGGCCTCCAGACCGGCACGTGCAGCAAGGACGGCCAGGACGTCCCGGTCACGGACGGCTGCCCGACGCTCCGGATCGAAAAGATGACGGTCGGAGGCACGTCGTGAAGAAAGAGGCGCCGACGCTCCGCGACCTGGCCGAGACGCTCGTCGCCTTCGCCCGCACGAGCGGCGCGGACGAGGCCGATGTCTCCGTCTCCGACGGCTACGAGTTCAACGTCGACGTCCGCAAGGGTAGGATCGAACAGCTCATCGAAGCCGGGTCGCGCGTCTGCGGCCTGCGCGTCATCAAAGACAAAAAGACCGCCTTCGCCAGCTCGTCTGACCTGGAAATGGGGACCCTCAAGCGGCTCGTCAGGAACGCCGTGCGGCGGGCGGAGCTCGGGAATCCGGACGAGTTCGCCGGGTTGGCCCCGCTATCGAAAGAACGGGTTGACGCTGTGGCGCTCAAGCTCTACGACCCGGCCGTCGCCGGGCTCGACTCCAAGACGAAGATCGGCCTGGCCCTCGCCACGGAGCGGGCCGCCCTCCGCGATAAGCGCATCACCAACTCGTACGGGGCGACTTTCGCCTCGAACGAGATCCGCTCGGTCCTGGCCATGTCGAACGGCTTCGTCGGTGAGTACGAGCAGACCTACTGCGGCCTCGGCGTCGGACTCCAGGCGGGCGACACCGACAACCGGGTCGAGGACTCCTGGTCCTCGTCGAAGCGCCACTTCAAGGACCTCGAGAGCCCCGAGGCGATCGCCCGCAAGGCCGTCGAGCGGACGGTCCGCCAGCTCAAGCCGCGGAAGGTCAAGACCCAGAACGTGCCGGTCATCTTCGAACCGACCCAGACGGCATGGCTGATGGGGTTTTTATTCGGCTGTGTCACGGGGACGGCCGTCTATCAGAAAGCCACGTTCCTCGAGGGCAAGCTCGGCCGGCGCGTCGGGAACGAGCGTCTCACGGTCGTCGACGACGGACTCCTGCCGGGAGAGCTCGGCACGCATCCCTTCGACTCGGACGGCATGCCGTCGCGACGGACCGTCGTCATCGAACGCGGCGTCCTCAAAAACTACCTCTGCAACTATTACGCGGCCCGAAAGCTCCGACTAAAGTCGACTGGAAATGCCGACGGCAACGGCGTCGGGCCGAACAACTTCTATCTCGAGGCCGGGACCGTATCGCACAAAGACATCATCGCCGGGACGAAGAGGGGCCTCATCCTCATCCGGACGCTCGGCCACGGGCTGAATTCCGTGACCGGCGACATCTCGCGCGGGGCGTTCGGCCTGTGGGTCGAGGACGGCGAGGTCGCCTATCCCGTCTCCGAGGTCACGATCTCCGGGAACCTGGGCCGAATCCTCGAGGGGATCGAAGCTATCGGCAGCGACCTCGAGTTCCATAGCCCGGTCACCGGCCCGACCGTCAAGGTCGCCGAGATGACCGTCGCCGGCGAATAAATCTAAATTCGATCAGACGATACGGAAGTTGCGCCTCATGCCGGTCCCGGCCATATTCCCCGAAACCTCGGCCTCGGCGACGCTGAAGAAGGCCATGTGGACGACCTTCTCGTCGACGGCCAGGGCCGACCCGACGATGCCCGCACCGGAATAGCGATAGGACCAGCCCATTCCAACCGACTCGTACTTTTTCTCCTCGCACGCCGCGGCCCGCTTCAGAAATTCCCGGGCGTCATCAGCTCCGGGCTTGACTGTGGCCTTGTCCGCTCCGTCCTTGCCTCTCCCTGCCTTTCGGCGCTCGCGGAGGAGCATCGCCTCCATGGCGTAGCTCTTGACGAGCTTGGGGAAGAGCGCCCCGAACGCCTTGTCCCGCGAGACGAAGTCCATCCCGGCCGGCTTGCCGTCGATGAACACGAGGATCCCCTTCAGGCCTTCGGCCGCCTTGAAGTTCTTAAGATACCCGTCGAGGTCGGCGCCCTTGGCCTCGAAAACGTCGCGCATGGCCCCGGTCCTCGAGCTGACTTTCATGTCCCAGGCCATCTCGGCGACGTTATCCCAGATCATCGCCTGGTTCGAGCGGAACTCCTTCGACACCTCCAGGTTCCGGTTCACTTCACGCAGGTTGACGCCCCGCATCGACGCGGCCATGACGTTACCCGACTCGGCGAACTGTCTGGATTCGTAGCTCCACCTGCCGTGCTCGGTGCAGCTCACCGGGACTTTCATCGCCGACTTCGGCGCGACGAGGATCGTCGTGTTAAGCACCCGGTTCTGTTTCGCGCCCCTCAGCTCCTCGCCGTCGAGGAGGAGCACGGCGATGTCGCTCCTATTTTCGACCTTGAGTTCCGGGACCGAGCCGCCCTCGCTCACCTCGGTGACGGTGAAAACGCCCGTCTCGAGCGCTTCCTTGAGGGTGACGTACTCCGGACCGCCGTTAAGCGATGTCAGGAGCCCGAAAACCGTCATGTTCTCGAAGCTCTGCGCCGCGCCGAGCTCCATGCCCAAGAGATAAGAATCGACAGACTTGCCCATTTGTTTTTTCCTTAACCTCCCTTTTCCTTTGTCATTCCTATCAGAAAATCTCTCCGATCTCTTTCTTCAGCTCTTCGGCCGGAACGCCGGCCATCTCCGCCGCCCGCTCCACGTCCAGGATGTCCGCGGCGACCGCGTAATGGAGGAGCCGGCGGAACCTCGCCGCGCGCTCCTTGCCCGCGTACTCCACCGGCTCGGTCGTCGACCAACCCTTGGCCTTGACCGTCTCGCGAAACGACCGCAACTGCCTGTCGCTCACGAGCCCCAAGGCGTGGGCCCGGTACATGATCGCCTGGAGCGAGATGCCGAAGGCCTCCTTGACCTCCCCGAGCTCGCCGAGGCCGATCTTGCGCCGCGACGGCGCGAACGCCTTCTCGAGCGCAGCCCTGGGCAGGAGGAACGCGGCTCCGAACGCGTGGCACTGGCTTTCGGGGCTCTCGTTTGCCGAGAAGTCGCACAGCACGTGACCCAGCTCGTGGGCGGCCGTGAAGCGGACCCGGTCGGCGGGAAAATCCAGGCTGACCGCGACGAAGGGAGCCATCCCGAACCTCCCCGAAAGGCCGTCGAACCCGTCGATGCCCCTCGTTTCGTAAACCACGATGCCCTTGGCCTCGAGCAGGCCCAGGAGGTTCACGACGGGGCCGGAGCCAAGCTCCCAGCGGCGACGGACTTCAGAGGCCGCGGTCTCGACTTCTTCGCTCGTCCGGACCGTCAGATTCGCGACGGGGTTCTCAAAGGCGGCCGCCAGGCCCAGGATCGATTCGAGTTCCAGGTATTTTTGGAGATAATCGGCGACTTGGTACTCCAGGGCCGACTTCGTCTTGGCAGGCAGCCTCTCTCCCTCCCGAAACCGGATCCGGTCCAAGGCGGCATCGGATTCCCACGCGGCCGCATGGCGGGCCCGCCTCACGGCGAGCGATGGGTAGCCGCCCTCGGGCAGGAGAGGCACGGCCTTCGCGACACTTGCCAGGTCCTCCGGTTCGGAGCTCTCCCGCTTCCGAGTGTCATCGTCATCGGCCGTCTCTTGGTTCTTACTCAAAAGCCGCAGCAACCCCCGTCTCCTGAGAAGCGGGTGCTCGCGGCTTTTCAGCGTGATCAGGGGCGCGGCACCCCAGGTCGCGATTTGGAGGACTTTTATCAACCGCTCCATGACTTCAGGCGTCGGCATCATCCGGCCCTTCTCATATTTCCCGATGGCCTGCTTCGTGACTATTCCCCCGAGTTGCTTGGCCAGGTCCTCCATGCTCAGCCCGGCCATCTTGCGGGCGGCCTTCAGACGGACACTGAAGGGGGTCTCGGGAAGCTTGCGGCTCGAGTCAGATGTCATCTTTTCCCCTGTAGGTTGACAATATACAACCATTAAAGACGTTTGTCAACTACTTTTTTTATTCCGGGGATGAGGATCAGTAATGATACCGGGCCTGGAGAAAGTCGAGGCGGTCGTCTCTTACTAGGTATCGGACCACAAAGAGGGCACACACCATTTGACATCACTCCCCCGCTTTTCATATATTCGGCGCAGAGATTCGGTCTCGACAATGCCAATGCCAGTGCTCGCCGGGAAGAAGCTTGAAATCCCAGCGCTGAGAATAGGAGGACACCCCGTGACCGCACACCATAGAATTCCTTCGATCCCAAGAATCACACTAAGGCCCGCCGCGATAGCCGCGCTCGCCTTTCTCCTCTTCCCGCTCTTCGCCCCTCCCCTTTCGGCCCAGCCCTCCGACCAGAACCTCTTCTCCGAAATGCGCTGGCGGTCGATCGGCCCCTACCGCGCCGGCCGCACCCGGGCCGTGGCCGGGGTCCCCTCCCAGCCCAACGTCTTCTACATGGGCGTCTGCAACGGCGGCGTCTGGAAGACGACCGACTACGGACGCACCTGGCGCCCCATCTTCGACGACCAGCCGACGGGCTCGATCGGGGCCATCGCCGTCTCGCCCTCGAACCCCGACATCGTCTACGTCGCCTCGGGCGAGGGCCTCCAGCGGCCCGACCTCTCGGTCGGCGACGGCATCTACAAATCGACCGACGCCGGCGCGACCGAGACCCACCTCGGCCTTCGCGACGGCCAGCAGATCCCGCAGATCATCGTCGATCCGCGAAACCCCGACCGCGTCTTCGCCGCCGTCCTCGGCCACCCCTACGGCCCGAACGAGGAGCGCGGCATCTACCGCTCCCTCGACGGCGGCCTGACCTTCGAGCGCGTCCTCTACGTCGACGAGAACACGGGCGGCTCGGAACTCGCTTTCGACCCCTCGAGCCCGGCCATTGTCTACGCCGGGCTCTGGGAATCGCGCCAAGGTCCCTGGGAGAACGCCGCCTGGAGCGGCCCGCACGGCGGGCTGTTCAAGTCGATCGACGGCGGCACGAATTGGCGCAAGCTCGACACCAACGCGCCGGCCGGCGCCGGCTCCAGCACGCCCGCCGCACCCACCGAGTCCTCCGCCGCCGCGGACACAGTCGTCCAGATCAACCTCGGCATCGCGCCGTCCGCTCCGCGCCGCATCTACGCCGTGGTCGCCTTCGCCCGCGGCACGGCGCTCTTCCGCTCGGACGACGCCGGCGCGACATGGGCCCGGCTCCCCGACACGCGCCCGGCCGGACGCATCGGCGGCGGCGACCTGCCGCGCGTCGCCGTCCACCCCTCCGATCCCGACACGGTTTTCGTCGTCTCGACCGTCTCCTGGAAATCGACCGACGGCGGCCGCACTTTCCGCGCGTTCAAGGGCGCCCCGGGCGGCGACGACTACCAGAACCTCTGGATCAACCCCTCGAACCCCGACGTCATCCTCTACACGAGCGACCAGGGTGCCGCGATCACCGTCAACGGCGGCGAAACCTGGAGCTCCTGGTACAACCAGCCGACGGCCCAGCTCTATCACGTCGCGGCCGACAACGCCTTCCCCTACCGAGTTTACAGCGGCCAGCAGGAGAGCGGCTCGGCCGGCGTCTTGAGCCGGGGCGACGACGGCCGGATCACCTTCCGCGAGTGGCGCACCGTCGGCGTCGACGAGTACGGCTACGCCGCGCCCGACCCGCTCGACCCGGACATCGTCTACGGCGGACGCAACGTGACGCGCTGGGACCGGCGCACCGGACAGGTCCAAACGGTCGGTCCCAGGGTCTCCCGCGCGCCCGATTGGCGGGCCGTCCGCACCCAGCCCGTTCTTTTCTCCCCCGTCGACCCCCGAACGCTCTATTTCGCGGCGAACACGCTCTGGAAGACCCGTAACGGCGGCCAGAGCTGGACGCAAATCAGTCCCGACCTCACCCGCGAGACCTGGGACGTGCCGGCGGGCGTCGGCGAGTATAAAGGCGAGCCGTCGGCCCAGCCCCCGCGCCGCGGCGTCATCTACACCGTCGCGCCCTCTTACGTCGACGTTAACCGCATCTGGGTCGGCACGGACGACGGCCTCATCCACGTGACAGCGAACGGCGGCCTCACTTGGATCGACGTCACTCCGCCGCAGCTCACCCCCTGGGCCAAGGTTTCGGTCATGGACGCCGGACGCTTCGACGCCCTGACCGCCTATGCCGCGGTCAACACCCTCCGCCTCGACGACATGCGGCCGCACATCTACCGGACCCACGACGGCGGCAAGACTTGGATCGAGATCGTGAACGGCCTCCCCGACGGCGCGCCGACGAACGCCGTCCGCGAAGACCCCGTGCGGCGGGGCCTTCTTTTCGCGGCGACCGAGCGCCAGGTCTACGTCTCCTTCGACGACGGGGACCACTGGCAGACGCTTCGCCTGAACATGGCCCCGAGCTCGGTTCGCGACATCGTCGTCAAGGACGACGACCTGGTCGCGGCCACCCACGGACGGGGCTTCTGGATCCTGGATAACATCACGCCGCTCCGCCAACTCGACGAAAAGACGGCCGCGGCCGAAGCGACGCTCTTCCGGCCGCAGATCGCGACGCGCGTCCGCTGGAACATGAACACGGACACGCCCCTGCCGCCGGACGAGCCCGGCGGCGAGAACCCGCCCGACGGCGCGGTCATCGACTACGCTCTCAAATCCGACGCCTCCGGGCCGGTCACGATCGAGATCGCCGACGGAACCGGACGCGTCATCCGGCGTTACACGAGCGAGGACAAAGGCGAATACCCGACGCCGGAGAGCGCGCCCGTCCCGCTTTACTGGTACCGCAAGCCCCTGACGCTCAAGACGGCGGCGGGCCTACATCGCTTCCTCTGGGACATGCGCTACCAGCCCCTCGCAGGCGGCGGCCGGCGCGCCGGCCTGCCCATCGCGGCCACGCCCCATGACACCGTCCCTGCCCCGAATTCGATCTGGGCGCCCCCCGGCCTCTACACCGTCAAGCTCACGGTCGACGGCCAAACGCTCAAACAGCCGCTTGCCCTACGGATGGATCCGCGCGTCAAGACCTCCTCGGCGGGGCTCGCCCAGCAGTTCGAGCTGTCCCGGACGATGTACGACGGAGTCCTCGAATCCCAGGTCGCCCTCCAGAAGATGCGCGCCCTGCGCGGGCGGGTCAAAAAGGCCCAGGAAGCAGTCGCCAAAGCCCAGAGCCCGGTAGAGGTCACGGAGCCCCTGGCCGCGTTCGACAAGAAAGCGGCCGCTCTCGAGGGCGGCGCCGGCGGACCCGGCGGCATGGGCGGTCAGATGGGCCCGGGAGGTCCCGGAAGCGCTGGGGCCCAGGACACGCTCACGAGCGTCGGCGGCTCTCTCAATTCGCTGATGAACATGCTCCAGGAGGCCGATGCCGCCCCGACGAGCCAGCTCGTCGCCGCGGTCACGGAAAGGCGCCAAGCCCTGCGCGCTCTTATCGATAAATGGGAATCGTTCCGGACGCGCGAGCTCGCCGCCCTCAACACCGTGCTCAAAGCGGCGAACCTGCCGGAGATCGTTCTCGACCGCTAGCGCTCGTTCGTCAGATCGCAGGGACAGCTGTCAGGTGGCCCGCAAGCTACGCTTGGGTATTGTTTAGAGATACTTAACCAGGGCGCCCCAGCGCTTGTCGCTGATAAAGCCGGCCTTGAGGAAGAACTCGGGCAGGAAGAAATGGGTCAAGACGATGGTCACGTTCTGGCTGGCCATCCGGCCGCAGAATTCGTCGAGCATGGCCCGCCCGACCCGCCGGTTCTTGATCGGCGAGGAGACGACGACGGCGTCGATGAA
>JAPKZD010000021.1 GCA_026393975.1 Candidatus Aminicenantota bacterium | reverse complement strand
CCACGCACGACATCTTCCGGGCCAAGGAGATCGGCGACCGCGTCGGGATCATGAGGGAGGGCCGGCTGGTCATGGAGCGGACCCGCGAGGAGCTCCAGCACGAGGACCTGAACAAGATCTACATCGACTACATGAAGTCCGAGCCGCTGACCACCTAGCCCGCCGAATGGGGATTGCCGTGCTAAAAACGATAATCAAACGCGAAATCCTCGAGCACTTAAAGTCTGCCAAGTTTCTCATAGGCCTTGCGATTGCACTGACGTTGGCGTCCGTAAGCACCGTAATCAACGTTCAGGACTACAAAGTGCGCCGACAGGACTATCTGGCCGCACGTGAAGAGATGAAGAGCGACTTTTTTTATATCCGCCTTTACAGGCCGCCCCAGGTGCTGAGCGCCCTCATCCAGGGCAAAGACCGGAAGCTCGGCAACAGCATCGTCGTCACTTATCTCGGGATCCCCTCCCGCACGTCAGGCTACATGGGGGAGGGGCAAAGCCGACAAGACCGTTTTAGATCGGGTTTCGGGGCCGTCGACTTCGCCTTCGTCGTTCGGGTCGTCCTCAGCCTGCTGGTCATATTTATCGCCTATAACGCCGTGTCCGAGGAAAAATCTGCGGGGACACTGAAGCTGACTCTCTCCAATCGCGTACCGAGGGACCAGCTCCTCCTCGGGAAGTTCCTCGGCGGATGGGTTGTCGTCATCGCCGCTCTCTTTGCGTCATCCCTCGTCTCCCTTATTATTATGCTCTCCCATTCCTTTATCGAGTTCAAGGCCGCCGAGTGGATCCGCTTCCTAAGTTACATCGGCCTCGCCGCCCTCTACCTGACCGTTTTCTACACCATGAGCCTCTTCGTCTCGGTCCTGGTCAATCGGCCGGCGGCGGCGCTGATGATCCTGCTCCAGGCCTGGATCTTCCTCATCATTGTATATCCCAACCTGGGGGTCGTAGCTGCCGACAACCTCACTAAGCTTCCGAGCGAGCAGCAGCTCGAGCAACAGAAGGCGGCGGCATTCCAGCCGTACGAGGCCGAGCAGAAGAAGGTCAGCGAAGCTTTCGTCCAAGGCACTGAGAAGGGGGAGATGAGCAAAGAGCTCGCCCTTCGCGATGTCGAGCTCTGGGTTCTAAAGGCCGACCTGAGCCATCAGGTAGACGCGGAGTTCGGCCGCAAGCTGACCGCCCAGATGAACCTGGCTCGGACGATCTCGAGCTTATCTCCGGCCGTTCTGCTGGATCAGGGGGCCGAGAGATATGCCAAGACGGGAATGGCACAGTATGAGCGGTTCATGCAAGAGGTCTATCGCTATTGGCAGAAACATGCCGAGCGAGCCAAGCTTATGTACGCGGACCGGGAAGCCTATAGGAAGTTGCCACCTATGGATTTCCGAGTCGCTGACGAATCGGCGGGAGAAGCCCTGGCCGCGACCTGGCTGCCGTGGCTTCTCCTGGCTTTCCTCAGTCTGGCCTTTTTCGCGTTGGCTTACACGGCTTTCCTTAGGAAAGACGTGAGGTGACAAGATGAATACGATCATCCAGAGAGAATTCCTCGACCACCTGAAGAGCGTCCAGTTTTCCGTCCTGTTCGCGGCGAGCGTCATCTTGTTCGCCGTCAACGGGCTCGTTTTCGTCCAGCAGTACGGTCGGCTCAATTCCGACTACCGCCTCCATGTCAGTCAGGCAGATCGGCATCCCAGCACGGTGACAACGCCGCTCTTCAAGTCGCCGAGTCCCCTGATGTTCATGGCTGAAGGAGGAGAGAAGAGCAGCCCGCCCGGCTATTCCCTAAGTCCGAAGCAGACACTCGAGGCCATGCCCGCCGGCCCGCGCAACTTCAAGTTGCCTGAGGTTCCCGAACTCGACTGGGCCTTCGTTATCAAGATGGTCTTCAGCCTGTATGTCATCCTTCTTGGATTCGAAGCCGTTTCGGGAGAAAAGGAGCGGGGCACGCTCCGGCTGGTCCTGTCCAATCCGGTCGGCCGAGTCAAGCTCCTGACCGCAAAATATGCGGCTATCCTCGCGAGCGCCGTGATCCCTATGCTCGTCGGACTCATCGTGAACCTCATCATTATCGGCATCTTTATGCCCTCCGTCCTAAGCTTCGGGAGCCTCCCGCGCATAGCCGTCTTTTTGCTCCTCAGCCTGGCCTACCTTTCTCTCTTTGCCTTTCTCAGCCTTTTCTTTTCTTCGCTCATCCTCCGCTCCTCGCTGGTCCTTCTCGTCCTGCTTTCATTCTGGATCGTCTTTGCTTTCATCATTCCCGACGCGTCAACACTCCTGGCCGAAAAGTTCGCCAAGGCGCCGACTGAATACCAGCTGGCCAAGCTCGTCGGGCCGACGATCAAGCAGGAAGTCTGGGGGAGGATGAAAAAAGTGCAGGACAGGATCAAGAACGGCGAACTGAAGACGGAAAAAGACATTCTCGCGGAGGCCGATCTCGCCTTTTCGGAGGGGCAGGACTGGGTTCGGAAGCTATATGCCGATTATGATAACGCCATGCAGCAGAGAGTCGATCTCGCCCAGAAAATATCACGCGCTTCGCCGTCGGCCCTCTTCCAATACTCCGCCGAAGATATATCGGACACCGGCCCCGCTGCAGCCGACCGATTTCTAAAAGATATCCGGGACTATTCCAGAGTCTATGATGATTACATCCTAAAGAAAGTAAGGAAAGTCGTCGGCACGTCTCCCTGGAGCTATTCAACCAGCGCAACCCTGAACGGCAAGTACATCAAGCTCGAGTCTCCCCAGCCTCAGGAATACGAGGGAGATAAGTCCGATTTCCCCAGGTTTGCGGAAGGCAAGCCGACGCTTCTAGACAGCCTTGGCATCGGCCTGAAGGACATCGCCGGGCTGGTTATCTGGAACATCATCCTGGCTGGTCTGGCTTTTTCGGCCTTCTTAAGGACAGATGTGCGGTGAAGCGCCATAGGACTTTTTAAAATGATTGAATTACGGGGTATTACCAAGAAGTTCTAGGTCTTCGCTGTCGTTAATTTCGTACGCTTCGCCATCAAGCCAGATGAAGTGCTGGGATACCTGGGGCCCAGCGGCGCGAGCAAAACGACAACCATTAAGATGCTCGCCCAACTTCTTAAAATCACCAAGGGCAAGATTCTATTGAGGCCAGAATATCCTGACCGATATCTGTATATATGAGCGGCCCCTTAGGGCCAAGGCTGCGGATTTCCTGAAGATATTCGGTCTTTAACATGATATGGATTCGCCGATCTCATCCTGTTCGAAAGGCATGCGGCAGAAGGTCCTTATCGCGGCAGCCCTCCTCCATAATCCTGATATCCTTCTCCTGGACGAGCCGCTCTCTGGTCTCGATGTGACGATAGCCCTGGTTATTCGTGACCTGATACAGAAGCTGGCTCAGGAAAGAAAGGACATGTGCTATAGGTGCGAGTCCCCTGATTAGACGGCCTTTATTCGTAAGCAAGGGCGGATGCCCGGATAGGGCAATCCGCCCTTTTTTATTTTCGGGGGGGATTTCTTAGGACCGAACGATTGACAAGTGAAATCGGCGGAGGATATCATGCTCCGTGATGAGAAGGGTAATCTGACAAGGAGCCGCCGTATCATGATCATCCGCCGCATCGCCATCGTCACCGTCATCCTGTTCGCGCTCGCCACGCCCCTCTTCCTCGCCGCCGGATTCGTCCCGGCCGGGCCGCAGGCGGTGTCCCAGGGTCCCGGCCTCGGCTTCGGGACCTGGGCGTTCACCGGCAAGGACAAGGCCGGAGTCGTCTGGACGGGCACACTGGGCATCGAGAAACTAGATGAGAGCCAGTTCGACCCGCAAAAATATATCGCCCAGGGGAATCTCCGGATCGAGAGCGCCGGCGGAGACGGGAAGGGGGCCAACCCCCCGATCCGGTACGATCCCGCGACACGCGTTTTCACGATGGGAGCGGAATCGGATTACGGCGGGGCGGTCTACACCGCCGTTCTCTCGCCCGACGGGAAACGCCTGACCAAGGGAACTTGGCGGGAAACCGATCGGTCGTCCAACGAGAAGGAGAAGCGCGTCGTCAGCGAGGGCGAATGGTCGGCGACGCGGATCGAGAAGTGATCCCGGTCCGAGCCTTGACGCCCGCACCGGCCGGAAATACCATGAGCCGGCGCTGGATGGCGATGGTCGAGGAGAAGTGGCTGTAGGCGATCCTCAACCCGGCCGCCTTCGACCAGAACAACCGGCTTCGCTTTCTCGAGATCCTGAAGTCGGTCACCGGCCCATCCTGGCGTTGGACCGCCTCTTGTTCCTGGACCGCGAGGGGAAGGGTTGATTCTGAGGCCGACGTCGGCGGATCCACGCCCCGCGAAAAAAGGAATTTCCTATCAATCCGCCTTGACAGCGCGATTCGAAGACTTGATAATATCTTGAGGCCGGCAATATAGTACCGGTAGGGATAGGAGAGTAAAGTAGACGCCAAGGGTGGGAATTCATCACGTCCCGGAAAAAAAGAAATTCTTTTCTTTTATACTTGAGTAATCTTTTTGGAGGCTCGCATGCGATTTTCACGGAGATTGTTTCTTATAATAGTGTCTGTTTTCGTATTGCTATTTCCGCCGTTTGGCCAGCATCTGGTCGTCGCTGGGAGCATGCCGTCGAACATGGCGGAGCACCCAGAGTCGAACGGCCAGGGGTTCACGGTTTGGTCCATTGGCGGGACGTGGACGTGCGATGGAAAGCCGACTTCCATTACGCAAGATGGCGGCGGGAACCTGGTCTTCACGAACGAAATGGGCTCCCGGTCTAAGGGGCGCTTTCTGAATACCGAAACGGTGATCGCTATTGAATGGGAAGGCGGTTTGCATGGCTCGGTGCAGGACGGCGGCAAGACCATCCGGTGGGCCAATGGGACGGTGTGGCGCCGAATTCTACCGGAATCGGGGAAAGGAGGCGGGACCATCACGATCCCGATCAACCCCAACGATTCGGTCAAATTGGGCTCCGGTGGTGGATCTGGCTCGCTCGGGGTACGGTGGGATGAGAGAGAGAACGGCTTTAGCGGTGTGTGGACGCGCCGGGGCACCAGCGATGTCTTCGACGCGGTGTGGGACGTGAACGGGCGGCAGGTGACGGCAGTGCTGACCATGACTTGGACAGGGTCTGACACCGTCTCGATCTACCGGAAGGACACCAGCGATAGCCTCGAGGTGGATTACACCGCCACCATCGGCAAAGATGGTTCCGTGACGGGCTCGGGCAAGGTGAGGAGCACGGGACTCGCCTTCAATTGGACGGCGAGCGTCAAGGGAAACACGGAACGGCCTGTTTCCAACATCTTGGGCTCCGGTCGTGGATCCGGCTTGCTCGGGGTGCGGTGGGATGAGAGAGAGAACGGCTTTAGCGGTGTGTGGACGCGCCGGGGCACCAGCGATGTCTTCGACGCGGTGTGGGACGTGCAGTGCTGACCATGACTTGGACAGGGTCTGACACCGTCTCGATCTACCGGAAGGACACCAGCGATAGCCTCGAGGTGGATTACACCGCCACCATCGGCAAAGATGGTTCCGTGACGGGCGCGGGCAAGGTGAGGAGCACGGGACTCGCCTTCAATTGGACGGCGAGCGTCCGGTAGTTCTCGCTGCCCATCCCAACCTCACAATCAAACTTGGGTCGCTTAACATTTTTTGTTCTACGGCTCTTTGGGATATCGGTCGCCGGCTCCAGAGGTTTTAAGGGGAGTTCATCCCTTAAAAATGGTCCAACCAAAAGTGTATTTTTTTAGCTTTGGGGGACATATCGGGGACAAGCGCCGTTTCTCAGGAAACGGTGCGTGTCCCCAGATTAGCGTTTCCCCGATTTGATCGACTTAAAACGCAAAGGGCGGATGCCCGGGCAGGGCAATCCGCCCTTTTTTATTTCGGGCGAGTTCACGGCATTGACATCCGGCCGGCCGTTCCGATATGGTAGTTTTCCCGATGCGAGTTGTCCGATTTCTGACCGTCGTGTTCATTCCCGCCCTTCTTTCCCTTGCAGGAGGTGCCGTGAAGGATTTCGGCCCGCAAATCCCTAAACAGGTCCTGGACTGGAAAGCGTCCGGGCAGGACGCGGTCTATGACCGCAAAACGCTCTACGACTATATGGACGGGGGCGCGGAAGTCTACTTGGCCTTCGATTTCCGCGAGGTCTTCGTCCGTAAGTACGCCGACGCCTCGGAGAACGAGCTGAACCTGGATATCTACGACATGGGCTCGCCGGCCGAGGCCTTCGGCATGTTTTCCTGCGACCGGCAGGATCCGGAGGCCGGAATCGGCCAGGGCTCGGAATACGGCCCGGGACTCCTCCGGTTCTGGCGGGGCCGCTATTTCGTCTCGATCACGGTCTCGGGAAACGAGGAGAAAGCAGAAAAGGCCGTCCTTATGATAGGGAAGGCGGTCGCCCCGCTGCTCGGCCCGGACGGCGCCTTGCCGGACATGATCAAACTCCTCCCCTCTGCCGGGTTGCAGGCGGAAAGAACCGCGTATTTTCACAACCACGTCCATCTCAGCAACCGGTACTTCGTTGCCTCCGAGAACATCCTGAACCTGGACGAAAGAACCGAATGCCTGTTCGCCGAGTACCGCTCCGAGAGCGGCGAATCCGCCCTGTTGCTCGTCGTCCGGTATCCCGACGCCGCAATAACCAGGGCCGCGGCCGCGTCGTTCCTGAAGTCCTTTCTGCCCCGGGCGGACGCCGACGGGGCCGCCCTGACCGAAAACAAAAAATGGTCGATGATCAAGACGCGGGAAAACCTCCTGGCGGTCGTTTTCGAAGCGTCGTCGAAGGAATCCGCCGGACGGCTCGCGGAAGCGATCGTTCGTCCGCTCAAATGAGGTGACCATGACATTCCCCATGACCCGCCGCGATTTCATCAAGGGCACCGCAGCTGTATTGGGAGCGTCCGCCGCGTTCGGCCAAAACACGGCCGCGCCGGCTAAGAAAACCCGGGTGGTGCTGATCCGTCATCCGGAGGCGCTCGACGCCAATTCCGCCTTCAACGAGCCGGTCATCCAGCAGATGTTGGACGAGGCCGTCTCGAAGCTCTTGGACCAAAACGACCCGGTCGAAGCCTTCAAACGGCTTCTTAAGCCCGAGGACGTCGTTGGGATCAAAACCAATGTCTGGTCCTTTCTGCCGACGCCCGCTCCGGTCGAGAAAGCCATCAAGCGCCGCGTCCTGGACGCCGGGGTCGAGGAAAAGAACATCGGGCTGGATGACCACAACGTGCGGACGAACCCCCTCTTCGTCAAAGCCACAGCCCTGATCAACGTCCGTCCCGTACGGACGCATTACCTGGCCGGAATGTCGGGCTGCCTGAAAAATTACATCATGTTCGCCGAGTCCCAGCCGGCTCACCACCCTGATAGTTGCGCCTCGCTGGGGTCACTTTTCCTCCTGCCTCAGGTCAAGGGAAAAACCCGGTTGAACGTTCTCTGCGCGTTGACCCCGCAATTCCACGGCCGCGGCCCTCACAATTTCAGCCGCCGGTACGTCTGGAATTATAAAGGCCTCATTGTCGGACAGGACCCTGTGGCCGTGGATTCGATCGGTCTCCGGCTGATCATTGCCAAACGGCGGAAGGAATTGGGGCCGGCCCTGGAAATCCCCCCAGTTCCCAAGCACATCCAGATCGCCGACACGAAATACGGGATCGGCACGGCCGACCCTGAAAAGATCGAGCTGATCAAGCTGGGCTGGCTCGAAGACGTCATGATTTAGGCGCCGGAGCGGAGGACGAACATGTTCAATTCGAAATCCGGTGCACGGATCTTATCGGCCCTGATCCTGTTTTCGGCCGGCGGCCTGGCCTGCGGCGGCCCGGAAAACGGCCGGCTGACCTTTCTCGGCTCTTCTCTCTGGACGAAAGCCCATGACGTCGAGATTCGGGGCGAGCTGGCTTATTGCGCCTTCCTGGACGGCCTGATGATCCTGGACCTCTCCGATCCCCGGAACCCGGAAACGCTTTCCCAACTCTATCTCGGCGGAGGATTCGCCGTCGCGTTGGCCGGAAACTACGCTTTGGTCGCCGCGGCCGACAAGGGCCTGGCCGTGATCGACGTCACCGACCCGAAGGCCCCCATTTTGAAAGGCGTTCTGGACACTGCCGGCGAAGCCCGGGACGTCGCGGCCTACGGTTCCATCGCCCTGGTGGCCGACGGACCCGGCGGATTGCTGGCCGTCGATATCGCCAACCCCGCAGCCCCGAAAGTCGCCGGCTCCTGGGATTCCCCCGGCGAAGCGACCGAGATCGCTCTCAGAGAAAGATCCCTCTTCCTGGCCGACGGCAGCGCCGGCTTGCAGATCGTCGATATCACTGATCCGGCCAGGCTCGCGCCGGTCGGGGCCCTCGACACGGACGGAACCGCCGAAAGCGTCGCGCTTTCCGGGAACTATGCGTACATTGCCGACGGCTCCGGCGGGATCAAGGTCGTGGACGTCACCTCGCCGGCCGCGCCGAAATTGGCCGCTTCCCTTGTCGCCTCCGGATATGCCCACAGCGTCGCGGCGAACGAAAAGCTGCTCTGCGTCGGGAGCCTCTATGACGGCGGCTATCAGATCTTCGACATCTCCAGGCCGGATTCCCCGGCCGTCGTTTCGACCAATAAGTACACGATGTACAACGAGGGTTGGCGCGTCATCCTGAGGGAAAATCGGGGGATCGTCGTTGATTATTTCTCGGGCATCTTCTTCATGGACTTCGCCGATCCCCGGAAGCCGACGGTTACGGGCTTTTTTCCAGCCCCGAGCTCCATCGTCGCCGTTTGCGGCCGGGACCGTTATGCGTTCGCGGTCGGCGAGCTCTCCGGGGTACTGGTCGTGGATGCGGTCGACCCGGCCCGGCCCAATCTTGTCGGCGGGACGAACATCTTCCGGGGCGTCCAGAACATCGCCGTCAACGGGAACTTCATTTATGTCACGGACCGCTGGTCGATCCGGGTATTCGATGTCACGGACCCGGCCAAGCCCAAACCGGGGAAGCCCCTGACGTTCGCCGAGGGGATCCCGAGAACGCTGGTTGTCCGGGGGAACTCCGCGTATCTCACGGCCGACAACTTCGGCTTCTACACCCTTGATGTCACGGACCCGGCCGCCCCGAGAGTCGTTGGCTCGTTCAGACTGTCCGGATTCACGTACGGGCTGGCCGTTTCCGGCGACAACGCCTTCCTGGCCAACAGCGACACCGGGCTCCACGTCCTCGACGTCCGGAAACCGGAGGCGCCGGCCGAGATCGGGGTGGTCAAGCTCGCCGGGGAGCCGAGCGGCGTGGCCGTCCGCGGCCAGCTCGCGTATATAGCGTCCGGAGCGGACGGCTTGATCGTTGTCGACATCGGCCGGCCGGACGCGCCGAGGATACTGGGCACGGCCGCCTCCGGCGATTATTCGAGCGCCGTCGTCCTCGATGGGCACTTCGCCTATGTCGCCGACGGCCTGGCGGGCGTTAAAAAGATCGACATCTCCGACCCGAATTCCCCAAGGCTTGTTTCGTCCTACGACACGCCGGGCGAAGCCCAGAATCTCTGCGTCCTGGGAAAAAGCATCCTCGTCGCCGACACTTACTCGCTGATCCTGCTGAAATAAAAGCAGATGAGCCGGATACGGAGAGACGAGATCAGGCCGGCACAGACGCCCTAGCTCGACGGGCGCGCCGGAATCCGGGCCCTTTGGATTTCAAGTCGATGACGCGCTTAAAAGGAAATGTCCGTCACAGCTCTTGGTCTTTCCAGGCTCCGGTGTATGTCGCGGTGCCTCTGCATTCCTGAAGAACGACGTGACAGATTCTCATCCCCGGCGCTAACTTTATCTTATTCCGCCCGGCGTTGTAGATTTCCAGAATCTGTCTGTTCGAGATGCCCGGCGCCAGGAACGGAGCCGCGATATGACTCATGAGTCCGATCCGGGCGAATCTCGAGCGCGAGTTCAGCCACCCGCACACGTCTTCAGGGAGAGTGATCCTCTCCTTGGTGATCCCAAGCACTAGTTCACCCGGCTTCAAGAGATAGCCGTCGGTGATGTCCACGAGCTTGGCCAGGGTTTTGTAGTCGATATCTGCCCGCGTGATGTGCTGGTCGGTATTGAAAACCCGCAACTTGTTATCTAACGTCAAATCAATCGAGGCGGGGCCAACAGCATCCTCATCATAGGGCTCAATCCTTATCCTACCGTCATGGATCTGCCGGAGAATTTCGGGTTTCGCCAAAATCATCTTGAACTCTCTCTTTCAATCATGTTTGAGATTCCTGGTGTCCACTGCGTACGGCTTCGGACTCGGGTGTTGATTCATCAAGTTGCGAATACCGGCTATTAGGTTAGTTCAGCTGATGCCGTTTGGCAAGGACTCAAGCCTGGCCGGACCGATCGTCCGCGCACGGGCGGCGGCCGCGGCCGGTACTGATCAAAACGGGGGACAAGCGCCGTTTCTCAGGAAACGGTGCGTGTCCCCGATCTGATCGGCCTTTATTCGCAACCAAGGGCGATGCTCCAAGACGCGCTTCATGAGATGATCTTGGCATATCGGCAGCAGGGAAAGGAAATTCCTATCAGTAATAAGAGGGGAGGGGGGCCGTCATCCCTTCTTCTCCGCGATCGAGAAGTTCGGGATTATTTCAGCCCGTAGCGCGCCCGGTTCTTGGCCCACCAGGCCTTCCAGTCGAAATTCTCATCCTCCGGTTCGTACTTGGTCAATTCCTGGAGCGCGCTATGGACGTCGGAGTCCAAACCGGCGTCCCCGGTCGGCAGCGAGGCCGCGAGCGCATCGGCGCCGCGGATGTGACCCAGCGTTTTAAGCCCCTCAATGGCCGTCCTCTTACGTTCGCGCGACGCCTCTTTAAGGCCCGCCGCGAGAATGTCGAGCGCCTTGAGGCTCTTGGTCTCTCCGAGGGCCGTATAGAGGCGCGTCATGAGGACATCATCGGACTGGGCGGCCGGGTTCCCGGCTAATTCGATCAGCGCCGCGACGGCCTGATCGCCCCCCGATTTGCCGAGCGCGCCGGCCGCGCCCGGCCAGGCAGTCCGGTCCGCGCCTTTCAAGACGGCGATCAAAGGCTCCACCGCGGGACGGCCGATTTCCCCCAGTACGCCCGAGGCGGCGTCCCGCCGGTCGGTCTTTTTGGGATCTGAAAAAGACAAAGCCTCGACCAGGACCTTGACCTTGTCCGGCGATGACAGATGCCGGCGGAAAGCGGCGGTGCCGCCCTCCGTGCCGATAGCGTTCTGCAGACCGCGGATGGCTTCCATCCGGATCTCTTCCGAGGGATCGAGAAGCAGTCGCCCCAGGGGCTCGATGGCGCCGACGTCGGGGGATCCGGCCAACGATTTGGCAACCGCCAGACGGACGGTCGAATCGGCGTCCCCTGCGGCCTGGGCCAGAGTCCGGGCCATGCCGGAATCGGTCATTTTTCCCGCGGCTTCCGCGGCCCAGGCGCGGACCGCGGCCGAATCCGCGCGGAGGGCCTGAGCGACGGCCGGGGATGCGGATTCGCCGATTTGGGCTACAATATCGAGAAGGATGTCGCGCTGTTTTCCGTTACCCGCCATGAGCGGGGCAGTCTTCACCAGACGTGTTGCGAGATCGCGGTCCCAGTCTAAGGCCGGCGGACGCGAATCGGTTTCGTCGTCCGAGACATTGACCTCCATCGACTTTCCGATGGCGGCAAGATAAGCGTCCCGGTTGTCGGCCTTTTCCGCTCCGAGCCGCTCGATCAGGATCAACACGCCAGCCCGCGTCCTGTGCTCTCCGATGGCCTCGATAGCCGCGGTCCGGACGGAAATCTCGGCATCATCCAGGAGGCCGGCAAGGAGCGCGAGCGAAGGCGCGGTCCGGATTCCGGCAAGGGCCATGGCCGCGCCGGCGCGGACGGCGGGCCGGGCGTCTTTTTGGGCTTCGGTCAGGGCGGGGACGGCCAGCGCGCCCATTTCCGACAGCGACTCCGCGGCGGCATTCCGGAATACCAGTTCGTTCTGCCCTTCTCTCTCCAGGCCCTTGATGAGCGCCGCCACCACCGGCGCGGTCTTGTGGCCCGCCAAGGCGCGGGCCGCGCCCGTCCGGACGCCCGCGTCCGGGCCGGCGAGCGCCGGAAGGAGGAGGTCGAGCGCCGCGGCGCCTCCCGATTCGAGGGCGTAGATGGCGGCCGGGAGTACGTCGTAGCGGGAATTCGACAGCGCCCCGATCATCGGAGCATAGCCGAACGCCCGAGCCAGCAGGCGCGCGGCTTTCCTCGGAAAATCTTTCTCCATGGCTCCGTTGAACGGCGCCCCCGAGGCCTCCGTGGTTCCCCCCGAGAGGGTGTAGGGAATCGGGACTTCGCCGTCGAAATCCTCGCGTAGCGTTTTCTTGCCGGGAACCTGGAGGACGGCCTGTCCGGAGACTTGAGCGCCGGTATAGTAATATGTCCCCTCTCCGAGTCCGAATTGGGAATAGCTGGCCCCATAGGCCTTCGCCTGGCAATTCACGGAGATGACCGCATCGGCCGTATCGTTCGGACCGGCTAGCCGAAGCCCGACATAAGGGAAGAATTCCTTGAGCGCCGCCTCGAAGCCGATGGTCACATCCTTCACCTCTTCGTCGAAGCTCTGGCGCAGGACGAATTTGACCATGCGGACGTCGCGGAACTCCGCCGGGCGGGCGTCGAGGGCAGCTTTGATCCAGGCCCGCGCTTCGTCGGCGTGCCGCCCTTGGGGGTAGGCGGTCAGATAGTCTTCATAGGAAACGATGGAGCTTTTGGCGGCGCCCGACTCCCATTCCAGGTTGTCGATGCGCTCACGGGCTTTCGCTGCGAACGCGCCTTCTGGATATTGTTTCAGGAATTCCTGGAGCGGCCCGATTTTGCCGTCGCCGAGACGGGTGGCTTCGCCGAGCGCCTGCTGATAGTCGAATTCCTCGATCTTCAGCTTTGCAGCGGCCGAATGTTCGCCTTGAGGATATTCCACGAGGTAAGACTCGTAAGAAAATACGGCGCCGCCCTTCTCGGCCGTTTCCCAGGCTTTTTTCTCGGGCGAACAGGCCGCCGCCGACAGAATCAGGATGATTGAAACGATGAAGCCGACAAAACCGCGATCAGGATTTCCTGTCATCCTTTCCCTCCTCATCAGGGGACACGATCCCGCGCCCTTCTTATTTCCTGGCTATCTCGAGCACGGCTTTCTTAAGGCTCGGATGGATCGATGCCTTGTGGGCCTCGGCTTGAGACAAGAAAGCGCGGGCCTCATCCAATCGCTTCTCCAAGAACAGAAGGTTGATCAGGTTGTTGTAGGCCTCGCTATGGCGCGGATCCGCCTTGATGGCCAGCCGGTATTCGGCTTCCGTCTCTGGCAGCTGCTTGAGGCGAAAGAGGCAGTTGCCATGCCAATAGTGGTAATTGGCGCGGATCGGGGAGGCCTCCTGGTTCGGGTCCGCTTCGTTCCACCTTTCTTCTTTCGCCAGCGTGTCCTTGGCGTCCTGGAGGTCTTTGCTGTATCGGTCGGGCTGGCAGGATCCCCGGCTCTTGGCCGCTTTGTCGGCCACCGTATACTCTTGGACGTCATCGAACAGGCTGGCCATGTTGTCCATCTTTTTCTTGATCTTCTGTTGTTCCAAAAAAGAGACGGCCTCCGTCAGCTTGAGATAGCCTTCTTCGGCCGCGAGGATGTGTTCGAGCGCCTTCTCGAACTCGCCCCTCTTATAAAGGACCTGGGACATCAGGAAATGAGCCTCTTGATGTTCCGGCAGCTTCTCCAGGCAGAAGAGGACTTCTTGTTCGCATTTTGCCAGGTTGTCCCGCTGGAACGCGTTCTTGGCCCTTTCGATATGGGCGGAGAGGCTAGAGTATTCGCCGAGCAGAGCAAGATTCTTGTCCTGGGCGGAGACGGCTTGGGTCAATGCCCAGAGGGCGAGCCAAGACAGGAATATGCCCCTTCGCTTCATGGAATTCACAAACCCTAATATAGATAGTAGTTAAAGCGGCTCACCTTGTCAACGCGATCGTCCAGGGCGAATCTCACGGTACCGCAGGGATCCGTCCTGCTCTCGTTCAGATACATAGGTGACACCTTGGGCTATGATAGGAGTCGCCATGTATCCGAAGTCATCAACGATTTACGGGTCAGTCATTCCGGGGTCGGAGTTCATCCGGTCCCTGGTCCGCCAGGGGACGATCTCCCA
>JAPKZD010000007.1 GCA_026393975.1 Candidatus Aminicenantota bacterium | reverse complement strand
ACTGGGGAAGTGAGCGCAGCTATATCCGGGAGGACAAGGCCCTTGGTTCCTTGGATAGGCTCCATGAGCTGATGGCTCAAGCGGCTAACTGAAGAGGGTTACGATGGCCCCGAAGTTGCGAACGTTAGTTGACACAACCAACGATGCAAAACCAGAGGATGAAAACGTTCTTTAATAACAGAATTGATTTTGTGTTTGATGTTGAAAAGAATGATGAGGAATCAGGTTTGTGCCAATTTAAAATTCGGCTGCATCCTGATCGGTATGAATGGAAAATCTTAAATGGGGAAACAAGGCTCTATGACAAACTCGATAACGCAGTTTTCCCCAAAAATATTATGGAGCAAATAAGGGATTTTATAAACAAAACGCCTTTGTGCATTGAACTTCCGGATGGCGACGTCCAAGACATTGATAAATATGTTATTTCACGATTAGACCCGATTAGAGAGAGAGCATTAGGGAAGATACAAGAGCAGAAGTATTCTGACAAATCCAATGAGTTCTTGGAATCATTGAAAGATAACGAACTTGAGTTTGCTATTATTTCAATTGACATTGTTAGTTCAACTGCTCTGGCTCAAAAACTAGTTCGAGATACCTATTCAAAGGTCATCGATACATTTTTATATGAGATGAGTGCCATTGTACCAAAGCACCACGGACATATTCTCAAATATCAAGGGGATGGATTCATTGCTTATTTTCCATCTCCAAGCTTTATTGTGAAGAACGATTTCGCGTTCGATTGCGCTATGTTAATGAGGAAAATCCTGATTCATGGTATTAATCCTGTTTTCATGGAACTCGGATTGCCCATAATAGGGATACGTATTGGGATTGAATCTGGAGCCGCATCCATCCTCACAATAGGAAATGAAGCCACAAAACGGCATGTTGATATTATTGGAGAGGTTGTTAATCTCGCAATAAAAATACAAGCATGTGCT
This sequence comes from Candidatus Aminicenantota bacterium, assembly GCA_026393975.1. Taxonomy (GTDB): domain Bacteria; phylum Acidobacteriota; class Aminicenantia; order Aminicenantales; family Saccharicenantaceae; genus RBG-16-66-30. The sequence goes on along the minus strand of JAPKZD010000007.1, from coordinate 59,810 downwards.
GACCCAAATGGCATTTGTGTTGGAGATATTGCCTTTAGGAATCTATATACACCTCGACGCCTAATGTGTAGGCAAATAGTTCCTTCTAAAGGATGGAGCTATGTAGACCCTAAAGGCGAGCCATATAAGGTGTTCATGGTAATTCTGGACGGAAAACAATAATAAATCTGAAACAAATCTGAAGTGACCAGCCCCCCCCCATCAATGTACCAGCCCTTGAGTGAATTTTCCAGCAATAAAGGCCTCTGGAGCCGGCGGCCGATAGCCCAAGGAACTATGCGGTCTGAAGCGATTGTATTCCTTCCGCCAACCCTCGACAAGAACCTTCGCTTCCGTCAATGTGTCTAACACCTCGCCATTGAGAAGCTCATCCCGGAGCTTCCCGATAAAGGACTCGACGTAGCCATCCTCCCAAGGGCTCCCGGGCATGATGTAGAGTGTGATTACGCCAAGGTCTTCGAGCCAACTCCTGACCGCGTTTGCGGTGAATTCCGCGCCGTTATCCGACCGAATATGTTCAGGCACTCCCCGCGTCAGGAAAAGTTCGTAGAGTTGTTCCAAGACATCCTCAGACCTGTGAGCCGAGTCTTCTGAATATCCTCCCGAGGTCGCTGGACTCGCGCCTTGGAACTCTCCTCACACTGAGCCCTACCCCCAGAATTTAATATATACCGCTTATATCCCCCACGTTCTCAAATTCTGTAAATTCTGGTCGTCGGGTGTCTGGGAACCTTGACATTAGTTGCAGGCGGGCGGTATTCTTCTTGAAAAGAGGGGAATAAGCATGCACATCAATTGGGACCTCGTTGCGAAGATAGCCATTCCTTTGATCACGTTGGTTCTTGGCATCATCCTGAACAAATGGTTCGAGGATCGACCTAAGTTGATCAGCTACATCAGCCAGACTTTTGGAATTTACACCAAAACCCCGAATGGTGGTAACCTTATGGTTCATACGCATTCGGTGGTGGTGGGTAACGTCGGAAGGAAGTCGGCAACGGATGTCCGACTCGGACATTCAGAACTTCCGGCGTTCCAAATCCTCCCGTCAATCGATCATTCGGTAAAGGATCTCCCCGATGGGTCCAAAGAGATAGTAATCCCGACGTTGGTTCCGAAGAAACAGATTACGATCAACTACCTCTATTTCCCCCCGCTTACGTTCAATCAGATTAACACCTACACAGAGTCCGATCAGGGCTCAGCTCGGATTGTGAATATGCAGTTGACGAGGCAGTACTCGCCGAGGCTCATAAAGGCGATGCTCCTCGTTTTCCTCCTTGGTCTTGGCACGCTCGGGTATCTCTTGATTATGGCGATCAAGGTAGTCTTCTAGACCACTGGCGGAGCTGGCCCCGAATGAGAATCTTCCCCCCTCCCTAGCGTCTCTATCTACGAGGCGCGCTCTTCCGCCCTAACCGGCGTCCTTATGAGTATCCGGGGCTGTGTTGTTCACTTGGCCTCGGGCCCCTCAGTGCCTCTTGCATGAACAAAAGGGTGTCGAATTCTTAGGCAGGATTCATTTTATTATGGAAGGCTTCTGCGAAATAACATCTGGGCCAGTAGGCCCTGTAGCATGGCACTCTTCCTGAGGAATAATATCGTATTCTGATCCACTTTGTCCGGTCTGCCCTGATTCACCTCTTAGGTTATACTTATCCATAAATTCTTCTAGTACCGCCATAATCGAATCAAACTTCATGTCTCGGCTAGATAAGAAGGGACTCCGACTGTGAGGAGCAACAGTTTTATACACCCTAGATTGAACGTCCTGAAGAACTGTCTGCATATTTCGGACAGTCCCCAAGACTTCTTGAATTAGCTCTAATTGGCTCCGTGAAGGGGTAGGCTTATGACTTTCAGGCGCAGGGGTCGTTTTGAGCGTTGCTTCCAGCCTGCCCCAATAAGTATTGAATGCATCTTCAAGCTGTGATTCTGCTAACGCTTTTTCTCCCGCATCTAGCACTGCTTGATTAATAGTCTTCATTAATTTGAATATTTCGTCCTTTTCGTTTTTTGTATGCTGGAATTGGGCTAACGGTTGCTTAATATCTGCATAATCCACATCGTAAAGAAACGTGCACACTTGTGCTCCGCTAATCTTCGACACGGCACCCGCCTCAAATAAGAGCCAAGGCGCCTCCAGATTATCTTTAGTAAGACAAAATATCCCAATTTTTGACCTCTCCAGTCTTTCTGCTAACTCACCTTCCCATCGACTTCCTTTATCAATATCGAGAGAGATCCACGGTTCGACATTCTGGATAACTAGACCTAGCCAGTTTTTAAAGCTCTCAGCGACATGTTTACTTCTGGACCCCGCCCAGCTTATTAATACTAACATTCAATCCTCCTCACTGGCTGATCTTTTTCGATCATAACATGAGCCCACAATAATAACATTATCCGCGGCCAGCCGGAGAGGGTCAGAAGAACCCTAAGAGGCCACGCTTTCTGTTTTCTTCCATCCCCGCGATGAACTCGTCCCAATCCGCAAGGGCCGTGGCAAAAAAGTCCGAGGTTTCTTTCTGGGCCACGAACTTGGCGAACACGTTCAGGATCAACATCTCAAGGTGAGCGGCCGTGCGATGCTCTCCGATTTGCAGGGAGCTCGGGTGGCCACAACCGTTTCTCAACTCCAGGCAGTGCCCAAGCTCCATCCGTACGTTCTTATCGAGTACGGCGATTCCCTGTAGCGTAATCAGGAAATCGGACTCCTTCATGCGGGCCAAGTGATCCTTGGTCTTCGCAGTTTTCCATTTGGCGTCATTTCGGTGAGCTTCCGTGTTGAAGTTGGCCAACTTGTGTAACATGACGTGATCGTAGAGGACGGACACGGCCCCCTCCCACGAGAGCACCACAGCCGCTCTCCAAAAGCCCGCCTCACAGCACGCGATCGCTTCCTCGATGAAAGCCATGGTATCGGGATCGCTGATCTTCGCTAGATGGATGCGAAGGTTGGTCGTGACCTTGGCCACAGGTCTTTTGATAAACGGCTTGACCAGTCCTTCCACGTACATCTTTCCCGGGAGAGTTAGACTCCAACCTTCGGGAGTCCTCGCGGCGTAGAGGGAGGCCCTTGTTAAGTAGAGGGAGAGGTTCTTGTCTCTCTGGACCGAATTGAGGCCTCCACTTAACGCCAGCTTTTTGATTTCGGCGATCGACTTCGGGTGGTCTACGTCAACGGCCAAACAGATAAGGAGCTTCTGGGTTTTCTTCAGCTTCGGTTGACAAAGGATGTCTTTGAGGGAATCAGCTGATACCAAGTTTCGCCTTTAGATCGGCCCGGGTTGCGTCGTTGAGGGTGTAGTTATCTTTCGAAATTTCGTTCAGCTTGTCTCTGAGCCGTCCAAGATAAAGAGTGAGGTTATTCACATGCGATGTTTTATAGAAACCCGTCGCCGTCTTTGCATCCGCAATGATTTCCTCTCGCGTGTGGGTTTGCTTCCCCTCAACGAATTCAAGATGGGCGCATGCGGCCAGGAGCAGGTCCTTTCCCTTTCCGAGCCCAAGTTTCGCGGCTATGTTGCCGGTCGTTAGCTGAATCCCACGGCCTTTGCCGACGTCTTTACCTGTTCCTTCATGTGCCGCCCCAGAACCACTCCCTGCTTTCTTTCCGGACGATTCATGGATGTGCATTACGTCCGAAACAAGCTCAAGGAGCTTTTCTTTTTCGAACTCCTTATCCCCTTCATACTCGACTTCAACAGGCCCTAATTTAACGCGAAACTTAAACGCCATTGGTGGTTCCCTCCTTTTTAGCTCTTTAGTATTTTATGAAATTCGGCATCTAAAGACAACTACTTTTTGAGGTGAAATGGAGGGTGATTTTAGCGGAGAACGGCATTGCGCTAATACACCCTAAACGGCCTTTGTTTTTATGATTTCTTCGGCCCTTCTTAAGCCTGGTGCAAGAAGACGCAACCGGTCGTTTCCATCATTGTCGACAAAATGCGAAATGCTCTGGACTGCCTTGCGGGCGTTGTCGCTCGAAAACCCATTCCGCTTTATTGCATCAATGAGGTTCTGCTTCGAAAGCCTACCTGGGTATGCGTGGTCCAGAGCCAGGAGGGCCACATCAGGAGCAGTCTTCTTTTCGAGGTGAAAATAGACGCGACCATCAACTTCTTCAATGAAGGGGTACTTCTTTCGGGTTAATGAATCGACTAATTTCCTTGCCTCCTCAAGATCGACGACACCTTTCTGTGAAAGGCGAATCATCTCGGCGAGAATCCAAGAACAGGTCGATACCGACGCATTAGCGTCCATTTCATTCGCGTTAATTTCCTCTGGATCATGACGGCCTCCCCGGTTGCTCGCGATATCGTAGACGAACCGACAGGCCCGGGGAATTGTTAATCTAATGCTGTCGTCACATGAATTTTGCGGTTTGTTGGCCAGCCCCGTGATTATTGGATCTGCTTTAAATCCTCTTCCCGTGGGCGGACTCTCTCCTACGTGAACAAACAACGCTTTCAAAACAGCCTCAACAAACTTTCCAGCCTTGGCGAGCGAATCTTCCCACTCACCCATCTGGAAATCGCTCACCAATTCGCCATAGTGAGAAATTAGGGAAGTAACATGCTTTACGGAAAAAGTCGGAACTAATAACGCTCCTATCCGAGTCTTAGCCATTGGAGCTTTCAAAGATTTCTTTCCAGTCCGGGCGGAGGTTGTAGAAGCCCTTTTTTTTGGACTCGACCCAATCGTAGTCCTTCGCGAGCGAAGAATAACAACGATTGAAATCCATACTCAGCAGAGACTCTGACTTCATCTTGTTCCATTGATTTACTATATCCACAAGAGCCACCTCCTGCTCCAAATCCCCTTTCACAAGGCGACTTAGCAGGAGGATGAATTTTTCCGCGCCGCTCATGCCCTTAGCGTATTGCTTGATGAAGGGCCGTAATGGTTTATCGAAGTCAATTCTCGCCGGCTTCGGATCGTGTAAGGGGATAGAGGGCGTTTTAGCGATCCGTTGTGGCTTTGCCGCATCCTGAAAACCCCCGAGACACTCTTCCGCGAGATTCTTGATTTGCTGAAGTGAGGAAATCAGTTTGGCTTTGTCCATAGGTTCATTCCCCTTTTTCATTCACGTTCCGGCCACTCGCGCCTGTTACTTTCCCGACAGGATTGCATCTTTTATGTGGGTCAGAGCGACGGGGTGGATACTGTACGATCGGCCTTTTACCAAGATCATATGGGAGTCCTTTAGTTCCTTCAGGATAGGACGGAGGGTCCCGCCCGGAATGTGCAGAGCATGTTCAATACTTGCCGGAGTGGCATCAGTTGGCACCGGGTCTTTTGTTACAAAGGTCCACCCCTGTAAGGCCACAAGATAAACCAGGATTTTAGCCTTGTTCTTAAGCGAGTTTGTCGCTGGGAGGAGCACAATCTCCTTTGCTTCCGGGTCGTACCTTACATAATCGGACACAAGTTCCTCAATCTGCTTCTCGCGCAGAACAGTCCCTTTGACCGTCAAATCTTTAAGTGGCATGCTCAATCCTCCTTATAAACAAAGACACAATAGCACGAAAACACGGACTTGTCAATACCCCCATCAATCCCCGCCGAGAACCGACCTGCACGGCTGTCTGCGGCCTTTCCGGCGGCCAACACGATAACGAAACGTGGGCCGATACTCCGATCTTTCTACACGGCCTTACGGGGCCAGAAAAAAGGAACCCCCTGCCATTCCTTAATCAAAAGCGCCGTCCTCCGGTTCCCCCTAATTACAGAGGGGGATAAGTAAGAACAAAGTCTTGCGAGGTGCTTTTGTGATCCCTGCTGTCATTTGCTTCTGATTAGGCAATCGAAAGGGGCTGCCTTCCCGCCGGATCGCAGGTTGGCCCCGTCGAGCCCTACATCACGGCCGGCTTGGGCTCCGTCATCCCTTGGATTTTTCCCGTGGGCAACGCCGGAGCCGGGGTGAGATTTCGCCTGTCGGACAAGCTGGCTCTAAGCCTGGATTATCGCTATTGGTTAGTATTTGAGGAAGACTCTCCGGGCCTAGGCAGCCTCTGCGCCCAGATCAGCTTCCGATACTAGCTGGCGGCCGGCGAACCCAGGAGTTCTTGACATCTCCAAACGGCCGGAAGTATTCTCCCGATCGGAATATCCGATACCCTGATCTCGGTTCCATGAAACCACTGTACCGCCGCATGCTCCGGACGATGAAGGCCAAGGAGGAACAACCGGCGCCGAACGCGACCGCAGGAGCCATTTGGTTCCTCTATATCTTGGAATGCTCCGACGGGTCCTTCTACACCGGAGTGACTATCAATATTGACCGCCGACTCCGGGAGCACCAGGAAGGCACGGCCTCTCGCTACACCCGGACCCGGCGCCCTATCGTTCTGGTCTACCAGGAGGAGTGCGGCACCCGTTCCCGGTCCCTGTCACGGGAATGCGCCGTCAAATCCCTGAGCCGGCGGCGCAAGGAAGAACTCATCCTAAAATGCGATGGCTTTTTAGCCAAAACCCTGATATAAGTACCTTCGGCAACTATCTGCTGATCTATGATCTGCCGGAGAAAAATAACTAAATCGGAGAGGAGGAAGAAATGGGATTAAAGCGGAAGCAAATGCTCATACGGCAAAAGTCATATTTCGAACATGAACTGCAAGATCGGCTGTCTTTCCTGTCGGGGAAGGGGATCGAATCTCCCAGGGCCGACAAAGATACTCTCGTTAGAAAATTGCAGGCAGATATCAGGGCCCTGAATAAAAGGCTGAGGCTGATCGCCGACAGCGAAAAGAAAACGGAAGAAATGGCGAAGATAAAGGCGGAAAGAGCGGCAGCCCCCAAGAAAGAACAAGAAGGCGGTAAAGGCGAGAAGCCTAAGAAAACCGCCGCAGAGGGCAAGGAAAAGAAGATAAAGAAAGCACCGGAAGGCGGCAAAAGCCAGAAAACGACGGAATCCCCCGAAGAAGGCAAGGCAACGATGAAAAAGAAAGCAGAAAAATCGGGGGAGGAACCGGCAGGCCAAGTGAAGGCAGATAAATAATCAAAAAAATACGGTAAATACAGCGCGCCGTCCTCCTGTCCCCCCCTAAATACAGAGAGGGAAAAGGGGGTTGAGAACTACGAACAAAGCCGGCGGGAGGGGACATTGACTTTGCCGCCCAGCCGGCGATATATTCCTGACAATGGTTAAGATAGCAACGGTTTTATTATATGCATTTCTGACCGGTTTTTCTTTGATTCTCGGGGTCATCATAGGAACCACCTTAAAAATCAGCCAGAAAATTATTGCGGCCATAATGGCTTTCGGTTCCGGCGTTTTAATATGCGCTTTGACTTTCGGGCTGATGGAGGAAGCATTCAAACACGGAGGGTTTGATGCGGTCATCATAGGGTTTTTATTGGGAGGCCTGGTTTTCATATCCGGGGATTTCCTGATCCACAGGATTGGCGGAAGAAACCATAAACGAAAGGCGCATTTTAAGTCGACAAGAGAAACGAACGGCCAGGCCATCGTCCTGGGTTCTCTTCTTGACGGAATCCCTGAATCGATAGCCCTGGGCGTTGCTCTTCTCAGCAAAAATGGAATTGGGTTGTTAATGCTCGTTGCAATTTTTCTATCGAACCTTCCCGAAAGCCTCTCCTCCATAGATGATCTGAAAAAAGAGGGCTTTTCCAAACAGCGCATTTATTTATCATGGTCAATCGTCAGCATCTGTGTGGCGTCGAGTGTCGTTTTAAGTTTCCTGTTCCTGGAAAAGCTGGATCTCAATTCGCTCGGCATCATCGAGTCTTTTGCGTCCGGGGCGATCCTGGCCATGCTGGCCGACAGCATGATGCCAGAAGCTTATGAAGACGGCGGATTTCTTATCGGGTTTTTAACGATGTTGGGATTCTTGACGGCTTTCATTCTTTCAAAAATATAGTTTCATCCCATGAAAAGACGAGCTCTGATGCGCTCTTCGCCGTTCCTCGTCCCGCTCCTGTTGACGGCGCTTCTCGCTCCCGCCTGCTCCCCCGCTGGCCGTCCGAGTTTCGACCAGGCCGTCGATAAGCTCTTCGCCCAAGGCTATCCCCAGGCCCTCGAGGCCTACTTCTGCTCGCTCGGCACCAGTCCCGCCCTGGGATTCCGCTGGGCCGGGACTTCCGCCGAGCGCGCCGTCGGGGACCGGGTGGCCGCCGAAATGAAGGCGATGGGCCTCAGCAATGTCAGGCTCGAGCCTGTCCCGGTCGATGTCTTCGAGTTCGAGGAAGCGTCGCTCACCGTGGCCGGCCGACGGATGACCGCTTCGACCATCGCCGGGGTTCCGCCGGCTCCGCCGGACGGCGTCAGCGCCCCGATCGTCTACGTCAAGGGCGGTACCGCGGCCGACTTCGACGCGGCCGGAGACGTTTCCGGCAGGCTCGTCCTCATCGACATGAAGATGAGCTCGTGGTGGTTCTGTTTGCCCGCCTTCGAAGCGGCCTACCGCAAGGCCGCAGGCGTCGTCTGCACTTACACGCCGGACGACCCGAAGTACTACTCCGTCGACGATAAGGCTCTGGGCAGTTTCGACGGCCAATACGACCTCGGCGCCCCGCCGTGGATCTATGTCTCCCGCCGCGACGGCGATTGGCTCAAGTCCCAGCTCGGGTCTGGGCCCGTGACCGCGACGATGGTGCTCAAAGAGAAGGTCACGCTTGCCCGCGACGGCGGCGTCGCCTACAACGTCGTCGGCGAACTTCCCGGTTCCCGCGGCGACGGTCAGATGATGCTCATGGCCGCCCACCAGGACGCCCATTTCCGGGCCGGCGCGGACGACACGGCCGCCCTGGTGAACATGCTCACGATCGCCAAGTCGATGCAGGCGAGCGGCTACCGGCCGAAGAGAACCGTCGTCTTCCTGGCGACGGCCGGCGAGGAGTTCGGGTACACGGACTCCTACTACGAGTGGATCATTGGCGCCTGGTGGGCGGCTACGCGCGCCCATGCCGATTGGGCCGGCCGCGTCCGGGCGCTGATCAACCTTGAGAGCATGGCCGTCAAGGAGGCGCCCCTCGCGCTCCGCTCGAACCCGGAACTCAAACCCTGGCTGGAGCGGCTTGCCTCAGAGTACCCCCGCTTCCTGCCCAACGGCTGCGAGTTCCTCACGCCGGTCAACTCGTGGAACGACCAGTGGACGTTCACGGCGGCCGGCATCCCCAGCGTGAAGTTCGATGCCACGACCCCTGAATATGAAGCGCTCTATCACTCCGACTATGAGACATCGGACGTCGTGGACTGGCCCTACCTGGCGAAGATCGCCAAGTTCGTTTTCCGGGCTGCCGGCGAGATGGACGACGGACTACTGCCTTACAGCCTCAAGGCCAGGGCCGACGACCTGGCCGCCGCCCTAAAAACCGACAAGCTCGAGGATTCACGTGCGGATCCGGAGACCATCTCCCGCCTGGAAAGGGCCCTGGCTGCCTTCGGGAGGGCAGCGGCTGCTCTCGACGCGCGCACGAGCTCCATTCCCGCGGACAGGGTCGAAGAAGTTAACGGCGGCCTCCTGGCCATAGAAAAAACCATCAACAGCAGTTTCACCGCCCTTTCGCCGGCGGACGATGACATCACCGTCTATCCGCACCAGGCCGTACTCCGGGATGCGCGGGGTATCGACGCGGCTCTCGCCGCTCTGACGGCGATCAAACCCGCCCCGGCCGCCGCGTTGAAGGCTCTGGGTGGGACCTACCTGACGCGCCTGGGCCTGGCCTTCAGCTACCCTGTGTACCAGAAACACATCTCGCGCCTCGACCCGGGCTTCGACCGCATCCATTGGGGAGCCCAAGGTCACTTGCCCAAGCCCCTCGACGTCATGCCCCAGTATCGCAAGATCCAGTCCGAGGATTACACCGGTGTCGTCGCGGAACTCGAGGCTAAGCAACGAATGCTGCTCGGCGAATTGAACGAACGCCTGGAGGAGATGGCCGTCGTCCTGGAATGGGCGACGTCCCGCATCGAGGCGTCCCCTATCTTTTCAGCTTCTTGGCGATGACGCCGTCCACGGACCAGCGGCCGCCGCCCATGATCATCAGAGCGACCCCGATGGCCATGGCCAGAATGTGATACTCGAACCCTTCGCCCTTCGCGGTCCCGCCCCAGTTCATGAAGAAGCCGACCTTCCAATGGACGAGAGCGACGGCGACGACCATGTTAACGGATATGGCCAGGGCGGCGACTCTCGTGAAGAATCCCGCGATCAAGGCCACGGCCCCGACCGATTCGGCCAGGATGGCCAGGAGAGCGAAGATCGTCGGGATGTGGTGACTGGATTCGAGCCATCTCATGGAGGCGTTGAAGCCTCCGCCGCCGAACCAGCCCAGAAGCTTCTGGGCGCCGTGGGGGAAGATCACGATTCCCAACAGGACCCTGAGGATGGTCCCGGAAAGACCCTTGTCGGTCGCGAAAAACTTCCTGAACATGATATCCCCCCTAATGCTTTTTCTTGATCCCCGCGAGCTGGGTCTTTGCGGTATTGACGGCCTTTCTGATCTCGGCGTTGTCCGGGTCGAAGGCGAGCAGGCCCTCCCAGACGGTGATGGCCTTGGCCAGGTTCCCCTTCCGGTATTCCGCGAGACCCGTTTTGGTCAGGCTCTCCCGGCAGGCGGAGACGACGGCCTTCAGGGCCTCCCGGCTAAAGGCGACGGGAGGCCGCAATCCTTCGAACGACGCGTAATCCCCAAAAAGGACGGCACTGACTCTCCCGGCTTGGGCGAAATCCTTGGCGCCGAAGGCTTTGTTTCCGATGGCCATGATCTGGTTGACCGTTCCCCGATATTTCGCCGCGAGCTCGGTGTCGCCCGGACTCTCCTTGATAGCGGCCTGAAAAATGTCGAGGGCTCGGGCGAAGTTTCCGGCCTTCACGGCCTGCGCGGCCGGGTTGTCGACCGCCACGGTCCGGCATTCTTTCAGCGCCGTCTCGAGTTGGGTCTTCTTAAATGTGAGCGTTGCCGCGAACGCCCCGAAATTGCCGTAGCGATCGAGAAGAATCCGATAGATACTGCCCGCCCGGGCGAAATCCTTGGCGCCGAAGGCATTGTCTCCGATGGCCTTGATCTCGTAGACCGTCCCCTGATAGTTCGCCGCGAGCTCGGCGTCCCCCGGATTCTCCTTGATAGCGGCCTGAAAAATGTCGAGGGCTCGGGCGAAGTTTCCGGCCTTCACGGCCTGCGCGGCCGGGTTGTCGACCGCCCCGATCCGGCATTCTTTCAGCGCTGTCTCGAGCCGGGCCTTCTTGAACGAGAGCTTTGACGCCAAGGCCCCGAAATCGTCGTAGCTGTTCAGAAGGATGCGATAGATTGTTCCCGCCCGGGCGTACTCCTGTTGGCCCAGGGCCCGGTCGGCCGCGCCCTTGATCTCTTCGACCGTCCGGACATAGTTTGCCGCGAGCTCCTTGCTGTGCGGGGTCTTCTCGTGGGCCGCCTTGAAATCGTCGAGGGCTTTCTGAAAATCGCCCTCCGCCAACACCGGCCGGGATTCGACGGGGGTTTGTTTCGTCACATTCTTGTCGGCCAAGGCGCAGGCCGATAAAAAAAGGCAGGGCCCGACGGCCCAGGCGAGCGCGCGCGTCATGGATCGTTTGAGCATGATGTCATCCCATCTTTTCGACGGTGCCGAGGAAGAGCGGAGCGAGCTCCGGGTTGAACTGCTTTCCGATGTACTCTTGAATCGTGGCCATGGCCTTCTCTTTGGTCATCGCATTCCGGTAGGGCCGGTCCGATGTCATGGCATCATAGGCGTCGGCCAGGGAAATGATGGCCGCCTCGCGGGGGATTCTCTCCCCGCTCAACCCGTCCGGATAGCCGCTCCCGTCGTACCACTCGTGATGGTGGCGAACGGCGGGGATGAACCGGCGCAGGGAGGGCGCCTTGCGCAGGATCTCGGCACCGTACTCGGGGTGCTTTTTCATCTCCGCCCACTCGGCCGGGTCGAGCTTGCCGGCCTTGTGGAGGATGGCGTCCGAGATTTTGATCTTGCCGACGTCGTGGAAGAGGCAGGCGATCTCGATGTCCTCCAGCTCCTGCCCGCTCATCCCGAGCTCCCTGGCGAGGGCGACAACCAGCTCGGAGACCCGGGTGGAATGGCCGTGCGTGTAGGAGTCCCGGGCGTCGATGGCTGCGGCCACGACCCGGACGGTCGAGATGTAGGCCTCTTCGAGCTCCCGGGCGTCTTGAGCCAGCCGTTCTCGCTGGTTGGTGATGAGGCCGGACATCTCGTTGAAGCTCGCCGTCAGCCGGCCGAGCTCGTCCCCGGAAAAGATGCGCAGGGGCTTGCCCGTCTTCCCGCGCTTGAGCTCCTCGACGCCGGACGAGAGCTCCTTGATCGGCCGGGTCAGGTTGGAGGACAGGAGGACGCTGCTGACGGTGCCCAGGGCCAGGATGACGGCGAAGAGCCCGATGACCTTGCGCTGGGCCACGCTCTGGGCCGTCGACAGCACGGACCAATCGAGCTCGAGGATAACGGAGCCGAGGTGCTTGTCCATGAAGACGATCGGGCTTTCGATCTCGATGAGCGTGCCCGACCCGCCGGGGATCTTGCGGACGAAGGTCCCGTCCTCGCTTCGCTCGAGGATTTCGCCCTGCGGCGGCTCCAGCTTACGGCCGCGCTCCTTGATGTCGCTGTGGACGATGATGTCCCTTTCCGGACCGAGGACGCCGATCGACTTGATGTCGGGGTTTGTTTTCCTGATCTGAAAGACCATGTAGTCGAGGCCGAGCAGGTCATGGGCGCCCATGAGGAAGCCCGCCGAGGGAGCGATGCTCCGGCCCAGGGTTTCCGCCGTCCGGATGACCTTTTCCGCGACATGGCTGCTCATGATGCGGATGGTGAAGACGTAGGACAGAAACGTCGTGGCGGCGAGGAGAAAAAGAATGAGCAGGGTGGCCTTGGCCCGGATGTTTCGGAAGGAGAGAGGCGCGATGCTTTTAATAGATGTAATTCTCCTTTCGTATCTTACTCTCGGAATTTGAGATATGTCAATCGGCGAGAATATCGTCCTTTCCCCCATGAAGCTCCATGACTTCACCAAGATCACGACGGGCTACACCGCCGGGAGCGGGTCCATGAGCGTTTCGACCTACGATTGCTGGGACGAGTCCGTGCCGGTGACCATGACCGTCATGCTGGACACGACCGGAGACCTCCAGACGGTGGTCAGCTCCTTCGTCTGGAACGCCGCGACCAATCTCGTGACGTTCACCCTGCCGGTCGTTCCCGCCAAATGGGAGGCCTTGCTCACGCCGGCCGTGAACAATGTCAAGATCTGGGTCCGTCCGGTCAAGGCGACCGACGGGACCTTCAGCTGGCACGCTTATAGCGTCATCGCCTACCAGTTCATCCGCTGACCGTTTGTTCCGAACATCGGGCAGCCGCGGGCCTCGCACCCGCGTTGAAATACCTGGCCATCAACGTATTTACGGTCAGCGCGCTCTTTTTCCTGACCTTCGTCCTTTTCGTCCGCTACGACGTTCGGTAGGCGGCGGGGCAAGCCCGCGGACTCACGGAGTCTGATCTGGCCGGATGCGGACCAGGACGACGCCGTGGGCCGGGACCTTGACCTCGAAGCGCTCGTCGAAGGTCTTGCCCGTGTCCGTGTGGACGTCGAGGTCCTTGTGGGCCCAGAGGTCGCGAACGCGCGCGGGACCGGCCGGGAGGTCTATTTGGGACCAGCGGACATAAAGGTCGAGCTCGCGCCCGGTCGTGTTCAGGAAAGCCACGGCCTTGGAGCCGTCGGCGAGCGGTTTCATCCAGACCTGGCCGCCGTAGCCGCGGTCGATGACGACCCGGCCCTGGACGCCGAGCGGGTCCTGGTCGACCTCGATAACCTCCCGGTTGAGCAGGATGGACTTGGTTTCTTCGGTCATCGCCCGGAGGTCGTTGCCCGCGATGAGCGGCGCGGCCATGATCGCCCAGAGCGAGAAATGAGCCCGATATTCTTCGCCGGTCATGCCGCCGTTGCCCACCTCGAGCATGTCCGGGTCGTTCCAGCCGCCGGGGCCGGCTGCGGCATAGTGGTGGGAATTGGCGTCGATAATCCAGGTGACGCTCTCCCAGTTATCCCCGATGTCGGCGGTCGTCCGCCAAAGCTGGCCGACGCCCCTGGCCCAGGTCCAGGGGTCGTTCCGGCCCCACTCGCAGATGCTCAGGACGATGGACCGGCCGGTCCGCCGCAGGGCGTCGCGGAACTTCGTGTATTCCGTCGGGGCGTCGAGGCCGTCGGCGTTGCACCAATCCACCTTGATGTAATCGACTCCCCACTTGGCGTAGGCGGCCGCGTCGATGTCATGGAAACCGGCCGAGCCGGGCCGGCCCGCGCAGGTCTTGGGCCCGAGGTCGGTGTAGAGGCCGAAGAGGAGGCCCTTGCCGTGGACGTAATCGGCCAGGGCCTTCATGCCGCCCGGGAAGCGTGCCGGGTCGGCGACGATCCGGCCGTCGGCGTCGCGCGAGACCTGCCAGCAGTCGTCAATGACGAGATATTTGTAGCCCGCATCCCTCATGCCGGTTTCGGCCAGGGCGTCGGCGGTTTCGCGGATGAGCTTCTCGTCGACGTTGCAGCCGAACTTGTTCCAAGTGTTGAAACCCATGGGCGGGGTGGGCGCGAGCACCGGCTCGGCGACCGCCTTTTCCGCCGCCGCCTCTTTCCGGGCGTTCCCGGGTCCGCAGGCAATCAGGACCGCCGCGGCCAACAGCGCGGCGAGCGCCGCAGCCGGGGCCGTTTTTATGATCGCTCCTATCCTCATCGCACGCTCCTTCGGGGAAATGTCAAGCGGACTATAGAGCCGGCGAACTCCAGAGTCAACCGGAAGGGGTCAAACAAGAAGCGGTTTGACCCCTTCCGGTTGACACTCCCCCCGGCCGCCCCTATAATAAAACCTGAAAGGAGTATGGGGGCGTACTGGTTTCGACGGAAGTAATGAGGCACAAGTTGCACGCCGAGGTCCCACCCACCTCGCTAAACGGTGGAAAAACCTTAACTGCAGAACCTTTAGCAGTCGCGGCCTAATAGAAAGGCACGCCGTTCCTGGAGTCCTCTCCCGCGGGGCTTCCGGAGCGTCAACCGGGCGGGATAGCGAGCCGGTTTCGTCCTGAGGCCGGGGAGCGAAACTCCTTCGGGGCTGGTTTCCCGGTGCTTTTCCTCTTCGAGCGCCGGGCGACGAGATCAATGAAGGGGATAAGCGTGTAGAGACTTGCTGTTGAATGCTTTCGGACGCGGGTTCGATTCCCGCCGCCTCCACCAGACCCGAACGTGAAAAGAGACCCGATAGACCGGACAGCCCGGGGCGCGGCCCTCGCCGCCGCCCTCCTCGCCGCCCTGGTCGTCTGCCCCGTCTCCGGCCAGGCCCCGGCTGGGCAGGGACAGCGGATCCAGACCATGGTCATCGATCCCGGCCACGGCGGGATGGAAACCGGGGCCAAGGGCAAATTCGGGAACCTCGAGAAGGACATCACCCTAGCCATCAGCCTCAAACTGAAGGCCCTCGTCGAGCGGAACATGGGCTTCGAGGTCGTCTTGACGCGCGAAAAAGACGTGGATGTTTCGGTCGAGAACCGGTCGGCCATCGCCAACAACCGCAAGGCCGGCCTGTTCATCAGCATCCACGCCAACGGGGCCGTCCAGAAAAAGGCGGCCGGTTCGGAGACGTTCTTCCTCAGTCTTAATGCGACCGACGAGGAGACGCGCCGGCTGGCTTACCTCGAGAACAACTCCTCCGCGCTCCAGAGCCGCATCGACCCATCGTCGGATGACGACCTGATGATGATCCTCTGGGACATGGCCCAGACGGCCTACATCAAGGAGAGCGGCCAGCTGGCCGAGCTCGTCCAGGGCGAGCTTGACGCCCTCCTCGGGACGCGGAACCGGGGCATCAAGCAGGCCCCATTCAAGATCCTGGCCGGCGTCGCCTGCCCGGCCATCCTCGTCGAGGCCGCCTTTATTTCCAACCCGGAGGAAGAACAGAAGCTGGCCTCCGAGGATTTCCAGGCCAAGGTCGCCGAGGCGATCTACCGTGGGCTCGCCCGCTACCTCCGGATGCCCAAGTAGGAGCCCATGGCCAACCGCAAGAAAGCCAAGAAACCGAAACCGGCGCTCGTCCTGGGCGTCCTGTCCGTCGTCCTCCTCGTCCTCGTCATCATCTTTTTTATTGGCGGGGGTCGGGAGAAGGCCAAGCGCTTCGTCGACGCCAACATCCCCAAGACGCCGGCCGTCGCGGGGGAACCCGCCGAAGCCAAGACGGTGACGCTCTTCTTCCTCGACGACGATGACGACTTCCTCCACCGGGAAACGCGTCAGATCGTCGCCGGCCCGACGGACGCCGAGGAGGCGGAGCGGGCCCTGGCCGAGCTCATCAAGGGCTCGGACGGGAAATATGTCTCCCCGCTGCCTCCCCAGACCAAGGTGCGCCAGGTCTTTATCGGCAAGAACGGCGTCGCCACCGTCGATTTCAGCCGGGACATCGCGGAAAAATTCTCATACGGCTCGACCATGGAACTTGCGGCGGTCTACGCCGTCGTCAACACCCTAGCCTTCAATTTCAAGGCGGTCAAGAAAGTCGTCATTCTCGTCGAGGGAGCGGAGAAGGAGACCCTCGGCGGGCATGTCGACCTGACCCGGGCCTTCCTCCCCGATTATTCCCTGGTCGCGAGATAGCCCGGTCCGGCCATGAAGAAGCTCCCCCGGGTGGTCATCGTCGGCTTTCCCAACGTCGGCAAGTCCACTCTTTTCAACCGGATCCTGGGACAACGGAAAGCCCTCGTCCACACGGACCCGGGCATGACCCGGGACAGCCTCTCGGCCACCTGCGTCCTCGAGGACAGGAGGTTCGTCCTCGTCGACACGGGTGGACTCTTCGGCGTCGCCGACGAGCCCCTGAGCGACAAGGTCCGCGAAAAAGCCCTCGAGGAGGCGGCTGCGGCCGACCTCGTCCTGTTCGTCCTCGACGGCAAACGGGATGTCGCTCCGATCGAGAAAGAACTCTTCATCTCCCTGAAAAAACGCGGCCTCCCGATCCTTCTCGTCGTCAACAAGGTCGATTCCCAGGTCCAGGAAGAATCGATGACGGCCGAGTATTATCGGCTGGGGGAAAAGGACATCTGTTTCATCTCCGCGGAGCACAAGCTCAACGTCGGCCTGCTCGAGGAAGCCATCGTCGCCGCCCTGCCGGCGGCCGAACCGGAGCGGGACGAGCGGGCGCCCCTCCGTATCGCCATCGTCGGCCGGACCAACGTCGGCAAATCCTCCCTGGTCAACCGGCTGGCCGGCGAGGAACGCCTCATCGTCAGCGAGATCCCCGGGACGACGCGGGACAGCACCGACACGCTCCTTCTCCGCGACGGGAAGCCGTTCTGCCTGGTGGACACCGCCGGGATCCGCAAGCTCGCGGGCGCGGAAGACAGCCGGGAGAAAGCCGGGATCCTCCGGGCGAAATCGAACATCCGCCTGGCGGACGTCGTCTGCCTCATCCTCGACGTCCAGGAGTTCCCCACCCGGCAGGACGCCCGAATCGCCCAGCTGGCCCTCGAATCCGGCCGGCCCCTCATCCTCGCCCTCAACAAGTGGGACCTCGTCGATAAGGATGCCGTCCGGCCCGAGGCCGTGCGCACCCGCGTCTTCCGGAAGCTCGGCTTCGTCAGCTACGCGCCGCTCCTCTTCCTCTCGGCCCGGACCGGGCAGCGGGTCGTGAAGATCCTGGACACGGCCGAACAGGTCTTCAAAAGCGCTTCGACCCGGGTCGAGACGTCGAAGCTCAACACGTTCCTGGCCCGGACGACCGACGTCCACCCGCCGCGCTTGAAGAGCGGGGCCAGGGCCAAGCTCCGGTACATGACCCAGAAAGGCGTTTGCCCGCCGACGTTCATCCTCTTCCTGGGCTCCCGGGGCCCGCTTTCGCCGACCTACGAGAAATTCTTTCTCGATTCCCTGCGGGAGGCGTTCGGCTTTGTCGGCACCCCGCTCCGCTTGATCGTCCGGACGAGCTGACGCCCCTGGGAAACCCCCGGACAGGCCGTTTTTCCTTGACTTTGGAGGAGGCTTCGTTTATAAATGAGGTCTTGTCTTTCTCCGCAGTGAGCTATTGACTATAAGGAGGTCAGGATGTCTCGAAAGACGACCCAAAGATTGATCCTTGCCGCGGCCGTGCTCGCGGTGATTTTCGCCTTCACGGCCTGTCAGAACATCAGCTATTCCAAGCTTGCCGCCAACTACCATTTCGGCAGGGCCAACAGCTTTTTCCGGGAGAACCAGTACCGGAAGGCGATCACCGAGTACGAGGCGACGCTCAAATACAACTCCAACATGACCCAGGCGTTCCGCTTCCTCGGCGAGAGCTACAAACAGCTCTACAAGCCGGGCGTGGACTCGCAGATCAACAAGGAACTCGAGAAGAAGACCCTCGATGCCCTGACGAAGGCCCTGGAGATCGAGCCCAACAACAAGGACGTCATCTATTCCCTCGGCGACATGTACGATAAGCTCAAGAAGTTCCCGGAGGCCGAGAAGCTCTACCTCCGGATCATCGAGCTCCAGCCCGAGAACATGAGCAACTACTACGTCGTGGCTGAGTTCTATAAGCGCTATTCGAGCGACAACAAGGAGATCGCCAAGAAGGCCGAGTCCATGTACCTGCGTCGGATCGAGACCGACCCCGAAAATCCCCAGGGCTACGCCTACATGGCGACCTATCTCCAGGAAGTCCCCGGCGGCCCCGAGGAGCTCCTGAAATCCTACGAGCGGGCCGCCGAGTTCTGGGAGAAGAGGATCAGCCTCACGCCGAATTCCGCCGAGGCCTGGCTGGCCCTGGGTGTCAACCGCTGGTCGCGGTCCTTCCGCTTCCAGTTCCTGCCCGTCCAAGAGAGGATGAAGCAGGCCCAGGCCGCCCTCGAGGCCATCCAGAAGGCCATCGATCTCGACCCGAACTACCCCGAGCCTTACGCCTGGATGGGCCCTCTCTACAAGGCCGTTCTGGCCAAGCTCGAGCCGGAGAAAGAAGCCCGTTATAACGCCGAGGGCGACCGCTACCTCGAGAAATTCCAGGAGCTGCGCAAGAGGGCGGCCGAACGGAAGAAACTCGAGGAAGAGCTGAAGAAAAGCGCCTGAGGGGGGCCTTCCGCCGCCCGGCCCGGGGCGCAAGTTGACAATTTCCTGCGGATTTAGTATTTTAGTCCATCTATCTATTTCTGTTTTAAGGTTAGAAGCTCATGAGGACCTTTATTCCAAAAAAGGATGACATCGAACAGAAGTGGTGGCTGATCAACGCCGAGGGCCGGATCCTCGGGCGCATGGCCACCGAGGTCGCCGACCTGATCCGCGGCAAGAGGAAACCCCAGTTCACAAGCCATCTGGACACGGGGGACTTCGTCGTCATCGTTAACGCCGAGAAGATCAAGGTCACCGGCCGCAAGCTCGACCAGAAGAAATACTACACCCACTCCCTCTATCCCGGCGGAATCAAGGAGGAGACGCTCAAGGACCTCCTCGAAAGGAAGCCGGAAGAGGTCATCAAGAAGGCCGTCTGGGGCATGATCCCGAAGGGAAAGCTCGGCCGGGCCCTGTACAAGAAGCTCAAGGTCTACCGTGGACCCTCCCACCCCCACGAAGCCCAGAACCCCCAGGAATACAAGTTTTAGGAGGCACCTTGAGTCTGATCCAATACTACGGAACGGGTAAAAGGAAATCGTCCATCGCCCGGGTCTTCCTGCGTTCGGGCAAGGGCGACATCACGCTGTTCGTCAACAAGAGGCCGCGGCCTTACAGTGAATATTTCCGTCTGGACGCCTACAAGGTCATCATCCGCCAGCCGCTCCTCCTCACGGAGACGGAGGACAAGTTCGACATCTTCCTGCGGGTCAGCGGCGGCGGGGCCAAGGGGCAGGCCGAAGCCATCCGGCTCGGGATCGCCCGGGCCCTGGTCGAGTTCAACCGGGAGCTCAAGCCCGTGCTCAAGAAGGCCAGCCTGCTGACGCGGGACGCGCGGGTCAAAGAGCGGAAGAAATACGGATTGCTGGGCGCCCGCAAGGCTCCTCAGTACCACAAGCGCTAAGAGGGGAGGATCGAGTTGGTTTCTGTCACGATGAAAGAACTGTTGGAGGCGGGTGTTCACTTTGGGCACCAGACGAAACGCTGGAACCCCAAAATGAAAGAATACATCTTCGGGCAGCGGAACGGCATCTACATCGTCGATCTGCAGAAGACGATCAAGTACTTCAAGGAAGCCCTGAACTACATCCGGGGCGTGGCCGAGGAAGGCAAGATGATCCTCTTCGTCGGCACCAAGAAACAGGCCCAGGATATCGTTCGCGACTATGCCCTGAAATGCGAGTCGAGCTACGTCAACCAGCGCTGGCTCGGCGGGCTCCTGACGAACTTCGCTGTCGTCCGGGGCAGTGTCGACAAGCTGAAGGAGCTCGAGGAGATGAAGGAAGACGGCCGCTGGGATCTCAAGTCGAAGAAGGAGCAGTCGAAGCTCGAGAAGGTCTACCGGAAGCTCCAAAAGAACCTCGGCGGCCTGAAGACTATGAACACGTTGCCCGGGGCCATCTTCATCATCGATTCGTCGAAGGAGACGATCGCCATCGCCGAGGCCCGGAAGATGCACATCCCCATCGTGGCCGTCGTCGACACCAACGGCGACCCGGAGGACATCAATTACCCCATCCCCGGCAACGACGACGCGGTCCGGGCGATCGAGCTGTTCGCTTCGAAGGCGGCCGAGTCGATCATCGAGGGCAAGAAGAATCGGATCAGCAAGGAGCTCCTCGCGGAGAAGACGAACGAAACGCCACCCGTTGAAGAGACTCCCGAGGTCAACTGAGAAAGAGGACACGATGGAGATCACGGCGGACAAGGTCAAGGAACTCCGGGAGAGGACCGGCATCGGCATGATGGAGTGCAAGAGCGCCCTCAGCGAGTGCGGTTGCGACATGGACAAGGCGATCGAGATCCTGAGGAAAAAAGGGCACGCCCGCGCCGAGGCCAAGGCCAGCCGCGCCGCCAAAGAAGGGCTCGTCGGCTCCTACATCCACATGAACGGGCGGATCGGCGTTCTCATCGAGGTCAACTGCGAGTCCGACTTCGTCGCCCGCAACTGCGAGTTCCAGGAGTTGGTCAAGGAGCTGGGCATGCAGATCGCGGCGGCCAAGCCGCGCTACATCTCCTCGAGCGACGTCCCCGAGGACCTCGTCGCCAAGGAGAAGGAGATCATCAAGGCCCAAATCGGCGACATGAAGAAGCCGCCCGAGATCATGGAGAAGATCGTTCAGGGGAAGCTCGGCAAATTCTTCGAGGAGGTCTGCCTCCTCGATCAGCCCTACATCCGCGAGGATAAGATCAAGGTCCGCGACCTCATCGCCCAACTCGTCGCCAAGATGGGCGAGAACATCAAAGTCGGCCGTTTCGCGCGCTACGAGATCGGGCAGGATTGAAATCCGGGCCCGAACGGGTATAGAATAAGGCCCGAAGCCCATGTCTAAACCGGCCTATAAGCGCATCCTCCTCAAGCTGTCCGGTGAATCCTTCCTCGGCGACATTCCCTCGGGGATCCATTACGACCGGGCCCTGGCCATCGCCCGGGAGATCAAGGAAGTCCACGATCTCGGGGTCGACATCGCCGTCATGATCGGCGGCGGGAACATCTTCCGCGGCGTCAGTGGGACGGATGTCGGTATCGACCGGGCGTCGGCCGACCAGATGGGCATGCTGGCCACGGTTATCAACGGGATCGCCCTTCAGTCGGCCCTGGACAAGGCCGGCGCCGTCACGCGCCACGTCTCCTCCATCGAGATCAAGTCCGTAGCCGAGCCGTTCATCCGCCGGCGCGTCATTTACCACCTCGAAAAGGGCCGGATCATCATCTTCTCGGCGGGCATCGGTTGTCCCTTCTTTACGACGGACACGGCCGCCGCCCAAAGGGCCCTGGAGATCGGGGCCGAGGTCATCCTCAAGGCGACCAAGGTCGACGGCGTGTACACGTCCGACCCGATGACCGACAAGACGGCCAAGAAGTTCAAGTCCATCCGCTACATCGACGTCCTCAAGAAGAACCTCAAGGCCATGGACGCCACGGCCATCTCCTTGTGCAAGGACAATGGCCTGCCCATCCTCGTCTTCGCCCTGGGCAGAGGGGGCAACATCATGCGGGCCGTCCTGGGCGAGACGATCGGCACACGCATCTACTAGGCCCCGACGCCCTCGCCGCGTCCTTCGTTTTCCACAGCGGCCGGGGCCCCGGCCTTGCCACCGCCCTTGCCGGTCTCCAGCACCGGCACTGCCAAGCCGGTGGCAGTGCTGCCGGTTGCCAGCACCGGCACTGCAAAGCCGGTGGCGAAGCCGGCAGGACCGGGGGGTCGAGGGGTTGACCCATTCGCTTCCCTGGTCTGAAGCCCGGGATAGGCTCAGGGTTAACCCCTAACAAGCCCCGGCCTTGCCAGGCCGGGGGTCGAGGGGTTGACAGGGTCGGGGGGTCGTGTTTAACTATCTCTCAAGCCTCCCCGGGGGCTCGTAAATCCCGGCGAATTTGCCATTTGGAGAGGGATGCGATGGTCAAAGACGTGCTGAAGGACGTGGAAAAGAAGATGAAGGCCTCGACCGAGCATTTCCGGAAGAACCTCGGAATGCTCCGGACGGGACGGGCCAATATCACCGTTTTTGAGGAAATCAAGATCAGCTACTACGGCGTCCCTACGCCCGTCAATCAAGTGGCCACCGTCAAGGTCCCCGAGCCGACCCTGATCGTCATCCAGCCCTACGACCCCTCGATGCTCGAGCCCCTCGACAAGGCCATCC
The DNA here is from genome assembly GCA_026393975.1 of Candidatus Aminicenantota bacterium. Lineage (GTDB taxonomy): Bacteria > Acidobacteriota > Aminicenantia > Aminicenantales > Saccharicenantaceae > RBG-16-66-30. The sequence goes on along the minus strand of JAPKZD010000007.1, from coordinate 37,053 downwards.
GGAGCTCGGACTTCGGCTTCAATCCGCTCAACGACGGCAAGGTTCTCCGCGTCCCCATCCCGCCCCTCGACGAAGAGCGCCGCCGGGAGATCGCCAAAAAGATCGGCCGGATGCTCGAGGAGGAGAAGACGGCCCTCCGCAACATGCGCCGCGAGGCCAAGGAGTTCATCGAGGAGTTAGAGAAAGAAAAAGAAATCGCCGAGGACGATAAATTTTTGGGCCTCGAACACCTCCAGAAACTCCTCGACGAGACCGTCGGAAAGATCGAGGAGCTGGCCGGGGCGAAAGAGAAAGAAATCCTGGAGCGCTGAGCCCGCCCGTCGTCCGTCAGCAGGCCGGCTTCTTCTGAAACCAGTTCTCCCGCGTGCCGAACTTCGTCCGGAGGGCGATCCCCCAGCCCACGGCGTCCATGACCAGGCCGAATAAGAATCCGACGACGGGGATGAAGCCGACGAAACTGAAGAGCGCGAGGCCGGCGAGAACGGCCCCCAGCGCGGAGATTTTCCGGGAGCCGAGGGTGCGGAGGAGGCTGTCGCCAAGGAAATAGAAGACGACGATCCGGCCGAACACCTTGATGATGAAGCCCGCGGCGACGAGCCCGAGAAGAATAGGGATGCCGATGAGGATGAAGCTCAGCAGGGCGGAGAAGAGGACGAGGCCCGAAAAGACGATGATGGCCAGGAAGCCGATGCCGAAGGCCGGCCAGAAGGACTTACGGACCTCCCCGGCGGCCAAGGCTAGCGGCTTCGGTAACAGTGCGGCGCCGAGGAATGCGGCCATGAGCCAGAGGAAGATGATGACCAGCTTGAAGATGACGATGACCGGGATGAGCGACAGGGACAAGGCGCCGGAGAGGAGGCCGTCCTTGAAGATCTTGTCCCTGATCTCGGCGGTCTGGAAGTAGAGGGTGTCGCCGCCGACGGTGCATCCAGGCTCTTTCTCCAGCGTTCCGCCAAGGGCGGCCAGATCTTTGCCGATGACCGCCGTGGATTTGACGATGATCCGGGACCCGATCCCGACGACGGACTTTCCGGCTTCCCCGCTGATGGTGATGGAGCCGCCGATGACCATGACGTCGTCCCGGACCTTGCCCTCGATGAGGACGTTGCCGCCCAGGCTGAAGATCTTGTCCTGGATTTCGCCGGGAGCGACGTGGATATCTTTCTGAAAAACGACCGCGGCGAGGGCCCGCGGCGGGGCGGCGAGCGGCGTGAGGACGAGCAGGGCGAAAAGGCCCAGGGTCAGACTTTTTTTCATCATGATTTTTCTCCCAGGGAGAGGAGTCTTTTCGCTCCGAAGAAAAAGAGCAGGGACATGAGGAGCCCTAGGCCCAGGATGAGGCCGATGCCCTCCGGGCCGAGGGCGCTCAAGAGGGCGACCAGGCCCTTGCCTAGCATCGTAACGAAGCCGGACGCGACGTCCAAAAGAAGGCCGCCGACCTTCAACAGCTTGGCGAAGAGCGGCAGGAGCCGGCCGAAGCCCGAGCTGAAGGACCGGCCGACGGCGACCAGGACGTCGGGCAGGCTTTCGCCGGTGAGGAGATAGAAGCCCAGGAGGCCGACGACGAGAGCGGTCAAGCCGGAGGCGAGGGCGGCGAGCCAGCGGGGCCCGGCCGCCGCGGGCTCGGGCAGCCTGTCCATGACCGACAGGGCGAAATTCGGAGGAACCTCGAAGGGCGGCAAACTGGTGAAGGCCTCGTACAGAAGCCGCCTTTCGGCCAGGACGCCGCGGCAGGACGGGCAGGTTTCGAGATGGGCTTCGAGCCCGCGCCGTTCGGACGGGCCGAGCTCTCCCTCGAGATAGAGGTAAAAGCTCTCGGCGCTCCGGCAGTCGTCTCTCACAACCCCTCCATCCTTTTCCTGAGCATCTCTTTGGCTTGAAAAACGCGGTTCTTGACCGTCCCGACGGGCAGGCTCTTGATGTCCGCGATCTCTTCGTACGAGAACTCGTTGACGTGCCTCAGGACGAAAAGCTCCCGGAGGGCGGTCGGTAGGAACCCCAGGGCCCGCTCGATTTTCTGCCGGATCTCGGCCAGCTCGAACTTGCGGGCGACCGACGGCCCCGGGTCCGGGACCTGGGGCGTGAGCGACCCTTCATCATCGTCGACGGGCTGGTCCAGGGACAGGGTCGGGAGCTTCTTCTTCCTCCAGTGGTCAATGAGGTGGTTCGAGGCGATCTTGAAAAGCCAGGTGCTAAACTTGTAGGCGGGGCGGTAGGACCCGAGCGAGCAGTAAACCTTGATGAAAACCTCTTGGGTGAAATCGAGCGCCGCCTCGCGTTCACCGGTCATGCGGCTCAGGTAGTTCGTCATGGGCTGCTCGTACTTGCGGACGATCATTTCAAAGGCCTTCCGGTCTCCTTTGAGGGCTTGGGCTACGAGCGTGCTGTCTTCGGCCATCGAGGACACTCCGCCCTCGGGTATTGATACGGACCCGAGGCGGGAAGGTTTAGCGCCGGACGGTTTCCCCATCGTCAATGATCTCACAGTCCGGGGGGACCTTCAGCTCGAAGGTCCTGGCCGGGAGACGGACACCGGTCCGGACCTGGCTGAAGATGAATTCTCGCTTGTTGCCCGCCCACTCGAGGAAAACGGCCCGGCGCAGGAGCCAGGTGCGCTCGTCGATCTCGAGGAGGATGTGGGAGTAATCCCCCTCCGTCCGAGGCGTGAGCTTGACCTGCCTGACCCGGACGGCGTCGGTCGGGAAGGGGCTATCTTCGACGATATAGGCGTCCCGGAAGGACATCACGCCGAGAAAAATGCCGAAAATGTCCGACTCCAGGGCCTCCTTGGCGACCCGGCTCCGCGTCAGCTGCTTTTCCTCGGCGATGTACATCTCGAGGACGCCGTCCTTGTAGAGAAAGACCTTGTCCTGGGGGTCCCGGTATTCCCAGCGCATGCGGTCGGGTTTCTGGAGGAAGAGTTCCCCTTTTTCCCGGAGAGGGGCCGACACCGACATGGAGTAGTGGAGCTGTTCGAACCGGGCCTGGAGGGTCCCGGCGGCCCTGAGCGCCCGTTCCATGTTGGCCACCGCCTCTTCGGGCGTCACCGCGAATGCGCCGGCCGCGAGCGCGGCGAGGGCCAGGACGAGGGCAAATAATCGCCTCATGAGGGCCATTATATCATACCGTTGCCTGAGGGCGTTTCCCCTCTTGGCCTATGGAAAAAGCGTATAGGGGGGATGCCTGAAGGAGGCCGCTAATTTTGGGTCCGAGGGGGTCATCAGAGTGAGCATAAAGCAGTGATTTAGACTTCCCGGGACGGATACGCGGACTCCTCCCATCGAATCCGGATCGGGAAGGCGTGAAGAATCACTGCAGCGAACGAAGATGACCCTCGAGGGCCCTCCGCGGCCGACGTAAAATGGTATATACTCCTTGCGCATGAAGAGCGGGATTCTGCCGGCCGTAATTGCCTACGCGGCCGTCCTCTGGGCCGCGGGCCTGCGCCTCCCCCGGCGGCTCGAAGGGCTGGACTCTTTCTTCTTGGCCTCCCGCCGGCTCGGTTCCCTGCGCGTGGCCTTTTCTCTCTGCGCCTCCTGGATCGGGGCGGCCTCGCTCCTCGTTTCTACGGACGAGGCCTTCAGGGACGGTTTCAGCGCCATCTGGATAATGGGGGTTCCGGCCGTCGCCACCCTTCTCCTCCTCCTGGCCCTGGCCGGGCCGGTCAGGGAAGCGGCCGGTTCGACCCTTTCGGACCTCATGGAAAGCAGGTACGGAAAGGCGGCCAGGTTCCTGACGAGCGTCCTGATCGTCTGGTACATGACGGTTCTCGCGGCCTCGCAGATGATCGCGGCCGGCTCCTTCCTGGGCGCCTTCCTCGGCACCTCCCCGATCCCGAGCCTGGCGATCGCGGCGGGCATCGTCCTCGTCTACTCCGTCGCCGGCGGCCTCATCTCGGTCTCCAGGACGCACGTCGTCCAGGTCGTCCTCCTCGTCGCCGGGGTCACGGGGATGATCGCCGCCCTCGCTTCGCGCACCTCCTGGGGAGCCGTGCGTGCCGCCGCGGGACGCCTCGGGAAAGGCTCGTACTTCGATGTCCTGGCCGGCGCGGACCGCAACGTCCTGATCGCCGTCTCTTTCGTCCTGGCCTGGACCATCTCTCCCATCGCCTGGCAGAGGATGCAGGCTGCCCGGAGCGAAGGAGCGGCCCGCCGGGGGCTTCTCGGGGCCGCCCTTCTTCTGGCCGTTTTCTACGCCGGCATCGTCGCGGCCGGAATGCTCTTCCTGCCCCTTTTCCCGCAAGGCGGGAACGGCGTCCCGCTGGTCACGACGTTCATATCGGGCGAATCCGGGTCTTTCCTGGGCGGCCTGCTTTTCGTCACGGTCCTGGCGGCTATCCTGTCGACGATGGACGCGGCCCTCAATGCCGGCGCTTTCACCCTGACCAAGGACCTTCTCGGCCGGACGGCTGGCCTCGGCCCCGGAAACCGCCCTCTGATCCTAGCCCGGATCTCCACCCTGGCCCTCGCCGCCGCGGCCTTCCTTGTCGCCACCCGGTTCGGCGACATCCTCAAGACCCTGGGCCTGGCCTCCAAGATCATGGCCGAGGGCCTCCTTGTCCCCGGCCTCGCGGCCCTCTTCCTGAAGAAGAAAGCCCCCTGGGCGGGGCTCCTCAGTATCCTTTGCGGCGGCGGCTACGCGTTCGTCTGTTTCCTCGAGGAGTCGGGCCTCCGGCTTGTCCCCGTCCCCCCCTGGCCGTGGTCGCTCCCCTTGGGGGTCGGTCTGGGCGCCGCGGGCTTCCTGATCGGGTTCCTCGTCGACCGCCTGCATTGCCGGCGAACCTAGGACGGAGCGGAACGCCCCGGCCTTGCCAGGACCGGGACTGCCGGTTTCCAGCACCGGCACTGCAAAGCCGGTGGGAAGCCCGGCCCCGAGCCTGGAAATGAGGAGACTCAGCTTGACTTTTTTGCGGAAATAGATAAAAGGTTAAGGGGTATGGAGGGAAAAATGAAGAAAAGCATCATCCTCTTCGCCCTGGTGGCGGGCCTGGCCGGGCTGGGCTTCGCCCAGACGGCCGCGGAGCACATCCAGGCCGGCGACCAGGCCTACGCCCAATTCGACGATCAAAAGGCCCTCGAGCATTATTCCGAGGCCTTGAAGCTCGAATCCGCGAACTATGAGGCCCTCTGGAAGACCTCGCGGGCCATGGTCGACATCGCCGATGTCATCCCGGCGACCGACAAGGACATCGAAGCCCGTCAGATGAAGATGTACACGGAGGCCACCGCGCTCGCCAAGAAGGCGGTCGCCGCCAACCCCAACGATACCTGGGGGCATTTCCAGCTCGCGGCCGCCAACGGCAAGCGGCTCCTCCTCCTCGGGAAGAAGGAGCAGATCGATGCTTCCAAGGCCGTCCGCGCGGAGATCGACAAGGCCATCGAGCTCGACCCGACCAATCACCTCGCCTACCACGCCCTCGGTCGCTGGCACCGGCGGATGGCGGAGATTGGCGGCGCCAAGCGTTTCTTCGGAGGGATTATCTACGGCTCCATCCCGAAGGGGTCTTTCAATGAGTCGGAGAAAAACCTCAGGAAAGCGATCGAGCTCCACCCCGAATACGCCAACCATTATCTCGAGCTGGGCCGGACCCTGGTCGAGCTCAATAAGTTCGATCAGGCGGCCGAGGCCTTCCAGAAATGTATTGACCTGCCCAAGACGACGTCGAAGGACGACGTCCTGAAGGTCGAGGCCAAGGCCGAGCTCGAAAAGCTTAAAGCCAGGAAGAAATAGCGCGGGAGGGCGGCCCCTTATTCGGAAAAGACCTGGGCGGTGAAGATTTCGATCTTCGCCCCCTTCCTCCATTCATCGGAGTTGAGCCCGGCCTTCAAACAGCCTTGGCGGAGGTAAGTTTCCCTGTCCCAGCCGTGCTCGGTCGGGACCTGGGGGAGGAGCAGGCCCCGGTTGAAACCCTTGGAGATGATGATCCCGTGGCGGCCGACCTCGACCTCCATAGGAGAGGAGACGGGCTCGGGCAGGCCGAGGACGGAGATTTCTATCTTTAGCCGGGCTGTTTCGTCGGGCCTGAGCGGCGCGAACCGGGTGTCTTGGCTGGCCGCGGCGACAGCCATTTCGATGATGGTCTCGTCGAGCGGCTTGACGGGAAGCGGATAGCCGACACAGCCACGCAAGTTGCCGTCGACGGTCAGCGTGACGAATGCCCCTCTTTTTTCTTTGAGCGTGCCGGCCTTGACGGGCGTCCGGAGCTCGCTCCCCTTCTCGAAGTTATGCGCGAGGGCCTGGCGGGCCAGCTGGAGACAGGCGCGTTCCTCTTCGGGCGTCAGGGGTTTACTCATGGGCCTTCGCTTTCACGGTCGGCGCGAGCGGGACCGGAGCCAGGAAAAATCTCCGCTCGAACTCGACGATCGAGGGCCGGATCGACGGCTTCCGGACGGTCGAGCCGAGGTCGAGGACAAGCTTACCGTAGAACATCGGTCCTAAGACGGCTTTCTTGACCGGGGCGCTGAGGCGAACGGTGAAGAGACCGATGACCCCTCCCGGCCAGATCCCGTCAAGTCCGGCGAGCACCCGCTCGTCCGGCAGGGTCCGTCCGCTCCCTGCCGGAAAGACCTTCTCGACGATGAACCGGAACCCCCGTTTGTGCCCGACGAGTAATCCCCAGGTCGAAGCTGCGGGCCGGACGACCCTCAGGGCCTCGATCTCCCGCCTGGCTTCCGGGGTGATGAAAACGTCCACGTCCCAATTATACCCGGGCTCGGGTTTCTTGACTATCCCCGAGCTTTCGAATTAATATGTGGCGGAGATTGGGAATGAAGTACGAGCTGGTCATCGTCGGCGCCCTCGAAACCAACTGCTATCTCGTCTACTGCGAGGAGACGCGGGACTGCGCCATCATCGACCCCGGCGCGGACCACGAGAAGATCATCTTGTCCGTCGCCGACCTGGAACTCAAACCGGTGATCGTCCTCAACACCCACGGCCACGTCGACCACATCGGGGCCAATAGCGAGATCGTCCGGAAATACGCCGTCCCCCTTGCCATGCACTCCGCCGACACCGGGATGCTTCAAGTTTCCGACTACATCGAGTTGAGCCTCCTCCTGGGGGCCAGGAATTCGCCCCCGCCGGACCGCCTCCTTGCCGAAGGGGACGAGATCGTCATCGGCCGGACGTCGCTCCGGGTCATGCACATCCCCGGGCACACGCCTGGCAGCGTCGGTTTCGTCGCCGCCGGCGTCCTTTTCTCCGGGGACACGCTCTTCTGCGGCGGCGTCGGGCGGACCGACCTCCCCGGCGGCTCCTGGAAGGACCTCGAACTGTCGATCCGCGAGAAGATCCTCACGCTTCCCGAGGAAACGATCGTCCTGCCCGGCCATGGGCCGTGGACGACGATCGAGCAGGAGAGAAACTCCAACCCCTTCCTGACATGAAACCCGCCTCCTCCTCCCCCGAGGACGCCCTTCGCCTTTTCCTCGAGTACCTGGCCGTCGAGAAGGGTTTGGCCCGGAACACGATCCTGTCCTATGCCCGCGACATCCGCAAGTTCCTGGGTTTCGTCAAGGCCGGCAAGCTCCTGTGGAACCGTGCGTCCGAGGAGACCATCGTCCGGTTCATCCACAGGGAAAGCCAGGCCGGCCTTTCGGCCAGGTCCCTGGCCCGGCTCATCTCCGCCCTCCGCTCCTTTTTCAAGTTCCTCGTCCTGAGCGGCTTCGTCAATAAGGACCCCTCGTCCCAGCTGACCACGCCCTCGACCTGGCGTTCCCTGCCCAAGTTTCTGACGGTCAAGGAAGTCGAGGAACTGCTGCGGGCTCCCGACGACAAGAAACCCCGGGGCGTGAGGGACAGGGCCATGCTCGAGGTCCTCTACGGTTCCGGGCTGCGCGTTTCCGAGCTCGCCTCCCTGAAGCTCGCGGAGGTCAACCTCGAGGACGGGTTCCTTATCTGCCGTGGCAAGGGGGGAAAGGAGAGGATCGTTCCGCTCGGCCGCTCGGCCTGCGGCGCCGTCGGGCGGTACCTGGCCGAGGTTCGGCCGCTCGCCGTTTCGGGGGAGCGTGACGAGCTCTTCCTGTCGCGGCGGGGCAAGCCCTTTACCCGCCAGGGCCTGTGGAAGCTCATCCGCCAGCACGCCCGCAAGGCCGGCCTCGCCGCCAAGATCAGCCCCCATATCCTCCGCCATTCCTTCGCGACGCACATGCTCGAACGGGGGGCGGACCTGAGGTCGGTCCAGCTCATGCTCGGCCACAGTCAGATCACGACGACCCAGATCTACACCCACGTCACCAGGGAACGGCTCCGCCGCGCCTACGACCAGTTCCATCCGCGGGCGTGACGGCCGGGGTCAGTGGGCGATGAGGACGACGACGGCCTCGGCCGTGTGGTGTTGGGTCACAAGGAAGGTCCCGGAATCCCCGGCGATGCGCTTCTCGCGCCGCCATTCCCAGGAGAACGTCCGTTCGGCGGCGCGGCGCTCGAGGTCGGATCCGGGGATGACGACCTGGTTCGAGCCGCGGCTGATCCAGCTCCCGTAGCCCGAGCCCGGCAAAAGAGCCGCGTGTCCTGACGAGCGGGGAAATTCGAGGTTCGCTTTCACCGGAGAGGCGTGGAGGGGGACGGAGACCTCCCTGAACTCGTAGTCGAACCTGAGGTCCGAACCCTCCCGCAAGACATAATTCAGACGGAGGCGAGGCGTTTCGGAACTCTCTTGGGTCAGAAGCAGGCTCTCTCCCTTCGGCAGGCCGGATTTCTCCGCAAGCCGCCACTCCAAGACTTCCGTTTTGAGGTGATAGAGAAGGAAGTCGTTTCTGTCCAGCTCGAGGGTCCCCGACCACCGGGCGCGGCAGGTGAATTCACCGGAAACCGGCGGCCCGGCGCCCTCGATGACGTAGCCGCCCTTCACGGTCACGGACAGGCTGACCTCCCACCACGACGGGCCGGGGGACGGCCGGGAAAAGGAGAGGGCCGCCGCCAGGGCGAACACAAGGAGGGTCCCTGCGAGGGGGCCGAGAACGCGCTGGACGAACCCTTTTTCCATCCTTCGACGTATCTTTACAGGATAGCCCTATTATATAAGGGTTCTGTGGGGTTGACAACCGGAGGCCGGAGGCCGCTCCCCGCCGCCGAGCGCGTCATCCTCCGCAAGGGCTACAGCGCGACGACGATGGACGACGTCGCCCGGGAAGCCCAGTATTCGAAAGCGACCCTCTATAAGTACATTCCGGGCAAGGGAGTCCTCCTGTTCGAGATCATGGGCCACTATTTTGATGATGTCCGGAACCGTATGGCCGAGATCCTGGCCGGGCCAGAGACGGCCGGCGAGAAGCTCCGGCTGTCCATCCACATGATCCTCCTGTACCAAGAGGACAAAGAGAACATCACACGGGTCCTCTGGATGGACAACGCCATGCTGAAGTTGGTGCGTGTTTTCTCCGCCTCGCCGGGAAAAGCCGGTTCGACGACGGCGGCCGACCGGAAGATGCTCGGCCTGCTGCAGCAGAAAAGACGCGAATTCACGGAAATGGGCGTTAGGCTCATCGAAGACGGGATCGCAGCGGGCGAGTTCCGGCGAATAGACAGCGGAAGCGCCGCAGCTTTCATCGAGGCCGTCCTCCAAGGGTACGCCCACAACCGCTTTTGGCTGGGTGAGGCGGCCATCAAAACCGGCGCCGTTGACCTCCTGACCCGCTTCATCCTCGAAGGGATCAGGAACCCAGAACGACCCCTGAAGGAGATGTGACATGAAGAAGACAGCCGTTTTGCTGTTCGGACTGTGGATCGCCATCGCCATGGCCCTCCGGCAAAACCCCTTTTTCATGGCCACCCAGGAGAAAGAATAGCAGGCGCGTTTTCTCGTCCGGGAGTCCGTGTCGAGGTTCCTGCCGACGCTGAACGCCCAGGGCCAGGACACTCTGGATGAAAAACTCTTCGTCCTGGAATTCCCGTCCTTCATCCCCGGCGAGCCGCCCCAGCGGATCTCCATCGACTTCACCAAGAACTACCAGATGTCCCTCGCATTTTCGCTGCCCCTGTTCGCCGGCGACCGCCTCGTAGCCGGCTACAAGCAGGCCAATTACAACCTTCAGGCCAGCCGGGAGACGGTCCGCCTATCCGAACAGGAAACGATCTTCAACGTGAAAAGGTCGTTTTATGGATACCTCTTGGCCCGGGAGTTCTCCGCCGTGGCCCAGGAAGCCCTGGATTTGGCCGAGAAATTTCGGGTGAACGTCAAGAATCTCTATGAGGTCGGGATGGCCTCGAGGTTCGACCTTCTCCGGTCGGAGGTCCAGGTGGCCAACACCGTCCAGACGGCCACCTTGGGCAAGGTGGCCACGCGCTACCGCGGCATCGTCATGATCGACTACATCAACCAGCTCATCAAGCGGGGCGTAGCCATCCTCCAGGGGTCGACGACGCGTCTGCGGGCCGTCCTGCTGACCGCCCTGACGACCATCCTGGGCACCTTGCCCATGGCCTTCTCCCGGTCTTCCGGATCCGAGTTCCGGGCCCCCATGGGCGTGGCCATCGCCTTCGGCCTGACGACGACGACCTTCCTGACGCTCTTCATCATCCCGGTCCTTTACAGTGTCGTCAACAAAATCCGCTTCAAGGAAAGGAAGACCGTGGCCGTCTAGGGCGTCAATCCGAGTCCGAGAATTCAGGCTTTATACTTGAGGAACGCCCCGATCTGCCCGTAGTGGTCGAGCCTCGAGGGTGGCGTGATGTGCTTGACGGACCCGCTCCGCTTGAGGACGGTCTCGATGACCTCGTCGACGATGTCCTGGACGACGTCCGTCTTTTTATCGCAGATGGGGCACTGGAGCTCGTCCACGTAGAGGATCTTGTGCGTCGGGCAGATCCGCCCCGGCTTGGAGAAGTTGTGGGTGACGACGAGGGATTGGACCTCGAACTGGTTCAGGCAGTGGACGGTGTCGCGAAGGCCCGAGGCCGCCAGGCCGCCGCGCTCGAGTTCACCGACGAGCTTTTGGACGGTCTCCTCCTCCTCGGCCTTCTTGAGACGGGCCTCGACCTCCAGGACTTCCTGAAGGATCTTGGCGGGAGAATCGTTCAGGCGCGACCTGATGTGGGCCTTGATCTTTTCCCGGAGATAGCTGTGGAGATGGGCCTCGAAATCGGCGCCGTGATTATCTTCGCAGCCGATGAACAGCCATTCGAAGGGGTGCTTTCTGCTGAGGTCGAAGGCTCTTTTGGCCGTTTTCTTGAAGTGGTCCTGGAGCCGGGCGTCGAGGTGCCGCTCGATTTTCTTCGACTCGTTGCCCTCGAACCCGCCCTCGCGGACTCGGCTGGGAACGTCACTCTGGAGTTCGTCCAGAAGCTTGATCTCTCCCATTGAGACGCTGTACCAGCGGGCCTCCCGGCGGCTGATGAGCTGGACGCAGATGGGGCTGTACTTGTCCAGGATCGCGGCCAGCGGCCGGACATAGAAGTTGGCGTCGATGATGACCCTATTGCGGGGACCGTGAGGCAGCTCCAGGGCCTGCCAGAATTTCCCGCGGCTGCACGAAAAAACGGCCAGGCCGTCGGCGTTGCCGGCGGCGATCGTCTGGGCGCAGTGATCGCCGATGAGGCCGAGGTCGCGTTCGAGAGACTCGATCTTCTCCCGGCCGGCGTCCATGGCCTCGACTTGGGCCTTGGCGCCGCTGAGGAGGTTCTTCAAGGCGAGTTGGATCTCCTTCCTGCTCAGCCGGCCCTTGTCCGTGTCCAGGAAGAACGAGGTCACGAAGTCGCCCTGGCTGTTGAACTTGGTGAGAGCCTCGATCTGAGTGCGGTCTTGGAATTTCATTCATCCTCCTAGGGAGATTGTAGGCGGGTTTTAGGGAAGCGAAGGAAACGATTGATGCGGGAATCCATCAACTTCTACACAATAGGTGCCGTGGCCGGCTTTGTCAAGAGCGGCCTCAGGATAGGCTTCTTTTTTCAAGTTCACTTAGCTCGGGGCGTACCGCTCCGCCGGCCGCTTTGGGGCCTCGGGCATCGTCTCTGTTCGCTGCGGTGATACGTTCGACACCATCCACCTCGCATTTTTAAAACGGGGCGGGTGGTGCTCAGTATTAACCCTGAGCATACCCCGGCCTTCAGGCCGGGGAGTCGAATGGGTTTATTCTTCACGCCCTCCCGGACCGGATTCGATGGGAGGAGTCCGCGTATCCGGCCCGTGACGGCTAAATCACCGCTTTATGCTTCCTTCGACGACACCCTCAACCCCTTTATCCAGCGGCCTTATCCGGGCATCGCCTCTGCTTCCTTGACGTTACTGACAGAAGCCAATCCCTCGGCCCTTGGGTTAGGCGGTCGCCGTCGCCACGGTGCTCCGGAACCTGATAGGCATGAGGGCCACCCTTCTTTACCTCAGGGGGCAAAATGGTTATAATAAGGGCTCTCCGAGTGCGGAAGTGGCGGAATTGGCAGACGCGTAAGCCTCAGGAGTTTATGGCCGTAAGGCCTTGAGGGTTCGAGTCCCTCCTTCCGCACCATTTTCTATTTCCTGGCGTCCCCCGGACGATATGTCGCCCTCCAAGAACGTTCTCCTCATCAACCCCTGGATCTACGACTTCACCGCCTACGATTTCTGGATGAAGCCGCTCGGACTGCTGTATATCGCCTCGCTCATCCGCCGCTTCACCCCGCACTCCGTGTCTTTCATCGACTGCCTGGACCGCTCCCATTCGCCAAAGAGGAAGTGCCCAAACCGGCCGTCCTCCAGGGCGTCCCCCGGCGGTTTTCCCGCTACGGGATCCCGGTCGCCGTCTTCGAGGAGGAACTCGCCCGCTCGCCGAAACCCGACGTCGTCCTCCTGACGTCGGCCATGACCTACTGGTATCCGGGCGTCCAGACCGTCGTGGACCTCGTCCGCCGCCGCTTCGGCTCCGTGCCCGTCGTTCTCGGCGGGGTCTACGCGACGCTCTGCCCTGAACACGCCCGGGCGGAGACGGGGGCCGACCTGGTCGTGCCCGGCCCCGCGGGGGCGGCGCTCTTCGCGGCGCTTGCTGCGGCGCTCGATTCCGGCCCGTCCTCGGCCCCGGACCTTTCGGATACGGACGCTCTGCCCCTTCCCGCGTTCGACCTCCTCCGCGACAAGACCTGGCTCCCGATCATGACCTCGTGGGGCTGTCCTCTTCGTTGTTCGTTCTGTGCCAGCGCGCTTCTCAGCCCGGCCTTTTCTCAAAGGCCGGTCGCCTCGGTCCTCTCCGAAATCCTGAATAGCCACGCCCGCTTCGGGACGCGGCATTTCGCCTTCTACGACGACGCCCTCCTCTCGGGCAAGAAGGGGCACGCTTGGCTCCTTCTCGAGGGGCTTTCCGCAGCGGCCCGCCCCTTGTCGTTCCACACGCCGAACGGTCTTCACCTTCGGGAGGTCGACAGGACGACAGCCCGGCTTCTCCGTGCCGCGGGCGTCCGGTCCATCTATCTCAGCTTGGAGTCGACCGACGAGGCCTTGATGCGGGAGCGGAGTCCGAAGGCCTCGGCGGAGGACTTGGTCCGCGCTCTGGAAGAGCTGGAGTGCGCGGGCTACGAGAGACGGGCCGTCGGCGTCTACCTCATCATGGGCCTTCCCGGGCAGGAGGCGGCCGGCGTCGCGGAGAGCGTCCGGTTCGTCCGGAGTCTCCGCGCGACGCCCCGGGTCGCCTTCTTTTCGCCGATCCCGGGGACCGCGGAGTGGATGACCCTCGTCCGCAGGGGCGTCCTGGCCGAGGATTCCGACCCCCTCCTCCACAACAAAACCGCCTTCGCCTATCTCAAGAGCGACATCTCCGCCCCGGAGTTCGCCGCCTCTAAGCGGACCCTGGGTTGAAAATATGCCCCCGGAGGACTACCTTAGGAAACGAAAGGACGAACGATCCCATGAAACCCGTTAACCATAAAAATCTCCCCGTCGCGGGCGTTTTCCGCGTGCTCGGGCCGGCCCTGTTGATTCTCGGCCTGGCCGCGGTCTCCGCCTGCCGCCTCTACAACATTGAGAGAAAGCTCACCCCGGCCCACTCCGACTTCCTGTCCAAGGTCGGCTATATCATCACCCGCGAGGAGCGGAAAATCTTTCTCGAGCTTCCGGAAACCGGGAAAGACGGCTTCATCGAGGAATTCTGGAAACGGCGCGACCCGGACACCGACACGGAGCGGAATGAGTTCAAGATGGAGTACGAGGACAGGCTGGAGAAGGCGGGCTCTCTCTTCCGCGGCGAGGGACGTCCGGGCTGGCAGACCGACAGGGGCCGGATCTACATCCTCTTCGGCCCGCCGTCTGAGCGCCTGACCTACCCCATGGACGCGACCGGCTTCTGCCGGGAGGTCTGGTATTACGGCAGTTTCCCCGTCGTTTTCGTCGACGAGCACTGCGCCGGGAATTTCGTCATGAAGGCCATCAACCTGGAGCACCTCCAGGAGCTCAACATCGCCCAGGGCTATTTTCAGAAGACGTTCACGCAGGAGAAGAAATTCTTCGACTACGAGGTGGCCATCCAGAAGATCCGGGCGGAGGAGGGCGTGTACGAGGGGAGGATCGCCATCGATATCCCCTACGCCACGATCTGGTTCACGTTCAAGGAAGAGCGCCTGGAGACGGCCTTCGTCATCGAGGCCGTGATGTCGGACGAATCCGGGCGCACCGTCTGGGAAGCCCAGGACAGCTTTCCCCTGACGCTCGACGAGCGTGAGCTCAAGGAGAACAGGAGCCGGAGGTTCCGGATGGAATTCCCCCTCCTCCTCGACAAGGATGTCGCCCGGCTGAAAAACCAGAAGCTCAGGCTCGAGGTTTCGGTCAAGAACACGACCGAAGGGGAGGAGCTCCGAAAAGTGTTGGAATTCCGGCTAAAATTTTAGGCTGAGGTTGAACCGGACGACCCGCGTCCCCATCAGCGGCAGATAGGTTCCGTAGGTTCCGCTGAGGACGCGCGTGCCCGTGCTGGCGCCCGCGCCGTCGGGGGCCCAGGTCCCGCCGTCGTTCAGGTCGAGCGCCCGGTACTTTTCCCCGAGCACGTTGAAGACGTCGACCGAGGCCGAGAACAGGACTCGGTCGGCCTTCTTGAATTCCTTTTCCACCCGGAAGTCCAGGTTTTTCCAGGACCCGAAGCGCCTCGAGCCGGGGCTCTCCAGGTAGACGGTGACCGGGGCCGTGTCCGCGCCGTTCGCCCCGGCCCAGCCGGCCGGCGGGATGATGGTCACGGTCCTGGCCCAGGGCGAACCGCTCTGGGCCTTGAAGAGGAAGCTGAGGTAGATGTCCTGGCGGAAGCGCACGGTCCCCGCGAGGCGGGCGACGAGCGGCCGGTCCTGGAGAAGACGATCGGTCGCGGCGATGTTGATGAACGCGTTGGGCGTCAGGAGGACCGGGGAATTCCCGGCGCTCCAGCGGGAGGCCACGCTGGTCGTCCCGGTCGACCGGTTCCAGGCGAAAGACCCGAAGAGCTGCCAGTTGTGGGTCATCCTCTTGCGGAAGGAAAACTCGAGGCTCCTGTACTTCGCCGTAAGCTCGGGGACGTTCTCGATCCTCTCGAAGAAATTGGGCGCCGTGGTCGAGCGGAGAGAGAGGGTCACGGGGACGTCGGAATAGCCGTCCGTCCCCGGGACGACGGTCGAGAAGGGGACCCACCAGCCTTCCGGCGCGTCCTCGGCCCGCCACCAGTGGGCTTCCGTCGAGGGGTCGTAGAGGACGTGTCCGATGATGTTCGTCTGACGTCTCGAGATGTAGCGGGCGGCGAGCGTGAAATCGCGAAAGGTCTCCTGCTCCAGCCCGGCGGTCCATTCCTCGATGACGGGGGCTTTGAGGTTGGGGTCGACGGCCTTCCTGAAAAAATCATTCCTGTAGACGCGGAAGTCATAGGGCATGAGGACGAACGTATCGGACGCGTTGACGGCGCCGTTCGCGTCCTCGTCGTACCAGATGAAGTCGTGGGAGGCCAAGGGATCGAGCTGGGCCAGATCCCGGGAATAGCCGAGTCCCAGATACTCCGGGATCCTTGCGTAGGACCCCTTGAGGATCGTCCTCCCGTTCCCGAGGACGTCGAAGTTCAGCCCGACCCGCGGCGAGAGCGAGTTCCAGATGATGGCCTTTTCCCACGCCCCGAGGCTGAGCTGGTCATAGAGGTTGTAGCCCATCAGCGGGTCGATGAGCGAGCTCCCCAAGGCGGTGGCGACAGAGTTACCGCTGGTGCCCTTGGTGATTGCCGGGAACCGGGCCTCGGAATGGTCGAACCGGAGGCCGCCGGAAAGCGACAGCCGGCCGCCGATCCGCATCGTGTCCTGGACGAAGAAGCCCAGCCTCTTGAGCTCGCGCCGGACCGAC
The DNA here is from genome assembly GCA_026393975.1 of Candidatus Aminicenantota bacterium. Classification (GTDB taxonomy): domain Bacteria; phylum Acidobacteriota; class Aminicenantia; order Aminicenantales; family Saccharicenantaceae; genus RBG-16-66-30. Next base: position 20,804 of record JAPKZD010000007.1, on the reverse strand, counting down.
AGCGTGCCTTCCTGCGCGGGGGCGATCCAGAAACCGATGAGTCCCCAGCCGACATCGTTGCCCGAGGTCGGGGAAACGGTCCGGCCGTAGGTGTAGGGGCTCCCGGAAGTGTAGTTATAGATGAGGTTGTCCGCCTTCCACACGGACGATGTGGAGTAAACGGTCTCATAATCCCCCCCCGCAACGAACTCATGGGGCATGCCCAGGAACTTGTCCTGAAGGCGGGTAATAGTCACGTCGGCCCGTACGCGGCTGGCTTCCTCGCGGTCATTCACGGAGCCGCTTCCCCAGCTGTAGCCGGTGATGACGTCGTAGTACTGGGGTTTAGTGCTGGCCGTGTCGTTGAGGAGGAGGGGCTGCTTGTATTTCGAGTATCCGACGCCCAGGTCGACCCGGGTGCTCTGGTCGACGTTATAGGAGAACCCGCCCCGGCCGAGGAAGGTGCCCTCGCCGTCGAGCCGGCGCGTGGCCGCTTCGGGCCGGAGCCGGTCGACGTCCTCCTCGTAGACGGGCTGGCGGATGCCGGAAGAGCCGAACTCCAAGACGCCCTTGAACTTGTCGAGGACGCCAATCGAGAGTTTGAACAGGTTGGACATGTCCCGGTCGGCGAGATCGTAGACGAAGTGGCGGACCCCGAGCGGGTCGGTCCAGTAGCGGAAAGGCGCCTTGCTGCTTTGGGCCCGGTAGCGGATGTTGGCGAAAAGCCAGGAGATGTCCTCGAGCACGGGGCCGCCCAAGGTCAGGGAAAAGTCGTGTTCCCTCTGGAGAGAGGGTGGGGTGACTCCGCCCATCTCGGCGATTTCCCCGGCCGACCAGAGCGACTTGGCCAGTCCCTTGCTCGCGTTGGTGTAGGCCAGGCTGCCCTGGAAGGAACGGCTGCCCGGCCGGTGGATGACGTTCACGTAGGCGCCCTGGGCGGGGCCCGCTTCGGCGGCGTGGCCGGCCGTCTCGACGACAACCTGGTCGATGAGATCGACGTTGATCCGGCTCATGGACCGTTGGTCCTCGGGGTGGGTCACGTTGACCCCGTCCTGGACGAAGACGTTGGTCGTGACCGGTAAGCCGTTGACGGAGGCCCGGGTGCCGGGCGTGTCGCCTTCGAAAACGAGCCCGGGGACGAGCCCCAGGATGGCCGTGAAATCACGCTTCAGGGGCAGGCGGCTGAGGAGGTCGTTGTCCAGGACGACGGTCCAGCGCGCGGATTCCCGGTCGAGGATCGGGCCCGGTTGCCCGCCGATGACTTCATCTTCGATCTCGGAGGGTTCCAGCTTGAAATCGAGCGTGGCCGTCGCTCCGGCGTTGACGACGACGTTCTCGACGTTGATCGTCTTGAACCCCGGCATCTCGACGAGGACCTTGAAGAGGCCCGGCGTGAGACCGGTGGCGCCGTAGCGTCCCGTCTTCGAAGTGATGAAATTCGCGATGCCGAGCATGGTCGGGGAGGACACGTAGAGGTAGGCCCCCGACAGGGGCTGACCCTGCTTATCGACGACCCGGCCCTTGATGGAGCCGGTCTGGCTGGCCGCGGAAGACGGCAGGCAGAGGACGAGAACGGCCGCGGAAAGGACGAGAGCGGCGAGAATTTTCCTGGTCAAAGCGGCCTCCTTGGTCTCGATCTCCACCAGTCCTTTATATTTTTTTCCTTTGGGGATGTCAAAATAATTAACTCTCGCCGGGGGCGGAACGTTACAGGCGGGCCGCCGCAGGAGAGGACCCTCATTTCCGATTCCCCGCCTTGAGACGAGCCCAGGCGGCCGCTCCGGCGAGGCCGGCGTCGTTGCCCAGGGACGCTTTCTCGATGCGGCAGCCGGCGAAGGAAATGCGGTGGGACCGCCGGCGGGCTTCCTCGACGGTCGGGCCGAGGAGGAATTTCCCGGCCGAAACGACTCCGCCGCCGATGAGGATCTTCTCTGGGTTCAGGAGATTGATGACGATGCCCAGGCCGATGCCCAGGTAGTAGGCGCATTTCCTGAAGCTCTCGAGCGCGGCCGGGTCGCCGGCTTTGGCCAGGAGATAGACGTCCTGGGAGTCGGCGACATCTGTCCGTCCCGTGAGGGCCTGGTAGTTCTTGACGATCCGCGGCGCCGAGGCCTCGGTCTCGAGGCAGCCCCGGCTGCCGCAGTTGCAGGGGTCGCCTTCGGGGTTGACCGTGATGTGCCCGATCTCTCCGGCGTAGCCGCCCTCGCCTTCCCACAGCTTCCCATCGAGGATGATGCCCGAGCCGATGCCCGTCCCGATGGTCAGCAGGACCAGGCTCCGGGCGCCCCGCCCCGCCCCGTGGGCGAATTCCCCATAGGCGGCCATGTTGGCGTCGTTCCCGATCCGGAACGGCACGTCGATGAACTTGCGGAGGGCGGGGACGAGGGGAAAACCGTTGAGGCTGGGGTAGTTCGGCGACTGGAGGATCTTCTGTTGCTTCAAGCTGTAGAAGCCGGCGATGCCAAAGCCGCAGGAGCGGATGGGGCCAGGCGCTTTTTTCTTGAGGGAGCCCCAGGCCTTCTCGAGGGCGGCCAGGATGTCGGCCATGGCCTCGGGACTGCGGACTTTGCCCTTGAGGACGAGGCGCCCTTCGGAGTCGATGAGGCCGTATTTCAGCCGGGTGCCGCCGATGTCAAAACCGGCGTCGCAATAGGTCTTCATGGAGGGTACTCAAAGGGCCCGCTCAGACGGGGGTCCCGGCAGGCGCCGGGGCGGCGGGCCGTCAATTGGCGGGGGGCTCGGGCTTCTTGGGATTTTCGGGCTCGTCCTTGGTGTTTATGGACTTTTTGAAGTTCTTAATGCCCTCGCCGATGGATTTCCCGAGGTCCGGCAGTTTCCGGGCGCCGAAGATGATGATGACGATCAGGAGTATCAGGATCAGTTCGGTCGGTCCGATGGATCCGAGCATGGGCGTCTCCTATATGGGTCTTTCCGCGATTCTCCCCTAAAAGATACGCCCTCCCCCCCGAAAAGTCAACCGGAGCCGGCCGTCTTGCCGGGCCGGGGGAATTCTGAGATAATGGGCGTTCCCATGAAGAATATCAGGAACTTCTCCATCATCGCTCACGTGGACCACGGCAAGTCCACCTTGGCCGACCGGTTCATCGAGCTGACCGGGGCCCTGTCCGCCAGGGAGCTCAAGGAGCAGGTCCTCGATACCATGGATCTCGAGAGGGAGCGGGGCATCACCATCAAGGCCCAGACGGTCCGCCTGACCTACAAGAGCCTATCGGGGGAGGACTACATCTTCGACCTCATCGACACCCCGGGCCACGTCGACTTCTCCTACGAGGTTTCGCGGAGCCTGGCTGCCTGCGACGGGGCCCTCCTCGTCATCGACGCCTCCCAGGGCGTCGAGGCCCAGACCCTGGCCAACGCCTACCTCGCCATCCAGAACGACCTCGTCCTCGTCCCCGTCATCAACAAGATCGACCTGCCCCAGATCCAGATCGAAGACTCGCTCGAACAGATGGAGCACGTTATCGGTCTGCCTCGCTCCGAGGCCCTCCTCGTCAGCGCCAAGACCGGCCAGGGCCTGCCAGAGCTCTTCGAGGCCGTCGTCAAGCGCATCCCGCCCCCGAAGGGGAGCCCGGAGGCGCCGCTCAAAGCCCTCCTCTTCGACTCCTGGTTCGACTCCTACCGGGGTGTCATCGTCCTCATCCGGGTCGTCGACGGCGAGCTCCGGACGGGCGACAAAATCGTCCTCATGGCCTCGGGCGCGGAGTACGAGGCCGAAGAGGTTGGCTACCTCATGCCGAAGCCCGTCAAGTCCGGCGTTCTGCAGACGGGCGACGTCGGCTATCTCATTGCCGGGATCAAGAAGCTCAGCGACGCCCGGATCGGCGACACCGTCACCCACAGGAACCGCCCGACCGAAAAGCCGCTGCCGGGCTTCAAGGACGCCAAGTCGATGGTTTTCTGCGGCATCTTCCCAGCGGGGGAAAGCAACATCGAGGAGCTCCGCGACGCGATGGAGAAGCTCCGCTTGAACGACGCCTCCTTGCAGTACGAGCCGGAGAACTCGCCCGCCCTCGGCCTTGGGTTCCGGGCCGGGTTCCTCGGGCTTCTCCACCGGGAGATCGTCCAGGAGCGGCTCGAGCGCGAGTTCGGCCTGACCCTGATCACGACGGCCCCGAGCGTCGGCTATCGGGTGACGACCCAGACGGGGGAGACGGTCGAGATCCACAACCCCGCCGGGATGCCCGACTCGAGCAACGTTACCGTCATCGAGGAGCCGGTCATCGACGCCGTCATCCTGACCCCGGACCGCTACCTGGGCGGCTTGTTCAAGCTGCTCGAGGAGCGCCGCGGCGTCCAGAAAAAAATGGAGTACATCGGGCCAGGCCGCGTCCTGCTGGCCTACACGCTGCCCCTGAACGAAGTCGTCTTCGACTTCTACAACCAGCTCAAACAACTCTCGCAGGGCTACGCTTCGCTCGACTACGAGTTCGTCGGCTACCGCGAGGGACCGCTCGTCAAGCTCGACATCCTCATCAACGGCGAAGCCGTGGACGCCCTGTCGCTCATCGTCCATGAGGACAAGGCCCAGGCGATCGGCCGGGGCCTCGTCGAGCGCATGCGCAAGGTCATCCCCCGCCAGCAGTACGAGGTCGCCCTCCAGGCCGCCATCGGCAAGCGGATCATCGCCCGGGAGACGGTCAAGCCCTTCCGCAAGGATGTCCTGGCCAAGCTCTACGGCGGCGACTACACGCGGAAGATGAAGGTCCTGGAGAAGCAGAAAGCGGGCAAGAAGCGGATGCGCCGCGTCGGCAAGGTGGATATCCCGCAGGAAGCCTTCCTGGCCATCCTCGAAGTCAAGTAGGCCTCGGGGGTCAGCTTCCGTTTACTAACGTGCAGGCTTGGGGCGCGCCGCTCCGTCGGCCGCGAAGGGGCCTCTGGTATCGTCTCCGTCCGCTGCGGTGATTTTTACGCCTTCCCGGGCCGGATCCGATGGGAGGAGCGGCAGGGAGCGGACTCTGGGGAGCGACCGATAGAAGTGCGGCGAAGTACCCGGAGCCGCACTTCTAGGAAATATCTTAAGCAAGTCCAGGAAAGAAATTTCTTTTCAGATATTTACCAGAATTGTAGCTCCGGGTACTCCGCTACAATTCTGCTGGTCGCTACGAAGACTCCGCTCCCCGCCGCTCCCTCCGACGATACCCTCGACCCCATTATTCGGCGGCCTCCTCCAGGCATCGCACTTTGCCGTTATCCCTACACGCGGAGGCTGACCTCTCGGCCGGGTGGGGGGATCTTTAATTTCTTAACGATTCCGGAAGGCTTGAACGGGGAGGCGGCGGTTGACGTATAATGGAGCGGAATCAGGAATGTGTATGGGAAGAACGACGAGGTCATGAGCAAGAAAGGCGTCGAGGCCGCGCTCGCCCGGGGCGTCGAGATCCTCAACGGGTTCCTGCCCCTGAAGTCCTGGCTCTACTTCCCCGTCCTCTATTCGGCCTGCGTCTGGGCGGTCCGGCGCGTCTTCGATTACAGGGAGAGGGTCCTCGCCTGGCAGGTCTGGCTCGACCCCGAATTCGTCCGGACTAAGCCCGACGAATTCGTCCTGCATTTTTTCTCCGGGGACGAAGCCCTGGGCCGCGAATACGCCGACGAGCTCGCCCGGGGCGATCTGCGTACCCTCCGGGCCGCCTTCCCTGCCCTCTATCCTGTTTTCGGCCTCGAAGACGCTTTCCTTACCGCCCTCTTTAAGGCGGAAATTGAAGCGGCCGATTATCGCGGCATCGTCGTCGAATTCGCCTCTCGAACAAGCAAGGCTAGGGACGATATCCAACCCGCCGCGGCCAACCCGGACTTCTGGACGGACCTGGAGCTCATCGGCATGGAGGCCGCCTCGCTCGGCCTCCATCTTATCAAGGACGAAGATGTCCAAAATATGATCATCGCCTTGATCAAAAAGCCGGCCGGCATCAGCCCGGCGATCCCTCCCGACGCATGAAAAGAAAACTCTTCCCGGCCGCCGCCCTCGCCCTCGTCTTTGTCCTCTCGGTAGCTTGTCTCCCGCATCTTCGGAAAGCCAAGCAGTTTTACGCCGAAGGCCAGGACCAAGCCCGCGTCTTCCGTACGGAGGCCGCCGTCGCGTCCTGGAAGAGGGCCCTCGACGAAGCCGACCGCGAGTGCCGTCGGAAACCCTCGGCCCAGGCCTTCACGATCAAGGGCTTGGCCGAGACGAACCTCGGCCGGTGGCGCGATGCCGAGGCAAGCTTTCTCAAGGCCTTCAGCCTGGGGTTCGAACCGGGCGAAGCGTGGGCTTCCGACGTCGCTCTCGCCGGCCTCGCCGCGTCTTTCGAAGAACTGGGCCTCGAAGCCCCGGCCCTCCGGATTTACGCCCAGCTCCTCGATAAGTCCGCCTTCAAGCCCGTCCTGATGACGGCCGCCGAAAAGCGGACGAACCTGGTCCTCGCCCGGGCCGCCGGCCTTGATCCCGAAGAAAAAGGCCGGACGCTGGCCGGCCTGGCCAAAACGCTCGACCGGCTCCTCGACCGTGACTTCGCCTGCGGCCTCACCCATTACCTTCACGCGCAGGTCGACGGCCACATCGGCGACCTCCGCCGGTCCTACGAGGAAGCCGTCATCGCCCGCGAGCTCGGCCTGCCCTCGGAAAAAATATCGCGCGACAACGACAACCAGCTCATATACTGTTATGATAAGCTCATAGAAACCCTCCCGGCGGCCGAGTCGAAGGCTTTCGCCTCGGCCCATTCCGGTTGGACGAAGAAATGGGGCTGGCGGGACGCCCGGACGCCGGCCTGGAAGAAGGACTAACCGATGCTGCCGACCATCGCCTGGCGTGGCCGTTCCGTCATTATGATCGACCAGCGGAAGCTCCCCGGCCAGGAGACCTACGTCCGCTGCAGCACCTACATCCAGGTGGCCCAAGCCATCGAGAAAATGGTCATCCGCGGGGCGCCGGCGATCGGCATCGCCGCGGCCTACGGCGTCGCCCTGGGCGCGATGGCCCTAACCGCGGGGACGGGCCGGTCGCTCGACCGTGACTTCGAGAAAATCTACCAGCGGCTCGAGCGGACGCGGCCCACGGCCCGGAACCTCTTCTGGGCTCTGGAGCGGATGAAGGCGGTCTACGAGCGCACTCGGCAGCAAGGCCTGCGGGCCATCCGGACGGCTCTCCTCGAGGAGGCCAAGGCGATCGAGCGCGAGGACTCGGTGACGAACCGGGCCATCGGCCGTCACGGCCAGACCCTCCTCCGCGACGGCTGGACCATCCTGACCCACTGCAACGCCGGCGGGCTGGCCACGGCCGAATACGGCACGGCGCTCGGCGTCATCCGGGCCGCCGTCGCCGAGGGCAAGAGGGTTCGCGTCTTCGCCGACGAGACCCGGCCCTTCCTCCAGGGAGCCCGCCTGACCGTCTGGGAGCTCGACAAGGACGGCGTCCCGGTCGTCCTCATCACCGACAGCATGGCCGGCTGGTTCCTGCGGCGCGGAGATGTCGACGCGGTCGTCGTCGGCGCCGACCGCATCGCCCGCAACGGCGACACGGCCAACAAGATCGGGACGTATTCGCTGGCCGTCCTGGCCAAGGAGAACAGCGTGCCGTTCTATGTCGCGGCGCCCATGAGCACGGTCGACCCGACGCTCGCCGACGGCGGCGGCATCCCCATCGAGGAGCGGAGCCCCGACGAGGTCCGCGAGGTCGGCGGCCACTTGGTCACACTCCCTTATGCCGAGGTCCGCAACCCGGCCTTCGACGTCACTCCGGCTGCCTACATCACGGCCATCATCACCGAGCGGGGGGTCTGCCGCCCGCCCTTCGAAAAAGGCCTCAAATGAGCGGGGAGGCCTGGAAAAATTGGCGCCGATCCACTGAAGACCGAAAGGACCCCTGAGACGATAAGAAGGGCGAGAAGCGCGATCGTCGCCGGGACCTTTTGCGTCCTCCTGGGGACCGCGTCCCTGGCTTGGCGCGGCGGCCAAGAGGAGGCGCTCGTCGGCTACCTCTCGAAGGACAAGATCCTCGCGCTCGCGACCGCGGCCGCCGGCTCCTTCGCTTCCTTCGCGCCTTCGCTAACCGCCCTGGCTACTCTCGTCACTCTGGTCGACCCGGTCCACGTCCGGATGTTCCTGGTTGCTTCACGACCGGACGACCTCAAGCTCGCCGGGGCCATCGGCCGGACATTCGAGGCGACGGGAAACACCGCGCTCTCCGCGGAGTTCATCGGCGTCGCGAAGGACCTGGCCGAACCGGCTTCCCTCATCGCCGACAACGGCGTCACCGTGGCCCCCGAAGTCATCGTCTACTGGCTGGGCGTCGAGGTCGGCCGGCTCCACCCCAAGGCCGGAGCTGTGATCGAGGAGGACCTGGCGGCTTTCATCCAGCAGTCCCGGGCCCAGATCGCCCAGGAGATGCTCCTCGACAACGAATTCTTCAGGAACACATTCCACTCGGACCTGCCCCTCGACTGCAAGCGCTGTCACATCCCGCCGACGGACCGGCGCTCTTATTGACTTTCGGCCCGAAGAGCCCCCGCGCTTCCCGCGCCTTCTCCGCTCCCCAGGCCCTCAACTTGTCGCCGTGGTAGTAGAGGACCGGGATGACGATGAGGATGAGGAGCGTCGAGGTCGTCAGGCCGCCCACCGTGCAGAGCGCCAGCGACGACCAGATCTGCCGCTTGTTCGCCCCGGAACCGATGAGGAGGAGCGGCACCATGCCGAAGACCGTCGTTGCCGTGGTCATGAAGATCGGCCGGACCCTGTCTCTCGTGCCCCGGACGATAGCCTCCCGAAGCCCCAATCCCTGTCTTCGCCTCAGGTTGATGTGGTCGACGAGCAGGATGGCGTTGTTGACGACGATGCCCGAAAGAAGGATGACCCCGATGTGGGCCGTCGGGTCGAACGGCGCCTTGGCCACGACGAAGGCGACGAAGACCCCGATGAGCGAGAGCGGCACGGCCAGGAGGATGAAGAAGGGCAGGATGAAGGACTCGTAGAGCGCGGCCAGGATCATGAAGATGATGACCAGGGCGACGGCGATGGCGAAGTCGATCTGCTTCTGCTCCTCCTCGGTCACATATCCCTGTTCGTCGAGTGTCGCCGAAAAGCCCGGCGGTAGGTGGAGGGAGGCGAAGACGGCCTTGCGGTAGCGCTCCTCGGCCTTCGACGGGCCGCGGAACTCCCACATGATCGTCTGCTGGAACTGCTGGTTCTCGCGGTCGATCGACCCGGCGATGGGGACCTCGTCGAACGAGGCGATCTCGCCGAGCCGGAGATACTCACCCGCCCGCGTCTGGATGAGGGCCTCGCGCAGGCCGCGCATGTCGAGCGTCGATGCCTCGGGGAACTTGACCGAGACGGTGATGTCCTTGCCGCCCGTCCGGATCCTGGCCGGCGAGCCGAACTCGCCCTGGATCATCGTCTGGAGGTGGAAGTAGAGGTAGGCCGGGTCGATGTCGTAGCGGCGGAGCGCGGCCTTATCGATCTTGAGGATGTCCTCGAGCGTGTCGCCCCGCCACCAGCCGTATCGGCTGGAAACGGTCCGGACCTCCTTGATGCGCGGATTGCGCCGTAGGGTCTTTTCCAGGTCAGCGGTTATCTCCTTTATTTTCTTGAGGTTGTAGCCGTAGAACTTGATCCGGGAGCTGTAGGCGGTCCCGGCGCCCATGCTCGAGGAATACCACTGGGGGTCGAAGCCCGAGACGCTGATGTCGATTCCGGCGAACTGGGTGGCCAGCTGGATGAGCTCCTCCTTCAGGGTGTAGGGCCGGTAGGACTTTTCGATATCCGGCGGGAAACCGATGATGGCCTGGGCGTTCTCGGACTGGATGCGGACATTCATCTCTTTGGCATAGTCCTGGGCCATGACCTTGTCCTCGAAAGCGCGGATCGTCTCGTCGGTCCGGACGATATCGGTTCCGGGCGGCATGCCGATACGGACGTAGAGGTACTCCTTGGAGTACCAGGAATACCAGCGGCCGATCGTGACCTCGGCCCGGAACCAGCGATAGGTCCCGAAGAGCAGGGCGGCAGCGACGAGCAGGACCTCGACGGGATGGCGCATGAGGACGCCGAGGGCCTTCTCGAACCGAGGGCTCCGCTTCTCTTCGGCGCCCGACGTCTTCCGCTTCTCGATGAGCCGCGGGCTGAGGGCGGGGATGAGGGAGAAGGAGACGAGGAGCGAGGCCGCCATGGCCGAGGCGATGACGATGGCCAGGGGTAGGTAGTAGATCTTGAGCTTCCCCTGGAAGAAGGGAAAGCTGAAAAAGACGGCCATGGTCGTCAGCGTCGAGGCCAGGACGGCCACGAAGACCTCCTTGGGCCCCTGGATGGCCGCTTCTCGCGGTTCCATCCCCCGCTCCCGCAGGCGGAGGATGTTCTCGAAGACGACGATGGAGTTGTCGACGAACATGCCGAAGCCCAGGGCCAGCGCCCCGAGGGTCAACATGTTGAGCGAGATCTTAAAGGCGTAGATGAGGTTGAAGGTGATGACGATGGAGAAGGCGATTGAAGACAGGATGAGGAGGGACGGCCGGACGCGGCGGAGGACGACGAAGATCATGGCGAAGACGATGACCGTGATCAGCCCGGCGAGGAGGGCGAGGTCGTTGAGGTTCTTGCGGATTTCCTCGCTCTCGTCGTCGACGCTCTTGAAGACGAGGGCGGGGGGCAGATCCCTCTTGACCTCCTCGAGCTTGCGCTTGACGTCGCCGGCGACGCGGAGGGTGTTCGCGCCGCGCTCCTTGGACATGGTCAGGCTGACCGTGGGCTGGCCGTTGATGCGGTGGATCGTGCGGATGTCGGCGTAGGTCACTTCGACCGAGGCGATGTCCTTGACCAGGATCGGGTTTTCCCCGGAATAGGCGATGACCGTCTCCTCGAGCTCGGCCAGGCTGTCGATCCGGTCGGCGAACTTGAAGAGGAACTCCTGGTTCCCCTTCCGGACGCGGCCGGTGGGATAGGTCCCGAGCCGGGCGCCGATGGCCGCGTTGACCGTGTAGGGATGAAGGCCGTAGGCCTTGACCTTGCCCTTGTCGAGGATGACCCGGATCTCAGGCTCCGAGCCCCCCGCGACCTCGACGCCGGAGACGCCCCGGACCGAGCCGAGGCCGATCTCGAGCTTCTCCTTGACGAGCTCCCGGAGCTCCTGAAGCTCGTAGTCGCCCGAGATCGTGTATTCGAGGAAGGGGCGGACCCGGAAGTCCTCGGGGATGTAGGGTTGGACGATCGGCCGGACCTGGGGCGGCAGGAGTGTCCGGGCTTTCGTCAGCTCCTCGCGCAGGGCGAGTGTCGCGAACTCCATGTCCGTCTTGGGGTCGAACTCCAGGGTGATCCGGGACTGCCCGATCTCGGAGGTCGAGGTCATCTTGACGATGCCCTTGACCGTCGAGCAGGCCTCCTCAAGCGGCGCCGTGACCTGGGTCTGGACGACCTCGGGAGGCACGCCGTGCCAGCTCGTGACGACGTCGACCATCGGGTAGGTTTCCTTCGGCGCGAGCTCGATCGGCGTGTTGAGGAAGGAATAGACGCCCGTCGCGAACAGGGCCAGGAAGGCCATGGCCGTGGCCACGGGGCGATCGATGAAGACCTTCATCGTTTTTTCTGCTCCGCCCATTCGTAGATGACCGGGATGAGGATGAGCGTCATGAATGTCGAGAAGGTCAGCCCGCCGATGACGACAATGGCCAGGGGCTGCATGAGCTCGGCGCCCCTCTCGAGGGCCAGGGCTATGGGGATGAGGCCGACGAGCGTGCTCCCCGTCGACATCAGGATGGGCCTCAACCGGACGTGGCTGCCCTCCTCGATGGCCTCCCGGAGCCCCATGCCGCCCCGCCGGAGCTGGTTCGTGTAGTCGATCTTGACCGTGGCGTTGTCGACGACGATGCCGATGAGGATGACCATGCCGATGACGGAGATGACGTTGAACGTCTGGCCGGTGAGGAGCAGGGCGATGATTGCCCCGGCCGCGCCCATCGGCAGGGTGAACATGACGATGAGCGGGTGGAGGAGGGACTCGAACTGGGCGGCCATGATCATGTACGTAAGCAGGGTGGCCAGCAGGAGGGCCAGGACAAGGCTCCGGAAGGACTGGCTCATCTCCTCGCGCTCGCCGCTCCAGCCGACGCGGTAGTCGGTCGGAAGGCGAAGAGTGGCGATGGCCTTCTCGACGGCCGGCGTGACCTGGCTGATCTTTCGCCCCTTAAGGTTCGCCGTCACCAGCACTTCGCGCTGCTGGTTTTCGCGGCGGATCTCGCGCGGGCCGCGGACGACTTCGTAGGAGACGAGGTCCCGGAGAGGAACGAGCCGGCCCTCGAAGGGCAGGGTCTCGCCGAGAAGAGCCTCGATATTCTGCCGCGAGGCGTCCTCGAGGCGGACCAGGATGTCGTACTTCTTTTCCATTTCCCGGAACTGGGTGGCCACCCGGCCGCGCACGGCGCTGACCAGAAAATCGCCGATCGTCGAGGGCGTCAGGCCCGGGTATCTCTTGATGGCCTCCTTGTCGACCGTGACCTTGAACTCCGGCTTGCCCTCGCCGATGTTGGTGGCCAGGTCGGCGATGCCCGGGATCCCCGAGAGCCGGCCGACGAGCTCTTCTGAAATTTCCTTCAGGCGGTCGAGGTCCTTGCCCTTGACTTTGAGCCCCACTTCGCCCGCGGACAGGGCAAGGAACTGGCTGATCGTCGACTGCTCGCGGACGATCGTGTAGGCGATATCGGGGAACTGGGCCAGGCGGGCCCGCATGACGTCGAGGACGCCCTCGAGCTCGTTGGGCTTTTCGACTTCGACGAAGACGCGGGCGGAGTTGACGGAGATGTTCGGGTCCACGCTCTCCATGCCGCTGACGATTCCGACCTGGGCGAGGACGGTCCGGACTGGCGCGAGGCCGCGGAGGCGGCCTTCGAGCATGACCGCCATCTCGGTCGTCTGCTCGAAGGAGAAGTCGACGGGCATCTTCAAGTCGAGCTCGAACGTGTTTGTCTCCATCCGGGGCATGAGCTCGCGGCGGATGAGGCCGCCGAGGGCGAAGGTGACGGCGAAGAAGACGAGTGTCCAGGCCATGACCCGGCCCTTGTGGTCGAGGCTCCATGTCAGGAACCGCTTGTACCAGTCGATGAACCGGCCGTAGACCGCGTTGAAGGCCGAGAAGACAACGTGTAGGACCGGCCGGAACGGCAGCCCGAGATAGTGGAAAATGAAGGCGAAGAGCTGGACGATGAAGCTCGCGAGGAAGTTCAGGACGAAGCCGACGCCTTTGAACACGGCATAAAGAGGCCGCTCCGCGACCGGGAATTTCTTAAGCCCCCAGGTCCACTTCCACCGGCTTTCCATGCCCGCGCCGAAGTCGAACGTCCTCGACTGGAGCGTGCCGATGAGGGTCAGCGAGACGAGAAGCGAAGCGAGGAGGGCGAAGGTGACCGTCAGGGCCGTGTCCTTGAACAGCTGGCCGGCGATGCCGCGGACGTAGATGACCGGCAGGAAGACGACGATCGTCGTCAGGGCGGTGGACACGACGGCCGGGCCGACCTCTTTCGTCCCGATGTAAGCCGCCTCCTTCAGGCCTTTCCCCAGGCTTCGATGACGGAAGATGTTCTCCGAGACGACGACGGCGCAGTCGTCGAGCATGCCCACCCCCAGGGCCAGACCACCGAGCGACATGATGTTGAGGGTGATGTTGCCGAAGAAGAGCAGGCTGAACGTGCCGATGACCGAGATGGGGATGACCGTGCCGATGATGAGCGGGGTTTTCCACTCCTGGAGGAAGATGAGCAGGGTCAGGAAGGCCAGGATGGCGCCCTGGATGAGCTCGTCCTTGACCGCGCCGATGGCGTCCTCGATCGTCTTGGCCTGCTCGCTGACGACGCTCAGCGCGACGCCCGGGTTCTCCTTACGGATCTGGTCGATGACCTCGCGGGCGAGCTTCGTGATCTTGACCGTGTTGGCCCCGGATTCCTTGCGGACGAGGAGGCCGATACTCTCGGCGCCGTCGAGGCGGGTCATGCCCTGCCGCTCCTTGATCCCGTCGCGGACCGTGGCCACGTCGCGGAGACGGACGACGCCGCCTTCCTTTGTGACCATGAGACCGATCTCGCCGATCTCGTCGAGCGACTCGAACTCGCCGACGACGCGGAGGGCGTACTTGAACATCCCCTTGCGGATCGTCCCGCCCTGGAGGTTGCGGTTGAAGGCGTCGACGCGGCGGGCGACGTCCTCGACCGTGAGCCCGTAGAGGGCGAGCTTGTGCGGGTCGGCCTCGACCTGGATCTCGCGCTCGACGCCGCCGGTCGTCTTGGCTGAGCCGATGCCCTCGATCTGCTCGAGGCGCGGCTTGACGAGCTCCTCGGCGAACTCCTTGAGATCGAGAAGGCTCCGGTCGCCCGTGACGGCCAGGGTCATGATCAGCTGGCTCTGGGTGTCGAGGGGGATGATGGTCGGGCTCTCGGTGTCCTCCGGGAAGCGGTCCTTGGCGTTGTCGAGCTGTTCCCGGGTGTGGAGCATGGTGAAGTCCATGTTCGTTCCCCAGTCGAACTCGAGGGTCAGGAGCGAGACGCCTTCCTTCGATACCGACTCGACGCGGCGGAGCCCGGGGATGCGGCTGACGGCGGACTCGAGGGGAGCGGTGATGAGCGTCTCGACTTCCTCGGGGGCGACGCCCGGGTAGTTGGTGATGACCGACAGGCGCGGGTAGCTGATGTCGGGCAGGAGGTCGACGGAAAGCTCCCGGAGGGATACGGTGCCGAGGAGAATGACGGCGATGTAGAACATGTACATCGTCACCGGCCGGTCGACGGCCATGCGGGCGAGCTTCATGGTCCCTCGCTTCGGGCGCCGGGGCTAATCGACAATGCTGACCCTGGTGTCGTGGGCCAGGGTGATGTGGCCTTCGACGATGACGGTGTCGCCCGCGGAGACGCCCCAGCCCGGCTCCTTGCCGGGCAGGACCTCGGCGAAGCGCTCGTTCTCGAGGCCGACCTCGATGTAGCGCCACTTGGCCATGCCCCCCTCGACGGCGAAGACGAGCTTACGGCCGCCTCGGACGAGGACGGCAAGCTGGGGGACGAGCAGCCGGTGCTTGAAGATCTCGGTCGGGAACTCGACCTCGGCGTGCATGCCCGGCTTGATCTCTTCGGACGGGTTGTCCATGGCGACGTGGACGGCGCAGGTCTTGTCCTCGGCGTTGATGACCGGGCTGACAGCCTCGATCCGTCCCTTGAAAGCCCGACCGGGGAAGGCGCTGAAGAGGATGTCGACCTCGCGGCCGGCGACGATCTTGCCGACCTCGCTCTCGAGAACCCGGGCCTTGACCTTGATGCGGCTGATGTCGACAAGGGTGAAAAGCTCGCGGCCGGCGTCGAGACGTTCTTTCGGCGAGAGCTTGATGTCCGTGACGATCCCGGCGAAGGGGGCGCGGATGCGGGTTTTCTCGACGTCTATGCGGGCGATCTTGACGTCGACATCGGCCTGGGTCAGGCCCTTGGCCGAGGCCATGACCTCGTCCTTCTTGCGGCCGGCGTCGATCAGGGCGAGTTCGTAGTCGCCCTGGGCTTTTTCCAGGTCGGCCTGGGAGACGAGGCCCTTCTTGAAGGCTTCGGAGGCGCGTTCGTAGTCGGTCTGTGCCTTGTCGAGCTTGTCGATGAGGCCCGGGGCCGGTTGCTGGTCGGTCGTGGAGAACTGCTTTTCGAGGAAAAGCTCCGACAGGAAACGGAGCCGCTGGGCTTCGAGCTTTTCAAGACGGAGACGAAATTCACGGTCATCGAGCTCGACGAGCAGGTCGCCTTCGCGGACATGGCGGCCCTCGGCAGCGTAAAGGTTCCTGACGATCCCGCCGACCTCGGCCTTCATGGCGATGCGCTTTTCGGTGTAGGCCTCGCCGGGCGATTTGAGGGTCATGACCAGGTCGCCCTTGATCGCCTTGGCGACCTTGACGGGAAGCGGGGCGGCCTCGCCCGCGGGATTTTCCACAAGGTTTCCGGACTCGGCCGGGCCCTTGGAGAATACGAGAATATAGACTCCGGCAGCGATGAGCACGAGGATCAGAATCCTCCCCAGGACGGCTTTGGGAATGCGCATGGTCCACCTCTCTAGGAAAGGACAGCGGCAAGGCCGGGATTTTCCCATGGGCCCAAAAAAAGATTCTTCTCCCGTTTCTGTTAGAATAGGGAGGAAAGGTCTTTGCCCCGTGCTGGTATTAGCCATCGAAACTTCGTGCGATGAGACGTCCGTGGCGGTATTGCGCGCCCCTGAAGCCGTTGCGGCCCCCGAGGTCCTGAGCAACATCGTCCTCTCCCAGGACGAGGTCCACGCGCCGTACGGCGGCGTTGTCCCGGAGCTCGCCTCGCGCCAGCACATCAAGACGATCGCGGCCATCGTCGGCGAGGCGCTGACCCGGGCCGGTGTCGGGCTCGAGAAAATCGATCTTTACACCGTGACCCAGGGCCCCGGGCTCATCGGCTCACTTCTCGTCGGCCTGTCCTTCGCCAAGGGGCTGGCTTACTACCACAAGAAACCGCTCGTCGGCGCCGACCACCTCGAGGCCCATCTCGAAGCGTGTTTCCTCGAAAACACCGGCATCGAGTATCCCGTCTTGGGGCTCCTCGTCTCCGGCGGTCACACGGCTCTCTACTTGATGGAAGAACCGCTCTCCTACAAGCTTCTCGGAAAGACGCGCGACGATGCGGCGGGGGAGGCTTTGGATAAAATCGCCAAGTTCCTCGGCCTCGGCTATCCCGGCGGGCCGGTCATCGAGAAGCTCGGCCGCGGCGGCGACCCCAAGGCTTTCCCGTTCGCTGTGCCGCGGACGAAGGACCGGAGCCTCGATTTCAGCTTTAGCGGGCTCAAGACTGCGGCCCTGAAGCACATCCGTGAACATGGGATCGCCAAGGACGATGCGCGCCTCCCCGATTTCCTGGCCAGCTTCGAAGAGGTCATCGCCCGGACCCTTGTTGACAACCTTCGCCGTGCCGCCGATGCGGTCCAACCCCGGTCGCTCGTCCTCTGCGGCGGAGTCGCCCGCAATACGAGACTACGGGCGCGCTTTCAGGATTTCGCCCGTGAGGCCGGGCTACCCGCCTACATTCCTTCCCCGAAACTCTGCACGGACAACGCGGCCATGGTCGGCGCCCTAGCCCTCAAGAAATTCGCTCGCCGCCCCGACCCGGCCACGGACCTCGACCTCGACGCCTATGCCCGTTAAATTGGGGACACAATACCAATTTCCGAATTAGCCTTGAGTCGGACTTGACTTCGGCATCCAAATGAATCATATTATGAATTAATATGAATTAACTAATGAATCACATTTGAGGCAGGGTAAGCATGAAATCAATCAGTGTCCACGGAATCGACGAAGAAATAGAAAAAGCGATCAAGGAGCGAGCAAAAAACGAGGAGAAAAGCGTCAATAAGGTTGTGAAAGAGCTGATCGCCAAGGCACTCGGCATGGGCGAAAAGCCGCCCGACAACCGGGCGGAGTTCGCGGACCTGTGCGGTGTTTGGACCGAGGCGGAAGCGTCTGAATTCATGGAACTCATAGCCGACCTCGAGACCGTGGACGCGAAGGACTGGCAATGAGAGCCGTCCTCCTCGATACGAATGCTTATGTCCGATTTCTAGCCGGCGACGAGAGAGCGCTGGGCTGTCTTGCTCATGCCGACCGCGTCCATATGTCCGTGTTCGTTCTGGGGGAACTCATCGCCGGGTTTCGCGCGGGAACCCGCGAAAAACAGAACAGGCAAGTCCTCGACCGCTTCCTAGCCAAGCCCGGCGTCGAAGTTCTCGATGCGACGCGTGAGACAGCTGAGTATTTTGGGTTGATCAAGGTGGCGCTCAAGAAAGCCGGCCGACCGATCCCTCTCAACGACGTCTGGATCGCCGCCCACGCGCTCGAGACTGGGGCCGTTCTCGTTACCTTCGATACGCACTTCGCCGCCGTTCCCGGCCTGCGAACTTGGGACGAGCTTGGTTAATACGGAAATTGGTATTGTGTCTCCGAATTAGCGGACGTCGTACTTGAGAAACGAGACATAGGCCAGGACGAAGAAGACGAGGCCGTAGCCGAGAAGCAATACGAACCCCGGCAAGGCCGCCTGAACCCGGCCGCCGAGCGCTTCCTCGCGATATTCGAAGCGAGGCCGGTCGCTCATGTCGATGGCGGTGTTCCACCAGTCCGTGGCCGGGTCCTTCGCCTGCAGGTCGGCGATCTTTTTCCGCGCGTAGTCCCAGAACTCCCTGTCCCAAACCCCGCTTATCCGGCCGAAGTAGGCTTCGTCCCGCAAGCCCGTCGAGCTGAGGTCCGTGGCTAAATAAGTGAAAACCGAGAGCGGCGAAACCATGGAGATCGTCCGGGCCAATTCCGTTTGGGCCTCTTCCTTTTGGGCCGCGGCCCTCCGCACGGCGTCGATCTTATCACCCTGGACCCGGTTGGCTTCGTCCCAGGCGCCCTGCTTGGCTTTGGTCGCTGCCTCGAAGGCCGCCCTTGCGGCCGGGTCCCGCACCATAAGACGTTTTTGGTCGGCCTCGGATAAGCGTTCGTTCAAGACCGGATACCTGGCCACGAGCTCGCGCATCCGTTCCGCCTCGAGTTTTCGGCCGAGGTCGTCCCGCTCCGTGTCCCCCAGCCGCTCGGCCTCCCGCTCGACCTGGATCCGGGACGGCGTCGGCGAGAGGAACGAGGCGATGTAAGGGCTCAGGCTGGGGACGACGAGGACGAGGAGGACCCAGACGAGGAGCGAGGTCATGATCGAAGCCGAGCTCGCGTGGTGGCGTGCCGAAATAAATACGCCGAGCGCGTAAAAAAGCATGACGTAGAGGACGGTCCCCAGCGTGATCAGGCCCAGAGCGCCCCAGTCTGCCGCTTTCCAGTCGACGCCCGGGTGGACGAGGATGACCAGCAGGCCGACGATGAGCGACATGAGGAAGGGGACGAGGAGCGTCACCGCGCCGCCGGCGACCTTGGCCAGGACCACCTTGGGCCGGGCCAGACCGTTGGCCAGCATCAGCTTCAAAGTGCCGTCCTCCTTCTCGCCGCTGACCGCGTCGTAGGCGAAGATTAGGGCGACGAGGCTCATGAGGATGGCGACAACGAAGACGAGGTCGACGAGCGGGAACATGACCGGCAGGGGGTCGTCGTCGAACTCCGCCATGTTGACGTCGGCCGACAATCCCCGGACGAGAGTATTGAAGGGGATGGGCGGCTCCGCGGCCTTGAGGATATTGCCGATGCGGTTGAAGTGGCCGTAGCTCCGCAGGTAGGTTTCGATCTCTGACTGGCGCAGGGAGGCGTCCGCGACCTTCTTCAAGTAGTCGTTGGTCAAGACGAAGGTCGTCACCGGCACGACGACGAGAAGCAGGGCGAGCGTGACGACGAAGCGGAAGGAGAGGATATTCCCTAGGATCTCTTTCCTGACGATGGTCCTGATCATGGCTTCCCCGGTCCTTCCTCAGCGGACGTCGTATCTCACGAAGACGAAATAGCTCAGGGCGAAGAACAGGATGCCGCAGACGGCCAGCCAGGCCGTGTCGAAAAGCGCTCCCCTGACCAAGACGCGGCCGAGCGGCCGGTAACGGTAGAGGAACGCCGGATAATCCGAGCTCTTCAGGTCCGGGGAGGCGAGCCTCTTCCCGAGCACGGCGTTTTTATACCGGCCGACCTCGCTCTTGTAAGCGCCCTCCTCGCCGATTCCCGTGCCGGCGATCTCGGTTGCCGCGTAGACGAAGCTGGCCACCGGCGAGATACGGTTGATGTTCTTCGAGAGGTTGACCAGGCGGTCGAACTTGACCCTGTAATCCGCCTCGAGGGCGTCGTTTTCGGCGCTGATCGTCTTGATGTGCGAGGCCCAGTCTCCCACGCCGCGGATGCGGAGGAGGACCTCCCGCGTCCAGACCTGCTGGCGTTTCTCGCTCAGGGCCCGGACCGAGGGGACGTCGACCATCTGCCGGGCGACGAGCGTGCCAAGGTTGGGCAGGACGAAGACGAGGAGCGCCCAGACGAAGAGGAGGATGACGAGCGAGCTCGACGCCCGCCGGGTCAGCGCGGAGACGAGGATGCCCAGGCTCAGGAAAAAGGCGATGTAGACGAGCGTCAGGGCGAGGATGAGGCCCAGCCTGAGCACCTGGTCCGAGGAGAAACGGATGTCCGGATCGAGCCCCAGGACGGCGATGCCGAGCGTCGTCACCAGCAGGAACGGAACGGCTAGGCTGAGGAAGTTGCCGGCCCATTTGCCGATCAGGATTGCGGAGCGGGAGGTCTGGTTGGCCAGCATCTGGCGGAGAGTGCCGGCCTCTTTCTCGCGGCTGACCTGGTCGAACCCGAAGAGCAGGGCGACGAGCGAGAGGACGACCCGGACGATGTAGAGGAAATCGGGTGTCGGGAAGAAAGCGAAGACGGTGTTCCCCGATTTCTGCCCGGCGCGGACGGAGATCCCGGTCGGGCCGACCTCGAAGGACCGGGCCATGGCCTCGTCGAGACCCTTGGCGAAGATCGAAAGCGGGTTCGGCGGATTGACCGCGATGGGCTCGCCGGGCTTGGGCCGGATGAGGCTGTAGTCCGCCAGCCGCTCCTTATAGTCCCTGGTCATGATGAAAAAGCTCGTGGCGACAAGGACGGCCGCGAGCAGGATGACGACGTAGAACTTGTAGCTGAGGAGGTTCGCCAGGATCTCTTTGCGGACGATCGTCCACGTCATTGCGGCCCTTGTCTCAGGCCGTCGCCTGCTCGGCGGACTTCATGTAGTCGATGTAGATCTTGTTCAGGTCCTCGTGCTGGAGCTCCTCGCGGGTCCGCTCCATGACCAGCCGGCCCTCCCTCATGATCCCGACGCGGTCGCCGATCTCCTTGGCCCGGAAGATGTCGTGCGTGG
>JAPKZD010000020.1:57011-61031 GCA_026393975.1 Candidatus Aminicenantota bacterium | reverse complement strand
CCGGAGACTCCGCTTTTCGGCCAGGGCGCAGAGCTTGGACAGGATCTTCCGGTGACCGAGGTGGAGGCCGTCGAAATTACCCACGGCCACGGCGGCGGGGCGGGGGAGGAGGCGGGCGTCGTCGAGGCCGCGATAAACGACCATGCGGCTACATCTTTACGATGTCGGCTTTCTTGAGGTAGGTCAGCTTGAGCTGGTCGATCACACCATCGAGGAATTTCTGCTCCTCGGCTTCGAGGTTGCCCTTCGTCCGGTCCTTGAGGAGGTCGAGGAGGTCGATGTTCCGCTTGGCCAGGCCCAGGTTTTCGTGGCGCTCGCCCGTCGCCGGGTCCTCCACGAGGCCGAGTTGGACCAGGGCGGGGAAATAGAGGAGGATGACGACGGAGCTGAATTCGAGAGGGGGGAGGAACTCCGGACCCCCGGGAGTCTCAGCGTCGTCCTTGATTTTCGCGTCGTCGTCGGTCATGGCTTCACGCGTTTCCATCTTACAATTACGGGGCCGAAATATCAACCCGTTCGCCTCCCCGGCCTGAAGCCCGAGGCCGCGGTAACGCATGGGCTATAAGGCGGCCGACGCCGGCTTCTTCCTGAGGATGAGCGCGGCTCTGATGAATTCGTCGAGGTCGCCGTCGAGAACCTTGTCCGTGTCGCCGGTTTCGACCCTGGTCCGCATGTCTTTAATCATCCGGTAGGGGTGGAGGACGTAGGACCGGATCTGGTTCCCCCAGGCGATTTCGGATTTCGCGTCCTCGAGAGCGTCGATCTTGACCCGCTTATTTCGCTGTTCGAGCTCGTAGAGCCGGGCCTTGAGGACCTTCATGGCCGAGGCCTTGTTCTTATGCTGGGAACGCTCGTTCTGGCATTGGACGACGATGCCGGTCGGGACGTGGGTGATGCGGACGGCCGAGTCCGTGGTATTGACGTGCTGGCCGCCCTTGCCGCCCGAGCGGTAGGTGTCGATCCTGATATCGTCCGGGTTGATGTTGATCTCGATGTCCTCGTCGACTTCGGGGTAGACGAAAACCGCGGAGAACGACGTGTGCCGCCTCTTGGCGGCGTCGAACGGGGAGATGCGGACCAAGCGGTGGACGCCAGTCTCCTGGCTCAGGTTTCCGAAGGCGTAGTCGCCCTCGATCCTGACGGTCGCGCTCTTCAAACCCGCTTCTTCTCCGGGCTGCTGGTCGAGGATTTCCACCTTGAATCCCTTCCGCTCGGCATATCGAAGGTACATCCGGAGGAGCATCTGGGACCAGTCCTGGGATTCGGTCCCGCCGGCGCCCGGGTGGATCGTCAGGATGGCGTTCCGGGAGTCGTCTTCGTCATAAAAAAGCGCCCGGAGCTCTGCCTCCTGCAGGTTCTTGTCCAGCCGGCCGATCCCGGCCTCGGTTTCCGCCTCGACGCTTTCGCCTTCCGCGGCGAGCTCCATGAGGACCTCGAGCTCTTCTTTCTGGCCGAGGATCTGCTTGAAGAACTGGATGTCCTTCTCGAGGCGCTTTTTTTTCTGTTGGAGGGCCTGGGAAGTTTTCTGGTCCTGCCAGACCTCTGGGGAGGCGAGGCGCAAGTTAATGGAATCCCACTCGGCGTTCTTGCGATCTAGGTCAAAGAAAGCCTCGGACCTCTTCGATCTTCTCGAAAAGGCCGTTGAGGCGTGTCCTTAGGTCAGTTGATTTGTCGAGGGCGGGCATTTATTCGTCTATCCTTCGCTCTTTTTGTCACAGCCAGAATAAGGGACAGAAGGCTCAAAGTCAAGCCGGCGATGGGCAGGGCGTCTCCGATCCGCGTGTAGAGCGACAGGCGCGCCGAGGGGTAGATCGTCTCCGTGAGGACGGTCCGGGTCATGAGCCGCGACGAAGAGAGGACGCGGCCGAAGGGGTCGACGAAGCCGCTGATCCCGGTCGTGGCCGCGCGCAACAGGTAGCGCCTGTTCTCGACGGCCCTGACGACGGCCTGAGCCCAGTGCTGGTGCGGAGCCGAGGTCTTGCCGTACCAGCCGTCGTTGGTGATGGTGACGAGGAAGTCGGCCCCCTTGCGGACGAACTTCCGGACGAGGTTCGGGAAGATGACCTCGTAGCAGATGGGCGAACCGAAGCGGAAGCCCGCGTGCTCGTGGAGGACAGCCTCCCGGCCGGGGGTGATGTCGCCGATGGCGTGGGTCACCCGTTCGATGAAGAAAAAGACCTTCTTGTAAGGGGTGTATTCGCCGAAGGGTACGAGGTGCATCTTGAAGTAGAGGCTGCGCGAGAGGTCGGGGTGGATGGCCATGGCCGTGTTGTGGTATTGGGGGTCCGTTTTCGGTCCCGTGACTTCGTTCGTGCCGAGGAGGAGGGTCGAGCGGCCCGATGCGACGAGCCTGTCGACTTCGGCGGCGAACTCCCTATAAAGAGGTTCGGAACAGCTCCAGCAGAGGGGAACCGTGAACTCCGGCCAGATGACGAGCTCCGCCCCCGAGTCCAGGGCCTGGCGGGTCAGCGCTAGGTGGTCCTCGAAGATGCCGCGGACCTCCTCAGGCGCCGTGAATTGCCAATAGATGTCCGAGGAGACGTTGCCCTGGACGACGGCGGCCTTGACGCCGGCCGGTCCCCGGAAATCCCCCTTTTTTAGCTCGTAGCCGCCCCAGGCGTGGGCCAGGACGAGAAGGGCCAGGGCGGCGAATTTTGTTTCAGGGCCAGGACGAACGTGCTCTGGACAAGGACAAGGAGGAAAGAGACGCCGTAGACCCCCGCGAGAGAGGCCGTTTGGATCAGGGGGAGGTTGCGGTATTGGCTCGTCCCGACGATGCCCCAGGGGAATCCGGTGAGAAAACGGGTCAGCACGAATTCGGTCGCGATCCAGAGAAAGGGGGCGATGACGAACGCCGCCGCGGGAAAGGCCCGGCGCAGGGCGACGAATACGTATCCGAAGAGACCCCAGTAGAGGGCCAGGAAAAAGATCAAGGCCAGGTAGGCGACGAGGCAGATCCAATACGGCATGCCGCCGTAATGGGCCGGGACGTCGGGGACCCAGTAGAGAAGGATGCCGTAAAAGAAGAGGCCGGCCACCCCGCCCGTGAGGAAGCCGGAACGGCGGCTCTTCCCTGAAAGGGCCAGGAAGAGGGGGATGAGGGAGACCCAGGCGAGGAACGAAATCCCGGCCTTGGGAAAGGCCAGGGCCGTCAGGATTCCGCTGAGGATGGCCGCCGGCATGGGAAAATTCCGGACCGGCCTAGTCCTGAACGATCCGGAAGTCGGTCTTCTTCTTGGCCTCCGCGTTCAGCTTGCTGAGCAGGGCGACGGCCCGGTCCCTGGACGAATAGCCGCCCAGCCTGACCCGGTACCAAGTCTTCGTATCCGCGGGTTTGGGATCGGCGATGAAAGTCGTGTACCCCTGTTTTTTATACTTGTCCGCCTCGGACTGAGCCTGGGCTTTATCGACGAAAGCGGCGATCTGGACATAGTACAGGCCGAGCCCGACGGCGGGGGCCTTCTTGGGCACGACCGTGGTTTTTTCAGGGGGCGGCTTGACCACGGGCTCCTGGATCGGGGGCTTGTCCGCCGCCGGCCGAAAGCTCCATCTTGGCCGACTCCGTTTCGGAAACAGTGGGCTCGACGGGGGGCTCCTTGACGGGTTCCGGAATCTGCTGGGTAACGACCTGTGTTGGGGAGGCGATCCGGACCTGCTTTTTCCCGACCGAGACGCCGAGCAGGAAGATGAACACGCCCAAGGCTAGAACGCCGAGGAAGATGACGACGAGCAGGGAGCTCGAGACCTGGATCTCCCGGAAATCTTTGTTTTTCATCAGTTCTATTTTTTCTCCTGGGATTTATCGTAGGTGAAGGCCCTCAGGAACTCCATCGGCAGGGGGAAAACGATCGTGGAATTCTTTTCGGTGGCGATCTCGGCCAGCGTGCTCAGGTACCTCAGCTGGAGGGCCTGGGGATTCCTGGAAATGATATCGGCGGCCTGGGTCAGCTTGTCCGCTGCCTGGAACTCGCCTTCGGCGTGGATGACCTTGGCCCGCCGTTCCCGCTCGGCCACGGCCTG
>JAPKZD010000020.1:0-56997 GCA_026393975.1 Candidatus Aminicenantota bacterium | reverse complement strand
CTCGGCCTCGGCCTGCTTGGCGATGGCCCGGATCATGTTCTCCGGCAGGTCGACCTGCTTCATCTCGACGAGCTGGACCTTGATGCCCCAGGGGTCGGTGTGCTGCTCGATGATCTCCTGGAGGCGGGTGTTCAACTTGTCCCGCTCCGAGAGGAGGTCGTCGAGCGGAACCTGACCGAGGAGGCTCCGCAGGGTCGTCTGGGACAGCTGGGAGGTGGCGTAGATATAATCCTGGACCTCGATCACGCACTTGATCGGGTCGATGACCCTGAAGTAGAGGACGGCGTTGACCTTAACCGTGACGTTGTCCTTGGTGATGACGTCCTGAGGCGGGATGTCCATGGTGATGAGCCGCAGGCTGATCTTGACCATCCGGTCGATGGGGGAGAAGACGAGGATGATGCCCGGCCCCTTGGGCTGGGGCAGGAGGCGGCCGAGACGGAAGATGACCCCCCGCTCGTACTCTCTCAGGATCTTGATCGAATTCAGGATGTAAAGGACGATGAGTCCGATGACGATGATTGGATAAGTGATCATTAAGCCCTCCTTATCAGGCTTTGACGACTTTGATTTTAAGTCCTTCGAGGACTTCGATGACTTTGACTTTTCCGCCCGCCCGCACGGTTTCCTCCGCCTCCGCCGTCCAGAGTTCGCCGTGGACGAAGACTTTCCCTGAAGGGGCGAGGTCGGTCCGGGCCGTACCCCTTTCGCCGATCATCCCCTCGCGCCCGGAGAATGAGCGGCGGGCGTGGGCCCGGAAGACCAGGGTGAGGAGAAAAAGGACGATCAACGAGACGCCGATGGCCACGGGCAGGATGAAACGCAGGCTCGGCCGCAACTCGGCGATGGGGGCCTTGATGAGCATGAGAGAACCGATGATCATGGCGGCGATCCCTCCCGCGGCCAACATTCCGAAGCTCTGGACCTTGACTTCCAGGATGAACAGGATCACGGCGAGGAGGACGAGCCCCAGCCCGACGTAGTTCATAGGCAGGATCTGGAAGGCGAAGACGGCCAGGAGAAGCGAAATGCCTCCCAGGACTCCCGGCAGGATAGCCCCGGGATGGGAAAACTCGAAATAGAGCCCCAGGAGCCCGATCATGAGGAGGATGTAGGCGAGGTTGGGGTTGGCGACGGTCAGGAGGAACTTCTGGCGGAAGGTCATGGGCAGGGCGACGACGGGCTTGCCCAGGAGGGCGAGCGTCCGTTCGGTACCGTCGAAGCGCTTGATGGTTTTTCCGTCGAAACGGGCGATGATCTCCTCTTCCGTGCTTGCGATGAGGTCGATGAGGCCGCCTTCGAGGGCCTCTTTTTCGGTATAGGACAGGCTCTTGCGGACCGCGTCCTCGGCCATCCGCACGTTGCGTCCCCTCTTCTCGGCCAGCGTTCTGACGTAGGCGCCGGCGTCGTTGGTGACCTTGTTTTCCATGGTCTCGTCCATCGACTGTCCCGGGAGGGAGATGCCGACGGGATGGGCTGCGCCCGTGTTTGTGCCCGGGGCCATGGCGAAGATGTCGCAGGCCAGGGCGATGAAGAAGCCCGCGGATGCGGAGCGGGCTCCGCTCGGGCCGACATAGGCGGCCACCGGGGTCCGGGCGTTGACGATCTTCTCGATGATCTCGCGCATGGACGTGTCCAGCCCGCCGGGCGTGTCGAGGGTCAGGATGATGAGGTCGGCGCCGTCCCGGTCAGCCTTTTCGAGCGACCTGACGATGTATTCCGAAGTGACCGGATGGATGGGCGCGTCGACCTTGATTTTGAGCACGGAAGCAGAGGCGAGGATGGGCCCTAAGAGGAGGAAAAAGACGAGTGTTTTGGCGCGCAATACGGTTTCATTATAGGAATTTGCCGAGGCCAAGTCAACACCTCGCGGCGGCATTAATTCTGCTTGACTTTTTATTATCAATAAATTAATTATAGTGAGTTGTTTTCACGGTAGGGAGTTTTTCTTATGATTAAGAATGATGTTGCCCTTGCGATCGAAAAGAAGACGGAATTCAATAGGGCCAAGTCATTGTTGATCGTGGAGGCCGTCCTGGGGTCTCTGAAGACCGCCCTGACGAAGAGGGAAAAAGTGGAGATCCGGGGGTTCGGCAGCTTCAAGGTCGTCCCTAAAAAGACGGGCTTCGGAAGGGACATCCGCCGTCAGAAACAGATCCGCATCGAAAAGGGCCAGCGGATCAAGTTCCGCCCCGGCCAGGAACTAAAGACCCTCCTCTCCAAGACCAAGCCCGGCTGACCCCATCCTTTTGAATTCCGCGTCCTGGTGGAGGCACGCGGAAACCCGTTCGGTCTGTTCGATAGTCTCTCCCAGCGACCCCGTCGTGTCGATGGCGTAATCGGCGTGCCGAAGTTTCTCTTTCCGGGGCATCTGCGCGCCGATCTTTCGTAGGGCGGCCGCCCGGCCGATACCGTCCCGTTCGCGAAGGCGCCGGACCTGTTCGGACTTGCTGCAATGGACGACGACCACCCGGTCGAAATGCCGGGCGTAGCCGGCCTCGACCGTCAGGGCGGCTTCGGAGACGAAGATCCGAACGCGGCCCTCGCGTTCGAGCCGGCGGAGGATCCGTTCCTGTTCCGTAAGGACGAGAGGGTGAAGAAGCCTGTCGAGGAAGCGGCGGGCCAAGGGATCGGAAAAAACCACCGGGCCGAGCCGGGCCCGGTCGATCGTCCGGTCTTTGCGAAGGATGTCCCGGCCGAAGCGGGCGACGATTTTCTTCCAGGCCGGCCGGCCGGGCGACATCAGGTCATGGGCCGCCTTGTCGGCGGAGTGGACGAAACAGCCTTTCTCCTCGAGGAGGCGCGCGACGACGGACTTGCCGCAGGCGATCCCCCCCGTCAAGGCGACGCGAAGAACGCTAGGTCTTCTTGGCCGTCTTTTTCGCGGGGACGACTTTGAAAAAGTCATCGCTGAAGCGCACGGCGACGCCCTGGTGCTTCGCTTTCTTATCGGGCTTTTCCAGGCGGACGGTGATACCGCCGATCCGGAGCCTCAATCTCTTCCCATCGGCGAGCTTCTCCGGGAGCTCGAGGAAGAGGTTGAGTTTCGAGCCGACGACGACCCCGGAATCCAGGGAGAAATAGGCGCCGCCGGAGGAGATGTTATCGAGGTGCGTCTCTTCCTTGAACTTGTTGCCGTCGGCGAGGCTGCCTTCGACGAAGGCGTCCAGGGGGAATTCGAACCGCCATTCCCGGCGGCGGTTGATCTCCAGGTCCTCCGGGACGTGTTTTGTTTTCTTCTTGGGTGTGGCTTTCTTTGTCATGGCGACCTCGATTCCTTGCTCTAAAAGAGGGCCGAATTGATGGCGTAGAGCGCCAGCTGAAGCCGGCTGTGGGTGTCGAGCTTGGCGTAGATGCTCTTGATGTGGGACCGGACCGTGTTCTTGCTGATGAACATGAGCTCGGCGATCTCGTCGTTGCTCTTCCCCTGGCCGATGAGCCGGAGGACTTGAAATTCCGTGGGGGTCAGCTGGTCCAGAGTTTTTTCCTTGAGGTCCCGGCCGACGACGGAAATGATGCGGTCCATGATGCTGGACATCTTGTCGCGGGGCAGCCAAATCTCGCCCTTGTGGACGCCCCGGACCGCTTCGGGAAGCTGGGTCGAGGCGTCGTTGAGGTCGAAATAGCCGCGGGCCCCGGCGTTGATGAGGTTGACGATCTCCTCGTGGGCCGGAATGCTGCCGAGAAGGAGAAGCTCCGAGCGGCCCTGGCTCTTCGAGATCTCCCGGATGGCCTTGCAGATCTCCCGGAGGTTCGGCAGGGCCTCGATGTGGGCAAAAAGGATGACTTGGGGTTTGAGCTTCTTGATCGAGTCCATGAACGACTCGATCGTGTTCTTCTCGATGTTTAGGATCTCCAAGTCCGGGTCCGCCTCGAGGGCCCGCAGGATCCCGGAGAGGATGATGTCGGACGGACAAAAAACAAGGAGGCTGATCTTCGAGTCCGAGGTTGCCGGGGCTTTCTTTTTCTCCATGCTCGTATCGGTCCCTCTTGGCACTTTGGTTATCCTTCAGTACCTTTGCATCGGATTTTACCAAATCATAGCCAATCCCCCCCGGCTTGTCAACCCCCGGACTTCTCGGGGTTAACCCTGAGCCTTGCGAACGGGTCAACCCCCGGACTTCTCGGGGTTAACCCTGAGCCTCGATTCTCATCCCCCTTTGAAGGGCGGGACTTAGCGTTGGCGAACGGGTCAACCCCTAGACTTCCCGGGGTTAACCCTGAGCCTTGCGAACGGGCAAAACCCGAGAATCCCTTGCTTGAATTCGGGGGCTTATTCGGGTTTCGCCCTGAGCTTTGCGAATGGGTCAAGCGGGGGGGTGAGAGAGGGGCGGAGGGAGGCTAGGCCGGGGGGACGTTGTTGGGGTGGAGACGGAAGCCGCGGTCCAGGCGGACAACGACGAACTGCAGCTTGCCGTTCCCCTCTTCGAAGCGGACATAGACGACGGCCCCGGATAGGACCATGCGAAGGGGGCTTTCGAGGATCAGGGTCCGCGGGATGTCCAGGAAGAGGGTCACCCGGGAGTCGATGATGAGCCGGGCCTTGAGCCGGAACGAGACTTCCTGGGCGCTGATGGCGCAGACCGCGTTTCTCTCCTCGAATTTCCTGCCCGCGGCGTCGAGGCCCTTGATCAAAGCCGGAAGAGAGAGATCGAAGGTCCGCTCCCTCTTTCCAGCCTCGGCTGCGCCTTGGGTGGAGGGAATAGGAAAAGACTTTTCAGCGTCCATGTCAGCACGTATTTTCCCTCGCCTCACGGCCTCTAACAATCCCTCTTCATGGGGAATAGCGGGGTCATATTCGGGACGCTCTTCTCACCGTTAAAGGCTAGGCGTCCGGGGCGGATGTCCCGTCATAGGGCGTCCGTCTGGATAATGTACCTTGGCTCGAGGCGGAGGGCCACCTGGCGGGGGTGTCCGTCCCCGCCGTTCGAGTCGACGTCGACGATCGTTCCCTTGACGACGAGCTTGAGGTTCCTTCCTTCCCCGAGCTTGGGCGGGAGGGAGACGACGAGCTTGAGCCGCGAGTCGAGGGCGACCTGGTTTTTGAGGGGGAAGAGGGCGCCCTGATGGCTCATGAAGGTGAGCGTCGTCTCTTCGTGGAAGAACGTGCCGTCGGGGTCCGGTCCCTCGACGGTCATCGGCAGGGAGAGCTTGAATCCCCGTTCGGGCGGCCGGGGCCGGACGGGCCTGGACTCCCAGGAAATCCCTCTCAGCATATTGACATTCCTTTTCCTCTGAAATTGGCGAGACCAGCTTCGCACGGGCCTCTGGGACCGGTCAATCACCCCTACCGATGAACCCGCGGGGGATATTTCCGGCCTCGGCAGGGCGGGGCGTGGTTTTCTTGACAATTATCGGGGGCGCGGCTAGAATCGTAAAACGCTCAAAGACAAGGAGATGACGTGAACGAGAACGAACGGCAGGTCAGACAGATCACGCAGAAGAGCGACGATTTTGCGAAGTGGTACGTGGAGATCGTCCAGAAAGCCGAACTCGCCGACTACACCCCCATGAAGGGGATGATGGTCATCCGGCCGCACGGCTACGCGGTCTGGGAGAATATCCAGCGGGCCCTCGACCTTCGCATCAAGGCCACGGGGCACGTTAACGCCTATTTCCCCCTGTTCATCCCGGAGAGCTTCCTCAAGAAGGAGGCCGAGCACGTCAAAGGCTTTTCGCCGGAAGTGGCCTGGGTCACGATCGGCGGCAAAGAGGAACTCGAGGAGAAACTGGCCGTCCGGCCGACCTCCGAAGCCATCATCGGCCACATGTACGCCAAGTGGATCAAGTCCTGGCGCGACCTGCCTCTCCTGATCAACCAGTGGGCCAACATCGTCCGTTGGGAGAAAGTGACCCGGCCGTTCCTCCGGACGACGGAATTCCTCTGGCAAGAAGGTCACACGTGCCATGAGACGGCGGAAGAAGGGGAGGCCGAAACCCTGAAGATCCTGGGGCTCTACAAGGAGTTTTGCGAGACCGAACTGGCCATCCCCGTCCTCTCCGGCCGCAAATCCTTGAGCGAGAAGTTCGCCGGGGCTTCGATGACCTACGCCATCGAAGCCCTGATGTCCGACGGCAAGGCCCTGCAGATGGGGACGTCCCACAACCTGGGCCAGCACTTCTCCAAGGCCTTCGACATCAAGTTCGAGGACCGCAGCCAGACGCTCCAGTACGTTTGGCAGACGTCCTGGGGCATGACGACGCGGACGATCGGGGCCTTGATCATGGTCCACGGCGACGATTCCGGCCTGCGCTTCCCGCCTCGGATCGCCCCTGTCCAGGTGATGGTCGTGCCCATCTCCATCGGCAACTGGCGGGAGTCGGTCCTTCCGGTCGCCCAGGCCGCGGTCGAGGGACTGCGGTCGGCCGGCGTCCGGGCCTCGATCGACGCCCGCGAGGAAGCGACGCCGGGCTGGAAGTTCTCCGAATACGAAATGCGCGGCGTGCCCCTGCGCATCGAGATCGGCCCTCGCGACATTAAGGCCGGGCAGGCCGTCCTCGTCCGCCGCGACACCAAGGCCAAGGAGACCGTCCCGCTCGCTTCGCTCACGTCCCGCGTCCCGGTCCTTCTCGAGAGCATCCAGGCCGGGCTCATGGCCCAGGCCCGGGCTTTCCTCGAAGCCAATATCCGTGACGCCTCGGACTACCAGGGCTTCAAAGATATCCTGGAAAACCAGCGCGGCTTCGTCCGGGCGCCGTGGTGCGGCGGCGAAGCGTGCGAGGATAGGATCAAGACCGAGACCATGGCCACGATCCGTGTTATTCCCATCGATGGGGATGAAGAAAAGACGCCAGGCCCCTGTGTGGCCTGCGGCGGGAAAGGCCAGACGGTCGCCTATTTTGCCCGCGCCTACTGATAAGGATCAGCTCCGTTGAACGGAGAATTCGCGAAAGAACGCCGGGTGATGACGGATTCCCAAATCCGGGCCAGAGGAGTCTGCGACCCGCTGGTCCTGGCGGCGATCGAAAAAGTCCCCCGCCACCTCTTTGTTCCTGAGGGCATGCGGGGCTGCGCCCACGCCGACGAGCCCCTGCCGATCGGCCAAGGCCAGACGATCTCCCAGCCCTACATCGTCGCCTACATGACCGAGGCGCTCGGCCTTCAGGGCGGGGAGAGGGTCCTCGAGATCGGGACCGGGTCCGGCTATCAAACAGCGGTTCTGGCCGAGATAGTCCGGGAGGTTTGGACCGTCGAAATCGTCGAAAGCCTGTCCCTGCAGGCCCGCTCCATCCTCGACAGCCTGGGTTACGCCAACATCCGCTACCGGGTCGGCGACGGGTCCGGGGGCTGGCCGGAATCCGCACCTTTCGACTCCGTCATGGTGACCGCCGCCGCGGCCAGGATGCCCGAGTCACTCAAGGAACAGCTCGGCCCCGGGGGGAGGATGATCATCCCCGTCGGGACCGACGTCCAGGAACTTTTTCTCGTCCGCAGGGAAAAGAAAGGCCTGACGAGGGAGCGGTTGCTGGCTGTCCGCTTCGTCCCCCTGGTGAAAGCCTCGTGACCCTGCCGGCTCATTTCTTCTCGCCGTAATAGACGATCTTGGGCGGCTTCTTGGGGTCCTGTCCGAAAAAAAACAGCCACTTGTCGTGGCTTTCCTGGTCGTTGTAGATCTTCACGGATTTGTTCGTCGACGAGCTGACGACGCCGAGGATCTGGGCGTTCTTGATGGCCGGAAGAACGCGTTCCGGTGCGATCATGACCTCCGCCGCCGTTTCGCGCCCGGAGGGGGGCTTTCCCGTTGTCAAGATGACGTTCCATTGGCCGCCGGGCCCGAGGGGGTCCTTGTAGAGCTTGCGGATGCATTTCTTGTCCAGGAGCTCCTTCAGGCTGGCGGGATAGCGCCCGGGGTTCTTCTGGACGTAGATCCGGACGGCTTCGGCGTACTGCTTGCCCCGGAAGATGAGCTCCTCCTCCTTCTCTCTCTGGAGCTCTGTCTGCCAGACCGGGACGGCGATGAGGAGCCCGAGGGTGATGACGAAGACGGCCATCATCAGCATGATGACGAGGTAGCCCCGGGACTCTTTCATGGGATAGGTCGTTCCTCCGGGCCCTAGCGTCCGCCCGATGGGATCACCAGGTGTTGTAAGGTGAGCCATCGATCGGCGACTTGGCTTCGGAACCGGACTTGACGTCGATGACGCCGGGGATCTCGTTCAGCATGGGGTCTTCGGGGGAGGGGAGTTCGCGGACCTCGACCCAGGTCGTCGATTGCCTGGTCATCGGGTCGACCGGGATCATCCGAAGATAACTGTCTTGGACGAGGGCCTGGAGGGAGGCCGGGTATTTCCCCTTGTCCTGGGCGTACTGGTCGAGGAGCTTGCGCAGGATGAACAGGTTCTCCTTGAGCACGGCCTCTCTGGCCTTGATGGTCGCCGACTTGTAGGTCGGCAGCCCCAGTCCGACAAGGAGCCCAATGATGCTCAGGACGATGATGAGCTCGATCAGCGTGAAGCCGCGCTCACCAATCCCTGTAGCGGGTCCCGTCGAGGGCCAGGGCCTGGCTCTTCGTGTAGACATCGTACACATTCTCCTCTCCCCAGACGTCGGAGTCGGGGTCGTCCTGGTAGGACCGGAGCCCCCAGTCGAAGGAGTTGGTCATGGGGTCCTTGGGGATGCGGCGGAGGAACTTGACGATCCTCTTGCGGGCCGCTTTGTCCGTGGCGTTCTTGTCCTGGATCTCGACCCCCTTGACCAGGTCCTCCAGGGTGGGGGGATAGCCTTCGGTATCCTCGTCGAACTCGAACTTCTTCTCGTCGGCGAGCTTCTTCCAGGCGTCGATCGACTCGCGTACGAGGCGCAAGGCCCGCTGCAGTTCGATCTCGTTCTCCCGTTTGAAGGCCATCTTGCCGAGGGGCAGGGCGGACAGGGCCAGGACGGCTACAAGGGACAGGGTGATGATCATCTCCACGAGCGTGAAGCCGTGAGCGCGGTCGTCTCGAGACATCATTCCGTTGGACCCCGTCGCGTTCGTCGCGAGGAAATTATAGACGAATCGCCCGAGAAATCAAAACCGGCCGCGGTCTCGGCCTCCGCGGCGGTCGGAGGAGCGCTGGGGCTCAGGCCGGGGAGTCGACTCGGGGTTGGCGCCGCCGCCCTCTTCCAGGGCCTTCTTGCTGAGCCGGATCTTGTTGTCCGCCGGGTCGATGCTGAGAACCTTGACCGTGACCGTGTCGCCGAGGTTGAGGACGTCCCGGATGCTGTTGATCCGGTAGGGCGCCACTTCGGAGATGTGGAGGAGGCCGACGAGATTGGGCATGATCTCGACGAAGGCGCCGTATTCCTCGAGCCGGACGACCTTGCCCGTGTAAGTCCCCCCCAGCTCGGCTTCGGCCGTGAGGTCCAGGATCATCTGCTTGGCGGCCTCCGCGGCGGACATGTCCGTCGAGGCGATGAGGATCTTGCCATCCTCCAAGATGTCGATCTTGGCGCCGGTCTGGCTGATGATCTTCTTGATGATCTTCCCGGCGGGTCCGATGACGTCGCCGACCTTTTCCGGGTTGATGTTGAGGATGATGATCCGGGGCGCGTAGACCGAGATGGTCGGCCGGGGCTCGGCGATGGCCTCTTTCATCTTGACCAGCACCTTGAGCCGGGCGGCCTTGGACTTGACCATGATCTCGCGGAGCATCGGCAGGGTCACGCAAGGGATCTTGAGGTCGAGCTGGATGGCGGTGACGCCCTTTTCCGTCCCGGCCATCTTGAAATCCATGTCCCCGAAGTGGTCTTCGAGCCCGGCGATGTCGGTCAGGATGGCGTAGCCGTCGTTCCCCTTGACCAGGCCCATGGCGATCCCGGCGACGACCATCTTCAGGGGGACGCCGGCGTCCATGAGGGCCAGGACTCCGCCGCAAACAGTGGCCATCGAGGAGGAGCCGTTGCTCTCCAGGATGTCCGAGACGATCCGGATCGTGTAGGGGAACGTGTCGTCGTCGGGGATGGCCGGCAGGATGGATTTTTCGGCCAGGGCGCCGTGCCCGATCTCGCGCCGTCCGGGGCCGCGGAGAAAGCCCACTTCGCCGACCGAGAAGGGCGGGAAGTTGTAATGGAGCATGAAGCGCTTCTTGGTCTCCGCGCCGAGGCTATCGAGCCTCTGAGCGTCGTCGAACGTGCCCAGGGTGACGGTCGCCAGGGCCTGGGTTTCGCCGCGGGTGAAGAGGGCCGAGCCGTGGGTCCTCGTCAGGAGGGCCACTTCGGCCGTGATCGGGCGGATGTCGTCGAACTGGCGCCCGTCGGTCCGCAGATTCTTATTGAGGATGAGGTCGCGGAAGAGCTTTTCTTCGAGCTTGGAGAAGAGTTCCTTCGTTTCGAGCTTCTCTTCGGGCTTATCTTCGGGGATCTTGGCCAGGGCGCTTGCGCGGACCTCGATGAGCGCGGCCTCGTTGGCCTTCTTGCCCCTGACCTGCATGGCCTCGAACAGGGCGGGTCCGTATTCCCGCTCGACCCGGGCCAGTTTTTCGGTGTCGACCGCTTTGGCCGTGAATTCGCGCTTTTTCAGACCGAGCCGGGCGTAGAGGTCCTTCTGGGCCCTGATGATCTGTTGGTTGGTCTCGTGGGCGAGCGAGAGCCCCTCGAGGATTTTTTCCTCCTCGATCTCCTTGGCCCCGGCTTCGATCATGATGATGCCGTCCTCGTTGCTGACGACGGTCATGTTGATCGGGCTCCGGTCGAGCTCGTCGGTCGTGGGGTTGACGACGTATTTCCCGTCGATGATCCCGATCTTGACCGCGCCGAGCGGGGTCGAGAAGGGGATGTCGGAGAAATAGAGGGCGGCCGAGGCGCCGATGACGCCGAGCGTATCCGGCTCGTTCGCGATGTCGGCCGAGAGGAGCAGGCCGACGATCTGGGTGTCGAAGAAGTAGCCGTTGGGGAAGAGCGGCCGGACGGGGCGGTCGATCAGGCGGGCGATGAGGATCTCCCGTTCCGAGGGCCGGCCTTCGCGCTTGAAGAAGCCGCCGGGGATCTTGCCGGCGGCGTAGGTGTTCTCCCGGTAATCCACGATGAGGGGGAGGAAGGACTTGGAGGCGTCCTTCATCTCCTTGCGGGAGGTCGCCGTGACCAGCATCATCGTGTCGCCGTAGCGCAGCAGGGCCGAGCCGTCGGCCTGCTTGGCGATCTTGCCGATGTCGATGGACAGGGTCCGCTTGTTGATTTCTAGACTGATGGTGTTAGACATGTGGGGGTCCTTTGGAGGCGGGGCCTACTTGCGCAGGCCGAGCTTCTGGATGAGTTTTTCGTAACGGCCGACATCTTTTTTCTTGATGTACTCGAGGAGCCGCTTTCTCTGCCCGACCTGCTTCATGAGGCCGGTCTTGGAGTGGAAGTCCTTCTTGTGGCTGTCGAAATGCTTGATGAGCAGGTTGATCCGCTCCGTCAGCAAGGCGACCTGGATATCAGGCGATCCCGAATCGGTGGGGTGGGCCTGGTTCTCCTTGACGATCTTCGTCTTCTGTTCCTTACTAATCACGCTTTTTTGTCTCCTGATGTTTTTTCCGGCGTATTTTAACAGAAACCCGGGTCAATGTAAATACTTTGATTTGTGGGCGATTTCGCGTCCGGAAGGGGCGTTCCGCCCTGGCGAAGTGGGAGCGGGGGAAGGGGATTCGGGCTCCCCAGGTTTCAGCCGGAAAGGGCCTTCTTGCGGGCCAGGAGCTGGCGGGCGTATTTCGAAACGATCCCTCCCTGTTTCTCCTGGCACTTGGCGAGCGCGACCTCGATCTCGGCCAGGTTCAGGGAGTTCAATTTTTTCCTTTTCGGAGTGCTGTCCTCTTTTTGCTCAGCCATGTGTCGATCCTTTCGATTTCTGTCTTGTCGGAATTCCGCCGGCCAGAGGAACGTTAATTTACCAGAAACGGGCCGCGAAGGCAAATGTGGCCGGACGGCCGATCCCGGTTTACTCCGGGACGAGTTTCGATTATCATGCAAGGGCATGGAACTCATGGACCGACGGACGTTCATCCGGGGAGCGCTGCGGACGACTGGCCTGGTTTCCGCAGGGGGCGCCGGCCTCCTGCTCCGGGGATGCACGAAAGGGAATGAGTTCGACCTCCTCATCGCCGGCGGTACGGTCTACGATGGGACGGGCGGCCCGCCCTTCCGCGCCGACATCGGCATCTCGGGCGGTGCGGTCAGGTCGATCGGCCGGATCCGAGCCTCGCGGGCGGCCACGATCATCAAAGCCGAGGGGATGGCCGTCTCGCCGGGTTTCATCGACGTCCACGATCATACGGCGGAAAGCCTCCTCGTCAATCCCCGGGCCGAGAGCGCCGTCCGTCAGGGTGTGACCACTCTGGTCAGCGGTCAATGCGGCGACTCCCCATTCCCCCTGACCGAAGAGGCCTTCGAAAAAACGCGGCTGGCGCTCCTCGAGGAATACGGCCTGGACTTGAACTGGCGGGATATCCGCGGCTTTCTCGGCCGGCTCGACGAGGCTGGGGCTGCCCTCAACTACGCGACCTTCGTCGGACACGGGACCGTGAGAGCCGCGGCCATGGGCTTCGGCAACCGGGCCCCGTCCACCGTGGAACTCGAGCGGATGAAGGCGCTGGTCGGTGAGGCGATGGCTGGGGGGGCCCTC
The DNA here is from genome assembly GCA_026393975.1 of Candidatus Aminicenantota bacterium. Lineage (GTDB taxonomy): Bacteria > Acidobacteriota > Aminicenantia > Aminicenantales > Saccharicenantaceae > RBG-16-66-30. The sequence goes on along the minus strand of JAPKZD010000020.1, from coordinate 44,419 downwards.
GGCCTCTCTTCGGGGCTCGAATACACGCCCGGGAGCTTTGCCTCGACGGAGGAGCTCATCGAACTCTGCCGCGTCGCCGCCGGAAGCGGCGGCGTCTACGCGACGCACATGCGCGACGAGGAAGCGGGCATCCTCGAAGCCGTGGACGAGGCCCTGCGCATCGCCAAAGAAACGCCCATCCGGCTCCAGATCTCCCACCTGAAGATCGGCTACGCCGTGAACTGGCCCAAGTTTCCCGCCCTCCTCGACCGCCTCGAGCGGGCCCGCGCGGCGGGCATCGATTTCCGCTGCGACCGCTACCCCTATATCGCCTGGGCCACGGGGCTGGACATGTTCTTTCCCCTCTGGTCGCGCGAAGGCACGACCGAGGATTTCATCGCCAGACTCCGCGACGCATCCCTGCAGGACCGTCTGAGGGCCGAGGTTGCGGCCAAGGAAAAGGAGCTTGGCTCTTGGGAAAAAGTCTTTATCTCCTCCGTGGCCACGGACAAGAACCGTCCCCTCGAAGGGATGAACATCCTCGCGGCGGCGACCCGCTCCGGCCAGAGCCCCTACGAATTCATGCGGGGCCTTCTCGTCGAGGAGACGGGCCGGGTCGACATGATCACCTTCGCCATGAGCGAGGACCAACTCAAGGTCCTCCTGGCCCACCCGCTCGTCGGGGTCGGATCGGACGGTTCCGCCGTCGCTCCGTACGGCCCCTTGGCCAAGGGGAAGCCGCACCCGCGTTTTTACGGGACCTTCCCGCGGGTCCTGGGGAAGTACGTCCGGGAGGAGAAGGTCGCGTCGCTTCAGGAGATCGTCCGGAAGATGACGGCCATGCCGGCCGCACACCTCGGATTCGTGCGCCGGGGGATGCTCAAGATCGGCTGGGCCGCCGACGTCTGCGTTTTCGATCCGGAGCGGGTCATCGATAAAGCGACATTCACGGAGCCCGCCGTTTACCCCGAGGGCATCAGGCAGGTCGTTGTCAACGGTGAGGTCGTCGTCGACGAGGGGCGGCACACGGGGCGCCTGCCCGGGAAGGTCCTGCGGAAGAACTCGCGGGGGGCCGTGGCGTGACCCGTCGCCGGGTCTTGTTGACGAGGTCCGTCGCGGTCGCGCTGGCCGTCCTCGCGCTTTCCCCTGTCGCCCCGGCCGGTCGCCTTCCCGACAAACCCAAGGCGCAAGCGCCCGGTCCCGTCATCCGCCTGGTTTACAGGGCCCTCCAGCCGGGGGAACCGATAGTCGTTTTTCTGGAAACCGATGGCGCGGCCAACTCCGCCTCGGTGACATTCCTGGGCCGGACGGTCGACCTGAGGCCCGCGCCGGGAGGCCGGAGCGTCTTCGCCTTCCTGGGGATAGACCTGCAGGCCAAGCCGGGGTCCCACACCATGACAATCAAGGTCCGCAAAGCCGACGGGACGATCGAGACGATCCGTAAGGAGCTCCTCGTTTCGGAGAAGAAATTCCCGTTCACGAAACTCCAACTCAAGAGGGAGTACGTGACGCCGCCCGCGGCGGCCCTGGAGCGGATCAAGCGGGAGGCGGAGCTCGTCGCGCTGGCCACGAGCGTCGTCACGCCGGAGTGGCTGGGTGATGGGCCTTTCGCGCTCCCGCATGACGCTCCGAACTGGGCGAATTTCGGTCAGCGGCGCCTCAACAACAACGTCCTCGAATCCGTCCACACCGGGCTCGACATCCGGGCCCCCTTCGGCGAGAGTATCCGCGCGGCCAACGCGGGAACGGTCGTTCTCGCGAGCGACCTCTATCTCGGCGGCAAGACCGTCATTGTCGACCACGGCCTCGGCGTCTTCAGCTCCTACGGGCACCTGTCCAAGCTCCTCGTCAAGAGGGGAGAAGCGGTGAAAAAAGGCGCGCCGGTCGGGCTCTGCGGCTCGACCGGGCGCTCGACCGGACCCCATCTCCACTGGTCGGTCAAGATATTAGATGTCCGCGTCGACCCCGAAGCCATGCTGCGCCTTCCCCTAGAAAAATAGGCCCTCAGGACGCCGCCCGTTTTGGCAATGATGGGGGCCATGCATCTCCCCCGGCCCCCCCGGGAACCAGTCCCGGCGGTTCCCCCGTCGTATAACCGACGGGTCCCCCTCCGCTACGGGGGCTATGCATGGCCCCCATCATTGCCCGGGTGTCATCCTGAGGCCCTATTTCAGATAGGTCGCGAGCCAGTCGTGGATCGTCTTCCACCAAAGCTCGGCGTTTTGGGGCTTGGAGATGATGTGGTCTTCATCGGGGAAGTAGAGGAGCTTCGAGGGGACACCCATCCGCTGGAGCGAGGTGAAGAACTGGAGGCCTTGCTCGAGCGGGACGCGGAAGTCGTTGGCGCTGTGGATGATGAGGCAGGGGGTTTTGAAGTTCTTGACGTACATCGACGGCGACCACTTCGTGTACTGCTCGGGGCTCGTCCACGGCGTGCCGCGGTATTCCCATTCCGGGAACCACAGCTCCTCGGTCGCGCCGTACATCGAACGGAGGTCGAAGACGCCGTCGTGGGAAACGAGGCAGTTGAAGATCGCCGTCTGCCCCTCGATCCAGTCGATCATGTAGCCGCCGTAGGAGGCGCCCGCGGCTCCGAGCTTGTTCATGTCGATGAAGGGATAGGTCCCGTGAAGGAAGCCGACGGCCTTAATGATGTCCTCGTAGGGCTTGCCGCCCCAGTCGCCGCTGATCGAGTCCGTGAAGGCCTGCCCGTAGCCCGTGCTGCCGTGGAAGTTGACCATGGCCGTGACGTAGCCGGCCGCGGCGAACATCTGGGCGTTCCAGCGGTAATGGAACTCGTCGCCAAAGCTGCTCTGGGGTCCGCCGTGGATGAGCATGAGGAGAGGATATTTCTTCGACGGATCAAAGGCCGGCGGCTTGAGCAGGAAGCCGTGGACCTTGTCTCCCGCCGCGCCTGCGAACCAGAATTCCTCCGCCGGCTTCATGTCCAGACCGGCCAGAAGGTCGGCGTTGACTTTCGTGAGTTGCGCTAGCGTTTTCGTTTTCAAGTCGAGCGACCAGACGTCGTTCGGCCGGTTCAAGGCCTGTTTCAGGAAATAGAGCGTCCGGCCGTCGGGGGAAAGGGCGAGGGTGCTCAGCGTGTGGCCCTCGAAGACCTTCTCGACCTTCTTCGTCGGCAGGGTGAGCCGGAAGACGGCCGTCCGCCCTTTTTCTTCGGCGTCGAAATATAGCGCCGTGCTTCCCGGCGCCCAGAAGAACGCCCTGACGGAATAATCCAAGCTCCCGGTCAGGTTGTCCGCGGTTCCCGTTTTCCGGTCGAAGAGCATCAAGCTGAGCTTGTCGGCTTCGAACCCGGGCCGGGCCATGGCCAGGTAGGCGAGGAAGCGTCCGTCGGGCGAATAGCTCGGCGAATGGTCGATGGCCTTGTTGGCCGTCAGCTTTTTCGGCTCTCCGCCGCCGGCTATCCCGGTGACGAAAATGTCGTTGTTCGTGCCGAGTCCCAGCCGGAACTCGGGGTCGACGTTGCGGACGAAGGCAATCTCCGACCCATCGGGGGAAAAAGTGTAGCCTTGCGCGCCGCCCAAAGCGATCGGCGGCACGTCGAAGTCACCGGGGGTGATATCGACGGCCGTCCCGCCCGCCGCGGGGATGACGAAGACGTGGCTGCGCGTCCCGTCCGACCAGGCGTTCCAGTGGCGGATGAGGAGATGGTCGAAGAGACGGCCTTTGACCTTGCTCGCCTCGACGGCCTCCATTTTTTTTCGGTTGCTCTCGTCGTCGAGACAATCGGGGAAGACCGACGAGACGAAAGCGAGGTGCGTTCCACTCGGAGACCAGATGACTCCCGAGGCCCCGGTCGAGATCCGGGTGAGCTGGACCGCCTCGCCGCCGTTCGGGTCGATCTTCCAGACCTGCGGGCTGCCGGAGCGCGTCGAAATGAAAGCGATCGTCCGGCCGTCCGGTGACCAGCGAGGGTTCATGTCCGCTGCCGGGCTCGAGGTCAGGCGCCTGGGCTCGCCGCCGCGCGCCGGGACGAGCCAGATGTCGCTCGCGCCGCGGTTGGCAGCCTTGTCCATGACCGTGACGACATAGGCGATGGAGGATCCGTCGGGAGAGAGCTGGAGGTCCGTCACCCGCTTGATGCGGATGAAGTCGTCGAAAGCGATGGGCCTGGCTGCGGCGCTTTGCGCGGCCGCAGCCGGCGGAGCGCACACGACGACGCTCAGGAAAAGAAGGCAGATGGCGAGGACGGCTTTTTTCATCGGCGAGACTCCTTTGCTTTCGTTGGCAGCCACGCCGGGATTATACAGCAAAAGCCCCTAAGAAATCCGCCGCAGGAACTAATTTTGCTTGCCTCCCGTATATCATTGAGAATAAACTGAGCGCTTCCGATGAGCATCGAAGTCAAGGACCTGAGTTTCCGCTACGGCAAGATCGTCGCCCTCGACGGTGTGACCATGAAGCTCGGCGAAGGCGCGGTCGGCCTTCTCGGCCCCAACGGGGCCGGCAAGAGCACCCTCCTCCGCATCCTCCTCGGCTTCCTCGTTCCTGAGCGCGGCGAGGGAAAAGTCCTCGACTACGACATCCGCCGTGACCAGGCCATGATCCGCCAGGCCGTCGGCTACATGCCCGAAAGCGACTGCTTCGTCGCCGGCATGGACGCCGTGACTTTCACCTCCTACTTCGGCGAGCTCTCGGGCATGCCCCGGCAGGAGGCCATGAAGCGGGCCCACGAGGTCCTCTTCTACGTCGGCCTCGGGGAGGCGCGCTACCGGCTCCTGGACACGTACTCGGCCGGGATGAAACAGCGCCTCAAACTGGCCCAGGCCCTCGTCCACGACCCGAAGATCCTCTTCCTCGACGAGCCGACCTCGAACCTCGACCCGAACGGCCGCACCGAGATCCTCGAGCTCATCCGGGACATCTCCACGAACAAGTCGATCCAAGTCCTGCTGTCCTCCCACATCCTGGCCGACATCGAGTCGCTCTGCGCCTCGGTCGTCATCCTCAACAAGGGCCGGCTCGCGGCCGAGGGCCGGATGGAGGACCTCCGGGTCATCCACTACCATCTGTACGAGCTCCGGATCAAGGGCGACGGCGGGCCCTTCCGCCGCGACCTCGAATCCCTGGGCTGCCGTGTCGACGAAACCGAGGACCGGCTGATCAAGGTCTACATGCCCGAAGCGAGCGACCGGATGGACATCTTTCGGGCCGCCTCGCGGACGGGCGTCCAAATGCGCTATTTCGTCAAGAGCCAAACCTCGCTCGAAGACCTCTTCGCCGGCGTCGTGGGGGTCGATTGATGGCCACCATCCGCGAGAAAGGCTACAGCCACTGGGACGGCACGATGGCCGGCCGCCGGTTGCCCTGGTGGCCCATCACCCGGACGGGGATCCAGCTCGCCTTCCGCAAAAAGCGCTTCAAGTTCGTCTTCGCCGGGAGCTTCCTCCCGGCCGTGGTCTTCCTCGTCGGGCTCTACATCTCCGAGCGGCTCGAGGACTTCAAGTCGTTCCTCCAGGGCAGCGACCGGCTGCTCAACATCACACCGAACTACTTCAAGACCTATTTCACGAACGATTCGCTCCTCTTCCTGATCGTCCTCGTCCTCGGCTTCGCCGCTGCCGGGCTCATCGCCGACGACCTCAAACACAATTCCCTCCAACTCTACTTCTCGCGGCCGCTTCGCAAGAAGGATTACCTCCTCGGCAAGATGTCCGTGATCTTCTTCTTCGTCCTCATCCTGACGGTCGTTCCCGGGCTCCTCCTCATCATCTTCAAGCTCATCTTCGCCGGGAGCTTCAAGTTCTTCCTCGACTACCCCTGGCTGCCCCTGTCCATCCTCGGTTATTCCGCGCTCTTGACCGTCTTTTTCGCCTTCTACGTCCTGCTCCTCTCCTCCCTGAGCAAAAACACGCGTTACGTCACCATCCTCGTTTTCATGATCTATATCTTTTCCGACATTCTCTTCGGCATCCTAACCGGGATTTTCCGCAAGCCGGCCATGGCCCTTTTTTCGATCAAGGCCAACCTCCAGCAGGCCGGCGCCTTTATTTTCGGGCAGAAACTCCCCTTCGCGGTGCCTGCCGTCTGGTCGTTCCTCATTCTGGCCGGGATATGCGTCCTGTCCGCGGCCGTCCTCAACCGGAAGATCCGCAGCGTCGAGGTGATCAAGTGACGGCTGTCATCGCCGCGACCAACCTGTCCAAGTGGTATGGGAACGTCCTCGGTCTGAACGACGTCAGCCTCGAGATCGAGAGCGGCATTACCGGGCTTCTCGGGCCCAACGGCGCCGGCAAGTCGACTTTCATGAAACTTATCACCGGCCAATTGAAGCCGAACATCGGGACGGTGGCCGTGCGCGGCCGGAAGGTCTGGAACAACCCGGCCCTTTTCGCCGGCATCGGGTTCTGCCCCGAACACGACGTTTTCTACGAGGACATGACGGGCTTCGAATTCATCACCGGGCTTCTCCGGTTCTACGGCTATTCGGCTTCCGATATCAAGGAGCGGGCGGTCCGGGCCCTGGACATCGTCGAGCTCACCAAGGACAAGGACCGCCTCATCCGCGGCTACAGCCGGGGCATGCGCCAGCGGGTCAAGTTCGCCCAGGCCATCGCCCACGACCCGGAGATCGTCATCCTCGACGAGCCCCTCAGCGGACTCGACCCGCTGGGCAAAAGGAAGCTCATCAAGCTCATCAAGGACTTCAAGAGCGAGGGCCGGACCGTCCTCGTCTCGAGCCACGTCCTGCCCGAGATCGAAGCCCTGACTTCGAGGATCGTCCTCCTCCACCAGGGTAAGATCCTGGCCCAGGGGGACATCCCCTATATCCGCGAGCTCATCGAGGCCCACCCGCACATGATCTCGGTCCGCTCGAGCGACCCGCGAGCGCTGGCCGCGCGCTTCGTCGGCGACCCGGCCATCCAGAAGATGACCTTCGGGGCCGACGGCCGGACGCTCGTCGTCGAAACCCATAGCCGGGACGCATTTTTCGGCCGCTTGACCGGCGCGGTCCTCGAGGGCGGGGTCGAGGTCGAGGAGATCAGCTCGCCGGACGACAACCTTCAAGCCGTCTTCGAGTACCTGGTGGGGAAGTGACATGAACGCGCGAAAATCCATCGGGGAAATCTTCGGCTTCTTCTTTTTCCTCGGCCGGCGGACCGGCAAGACCCGGGTTTTCGCCCTTCTGGGGTTGATCCCGGTCGCTCTGGCCGTCGTCGTCCGGATCGTCCTCCACGGCCGGTCGGGCGACATCGCCGCCGTCTTCACCGAGATCCTGATGGTCTTCTTCCTGCAGTTCTACATCGTCATCCTGTCGCTTTTCTACGGGACCTCGGTCGTGGCCGAGGAGATCGAGGGGCGAACGCTGTCCTACCTCATCACCCGGCCGCTCCCGAAGCCGGCCATCGTCCTCGGCAAGTACGCCGCTTACGCGCTCCTCATGTTCCTCATGGTGGCCGTCAGCCTGACCCCGTCCTATTTCATCATGAACGCCGCCCGCCTCGCCGAACCTTCGCTTTACCTGACGTTCCTCGGCTACCTGGGGGTGCTCGGGCTCGGGATTCTGGCCTACACGGCCTTCTTCACCTTCCTCGGCGCGGTCCTCAAGAGAGGCATTCTCGTCGGGCTCGTCTTCGGCTTCGGCTGGGAGAACGTCATCCAGTACTTTCCGGGCTCGACCCAGAAATTCTCCATCGTCCACTATCTCAAATCGCTGTTGCCCTATCGGCCGGCGGGGGGCGGGGGAGGGCGCCTGGCGCTCCTTCTCTTCAAGCTCGAGCCGACGGCGCCGGCCGTCGCCGTCCTGATGCTGGCCGTGATCGCCGGCGTGCTCCTGGCGCTGGCTTGCTGGTTCTTCCGGACGAAGGAATATCTCTACGAAGAGTAGGTCTTACTTCTTTACTTCCGGCTTCTCTTCAGCGGGCGCGTCCTTCTTTTTTTTCATGAAATCTTCGGCTTTCGCTTGAGCGGCCTTCCCGAGCTTGTCCATGACGTCCTCGGAAACGCTGACGTAAAGCCTGACGAAGTCCTGGCCCGAGCTGATCTCGATCCCGTTGAGGAGATCCGCCAGGGCCGGTTCCTGGCCGCCCATCATGGCGCCCAGGCCCTTGAGACCATTGAGGGTCGAGGCCAGGCTCGTGTTCTGTTCCTTGGTTCCGCCTGCCGTCCGGATGTCGGCGATGAATTTTGAGAGCCGGTAATCGAACGATATCGTCACTGCCGTGACGCCTTCAAGGACCTTGAGCTGGGGAATCGATTCGGCCCCTTTTTTTATCAGGTCCGGCGGAATGGAGAATGCTCCCCAGGCCATGGCCGCCTTGTCGACGGACTTGAGAATGCCGGCCATCGCCGCGTTCTTCATGACCGATTCGGCTTTCTTCTGGTGGACGTCGATGATCCCCTTGACTCCCGCCTCGCTGCCGAAGAGGATGTTCGAGTCGTCGAGGAAGGCCGCCCGGGTCGTCTGCTTCGTCTCGGCGCCGTCCAGGTTGGAGTAGATGGCCACGCCGTTATAGGACTCGCTCTGGAATTCCGGGGCCTTTTCTTTCATGGTCGCCAGGAAGGTGTCCTTGTTGTACTTGAGGTTGACGATAACCCCGCCCTCCTGGCCCGTCGCGTTCGGCGTTGCCGTGAGACCCATGACGACGAAATAGACGTCCTTCATCGGGTCGATGCCGGCCAACTTGGCAAATTCGTCGTATTTCTGCTTGGCCTGGGGGTTCTGGAGCATCTTGGAGACGGAGGGCGTAGCCATGGCCCGGTGGACGTCGATGGCGATGACGCCCAGGGCCGTCTTCGGCAGAAGCCGGGCCAAGGACTCCGCTGTCGCGCTGCCCGCTTTGATGCTCAACGGCGGAGCGCAGGACGCGAGAAACATGATGAACAGAACGATCAATCCGGTGGATGTCGCTTTTTTCATTGTTCGAGCCTCCTTTGAAATGTTCTTGCTCCGGACTATATCACCAAATGTCGCCCCGAGGCAATGCACCGCCGGCGGGTTGCTCGTCCTTGCGGCGGGACGTGTTTTGGTATAGTTTTAGGGACTTGGCGCCGCCCGAATAAAGGCAGCGCCGTAATAAGGAGCACAGGATGAAGAGTCGAAAGAGTCATGTCATCCTCATCGGAGTCATCGTTCTGGCGAGCCTAGTGCCCCTCGCAAGAGGGGGCGAAATCCCCGCCGTCCTGAGCCTCAAGGAGCAGGCCGCGGTTTATGACGGCTGGCTGACCGGCCGATTGGAAAAAATCCTTCCCGAGCTCATGAGACGGGAGAAGATCGACATGTGGCTCGTCGTCTGCGAAGAATACAACGAGGACCCGGTCTACCTCTCTCTCGTGCCCTTCACCAGCCTCTCGGCCCGCCGTCTGAGCATCCTCGTTTTCTTCGACAAGGGCGGGGATAAGGGCATCGAGAGATTTTCCGTCAGCCGGTACGGGATCGGCAACCTCTATCCGACCGTATGGAAGGCCGGTCAGGAAGACCAATGGCGGGCCCTTGCGAACGCGGTAAAACAGCGCGATCCCAAGCGGATCGGGATCAACGAGGCGGAGGTTTTCGCTTTCGGCGACGGCCTCAGCGCGTCCAAAAAGAAACTCCTCGTCCAGGCCCTCGGCCCGGAGTACGCGAAAAGACTCGCCGGTGCGGAACGTCTGGCCGTGGGCTGGCTCGAACGGCGCCTTCCTGAGGAACTCGAGGTCTACCCTCATATCGCCGCGATCGCCCACGCCATCATCGCCGAGGCGTTCTCCTCGAAGGTTATCACGCCGGGGGTCACGACCACGAACGACGTCGAGTGGTGGATGTGGGAGAAGCTCCGCGCTCTTGGCCAGACGACTTGGTTCGACCCTTCCATTTCGATCGAGCGCCCCAAGTCGAGCCCTTATAAAGACAGCCCGGTCATCCACCGGGGAGACCTTCTTCATTGCGATTTCGGTATCAATTACCTTAGGCTCAACACAGATACCCAGCAGCACGCCTATGTCCTGCAGGTCGGCGAAACCGACGCCCCCCAGGGTCTGAAAGACGCCTTGGCCCAAGGGAACCGGCTCCAGGACATCCTCCTTGGAGAAATGAAGGAGGGGTTGACCGGAAACCAGGTCCTCGCGGCGGCCCTCAAGTGCGCCAGGGACGAGGGCCTGAAGCCGAGCATCTATACGCACCCCCTGGGCGTCCACGGCCACGCGGCCGGGCCGACCATCGGCCTCTGGGATAAGCAGGACGGTGTGCCGGGGCCCGGCGATTATCCTCTCCATTTTGATACGGTTTATTCGATCGAGCTCAACGTCCGGGCGGCGGTCCCCGAATGGGAAAACCAGGAGGTCCAAATCGCCCTCGAGCAGGACGCTGCCTTCACCGAGGCCGGGACCTATTTCCTGGACAAGCGCCAGACGGAGCTCCATCTCATCAGGTGACCGACATGACCGAAGAACGAACGGGCTCCGAGGTTACGGCGTTCCAGAAAATCCTGCGCGGCCGGCGGAGCATCCGCCGCTATCTGCCGGCGCCGGTCGACCCGGAGAAAATCCGGGCCTGTCTCGAAGCGGCCCTGCTTGCGCCATCGGCCCACAATGCCCAGCCCTGGCGCTTCGTCGTCGTCGACGACCCCGAGCTCAAGCGCCGGCTCACGGCCGCGGCCTTCACCGGCATCTATTCCGGGTCGAAGTTTGCCGCGCTGGCCCCGGTTATCCTCGTTCTCCTGGCCAGGCTCGATCGCGTCGCCGACCGTCTGGGCTCCAAACTCCAGGGCGTTCCCTTCCATTTTCTTGACATCGGCATCGCCGGGGAGCACATCGTCCTACAAGCCGAAGAGCTCGGCCTGGCGACGTGCTGGATGGGCTGGTTCAATTACCGCAAGGTCCGCAAGGTCCTCGGGATCCCCCGGAAGTATAAGGTCGTGGCCATGATGCCCATCGGCTACGCCGAAAAAAGGCCGAACCGCGAGCCGCCCCGAAAGACTTTCGAGGAGGTCGTGACCTTCAACGGGGTCGAACGGGAGTGAGGAGCCGGAAGATGTTCGTTTTTCTCGCCGTGGCCATATCCATCTACGGGCTGGTCAATTTCTACGTCGCCCGCCGCGGTGCACAGGCGCTTGGGGGATACCCCACGGCGAAAGTTGTCTTCATGGCCGCGTTCATCGCCTTAGCCCTGGCCTATCCCCTCGGCCGGGTCCTCATGGCCCTCGGCAGGAATTCTCTCTCGTCGCCCTTCATCATGGCCGGTTCCTTCCACATGATCGTGATGCTCTACGGTTTCCTAGGTGCCGTCATCATCGACCTGGTCCGCCTCCTGAACGCGTTCGTCCATTTTCTTCCGAAGTCTTTTTCCGCACGTCCTGGCCCCGCCGGGCTCGTCCTCTTCCTCGCCGTGGCCGGCATCACGGCACTCTCGATGGCCGCAGGAGCATATAACGCCGTCCGGCCCCGGACCGTCGAACTCGCTTTGAACATCCCCAAAAAAGCCGGAGGGATGGAACGCCTGACCATCGTCCTGGCCTCGGACCTGCACCTAGGGACGCTCGTCGGCCGGTCGAGACTCGAAAAAATCATCGAGAGGATCAACGCCCTCACTCCGGACATCGTCTTCCTGCCCGGCGATATCGTCGACGAGACGGTCACGGCGAAGGACGAGGCGGAATTCAGCGCGATCATGAGGCGGCTCCGGGCTCCCCTGGGCGTCTTCGCTGTGCCCGGGAACCACGAATTCTACAGCGGCCTCGAGAGAAACCTGGCCTTCCTCCGCGCCTGCGACATCAAGGTCCTCGAAGACGAGGCCGTCAACGTGGCCGGCGCCTTCGTCCTTGTCGGCAGAAGGGACCCGAGCTCTCTCACACCCAAAGAGTCGCGTCTCCCGATCCGGGATATCCTGGCCAAACACGGCTTCGACGACCGGCTGCCCGTCATCCTCCTCGACCACCAGCCGGCCCACCTCGAAGAGGCGAGCCAGGCCGGCGTCGACCTCCAGCTTTCGGGCCATACCCACGCCGGACAGCTTTTCCCGCTCGACATCATCAACAGAATAGTCTGGGAGCTCAACTGGGGCTATCTCCGAAAGGGAAACACCCAGTACTACGTGACGAGCGGTGTCGGGACCTGGGGTCCTCCCGTGCGCACCGGCAGCCGGCCCGAGATCGTCCGCATCCGGCTGACCTTCGACGGCGGCCGGGGGTCCACTTCCGCCGTACTCGCCCGTTGATATAGGCCACGGGCGAGTGGCGAGCCGAAGGCTCGTCCCTTGACTGAAACGCCCCGCTTCGCCTTCGTCCCTCCAAGAACGTTCTTGCTTCTCCGCCGGGTTGGGTTAAGATAAGCGCGGAGGGCAACATGAAGATCACTGCGCGAACGCGGGTTCTTATCGCCGCGGCCATATTCTTCTTAGTTATTAGCGGAGGCCTTTCCGCCGCCCCGGCCGTCTCTCAGGAAATCAAGCCGGCGGAGGGCACGGTCGCCGAGTTCAGGATCGCGAGGGGAGACCTCGAACTGAGCCGGCCGGCCCAGCCCCAGACGCCCTTCGACAAGGTCGGACGGCGGTTCGCCCTGCTCGGCTATGAGAGCGGCGCGTTCGAGGCCTGGGCTTATCCCTTGAAGCTCCTCCGTAACTTCGAATTCTCCTTCCTCCTGGGTACGAGCACCGTCCCCATCCAGGGCCGGGACATTGTCCGTTTCGTCTCCGTCCAGCCCGCCGTGACCACCCTGACTTACACGTATCAATCCTTCACCGTGAAAGCCCACTTCATCGCGCCGGTCGAAGAGTCGGGTGCGGTCATCCTCCTCGACATCGATTCCACGGAACCACTGACCGTCGTCTGCAGCTTCATCCCCGTCCTCCAGCCGATGTGGCCGGCCGGCCTCGGCGGCCAGTACGCCTACTGGGACGACGGCCTCAAGGCCTATCTCATCTCGGAGCCGACGAGGAAAAACCACGGCTTTCTGGGCTCGCCGGCGGCCCGGGGCATCTCCTACACGCCCGCCCACATGCTATCGGACGTCCCGAACCAGTTCAAAGTCGAGATCGCCGACCCGAGATCCGTCGTCGGCCGTTTCATCCCTGTCGTCGTCGCCGGAGGCAAGGGCGTCCGGGACGATGTCAAGAAGGTCTATCAGGACATGGTCGCCGACCCGGAAAAAAGGTACCGGCGGGCGGTCGATTATTATGAGGAGTTGAGGCGCTCGACGCTCGGCATCCGGACACCCGCGCGCCGGCTCGACTTGGCCTTCGAGTGGGCCAAGGTCGCCCTGGACGGCCTAATCGTCGACAACCCCGACCTGGGCCGGGGGCTCGTCGCCGGGCTCGGGTCTTCGGGAACTGGCGGCCGGCCCGGTTTCGGCTGGTTTTTCGGCACCGACGCCTATCTTAACTCGTTATCTTTCAACAGCTTCGGAAATACGGCGGCTTCGCGCGACGGGCTCGCCTTCACTCAAAAATGGCAGCGCAAGGACGGCAAGATGGCCCACGAGTTGTCCCAGGCCGCCGGCTATCTCCGCTGGTGGGAGGACTATCCCTACGGCTACATCCACGGCGACACGTCGCCTTATTACATCGTGGCCATGGAAGACTATGTCCGGCGGACGGGCGATCTCGAGTTCCTCAAGGCGAGCTGGCTTTCCATCCTCAAGGCCTACGAATGGTCGCTCGCGACGGACGGCGACGGCGACGGGCTCATGGACAACGGCAAGGCGGGCCTCGGCGCCCTCGAATTCGGATCGCTCACCGGCATTCAGACCGACATCTACCTCGGCGCGGTCTGCGTCCGGGCGAACATGGCCATGAAAACCCTGGCCGCGGCGATGGGGGACAAGGCCGTCGGGAAAAAAGCCGAAACCAACACGGCCCGCGCCGAAAAAGCCTGGAAAGAAAAATTCTGGGACGAGGCGAACGGGCAGTATTCCTACGCTTTCAACAAGGACGGACGCCTGGTCTCGGAACTGACGCCTTGGAGCGCCGTCGGTCTGGCTTGGGGCCTGGGCGATTTCGCGCGCGGCCTCCGGACCCTGGCCCGGATGAACCGGGCCGACCTGACGACCGATTGGGGAGTCAGGATGCTCTCCAGCCGGAGTCCGCTCTTCGAGCCACTGAACTATAATTATGGCGCATGCTGGCCGTTCCTCTCCGGTTGGGTTGCCGCGGCGCTGTTCGACTTTGATTATCTCCCCCAGGGCTATCAGGTGCTCATGGCCAACGCCCGGCATACCTTCGACAACTCCCTGGGGACGGTCATGGAGCTTTTCTCGGGGGCCCAGAACACCTGGCCCCAGGAGGGAGTCGCGCACCAGGGTTTCTCAAGCACCGGCGTCGTCCTGCCGCTCGTTCGCGGTCTCCTCGGCCTCGATGGCAGCGCCCTGGATAGAAAGATATCCTTCCGGCCAGGCTTTCCGGCCGACTGGACGTCGGTCTCTATATCGAACGGAAAGGTCGGCGAGGCGCGGTTCTCGTTGGAATACTCCCGGGCGAAGGACAGCGTCACGCTACGGATCAAGTCGGAGAAGGCGGCGGGTTTCGGTTTTGTCTTCGAGCCGGCGTTCGGGCTCGGGACCAAGGTCCTGGCCGCGACCCTCAACGGTTCTTCCCTCGTTTATGCCGCCGACGAACGGCCATTCGCCCAAGCGGTCCGGCCGCGCGCCGAATTCGCGCTTTCAGGCGACGACACCGTCGAGATGAGGTTCGCTCCCGCCCCCGAGGTCGTTCCTTCCGACGTACCGACCATGACGGGGGACCTCAGCCGGGGGTTGAGGATCATCGGCACCGCCCTCGCCGGCCGCGACCTCAGAATAAGCTTGGAGGGATTGGCCGGAGAGACATACACTCTCGAGATCCTCAACGGAGACCGTGTGGAGTCCGCGTCGGGGGGGGAGTTCGACGGCCGAAAGCTCAAGGTCGCGTTTCCCGCCGTCGGGGAAGGCGTCTACGTCATGGGAGAAGTGATCCTCCGGATCAAGGACTGACGGGGCGACGGGGAGAGGCGGGGAACTTACTTCTTGACGGGAGGGGTGGCCGCCTTGCTCTGGTCGTAACGGCGGATAATTTCATCGGTGATATCGACCGTCGGACTGAAGGTGACGACACCGCTCTGGGCCACGTCGAGGACGAGCTCGAGGCCCCGCTCCTTGGCCAGGTTCTCGATGATCGTGACCATCTCGGCGCGGATCTTCTGGACGAGGTTGCCGGAGAACTGCTGGGCGTCGCGCGTGGCGTCCTCTTCGTACCTCTTCCGTTCCGTCGTCTTCTTGTCGATGTCGGCCTGGATGCCCAGGAGGGCTTCGTTGGTCATGGTCAGCCGGCCCGTGCTCAGCTTGTTCTCGAGCAGACGGATGGAGTCGTCCTGCTTCTGGATGTCCGTCTTGATCTTGGTCTCGCGGTCCTGCATCTGGCCCAAGACTCTCTTCCCTTCCACAGAGGTTTCGAATGCCTTCTGGGAATTGATGATGGCGATCTTGGACGCCTGCTGGGCGTAAGAAACGCCGGCGACGACCAGGATGAAAAGAATGACGAGGGGGACGATTGTTCGGACTCTGTTCATAGTAGCCTCCTTTGGTGCTATGGCTTATAACTCATTCCCCAAGGGAACGGATTCAAGATTCTACCACGTTTAGCCGATTTTTTTAAGTATTTCTTCGACCCGCCCCAGGGCCCGCAGGAGATAACCTCTCTCGGGGCCGTAGCCGAAGCGCAGGTAGCCGTCCATTTCGAAGTGGTCGCCGGGGACGAGGAGGACGCTTTTTTCCCTGATCAGCCGCTCGACGAGTTCGGTCGAGTTGACTTTCAGGTCGTATCGGGCGAAACAGATGGCCCCGGCCCGGGGCGGCCGGAAACTGAATAGTCCCTCGTGGTCCTTGAGCCACGTTTCGAGGACGGGGAAGTTGGCGTTGAGGATGCCCCGCGTCCTCTGGAGGACCCGCTCCCGCGTCGTCGGGGCCAGGGTGAGCGTGGCCAGCCGGTCGCTCAGGGCGGAGGGGGAGATCGTCGTGTAATCGTGATAGGGCCATGTCTTCTTGACGACCTCTTCCGGGCCGACGATCCAGCCGATCCTCAGGCCCGGCAGGCCGTAGGCCTTGGACAGCCCGTTGACGACGAGCGTCTTCTCCCAGGCCCCCCAGAAGCTCGGCGTCTGGACGCCAGAAAGTTCGGCCCCCTGGTAGACTTCGTCGGCGAGGATCCAGGCTCCTACGCCCGCCGCGAGGTCGACGATCCCCTTCATGACCTCCGGGTCGAGGACGGACCCGGTCGGGTTGTTGGGATTGGTCAGGACGATGAGTTTGGTTTTCGCGGTGACCAGCTTTTTCATCTCGTCGAGGTCGGGCTGCCAGTCCAGGCTCTCGCGGAGATAGAAGGACTTGACCTTGGCGCCGAAGGCGCGGAGAAGCCCGCCCATCTGCATGTAGTTCGGGAGTTCGAAGAGGACTTCGTCGCCGGGCTCGATGAGGCTCCACATGAGCAGGAAATTGGCCTCCGACGAGCCGGCCGTAGTCAGGATCTGCTCGATCCCGACTCCCGGGTAGAGACTTGCGATCCGCTCGCGCAGGCCGGCCGTGCCGTTCGTCTGGGTGTAGCCGATCTCGACTTCGGCCAGGGAGTCGAGCTCGGCGGGGGTCAGGAGCTCCTTGAGGTTCAGGGGATGGACGCCGCTTTCGGACAGGTTGTAGTCGACGACGTTTTCCCAGAGGGACTGCATGCGTTCCATCTTAAAAATATCGATGTTCATGGAAAACCTTTCAAGCGCAGCGAATTAGATTTCGACCTTGAAGACGCCTTTGAAGGCGAAACCGAAGGCGATGGACAGGATGAGATAGGCGACGAGCCAATGGACGCGATGGCCGAAGACGCTCAGACTTTTCGCCGGATAGAGGATCTCTATCGAACGAACCGGTGTTCCGGCCGGGAGGGCCCGTTCCCCGGGGTAGAGGGCCTGTTTCCAGAGCGACCCACGGGAGGCCAGTGAGGACACCTTGGTCAGGGGTTTCCCTCCGACGGCCACGGATTTCACGAGAATCAGGCCGCCGACCCGCAGGGTCAGACGGCCAGGGCCCGCAGCGGTCGCCTTGAACCGCCAGGCGACCTCGTGCTCGTCCGGGATGCGGACGGCCGGGGAAGTTATCTCCAGGCCGGGAGAAGTCTCGAGTTCCATCGGGAGCGATACAGGGTCCGCTTTCTCCTCGAGGCCGACCTTGACCAGCGTCTCTTCACCCGGTCCGAGGGGCGCCCGGTCGAACCAGAGGCTGAGCTGGGCCAGGATGAGGACAAGGGGAACGATCATGACAAGCAGAGGCTTGAGGTTCGCGGCAAGGTAGCTCAGATTGGCCTTGAGGATGGCCGCCTGGGCCCGAAGCGTGACGCGCATGCTGTCCTTGAACAGCCGGAGCTCGAGGAGGTGGGCCTTGATCCTGTCCTTGGCCCTGCGGATCGCCGCCTGGTTCGAAGTGAGCTTATAGACCTCGAGCATCAGTAGGGACGTCAGGAGGGATACGGCTGCCATCCCGAACCAGGGGGACGCTCCCTGGAAAGGCAGAAGGATGATGTCGACGACCCAGCCGAAGACGAGGTTGACGATTCCCATGGCCCTCAGGAAATGTAGCCCAGCCCCTTGAGCTTCTTCTTGATCTCCTCTTCCGAGTCCGAGTCCTCGATTTTGGCGACCTCTTTTTCGAGGCAATGGGTGATGAACTCCTCGACCGAGGAGTAGCCCGACATCTCGGCATACTTCCTGATCTTGTCGAGGAGGGCCTTGTCGATCTTGACTTTCGCGCTGGGCATGTCCGTTGTTCCTTTCCCGGTCGTTATTCGAGGACGTTCTCTCCGATCATCTCTTTGGGTTTTTCGACGCCGAATATATTGAGGGCCGTAACCGTCAGGTCGTAAAGGGCCGGGGCCTCGGCCGCGATTTTCCGGTTGGCGATGACGATGCCGGGCAGGACCTCCGGTGAGGACATGTGGTCGCCGCTCCATTTCTGGGTGTTGTCCTCTAAGACCTCCTTGGGGAACCCGCCCAGGGGCGACTGCCACGAGATGCGGTAGCCGCGGTTGAACCCGAGGACGATGTCAGGGGCCATTTCAAGGTTCGGGCCGCGATAGACGTCCTTGGCGACAAAGGCCTTGAGAATGGCTCGCTCGCCCGTCTTGGGGTCGGTCAGGGCCTCGAGCTTTTGGGCGATTTCCCGAACGAGGTTGTCTTTGTCCGCTCCCGCGGCGACGAGCCCGTCGCGTTCGCGACCTCTCTCGTTGATGTAAAGCCCGTTGAGCCCGGCGCCGTAGGCCCGGGTCTTCGACCAGTCGGTGTTGTCGAAAAAGGCGGATTCCGCCTGCTTCCAGGGCTTCGAGAGCCGATGGTAACCCGCCTGAAGGAGCCAGGTGTTCAGGTTGAAGCCGCGGCGGAAGGCGTTGAAGCCGTGGTCCGACATGACGATCACGACCGTGTCCTTGTCGGCCTTCCGCAGGGCCATATCCAGGGCCTTGTCCATCTCGCCGTAGATTCCGGCGATGACGCCCCCGTAGCGGGCGGCGAGTTTGGCGTCGTAGGCGGGATGCGTCGGGTCGGTGAGCCGCCAGAACATATGCTGGCGCTGGTCGGTGCTCGAGAAATAATAGAAGAGGAGGCCTTCGTCGAACCGGGCCAGCTCGTACTCCAGCATGGCCATGCTCTCCTCGAGGACCATGTCGTCGAGCTCCAGGAACTCCTCTTCGTCGAGCACACCGTTGACAAGAGCGCTCGTGTCGGCCGGCAGGCCCTTTGTGAAAAAGGGACCGAAATGCCGCTCGAGCTCTTTGGCGTAAGACTCGGGCGTCGAGATGGGCAGGGCGGGCCGGGCCGGGTCGATGTGGACGGGCGAGATGTAGAGCTTGAATTTGGGACGGACTTCCTTGAGGTAGAAGAGGCAGATGCCGCTAACGCTCTGGGTCGGGATGAGGTTGAAATGGACCCTCTTCCAGCCGCTCCACTCCTTCTCCTTGAGGATAAACTCCTGGCCCTGGAGGACGATCTTGGCAGCCGCGTTTGCCGGGTCGAGGAACACTTGGAAGGGGACCATCGTCTCCGGGGCGTCCGTCCGGAAGCTGTTCGTCGGCCCGGGGAGCACGGCTTCGACGCGGTTGCCGACGACAAAGATGTCGTGGACGCGGCCGCCGCCGCCGGCCTCTTGGATGACGGCCATCGTTTCGTTGGTGTAGTAGTTGAATATGCCGTAGGAGCCCTTAAGGTCGGGCGTGTTCATTCCCGAAAGCGTCCTCTGCCGGGAGGGGACCGGGGGGTAGTTGGAGGGGATCTTGAAGACCGTCGCCGGGACGCCGGCCTCCTCGAGGACCTGCCAGAACGCTTTCCCTTTGCGGAGGTTCCGCACCTCTCCCCCCGAAAGGGGAATGATGGTCTTGCCGATCCGGATCGTCTTCTTGGCGCCCAGGGATTCCGCCGCGGAGAAGGTAAAGAAACTCACCGGATCAGTGGCCTTCGGATTTCGGTGGATGAAATCGAAGATGGCGTGGCCGCCGGGGTCCATCCCGGTGATGAAGTTCGACCAGGCGACCGGGCTCTGCGGCGGCAGGCTCGTCCGGAGCGGCCGGAAATCCCCGCCCTCGCGGAGAAGTTTCCGGAACGTCGGGAAGCGGCCCTCGGCGAGCCAGCCCGTCATGAGGCCGTGGTCCATTCCGTCCATGCCGAGGATGATCATTTTCTTTGCGGCCCGGGCCCGGCCGTAGACTTTGGGCGTGAACCGCGCGGCGCCGCCCAGGCCGAGAGCGGCAGAGGCGGCGATACCGGCCTTCATGAATTCCCTGCGGCTGAGGGAGGCCCGTTTTTGATTGCTCATGATGGCTTCCTCTGTTTCGTGCCGGGGAGACCGGCGATGTCGATGAGGCCGCGGCCGTCCATGTGGGCCGGCGGGGTCAGCCCGAAAAGCTCCAGGGCCGTCGGGGCGATGTCCATGATCGACGGACTGGCCGTCTTGATCTTGAGGTTCGAGAACAGGACGCCGGGGACGAGGGCCGGGTCGATGCAGTGGTCCCCGCTCCAGGCCTTGGTGTTGTCGTCGATGACGATGGCGTTGACGATGCCGGTGACGCCGTCCCAGGACGCCCGGTATCCTTCGTTGTAGCCGATGATGAGGTCCGGCGCGTTCTCCTTGTACGGGCCGGAGTAGACGGCATCGCGGTCGTAGACGTTGGTGACCGCCGCCGGACCGTTCGCGCCGTCCTTGAGGGCGGTGAGCTTGCGGATGAGCTCGGCCTTCAAGGCGCCGGACTCGGCGCCCGGGGCGACGACCCCGCGGGCCTCGCGGCCTTTCAGGTTGAGATAGATGCCGCCCAGGCCGAGGCCGTAGGCTTTCGTCCTGTTCCAATCGACGTCCTTGAACCACTCGGCGCTTACCTTTTTGCCCTCGACCAGGGTCAGGTAACCGTTCTGATGGAGCCAGGAGTTGAGGTTGACGCCCCGCCGGAAGGACTTGAAGCCGTGGTCCGACATGACGAAGAGGACGCTTTTTTCGTCGAGGGTGGCCGCGACGCGGCCGACGAGATCGTCCATTTTCTTATAGAGCTCCTCGATGACGGCGGCGCTCATCCGGGCGGGGGCGGCCTTGAGCGCCGGATGGGCCTTGTCGAGGTAACGGAAAAACATGTGCTGGATGCTGTCGGTCGTCTCGAAGACGATGGCCACCATGCCCCTGGGGGTCTTGGACAGAGCGTTCCAGAACATCGCTTCCCACTCGGCGTGGTTGGCGTAGGTCAGCTCGAGGAAGGCTTTCTCGTCGAGGGCCCCTTCGTTGAGGGCCCAGGTGTCGTTCGCCTCGCCGAGCGTGATGAAACGGCCGAGCAGTTTCGACAGGTAGACGGAGTAGATGAACGGGTGGGAAATCGGCAGGGCCGGCTTTTCCGGGTCGATGTTGAGGGGCGTCATGTACATTTCGAACTTGGGTTCGATCGCGACGATATAGAACTTACAGATGGCCCGGATCTTCATCCCCAGCCCGGGCCGGAATGCGACCTGGACCCATGGGCTGAATGTCTTTTCTTTCAGAAAGAATTTCTTCTGCCCCTGGATCTCGAGCCAGGCCCCCTTCGCTTCTTCGTCGATGGTGATGGCCAAAGGCAGGCGGATCTCCTCGGGCTTCTTGAGCAGGGTGTTTTCGGGGCCCGAAATCTCCGTCCGGATACGGTGTCCTTCCCGGGCGAGGAGGACGGCGACGCCGCCCTCGTGTTTGCGGACTTTGTCCGCGTCCTCGGTGAAAAACGCGAACGTCCCCTGACTGCCCTTGAGGTCGGGGGTGCACATGCCGGAAAGGAGGTGCCCCTTGAATTTTTCGGGGGGGAAGGTGATGGGGACCCGGAGAACGGTGCTGAAGATGCCCTTCTCGCCGAGGATCTTCCAGAACGGCACACTCTTTCGCATGCCTCTGATCTCGGGCTTGGAGATGGGGATGAGGTATTTTCCTAAGGCGACGGTCCGCTTGGGTTTCCCGATCCGGGCCGAGGACAGGTCAGGAAGGTAGGTCCGGGGGTCACGGCTGAGGAAGTCGAAGATGTTGTGCTTCGAGGGCTCGGAACCGGTCATGAACGATGACCAGGCGACGGGCGATATGGCCGGCGTCGTCGTCTTCAGCCGGGCGTACGTTCCTTCTTTTTTCAGGCGGGCGAGGTTCGGCAGTTTGCCT
Organism: Candidatus Aminicenantota bacterium; assembly: GCA_026393975.1. GTDB lineage: Bacteria > Acidobacteriota > Aminicenantia > Aminicenantales > Saccharicenantaceae > RBG-16-66-30. The sequence continues at coordinate 22,852 of JAPKZD010000020.1, read as the reverse complement.
TCGGCCATGAATTTCTCGGCCAGCGTCGGCTCCATGCCGTCGAGGCCGAGGACGATCAGGCGATGGATGGGGCTTTTTTTGTAGGCCCGCTGGCCGCGGGCCGCCTTCCAGAGAAAGCGGAAGGGCCAGGAGAGGAATGAGAATAGGGCCATGAGGAACGTCAGGAAAAGGACGAGGAACGACGAAAGGAAGGCGAATCCGGCACCGGGGCCGATGTAGGCGGCGAGAGGAGCGGCGAGGGCGAGCACGGCTCCAGCCACGAAAAGAGCGACCGTTTTCTTCATATCAAAAATTCTTCAGAATGAACGGGGCCACGTCCTCGATGGCCAGGTCCTCTCCAAGATCGTCCGAGGCCCAACAGAAGGCGTCGTCCCAGGTATGCATGCCCTGGAGGCTCGAGCGGCCGAAGATCTCCTTCTTCTTGACAGAGCCCTTCATGTCGAAGCCGGGCTCGCCCACGATGATGAGGTCGGGTCCCTTGACGGCGAGCGGTCCGGAATAGACGTCCTCGGCGAAGAAGACCTTGCGGACGACCTTGCGGCCCTGGTATTCGAGCTTCTCGAGCTTGCCGGCGATCTCCTCCTTGAGGGCTTTCTTGGCCGGCCGTTCGACGGTCCCCCTGGGGAACTTGGTTTTCAGGTTGAGGTAGATCCTGTTGGGATCCAGGGCGAAGGCCTGCGTCCGGGCCGCGATATCCCCGAGGCCCTCCGGTTCGGGCCTGGCGAACTTCAGGTAGCCGTTCCGTTCCAGCCAGACATTGAGGTAGACCTCCTGGACGATGCCGGTGAAGCCGTGGTCGGAGAGGATGTAGAACCCGTCGTAGGAGTTGGTTAGCTTGCGGTACGCGGCTACGGTCTTGCCGATGAGCCGGTCGATGTGGCGGTAGTAATCGAGGAAGGCCTGATGGGACGGATGGTCGGGGTCCTCGTAGGCCTTCCAGAGGAAGTGGTGGAGCCGGTCGGTCCCGGTGACGATGAACTCGAAGTAGTCCCACTCTTCCTCCCAGAGGAGATTGAGGGCCTTCTGGCGGCCGGCCATGGTCTTGCTCAGCTCCTGCCAGAGGACCTCCGGGCTCTCCCGGACCTTGGTCGTGTCGACGTCGATCTGGTAGCCCATCTGCTCGAGCGTGGCCCGGTAGGTCATCGGCCAGACCGCCTTGGCCAGTTCGAGGGCGACGAAGCCGGAGATGAGGACGCCCTCGATCTTACGGGCGGGGTAGGTCGAGGGCTGGTTGATGACGATACTTCTCTTGCCCTTGGCGCCGAGCTTGTCCCAGAGGGTCGGTGCCTTGAGGTCGAGGGAATTGGGGAAACGGATGTCGTAGGAATGGGGCTTGAAGTCGGTGAACCCGAAGATGCCGTGCGTCCCCGAATTGGTTCCGGTCATGAAGTTCGTCCAGGACACGGCCGAGATTTCGGGGAGGCTGGCCTTCATTTTGTGAAGGTGGCCGAGGTCCATGAGCCGGGCCATCGTCGACATGACGCCCCGGCGGGCCAGCTCGACGACCATGCCGTGGGGGACGCCGTCCAGGCCGATGACGCAGGCCCGGTTTGTTTTCTTGCAGTTCAGGACGGCCATGCTCAGGTTTTTTTCGACCTTGAAACAATCATTCTACCCCAAGCCGGGGGGGCGGTCAAACAAGGGAATTTGACTTTGCCCCGCCGCAGTTGTTAAATGGAGGCTCTTGAGAGAGGGCGCATGACAGGAATGGACAGGCTCCGCGGCCATCTGGTCAAGGAGTACAGGAAAAAAACGGCCAAGAGCCGGGCGGTCTTCCACCGGGCCGAAAAGGTCATGGTCGAGGGGGGAAGCCATTCGAACCGGCTGTGGCGGCCCTATCCCTTTTTCGCCGCGGCTGCCGAGGGGCCGGTCGTCCGGGACGTCGACGGCAACACCTATATCGACTATTGGCAGGGGCATTACGCCAATGTCCTCGGCCACAACCCCAAGCTCATCCGCCGTGAGATGGCGGCCTGCCTCGGCCGCGGCGCCCTCCACACGGGTTTCGAAGCAAGCCACCAGATCGAGCTGGCCGAGACGCTCGTCCGGAAGCTCGGAGGGAAGGAGGCCAAGGTCCGTTTCACCACTTCCGGGACGCTGGCCACGATGTACGCCGTCATGCTCGCCCAGGGGCTGACGGGCCGGGACCACGTCCTGAAGATCGGCGGCGGCTGGCACGGTTCATCGCCCTACCTCCTCAAAGGTGTCAAGTTCCATGCCGACGTGGGTTTTGAAGGCCGGGAGTCGGCCGGCCTGCTCGACGACATCGTCCGGCGGACGCTGGTGACGCGGTTCAACGATTGCGATGACCTCCAAAGGATCATCAAGGAAAATGGCGACCGGATCGCCTGCTTCATCGTCGAGCCGTTCCTCGGCGTGGGCGGTTTCCTTCCGGCTTCGAAAGAATACATCGAGCTGGCCCGGCGACTGACCGCGCAAAAGGGTATCCTGCTCGTCTTCGACGAGATCATCTCCGGGTTCCGCTTCTGCCCGTCGGGCGTCCAGACGCTCTACGGCGTCCGGCCGGACCTGACGGCCTTCGGGAAGATCATCGGCGGGGGACATGCCGTGTCTGCGGTCGTCGGTTCCCGTGAGGACATGGAGGGATGCGGCCGCGCCCGGGGCCCCGGCGGCAGAGTCCTTTTCGAGGGGGGGACGTTCTCCGCGCACTCGGAATACATGAAAGCCGGGTTGATCATGCTCGGCCACCTCGTCCGCGGCGCTTCGACGATCTACCCCAAGCTCGCCCGCTCGGGGGAGAAACTCCGCCGGGCGATCGAGCGCGCCTTCGCCGATGAGGGCGTTCCGGCCCGGTGCACCGGTTACGGGAACGACGTCGTCCCGGGGAGCTCTCTCTTCATGGTCCATTTCCCCCGCGAGGCGGGCTTGACGTACAAAAACCCCGAGGAGATATACGACGACCGGCGGACGAATGTCGCGTTGAGGGAGGAGATCCTGAAACTCGCCCTGCTTGTCAACGGCGTCAATGCCGTCCACGGCGGCGGCTCCGTCTCGGTCGCGCACGGCGACAAGGATATCGACCGGACGATCGAGGCCTACGGGGAGACGGCCCGGCTCTTCAAGAAATATCTCTACTGACGCGGCAGGGCCCGTTCACCCGCTCTTCTTCAGCTCGAATCTGTAGTCGCCGCTCCCTGTCTTGAAGACGGCGCGTTTCCCGTCGTCGCCGGCCAGGACCACCTCGAGGGCGGAGTCGACGGCGTGTCCCGCCCTCCAGAGGAGCTTTCCGGATTCGAAGATATGGGCTCCGTGCCAGAGCAGGGGGACATGGACCTCCCCGACGGCGCCGACCGGGATAGAAACTTCCATGGAAAACGAATTTTCGGCTTTGTCCCACGCCGAGCGAACCATCCCGGCGACGGTTTCTAGCTTCGCTTCGGCGAAGGCGAGGTCGCCAAGGATGTGCGGCCGGACCCGGACGGCCTTCCAGCCCGGGAGGACCGGGCTCAGGCCGGCGATCACCCGGTAGAACCAGGCGTCGATGCTGCCCAGCATGATGTGGTTCTGGGAATTCATAGCGTGGCCGGTGAGTTTCTCCCATCTTTCCCAGAGCGTCGTGGCGCCCTCGGCGAGCATGTAACCCCAGCCCGGGTAGCTCTTCTGGGTCGCCATGCGATAGGCGACCTCGGCCTGGTCGTTGTCGGTCAGGACGTCCAGGATGTAGCGCGTCCCCAGGATTCCCGTGTCGACATGGTAATCCTGCTGGCGGATGACGCTCTGGAGGAGGCTGGCCAGGATCTTGTCCTTTTTCTCGGCCGGGACCATGTTCAAGTAAAGCGGCAGGGCGTTGGAGGTCTGGTTGGGGTAGTTGTCGACAGGACTGACGCGGATCGCGGCGTACTGCGTCTCGCCGAGGAACGTGTCGTTGAAAGCGGCTGCGATGGACTCGGCGAGCTTCGTGTACTGCAGGACATCTTCGTTGCGGCCGAGGACCGTGGCCAGGCGCGCGACGATGAGGACATCGTGATAGTAGTACCAGGTTGAGGTCAAGTCTACCGGCGTTTTCTTGGGGACGATGCTTCCGGGCGGACACCAGTCGCCGTACTTGCCGAGCTTCCGGACGATCAGCCGGTCGGCGTTCTGGCCGAGGAAGTCGATGTATTTCTTAAGGGTGGCGTAGTGCTTGGCGACGACCCGGCCGTCCGCGTAGTGCTCCCAGAGAAGCCAGACAAGCGTCGGGTAGGCCGAGCTCCAGGCCGGGTCGGCGGGGTAGAGGCGGGGGAGGTAAGGGGGGACGACGTCGGGCAGGCTCCCGTCGTCTCTCTGGGCCAGCCGGATGTCGTCGAGGAATTTGGCGTAAAAAGCCGCCATTTCGAAGTTGAAGACGGCCTCCTCGGCCGAAAGGTGGGCGTCGCCGAGCCAGCCGTGACGTTCGTCCCGTTGGGGGCAGTCGGTCGGGATGCTCATGAGGTTGGAAAGCTGGCCCCAGACGATGTTCCGGTGGACGCGGTTGAGGAGTTCGTTCGAACAGTTGAACGTCCCGGTTCTCTCGACGTCGGAGTGGGCGAAACATCCCTCGAGAGCGCCGGGCCCGGGCTCGCCCGGGAACCCGGTCATCTCGGCGTAACGGAAACCGTGGTACGTGAAGCGCGGCTCGTAGATTTCGGGCCCGCCGCCTCTGAGGATGTAGACGTCCGTGGCCTCGGCGTTTTCATTGGGCCCGAAGTTGAGCGTCCCGTCGTCGTTGAGGAGCTCGGCGTGCCGGAGCCTGACCTCGGTGCCTTTCGGCCCCTCGATCTGGAGGCGGACCCAGCCGGTGAAATTCTGTCCGAAGTCGAAGACGAAGGCGCCGGAGGCGAGACGGGTGACGGATCTCGGGGCGAGGCGTTCGGTCACGCGGACGGGCGGCATCATCTGGGAAACGAGGGGATATCCGGCGACGGCCAGGGCCCCGTCCCAGGCCGAGTCGTCGAAACCCGGCTTGTCCCAGCCGTCGACGAGCACGCGCGCATCGAGCCGTTCGCCGAAATACAGGCCGTTTTCTTGGAGGGGGCCGGAAGACGTCTTCCAGTTATCGTCCGAGAAAAGGACCGTCCGCTCGCCGCTCTCATGCTCGACCTCGATGCGGCAGGTGAGCTTGGGGGCTTCGTACCCGTAGCTTCTGATGTGACGGCCGTTTCCGAGGATGACGCCGATTGCGTTCTTGTCCCGGACGAGCGCGGTCACGTCGTAGGAGGCGTAGAGGGATTTTTTTCTATAGTCCGTCCAGCCCGGGTCGAGAACGCTCAAGCCGACCTTAGCGCCGTTCAGGCGCAGTTCGTAGTGGCCCAGGCCGGAGATGAAGATCATGGCCAGAGAGGCCTTTTCTTTGAGCCCGAACTCCCTTCTCAAGTAGACGGCGCAAGCCTGGGTTTCGTCGGCGCCGGGGTGTCCGAGGAGGACCGTGCCCTTGGACCGGAACTCCCGGACCTGACGCGCACCGATCCATTTGGGCTTCCAGTCTCCCTCATAGAGGAATCCCGTGACGAAGGAAGTCGGCTCGCTCCAGGGGCTGGCGGCTCCGTCCCGGTCCCACCAGCGGACCTTCCAGAAGTAGCGGGCGCAGCTCAGGAGCGCTTCCCCGCGGTACTCGAGGTGCGGCGTTTGTTCCGCGTCGATCATCCCCGTGTCCCAGAAATCACCGATGTCGCTCTGGAGAAGCTCGCGGGCGGATGAGACGAGGACCTGGAAGGCCTTTGGGCGGCCCCCCCGCGCCGGGCTTTCGACGAGCCACGAAAAGCGGGGCGTCTGCGTGTCCACGCCGAGCGGCGCGGTGAGATACTCGCAGCGCAGACGAACCGGCGGGCGGGGCGTCATAGAACCTCCCATCAAGTCGTTATTGGGCCTGGGCCAGGAAGTAGTCGGCGACCTCGACCCCGTACTTGGACGGGTCGAGGGGAGCGGCGATCGTCCTGCGGAAGCGGCCTGTTTCCGGGACGCGCTCGGCCAGGTCCACGATCTCGCCGTCGACTTTGTTGCCTTCGGCGTCGGTGATGAGCTTGACGGACGGGCGGAGGAGGAGCTTGGGGTCCGGGTTGATGTCATGGACGATGCCGACCTCGCCCGAGGTCAGGGCGACGAGCGAACCGATGGGGAAGACACCCATCATGTTGACGAAGGCCTTGAGGATGACCGGGTTGAACTCTGTGCCGCTCTGCTCGAGCATGAGGCTCATGGCTTCGGCCCTCGTGAAGTCCGTCGTCCGGTAGACCCGCTTCGTGGTGATGGCGTCGAAGACGTCGACGACCTTGACGATCTTGCTGAAGAGGTTGATGTCGTCCTTTTTGAAGTAGCGCGGATAGCCGGAGAGGTCCTCCTTGATGTGATGCTCCAGGGCGACGTGGATGGCCCGGAGGGGGAGGTGACGGAACTCCTTGAGCAGGACGAGCTTCTCGGCGCCGTGGAAGGGGTGCTGTTCCATGACCACCCTCTCCGCGTCGGTCAGCCTGCCCGGTTTGTTCAAGATGTTGAGCGGGGTATCGGTTTTGCCGAGGTCGTGGAAAAAGGCGGCCATGCCCAGGTCGACGATCTCGGACCGGCTCAGCCCGAGCCTGCGGCCCAGGGAGGTAGCCAGCAAGCAGACGTTGACTGAATGGTTGAGCGTGTACTCGTCGTGGTTCTTGATGTTCGTCAGGCCGTGGACGAAGCCCTCGTCCTCGACGATGTGGTTGTAGATCGACTGCATGAGCCGGCGGGTCGTGTTGATCTTGATGGGTTCCTTCCTCTGGTCCCGGGCGAACGACTCCTTGAGATGGACGATGCTGAGGAAGAACATCCGAGCCGTGTTCTTGTGGAGTCCCTGGGCGATCTCCTCGGCCGAGATCTTCTCGAGCTCGACGTGCTCCACCCCCGCGGCGTCGAGGTCGGCCACGAGCTGAGCGTAGACGGCTTCGCCTTTCTTGTCCCGCTTGGCGAAGAGGGACATGAAGCGGCAGAGCTCGTCCAGGCCGAGTCCGGGAAGGAATGTGAGGGCCTCGACATCCCGCGTCCGGAGCTCCTCCAGGACGGACTTGAAAATGCCGTAGGTCCCCACGCCGAACTTCAGGCGCACGCCGTTGAGGAGCAGGGTGCCGTGACGGACGCGGAAGGACGCCTCGTCTTTTTCCTTCAGCATGGCCGCCAGGGACCCAAACAGGAGCTGACCCTGCTCCTGGAAGGCGTTGTTCTTGGTGTCGTAAATCTTGGCGATCTTGTCGACGATGTGGAAGCGGATGAGGAGGTCGACGCCGGTTTTCTGGAAGGCCTTGGACTCGGTCCCCCGCGGCGGGGCGGTCCGCCCTCCGGACGCCGGTATCGTGATGTCTTTCTCGTCCATCCGCGTCCCCTACTCTTTTTTCGCCCCGCCCGCCGGCGGCAAGCGGACGAGCGCCGCCGTGCAGGCCTCCCTGACTTTTTTCGTCCGTCCGATCGCCCCCTTCTGCAGGACGCCCAGTGCCTCCTCGGTCCCCATGTTTTCGAGTCCGACGACGGCGGCCAGGCGCATCTCCAGAACCCGCTTCGAGGTGAACAGGGGGGCCCGTTCGAGCGTCCGGCGCAGGAATTCGAGCGCCTCGAGGGACCGGGTCCGGCCCAGGAATGACAGGATAGCCTCTTTTTCCTTGAGGCTTTTTTCCTGGAACTCGCGCGCCGAAGCCTCGCGCAAGAGCTGTTGGATGCGTGAGCCCGCCTCAGTAGGATTGAGCTTCATGGCCGCCTGGATCCGGACCTCCTCGTCCGGGTCCTTCAGGAAGCCGAGAAGGATCCTGTTGGCCATCTCGCCTTGGGTCCGGCCCAGGGCGTGGATGGCTTCGATCTTGACCTCCTTGTTCTGGAAGCTCAGGAAGGCCGAGAGGTGGGGGATGCCCCGGTTCTCGGGGATCCGGGACAAGATGCCGATGATCTCGCGGGCCAGGTCGGGCCTGGCGTTGTCGGCCAGGCTCGGCAGGAGTCCCGGGTTGGGGGTCCCGGCGTCGGCGATGAAGCCGAGGATCTTGTGCCTGGCTTCGCCGCTGGGGACGATGTCGAAGAGGTCCGCCGCGAGGCTGAGGGCCGGGGGCCCGAGCAGTCCGAAGAAGCCCAGCAGGGACTCCCAGTCCATGGCCTTTTTCTTGGCCAGAAGGGCCTGGACCGCCTCGACGGTTTTGGGGCTGACCATCCGTTTGCGGAATGATTTGAGGAGCGCGACTTTCTCGGGAGCCTCGTCCAAGTGTTGCCCGAGTTCGTGGGTTTTATGGATGATGAGCATGGCCACGTGAAAATTGCCGCGCAGGAGCTGGTCGAAATGGTATTCCAGGAGGGTGTCGAGGCTGGCCTGGCAGTTGGCCATGTTTTCCTCGAGGAAGATGATCTCCAGCATCAGGTTGATGTACTCCTCTTCGGGGGAGATCGTCCGGTTGACGCGGACCATGGTTTCCAGGGAATGGAGCTCGTCTTCGGTCAGTGTCGGGTCCATGGTTGCCGCGGGGCTTTTCCCCCCGGCGTCTTTCTCGGCGGGCGTCTCCGGGGCGGCGCCCTCTGCGGCCGCCGTGGTCCCGTCCGGGACGTCCTCCTGTTCAGCCCGGACCTGGCCTTTCTGGACCTCTTCCTGGTCTTCAGATGTCAGCTCGATCTTGCCCTGGGAAAATTTCGAAGAATCGATCCGGACTTCGATCGTCTCGTGGGCGAAGTCCTCGGGCAGTTCGGGCAGTTCCTGGCGTGCCTGGGAGTCGCTCCTCTCTTCCAGGATGCGGTTCTCGAGGAACTCGTCCGGGGCGTAGTACTGGATATTCGGGAAGTCGCGCTCCCAGAGGGCGGCGACGATGTCGCTATCCTCGGCCGGCTTCTGGGCCTCCGCCGTGATCAGTTCGAGGAATTCCAGGATCTCCTGCCGGTCCAACCCCTGGTAGAAGAAGAGGATCTGAAGGCCGTCCCTGAAAAAGAAAAAGGGCAGGCTCTTGATGGTCAGTTCATCGGAATAAACGGGCTTGCCCCCGTAAGTAAAGGAGTATTCCTCGATGCCGACTTGCAGCTTCTGGTCGGCGGCCAGGAAATCCGTGAACTTCTGGGTAAGCAGGTCGACGAAGTTCTTGACCGTGGCGTGCTCGGAGGGGAAGATCTTCATGGCCGAGACGGTGTTGCCCAGGTAATGCAGGAGGTCCCGGGCCTTTTCGACGCGGGCCGTGTCGACCACGGCGCCTGCCGTGGGGCGGGCCGACTGGACGCCATCGACGGGGGGCATGGTCGTTTTCCTCCTACGAGAAACCCTCTAAGCCCTCAGTTTAAACAAATCCGAGCGTTCGTCAACAAAAAACTCCTGCCGTCGGACCCGCCTTCTCGGCGGCCGATCGAGTCAGGCGGGCTGGGTCCGTCAGCGCTTGCTGAGGACCCGACGCTCGTAGGCCTCGACCTCTCGGAGCCACTCGTCGGCCGGCGGGACGCCGGCCCGGAGGCAATGGTAGTCCCAGATTGCGCCGAACGGCAGGGACTTGAGCTCCTCGAGAAGGGAGAGGCGGGCGAGGGTTTTGAGTCCGGCGTCGAGTTCCTTGACCTTCTCCTGGGGTTCGAGCAGGGCGATGAGGAGCCCCTTGAGCAGGGAACGGGCCCCCAGGACCCAGGCCCCGACGCGGTTGAAGCTGGCGTCGAAGTAATCGAGGGCGATGTGGATCCGGTCGAGAGCCCGGCTGCGGACGATTTCGGCGGCCAGCTCGCGGACCTCGTCGTTGAGGATGACGACATGGTCGCTGTCCCAGCGGACGCCGCGGCTGACGTGGAGCAGGATTTCGCCGGAGAAGGGGAGGATCGCCGAGATCTTGTCGGCCACGGATTCGGTCGGGTGGAAGTGGCCGAGGTCGAGGCAGATGATCTTCCCCCGGGTGAAGGCGTAGCCCATGTAGAATTCGTGCGAGCCGACGACGAACGACTCGCTGCCGAGGCCGAAGAGCTTGCTTTCGAGGGAATCCTTCATCTGCTGTGGGCTGTACTCGACCTCGAAGATCTCGTCGAGAGATTTGAGGAGCATGGCCCGGGCCCCCCAGCGGTCGGTCGGGACGTCCTTCGACCCGTCGGGGATCCAGAGGTTGTGGAGACAGGGAGTTTGCTGCTCGCGGCCGATGGAGGCGGCGATCTTCCGGCAGCACTTGACGTGGTCCACCCAGAACTTGCGGATGCCGTTCTCCTTACTGCTGAGGGTAAGTCCGGAGACGGCCTTGGGATGGGCGAAGCACGTGGCGTTGAAGTCGGTTTTCAGGTTGAGGCGGCGGGCCCATTCCTCCCAGCCGCGGAAGTGCTCGGGCTCGATCTCGTTGCGGTCGACGGTTTTCCCGCCGAATTCACCGTACATGGCATGGAGATTGACCCGGTGGCGGCCGGGGAGGAGGGCGAAAGCCTGGGCCATGTCGGCCCTGAGCTCGTCGATGGTGCGGGCCTTGCCCGGGTAGGCGCCTGTGACCTGCAGGCCGCTCCCGGCCAGCCCTTCGGCGTTTTTCTCGAAGCCGCCGACGTCGTCGCCTTGCCAGCAGTGGAGCGAAATGGAGATCGCCTGAAGGCGGGTCAGGGCTTTATCCGTGTCGACGCCCAATTGGGCGTACCGATCCCGCGCCGACGCATACGTCTTTTCGATAGTCGTCGAATCCATTCTCAACCCTCCACGAAGAAACGTCATGTTTATAGTCTCAGTCCCATGGCCTGTCAAGTTTTGAGGATTTCGCGGAAGCGAACATACGCCGCGTCCCAGGCCGCCGTGTCCTCCGGCTCGTAGGTCCGAAGCTCGAAGGATTCGCGGATGATGGCCCTTATTTCCGCGGGAGAAGAAACGCGTCCCATGGCCATGGCCTGAACGAGAATGTTGCCGACGGCCGTCGCCTCGGCCGGGCCGGCGATGACGGGGAGGCCCGTAGCGTCTGCCGTGAACTGACAAAGGAGCTCGTTCCGCGAGCCGCCGCCGATGATGTGGATTCTTTCGATGGGGTGGCCGAGGACGAGGCGGAGCTGGTCGATGACGCAGCGATATTTTAGGGCCAGGCTTTCGAAAAGAGAGCGGACCATGGCCGCCCTCGATTCAGGCGCTTTCTGGCCCGTCCTGCGGCAGAAGTCGGTTAAGGCTTCGGGCATGTCCGGCGGGTTGAGGAAGTCCGGGTTGTCGGGATCGATGAAGGCGGCAAAGCCCGGTGCGTTGGCCGCCGCCATGACGAGCTCCTCGTAGGAAAGCAGGCCGTCCTTGGCCCAGGCTTTACGGCAGCCCTGGACGAGCCAGAGGCCGGCGACGTTCTTGAGGAAGCGGATGGTCCCGCCGACGCCGCCCTCGTTGGTGAAGTTCGATTCCTGCGATTTTGCGGAGATGACCGGCGCGTTCTCTTCGACGCCGACGAGGGACCAGGTTCCCGACGAAATGTAAGCCCAGTTGCGGCCCTCGGCCGGGACTGCCGCGACGGCCGCCGCCGTGTCGTGGCCGGCCGTAGCGACGACGGGGACCCCGAAAAACCCGGTTTCCCGGGCAACCTCTTCGGTGAGCGGCCCGAGGACCGTCCCCGGCTCGATGATATTTTGGAGGATCTTCTTCGACAGCCCCATCGCCTGGAAGAGGCCGGGGATCCAGGCCTTGGTCTTGGGGTCCATGATCTGAGAGGTCGTGGCGATGGTGAACTCGGCCGTTTTTTGGCCGGTGAGCAGGTAATTGAAGAGGTCCGGCATGAACAGGAGGTCGGCGGCGGCATCGAGCAAGGGTGACCTCTCGCGGACCATGGCGTAGATCTGGAAAAGGGTGTTGAAAGGCATGAACTGGATGCCGGTTGCCTCGTAGAGGGCCGAGCGTGGCACGAGCTTGAAATAATCCTCCATGGCCCCGATGTTCCTGTGGTCGCGGTAGCAGAAAGGCAGGCCGAGAAGATTCCCGTCCCGGGCCAGCAACCCGAAGTCGACCCCCCAGGTATCGACGCCGACGCTTTCCGGCCTGGCGCCCATGGCGGCCGCCCCGTCCCGCATGGCCGTTTTCATCTCGTCGAAAAGGGCGTAGACGTTCCAGTGGATGTGTCCGGAGAGAGACAGCGGCGTGTTGGGGAAGCGGCGGACCTCGTGGACGGAGAGCCGGCGGCCGTCGAGCGTGCCGAGGACGGCCCGGCCGCTTTCGGCCCCCAAATCGAAGGCCAGAAAATGGGCCGGGTTCGTTGTTCGCGTCATTCTCTAGGCTCGCGTTCCTTATATATTCTGAACGGCGGCCGTTTTCAAGCCCTGAATTTTTTGCCAAGCGCCTCCGTTTGGCCTAATATATTAGCCGACGATCACGACCGGCCGCGAAGAGGACAAATGGATCTCGAGGACAAGCTCAAGCAGTTGAGGCGCGAGCGGGAAGCCCGGAACCGCGCCCAGAAAATCCAGACGACGTGGGAGACGATCGACGTGGACGCCGGCCTGACGGTCAAGCAAAAACTCGAGCGCCTGATCACCCTGACCGACAAAGGACAGGGCCTGGCCGGCGGGCATGAGCCGCGGCCCATCGAAAAGAAGCGCCGCGAACCGGTCCAGATCTTCGAGAACTCCTACATGCTCGGCACCTGCTACGGCCAGATCCCCATCTCGATGGGCCTTCAGATCCCGGGCAATATCCTCGGCTTCCTCAGCCGCGACCGGGAGTTCGAGGGTCTCGACCTTTCGTCGGCCGTCTTCCTCGACCTCGAGACGACGGGCCTCGCCGGCGGGACGGGCACGGTTCCGTTCCTCGTCGGCTTGGGCTACTACCGCGACGAGCGCTTCAAGGTGACCCAGTTCTTCCTGAGCGAGATGGCCGAGGAGGACCGCCTCGTCCGCGAGCTCACCCAGTTCATCCGCGATATGGATTTCAAGTCCATCGTCACCTACAACGGCAAGGCCTTCGATATGCCGCTCGTCGAAACGAGGTTCGCCATGCACCGGACGCCCTGCCCGCTCCGGGGACTGCCTCACCTCGACTTTCTCTTCTCGGCCAGGAGCCTGTGGAAGCACAAATATGACAGTTGCCGGCTCTTCAACCTGGCCCAACAGATCGTCCAGGCCGAGCGGTCCGAGGACATCCCGGGGGCGGAGATTCCGCTCCGTTATTTCCAGTACATCCGAAGCGGCGATTTTTCGCTCATCGACCCCATCCTCTACCACAACCAGGAGGACCTGCTTTCGCTCCTGGGGGTCGTCGTGGCCGGGGCCGTCCTCGTCGAAAGGAACCGCGAGGCCGCGGTGGGGGGAGAGGCCGACGCCATGGACCTCTACGGGGTGGCCCGGCTCTTCGAGAGGGCTGGCGATACCACGACCTCGGCGGCCCTCTTCGAGAAGGCCTTGGCCGGGGGGCGAGGCCTCACGGCCGAAGTGTCCCACCATGCCCGGAAGAAACTCTCCCACCATTTCAAGAAGAACAAGGACTGGGAAAAAGCGCTGGCCTTCTGGCAGCAGATGGCCGCGGGCGACGAGGTCGATTGCTTCCGCGAGCTCTCCATGTACTTCGAGCATACGGCCAAGGACTACGGAGAGGCCCTCCGCGTCGCGACGGAGGGCTTGGCCCTGTCCAAAAGCAAGTCATCAGTTGCGGAAAAGGACTTCGAGAAACGGATCGCCCGCATCAAGGGCAAGATGGCAAAAGGGAAGGGAACAGCGGGACAATGAAGGCCATGGTCCTCGGCGCCTTCCGGCCGGCGGCCGAGAACCCTCTCGACATGATGGACGTGCCCGTGCCGAAGGTCGGGCCGGAGGACATTCTAATTAAAGTGCGCTGTTGCGGCGTCTGTCATACGGACCTGCACGCGGTCGAAGGTGAACTCCCGGAGGCGAAACTGCCCTTGATCCCAGGTCATGAAGTGATTGGCGTCGTGGAGAGGGTGGGGGAGAAGGCGGTGAGGTTCAGGGTGGGCGATCGGGTCGGCGCGGCCTGGCTCAGGTGGGTTTGCGGGGACTGCCGGTTCTGCCTGAGCGGCCGGGAAAACCTCTGCGAAAAAGCCCTGTTCAATGGATATCATGCCGACGGTGGATATGCCGAATACATGGCCCTGCCCGAGAAATACGCCTACGCCATACCGGGCAAGTTCAGCGATGAGGAAGCCGCGCCGCTGATGTGCGCCGGGATCGTCGGCTACCGGGCGCTCGAGCTCAGCGGGATCCAGCCCGGTGGGATATTGGGGCTTTATGGTTTTGGCGCCTCGGCGCATATCGCCATCCAGATTGCCAAACACCGGGGCGCGCGGGTCTATGTTTTCTCGAGGAGTGCGGAGCACAGGGCGCTGGCGAGAGAACTCGGAGCGGACTGGGCGGGGACGGCAAAAGATGAACCGCCCGCGAAACTGACGAACGCGATCATTTTCGCCCCGGTCGGAAGCATCTATCTCGATGCCCTTCGGGTCCTGGATAGGGGAGGGACGGTGGCTTCGGCCGGCGTCCACATGTCGCCCATCCCGGAGATGGATTACGGCAAGTACCTCTACCACGAGCGGAAGATGCTCAGTGTCGCCAATGCCACTCGGAAGGACGGGGAGGAATTGCTGAGGATTGCCGCGGAAGTCCCCGTCCGGACGACTGTCCAGACATTCCGGCTGGAGAAGGCGAACGACGTCCTGCGCTTGCTCAAGGCGGGCAAGGTCAACGGCGCCGCTGTCCTCAAGGTCAGCTGACTTGGCCGATATTCGGGGACGATGCCCGGACGGTTCTAGGGGACATGTTCCAATTCTCCGGAATTGGTACGTGTCCCCGATTTGGGTTGCCAAAACTCCGGCTTTACGCTATATTATGGCCGTTTTTCCGCCGTGCGCGCCCGTAGCTCAGTTGGATAGAGCGTCTGACTACGAATCAGCAGGTCGGGTGTTCGAGTCACCCCGGGCGCGCTTCCTTTTTATCCCTATATAGCCGAGAATATCAATGACTTAGGGACTGTATCGGGCACCCCGGAATTCCCGTGGAGGCACTCTTCGCGGAGGACGAAGAAAAATAGTGGGGCATCAGAATTCTCAAATTTCGTACCAGAAATTGTGCTCATTTTGAGCTATCCAATCAAGCTTTTCCTTTCATGTCGTAGTCTAACTTCTCCAAACGTTCCCTCAGTTTAGATGACAAAATCCGCACATAAGGTTCAACAAATATGCCACCTGGATTGACCGGAAGTTCTACAATTTCCAATCCGCCTTTGGCCAAATCCCCCCATCGCATTTGCGGATCGCGAACAAAACTGTAATTTTTATGAGGCCGGAACAGCGTCACTTCCCCAGGATAATCTTGAGGCTTATAAGCAAAACTGGCTTTTTCGTTTCTATCTTCAAGGAAGACGTTGGGTTTCATATTCTCGCTGCCAGGCTGAATCATTTTCAATAAATTGGATAAGTTCAAAGAAAACCTGGCAAACTCTCTTCCTACCGCTACTCTTAACTTTTTCATTAAGTAATCAAGCTGATTTCTAGGACTAAGCCGCAAAATATTGACCAAATGAAACTCTAGTTTTTGCATTTTTAAAACAAGGCCTTCACCAAAATAACGCTGTCGAGGAATCTCGTTATAGTTGTACGTGTCAATCATCGCCAGGAAGCCAACTTCTTGTCCATCTTTATGGAGCTGTTGAGCCATTTCATAAGCGATTAACCCACCCATACAATACCCTCCTAGAAAATAAGGACCTTTGGGTTGAACGGCCCGTATCTCTTCGATATAATGAGCGGCCATCTCTTCAATTCGCTCCGAAACTGGCTGCTTCCCGTCTAAACCCTGGGATTGCAATCCGAAAACCGGCCGTTCCGTTCCTAAATGACGAGCTAAATCTCGATAAAACAAGACATCGCCTGTACTACTATGTATAAAAAAGACAGGCGTTTTTGAACCACCACGCTGTATCTCTACCAGCGAGGCCCAAGATCTATCGGACTCTCCCAGTTGAATAGCATTTACGAGCTGCTCAATAGTCGATGCTTGAAAGAGGATCGATAGCGGCAGTTTTATTGAGAAGGCTTTTTCAATTTCTGCGACTAATCCTACCGCCATTAAGGAATCGCCTCCAAGTTCAAAAAAATCATCCTGGACGCCAACTTCCTCCATATCAAGAGCTTCCGCCATGATATCTGCAAGTCTTTTTTCAATAGCCGTTCGAGGGGCCAAATAGGGACTTTCCAAAACAGGGCGCAATTTATCGGGTGCCGGTAGCGCATGAATATCCACTTTGCCGTTGGACATCAACGGCAGGCTATCCAATATGACAAAGGCAGAAGGCACCATATAGTCAGGCAATTTGTTCTTTAAGAAATTGCGCAGCTCACTAATCGTCGGGTTCGGCTTCTGGTTTGTGACGATATATGCGACCAAACGCTTGTTCCCGGGTTTGTCCTCTCTGGCTAAAGCAAAAGCCTTCTTTACGCCAGGATGTTTCAAAAGAAATGCTTCGATTTCTCCAAGTTCAATCCGATAGCCGCGAACCTTCACCTGATGGTCGAGGCGGCCAAGAAACTCAATGTTCCCATCCGGCAGAAAACGGCAAAGGTCACCTGTTTTGTAAAGAAGACTTCCTGGTTCATCTTTAAATGGATGAGGTATAAACTTCTGGGCAGTGAGTTCCGGCTGGTTAAGATAACCTCTCGCCAGCCCCACGCCTCCTATGAGAAGCTCACCCGCAATACCGACAGGAACCGGCTCTAAACGGGCGTCCACGATAAAAACTTCATAATTGGGAAAAGGAACGCCAATGGGGGCGAACCGGTCCGGGTCTGTGGATGATTTAAAATCAAAGGCGGTCGCGCCATATGTGACCTCAGTTGGACCGTAAGCATTCAATATTCTGATTTTCTCGGATAAATTGCGGAAACTCTGCAGCGCATTTTCTCTCTTGGGTGCCAAACCTGTTATGACACATTTGAGATTCATCTCGTCACGGGCCTTTTCTAAATTCCTGGCAACGCCGCTAAGAAAATCCGGTAAGATATAGGTCGTGGTGATTCGATTATCAACCAAATATCGTGCAAAATATTCGACATCCACGCTTTTTTCCGGGTGAACGATATGAAGCGTGCCGCCAAAGCAAAGAGTCGAATAGATCTCTTCTACAGAAGTATCGAAATTAAAAGGCGCAACAGAGGTCCCGATGCGTTTTTCCCCATCCAATGTCACCTGTTTGTAGCTGAAAATAAAGCCCACTACGTTGCGGTGCGTGATCATCACGCCTTTGGATTGACCTGTCGATCCAGACGTGTAAATCACATAAGCCAGATTTTCACTGGACATTTCACGGACCGGATTCTCTTTTCTCTCTGAGGGGAGCTTATCCGCATTTGTATCAAGGCAGGCCACCGGTATTTGCAGATCCACAAAGAGGCCCGCTAATTTCTCCTGGGTTATTAGAACATGCACACGTGCATCTTGGAGCATATAAATGAGACGTTCTTTTGGATATCTGGAATCCAAGGGAACATAAGCTCCTCCAGCCTTAAGAACGCCTAACATGCCCACAATCATCATGATGGAGCGTTCGAGGCACAAACCGACAAGGACGTCCGGTCCTACCCCCTCTTTGATTAAATAATGAGCGAGCTGATTTGCCCTGGTGTTAAGCAGCTGGTACGATAACTGTTGGTCTTCAAGAACTACGGCTATTTCCTCCGGCCTTTTTTCTGCCCATTCTTCAAAGAGCTGGTGAATACACGCATTTTGGGGAAAGTCAACACTGTCAGAATTCCAATCGACAAGTATTTTTTTTAATTCATCGCTGCCCATCAGAGGAAGAAATTGTATCGGCTGCTCTGGATCAGCAGTAATGCCATGCAGAAAGCAAGCGAATTGCTCCGTCATTCTTCTGGCATCGACACTATTCAATAGCTCTGCTCGATATGCCCAGAAGCAATCACCTGTGTTTTGAGAAATAACCATTGACAGCCCAGAACTCACATCGTTTTGAAAATCTTCCGGCTTTTTAACTAGGACAATTGACACAGAAGGGGATGAAATGATTTGGGCATCTGATTCAGGGTTGAGTTCAGGATATCGAAACACCACATCACGGAGAAATGTTTTATTCTTACTGATCTCATTCATTTCTTTTTGAATGACTTCTCTGAAATCAGTGAACGTCCGGGTGAAATCCAGCTCAACCCGCAGGGGCACAAAAGGGGCAAAAATACCATTCGGCAAATTCCTGCTGTCTGCCTGTTTAAATCCTATATCAAATCGGCCTGTCGAGCATAACCGTCCTAGGTAGGCAACAAAAGCTGCTATGAGACTGCAACTTATATCCATGCCCTCGTCAATTCTATGCAGATAAGAGGAAAATTCTTCAGGAACCTGAAATCGAGAGATGACCGATTCTGAGCGAAGATTCAAACGCTCTGAATTCATATAGGGAACGCTGACCTGCTGACATTCTTTAAGTTTATTTACCCAGTATGTTTCATACCTGCAAATTTGTGTATTTAGCTCTGTCACGCGCTCATAGAGTTCAGGATCCATATCCTTGAAACGATAACCCTTTTTGAGATGATGTTTCTTTGCAAAATCCTTGATGGATAGTGACAAACCATCGATACTATTCACTTGCTCGATGGCCACATCATGAGTTAAAGTGGAAACGGATATTGAGTCATTGTCGATATCAATAATAGTGCCCGCCTTTTTGCGAGACATTGAAGCCAGGCATGATATTTTCTTAATAATAACGCAGTGGTTATCTATAGCTATCTTTGGGCAGCCCAATCTGTTTGGATAGAACTTTCCAAACGTTAAGGCACGAACAAAGGCTTCAATCTCGGCGGCTTCCTGATTGAAGGAAAAGAAACAGGCTGCTTTTGGACGTTTAAATAGCGAATAATATGTGCGTTTTGTGTGCTCCTGTGGAACATACTCAATTCGATCATAGATTAAATCTTCTACCAGATTGTTAAAAATCGAAGCGGCCTTTTCATAGCATTTTGCATTGAGGACAAAGGCTGTATCCGTGGGGGATATTTCTACTTTATCTTGTTTGACGATATCTCCCGCATCAACTTTCTGGGTAGCCAGATGCCAGGTGATACCATGCATCTTTTCCTGATTCATAATCGCCCAGGACGTAGCATAAACTCCGGCATAATTAGGCAATAAAGAATCATGATAATTAATGGTGTGCTTTTTTGGTAACTTCAAGATGTTCTCAGGAAGAACGTAGCTGTTTACGATACTGAATAAGTAATCGAAAGGATAGTTGCTCATTAATGCGAATAAATCCGCGCGCGGATCGTAATATGGAATGTCATGTTCTGCGGCCCATTGTTGATTTCCAAAATCCTCAGTGATAATGCCATTAATATGACATTTATGACTCAGCAGTATTTCTGCGCATCTCGTCAATAAAGAACTGCCTCCAATCAGAAAACATGTAAAACTCCTAGGTTGAACGAAATTTGTTCTTGCCATTCAATTCACCAATAAAAGAAAAGCCCCTCACGTGTAAAAATAAGAGTATTTGATTTTTAGGGATAGGAATATGGTTTTTGTGCTTGCCAAGAATATTTCTAAATATTCAGCAATTTCAGCTCACTGATACCCGAAAAGAAATATATCACACTCAAAACAGCGAAATCAATTTTTTCTATGGGATTAATGATCCCGTCATGGATAGGCAAGACACGTCCAACCGGTTGGACGTGTCTAGGCTAGGATTCTAATAATACCTATATTACGCTAGGCTCAAAGTGAAATATAGATCAAAAAACGACTGTCAGGATTTCTGTCGTGTCTGCGACCGTTTCGGCTTGACAGAATCCCTAGGTTCGGTTTATAGATTTTAGAAGGGAAGGGTGGTTTCAACGATTAAGGGGAGGTGAGCAATCATGAAAACGTCGGAACTCAGGCGGATCATCCTTGCGGTCCTCGGGTGCTGGATTATCGCAGCCGCATTAGCGGCCGAGCCGCGGGACGGGACGGCGGCTCAAGCCGGATCCGTGCCCAAGTTCTCGCACGTTATCATCGTCATGATCGAGAACAAGGAATTCGGGGACGTCATCGGGAACGCGCGGATGCCGAATTTCAACCGGTGGGCCCGTCAATACGCGCTCCTCACTCGTTATTACGGCGTCACTCATCCCAGCCTGCCGAATTACCTGGCCCTCATCGGCGGCGATTTTTTTGGCATTCAAAGCGATTGTACGGACTGCTTCGTCAACGCCAAGAGCCTCCCCGACCTTCTGGAGGCCGACGGCCGCTCCTGGAAAGCCTACCTCGAGGGACTTCCTACGGCGGGTTTCCTGGGGAGCTCGTCCGGCCGATATGCCATGAAACACAATCCGTTCGTCTATTTTGAATCCATCCGCAAGGACCCGGGGCGCCTCAGCCGCGGTGTCGTCCCCATAGCCGAGCTGGCCTCCGACCTGGAAAAGAAGGCGCTTCCCGACTACAGTTTCGTCATGCCCGACATGTGCAATTCCGCCCACGACTGCGGTCTCGATGTGACAGACAGGTGGCTGGCCAAGCTCGTGGACTCGATCCTCGGGTCGCCGGCCTTCGACCCGGCCAGCCTGTTGGTCCTGACGTTCGACGAGGGACGGACCTCCGAGGGGTGCTGCGGGCGGCCACGGCAGGACGGCGGCGGCCGGATCGCGACCATCCTCGCCTCGCCCCTGGTCCAAGCGGGCTTTGAGGACCCAACCCCGTACTCGCATTATTCCCTGCTCAAGACGATCCTGAGGTCCTGGGGCCTCGCGGATCTCGGGAAGACTTCGGACCCAGCCGTCAGCCTGATTCTCGCGCCCTGGAAGAGCCCCTGAGCCCTGGTCAATAGTCGTAGCCGCCGCCCATGCCACCCGGGCACTCTCCCTTTCTTCTCGATTGACAATATCCCCGGAACCAATAAAGATAGCCTTCGTATCCATATTTATTGATGGAGCCGTTCAAGCACTTAGCCCGTCTTGTTCTTAGGAGATCGCCCATATGAAAATATCCGCTCTCTTCGTGCTGATCGTTACCCTCGCCGTCCTCGGTGGTTCTGCCCAAGTCCCGGCCCCGGCTGCCAAGCCCGACGACGGGGCTAAGAACCTCGACCTAGTTGAGAAAACTGTCCCGGTGCCCGAGACCTTCAAAACCGGGTTCGATACGATCTCGGCCAAGGATTCGCTTGCCATGCTCACGTTCATCGGCTCCGACCTCATGGAAGGCCGGGAAACGGGCACGCGCGGATTCCAGGCGGCCGCGGAGTACGCCGCGTCCCTGTTCGGTCTCTCCAAGCTCAAGCCCATCGGCGATATGCCGGTCCGGTCGTTCGGCATGATGCAGAGGCTGGGCCTATCCCAGGCTCCGCCGAAACCGCTCGAGAACACCTATCTTCAGGAATTCCCACTCGTGGAGACCGTCGAAACCTCGAGCGCCCTGAGCCTCGAGGTCCGTCAGGGCGGGTCTGTCCGGACGCACACATTCCGTCCGGTCGTTGATTATCAGGGTTTAGCGGCCAGCGGCGATACCTTGAGCGGGCCGGTCGTTTTCGTCGGCTATGGGATCGGCGAGAAGGGCGCCGGCTTCGACGAATTCAAAGGGATCGACGTCAAGGGTAAGGTCGTCATGCTCATCTCGGGCGTGCCCGGTTTCCTATCGAAAGACATCAAGGCCAGGTACCCGATGCCTTCCGTGTCACCGATGACGCCGCCGGCGGCTGGAGAGGGCAGCCCGGCCGAAAAGCGCGTCGACAGGCTCCGGGACCTCCGGCAACGCGGCGCGGCCGCCGTTCTTCTCATCCGCGGCGGAGGGCGCGATGTCGACCGCTGGCGCGCGCTGATGCCACAGAAAAGCGTCAACGACGAGGGCCCGATCGTCCGCAAGTCCTACCACCGTGTCAGTCTCCCCGGCGAGATCGAGGAGACGCCATGGACGCGTTCGGCGGTCGTGACCATCACCCCCGGAGCGGCCGACCGGATCCTCGAGGCCGCTGGGATGACGCTCGAGGATCTCAAAAAGAAGATCGAGACATCAAAGAAATCTGCGTCCCTGGAGATCCCGGGCGCCTTCGTCACGATGACCTCGACTCTCAAGACGCAGACGATCCGCGGCATCAACGTCGTCGGTGTTATCGAGGGCTCGGACCCCACACTCAAGAACGAAGCCATGGTCATCGGCGCCCATCTCGACCACGAGGGCCGGTGGGAGGACTACATCTACAACGGGGCCGACGACAACGGGTCGGGCTCCGTGGGCGTCCTGAACCTGGCCCGGGCATTCGCCGCCAACCCGCAGAAACCTAAGCGGACGCTGGTATTCTGCCTGTGGTGCGGAGAAGAGGAGGGCCTGCTGGGTTCGAAGTATTTCGTGACCCATCCGCCCCAGCTTCTGAAGGCCAAGATCGTGTCCTACCTGAACTTCGACATGATAAGCCGGCCCTATGACGAAAAATCGATGGCCTTCGCCGGCCGCATGATGAGCTTTCCCTACGGTCCGGATTTCATCAAGAGAGTCAAGCCCGCCAATTTCGTGCCCGTCTCTTTCCCGGTCGGGGCGGCCTTCGGCGAGATTATCCGGGCGGCGAACAAATATGTCGGACTCGACGTCTACGTCCGCGAGGCCAAGCGAACCGATGTCGGCTTCGGCGACTCCGACCATACATCATTTCATGAAGCCAAGATCCCCTGGATCTGGCCGTTCACGGCCGTCACGGAGGACCTGCACCAGACGAGCGATAGTGCTGACAAGGTCAGCGGGGAGCTGATGGAGAAGGTCTCCAAGCTGATGTACGTCATCGCCTGGCTGGCTGCGGACAAATGAGCCGAACAAGATATCTCATCCAGTTCATTTGCTTTGTCGGGATGGTGCTAGTGGGCATCTTGCTGAAGTGAATCAGCCGGTCAGTCAGGCTGATTCCGAAGTACGTTCCACGATCCTTCGGGCGGCCAGGGCCGCGGTCGAGAACGCGGCCTGCAGATTGTATCCCCCGGTATCCCCGTCGATGTCCAGGACCTCG
>JAPKZD010000001.1 GCA_026393975.1 Candidatus Aminicenantota bacterium | reverse complement strand
ATGACCCGTCCTACGGTGGAGGTCGAGACCCGGATCCCCTCTCTCCTCAAGAGAACGACGAGCTTGTCCTTCCCCCACCGGGGATACTTCGTCCTGAGCTCGAGGATCCGGTCTTCGATCGGGGCCGGGGTCAAGGGCTTCCGGACATGGTGGGGTCGTCGGCTCCAAGCCTCCAGGGTGGTCAAGTCATAAGGGTCGAATCGATTCTTCCAGCGGTAGAAGGTCTGAGGTGAGATGCCAAAATGTCGGCAGGTCAGCCGGGCATCCTCACATCTTTTGTAATAATCGAACCAGCGCAGGCGCCTGGCGGCGTCCTGGGAGATCGTCCCCTGGCGGACCATAGACCGGATGAACTCCGATCCCGGAAGACTCCTATCATAGCCCAAGGTGTCACCTATGTATCTGAACGAGAGCAGACGTTTGACTTCCCGTCCAACCCTCTGATAATCTGAGGCCAACCTAGAGAAGGGGAACCTGCTTGGCCAACAAGTGCCCTAAATGCGATTCTGACAATACCGATTCTGCTCGGTTCTGCAGCAATTGTGCGACGTCGTTGGGTGTCCCCCGTGATCATGGACCCTCCCTTACGAAGACTCTGCAATCGCCCGCATATGTCGTCGCCCCCGGGACTGTTATCGCCGGGCATTATGAGGTTCTGGAGAAACTCGGCCAGGGCGGGATGGGCGAGGTCTATCTGGCCCTCGACAGGAATCTTGGCCGACAAGTGGCCATCAAGATCCTTCCGGCGGAATTTTCCACGGACCCGGAGAGACTGGCGAGGTTCGAACGGGAGGCCAAGCTCCTGGCGACACTGAACCATCCGAATATCGCCGCCGTCTATGGCTTCGAAGAAGCCAATGGACTCCGATTTCTCGTGCTGGAGCTCGTCGAAGGAGAGACACTACAAATACGGTTAGATAGAGGCACCCTGCCCATGGATGAGGCGCTGGAGACGTGCCGGCAGGTCGCCGAGGGCCTCGAAGCCGCTCATGAGAGGGGAGTCGTCCACCGGGATCTTAAACCTGGCAACATCATGATCACGCCCGAGGGCAAGATCAAGGTCCTTGACTTCGGGCTGGCCAGAGCCTACACGGGTGAAACCACGGGTATCGATATTGCGAATTCGCCCACGATCACTGCCCAGATGACCGAGCCGGGTGTCATCTTGGGGACGGCGGCCTACATGAGTCCTGAGCAGGCGCGGGGACGGGCAGTAGACAGGCGGTCCGACATCTGGGCATTCGGCTGCGTGCTCTATGAGTGCCTGACGGGATGCCGTGCGTTTCATGGGGAAACGGTATCGGACATCCTCGCACACATTCTGAAGGGCGAGCCGGATTGGAACAAGCTGCCCACGGAAACGCCGACGCTCGTCAAGGTTCTCCTCCGCCGCTGTCTCGAGAAAGACCCCAGGAAACGCCTGCACGACATCGCCGATGCCCGGATCGAAATGCACGAGGAGATCGAACTGCCTGCAGAGATAGTTTCCACACCGCGACGAATCCGGCTGGGGTGGCTGATCGCGACCGGCATGACAGCGCTTGTCATCGGTGTCTTGATCGCTCCAGAGGTGATGAAATACTTCAGACCTGCGACCTCCCCGATATCGCAACCCTTAGTGCGCTCATTTATCAGGTTGGAACCCGGATATTGGCTCGACGGATTGCGTCTGATTCCTCCCCAGGGATTCTATCAGCCAACTCGCACTGCAATGGCCATCTCCAGTGATGGTCGATTCATGGTCTACAGCGCGGTCAAGGAGAATCCCGGCACGCAGGACAAGCCTCATCTGTACCTGCGGAGATTCGACCAGCTGGAGGCCAAGCCAATCGCCGGGACGGAAGGCGGCATCAGCCCGTTCCTTTCTCCCGATGACCGCTGGGTCGGGTTCTGGGCGGACGGAAAGCTGATGAAGGTTCCGGCTGAGGGTGGAGTTCCGTCAGTCTTGTGCGATGTTCTGCAGCCTTATGGCTTCAGTTGGGACTCTGATAATCAGATCGTCTTCGCAAGGGACAGGAGTAGTGGGCTCTCAAGGGTTTCCGCCGATGGTGGCAAGCCGGAGACGTTGACAATGCCTGATCCGTCAAACGGGGAATACGGCCACCGCCTGCCCCATTGTCTGCCTGCCGGGAAGGGAATCCTGTTTACGATCAAGCGGCATGCTTGGGACCACGAGCCCCGCGTTGCTGTTTTGGAGCTCGGCACGCGAAAATGGCACGTCCTGCTTGAGGATGCTGCGGATGCTCGCTATGTGGCCACCGGCCATTTGGCTTTCCTCCGGCGGGGAACCTTGATGGTAGTCCCCTTCGATCCCGACAAGCTTCAGCTCACTGGCCCGCCCGTTCCCGCCCTGGCGAACGTTGCGCAGGCACTCAATACGACGAATTCAGCTCGGGACACCGCCGCCGGTCAATTCAGCATTTCCGCTTCAGGATCGATGGCTTATGCGTCGGGCGGAATCCTCCTGGACCAAGAGAACTCACTCGTTTGGGTGGATTACAGGGGAAAGGCCGAACCGGTTGCCTCCTTCAAGGCTCCGTTTTCTTCTCCCCTCCTGTCGCCTGATGGGCAGCGGATCGCCTACTCGAGCTTTGGAATGGAAGGCCACATCTGGGTCCATGATCTAAAACGCGGCACGGCCACAAAGCTGACTTCCGAAGGTGTGTCCCAGGAGAAGGCATGGGCCCCGGATGGTCGACGAATGGTCTTTGACTGGTTGGACACAGGCGTTCCCAATCTCTATTGGCAACCTGTGGATGGAAGCTCGCCGATGGAGCGGCTCACACAGAGCGATTATATGCAGTGGCCCGGGTCTTGGTCTCCGGATGGAGAGACGCTGGCTTTTATCCAAGTCGGCCCGGACAGCGGCGACGACATCCTGTTCCTTCACATGCCTGAGCGCAGGATAACGCCTTTTTTGAATTCTCGATTCAATGAGAGGTATGCCGAATTCTCTCCCGATGGACGATGGATAGCCTACGGTTCTGACGAGTCTGGTCGGCAGGAGGTATACGTTCAGCCATTTCGCGGCCCCGGAGGCAAGTGGCAGATCTCCAACGAGGGCGGGCGCGATCCCCTGTGGTCAAGGAATGGCAAACAGCTATTCTATCGGTGGGGGGACCAAGTCTGGGTGGTTGATGTTCAGATCGGATCCGATTTCTCCACCAGCAAACCGCGCCTCTTGTTCGAGCAACCGGGATATGCCCGTAGTAGTCTGGTCCGAACCTGGGACATTTCCCCCGATGGCCAGCGATTCCTAATGGTGAAACAGGAGGAACGGAAGTCCCAGCCCGTCACCGAAATGATCCTCGTCCAGAACTGGTTCGAGGAAATCAAGCGGCTTGGTCCTACTGGAAAGAAGTGAGGACGCCGGCCAAGACCACCCCGCCGTGATTGCCTGCAGACCCTCAAAAAATGAGCAGAGATTGAGCAAACTCGTGCTCAAAATAGCTCAGTCTAGCCTAAACGTGATAAAACCATAAAGATCTGTAAACGCAAGAAAAATAAGGATGTGGCCGGAAAGCCCATCGTCTATGTGGCTTTCGGATTAAGCTGTTTTCTGGTTTGCCACCAGCAATATATAAAGAGCAAGGCAGGCAATCCGTACAGCCCGGTAACTACAAAATTTCCCCCCTTGGCAACCGATGCTGGGGCAAGGATATTGAAGGCAATCAAACCACCCAATGCCATTGCGCCACCAAGCCCCTCCCACTTCCATGCAATGATGAGACCGATGAATACCAAGAGCATGAAAGCTGTCATTGGTATGCGGTCGCTCTCGATAGCTATGCGTCCTTTTTCCACGCTTTCTGCCACGAAGAGAAACAAGAATAGGGCAATTGAGAGTGTCCCGATAATTCTTGCCAACCAGCGAATGATAATCACTGATCGAGTTGAGGCCGATACAACATGTTTCATCTTTACCTCCAATCTATAGATCCGGCGGCCTCGGAGAACTAGATCTGTTCTCGTTTCCGCCGGGCCTTCATGGACGCGGCGAAGGCTCCGGCCCATGTGCCCCCTAAGCAACCGACAAGGATGGGGAGGCCCTGGCCTAGGATTGCGCCGCGCTTTTCCACCAGGATCATGATGATAAACGAGATGATCCATACGGCATCCAGCGCAAGCATAACAGGCCAGTCCTTAGGAAAAGCATGAGGATTGCCACGCGACAAAAAGAACTGGCAGATGAAGAAGTATGCGGCCGAAAGGACAAACATGAGGAGAACAGCGACGAAGTCCGGCAGCTCCAAACCGAGCCCCTCTCCGACTAAGAACAGCAAGAAGAAAAAGAGAAGCCCCAGGCCGAAAGCGGATAATATTCTTTTCATTTGCCCCCCCATTTCTACGCTCAATATGGACCGCTTCTTCCCATCCGTCAAGCGGCTTTTCACATAAGGGGCAGAAAGCCGTTGATCGCACTGAAGCAACAGGGGGGAAGGGGCTCGCTCTTCCATTACAGAAGCTTTCCTATCCGGCCCCATCGGACTCCCCCCTCAGGATCAATGGAAAAGTAAACCAGCCTGGCCTTGGATACAATATCAATGAGCGGGACGTATCCCCAATGTCGTGAGTCTGCACTGTTATCACGATTGTCACCGAGGACAAAACAGCAGCCCTCCGGGACGGAAACGCTTAAATCCTTTCTTGCAGCCCCCTGAAGATAAAAGACACCATAAGTCCCAGAGTCGCCTTTTTCATAGAAAGCTATCGTCCCCTTCTTGATATTTTCATCCCCTCTCCCTTCAAGTTGAGGCACCCCTTGAGCTGTCCATTTTTTTCCATTGACGTAAAGCTCCATCCCTCTCAATTCAATTTCATCTCCTGGAAGGCCGATGATCCTTTTAATAAAATGTATGTTCTTGTTTCGGGGATACTTAAAAACCACCAATTCCCCTCTTTTCAGGCCAAGGTTTTTCGACGCATGATCTATCCTCTTATCTACCATGATCCAATCTCCGGGAAGGATAGTCGGCGCCATGCTCCCAGTTTGCATTCGGTAGGGGAGAGCAAAAAAGCAAATTTTTTGCCAATTAACGATTGGCCCAAAGATGAATAGATTCAATACAATGACAAGAAGGATGTAGACATAGCACCTATTATAGACTTTCAGCTTGTAGCTCTTCTCCATTCGTTTGGCTTGCTTCCAAGCATCTCGAGCAGCCCAAATAAATATGCCAAGGTCCGACGCTAAGGACAGAACCAAAAAAACAATCAGTATCTGATTGGGCCCCACAACACTCAACTGGAAGAAGAGAAAGGGGAGGATTAACGAGGCCACAAAGAGGAGAATCCCTTTCCGTGGTTTTCCATTGTAGACTTGACCCAGCCCGGTCAAAAGGAATGACAGGGCCAGGGCGAAAAGGGGTTTTCTTTCCCGGAATTTATCTTTTTTCTCTTCCATTTTTTTTCCTGAAGATATCCGCATTTTTTTTTCTGTTTTTACCTTTCAGACCGTACTCCTTTCAGGTCTGAATCAGACGGGTTGCATAAACTATGGAGATGCATGAATCAACACCCCGGCGAAGAATCTGAGAATTTTAAACAGGCCGAAAACCGATCCAATTCCCACAAGCGCCCATTGTACAGCTCTCGAAAAGAATATCCTTTCCAAGAAAGGTAACCTCCGTTCAAAAAAGCTGTCTCCTCTGCGCTTTTCTGCTTCTATTTTTACAACTACCGTGTCCGCGAAGCCGTTTGGGACATCCGCTCCCATCACATTTCGGACAAGGGAATCCAACTCCTCGAACCGAGCCGCGGTTTCAGAACAGGCGTTGCAGGAAAGAACGTGTTTTTGATCCTCCGGGCTCAGTCCTCTGGCCCAAGCAATGTCTTCTTGAATGAGATGGCAGGGACGCCGAGGATCACTCATAGCACATTTTCCTTTTCAAGAATTTGTCTCAAGATCTGTTTTCCGCGGAAGACACGGGACTTGACAGTTCCCACGGGGCAATCTTCGATCTGTGCAATTTCTTCGAGCGAAAGCTCATCAAAATAAGAAAGGATTACTGCTTTGTGAAATTTTTCTGGCAGCCGGCTTATGGCATCGTGAATTCGGGATTTAAGGCGGCGTTGTTCCAGGATTTCCTGAGGGCTTTTTTCATTCCTCCCGTGAGTTTCATCCATGAATCCGCCGGAGTGCTCCTTCCTTCGGCTCATCTTCGCCTTTTCGTTGATGGCCAGGTTGCGGGCAATCGTAATAAGCCATGTCGAGAAGGAAGCCCCCTTTTCGGAGTCAAAATCAGGGATGTTTCTGTAGGCCCTCAGGAATGTTTCCTGGGCCAGGTCCTCTAGGACCTGCACCGGAAGCTGAAAATTTCCCAGATAAGAAAAAACCATTCGCTGGTAGCGAAGAATAAGGAGTCTAAAGGCGTCCGTGTTATTTTGAGCGGATTGTTCGACGAGCAACCGGTCGTCCATGAACTCTGCTTTTTTTCCCCTCTATAGTATTATACATTTTGAGCCGGCAAAGGTTCCCGAATACTTAGCTCGCTATTTAGGGCCTAAGAAATCCTACAATATCGGCTCCTTCGGCCGCTCACTCAGTCCGTGCTAGCGTTTTGCTCCGGCCAGCTCGGCCCGGATGCCGGCCTCCCATTTCAGATATTCGCGGAAGGAGTAGCGGGCTGCGAATCCTGGTTCCCCGAGGACGCGCTCGACGAGTCCTGTTTTGGGCTCGCCCATAGCGTTAAGATGGATCTTGTAGTAGCCGGAGGCCTTGACGAACACGGTTCTTGCCAGACCGTTCTTTATAGGCGGTGCCGCGAACACGAGCTCGGTCCTTTCGCCCGGGTTCGGGCTCTCCAGGTATGAGCCGTCGGTCGCGGCCAACGTCGCCCTCACGTCCCGGCCTGTGTGATCGACGGCCTTCTCGGCGGCCAGCTCGGTCCCATGGACGGGCGCTTCTTCTCCATAATCCACGGCGAGAGAATTGACCATCCAAAAATTGACGGGAGGTCGCAGTTTGATACGGAGGGTCTCCCCGGGAATGTCGCCGACATCGAAGGCATAAGCCTTGTCCTTGGTGATGACCGGCGCCCCGCCCATGATCATCGCCCGGGCCTTCCAGCCGCCGGGAGTTTCCACCCAGATCTTGAGGGTGTAGAGCTCTTCCGTCGCCATCCAGCTCAGGATCCGGCCGTACATCGGTCCGTGGCCGTCGATGTCCTCGTACTGTTCGGGGAGCGAAGACCCATAGAGCTCGAGGAACTTCCCGGCGGATAGCGAACCCCATTGCGTCGTCCAGGCGTTTGCCAGGAGCTTGACCCTTTTCGCCCCAGCCGGCTTGGGAAACTCGAAGACGAGTTCGTCTCTGAACTCGCCGCTGTCGTCCGGATTTTTCTCCTCGAGGGCGCTCTGCCAGAGGGCTTTGTCGCCTTTGGCGACGAAGGGCAAGATGTCCCTGCCGTTCTGGTCGACCGCGCTCACTGGGGGCAGGGGACTCGAGAACGTGTGAAAGCCGCCCGCCAGGTCGGGCGCGATCTTCGCTCCCGGGGCATGGTCGACGGCGACGAGCTTCAGCTCGTCCGTGTACTGCGTTTCGTCGAGCTCGTTGGTCAGGAGGACGCGGTACTCTCCGTCGACTTCCCGGAGATTGGACAGCTCCACCCAATCCGTCCTTTTCAAACCCTCGGAGACCGCGGCTCCGTAGGGCTCGGCGTCGAGGACGTATTCTTCTCCGTCCCAGGAGTAGATGAACGGGCAGGATTCCGTTCTCAACCAGTGTCCAAACGTTAGGACGCCGATTAGCCCCACGACGACGACTCCAACGGCGATCAACCCCGCGCCGGCTAAGACGCTCCTGCCGGTATTGACCTTCCTTATCCAGACCTGCTGAACGTCCGAGAAGGGGATCGTGATCGGGACATAGGCGCTGAAATGGAACTTGCCTCCCTCCTCGGTTGAGTTGACAACCTCGTAGACCGAGCCGCCCGCCGTGATGAGCGTGACAAGCTTGCCCTTTTTATCCGTGATCATTTTCTGGACGTCCGCCCGGTCGACGTCGATATATTGGAGGGTCTTTCCGATGATAGCGTTGGAGCCGGGAACGACTCTTCCGGGAGAGTTTTTCCGAAAATCCACGATCTTTCCCGACTTGGTGACGACGCTGACGACCGCCGCCTGAGGATTGACCCTGTCGATCTCGGACCCGGCCCTGGTCCCGGTGGAGACGCAGGACACGTTGAAAAGGCCAAAGGCCGGCAAGAGGAAGAAGGCAACAATTTTCTTATCCATTATCAGCCCTCCTTTTAAGGACTAAGGGGAATTGCCGCCGTTTTCCCCCGGATGGCAATAATATAGGCCGGCTCCGAGGCGAAGTTGTCAAGATTCTGTCAATATTTTGTTAAGAGTTGCATGAATCCCGGATTTTTCTACGACGTAAAGGCAGTCCCTACGCCTCGACGAGTTCTTGACTTGGTTCCGCAGCTGGAGATATCATCAATAAGTGCTGGGAGACATCAGCTCCGAGTCCTGAAACCTGGGTTCACTAGCAGCGGGAAAAAGAAAATTCTTATCTGTTTGAGGAGATTAACAAAATGAGTAAGCTTAGACTACCAAAGAACCTGGGGATGATCTTGCTGGGCATCTGGCTCATCATGACCGGGCTGATCCCATTGCTCCATTTCAACTTTGAGGGTTTACCATTGATCATGGCGGTCCTTGCCATCGTGACCGGTGTTTTGATCCTTCTCGACCGCTAAGCCTGCTGATTCAGTTTGTGCAGTTTTTATGATGGGCTTGGCCCCCTAGCTTCATTCTTTTTAAGAGCAGGAGCTTCACGTAGTCGTTGAGGATTAGAGAAAGCGCGAGGTTCCAGCCGAACAGGAAAAGGGTCATCGCGACGGGGAGGGCTGGGAATAGGCCGGGTATGCCGAACGTAGAAATAAGCCCTCCCGCGATTACGTTCAGAGCCATAATGGTCAGCAGCAATCGGCTCGGCCGGGAACTCCAGAAGCGCCGCCGTTCGCGGATCACGAAAATGGACGTCACGGCCGAGAAGAGCAGGATCTCGAAACTGAACGTCCGGATGACCGGGTCGGACGTCCGCAGACGCCAAAACGCCTGACCCAGGGCTAGGGCGGCGAAAGATTCCAGCACCATCAGGGTGCCCAGGGCGGCCGCGACCCTGACGTACGCCTTGATGTTCCACGTGTCCGGCGACGGCGACCACTGGACGCGGTCCGTCGACAGGGAGATCTTCATAAAGTCCGTCATCAGCAGCAGTAGAACCATGGCGAAGGCCGATATGACGAAATCGCCGGTGACCAGAAAAACCCCGACCACGAAGGTCGATTTCAGGATCGTCCTCATGATCTTGTTCAGGATCCAGGTGTTGATCCGTTGGTAGACCTTCCGGCCGTTCTTAACTAACTCGACGATGCCCGAAAGCCCCTCGCTCGTCAGGACCACGCTGGCCGCCGACTTGGCCACGTCCGTGGCGTTGTTGACGGCGATACCGACCTCGGCCTGCTTGAGCGCGGGGGCGTCGTTGACGCCGTCCCCGGTCATGCCGACCACGTGATGCGCGGCTTGCAGGCTCCGGACGATCATGTACTTGTCCTCGGGATAGACCTCCGCGAAACCATCGCTTTTTTCCATCTGCCTCAGCGCGGTGGTGGGATCGGTTTTTAACAAGTCCTTCAGGTCCGACACGCGGCTGATGTCTTTGCCGATCCCGAGGGCCCCGGCGATTTCCATAGCAATCGGGAGGGCGTCCCCCGTCAGCATTTTGACCGACACGCCGAGCGCATGGAGCTCCTCGATCAGTTGTTTCGAATCGGGGCGGGGACTGTCGCTGAGGGCGACGAGCCCGACGACGGCGGGTTTTCCGCCCTCGGCCACGGCGACGGCCACGGTCCGGTAGCCTCTTTTTGAAAGGTCCCCGACCCGCAGCTCCAGTGTCTGCTCGTCCTCAGGGCCCAGACCACAGGCTCCTGCGATGACGGATACCGCACCCTTCATGATGTGAAAACGATGGTCGCCGCGCCGGACGACGGCCTCTGTTTTCCGGGTGGCCGGGTCGAAGGGCGTGAAGCTCTCCTGGACGTCGCCCGGGTCCAGCCAGCCCCTTTCCCGCGCCTGCCTGATGAAGGCCAGATCCAGAGGGTCCCGGTTGGCCTCCTGGGAGGCCATAGCCCCGAATAGAACGGCCTCCCGCTCGGTAAACGGCCCTACGGGAATGACCTGCGAAATGGACAATTCGTTGAGCGTCAGCGTGCCGGTTTTGTCCACGCACAGGACGTCCATGGTGGCCGCGTCCTCGGTGGCGCTCAGCCGGGTGACCAGGACGCTCCTCTTCGCCAGTTCCCTGGCCCCGACGGCCATGCTCACGGTGTACATCACGGGCAGGGCGACAGGGATGGCCGAGAGGAGGAGGACAAGCATCAGAGGCAGGATCTCGAGGAGGGCCATATCCCGGGCAACGGATACGGCGGTTGTCAGAGCCAGGAGGGCGCCGACGATCAACAGCAGCCACCGGACGAGCTTTGTCACCACTTCTTCCATGTGAAGCTTGGGGCGGGCGACCTGGATAAGCTCTACCGTCCTGCCGAATTTCGTTCCCGCGCCCGTCCGGAGGACGACTCCGGTCGCCTCGCCCCGCTTGATGACCGAACCGGAATATAGGAGGTCCTCTGCGCCTTTCTCTACGGCCAGAGACTCGCCCGTCAGGGCGGATTGGTCCACCGCGAGCGCGCCGGCCGCGACCTCGACGTCGGCCGGGACGATGTCTCCGGCCCGAAGCCGCACGACGTCTCCCGGCACAAGTTCCCGCGCGTGAATGATCGTCCAGGCTCCGTCCCTGAGCGTCCTGGCGTTGACGCTGAGCTCTTTTTTCAGGGCCTCGACTGCGCCGGCGGCCTTCTTTTCTTCCAGAACGGAGATGACGGCGTTCATCACCAGCAGAGCGGCGACTATCCCCGCATCCGGATATTTGCGGAGGATGAAGGACAGGACAATGATGAGCTCGAGCATCCAGGCGGTCAGGCCCCAGAACTTTTTTGCTACGAGCAGGAAGGGATGGGTCTTTTTCTCCGGAACCTCGTTCGGGCCGAACCGCATGAGGCGATCGGCGGCCGAGGCCGAAGTCAGTCCGGACCGGAGGTCTGTGCCGAGAGAGGCGATGAGATCGGCCATCGTCTTCCGTTCGCCGACCTCAGGCTCCGGCTTTTGCGGGGGGAGATCGTCTTCGTTCATTTTGC
This sequence comes from Candidatus Aminicenantota bacterium, assembly GCA_026393975.1. Classification (GTDB taxonomy): domain Bacteria; phylum Acidobacteriota; class Aminicenantia; order Aminicenantales; family Saccharicenantaceae; genus RBG-16-66-30. The sequence continues at coordinate 110,317 of JAPKZD010000001.1, read as the reverse complement.
CCTGCCTCGACCAGTTTAAGACAACGCGAAGCATACCTCAAGAGATTTCAGAAGAAGCGGGCCCTCGTCCATTTGACTCACTCGATGGAGCATGTTATTAATTCTCCGGATCGCAGTCGCGCCGATGGACAAGCTCAGCCGCTTCGGGGTTTCGATAGGCCGGGACCTTCTCGACCGTTTTGACGCGCTCATCGCCGAACGGGGCTACGCCAGCCGGTCCGAAGCGTTCCGCGACCTCATCCGCGGCTCCCTCGTCGAAGATGAGTGGCGGAAAGGTTCCGAGGTTGCCGGGGCCATCACCCTCGTCTACGACCATCACAAGAAAGACCTGGTCACCCACCTCACCGACCTCCAGCACGACGCCCACGATCTGGTCGTTTCCACCCAGCATATCCATCTCGACCACGACCATTGCCTGGAGATCATCGCCGTCCGCGGCCACGCCGTCGAGGTGCGGCGGCTGGCCGACGCCCTCCGCTCGGTCAAGGGAGTTCTCCAGGTCGCGGTCAACATGGCCAGCACGGGCCAAAAGCTCGGCTGACGGGTCGTTCGCCGCCTTGACATCGAAGAGGGCCGTCCCTAGAATGCTAGTGCTACGAAATAACAAATGTGTGCTACTGAGAGAAGTCCATCCCAGACCCGCGATCTGGCCTATTGCGGGCTCTTTGGTGCCGCCGCATTGCTCTTCCCCGTCGTCTTCCATCTGGTCCGCCTCGGCCATGTGCTCATGCCGATGTACCTGCCCCTGGTGACCCTGGCTTTTTTCGTCTCGCCGCGGATGGCCGCGATGACGGCGTTCGCCGTGCCGCTCTTGTCGGGAGCGGTGACCGGGATGCCCCCGTTCTATCCGCCTGTGGCGGTCTTCATGTCCTTGGAGCTCGCGGCCATGTCGTTCCTGATCGCGGCCGCCGTGAAACGATGGCCCCGAGCTAACGAATATTGCGTCCTCGTGCCGGCCCTACTCTTTGGCCGCGTCATGTATGTCGGGCTCGTCTACGCGTTCTCGCTGGCGATTCGGCTCCCGGCGGAATTCATGGCCGGATTATCTCTCCTGGCCGGATGGCCGGGGATAGTCCTGATGATCGCCGTCGTCCCGCCCGTGGCCAGGCAAAGGAAGAGGCCAGGAACATCCGAAAGGCCGCAATCGGGCGCTATCAAAGGGGAGCCGGGATGATCGACGACCCAAAAGCCGCATTCTTTGACCATATCGCGGATAGATGGGACGGCTGGGAAGACCTCCCGTCGCTGGCGGCGAAGCTCGGTGCGGGGCTCGATGAGTTCGGGGTCGGTCCTGACGAGACGGTCCTCGACGTCGGCTGCGGGACCGGGAATCTGACCTTAGCCCTCTTGGCCAGGCTCTCGCCGGCCGGGCGCGTCGTTGCCGTCGATATCGCCACGCGGATGCTTGAGGAGGCCGGCCGCAAGATCCGGGACCCGCGGGTCGATTGGCGCGTCGCCGACGTCCGCCGCTTGCCGCTTGCGGACGCGGCCTGTGACCGGGCCATCTGCTTTTCCGTCTGGCCGCACATCGAGGATCATGGAGCGGCCGCGGACGAGCTCGGCCGGGTGCTCAAGGCCGGCGGGTATCTTCACGTCTGGCACCTGTCGTCGCGGGAGAAGATCACCCAAGTCCACGCCTCGGCCGGCGGGCCCATCCAGAACGACGTCCTCCCCCCTGCAACCGATACGGCGGCCCTCCTGGAGCGACACGGTTTTGATGTGACCACGGTGATCGACGACGCCGGCCGCTATCTGGTCACCGCTGTTCTTGCCGGCCGCCGTCATGAGCCCCGGCAAAATGGGAAGGGCGGAAGAGATGAGAACCTCCTGGCATGAGATCTGGGGAAGCGGCCGCGGGCCGGCCGCCCGCTTGGCGCCCCAGACCCGGATCCTGGCTGGCGCGGCTTTCTTCGCAGCTTGCCTGATGTCTCCAGCTCTTTCCGCGCCGGGAACGGTGTTTATCACGGCCACAACGGCCGTGTGGATCTACGCCTCCGGCCTACCCGGCCGGGCCCTTCGGTCTTCCGCTCTCCTGGGCCTAGCCATGTTCCTGCCTTACTTTCTCCTCGTTCCTCTCATGGTGAAAGGGCCATCCGTCACGGGTCCGGGGACAGGCTGGGCCGGGGCGCTGGCCGTGCCCTGGGGCATCCTCCTTCATGGCCTGGCCGGACTACTGATCGCGACAGCGACCATCGCCACGCTCACGGCGAGCGACCTGCGCGGAGGCCTCCTCGCGCTGCCCTTTCCGCGCGTCCTTGCCGCCATTCTCGTTCAGATCGTCCACCAGACCTTCGTTCTGCTGTCCGAGACGAACCGCGTTGCCGCAGCAATGGCCGTACGCGGGGGCTCGGGCAGGTGGAGAGCAGCCGTCCGCATGTTGTCTTCCCTGCCGCGCGTCTGGCTTCCGAGGATCCTCGGCCGGGCGGATCGGGTCGCGGCGGCTATGGAGATCCGTGGTTTCGCCGAGGCCGATCTGCGGATTTTCGGTCAAAGGGTGATCAGGGCGCCCGATGCGGTGGTCATCGTCCTAGCCGGAGCCGTGTTGGCCGTGGCAGCGACGCTGCGTTTGAGGTTGCTGTGACAAGCCCGGCTCCCGCACTGGTCTTCGACGGAGTGACCGTCCGCTATGAGGTTGACGCGAGTCCTGCCGTCGACAACGTGACTTTTTCGCTCGCCGCCGGAGAGAGGGCGGCCCTGGTCGGGCTTAACGGTTCAGGCAAAACGACGATTCTTCTGGCCGCAGTGGGGCTTGTCCCGTACGAAGGAGATATCCGCGTTTGCGGCACGCCCGTCTCTCGGCGAACGGCGGCCGAAGTCCGGGATCGCGTCGGCTTCCTGTTCAACCTTCCCGACGACCAGCTGCTCTTTCCCAAGGTGATCGAGGACGTCGCATTCGGCCTCTTGAGGCGGGGGTTCGATAGGACGGAGGCCTATCGTAAAGCAGTCTTGGCGCTCGACAGCCTCGGCGTTGGAGCGCTGGCCGAATGGCCGCTCCAACACCTGTCACATGGCCAGAAGCAGCGTGTGGCCCTCGCTGGGGCGATGATCACCGATCCCCCTCTTCTCCTGCTTGACGAACCCTCGGCCAGCCTGGATCCTCCCGGCAGGCGTGCCCTCGCCGGCATACTCGGTCGTCTCGACGCGGCCATGCTGATCGCCACCCACGACCTCGATTTCGGCCGCCGTCTCTGCCGCCGTTTGATCCTGCTAGAAGGGGGGAAGGTCGCCAATGATGGAGAGGACCTCTCGACCATTCAACGCCTCTGGGAGATGGAGTAGGACTGACCCATCTTTTGACGGAGTCGGTGACTTCCCTCACCGCATGCAGGCGATCCATTCATCATTCAAGTTATCGGCCCTTTGTGCGGTTGTTAGAGCGATCTGTGGCACAAATAAGGCGCAGGCCAAAAACAAAGTCCCCGTATTATTAAATATATCAACTAGATAGCGCGGGACCTGAATGCGGTCCAACTGGGGAAAATCCACCCGTGCCAATTTCCGCCGTGAACGTTCTTGATGTCCAGAAGGCCCACCGGGACCTTGACCCTCCCGTTCATGTTCTAATTCACTGATCCCGCATGAGTTACCTGACCGTCTCCCGAAGTGGGGGAGAGGCCAGGAAGATGTGGCCGCCGTTTCAAGGCGGCATGGCCGCACTTTTTACTTTTCGTTCGGCCTTTTTTGCGCACGCCTCACGAACAATGCCAGCTGCCTGATCAACAAAGCGATCAACAGAAAGACGATCAGAGAGGCGATGATCGAGGGACCCGTCGGAAGGTCCATTCCAACGGAGACCGCAATGCCGGCCACGCTAGCCGCGAACGCGACCGCCCAGCCGAAGGCAAGCCTCAGGCCCTGTCTCCTGGTGTAGAGAAGGGCTATGACGGGCGGGATGACCAAGAACGAAAAAACGAGCATGACACCGGCGATATGGACCGAGGATGTCACCACGAGCCCGAACGACGCATAAAAAAGGAAATCCCACCAGCCGACTTTCCAGCCGTCCCGGATGGCGCCCATCCGATCCTGAGAGATGCGGAAGAAACGTGACCTCAGGAGCCAGTGAAAAACCCCTACCCCGGAGTAGAGAAGGGCGGTGGATGTCAGGTTATGGCGGGGAATCGTCAAGAGCGATCCGGCCAAGAGCTCCTCGAGCTCTTCCGATCCACCCGCGTGCTTCGCCAAAAGCAGCATGACCAGGGTCGCGAAACCGGCGTAGATGATGCCGATAAACGCCTCTTGAGGGACTCGGTTGTCGCGTGTCCGCGATATGGAGATGAGGACCGCCGCGGTTAAAGTGAAGAACAAGCTCACCAGAAATGTGGGCCACGAATGCTTCGCCCATCCCAGTGTCAGGGCCAGGGCGGTACCGAAGGCCGCGGCCTGGGCCATGGAAATATCCACGAAGATGACCCCTCGGCTGACGACATGGAAGCCGAGGTAGGAATGGATCCCCGCGAGGATCAAAGCGGCCAGCAGAGCCGCCTGGACGAACGGATAAGAGAAGAGGTGGATCATGGAATTTTCCTCGCGGCGGAAGACAGGCGGGAAAGGAGTGTATCAAAAAGTGAAAAATAATCCGACGCTCCCTCGGACGCGCCGACCGAAGGGGGAAGATCGACGACTCTGGCTCCTGTGCGAGCGGCAATTACCCTCGGTGCCTGGTCGGCAAAATACGGTTCCTTTCCGATGACCCGGATCCCGCGGGATTTCATGAGATCGATCAGCTCCGCGATATGGGACGCGGTCGGCTCGATCCCGGGTTTCGGCTCGATGAAACCGACCGTTTTGAAGCCGAGAAACCTGCCCAGATAGGGCCAGGAGTTGTGATAGGTGACGATCTCCAGCCCCTGGAGAGCCTCCGCGGCCTTCTGCCAGGTTTCGATCTTCGTTTCAAGCTCACGCTCAAACTTCTGGAGGTTCGCTTCATAAAACGTGGCGTTGCCGGGATCGATCCCGACCAGCGCCTTCTCGATATTCCTGGCCATGATCAGGCCGTTTCTGGGGTCCAGCCAATAATGCGGATTCCCTTGAGGATGGATATCCCCCATCGAAGCGTCCACCGGGCCCGACGGCTTTTCCAGAACCTCGACGCCCTCCGAACAGTCCGCAACCGCAAGCCTGCCGTTGCGGGAGCCGTCGATGATCGGGCCCGCCCAGAAATCGAGCCCCAGTCCGATCTTGAGATAGAGAGCGGCTTTCGAGACCATCACCATATAGCTTGGCAGAACCTCGACAAAGTGAGGGTTGTCCTTTCCTGTCGTGATGGACTTCACGCTGATCCGATCACCACCGATGAATTCAGCGATGGATTTGATGTCCGTCGTTGACGTGACAACCTGAACCGCGGCCGCAGCCTGGAGGCTCAGAAGCGCCACCCCGAGAATGATCATCGACGGCCGATGGTTCATGAATCCTCTCCTTAGAATTGGTGCGGCTTGTGAGGCCCCAAAGACCACAGGAGTTGAAGGATGACCGTCTGATATGGCCTTGGGAGCGCCGGCCCCTGGTCTTGCCTTAAAAGAAGGCCGATGCGGTAGGTTTCTTCAACCAGAGAAAACCCGACAAAAACACCGATTCCCGTCTGACGTCCGAACCCCGGCACTGGATCTCGGCAATAGTCCATAAGGGCTCCCGCGTCATACTGCTTGTGGAACTGAATATCGAGGGAAGCAAAGAACCCCGTGGCTGTGATCCGTGTCGCCTCCCCGGCGCCTTCATTCCCCGCGGCTACGAGCCGGGAACCGATCATCCCTTCGGCCAAAAGAACGACGGAGCTGTACATATCCGGACGCCACTTATACTTGAAATCTAAATTCCCCATGGTCGTGCGGCCGCCCGCCGAGTCCCCCAGACGGGTTGTCAGGCCGGAAAAGCCGAATTCGAGGTTGGCATGATCCGTCAAAGGCGCGAAAAGCGAGGTCCTCGCGCTCTCGGCCAGATTTCCAAGTTTGGGGTCCTGGGAATTTCCCCAATAAGAGCCGCCGGAGAAAACGTTCCCGGAAAGCGTCAGCGCCCAGCTGCCAAGGCTGGCCAGGCTTGAGATATTAAGGCCGGCGGCGTCGAGGCCCTCTTCGCCGAAGAAGCGCTGGAACATCAGAGGCCGTTCGACCCAAGACCATTGGTGGGTATGTTGGGTATTGAGTTTCCCGAAATCCACCCGATATTGGCCGGCCTTGACCTGCAAGTTCAAAGGCAGGCCCCGGAGAAGAGTGGCATAGGCTTCTTCAATGTCGATCCCGCCATGAGAGATGCCCAGGGTCACATCGGCCCGAGAGTAGGGGTTAAGAGCAGCCCCGGCGGTGATCTCGAGTTCGTGAAAATCAAAAATCATCTTATTCTCGCCGACGGCGGCGGGGGCATGACGAAAGCCGGAGAGCCGCATATCTCCGATGAAGCTGAGGGCGGGGTTGACGGTCGTTTGCGAGAAACCAAGATGCGAGGAAACAAGGACTGATAGGACAGGCCATAGAACAAGGAGATTTTTTTTCAATGTCTCTCCTACTTCCCAATCGCTGGAACACTCTGGAATAGATGTGCGTCCAAGATCATGAGAGACGCTGAACGGATAGGAAATTGCCTCTTCGCGCCGTACACATCCGCCGGCCATAAGGCTTGGAGCTGCGGTTTCCCGTCACGAAGTGATGATATCGCCAGCTGCGGGTCGTCGTCAAGAACCTGAACTAGTTCAGAACCAATAAAACAACCAGAATAGGGCCTTCCCCCTGGATGATCGGTCCGCGCGGCCGAGAAATCCCCCGAACAACGGCAGACCGCCTCCCCTCTTGAAATCCCTCGCGTTTCGTACTCCCCGTTCTCCTCGGCCGTCATTAGGGCAACCGGCTCGAAAACAGGGGAGGGCGGCGGCTTCTCCCGCGACAGAGGTCAGCTTCAGGTGCCCGATGATTCGGTCTACGACGGCGTACTCTGTGAGGAAGGTGACGACCTTCATCCGGCTGCCGCATCGGGGACAGGCCAGCGGGTCCACTTCATAGACTTACAGCTTCATCATTGCCGCTGAAACATTTGACAATTTGCCATAATCCCGTCATAATTTAGGCTATCCTAATATTTAGGGATACCTAAATGGAGAACTATGATGAGCGCCAGCACTGAAGAATACTTAGAGGCTTTATATACTCTTACCCAGGATAACAAAACGGCCACAACTTCGAAAATATCGAAGAGGCTCAATATTACTCCAGCCAGTGTGACCGAAATGCTGAGGAAGTTAGCAGACGGCGGTTACGTCAATTACTCACGTTATCAGGGTGTGACGCTGACAGCTAAAGGTTATGAAATGGCCGAGAAGATGACCCGCAAGCACCGGTTGCTGGAGCGTTTTTTACATGACGTACTGAAAATCGGAAATGACAGGGTCCATAAGGAAGCCTGTGAAATGGAGCATGCGCTCTCGGACACCACGGAGCGGGCCATCTGCCAAACTCTGAAATCACCGTATAAGTGCCCGGATGATAAAAAAGTGATTCCCGCCTGCAACCTGGGATTTTCCAGTTGTGAAGAGTGTAAACAATGGGGAGACGGCCTGGAGAAAGTTGGGCCTCGAAAGACAAACGTAGTATCGCTAGCCGCTTTAAAAGAAAAACAGGAAGCAAAGATAGCTTTTATACGGGGCGATAACAAGGCTCTGCGCCGGTTGCTGGATATGGGTCTGACGCCGGGCACGAAGGTTACGATTAGCCGCGTTGCGCCCCTTAAAGGTCCAGTGGAGATTGCTGTCAGAGGGTCTCATCTGGCTCTCGGTGAGAAGATCGCGTGCAATGTTTTTGTGGAAAAACCGATAAACGCGGGGGGAGGCGGATAGGATGAAGGAGGGCAGGCATCGTCATAGGCGCGGACATCAAAACGGCAGGCGGCTGACCATTGCTTTGGCCGGCAACGCCAATGTTGGAAAAAGTGTGATCTTCAACCAGCTGACCGGTTCACAACAAATAATCGGCAACTGGCCGGGCAAGACCGTAGAAAGGGCAGAGGGTTCGCTGCACATCGATGGTTACGATATTACCATCGTAGATCTGCCCGGAATCTATTCCCTATCAACGTATTCGATGGAAGAACTGGTCACCCGGGAATACATTGCTCACGAAAAGCCGGACGTCATTATCAACGTCGTCGGTGCTGCAGTCCTGGAACGCAATCTCTTTTTTACTCTCCAGCTGATCGAGATGGAGGTACCGCTGGTTATCTGCCTCAACCAGATGGACATTGCCGAGGATAAGGGGATAACGATAGATAGCCAAAAGCTCCAGGAAATACTGGGGCGTTCCGTGGTCACCACTGTCGCGTCTACCGGCAAAGGTATACGCGAGCTTATCGAAAAAGCTATCGGGGTCGTCGGGCGTCCTGTACAACGGCAGCCGGTCGCGTTCAGAAACGACATCGAGGAGGATACGAAAGAGTTAAGCGGGATGATCGAGGCTGAACAATTGCAACTGGAATATGCTTCCCGCTGGGTTGCTATTAAATTGCTGGAGGGTGATCCAACCATAAAGAAACTCGTCGGCTCGAAATCAACGAGCGTCATTCGGGCTGCTGAAACACTCTCCAACCGGTTGGAAGAGCTTCATCAAGAGCCCGGCTTTGTTGCGGTCGCTTCAGAGAGGTATGCCCTGGCGAATCAGATTGTCCATGATGTCCAAACTCAGAAAACTGTAAAGCTGTCACTATCCGACCGCCTGGACCGTCTGGCCACTCACAAAGTATTCGGCTATATTGTATCTTTAGGCGTGATTGGCCTCTTGCTTATCTGGACTTTTACTATTGGAACGCTTCTTTCCAATTTATTTTCAAAGGCATTCAGTTTCTTCCAACCGGTAGACCCGAAGCTGAGCGGGACATTACTCAGTGCTTTGTGGAACGGTGTATTCGGCGGGTTTGTGGCCGGAGTAACCCTCGTCGTACCCTATGTCGTTCCCTTCTATATCATGCTGGCTATCATGGAGGACTCCGGCATCCTGACCCGGGTGGCCTTTATGACGGATAGTGCCATGCACCAGATCGGGCTGCATGGGAAGGCTATTATTCCTCTAATATTGGGCTTAGGCTGCAATGTGCCGGCAATCTGCTCTACGAGGATTATGGGTACCCGTCGCGAGCGGCTGCTGGCTGCTTTCGCTATAACCTTCGCCCCCTGTGCTGCCCGGACAATCATTATTATGGGGTTGGTGGCGGCTTTCGTGGGTATCTGGTGGGCTCTGGCACTTTATGTCATTGACATATTGCTCCTGGTTGTTGTTGTCAAAATAGCGGTCAAAGCAGTTCCAGGTGAACTGACCGGACTGATTATGGAAATGCACTCTTTTAAAAGACCTTCTCTATCTGTGGTCACCAGGCAGACGTGGGCGCGTACGAAATCCTTAATCACCCTGGTTTTTCCGATATACATGGCGGGCACCGCGATAGTCCAGGGAGTGTATGCCCTAGGTTGGTTCGGACCGGTGAATAAGGCCTTGTCTTTTCTCACCGTCGGCTGGTTACGGTTGCCCGTGGTCGCCGGAGTGCTGCTTATATTCGGAGCGGTTAGAAAAGAGCTAATACTGCTTATGGCAGTTGCCATATTCGGTTCGAACATAGCAGGCTCACTCACCCCGGTTCAGCTTATCGTTCTGGCTCTGGTGGGGACCATTTACCCTTGCCTGGCGACTGTCGGCGTGTTAACTAAAGAATTCGGCTGGAAAGCCGCCTGGGCCATCATCGGAGCCAACACAGCGATAGCAATCGTGGTCGGCGGTGTTGCAGCAAGAGCTCTGGCCTTAATATTTCATTAAGTACGAAAAAACCTGTAGCGATGGCCTGCCGTGTCTTCGGATTGGCCCGTTCCCGTGGCCCAGACCGAGCAGAGAGCCGAGTGTCCCGGCGACCATGGAAATGAGGAAACAGGCCAGCACAAACCCCAGGGGCGCCATCTCTGTGCACGATTATCTCATAGGACGCACTCTAGCTTTTCAGAGCGAGAGAGAAAGCCACGGCCCGGTCGTCGGGCCCGATGCCGGGAGATTGGATGCGTCCAGAATCCGGACGCATTGAGCCAGATGCGAACCCTCGACCGCCGGCCGGTCCGGGGGGGCACCGGTCTCGCCGATTTTCTTGTGACCCCCGTGGATGTCGTTCACGGGGCGGTGAAAGGCCTCGACCCCGAGCGACCGGTACGTCAGAACGGCCCGCTCATTGGTAACTCGTTGAATTATGAAGGCTTAGGGATTGTCAGGCGGATAGAGAAAGGTTATGATAAGGATTGCGAAATCAGATCATGATTGCATTAGCCATATTCCGATGAGCGTGTCCAGTGCATGATCGCCGCGTAAAATGGGAAAGATATTGAAATCACCGCGAAAACAACGGACATTTCGTCCTCCAAAAAAGGCTTCCGACCAAGGTGCCCCGACGGAGGCTATCCTCGAAAGCATCTCGGACGGCGTTTTTACGGTGGATCCGGAATGGCACATCACGTCGTTCAACCGGGCGGCCGAAGAGATCACGGGGGTTCCGCATGGCGAGGCCCTGGGGAAACGGTGCTCGGAGGTCTTTCGTTCCAGCATGTGCGAGGCCGAATGCGCGCTCCGCAGGACATTGAAAACCGGGAAGCCGATTATCGGCAAAGCCGGATACATCATCGACTCGGACGGGAACCGGCTTCCTATCAGCGTCTCCACCGCCGTGCTGCGGGACGCCGCGGGACGCGTGACCGGCGGCGCCGAGACCTTTCGCGACCTCTCCGAGGTTGAAGAGCTGCGCCGGGAGCTGGAGGGGAAATACCAGGTCGGCGATCTGACGAGCCGAAGTCCCCTGATGCAACGGGTGTTCGAGATCCTGCCCGCCATCGCCGCCAGCCCCAGTACGGTCCTCATCATCGGAGAAACGGGGACCGGCAAGGAATTGGTGGCCCGGACGATCCATGCTCTCGGTCCCCGCCCCAAGGGCCCGTTCATCGCCGTCAATTGCGGGGCTTTGCCCGAGACGCTTCTGGAGTCGGAGTTGTTCGGTTACAAGATCGGAGCGTTCACCGGCGCGAACAAGGACAAGCCCGGCCGTTTTGCCCTAGCTAGGGGAGGAACAATCTTTCTCGACGAGATCGGCGAGGTTAGCCTGGCCTTGCAGGTACGCCTGTTGCGGGTTCTCCAGGAACGGACCTACGAGCCGCTGGGGGGGACCCGTTCGGAGAGCACGGATGCGAGGATTATGGTTGCCAGCAACAAAGACTTGGCCGGGCAAGTGCGCCGGGGCGTTTTCCGCGAGGACCTCTACTACCGCGTGAACGTGGTCCGCATTGAACTGCCCCCGCTGCGCCGAAGGAAAGAAGACATTCCCCTTCTCGTGGAGCAATTCGTAACTCGGTTCAACCGATTGCAGCAGAAAACTGTGCCGGGGATCACCGCGGAGGCCCTGTCGCTCCTCATGGCTCACGATTGGCCGGGAAACATCCGCGAGCTGGAGAATGTCATCGAGCGTGCCTTCATTCTCTGCAACGAAGGGCGCATCGGCATCGAGCACCTGCCCGGGGAGTTGACGGCCCACGGCGCGAAGAGGGGCTTGGATTTCCATTCGCGGTCTGCCCACGATATCCTCGACGCCCAGGCCATCCGCGCCGCGCTCGAGCGCAACGCCTTCAATCGCCTGGCGGCGGCGAAGGAGCTCGGCGTCCACAAGACCACGCTTTTCCGCAGAATGAAGAAACTGGGGATCGCCCTGCCCGAGAAGGACGGCCGTTCGCAGCGCCGACGCAGATAGTAGCGACAGCGCGCCTGTTGCGCTTGGATATAGTAGCGTCATCGCTACTCAATAGCCGACCCCCGGATCGTCGCAGACCGATCTAATTCATTTAATTGCCACATGTTGGAATTATTACGCATTATTCTTTGATGTTGGCACAACAACTGCTCTTATTCCGTGCGTGAACGAGAAACAGGATCCCGGATGATGAAAGCGGCATTCGCGCACTGGGACCATCGGATCGCGCCGGTCTTTGACACCGCTCGGCGGATCCATGTCGCCGAGACCAAATCGGGACGGATCGTCGCCGAAAGGGAGGAAGTCCTGGCGGATGACATGCCGGTCCGGAAGGCGCTTCGCCTGGCCGAGCTCGGCGTGGGCACGCTGGTCTGCGGCGCGATCTCCACGTCTCTGCGCGCGATTGTCGCCTCTTACGGGATCCTGGTCATCCCGTTCGTGGCCGGCGACCTGAGCGAGGTTATCCAGGCCTGGCTCGGCGGCTGTCTCGAAGGCGGCGACTTCGCCATGCCAGGCTGCTGGGGGCGCGGTCGCGGCCGTCGAGGAGAAATCTGCGGCATGAACCAGGAGGGATCCATCATGAATGAACGTGGACGCGGCGGAATGGGACGCGGCCGGGGCGGACAGGGCACGCCTGCCTGTGCCCGAAATGCGGGCATCGTGAACCGCATGAGGTCGGGGTGCCCTGCGTACAGAAGCAGTGCCCGAAGTGCGGCACCGCGATGACAAGGGAATAGAAGAAGAATCCAAAAAAGGGAGAGCACGATCATGCCAAGAGGAAACGCGACAGGACCGCAGGGTCAAGGACCGGGAACAGGGCGAGGTAAGGGGCCCTGTGGAGAAAAAGGCTCGCGGCGGCCAGGGGGTCAACCCGGACAAGGCCGGAAGCAGGGCCAGGGACAAGGTCAAGGCCGCAAAGGCTGTCTCGGCCGAGGAAGAAAAAATCAAGGATAAAAGGTTTTCAAGAAAGGAAAATGACTATGCCAGCAGGAGACAGGACCGGGCCCATGGGAATGGGCGCCATGAGCGGACGCGCAGCCGGTTTCTGCGCGGGGTTTGGGATGCCGGGATACGCGAATCCCGTTCCGGGGCGGGGCTTTGGGATGGGTTTCGGGCGAGGCCGCGGCGCCTGGGGGAGAGGATTCGGCGGCGGCGGCCACGGGTGGCGGCACGTTTTTTATGCCACGGGCGTGCCCGGCTGGGCGCGCTTCGGCGGGTATGCCGCGTCGTATCCGAAGCCTGACCCGGAGACGGAGAAGCAGTCGCTCCAGAGCCAGGCGGAGGCCTTGCAGGAGGAGCTGGACCTCATCAAAAAGCGCCTTTCCGAGATCGAGACCGGAACCGCGGCGGAATGACCGCCAAAGGCCTGCCCCGCTGCGGAGCGGGGCACAGGCGGATCCGTTCGAGTCCCGCGGCCGCCGCGCTGGCCTGCCGATCGGCGCTGCAGCCGTGAGGCCTATTTGAGCAAAGGAGAAAACAAAACATGGAACAGACAGCAAGACTCCCGTTGATCGGCGAAAAAGCCCCGTCTTTCAAGGCGGAAACTACGCAGGGGCCCATTAACTTCCCCGACGACTTCAAGGGCAAGTGGGTGGTTTTCTTCTCCCATCCCGCCGATTTCACTCCGGTCTGCACGACGGAGTTCATGACCTTCGCGTCCATGCAGCCTCAGTTTGAGAAGCTCAACTGCAAGCTGCTCGGCCTGTCCATCGACAGCACCTACAGCCACATCGCCTGGCTGAGGACCATCAAGGAAAAGATCGAATTCAAGGGTATGAAAGGCGTCGAGGTGACCTTCCCGGTGATCAGTGACCTGACGATGGAGGTGGCCAAGGCGTTTGGCATGCTCCAGCCATCGGCCAGCACGACGCAGGCCGTCCGGGCGGTCTTTATCATCGATCCCGACGCCGTTGTCCGGGCGATCCTCTATTACCCACTCAGCAACGGCCGCAACATGGAAGAGATCAAGCGGCTGCTTGTCGCCATGCAGATGGCCGACAAGAACAAGGTGGCGACTCCCGCCAACTGGCAGCCGGGCGAAGACGTCATCGTGCCCACGCCGGGTTCCTGCGGGGCGGCCAAGGAGAGGATGGAACAGCCGGGCGAGGACGTCCACTGTTTGGACTGGTTCCTGTGCCTGAAAAAATGCCCGAAATGAAAAAGATCGGGGCCGAGGCCGGACATCGCGGACGATAAAGAAGAGAACGGAGTGGAGATAACCGATGAAAATCGCCTTTAGTACGTCGGGAGAGACCCTGGAATCGCCGTTGGACACGCGTTTTGGCCGCGCCCCGAAGTTTCTGGTCTACGATCTGGACAGCGAGACCTTCGAAGCGGTCGATAACCGGCAGAACATGAACGCGGCCCAGGGGGCCGGAATCCAGTCGGCGGAGACCGTGGCCCGCCTGGGGGTCCAGAGTCTCGTGACTGGGCATTGCGGGCCGAAAGCGTTTCGCGTGCTTTTGGCTGCCGGAATCAAAGTCTACACCACCGACGCGCCCACCGTGGCCGCGGCCCTGGAACTATATCGCTCCGGAAAACTGAGCGAGGCCAAGGCCGCCGACGTCGATGGGCATTGGGTGTAAACAGCAACGTGCGGAGTCCGACGAGCGCCGGCCGTTGTCGGACTGCCGGTTGGTATGCATGTCCTGGCGCGATCAAGCGTCAGATTCCGGAATTCAGGAGATCGTGCTCATGCCGATGTATGACGGAACAGGACCGAGAGGGTTAGGCCCGATGACCGGCCAGGGAGGCGGGTATTGCTTATTGAAGCTTCCCGGTTCACCGGGTGAACCGCTGAGCGGCTTCACCGGCCAGTCAGGATTTCCCGTGCGGCTCCGGCCCGATGGAACAGGAATGGACTTGGCTTCCCTACGCCTCTGGGTTCAACGCCTCGAGGCCGAACTCCACGACATACGACGGCGTATCGTAGCTCTGGGACGGAAATAGCGATACAGGGACAGCCTATGCAGAGCGATTTTTCTTTCCGCGTGATGTCGCTGGAATTCCGACTGCGGGATTTTTTCAGGCCGCCCGAGAGGATTCTTAGAGAGGCCGGCATCCGGAACGGCATGACGGTTTTGGATTTTGGCTGCGGCCCGGGCGGGTTTTCTCTGGCGGCGGCGAAACTGGTCGGCCCGGAAGGCCGTGTCTATGCGGCAGACAACCACCCCCTTGCTGTGAAATCAGTTCAGAGAGCTGCCAATCAGCAGGGCTTCGGCAACATACGGACGATTCTTGGAGGCAGCGTGGCCGATTTTCCGGGAGGAAGCGTCGACATAACCCTGCTTTACGATGTTCTTCATGACCTTCATGAGCCCGGTCTGATCTTGGTGGAGTTGCATCGGATCCTCAAACCAAGGGGCATCCTCTCAGTCAGCGATCATCACCTGAAAAAAGAGCCCCTGCTATCCATGATCACCGGCGGCGGCCTCTTCCTCCTTGCCGGTGGCAATCGGCGGACTTTCCAGTTCAAAAAAAATGAGACCCGCGAGGCGGTCTCATGATTCTCGCCATCGCCTCGGGCAAGGGAGGAACCGGCAAGACAACCGTGTCCGTGAACCTGGCGCGGGTCTTCGGCCCCGATGTGCGGCTTCTGGACTGCGACGTGGAAGAGCCGAATGACCACCTCTTTCTCAAGGGGACCCCGCGCGGGGAGGAAACCGTCACCATTCCGGTTCCTCAAGTGGATGAATCCCTTTGCGACGGCTGCGGCGAGTGCGGCCGTTTCTGCGAATACCACGCCATCGTTTCGTTCGGGACGACACCTCTCGTCTTTCCCGAGATGTGTCACGGCTGCGGGGGCTGCGCGAAGGTATGCCCCAAGAAGGCTATTCAAGAAGTTGACAAGCGCATAGGAGTTGTCCAAACGGCCCAGGCAGAGAACATCACGCTCATCCAGGGCCGGCTCGACGTCGGCGTGGCCATGTCGCCGCCCCTCATTCGTGCGGTGAAGGCCCGTCTGCGAAAAGGGGTGCCCGCGATCCTGGACGCGCCTCCGGGAACGTCATGCCCGGTGATCGCGACGCTCCGGGGAGCGGACTTTGTCGTGCTCGTCACGGAGCCGACGCCCTTCGGCCTGCATGACCTCAGGCTCGCCGTGGATATGGTGCGGGAGCTCCGCATTCCGTTCGGCGTGGTCGTCAACCGGGTCGGGATCGGTGACGACCGGGTGCATGTGTTCTGCGGAAATGAGGGCATCCCCATTCTTTTGGAAATTCCGGATGACCGGAGGATCGCCGAGGCTTATTCGAGGGGCGAACTTATCGTTGAGGCCCTGCCGGAGTACAGGGCTCATTTTCAGCGGCTCCGGGAGGCCGTCCGGGAGCGGTCGGAGGCCGCGGCCCGGGTTCCGTCCGATGATGAGAACGAAAGGCATGGCCATGAAAGAGCCTGAAGACCTGACGCGCAGAAAGGCTGTTTTTCGTGCCCGAACGGAACATTATGCCAGTTTGGGTTTCGACCGTTTCGCGGCGGCGGATTTCGTGATCGGGACGGGCGGCCGACTTTCAAGCCCTGCTCTGGACGTCGGCACCGGCAAGGGGCTCACGGCAATGGCCTTGGCCCGCCGGGGATTGGAGGTCGTCTCCGTGGACCCCGATGCGGACGAACAAGCCCTGGCCTTTCTCTTGGCCGACGAGGCAGGCTTGGCGGACCGGATCCGTTTCGTCCACGGGGACGCCTCTGACCTGCCCTTTCCCGGGGGACATTTCGGCTGCGCCGCCCTTGTGGGGGTCCTGCACCATCTGCAGGACCCGGTGCCGGTGCTCGCCGAGACGGCCAGGGTCCTGAGGCCTTGCGGGATCGTGATTTTGGCGGATTTCTCGGCTGAAGGGCTCAGGCTCGTCGCCCGGGTTCACCGTGAGGAGGGGAGGGAGCATGCCGTAAGCGGGGCCACGCCCGAGTCGGCTGCGGCCGTTCTTTCCGGGAGAGGGTTCGAGCTTACGGTTCGCCGAAGCGGCCACAAGCACGATGTGATCGTGCTGACGAAAAAGACGGGAGAAGGGGCGTGAAGACCGATGCCAACTTATGAATATGAATGCCGTAACTGCGGCCTGCGGTTCGAACGGCGGCAGTCCATGACGGACCGCCCGCTTGCGGAATGCCCAGAATGCCGCGGCGAGGTCCGGCGGTTGGTCAGCGGCGGCGCGGGTTTTATTATCAAAGGATCGGACCGTAGACCGGTCGAACACAGCCCCGGCTCGTGTTCCTTGGAACAAAGCGGCAAAACATGCTGCGGACGGGCCGCGCGTTGCGAAAAACCGCCGTGTGGAGAAGAATCATGACCGCGAGCAGCGTCCGATACTCGTATGGTCCCGTTCCCTCGCGGCGTCTGGGACAGAGCCTGGGAATTAACAACATCCCAGCTAAAATATGCACCTATTCCTGCGTCTACTGTCAGGTGGGGCGAACCACACGGATGCAGAATGACCGCGGCTCCTTCTATGAGCCCGAAGATATTTTCCGGGACGTGCAGAGGAGATTGGCGGAAGCGAAGGAGGCATCAGAGCGAGTCGACTACCTGACGTTCGTGCCGGATGGGGAGCCCACTCTCGACGTGAATCTGGGCAAGGAAATCGCGCGCTTGAGGGAGTTGAAGGTCCCTGTCGGTGTGATCACGAACAGTTCGCTTCTCTGGCGCGATGACGTCAAAGAGGACCTTGGCAAGGCCGATTGGGTTTCGCTGAAGATCGATGCTGTTCAGGAAGTCGTCTGGCGACAGATCAATCGGCCTCACAAAGCCTTTCAGCTGCCCGTGATTCTGGATGGGATACGGGCCTTTGCCAAAGCCTTCACCGGCAAGCTGGTAACGGAAACGATGCTCATAAAGGGGATCAACGACAAGGATGACGGCATGAAGGAGGTCGCCGATTTTCTCCACAATTTCCAGCCTTATGCGGCGTATCTGAGTATTCCTACCCGTCCGCCGGCGGAGAAATGGGCCTGTATCCCGGATGAAGCGGTGCTCAACCGAACATACCAGATATTTGCCGACAGGTTGAACGCGGTGGAATACCTGATCGGCTATGAGGGAGATGCTTTCGCCTTTACCGGCGAAATCGAAAAAGACCTCCTGAGCATAACCGCCGTTCACCCGATGAGAGAAGAGGCTGTCAGCGCATTTCTGTCTCGGGCTGGAATATCGTGGGAATTTGTCGATCGACTGGTGGCCCAGGGGGATCTTGCGAAAACGAAATACGCTGGGCAGATCTTCTATCTGAGAAGATTCACAAAAGACCGTTTGTGAAACACATGAGCAGCATAGACGAACGCTATATCGAGTCATGCCGGAATGAATTTTGGCAAAAGGTCTTCCGACTCGAACTCGGATACCTTATTGAACACCTCAAAGGGTGCCAAGATGTCCTTAGTGTCGGCTGCGGTATGGCGACGATAGAAGGTGCATTGGCAGAAAGCGGTTTTAAAGTCACGGGGCTGGACGTCTCTCAGGAGGCCTTGAACTGTGCGCCGGACACGCTCACAACCGTGGTGGCCCGAGCAGAAGACATGTCATTCCCGGCCAATTCCTTTGATGCCTCGATTTACGTGGCCTCCCTTCAGTTCGTTGATGACTACCGAAAGGCGCTGGAGAAAACGGCTTCTGTCTTGCGTCCCAAGGGCAGGATTGTCGTCATGTTGCTCAACCCGGCGTCGACGTTTTTCCAGGAAAGGTTTCGTGATCCCAGTTCTTATGTCTCAAAGATCAAACATACTGACCAGAAGGCGATAGAAGATGCGATCGCCAGAAGTTTTACGGTGCATTCGGAGTACTTCCTTTGCGTTGACGGAAATGAGGTATCCGTAGCTGCGAAAGAATCTGACGCAGCGTTATACATCATTTTGGGCACGAAGCGGGCGGCGCCTTAGGGAGCGAGGAATATGCAGGAGTTGGTAGTCATCAGCGGTAAGGGCGGGACGGGCAAGACCAGTCTGGCCGCCTCGTTTGCCGTTTTGGCGGACCGGCCGGTCATCGCCGACTGCGACGTGGACGCGGCCGACTTACATCTTGTCCTTTCGCCGCAGATCAAGGAACGCCATGAGTTCCGCAGCGGGCATGAGGCCGTCATCCGGCAGGATGACTGCACCGGGTGCGGAGCATGCCTGGCGCATTGCCGGGTCGGGGCGGTGCTGACGCCTGCTGTTCAGGACGAATGGCGGATGTCAGGCCGAATGCGGATGAACTGCTCGGACTGCGCATACTGCGAACGATCATGCGACTCGCGAACGAACGCCATCATCGGGGAAATGAGGGAGGCCTTGGGCAAAGCGCGGTCGGCCGCCTATGCCATCGATCCGATCGCCTGCGAAGGTTGCGGCGTATGCGTCCGGTTCTGCCCGGAGAAAGCTATCGATTTTCCGGAGCGTATCTCGGGCGAATGGATGGTGTCGGAGACCCGCTGCGGTCCGATGGTCCATGCCCGGCTGGGCGTCGCGGCCGAGAACTCTGGCAAGCTGGTCTCTTTGGTCCGGCGGGAAGCCCGCCGCATCGCTGAGTCGGCGAACCGTCCATTGGTCATCGTGGACGGCCCGCCGGGGATCGGCTGTCCGGTGATCGCCTCGGTGACCGGTGCGACGCTCGTGCTGGCCGTCACGGAGCCCACGGTGTCAGGGGAGCATGACCTGGAACGGGTCCTCTCTCTGACACGCCACTTCGACATTCCGGCCGCCGTCTGTGTGAACAAGTGGGACCTCAATCCCGAAATGACAGGGCGGATCGAGGACAAAGCCCGCAAGGCGGGGGCGCGCATCGTCGGCCGCATCCGGTATGACCGGGCCGTGACCCTGGCCCAGATGCGGGGGCTGGCCGTCGTGGAGACCGAGGCCCCTTGTATTGAGGATATTCAACACGTCTGGAACGAGCTCAGCTAGTAGGAGGCCACTACGGACATGGAATGTTTTGATCTGGAAAGCTTTTCCGCAACAGCTCGCGATCACGCCGTTCGCCCGCGCCATCACGGGCCGCTCGAGGTTTTCGACGGTCACGCGCGCGTGACCGGACCCTGCGGGGACACCATGGAGTTCTGGCTGCTCGCGCGAAACGGTCAGGTGGAGAAAGTCTCATTTATCACCGACGGATGCGGGCCGTCCCTGGCCTGTGGCAGCATGGCTGCTTGCCTGGTCGAGGGCAAGCGAGTCGAAGACGCGGCCGGCCTGCGACAGCAAGACATCCTTGAGGCGCTCGGCGGCTTGCCCAGAGAATCCGAACATTGCGCCCTCCTGGCAGCCAATGCCCTGAAAGCGGCGTGCCAGGATCACCTGAACCATCGGAGGGAGTCTCAGGGGAAACCCTCCGGTGAAAAAAGAACCTGTGACACCTGCAAGGAAACGGATTGCTCGGCATCCCAGCGAAAGAAAGAAGAAAGCGAAGAGGAATTCGAGGATCGCCGGAAACTCCAATCGCGGCTCTGCCGCATCAAGCGTAAAATCGTCGTGCTGTCGGGCAAGGGAGGCGTCGGCAAGAGCACGGTGGCCGCGAACCTTGCCGCGGCGTTGATGCTGTCCGGGAAGCGCGTGGGGCTCCTGGACGTTGATATTCACGGCCCGAGCATCCCGACTATGCTGGGCCTCGAGCGGGAGAGGATCCAGGGAAGTGAGGACGGACTTCTCCCCATCGATATCGGCGGGCTGAAAGTCATGTCCCTGGGTTTTCTGCTGCAGAATCAGGACGACGCGGTGATCTGGCGGGGGCCCATGAAAATGGGTGTTATCAAGCAATTCCTCAAGGATGTGGTTTGGGGCGACTTGGACGACCTGATCATCGATTCCCCGCCGGGGACCGGGGACGAGCCGCTGTCGGTCTGCCAGCTGATCGGCCAGCTGGACGGCGCGGTGATCGTCACGACCCCTCAGAAGGTCGCGGCGGTCGACGTGCGCAAGTCCATCACGTTCTGCCGGCGGCTCGGCGTGCCGGTCCTGGGGGTGGTGGAGAACATGAGCGGCTTCGTCTGCCCCAAGTGCGGCGAAGTCACCCAGATCCTGCCTTCGGGCGGGGGACCGCGCATCGCGAAAGACATGAACGTCCCGTTCCTCGGCTCCATCCCCATGGACCCCAAGATCGCCGAAGCTGGCGACAGCGGCCGGGCGATGTTCGGTCAAGATTCCGATTCTCCCATGGCCCGGGCCATGGACGAGATCATCACGCAGATCGCCGGGCCTGGGACCGCAGAAACTCCGCCAGGCGAAGGGTCCGAGGGGGAATAAATACGATTTCTTCCGTCATGGGCAGGAAGAAGGTCAAAAAGCGACTCCAGGAAGAGGACAAGTTGTTAACCAAATCAGGAAAGGAGAACAAACACATGAGAATCGCGATCCCTTTGGCGAACGAGAAACTGGCGATGCATTTCGGCCACTGCGAGCGTTTCGCCCTGGTCGATGTGGATCTGACGGAAAAGAAGATCCTCAAGCGGGAGGACATCAACGCCCCTCCGCATCAGCCGGGCTTATTGCCTCCCTGGCTGGCGGAGCGGGGAGTGAACACGATCATCGCCGGAGGCATGGGGCAGCGTGCCCAGCAGCTGTTCGCCGGACACGGCATCCAGGTGGTCGTCGGCGCATCCGCTGAGACACCCGAAAACCTGGTTGGCGATTACTTGACGGGGACGCTTCAAGCGGGCGAGAATATCTGTGATCACTAAAAGCGTCTTTTCTTCCGAGCGACGACAGTGAGATTTGATAAGGAGATGTTCTTGAAACACAATTTCCAAAGCCCGGAAACAACCGTCATCCACGCTGGGCAGGAGCCGGACCCCGTCTACGGCGGCGTATCGGTCCCCATCTACCAGTCCTCCACCTTCGCCTTCGAGAGCGCCGAGCAGGGGGCGGCGCGGTTCGCCGGTAAAGAGAAGGGTTTCATCTACACGCGCATCGCCAACCCGACCATCCGGGCCCTCGAGGAGAGTCTGGCAACGCTCGAAGGCGGCTTCGACGCCTCGGCGACGGCAACGGGCATGGCCGCCGTATCGACGGTCTACACGGCCCTCCTCGACAAGGACGCCCACATGGTGGGGACGGCCTCGATCTACGGGCCCTCGCGGACGGTCATCGAGAACGAGTTCTCGCGCTTCGGCGTGAGCGCCGATTTTGTCGACACCTCGGACATCGGGAATATTGAAAGACGCCTGAGGCCGACGACACGGCTCCTGTTCATCGAGACGCCGGCGAACCCCACGCTGGCCGTTACGGACATCAGGGCCTGCGCCCGCCTGTGCCGCGACAAGGGCATCATTCTCGTCGTCGACAATACGTTTTCTAGCCCCCTCCTGCAGAACCCGCTCGCCTTGGGCGCCGATGTCGTCATCCACAGCCTGACCAAGTTCATCAACGGCCACAGCGACGTCGTGGGCGGCGTCATCGTCGCCCGCGAGGAAGCGCTCCATCAGAGGCTTCGGAAGGTCCTCGTCCTCATGGGCGGCACCATGGACCCCCATCAGGCCTGGCTCGTTCTCAGGGGCGTCAGAACCCTGGCCCTCCGTGTCGAGAAGAGCCAGGATAACGCAGCCAAGCTGGCCCCATGGCTTGCCGCCCATCCCAAGGTCCGCTGGGTGAACTATCCGGGACTCGAAAGCCATCCCCAGCACGCCTTGGCCAAGGACCAGATGCGCGGCTTCGGCTCGATGATCTGCTTCGGCCTCCACGGCGGCTACGAGGCGGGGCGCAAGATGATCAATGCCGTCGAACTTTGTACGTTGGCCGTCTCGCTCGGGGGGATCGAAAGCCTCATCCAGCACCCAGCCAGCATGACCCATGCCGGCCTGCCGAAGGAACATCGGGAGATGGCCGGCATCACCGACGACCTCATCCGCCTATCTGTCGGCTGCGAGGGCGTCGAGGACCTTCGAGCGGACCTCGAGCAGGCTCTCGAAAAGGCCTGAACGTGCATTGAGAGGGGCATAAGTATGAAGCTCACCAAGACCGACTGGAAGTACGTCGTCGACACGCTGATGTTCCTTTGCATGGTGGGGATCGTCCTCATCGGTCTCCTCATGGGATTCGTCATTCCGGAAGGACGCCTGGGTCCCGGGCAGTCAAAATTTTTCTTAGGGGTCCATCGCCACCAATGGGGGGACATTCACCTGTGGCTCTCCTTGGCTTTCACGGCGCTTGTTGTCGTCCATATTGTCCTCACCTGGAGCTGGTTCAAGGGGAAGGCCGAGGGCCTTTTCGGGAAGGCTTGGAGACCCGTGTTGGGGCTGACGCTCGTGGCGGCGGTCCTCATTCCGGTCATCTTCTGGCTGTCCGCGTCGAAGAATAACCCCGCCTACGCCGAGTTCGGCGAGGGTCGAGGTCAGCAGGCCCGGGGAGTCGCGTCGAGCGATGGCCCGTCGCGGGGTCCGTTGAGTCAAGCCGGCGCGGAAGCCCGTCCGGAAGCGCCGGCCGCGACCCATGATCCGAGAGGGAAGGCCGCGGTCGGACCGGACGTTCACGTCGACAAGGCAGTGGCCGGCCGGATGGAAGCTGCGTCCGCCGAGGCGGTCATCACCGGCCGGATGACGCTCCGGGAAATCGAACAAAAGACGGGGATTTCTGCCAAAGACCTGGCGGCAAAGCTCGGGCTGCCCGGCGACGTATCCTTGGACGAGACACTGGGACGACTCCGGCAGGTCTACGGGTTCGAAATGCAGGCCGTTCGGGACGCCGTCGCCGAGCTCCTCAAAGCCAAACGGACGCCCCGGCCGTGCTAGCCCAAGGCGACGGACGAGGCCAAGATCCTCCAGTCGAAGCGCCTCCTTTCGAGCCACGCGCGGTACGACGATAGCGCCGAACTCGTATGGCGGACGGTTCACCTCGGTCAGGTCCTCGGCAACGGGGGCGATGTCCGCCGCTTGACACGAATGCCGCTTCTGGCCTATAATTAGCATATGCCAATAATTGTTCTAAGGATGGCTCAATGCCCAGACCGTTGATCTGCCGCCGGGTCTCGAGCTGTCCTCGGACCGAGTATTTCAAGCCCGCCGGAATTCCATTGTCAGGTCTCGAGGAGGTCCGTCTGACGCGTGATGAGCTCGAAGCGCTCCGTCTCGCCGACCTGGAGGGCTTGTACCAGGCCGAGGCCGCGGAGAAAATGGAGATTTCCCGCCAGACGTTTGGGAACATCGTGGAGTCCGCCCGGCATAAGGTCGCAGACGTCCTGGTCAACGGACGGGCATTGAGAATCCAAGGAGGAGTAATTCAAATGACGGACAGAACGTTTACCTGTACCAACTGTCAGCAACAGTGGAAGGTGCCCTTCGGGACGGGCAGACCTCAGGGCTGCCCTCAATGCGGGAAGGCCGATATCCATCGGCTGCCGGCTGAACATGGCTGCGGGCGCAGAGCCGGCCAGGGTGGCTTTCGCGGCGGAGTGCGGCCATGAAAGTATGCATCCCGACCGAAACGAATGAAGGCCTTAAGGCCGGGGTCTACGGGCATTTCGGCAGCGCCCCCTTCTTCACCCTCGTCGATATCGAAGGGAAGAGCGTCGAAGTCATCGACAACGGGAACCAGGCCCACGTCCATGGCCAATGCCATCCGGTTGCGTCCCTCCAAGGACGAAAGGTCGAAGCGGTCATTACCGGAGGCATGGGTGCCAGAGCCGTACAGATGTTCCATGACGCCGGGATCAAGGTTTTCAGAGCCCCCCTGGCCGGGACAGTCGAGGATGTCGTCCTGGAGATCGCCGGAGACCGGCTCAAGGAAATCACGCTCGATGACGCTTGCGGGCATCACGGTGGCTGCCGCTGAGCTTGCTCACAAGCTCGGACGGAAATGTAGCATACTATAATCCGAATTTCTTCTTCAATTCTTCGTTGATGTCGGCCACAGCCTTACTATCGATGCCCTTGCCGTCGGCCGGGATTTTCCCTGGGCCTTTTGCGCGACGCGTTTTCTTGGCCAGGATATAGCTCGAGGGCTGGACGGACGCGCCGTGGGCCCGGCAGTTGTTTCCGACGTTGTTGTCGTCCGAGACCACCGCGATATCGGCCTTCCTCCCCCTGTAATCCCTGACGAACCGGATGAGCTCGGCGTCGCCGCCGTGGCGGGCCAGGGAGAAAATGCACCGGATGCCGGCCAGACGCTGGTCGCGGCTGCCCGAGTATTGAAAGTCGCCGTCGAAAACGATGACGCATTCGACGGTCGGGTGTTCATGACTCCAGCTCGAAATCCGCAGGGCGAGCTGGTTCCTGGCGTTCTGAAGCCCTCCGTCGAGGCTGTCATTCAATTCCGGGACCCGGTTGATGACATTGTAGCCGTCGATGAGGAGGATTTTTGTCATGGTTTGGCGAGAACGTGACGGTCTTCGACCCGCTTCGTCAGGCCCGTCTTGTCGAAATACTCGAGGATGGCCTGGGCGTATTTCCGGGACAGGTTCAGCCGGTCCCGGAGCTCGGCGATGGTAACGCTGCCGTGGCGCTCAATGAGGCCGGCGACCGCCTCCCGCGCCGCCTCGATCGTCTCCCGGTGATAGGTCACCTTGGGCGCGAGCCGGACGATGCGGCCTTCACGGATCAGACCATCGAGGGTTTTCTTGAACAAAGTCAGGTTCAAATCAAGTCTGCCGTGGACTTCGTCCTCGAGGGGCGCGGCGAACCGGGCGCTCCGGAAGATGCCCTCGACCCGGGCCCGGAGATCGTCCTCGACCGGGTTGACCTTCGCTTCCCTGCCGACGATCCCGACCTCGGCCTCTTTTTGATAGAGGACACGCTTCCCGATGAGCTCGTCGAGGATGAGCTTAAGCGTCGGGGCATCGCTCTCCTTGAGGAATTCCGCCCGGACGTCCGAAAAGGGCATGGTCGGGCGGAACGGATTCGTCTCGAAATAGGCCCTGACGCCGGCGATGAGTTCGTCGGCGAGGCGCGCGTATACGGTTTTATGGAGAAATTTCTCCGGCTTCTCCCGGACGATGGCGACGAGGCTTCCCTCGGAGAGCAGCTCCGCCACGACTTCGGCGACCTCGGGTTCGCCGCGGCCGAGCTTCAGGGCGATCTCGTGGACGCCCTGCGGCGCGCCGCCCGACTGGACGAACATCTGCTCGACGGCGTCCCGTGACGACCCGCCCAGTTTCTCGAGCCCCTCGAGGACCCGGCCGCTGAACCGCTTGTGTTTTCCGGGACTGGCGTCAAGGACAAGACCGCCGCCGATGGTCACGAGCGGGGAGAAGGAGCGGATGACGAACCGGTCCCCGGGGAGGGCGACGGTCGGCCGTTCGAGGATGATCTGAACGGGGGACGAGGCGCCGGGAGCGATCTTCTGGCCGCCGAGAATGGCCAGACGGGCCATGACCTCGTCCGTGCCGATGTGGAGCCTGACCCGCTCGCGATGCTTGATCTCGCGGCCTGCGCTCTCGAGGACGTCGAGGCGGGCGTCGAGACGGGCCGTCGGGACGAGAGAGCCTTCGGCCGCGGCGACCTGGCCGCGCCGCAGGTCCTCTTTCCGGACGTCCTGGAGGTTGAGGGCCGTCCGCTTGCCGACGCTGGAGACGTCGGTCTTGGATTTGTGGACCTGGAGGCCGCGGACGCGGGTTTTGAGGCCTTCGGGGTAGATTGCGATACGGTCGCCGGCGCGGATGGTGCCGGACAGGATCGTCCCCGCGGCCACGGTCCCGAAGCCGCGCATGGTGAAGACGCGGTCGACAGGCATGCGGAAAATCCCGCTGTCCGGCCGCGGCGTGACGCGGAGGCCGAGTTCCTGGAGTGTCGCTTTGACTTCGGCGAGGCCCTTTCCCGTCACCGCTGAAACCGGGAGGATCGGTGCCTCGGCTAGGAACGAGCCGCGGACGAAGTCCCGGACCGTGGCCGTGAGCTCGGCGATACGCGCGTCGTCGACGAGGTCGCACTTGGTCAGGGCGACGGCGCCGAGTTTGACGCCGAGGAGAGTGAGAATGTCGAAGTGCTCGCGGGTTTGGACCGAAATGCCTTCGTCGGCGGCGATGACGAACAGGGCGGCGTCGATGTTGCTCGCCCCGGCGGCCATGGTCTTGACGAACTTTTCGTGGCCCGGGACGTCGATGAAGACGATCTGCTTGGAGTAAGCCGGGTCGTCGAGGAAGACGAAGCCCAGCTCGATGGTCATGCCGCGGACTTTTTCTTCGGGCAGGGTGTCGGGGTCGGCCCCGGTCAGGGCTCTGACGAGCGCGCTCTTGCCGTGGTCGATGTGTCCGGCCGTGCCGACGATGACGTGGTCGAGGTCCGGCATGCTCAGCTCAGATGCGGGGCGGTTTCCCTTTGAGGATGATCTTCGCCGGCCCTTTGCGGGTGACCCGGCCGATGACGGCAGCGCTGGCGACGCCTTTCTCATGGAGCTTTGCGAGGAGAGCGGCGGCCCTGGACATACGGACGGCGATGAGAAGTCCGCCCGAGGTCTGCGGGTCGTAGAGAAGCGTCTCGAATTCTTCAGCGACTCCTTTGGCTCGCTTGACGAAGGCCGAGGCGTACTCCCGGTTCCGTTCGACCGCCCCGGAAATGACCCCTTCGCGGATGAGGTCCATGACGTCCGTGAAAACGGGGATGGCCTGGCCGTAGACCTCGACCTCGACGCCGCTTTGGGCGGCGATCTCGCCGAGGTGCCCCGCCAGCCCGAACCCGGTGATATCCGTCGCCGTAGTGACGCCGGCCGCGGTCATGGCCTCGGCGGCGGCGCGGTTGAGCTCGCGCATCGAGCGCTCGGCTTCGGCCAGGCCCTTGGCCGGGGCTCGGCCGATCTGGCGGGCGAAGCTCAGCGTGCCCGTGCCCAGCGGCTTGGTCAGGATGAGGAGGTCGCCGGGTTTGGCCTTGCTGTTGACCGTCATTTTTTTGGGGTGGACGACGCCGGTCACGGCGAAGCCGAACTTGATCTCCCGGTCCTTGATGCTGTGGCCGCCGAGGACGGCGACGCCCGCCTCGCGGAGCTTGTCGATGCCGCCCTGGAGCATCTTGTTCATGATCCGGGGACTGAGCTTTTCGATGGGGAAGGCGACGATGGACAGAGCCGTGAGCGGCTTGCCGCCCATGGCGTAGATGTCGCTTACGGAGTTTGCGGCGGCTATCTCGCCGAAGGCGTAGGGGTCGTCGACGACGGGCGTGAAGACGTCGACCGACTGGACGAGAGCCGTGTTCGGCGTCAGCTTGTAGACGCCGGCGTCGTCGCACGTGTCGGAGGAGACGAGCACGCGCGGGTCGAAAACGCGGGGGAGGCCGGCGAGGGCCCGCTTGAGGTCAACCTGGCTTATTTTGGAGGCGCAGCCGGCGTTTTCGACGAGCGTCGTCAGGGCCACGTCCTCGGGGGCGTCCTCTTCGCGCTCGCCGGCGCAGAGGCAAACGTTCTTTTGCTTGAAAAGGTCGCAGGGGCAGGGCTCTTTCGGGTTGCAGATGCAGTGGCCGAGCTTGATGGACCGGCCCATGATGCGCTTGCGCTTTTCGTATTCGATCACTGGAGAAGTCCGATGAGGGCGCGTTCGACGACCGCGTCTTCGGCCGGCTGGATCGTCCGGAAATCGAAGATGACGGCGTCCTTGTGAATGCGGGCGAAAATGGGCGGCGTGAGGAGGCGGAGCCGGCGGGCCAGGTCCTCGGCGGTAAGGCCGGGGGCCTTGACGGAGAGAACCTTCGAGGGCAATGTCTCGACGGGTACCGCACCGCTTCCGACCTGGGATTCGCCGTCCTCGACCGAGATTACGACGTCGGAGGAGAGCGCTTTACGGAGGGACGCGGCGAGCTTCTTGGCCCGGCGGCCGAGCTCGTCCGGCGTCAGGCTGAGCATCCGGTAGATGGGGTGGCGTTCGGTGAGCTTCTCGGGCGCGAGGAAGAGCTTGAGGGTCGCCTCGAGGGCGGCGAGAGAGAGCTTGCCGCAACGGAAGGCGCGGGCCAGCGGGTTTTTCTTAATCTTCTGGATCCAGGCCGACTTGCCCACGATGATGCCGCATTGCGGGCCGCCGATGAGCTTGTCGCCGCTGAAACAGACGACGTCGGCCCCGGCCTGGACGCTTGTCCGGACCATGGGCTCGGCGGCAAGGCCATAAGGCGCGAGGTCGACCAGGGCGCCGCTGCCGAGGTCGTCGACGACGGGGACACCGCGGCTGCGGCCGAGAGCGGCGAGCTCCTCGATCCCCGGCTCTTCGGCGAAACCGACGATACGGTAGTTGCTGTGGTGGACGCGGAGGATGGCGCCCGTGTTTTCCGTGACCGCGGCCTCGTAGTCGCGGAGATGGGTCTTGTTGGTTGTCCCGACCTCGCGGAGCACGGCACCGCTCGTGGTCATGACGTCGGGCATGCGGAAGGAGCCGCCGATCTCGACGAGCTGGCCGCGCGAAACGACGACCTCCTTGCCGCGAGCGAGCGTGTTCAGGATGAGGACGGTCGCGGCGGCGTTGTTGTTGGCCACGGTGGCCGACTCGGCGCCGGTGAGCTCCCGGAGGAGGCCCTCGACGTGGCGGTCGCGGGAGACGCGCTTGCCGCCCTCTCGGTCGAGGGCCAGCGTCGAGTAGCCGAGGGCGACGGCGTCGAGAGCTTCCCGGGCGGCTTCGGAAAGCACGGCCCGGCCGAGCCCCGAGTGCATGATGATGCCCGTGGCATTGACGGCGGGGGAGAGGGACGGGGCGAATTTCTTTTCGAGGCGGACGCGGAGGCGGGTGACAAGATTTTCCACCGAGACGTCGGCTGCGGTGGAGCCGCCGGCCTCAGTCGCGGCGATCGTGGCCCGGACCTCGTCGAGAGCGGCCCGCCCTTCGGCCACGACGACGTCACGGCCGAACTCTTCGATGAGCCCGAGGACTGCGACCTCGCGGAGCAGGGAATCGAGCGAGGGGATCTTCCGAAAAGGCGCGTTCGGTGTCGTGTCTGTCATTTTGGCGTCGGACCCGGGCAGGGGCTCTTACTTTCTGAGCGATTTAAACGGGATCTTGTCGAAGATCTCGGGATGGATGTCGGCCCCGACCGTCTTGGAGACCGGGACGGCGATTTCGAAAGCGAATTCCTTTGGAGGGAGACACGATGTATTATCACAGGCCTGGTAGCTCAGGACAGCTTTAAGAATTTTCGCCCCGGGGGCGAGGCCCTCCTTGGCTTTGAGCAGGAGCCCCAGCACGGCTTCCCCGTCATAGACGACGAGCTCGGCTTCCGAGTAAGAGAAACGGGCCCGGCGGCCGGTCGGGTAGTAGATCTCGACGACCTCGAATTCCGGGCTATCCTCGACGGTGATGGAGGTCGGGAACATGAACTCGTCAAGAGGGGCGTTGTCGTTGATGTGGTAGCCGGCCTGGACCTTGAGGATGACCGCGGCCTTGAAGGTTTCGCCGGGCCGGACCGCGTCCCTGGCGAGAGTGCTCTTGACCTCGACGACCTGCTCGTTCTCCTGGGCCGCGAGGTCCGGAGCGAGCGCGAAAGAAACGGCGAGAACCGCCGAAAAGACCATGATTATCTGCCGATTACGCTTCCGCTGGTGCATCTCGAACCTCGTCCTCAATTAGAGACGTTTTGCCCCGTTTTGTCAATTTCCGCGAAGTCGAGGATGTCCGTCACCGACTCGATCGTGACCACTGTTATTTTTCATCGTCCCTCCCAATCGATCTTGGCGATGACTTTTGATAACAGGAAGGCCGCCAGGCCCCCCACCGCAAGATAGGCCGCGCCCGCGCCGAAACTCATGAAGATGACCTTCCCCAGACCGAGGAGCAGGAAGAGGATCATGAGCACGGCCAGCCCCCAGCCGAGGAAAGGCGCGGCCTGAAGCTTGTAGGCCCCGCCGTTGAGGCGGGCGATGGGGCCCCAGAAACCGCCCGGCCGGACCTTCCGGTAAAATGCCAGGAGCTTCTCCGTTTCGTCGGGTTTGGTCAGGAACGTCACGGTGATCCAGGCCACCGTCGTGACGGCCACGACGAGCAGGATTCCGACGCCCCATGCGTCGACCCTGAACCCGGCTTTCTCCAGCCCTCTCCCCAGCCCGCGGACGAGCGCGTTATCGGGAAATATCTTGAGATAGACGGCCGTCGCCGCCGACGCGCTCAGGGCCGTGATCTCCGACCAGGCGTTGATCCGCCACCAGTACCAGCGGAGCAGAAGGACGAGCCCGATCCCGGCCGAGAGCTCCATGACGAGCTGCCAGCCCATCTTGACGCTGCCGAGGACGTAGGAGAATCCGGCCCCGAGGAGCGAAACGAAGATGACCAGTACGCGCGAAGCCGCCACGTAATGCTTTTCGCTGGCGTTTTTCCTGACGAAGGGCCGGTAGAAATCGTTGAGGAGGAAAGAGCCCGAGAGGTTGACGATGGATTCGATCGTCGACATGAAGGCGGCGAAGAGCGAGGCGACGACGAGTCCCATGATCCCCTTGGGCAGGAAAGCGATCATCCGGGGATAGGCCGCCTCCATCTCGCCCGGGGCGGCCCCGGTGATGCCGGGGAAGAGGACGAGCGCCGCCAGGGCCGTCAGGATCCAGGGCCAGGGCCGGATGACGTAGTGGGCGATGGTGAACCAGAGCGTCCCCCGGACGGCGTGCCTGGCGTCCTTGCCGGCCAGCATCCTCTGGGCCATCCAGCCGCCTCCGCCCGGCTCGGCGCCGGGGTAATAAACCGCCCACCACTGGACGAACAGGGCGACGAAGAAGGCCAGGGGCAGGGCCTGCCCGAGCGGCGGAAAGACCGAAAGATAATCTTTGCCCGTCCCGGCGCCAAGCGCCTTTACGGCTTCGACCATTGCGCCGATGCCGCCGGCCTTCTCCACGGAAACGACGGAGAGGATGATGGAGCCGAGCATGGCCACGCCGAAAAGGAGCATGTCCGTGGCCACGACCCCCCACAGCCCGGACAACGTTGTGTAGAAAACCGTCAGGCCGAGGCAGATGGCCAGGGCGGCGACGCCGCTCGTCCCGAAGATGATCTGGATGATCTTGACCATGGCCAGGGTCACCCAGCCGAAGGTGATGCAGGATACGGGGATGCCGAGGTAGAGGGCCTTGAACCCCCGCAGGAACCGCGCCGGCCGGCCCGAATAGCGGATGGCGATGAATTCGACCTCGGTCACGACCTGGGCCCGCCGCCAGAGGTGGGCGAAAAAAAGGACGGTCAGGGCGCTGCCGAGCATGAAGTTCCACCAGAACCAGTTCCCCGAGACGCCGTCCTTGATGACGATGCCGGTGACGGCGAGCGGCGTGTCGGAGGAGAAAGTCGTCGCCACCATCGACGTCCCGAGAAGCCACCAAGGCAGGCTCCGCCCGCTCAGGAAATACTCGGAGATGCTCTTCCCTGCTTTTTTCGAGTAGTAGAGCCCGATGCCGATGGACAGGATGAAGTACCAGACGATGAAGATCCAATCGACCGCCGCCAGCTTCATTGTTTCGCCCGGTAGATGAGGGTGCCGACGAGAAAGAAGACCGCCGCCGAGAGGGACACGGTCAGCCGCTGGGCCGGTGTCCTGCAGAAAAAGACGGCGAAGACAACGAGGGGAACGCCGATGCCCCAGAAACCCAGGGCCATGGGCCGGTATTCTTTTCTCATGTCCCTCCGGACCTCCTATTTAACAGAAGTCCGGAGAGGAGTAAATACTATTGTTCCCGGGGAATGGCGAAGACGGGAACGCGGCTGTGGGCGATGACCTTCTCGGTCGTGCTGCCCAGGAAGAACCGGGCCAGCTTGTGCACGGTCGTGGACATGACGATGAGGTCGAACTTGTGGGCCTCGGCGTAGTCGATGATCCCCTCGTAGCCGTGGATCGCCTTGGTGACGTCCTCGGTGATCTCGACGTCCTCGTGCTCCCTTTTCTTGCGGGCCTGGAGCTTCTTGAGGATGGAGGCGAACATCTCGTCGGTCAGCCGGAAGTCGTGGCCGAAGAGCTCCAGGACGTAGAGGAACTTGAGGCTCGCCTTCAGGCCCTTGGCCAGCTTCCAGGCGTGGTCGCGTTCGATGTCCTCTTCGACCGTGAAGTCCGTCGGGACGAGGATCTTCTTGATGGCCTCCGGCCGGGCCTTGGTCCCCTTGGTCACGAGCACCGGGATGTGGGCGCTCCTCAGGATCTGGTGGGTGACGCTGCCGATGAGGTTCTGTTCGCGGCCGGCGATGCCCTTCCGGCCGACGACGATGAGGTCGGCGCCTTCCTGCTTGGCCGTCTCCAGGATGACCTTGGCCGCCGAGCCCTCGCGGATGACGACCTTGTCGGCGCAGACCCCTTCGGTCTTGCAGACGTGGTCGAGCTGGGCTTGGGCGCTGATCTTGGTGGCCTCGATCTTGCCGGCCAGTTCGGCCTGGGCTTGGGGCCAGAGTTCATAGAGGGCGGGCGCGAAATCGGGCACGACATGAAGGGCCGTCAGCTTGGCCCCGAAGGTCTTGGCGAAGAACTTGGCATACGCCAGCGCCTCCTTCGACTCTTCGGAAAAATCCGTGGCCCAGAGGACATTCTTGATGGGATGCGTCATTCTAAAATCTCCTTGGTCTAAGGGGTATGCTCAGTTTACACAGGACGGGGCGAAAAGGGAAGAGGGGCGGCCCTCAGTGCTTCTGCCAGTCCGGCTTGTGGTCGTAGACCCATGTGTAATAGTCGGCCATCTTCAGATCGGAGGCCGCGTCCTTGTCGAGGATGAGGATGGCCCGCGGGTGCATCTGGAGGACGGAAGCCGGGACCATGGCCGTGACCGGACCCTCGATCGCCTTGGCGATCGCCTTGGCTTTCTTTTTCCCGAAGGCCAGGAGCAGGCACATCTTGCTGTCCATGATCGTGCCCAGCCCCATGGTGATGACATGCGTGGGGACGCCCTCGTGCCCGCCGAACCCGGCCGCGGTGTCCAGGCGCGACTCGTCGGTCAGCGTTTTGATCCGGGTCCTCGAAGAGAGGGAGGAGGACGGCTCGTTGAAGCCGATGTGGCCGTTCGTGCCGATGCCCAGGACCTGGACGTCGATGCCGCCGGCCGAACGGATGGCTTGCTCGTAAAAGCGGCAATAGGCGGGGATGTCGGCGGCCAGGCCGTCCGGGATGTTGATCCGGTCCTTGGTCATGTCGATGTGGCTAAAGAGGTGGGCCCACATGTAGCTGTGGAACGAAGAGGGATGGGTCGGCGGAATGCCGACGTACTCGTCGAGGTTGAAGCTAGTCACGCCGCCGAAGTCGAGGCCCGACTCCCGGTGCATGAGGACGAGGTTCCGGTAGAGCTGGAGCGGGGTGTTGCCGGTGGCCAATCCGAGGACGGCGTGAGGTTTTTCACGGACGAGGCGGGCCACGATGCGGGCCGCGATCTGGCTGGCGTGTTGGCTGTCGGGCTGGATGATGATTTCCATGCTGTTCTCCTTCGGGGCGCGGTCAGCGCTTCTCGACCCAGTATTTTTTGATCTTCTCTTTGACGCTCGCCCGGAACTTGTCCACGTGGCCGAGGACGAAGCCGGCGACGTCGATCTTTTCATCGGCGACGAGCGGGGTCAGGTCCATGGCGAACCAAAGCTCGTCGGCCTCGTCGGTCGCGTGCGACTGGAAATAGCTGGCGTTGGCCCGGCGCCGCCCGAGCGTCGCCAAGTCGTAGCGCTTGCCGCCCTCGACCTGGGAGTCGTAGACGCCGATCAGGGCCATGGACAGGTGTTCCCGCTTGCCGACGTCGAGCGGGACCTTGTCCCCGTCATCCATCCAGTCGAGCCCGCGCCAGACCTCGCAGCCGTAGACTGTCCGGGGCCGTTCGCTTGGAACGAGCTCCCGGAGGGCGGCCAGGGCGGTGAAGACCGTGGCCAGGTGGGTGTCGTGCTTGTCGGCCGGGTTGTGGGTGTAGAGGACCTCGGGCCGCGCCGCCTTGAGAACCTGGACGAGGTCGGATTTCAATCTGCCCGTCGCGACGTCCTTGATCTCCGCGCTGGCGTAATTGAGCTGGACAAGGGCGCCGTAGTTGCCGAGGATGGCCGCCTTCTCCTGCTCGCGCCGCCGGAGCGCGGCCATGGCCTCGTCCGTGTAGGACGCGTACTCGCCCGCCCGGGGGCTGCCGCCGCCGTTCGTGCAGGTCACGGCCCCGAACCAGAGGTCGCGGCTGTTGAAGCATTTCTGGATGCCATGGAAGGCCATGATCTCGAGGTCGTCCTGGTGGGCGCCGATCCCGAGATGGGTGATCCTGCGGAAGGCCTCGTCGGCGGGCCGGCCGTCGGGGATGAAGACCGATGCGTCGGGTTTGAAGAACTTCATGAACGAACTCCAGTGGCGGCGCCGGCCGCCCGGGGAGGCGGGCCGCGGCGACGGCCTGCCCCACGCGCCGGCTCTTCTCGTCGAGGAGATGGATGCGGACCCGCGCCGCCGTTTCCGGGAACTCGGCTTTCAGGACCTCGGCGGCCTTGTCGACGATGATCTTGCCGCCCGGCCCGGACATGACCCGGCCGAGGACGAGCAGGTTCCCGAACTTGTAGAAGACTTCGTACCAGGGGATGGTGAAACCGAGGGTGATGCCGATCGTTTCGAAGATCGCCGCGGCCCGCTCGTCGCCGCGGTCCATGAGGGACTGGACTTGCATGAGCCGCTCGGGCAGCGTCATTGTGTCCGGGAAGGCGATACCCGCCGTCCGGGCGAGCTTGTTGACGGCCTGCTGGGAAAAATAGTTGGCCCCGACGCCCCGGTCCCCGGACCACTCGTCGACGGCCGCTTCGGGATTGAGGTCGACGGGGACGAAGGCGAGCTCGTCGAGCCAGCCCGGGATGTGGCCGTCGGTGTCGAGGAAGCCGGCCGCCTCGCTCGAGCCCATGGCCATGCCGAGGACACCCGTCTCACCGAGGGAGAGCATGCCGGCCAGCGCCGTGACTTCCCCGTCGTTGATGACCTCGAAGGGCACGCCCCATTCCGCGGCCAGCCGGACGAAGATGTCCTTGACCTTCTTCTCGAAGAGGTCCCCGGGTACGGAACGGAAGAGGGAGGCGATCCGGACCTGGTTCCGGATGAGGATGCCGGCCGAACTGCCGCCGATCGCGTCCACGCGGGGGAGATGCGCGGCCGCCTTTTTCAGGCCCTCCTGGATGTGGCGGTAGTGGTAGTTGGGGTCGGCCTGCTCGCCCGGGGTCCAGGGGATCTCCTCGCTGTAGACGGGCTCGCCGTCGACTACGGCGGCGACCTTGTAGTCGCTCGCGCCGAGGTCGAAGCCGATCCGGCAGCCGTCGAGGTGGCCGCCCGGGAAATGGACTGCCTCCCGGACTTCGGGAAAGGTCACCGGGCTTGACAGGACGACTTCGAAAGGGCGTTCGTAGACCCGGCTCATGGTCCGGATGTCGAAAGCCCGGGCGCCCTTCTCGGAATAGTCGGCCTTGAGGCGCTTGCCGATCGCCGCGGGGCCGAGGAAGTGAACGCGCCAACCGCCCCGCGACCAGAGCAGGAACTTGACCAGCCTCTCGACGATGAGGTACGTGGCGGCCGGCTCGGCGTCCTTCTCGGGCACGCGGGTGACGAATGCCGAGACGAGGCCGTCTTCGCGCTCGACGGCGATACGGAGCAGGGCGTCGCCGGCCGTCCGGGCCCGTTCGAGGTAGGCGCGCCAGTCGAGGACGATGGGCCGGAAGCTCGAGTCGAGGGGGGGGCGGAGCGTCATTTCGCCTTGAACTCGACTTTCACGGGAACGAGAAGACGCTGGGCCAGCTCTTCGACCCGGCGGGCCCAGTTCTTGGACGCGGGGACACCCGGTGAGGTGATGCCGCGCTCCCAGGAACCGGCGACCCAGTACGTCAGCTTCCTGCCGTTCCGCCCGCCGAGCTTGATCGACCGGTCGACGGCCGTGTCGTCCGTTCCGGCGAAATCGGAAGGCCGGAAAATGGCGGCCAGGCCAACTTCTCCGGCGTTCTCGGCACCCTTGCCCCAGGCGGCGAGGAATCCCTTGTCCTTGTCGAGGGACCACGTTTCGCCGGGGAGCTTCTGGATGCCGGGACCGATCGTGACCGGGCCGGCCGCTTTGGCGGAGACGACGACGTCGTTGCGCGAGACGGCGCTTTCGGCGAAGGCGGACATGAAGACCGTCAGCCCGACTTCGCCCGCGGCCGTGCGAAGGCCGCTGTATTCCGCTTTGACCAGGGCCCGGATCGGCCCCGGCGAGAGCACGGTCAGCTTGGCCTGCGGGGCGGAGGCGCCGAACAGCGGAACGCGGGTGCCGCCGTCCCAGAGGATCAGGCCGCCGAGCCCGGCCGAGTCGCCGGCGTCGACGACGTCCATGCCCCAGTCCTGGAGACGGTTTTCCGGGGCTGGGAATTTTTTCAGGATGAGCCCGGCCGTGAGCTTGCCGTAGAACTCGATCCGCCCGTGGACGAACTTGTAGGCGGCGAGGTTCGACTCCCAGCCGGCCTCGGCGCCGCCGGTTTCCCAGGCGGAGCGGGCGTAAGCTTTCTGCGTCGGCATGAGCTGGAAGCTGCGGTCGGGCGAATAATAACAGGAGAGCCGCGTCGTCGACGACGGCGGCAGGGTCCGGACGAGGACGATCTCGTCGTGGTAGCGGTCCTTGTCGAGGTCGTCGGCCTGGGAGACGACAAGGGTGTAATCGCCGCCCTTTTCTTCGAAGAGCGCGTAGTTGTAGGTGTTGAAATCGGCCGCGACGGAGGCCCTGATCCCGGCGACGTCGATGATGACGGCGTGGTTCTCGAGGGCGAGCGGGGAGGGGTTCGTGATCTCGATGACGAACTGTTTCTTGAAGCCAAGGACCCTGGGGGTCTGAGCCTGGGCGGCGGCCCAGCCGGCCGCGACGGCGGCCGTGATGATAAAGGCGATAAGCCTTCTTCCGACATTCACTGTCTGAGGCATCGACGGGGTCTCCTTTCCGGCGGAAAGTCCGGGCGCCGGTATCGCGGCCGCGCCAGGAATCGCGCTTATTTTACTCCCTTGCGCCCGAAAATCAAGGTGGCCTCGGGGATCGTCTCCGTTCGCTGCGGTGATTTTTACGCCTTCCCGGGCCGGATTCGATGGGAGGAGGCCGCGTATCCGTCCCGGGAATGCTAAATCACCGCTTTATGCTCCACTCCGACGACACCCCTCGGCCTTGGGTTTAGCGGGTCCCCCTCCGCTACGGGGTCTCTGCATGGCCCCCATCACTGCCCGGGCAGCGTCCGCGGCGGAGAGTAGGGACGGTTGGAGGGGAAGGCTTTGAATGAGCAGGGGCGGGTATGATATGTTTAAACAAAGGAGAAAAAGCGATGGCCAACGTCGCGACATTCGGCGAGATCATGCTCCGGCTTTCTCCGCCGGGAAAAGAGCTCCTCTTCCAGTCACCGCGCCTCGAGGCCGTTTTCGGCGGGGGCGAAGCCAACGTGGCCGTGTCCCTGGCCATCCTCGGCCACCGGTCGCGCTGGGTCTCGGTCGTCCCGTCGAATCCCGTCGGCGAGGCGGCCGTCCGCGAGCTCCGCCGCTACGGCGTCGACGTGAGCGCCGTCGTCCGCGGCGGGCGGCGGCTGGGGATCTACTTCGCCGAGACGGGCGCGGACGTCCGGCCGTCCCAGGTCATCTACGACCGCGAGGGATCTGGCATCGCCGAGGCCAAGCCGGGCGACATCGACTGGGAGGCGGCCTTCGCCGGGATGGACTGGCTCCATGTCAGCGGCATCACGCCGGCGCTCTCCGCCTCGGCCGCCGGACTCACGCTCGAAGCGGTCGCCGCCGCCCGGGCGAAGAAGATGACCGTGTCCGTCGACCTCAACTACCGGGCCAAGCTCTGGAAATACGGGCGTTCCGCGCCCGACGTCATGCGGGAGGTTGTCAAGCACGCCGACCTTCTCGTCGGGAACGAGGAGGATTGCCAAAAGGCGCTCGGCGTCGGGGCCGCGGTCGATGTCGCCGCCGGCCGGCTCGACCCGAGGGCTTACGAAGAGCTGACAGCCAAGGTCATCTCCGAATTCCCGAAGCTCGCCCGGGTGGCCGTCACGCTCCGCGAGAGCGAGAGCGCCGACGGAAACCGATGGTCGGCCGTGTTGAGAAACCGGACGGAGTTCCTCTCCGGCCCGTCGTTCGACATCCGGGCGATCGTCGACCGCATCGGCACCGGCGACGCCTTCGCCGCCGGCCTCATCCACGGCCTGGCGACTTTCAAGACCGACGCCGAGGCGCTCGACTTCGCCGTGGCCGCCGCCGCGCTCAAGCATTCGATTCCCGGCGATTTCAACTTGTCCACGGAAAAGGACATTCGGACCGTCGTCCGCGGCGACCGCTCGGGCCGGGTCCGGCGGTAAGCGGGGGAGTCGACCATGACGAAAGACAAGGTCCTCGAAAGGCTTCTCGCCTCGAAGGCCGTCGCCGTCATCCGGATGACCGATGCGGCTAAGCTGGCCAAGGCCGCCGCCGCGCTCCGCAAGGGCGGGGTCACAGCGCTCGAGGTCACCATGACCGTGCCCGGCGCCGTCGAGATCATTCGCACCATGGCCCGCGACAAGGAACCGGGCGTGCTCATCGGCGCGGGAACCGTCCTCGACGCGGGCACGGCTTTGGACGTCATCGCCGCCGGGGCCGATTTTGTCGTCTCTCCGGTCATGGACACGGACATGGTTCGGACGTGCCGTGAAGCCGAGGTCCTCGTCGTGCCGGGCGCCTTCACGCCGACCGAGATCGTGGCCGCGTGGCGGGCCGGGGCCGACATCGTCAAGGTCTTTCCGGCGACATCGCTTGGGCCTCCGTTTTTCCGCGACCTCCGCGGGCCCTTGCCGCATATCCGGCTCATGCCCACGGGCGGCGTCACCCTCGAAAACGCGCGGGAGTTCATCGCCGCCGGCGCCTGCTGTGTCGGAATCGGGACGGCCCTCCTCGACAGGAAGACGATCGATGCCGACGATTGGGAGGCGCTCGTGACGAGGGCCCGCCGGCTCGTCGAATCGCTCCGCGGGCTCTGATAGTTGAAATTTTTCGCATTTCTGCTATACTTATAACAACGCTTTGCTTCGCTGGCTGTGTAAAGCAACAAGTTACCCTCCTTCATATCCCCTTTAAACTTGTTATCCCCCCCAATTACAGCCAGCCTTTCTCTCTCTCCATTTGACCCGTTCGCGGAAGCGCGGCTCAGGGTTAACCCCGTGAAGTCTTGGGGTTGACATCCAGCCTCCGCGTCCTTTATATATCGGTGTCCGGACATCGTCCATGAACAGCCTCGAGATCGGCGCCGTCCCGCGAGCGGAACGGAAATCCTTCTGGAACAGGGATTTCCTGCTGGCCCTCTCCGGCTATTTTTTCCTAGCTACGTCGGTCGCGCTCTTCTACCTCCTGCCCGTCTTCCTCAAGCAGTTCGGCCCGCGCCAGAGCCGGGTCGGGCTGATCATGGGCATCCACAGCGTCGTGGCCATCGCCATCCGGCCGGTCTTCGGCCGGATGATCGACGTCCGGGGCGGGCGGCGCATCGCCATCTTCGGCCTGCTCCTCCTGATCTTTTCGACGCCGCTCTTCCATCTCGTCAGCGACGCGGGCTGGCTGCCGATCGCGCTCCGGGCCCTGACCGGCCTCGGCTGGGGAATCGGCATGACGGCCACGATCGCCTACTGCTCCGACCTGGCCCCGGTCGACCGGATGGCCCTCTCGATGGGCATCATCGGCATCGCCAGCCTTGTCGCCCAGGCCCTCGGGCCGTATTTCGCCGAGGAGATCATCACCCGCTTCGGCTACGGCTGGCTCTTCAACGCCGCCGTCCTCTTCCTCGTCGCCGCGCTCCTCTGTCTGCTGGCGACGCGGGAAACTGCGAAGCCCTGCTCCGACGGCCAAGGTTCGGGTATGCGGGTCCTCAAGGCCGTGCCCTTGGCGCTGGCCGTGATCATCTCGGCCATGCCCGTTTTCCACGGCGCCATCCGCGGGGCCATGATCTATTTCATCGCCGTCTTCGGAAACTCGATCGGCATCGGCCGGGTCGGCCCGTTCTTCCTCGTCTTCTCGCTGGCCGCGATCCTGACCCGCTTCGGCATAGGCGACCTCTCGGACCGCTACGGCCGGAAAAAAGTGATCCTCCCGGCGGCGCTCATCATCGTCGGCAACCTCTTCCTCCTCGCCCAGGTCCGGAGCCTGCCCATGCTCCTCGTGACGGGATTCATCGGCGGGCTCGGCCAAGGCCTGATCTTTCCCGCCCTGAGCACCTACATCATCGATTTCCTGGGCCGGGAGAACAAGGGTTTGGCCATCAGCCTTTATCTGTCGCTTTTCGACGTCGGGATGGGCATCGGCTCGCCGTTTTTCGGCTGGATGTCCGACCTCGCCGGATACCGGTGGATGTACCGCATCGCCGGGTTATTTCTACTGGCCTCGACCGCCGTCTTCATGCTCAAGGCGCCGGCGACCGAAGGCCGGAAAATTCAAGGAGGCGCATGATGTGTCAGGACGACAAGAGCTTTTATGACGTGATCGCCGGGCGGCGGACGATCCGCAGGTTCAAGCCCGAGCCCGTGGACAGAGAACTGCTCGAGCGGCTCGTCGATGTCGGCCGACTGGCCCCGTCGGCGGCCAACCTCCAGCCGCTCGAGTTTATCGTCGTCGACGAGACGGGGCTCAAGGCGGAGGTCTTTCCCTGCCTGAAGTGGGCGGCCTATATCGCCCCGGCCGGCGACCCCAAGCCGGGGGAGGAGCCGGCCGCCTACATCGTCACCCTGGCCAACACCAAGGTCCGGGAGAAGATGTTCGAGTACGACATCGGCGCGGCCATGGAGAACATGCTCCTCGCGGCCCTGGCCGAGGGCGTCGGGAGCTGCTGGCTGCTTTCGATCGACCGGGACAAGCTGAGGGTCGTGCTCGGCGTGCCCGAGGACTACAGGGTCGACAGCGTCCTGGCCCTAGGCTACCCGGCGGAGGAGCCTACGGCCGAGGTCATGGGCGAGTCCTGCCGTTACTGGAAGGACGCCGACGGCCGCCTCCACGTCCCCAAGCGCGCCCTCGCATCCGTCATCCACTTCAACCGTTTTTGACGAACACGCGGCTTGACTTTGGCGGTCGCGAGCGGTATAAAAAACACTCGGCATAACCAACGTATTCGCAAAGGAGGATTCATGAAAAATCGACGGATTCTCAATGTCGCAATAGTCGCGGCGGTCGTCTGCTTCGTCTTCGGGACCGTCCAGGCCCGGGCCGACATCTACATGAAGCAGAAGGTCCACACGAGTGCCTTCAAAATGATGGGCCAGACCCAGCCGGAAAAGGACGCGATCTCGGTGTTCTGGCTGGGTGAGAACAAGGCCAGAACGGACCAGGAGGCCGGGACATCCACAATCCTTCTCGGCGACAAGAAGATCCTCTACATAATCGACCACAACAAGAAGACCTATGCGGAGATGCCCCTGGACTTCGAGAAGATGTTCGACGAGGCGGCCGCGGCGGGAGCCGCGGAGGACCCGGAAAAGGCAGAGGCCATGAAGAAGATGCCCGCCTTCATGAAGGGCATGATGAAGGGGGTCATGGGCAACATGTCCGCCAAGGTCACCGAAACCGATGAGACGAAAAAGATCGGCTCCTGGAATTGCCGCAAGTACCTCATCGAGATGGACATGGGCATGGCCGGCAAAACCAATTCCGAAGCCTGGGCCACCGAGGATCTCAAGATCAATTACAGTCTTTACTTCACCAGCGCCAACGCCATGCTGGCCTCCCAGCCCGGCTTCGATAAGATCGTCAAGGAAATGCAGAAGGTCAAAGGGGTCGTCGTCTACTCGACGGCCAAGGTCAACGTCATGGGCGCCGACATGACCTCGACGACCGAGCTCCTCGAATGCTCCGACAAGGCCGCCCCGGCCGGAAACTACGAAATCCCGGCGGGCTACACGAAGGTCAAGGGCTTCGGGAAATAAATTTCAGGCCGCGGTGGTCTTGGCTCGGTCTTCCTGCGACATTGCCGCCAGCCGCTTGACCTCGTCTACGTTCAAGCCGAGACCCTTGGCAACGCGTTCGCCGTATTCCGCGTCGGCCTTGGTGAAAAGGGCCGTCTGCCTCAGCTGGATGCGCTTCTGCGCCCCCTTGAGGTGGCCGACGATGTTGGCGACGAGGTGCTCGCGGTCCTTGTCCGTCATCACCTTGCGATAGAGGGCCCCCGCCTGGACGAAATCGACGTCGCCGAGGACATAGGCGTGCCGCGCCGCCGCTCCCGCCACGTCGATCGCCGGGAAGACAAAGCCCGCGTCCGGCGCCGGGCCGCCGAAGCTATTCGGCCAGTAGTTGGGCCCGCCCCCGCCGTTCCCGTCGAAGCGCATGGCGCCGTCCCGCTGGTAGCTCGCCATCGGGGCCGCCTTCGGGGCGTTGACTGGGAGCAGGTGGAAGTTGGGTCCGAGCCGGTGCCGGTGGGTATCGTGGTAGCTGAACAAGCGCCCCTGGAGCATCTTATCGGGCGAGGGCCCGATGCCGGGGACGAAGTTGCCGGGAGAGAAGGCCGCTTGCTCGACCTCGGCGAAATAGTTCTCC
The DNA here is from genome assembly GCA_026393975.1 of Candidatus Aminicenantota bacterium. Taxonomy (GTDB): domain Bacteria; phylum Acidobacteriota; class Aminicenantia; order Aminicenantales; family Saccharicenantaceae; genus RBG-16-66-30. The sequence goes on along the minus strand of JAPKZD010000001.1, from coordinate 67,292 downwards.
GGATTGCGGTCGAGGACCATCCGGCCGATCTCGACGGGCGGGAAGTCGGCGTGGGGCCAGACCTTGGTGATGTCGAAGGGGTCGAACCGGTAGTCCTTGGCCTGTGCCGGGGTCATGATCTGGACTTCGACGCGCCAGGCCGGGAACTCGCCGCGGGCGATCGCGGCGTGGAGGTCACGCGTGGTGACGTCGGGGTCGACGCCGCGCATCCGGTCCGCTTCCGGGCCGTCGAAGTTCTGGATCCCCTGGACCGTCTTGAAATGGTATTTGATCCAGCAGTATTTGCCCTTGGCGTCGTACCACATGTAGGTGTGGCTGCTAAAGCCGTTCATGTTGCGGTAGGAGCGGGGCGTGCCGCGGTCGGAGAAGAGGATCGTGACCTGGTGGATCGACTCCGGCGTCAGGGACAGGAAGTCCCAGAACATGTCCGGGTCCTTGAGGTTCGTCGCCGGGTTGCGCTTCTGGGTGTGGATGAAATCGGGGAACTTGAGCGGGTCGCGGATGAAGAAGACCGGCGTGTTGTTCCCGACCATGTCGTAGTTGCCCTCTTCGGTGTAGAACTTGACGGCGAAGCCGCGCGGGTCGCGCTCGGAGTCGGCCGAGCCCCTCTCGCCGCCGACGGTGGAAAAGCGGACGAAGACTTCGGTCTTCTTGCCCACGGCGGACAGGAACTTGGCCCGCGTGTGCTTGGCGACGTCGCGGGTCACTTCGAACCAGCCGTGCGCGCCGGCGCCCTTGGCGTGGACGACGCGCTCCGGGATGCGCTCGCGGTCGAAGTGGGCCAGCTTCTCGCTGAGGTGAACGTCCTCCACGAGCACCGGGCCCTTGGGGCCGGCCGTCATCGAGTTCAGGTCGTTGTCGACCGGCATCCCGAATCCGGTCGTCAGTGTTTTTTTGTCGTCGGCCATGTCAATCCCTCCTAGAGATGTTGATGTTATGGACGATGGGACCGGGTCCCATTCGTTCGCTTTGCGCTTTTGCCCTTAGAACGGGCCGGGCCGGGCGCGCAGGACGCGCAGAGGCCCCGGAACTCGACGTGCCGCGACTCCACCCGCCCCAAGGCGGACGCCGCGGCGGGAATCCGCAAGGTGTCGAACTCCCGGTACTCGAAATCGAGGGTCGCGCCGCACCGGGTGCAGACGAAGTGATGGTGGGGGCTGGTGTTGGCGTCGAAGCGGAGGCGATAGCCCAGGGGGCGGACCGTCATGACCAGGCCGAGGTCCGCGAAGAGACCTAGGGTGCGGTAGACGGTGTCAAGAGAAACCGAGGGCAATTTCCTGCGGACGTTCCGGAAGACGGTCTCGATGTCAGGGTGGTCGGCAGTCCGGGCGACCTCGCGGTAGATGGCGATGCGCTGCGGCGTCAGCTTGATCCCGGCCCGCCGGATCGCGCCTTCGAACCGCTCCGTCATCTTCGATATTTCGCCGGGTGTCCGTTTCATAGCGCGTCCCCGATAAATAGGAATATTTACTAATTAAGAATATATTATGAATAAGAGGGAGTGTCAAGCTCCTCTTTTCCCAAATATCGGAAATGGGTATTGTGTCCCCGAATTACTTGACGGGCGTCAGGATGACCGCGGCGCCGCCGCCCGGGGCGAGATGGACGGCGAGCTTGTCCGCTGATAAACGCCCGTTTTACGGCCCGTCCGGTATTACTTGCCTTCCGGCCGCATCCGGACCAGGACAACGCCGTGGCGGGCGACCAAAGCCTTGAAGGAGTCTTTATAGACTCCGAGGTCTTTCTGACGCCAGAGATCGCGGACCCTCTGCCCGCCTTCGACGCCGACGTCGGCCCAGAGGGCGGTGACTTCGGCCTGGCCTTCGCTCCGGTTGAAGAGCCCGACGGCCTTGGAGCCGTCCTCCATCTCTTTCACCCAGACTTCGAGGTCGCCGCTTTTCGCGGCGCGCCGGCCCGGTTTGCCCAGGGAATCCTGGTCGACGTCGATGACCTCGTCGTTGGTCAGGATGTTCAGCGTGAAATCGTCGAGGCGGGTGATGTCGCCGCTGAAAATGAGCGGCGCCGCGACGAGCGCCCAGAGCGAGAAGTGCGTGTACTGCTCGTTCGGCGTGAGCGGCGTCTCGGCCGTGCCGCCCTTCCAATCGCTCAGGTAGCCGATGAGCAGGTAGTCGGGGTCGTTCCAGCGGCCCGGCCCGCCATAGCGGTGGAGCTCGTTCTTGGAGTAGACGTCGAAGCCGTCACGGAAGAGCGCCGCCGGTATGCCCTCGAACCGGCCGCCCAGGTCGTCGGCCGTCCGCCAGCTGTTGCCGCCGACCGAGGCGCCCCATTCCCAGACCTTGCCCATGCCGTACTGGCAGAGGTTGAGAACGATGTCGCGCGGCTGTTTGGCCAGGATGGCGCTCACGAGCCGGTAGGGTCTCTGCAGTTCCTCGAGGCTCTTATCCCGGCCGCCGCCGAGGTAGGTGCACCAGTCGTATTTCAGGAAGTCGTAGCCCCACTCGACGAAGCGGGCGATGTCTTGCTCCTCGTACTGCCAGGCGCCGACGTGGCCGGCGCAGGTCTGCGGTCCAGGCGAGGTGTAGATCCCGGCCTTGAGGCCTTTGCCGTGGATGTAGTCGGTGAGGGCTTTCATGTCGGGGAAGCGGCCGTTCGAATTGACCATGCCCCGGGCGTCGCGCTCCGGTCCCTGGAGCGTCGGGTCGTTCGAGCCCGGCTTGACCGCCCAGCAGTCGTCGATGTTGACGTACTGGTAGCCGTGGTCGATCATGCCGCTCGAGACCATGGCGTCGGCGGCGGCGCGCATGATGCCGTCGGTGACGTGGTTCTCCCAGACATACCAGCTGTTCCAGCCCATGTGCGGGGTGAGGGCCAGGGTGTCGCCGCAGACGATCTTAAAGCTGCGTTCGATCGTACCGAGGCGGTTCGTCGCCTTGAACGTGACGGCGTATTCGCCGCGGGCGGCGAGCGCGCCCGTGATCTGCCCGGTGGCGGCGTCGACCGCCAAGCCGTCGGGCAAGCCATTGACGGCGAAGGTCATCGGCCGCTCGCCCGTAGCCGGGATGGTGAAGAGAAAGGGTGACCCCGGCCTGACGCCGAAGACCCTGGCGCCGTTGATGCGCGGCTCGGGGCCGGGCTTGGGCGTGAGGATGACTTTCTCCTCGGCGGCGAGGGCCGCAGGAGGCGCGAACGCCGCGAACGCGAGCGCGCTCATGGCCAGGGTCAGGATTAGCAGACGGGATGTCCGTTTCATGGGTCGATTCTCCTTTACGTCAGCCGTTGCAAACATTATTACCCGCTGACCCGGATGGGGTCAAACCCTTCTTCGCTTGACTTAGGCCCCCGGCCGCAATTATCCTGCCGTTTATGGACAGGAGTTGAACACATGAAAAAAGCCCGTCATCTCGCCTGGATGTTCCTGCCGGTTCTCTGCGTCGCGGTTATCGCCGCCGCGGCTTCTCAAGCTCAAGTCAAGAGCCCCTACGCCCCCGATACCCCCGAACCGGGTTCGGTCGAGGCCATCGCCAAGTTCACGACCGAGGCCCGCTTCGGTAATCCCTGGGTGGCCTACGTGCCGGCGTCGGACACCGTGCTCTCGCCGACCAAATATCTCGGCCACATCGTCGGGGCCGAAGGCGAGCTGTCGTCGACGGCCAAGATCTACGGCTACTTCCGCAAGCTCGCCGAAACATCGCCGCGCGTCCGCGTCGAGACGATCGGCCGGAGCGAAGAGGGGAGGGACATCCTTCTCGTGATCGTCTCCGACGAGGCGGGTATCCGCGATCTCGCGAAACATAAAGAGGCGACCGCGGCCCTCGCCGACCCGAGGAAAACGTCGCCCGACGCCGCCGAGGCCCTTATCGCTTCGGCCCGGCCGATCTACTATTTCAACGCCGGAATCCACTCGACCGAGACCGGAAGTCCGGAAATGGTCATGGAGCTGGCCTACCGCCTGGCCGTGTCCGAACAGCCGATGATCCGCAAGATCCGGAGCGAGGTCGTCGTCCTCATCAACCCCGTCTGCGAGCCCGATGGCCGCGACAAGCAGGTCGACTGGTTCTACCGCTACCTCAAGGGCAAAACGGATTTCGACAACCTGCCGCCGGTTTCGCCGCCCTACTGGGGATTCTACGTCTTCCACGACAACAACCGGGACTCGCACCAGGAGGCCCTCCAGCTGTCCAAGGCGGTCAGCCGGATGTTCTTCGAATACCATCCGATGGTCGTCCACGACCTCCACGAGTCCATCCCGCTTCTCCAGACCTGGAACGGCACCGGGCCGTTCAACACCAACCTCGACCCGATCCTCCTCAATGAATGGTTCGCCATGTCCCTGGCCGAGCTCGGGGCCCTGACGTCGGCGGGCATGCCCGGAGTCTGGACGTGGGGCTTCAGCGACGGCTGGGAGCACGTCTTTCTCGACTCGATCGGCGTCAACCACAACAGCATCGGGCGTGGCTACGAGACGTTCGGCAACGGCACGGCCGAGACCGTCGAGCGGGTCCTGCGGCCGAACGAAGAGCGCTACGTGGGCCGCCCGGTGACGAGCCGGGAATGGTACCGGCCCATGCCGCCGCCGCGCAAGTTCCGCTGGTCCCTCCGCGACAACACGAACTATATGGAGAGCGGCTGCCTGGCCGCTCTCGATTACACGGCCAAGAACGCCAAGGAGATGCTCCGCGATTTCTACCGCAAGAGCTACAACTCCTGGCAGAAAGGCGTCAAGGGCGGGCCCTATGCGTTCGCCATAGCTGAGGACCAAGGCGACCGCCGCCGCGTGGCCGAGATGGTCAACCTCCTTCTCGCCCACCGCATCGAGGTTTCGCGGGCGCCCGCGTCCTTCAAGGTCGGAGAAGGGGAGTTCGCGGCCGGGACCTACGTCGTGCGGCTCGACCAGCCCTACCGCAACTACGCAGTGGACCTGCTTCTTCCGCAGATGTTTCCGCCCGACGCCGCCTACGAGCCGTACGACGACGTTTCCTGGTCCCTGCCCGTCCACTACGGCATCGAAGCCAAGCGCATCGACGATGCCAAGGTCATGGACGTGCCGCTCGTGCCGGTCCAGGCCGGCTTCGAAACCCGGGGCGACGTGAGAGGGACGGGGCCCGTTTTCCTGCTCAAAGACACGGGCCAGGAGGCGCTGCTGGCGCTCCGCAACCGCCTGGCCGCCTTCCGCGTCGAGATCGCCGAGAAGGCGTTCAAGTCGGGCGAAGCGGATTATCCTGCCGGCTCCTGGATCCTATCCGATCAAAAAGGGCTGACGGACGCGCTGAAGCGGGCCGCCGCCGAGCTGGCCGTGGATTTCGAGAGCGTGCCTTCCGCACCAGACGTGCCGCGGCACGAGTCCAAGATGCCGCGTCTGGCCGTCTGGCACACCTGGGCCGACACCGAGGCGGTCGGCTGGATCCGCTACGTGCTCGATCGGGAAAAAATCCCTTATACGTATATCCGCGACGACGATGTCCGCGCCGGGCGCTTATTGGAACGGTTCGACATCATCCTCTTCGGCCACAACTATCTCGACCTCCAGGACCAGATCCAGGGCATCGACAAGAAGTTCGGGCCGATGGCCTACACCAAGACCAAGGATTTCCCCAGCCTCGGCGTCCCCGACGCATCCGAAGACATTACGGGAGGTATCGGCTGGTCGGGCATGGCCAACCTCGAAAGGTATCTCGACGCCGGAGGGATGCTCATCACGCTCGGCAACGGCTCGACGCTCGCCATCGACGGCGGTCTTGTCCGGGATGTCTACCGGAAATCGGGCGCTTTCTTCACGCCGGGCTCGGAGCTCAAGGTCAAGTTCGTCAGGCCCGACCACCCGCTGGCTTACGGCTCGCCGGAAGTGACTTCGGTCTTCCGCACGGGGCTTCCCGTCTACGATATCGCCATGTCGGGCCGGCGCGGCGTCGTCCTGCAGTGGGGCACGAAGCTCAGGACGGAGGATCGTGACGAGGAGGGAGCGGAAGGCTCGAAGCCGAAAGATCCTAAAGACCAGGCAAAGAAAGACGAGGTCAAGATGCTCGTCAGCGGCGCCATCAAGGGCGAGGACGAGCTCGAGGGACGGCCGGCGATCCTCGACCTGCCGGCCGGCAAGGGCCGCGTCATCGCTTACAACTTCAATCCGATCTACCGGGACCTCAACCGCTCGGATTTCCGGCTTCTTTGGAACGCGATCCTCAACTGGAACGCCCTGAATTAGGCCAGTTGACTCGAACCCGCGTTTAAGCTTATTGTTAGGGCAGTCGAGAAGGGGAACGAGATTTGGACTGCCCCAAATGCCGCGCCGTAAACCCGGACACCTCCCGGTTCTGCGGCGCTTGCGCGTCCCCGCTCCCAGCTGAACCGCCTGGTCCCGCCCCCGACGCTCCTTCGCTTACCAGGACCGTCGAGCATCACCTGCGCGGCCTCGCTGCCGGGACGGTAGTTGCCGGCAAGTACCGTATCGTCGGGGAGATCGGCCGGGGCGGCATGGGCGTCGTCTACGAGGCGGACGACCTCAAGCTCCGGCGCACCGTCGCCCTCAAGTTCCTCCCCGGCGAACTGACCAACGACGCCGAGGCCCGGGAGAGATTCGTCCACGAAGCCCGGGCGGCCTCGGTCCTCGACAACCCGCACATCTGCACCATCTACGAGATCGGGGAGAGCGGCTCCGATCAGATGTTCATCGCCATGGCCCTCTGCCACGGCGAAAGCCTGAGGGCCAAGGTCAAGCGCGGCCCGCTCGCTCCCCCCGAAGCCCTGGCCATCGCCGCCCAGGTCGCCGACGGCCTGGCCGCCGCCCACGAGAACGGCATCGTCCACCGGGACGTCAAGCCCGGCAACATCCTTGTCTCGAAGGATGGGACGGCCAGGGTGGCTGACTTCGGACTGGCCAAGATCGCCGGCGAGGCGCGCCTGACGCGGCCCGGCACTTCGATTGGCACCGTGGCCTACATGTCGCCCGAACAGATCCGCGGCGAGGACGTCGACGCCCGGACCGACGTCTGGTCGCTGGGGGTCGTCCTCTACGAGATGCTCACCGGCAGCCTGCCCTTCCACGGGGAGAACGAGCACTCCTTCGCCTACGCCATCGTCCACGGCGACCCGAAACCCCTCGGGAACCTTCCGCCCGGCATTCCGGAGGGCTGCGGCCCGATCATCGCCAAGGCCCTAGCCAAGGACCCTTCCGGCAGGTTCGCTTCGGCCAGGGAGATGTCCGAGGCGCTGGCTTCCGTGATGGCGGGCGCCGGGTTTTGTTCCCGGCCTCGTCCCGCCTTCACGAGGATCGCCCTCCCGGCCGTTCTCGGCGCAGCCGCCATCTACGCTGTCCTCGCCCTCGGCGTCCCCGGGAAAATCGCCGCGTTCCTCGGCTTGGGCGGGCGTCCCGGCGGGCGCCACATCACCATCTTCGCCCCGAGCGTCCTCGGCGGCAGCGGGGCGGACCGGGCCCTCGCCGGCGGGTTGGCGGAATACCTGCGGCGCAACCTCGACGCGATCGCCCGCCGCACCCGCTCCTGGGTCACTCCGGTCGATCATCTCGAGACATACGGGGTCCGCGAAGCGGCCGATGCCCAGCGGATCCTCGGGTCCAACATCGTCGTCTCAGGGACGCTCAAGCGCGCCGGCGACAACCTGACCCTGACGCTCGACGTCGTCGACCCGGCCCGCTACCGCCGCCTGACCTCCCTCCCGAAGTCGGACAACATCGCCAACATCGCCACATGGCAAGCGGAGCTTGTCGTCGAAGCCGCCTCCGCCATGGGTCTAGCTCCCGCGCCGGGCGACAAGGCGGCCCTTACCGCCGCCGGAACGACCGTGCCCGGAGCGTTCGAGTCCTACATCCGGGGCCTCGGCTACATGGCGGGTTCCGAGACGCCCGAGAACGCCGACGCGGCGATAGCGGCCTTCGAAGAGTCCGTCGGACGCGACCCCTCATTCGCCGCGGCCGGCATCGGCTTGGCCGAAGCCTATTGGAGCAGATACACGCTCGGCAAGGATCGATCGCTGGCCCTCAAGGCCGAATCCCAGGCCCGCGCCGTCCTGAAAGCGAACGACAAGCTGGCCTACGGCCACCTCGTCCTCGGCGGTATCGTCTGCGGGCTCGGCCGGATGGATGAGGCGGTCCGCGAGTGTGAGCAAGCGCTCGCTCTCGACCCGCTTTCCTACGACACCCAGATCAAGCTCGGCCTGGTCTACGAAGACGCGCTCCAACCGGATAAGGCCGAGGCGGCCTACCGGTCCGCCCTGCGGATGCGGCCGGGGTACTGGGCCGCGGCAAGCTATCTCGGCTACTTCTACTTTTTCCAGGGCGCCTACGACAAGGCCCGCGACCAATACGAGACGGTGACGAGGCTCTGTCCCGGCAACATCAACGGCCTGAACGACCTAGGCGCGGCCCATTTCAAGCTCGGCGAGAACGCCTTGGCCGAGGCCGCGTTCGAACGGTCGAACGCGATCAAGCGGAACCCCGACGCCTGCTCGAACCTGGCCGTCCTCTACTATTTCCGGGGCCGGTATGCGGACGCCGTGACCATGAACGAGGCCGCGATCGGGTTCGGGCTGGGGGTGTATTATGTCCATTGGGGCAACCTGGCCGACGCCTATCACTTCACGCCGGGCAACGAGGCCAAGGCGGCCGAGGCCTACGGCAAGGCGATCGAGCTCGCCGAGAAGGAGCTCTCCGCCACCCCCGGCGACTCCCACTTGCATTCCAGCCTGGCCGGCTTCCTGGCCAAGGCGGGCTTCCCCGACCGGGCCCGAACCGAGATCGCCGAGGCTCTGCGACTGACTCCCGGCGACATCTCGGTCGTCATGAAGTCGGTCGTGGTTTTCGAACTCAGCGGCGAGCGGCAGAAGGCCATCGAGGCCCTCCGCGATTACGCCCGGCTCAAGGGGCCGATGGACGAGATCGCCAAGGACCCGTTCCTGGCCGGGCTGAGACAGGACCGGGCGTACGCGGATGCCATCGAAGGTAAATCGGCCGGCGGGGCCGGCGCGAAACCCGATAAAACGAACATTTAGAGGAGGGCATCATGGTGAAACACACGGTCAACGTCAAAATCAGCGAGAGGAAAAAAATCGAGTACGACAAGCACTGCGTCCACGTTTGCGCGGGCGACACGATCACGTGGAAGCTCGATAAAGTGCGCCCCTTTGCCATCGTCGTCAAGGCGCTCAAGTCGCCGCTCGACTGGGGCTCAGCCGTGTTGCATAAAAGAAACAGGACGATCGTCGGTAGGGTGCGGGCAGGCGCAGAGCCAGGGTACTATCCCTACGCCTTCTGCGCCGTCGACGGCGGTGAGCTGCTGCTCGACGACCCCGAGATCATCGTCCGCCGTCCCGACGGGCGCGGCTGAGGACGCCGCGGACCTCGAAGCCTTCGAGAAACGATCCGGCGAAAAACGATTGGCTTTTGAAGAGGTCGTCAAGGCGCTCAAGCTGGATGGAAAAATATCAGGCGCCTCTTGTCACTGGAGACCCGGAATTCAAGAAGTTGGGCCAGGCCGTGGAGATCGACTGGATTGGCTAAAGGGCCAGCCAGTTCTCGACCTTCAGCCTCGGGATCCCAGCAAAATGCCGGACGTTTCCCGTGACGACGGTCAGGCTGTTTCTTAGGGCGATCGCGGCGATCTGCAGATCGGGCTCGAACCGCGGCCGGCCTTTGCGCTCGAGCGAAGCCTTGAGCCGACCGTAGGTCAGGGCGTCTTCTTCGTCGAAGGGCAGGATCGTGAGACGCGGGAAGACCTGGCCCCCGAAGAACTCGAGAAGCCGCTCCTGCTGGCTTTCTTGACCTTTCATCCCGAAAATCCCGTAATAGATCTCGGCGACGTTGACGGCGCTCGTGAATTGCGAGGCCAACGGTGTCTGAGCGAGCCGCGACATCAGCTTTTCCGAGCGCCGTTTCTTGGCCAGTTGGCTGAGGACATCCGTGTCGAAGAGGTACATCAGAAGGCCGGCTTTCGGGCCCGGGATTTAGCCCGCGCCGCGTAGATCTCCTCGATCATGGCGTCAATTTCAGCGTCGTAGTCTTCCGCAGGCGGGGCGACGGCGGCCAGGCCGCCGGCCCCAACGGAGGCGCGCCTTTCCCAATCCTCATAGGGGACAAGGGCCGCGACCGGCTTCCCGCGCTTGGTGATCACGATTTGTTCCTTCAGATGGATAAGACGGTCGATGAGGCCCGAGAATCTCGCTTTTGCTTTGGTCAGGGGGATTGTTTTCATATTCGTGGCCTCCCCGGGATATCCTTACTTGATTAATATGGTCAAAATGACCAGTTATGTCAATAAGTAATATTGCCGTGTCCCCGAATTGCTCTATGTGTATAATAGGGCCTGCTTTATAGCCCGTCAGGAGGTACGAAGAACCATGACCAGAAATACCGCATTCATTCTCGTCCTCGGTCTTCTTTTCATTGTCCAGGCATCCTGTAAGAGCGATGCGCCCCAATCGTCCCAGCCGCCGGCCGGACCGGCAGGCGCGTCCGATACGATCGCGGCATCCGCCGCGACGGACAACCCCTTTTTCAAGCCCTACGGGACGCCTTACAACGTCCCGCCTTTCGACCGTATCAAAACGGAGCACTTCCTGCCGGCCATCGAGGAGGGCATCCGCCGCGAGCAGGCCGAGGTGGACGCCATCGTCAACAATCCCAAGCGGCCGTCCTTCGAGAATACCATCGCCGCGCTCGACCACACCGGGATCTTCCTCTCGGAGGTTAACGGCGTCTTCGGCGCCTACCAGGGCGCACTCACCAATAAGGAACTCCAGGCCCTGGCCCGTAAGACCGCGCCCATGCTGGCCGCGCACCGCGACAACATCGGGCTCAACGAGAAGCTCTTCCAGCGGGTCAAGGCGGTCTACGACGAGCGCGCGACGCTCAAGCTCGACCGGGAGGGGCTCTTCCTGCTCGAAAACGCGTACAAGGACTTCGTCCGCGGCGGCGCCCTTCTCGACGAGACGCAGAAGGTCCGCTTCCGCGAGCTCAACCAGGAGCTCTCCCTGCTCAGCGTCAAGTTCGGCGAGAACGTCCTGGCCGAGACCAACGCCTTCCAGCTCGTCATCGACGCCAAGTCCGACCTGGCCGGCCTGCCACCTTCCGTCGTCGACATGGCCGCCGAATCGGCCCGCCAGGCCGGGCTCGAGGGGAAATGGCTCTTCACCATCCAGATGCCGAGCATGACCCCCTTTCTGACCTATTCGGATCGCCGGCCCCTGCGCGAGAAGATCCACCGGGCCTATTTCATGAAGGGCGACAATGATAACGAGTTCGACAATAAAGAGAACGCCCGGAAGATCGCCGACCTGCGCCGCCAGCGGGCCGCGCTGCTGGGTTACCCGAGCCACGCCGCCTTTGTCCTCGAGAACAACATGGCCAAGACGCCCGAGAAGGTCAACGCCTTCCTCAACGAGCTTTGGCAGCCGACCCTGGTCAAGGCCCGCGAGGAGGCGGCCGCGCTCCAGGCCCTCATCGACCGCCAGGGCGGCAAGTTCAAGCTGGCCTCCTGGGATTGGTGGTATTACACCGAGAAACTCCGCCAGGAGAAGTATGCCCTCGACGACTCCGCCCTCCGCCCCTATTTCAAGCTCGACAACGTCCGGGACGGCATTTTCGCCCTGTGCGGCAAGCTCTACGGCCTGAAGTTCGTCGAGAAGCCCGATCTGCCGCGCTACCATCCCGAGGTCCAGGTCTTCGAGGTCCAGGAGGCCGACGGCCGGCACACGGGCATCCTCTACATGGATTTCCATCCGCGGCCGAGCAAGCGGAGCGGCGCCTGGTCGGGCAGCTTCCGGCGCGCCTATTACGAGAAGGGCGAGCGCATCCCCCCCATATCCACGATCACCTGCAACTTCACCAAGCCCACGGCCGACGCCCCGGCCCTCCTCTCGACGACCGAGGTCGAGACCTTCTTCCACGAGTTTGGCCACTCCCTGGCGACGCTCTTCTCGCAGGGCCGCTACCGCGGCCGGAGCGTGGCCCGAGACTCGGTCGAGCTGCCGTCCCAGATCATGGAGCACTGGGCCTTCGAGCCGGAACTCCTTTCCGTCTACGCCAAGCACTATAAGACCGGCGAGATGATCCCCGCGGCGCTCGTCGACAAGCTCGAGAAGAGCAGCCTCTTCAACCAGGGCTTCATCACTACCGAATACCTGGCCGCCTCGATCCTCGACATGGCCTGGCACACGGCCGCGAATCCGGCCGCAGTCGACACGCGGCAGTTCGAGAACGAGGTCATGGGCCGCATCGGGCTCATCCCGGAGATCGTGCCCCGCTACCGGTCGACCTATTTCAGCCACATCTTCAGCGGGGGCTATTCGGCCGGATACTACGCCTACATCTGGTCCGAGGTCCTCGACTGCGACGCCTACGAGGCCTTCAAGGAGAAGGGCATCTTCGACCGGGCCACGGCGGAATCGTTCCGCAAGAACGTCCTCGAGCCGTTCGGCACCGAGGAGCCCATGGCCCAGTACGTGCGCTTCCGCGGCGCCGAGCCCAAGATCGACGGCCTCCTCCGCAACCGCGGCCTCGAGGTCAAGAAATAGGCGAGCGTTTAGCCGGTTCAGGCTGTCGGATCGATAGGCTCGAGGAAAGAGAAGCGGTGGAAATCGATGTCGCGCGTAAGGTTGCCGCCTAAATGTCAGAATTCCGAGATCAGGGAAAACCATCTTCCCGCGGATGATCCCCACACTTCCTTATAAGTGGCGGTATTGAACTGAGGCCAATAGGGCGTATCCTCATTGCCTCGTGACTCCATGCCGACAGGAATCGCTCCAACCATTTCTCCCGGCAGGGCATTGTAGAGCTGTGGATAATTACTGCCTTCTCCCCATATCAATGACTGCCCAAAGGGATTTCGGCCGACAATCCAGAAGAGTTGCTGTTCGGCAATATTTATCAGTTCTTTGTCATTGAGGAACTTCCCGCACAGAACGGCAGCCTTGCCGGTTGCGAGCTGTACGGCCGCATTTCCCTTGAACGAAAACCAGACCGGGAAATGACGAAGATAATGCTCTTCATCCAGCCTGACACCGTTTTCAAGTTGTTCCTTGAAATCGGCGGCAAGATCCGTGCCCTCGCTAATCATCGGCTGGACCGCGAGGAAATTTTCCTTGTCCTTGACCTCATCTTTCTGATACACACCGCTGGGTATCAAGCCATAAGGCTGGACGTATCGATAGATATTCTTCAAATATCCGCCAAACAACCTGATAGCTTTCTCCCACGTCGCATAATCGGGGTGATGGGGTTGTGCCTCACAAAGGGCCGTCAACGTTGTGCCTCACAAAGGGCCGTCAATGCCTGCATATAGACCTGATCTCTTGACTGGTGGTTGAAGTGCACGATCGATTTCCGGTCAAGGTCCCGGTAGAAGAATCCCGCGGTCTTGTTTGCATCGTTGAGCGGCTCCGTTCGCTGACACTGAAGCGCATACTTGATGCTCTGTGCCGCCTTATCGGCGTAATGTTTCTCATTCGTCAGTTTGTAGAGCATGCTCGCCGCCCAGGACATTGTCGCCATGTACTGGCTGTGGGACGTCATGCCGGTGTGTCCACTACTTCTCGAACCCATCTCCTTGAATCCAAGCTCATCGAAACGCTTTGAAGCAAATCCAAAATCTTCCTTCGCGATCTTGCGGAGATTCTCCCTGAGCATCGGATCGTTCGCGATCGACATCGAGGCATAGGCCTCAATGCCTGACAACAGGAAATTCGCAAATGCGCTGTTCGCCGCCCTCACCTGGTGCCGGCCCTCATCATCTGTGGACCCGATATAACCATCCGTCCACAGATTTGTCCCCCATCCCTGGAAGCGGTCCCCGTTCTCCAGCCTCGTCTTCATGACCAGATCCAGTCCCCAGAGGGCCTCTTCCATCAAACGCAGGTAGAGATCTGTGTTGCCCTTTTCCTTGGCCCTGTTCGCCATTTCAAGCATGGAAAAAGCAATTTCGCCGGTTTGCACGAATCCCTGAGACATATCGGCCGCATCATGCCAGCCGCCGTTCACGGGATAGATGTGCCCTTTGTATTCACCATGCACCTCGGTATGGCAAACCCCGTGTTTGCCGGGCACCGGATAGCCGCATCGCTCGCAGAACATGAAATTGAGCACGCGCCAGGCTGAGTCGTCCCATAAATTCGCGTCAATGTAGAACGGCGCCGTTGTTATGTCCCCGACTCTGATCCGATATTGTCCCTCGCGTCGATATGAGGTGAAATCAACTGTCTCGAAGCTTCCGATACTCGTCTTGACCGGCTGGATTTCCCCTTCATAGACAACCTGAGAGGTTGCATAATCCACGATCTGGAACTTCCTATTGTGCTTGGCGACATTGACGATTGCCGATTTCGTGCTATCGGGGCGGTACCCCGAGGTCGAGAAAATTATCCTGTTTTCAGCCGGCTTCCACCCGCTTACGGCCTCCGGCTTGTCGACGACCTGCAATGTCACATTGGAAACGTCGAATTGCAGAAGATCCCCCATCGTACGTTCCTTTCCAAATACTTCGATGGCAAAGGATATCTTGGTGACCTTGTCGCGCGGCAGTTCCGATATCTCGACAAGGCATTCATTCCATTGGCCGTTGATCAGGTTCATTTCATGATATCCTTCCCGGCCGTATCTGTCCGGCACCTTGATCTTTCCGTCATTCTCCACATAGAGGTTCAGATAAACGGCGCGGGCGCCTTCGCAGTCCGGATAAACGTAGAGATGAATGCGGTTGTATTTCTCCCAGTTCTTGCCGCCCACGTCGAAGCTGGCCATGGACGTCCCCCGGCCAAGGCCCCATTTGGGTATTTCATCGACATAACTGGGTGCAACTAATCTCAGACTGTGCTTCCCGGAGATACTTCTTTCGGCGGTCTGAGACATACTCCCGATGCCGCTATGCGACCATTGGCTCATGTCTTCCATGTCACAAAGCACATCGGAGATCAGCACTGTTTTCGTGAGCCCAAAAGTCTCCAATGACTTGCTGTAGTCAAGCGGCAACGGACTGTGAATGTATCCCGTGCTGCGGATATCGTTTTTCAGCTTCTCATCCACCTGGGGAAATAGAAAAGACGAGCTGCAGAGAATGATCAGAGCAATCACCTTCAATTCTCTCATGCCATGTCTCCTTCGAAGAGAAAGCGCCGAACTCAGTTGAATAAACAGCATGGGATAATCTAATTATGCAATGGGCCTGGGTTTTCATGCTCTTGGCGTGGCCGTTCGTGACCTGACCCCCTCACAGGGATCCAGCCCCTGTGGTAAGATTCTGCTGGGATCTGACCCGCACCCCGTGTCACACCGGCGTCGGTGCGTTCATCAAATCAATCCAGGATAAGGGCAGGATCATTATGGCTGAGGAAGGCCCAGAAACTCCATTATTGGCTGGACCAG
The DNA here is from genome assembly GCA_026393975.1 of Candidatus Aminicenantota bacterium. Lineage (GTDB taxonomy): Bacteria > Acidobacteriota > Aminicenantia > Aminicenantales > Saccharicenantaceae > RBG-16-66-30. The sequence continues at coordinate 51,970 of JAPKZD010000001.1, read as the reverse complement.
TTTTCGGGTGAAGCTCCCTCATCCGAGCTTAAAAATGATTATAAGAATTCTAATGAATAACAGGATCCAGCCGACACAAACAATGATCCAGGCGATTTTTTTGGCGATGCCAACAAGAAACATAAATAAGGTTAGTATGATCAGGAATCCCAGGGGGTCGATAATACTATCTGGGAAAATACTACGTGGAAATAGCGACTGAACGGCTTTGATGATCCATAAACCAATCTGGTGAGCAAGAAAATAAATGAACGTGAGAATCTGGTGAAGGATCGCATCCAGAGGTTTCGCCTCTGTTGTTCCTTGCGCGAACGAAATATTCATTTTATTCGGGCCTCCCTTGCCAATAGAATTTCCCCGTATTCATATATTAACACGGCGTGAATTTAAAAATAAAGCATTAGATAAAGTTTCTGTTCGCTGTTACGTTTGTGAACATACGGATAATTCCGAAGGTAGCTGTCCTTGATTATCCCGTTGAGGGCTCATGGGCGAGACCTGAGGATAAGCGCTTTTATGAAGCTGAGTGGTGGGCGATAGAGGACTTGAACCTCTGACTTCTACAGCGGCCGGGGCCCCGGTCTTGCCAGGACCGGGGGTCCACTTCCGCAGTACTCGCCCGTGGATATAGGAGGGCACGGGCGAGTGGCGAACCGAAGGCTCGTCCCTTGACCGTGTGTAGGTAGCACTATTGAGCTGAGGCTGATTGCCTTCCCCGTCCAACGCTCTCAGATATTACTGGTGCTTTAATTCATCTTCTTTCTCACGCCTGTGGTAAGTATCCGCTTCAGAACTCCCTGTCGTCGCGTTTGCAGTAGTAGGTGGCCGAGGTTATCTCGCAGCCGCCGAGATAGACTTCGCCGCGCTCTGCCCTCCTGAAGCCTTCGTGCGATGGGAAGCCGTAGACGATCGGGATGACTTCGTCCTTTTCAAGGCAATAGGGGCAGACCTCGACATTTCTTTTCCCGTTCCCCTTCGCGGGTCTGTGCCCATGCGCATGCCCGTTCCCGTGCCCTTGCTCACAATGCGTGTTCATCATTCTGCACCTTCTTTCACATGCTCCCGCTCGATACCGCCACCATGCTAGGGGTGGACGGACTAGCCTTCTATAGCCGCAGGGGGTGATTACAGGGGGGGTATTTCGAGCGTGCGTGGATGAAGCGACAGGCAAAGAGGGAACGACGGCTTGACTTCGCTTCCAACCGAGGCTAAATATGGGGGAGTCACAACCCTGGTAAAGGGGGAGAACCTTGATCGGAGCCATCGCGGGCGATATCATCGGCTCGGTCTATGAGTTCGGGCGGATCAAGAGTAAGGAGTTCCCGCTCTTTGGGCCGGACAGCTGTTTTACCGACGACACGGTCATGACGGTCGCAATCGCCCAGGCCATCCTAACGGACAGGGATTATCGAAAAGCCGTTCTGGATTTCGGCCGGCGCTATCCGGATGCCGGTTATGGCGGGTTTTTCAATTCATGGCTCCGCTCGTCGGACCCGAAACCCTATAACAGCTGGGGCAATGGCTCTGCCATGCGCGTCAGCTCTATCGGTTTCGCGTTCAATTCGGTCGATGACGTTCTCTGCGAGGCCTCCCGGACGGCGGAATTCACGCACAATCACCCCGAAGGCATCAAGGGTGCCCAGGCCACGGCGCTGGCTATTTTCTTGGCCAGGACCGCAAGTGACAAAGAGGTTATCCGAGACGAGATCGCGGCTAGATTCAAATACGACCTAAACCGCACCGTAGATGAGATCCGACCGTCCTACTCCTTCGATGAATCCTGCCAAAGGACAGTCCCCGAGGCCATCATCTCCTTCCTGGAGTCCACCTCGTACGAGGATGCCGTCCGTAACGCGATCTCCCTTGGCGGTGACAGCGATACCCTCGCCTGCATCACGGGCGGGATTGCTGAGGCTTTCTATGGTCCAGTTTCGCCGTCCATTAGACAGAAAGTCGAGGAAATCCTCCCCCCCGAGCTTTGGAAGATTACCGAAGCGTTCTGCGCCAAATTCGGGCTCTAACTAATGGCCGGTTGGCCCTGCGCCTTCATGAATTCTTCTTCGAATCCTTGCCTGAGCTTGGATACCATCGCCAGGATTTCCTGAGGGTCTTGTCCAATTTGATGAGTTTCTCGAGCAAGATCCAAGGCCAATCTTAACTTCGAGTCTTCGTTTGTTTCCTCAACGAGGATCTCCGAAAGCAGGAGCCCGGAACTTTGGCTCGCAATCTTCGCCATATCGCGCCCCAGGAGCCGAATAGCAGCCTTCTTAGTTTCGAATCCTTCTTCTTCCAACAGTTTGGCTTCTTCGGAATAGAGCCGGTCGAAGTTGCCGGCGAGCTCGTATTTTTCCATGATCTCGAAAATGTCCCCGGCGTCCTTCCGGCGTTCCGGATATCGTTCATGCCAGGATATCAGCTTCATGATGACCAGGCCCGGCAATGAGCAGACGCTGATTATCACGTCCGGCGAGGAACTTACCTTGGCCTGATGAGAGAACCTGAAAGCTTCTTCGAATCCCGCCGTGCTCATTTGGAAGGATTCATCCGGGGGCCAGCGGATGTTGCGCTCGGGTCCGGCAATCGGCCCGAACGGCACGATGTCGACCAGGATTCTCTCGTATTGGAGTCTCTGCACTTGATTCGTGGCTTCAAAGCGATGATTCTCGATGAGTCCGTTTTTCAGGTTGGAAAAATGTTCCCAAGTCGCAACGGAAACGCCTAGGTCCACGTCTAGAGTGGCCCGGTGCGGCGGGAGACCATAGTGAAGCTTGAGCAAGATGTCTCGGGCCAAGGCCCCAATGATGAAGAACGATATGCCCATGGAATCCGCGGCCGCCTTAACGTGGGCCAGAGCGCCGGCGGTTTGGCCGTCAATCTTCCCTGAGATATCGAGAGATGTGTTGTTCATAGATGATTTTAGCCGTTTCGATATTCCGATCACTTCCCGAAGCGACTAGGTCGGCATAGATCAGGAGGGGATGGACGGTCTCGATCTCATCCAGGCGAGGGTCTACGGTCCAAAATCTTTCCAGAATTTCGATATTGCTGTTCTTTTCCATACGGAGTCTATTCTCCAAGAGGAATTCATTGAGCCGTGAACCCGCCAAATAAACGGTTATTGCCTGGGGATACAAATAGCTAGTGATACGGGATGCCGCGACCTCGCCTCCCCATTGGGCCCAAGCCGGCTGAAGGACTTTGTCATGCCACCAGTCATGGTCGCCCTGATATCTTCCCATAAGTATCCGTGGTCGCAGCTGTTCGGGGTAGGCGGCGACCCAGCCGTCGAAAAGATCTTTCTTCCGAATAAGCCGGCGAGTACCCTTGCGATCTTCGGTCAGGAAGAGACGGTCCTTCAGCTCCTCCATTTTCCCGGCGACAGTGCCGAGGGCCACGCCGCTGGCCGCCGCGATTTCCCGGTAAGTCCCTTTGACAAGGTCGGGCCGGGTCAAGAAAGAAAAGATCGTTCTGAGGCCCGCGGACGCGAAAAGACGGGGCGGAGGAAGGTGAAACCTCTTCGGCGGTCTATTCCCCTTGGCGAAGATATGCAACTGTCCCTGCCGAATGAACGCGTTGCCTGCCGTATCGATGAATTCGAGACCGTCACGTCGCATTTGATCGGCCATCTCCGGGTTCATGTATTGAGTGATCACAAGGAAAGGACGATTCGTGGACGCTTTTTTCGTCAAAAGATATAACCTGACGGAATGAGAAAAAACCGGCTTCAGCTCCGCGTGATACAGAATCTCTCGTTTTCCTGCTCTGAGCCGTACTAGGACGTCAGGCGCCAGCCTTCCTGGCAGAGGAGGCGGATCAGGTGTGGAGATCTCGAGTTCCCCCTGGCCGGAGAAAAGCTCGTTGAAGGCCGATATGGCTTTCCTCAAGAGGTCGGTTTCTGTCTCTTTAGAACGCTTTTTCATGGCGATTGTTCATTAATGTCTTATGTTCAACAAATATGAACATAATATAAGAATGAACACTTGTCAAGAGCTTTTTTTGTGTGTTGCTCCTCTGTAGCTTAACCTTTGGCCAGGCAATCAAATTATTCTTGACGTCCTCTTGACCCGGCGTTATAGTCCCTTCTCGAAGCTTTCAACGGGGCTGGGGGAAAATGGGAAACTTCATTCCTGCGCGTCTCAAAAAGGCCCGTAATGTTTATTTTCTCTTGACTTAGTAAACAATTATGACGTAAATTGTTTACCGAGGTAAATGCTTATGAATGGAGACATTCTCCCGAGGGTTATCGCCGAGTGGGTCCGCGGGGCCGAACTCCCGGCCCTGACTCCTCGCGAGCGGCCCCGCCCGGATCTCGCCGCCCCCCGTCCGGTCCTTGCCGTCGTCGGCCCCCGCCGGGCCGGCAAAACCTATTTTCTATATCAATTGATCGAGGATCTCCTGACCGACGGAAAGGCCCAAAGGGACGATATTCTCTTCGTTGACTTCGAGGACTATCGCCTCAGCGATTTCCGACCTGAAGACATGGAAAAGCTGCTGGCCGCTTTCCATCAGATGACGGGCAAGCCGCCCCGCTACCTCTTTTTCGACGAGATCCAGCGCTTGCCTTTCTGGAGTCGCATCGTCCGGACGCTCCACAACACAAGGAAATATTCCATCGTCGTGACGGGCAGCAACGCCACTCTCTTGAGCTCGGAAATCGCGACGGAACTTAGGGGCCGGTACGAAGACTGCCTGATCCTGCCTTTCTCGTTCCGCGAATTTCTCCGCTTCCGTAAGATCGAATGGACCCCCTCGCTCCTCGCGACGCCGGAGGTCGGGCTTATCCTCAAGGCCTTTGACGAATATCTCCGCTACGGCGGATTCCCCGAACAGGCCGGGATCTCGGGGGAGGCCGCGAAGCGTCGGCTCCTGCAGTCCTATTGCGACACGATCTTCTACAAAGACGTCCTGGACCGCTACGGGATCCGGGCCCGGCAGCTGCTCGATATGGTCATGAAGAACATGCTGGAATCCTACGCCGCCGTCTTCTCCATCTCGGCCTTTGAGAAACAGTTGAAGGACCATGGGCTTGCGGGAAGCAAGAGGAGCATCGCCGATTACCTGAGATATCTCGAGGAAGCGTTTTTTTTGATCGCGCTCGAGAAGTTCTCTTTTTCCCCCCGGAAGCGGATGATGAACCCGAAAAAGGTTTATCTCACGGATACAGGTTTCTCCCTGCTCGGCGGCGCGTTTACGGAGAATCGAGGCCGTCTGCTCGAAAATGCGGTCGCTATCGAGCTTTTCCGAAACCGGCGCCGGGCCATGTATTTCAAAGGCAAGGGCGAATGCGATTTCGTCGTTCAGGAAGGGACGCGCCCGGCCGAAGCCTGGCAGGCATGCTGGGAACTCAACAAGTCGGCCGAAAAGCGCGAAATGAAGGGCCTTCTCGAAGCCCAGCGGGAACTCGGAATCAAAAAGGGCGCCATCCTGACCTACAACCAGGAAGGGAAGAGGACCTTTGAAGGCGAAACGTTAGAAGTCGTACCGGTCTGGAAATGGCTTCTGGGCTCTCCGGCCGAAAAGTAGGATGAGGAAAAGAGGCAATACCCCTAAAAGAGGGTAATAATAAGGGTAATAACGCATTAATGTGGGAATAAATATGGGAATGTCGCAAAAAAAGACGGAGAATGGGAGTTTCCGGGCCATCGGAATCGACCTGGGGACGACGAACTGGGTTGCGGATGAGATAGTCTAGGACGCTGCCTCGAAGAAGATTCATGAAACGCACTGCCAAGGAGGAGATAAATCATGCCGACTGATGAAGGATTGATGCGTCAGATGGACGATGCCGCATCACAGGCCCAGGCCGAGATTGAACAGAATATTGATAACCTATCTGCTCGGGATATAATCACCTGGTGGTCCAAGTGGTATATGAAGACCGGACATAAGCGGCTTGGCCGAATTCTTGTTGCGATGGGCAAAATGAAGAACTGATGAGCAACCCGGGTTCAGGAGGATTTCGATAATGGCGGAGCCACTTTCCGACGGAGTTATTCGAAGAATCGGCCAAGCGGCCGAGCTATACCATCGTCTCGTCATACTGGTGGCCCCAGCCGGTGCGGGCAAGACCGCCGCGCTCCAGGATGTGCATGAGCGCACGGCGGCTCCGCTGGTTAACGTCAATCTCGAGCTCACTCGGCGCATGCTCGACCTTACCGAGCGCCAGCGAGCGTTGCAGTTGCCCCGCCTCCTTGCAGAAATCGTGTACGCATCCGCATCTGCAGCCGAAGTGATTCTCTTGGACAATATCGAAATTCTGTTTGATGTCTCGTTAAAACAGGATCCTCTGCGACTCCTGCAGGGGCTCTCACGGAACAAGACGGTGGTCGCGGCGTGGGGAGGCTCGATCGACGACAAGCAGTTGCTTTACGCGACGCCGGGCCATACCGAATACAAACGATATCCCATACGAGATTTCCTGGTAGTGAGCCCGGAGGCCGTTGCATGAAAACAAGGAGCGAAAGTGTAGGAGGGCAGTAGCGATGAAATACGGAGACCTGATTCAATTCGAGCCTATCGAATCGGTAGTGCAACTGCGGGATGCCGACGAGGCCGCTGCTGCCCGGCAACTTGTCCAGACCTACGTCATCTCCGAGGAGATGGCCGAGAAGCTGGTAAACCTGGTTGTTCCTCAGCTTCAGTTCGACCAGCCCATAGATAGCAGGGGGCTGCTGGTCGTCGGCAACTACGGCACCGGTAAGTCGCACCTCATGTCCGTGATCTCCGCCCTGGCTGAAAACGGCGATCTCGCGACCCATCTGAACGATAAGAGTGTGGCGAAAGCTGTGGACAAGATCGGCGGCCGCTTCAAGGTGGTCAGGACCGAAATCGGCGCGACCACCATGTCCCTGCGCGACATCCTCGTGGCCGAACTGGAGGAGCACCTAGCCGCAATGGGTGTGTCTTATTCCTTTCCGCCCGCGGACAAGGTGCCCAACAACAAGCGCGCCTTCGAAGAGATGATGACCGCCTTCCACCAGGAGTTTCCCGACCACGGCCTGCTCCTGGTGGTGGACGAGCTGCTCGACTACCTGCGCACGCGCAAGGATCAGGAGCTGATCCTCGATCTTAACTTCCTGCGCGAGATCGGCGAGGTCTGTAAGGACCTGCGGTTCCGCTTCATTGCCGGCGTCCAGGAAGCCATTTTCGATAGTCCTCGTTTTTCCTTCGTGGCCGACAGTATCCGCCGGGTAAAGGACCGTTTCGAGCAAATCCTCATCGCCCGAAAGGATGTCAAGTTCGTGGTGGCCGAGCGTCTGCTCAAGAAGACCGCCGACCAGCAAGTGAAAATACGAGAGTACCTGACTCCCTTCGCCAAGTTCTACGGCCGCATGAACGAGCGTATGGACGAGTTCGTGCGCCTCTTTCCCGTGCATCCGGACTATATCGACACCTTTGAACGGGTCACCGCAGTGGAAAAGCGCGAGGTGCTCAAGACCCTTTCCCTGGCCATGAAGAAGCTCCTCGGCCAGAACGTGCCCGACGACCGGCCCGGGGTCATCGCCTATGACGGCTACTGGACGACCCTGCGCGAGAATCCGTCCTTCCGCGCTGTCCCGGACATCAAGGCGGTCATCGATTGCAGCCAGGTGCTCGAGTCGCGCATCCAGCAGGCCTTCACCCGTCCGGCATACAAACCGATGGCAACCCAGCTCATCCATGCGCTATCGGTCCACCGGCTCACGACGGGCGACATCTACGCCTCCCTGGGCGCGACAGCGGAGGAACTGCGGGACGGCTTGTGCCTCTTTCAACCCGGCATCGAGGAACTGGGCGGCGATCCCGCCGACGATCTGCTCTCCCAGGTGGAGACCGTCCTGCGGGAAATCCACAAGACGGTGAGCGGTCAGTTCATCTCGTCCAACCCGGATAACCACCAATACTACCTGGACCTCAAGAAGACCGACGACTTCGATGCCCTGATCGAGAAGCGGGCTGAAAGCCTCGACTCCTCGCAGCTCGACCGTTACTACTACGAAGCGCTCCGGAGGGTCATGGAGTGCACCGACCAGACCTATATGACGGGCTACAAGATCTGGCAGCACGAGCTCGAATGGCTGGAGCGCAAGGCCGCACGCCAGGGATACCTGTTTTTCGGTGCACCCAACGAACGCTCCACGGCGGTGCCGCCACGGGATTTCTACCTCTACTTCATCCAACCCTTCGACGTGCCGCACTTCAAGGACGAGAAGAAGCCCGACGAGCTGTTCCTGCGCCTGGCGAACACCGACGAGGAGTTCCGCACCGCGCTTCGAAATTACGCGGCGGCCCTGGACCTTGCATCCACCGCCTCGGGCCATGCCAAGTCCACCTACGAATCCAAGGCATCGAACTTCCTGCGCGACCTCGTGCAATGGCTGCAGAAGAACATGACCACGGCCTTTGAGGTCACCTACCAGGGGCGCGCCAAGTCCCTAACCGAGTGGGCCAAGGGCAAGTCCATCCGCGAGCTTCCGGGTATTGGCTCCCACGAGCGCATCAACTTCCGCGACCTGGTGAACACCACCGCGGGCATCTGTCTTGGGACGAAATTCCAGGACCAGGCTCCCGAATACCCGTTCTTCTCGGTGCTTATCACCGGAGCGAACCGGGCCCAGGCCGCGCAGGACGCCCTGCGCGCCATCGCCGGACAGAACCGCACCAAGCAGGCCACCGCAGTGCTGGACGCCCTGGAACTGCTCGACGGCGAGCGGCTCGATCCATACCGGTCGAAATATGCCAAGCATATCCTTGGCGTCGCCAAGAAGAAGGGCCACGGCCAGGTGGTCAACCGTTCCGAGCTGGTCCAGGATGACAAAGGTATCGAGTACATGGACAAGGACCGCCTTCGGCTCGAACCCGAATGGGCCGTGGTAGTGCTGGCCGCGCTGGTCTATTCCGGCGAAGTGGTCCTTTCCATCCCGGGCAAGAAGTTCGACGCCACGGGTCTACCACAACTGGCCGGGACCGGCATCGACGAGCTTGCCCAGTTCAAGCACATCGAGCGGCCCAAGGACTGGAATCTCCCAGCGCTCAAGGCGCTCTTCGAACTGCTCGGCCTTACGCCGGGCATGGCCCAACTGGTCACCCAGGGCAAGGACGAGCCGGTTCAGGAGTTGCAGAAGGCCGTCACCAACGCCGTGGAGCGGCTCGTGCTCATTCAGCAGAACCTGCAGAACGGATTGTTTTTTTGGGGCCGCAGCCTGCTGGCTGAAGAAGAAGTCAAGAAGCTGCGCGCCAAACTGGACGGGACCAAGACCTTCCTTGAATCCCTGCAAGCCTATACGACGACCGGCAAGCTCAAGAACTTCCGCTACGACGCCTCGGAAGTGATCGCCCATCGGGACGGGCTCGATTCTTTGGCCGAGATCAAGTCGCTCGAGGAGCTGGTGGCCGACCTCGGGTCCACGGCATCGTACCTCTCCACCGCTGAGGCGGTCCTGCCAACCGGCCACGAGTGGATCGACAAGATGAAGACGGTCCGGGACGAGGTCCTCGCCCAGATCGGCGACCCTGCTAAGCGGAGCGCGGCTATCTTCCGCCAGCAGACCCAGCGCAAGCTCGGCGATCTCAAAAAGGCATACCTGCTGGCCTACCTCTCCCTGCACGCCAAGGCGCGCCTTGGCGTGAACGAGGACAAGCGCAAGGCCCAGCTCATGGGCGACGAGCGGCTCAAGGATATGCAGAAGCTCTCCACCATCGACCTGATGCCGCGCCAGCACCTCTCGGACTTCCAGAACCGGCTCGCGGGATTGAAGAGCTGCTTTGCGCTCACCGAGCAGGAATTGGAAGCATCGCCGGTCTGCCCGCACTGCAACTTCAAACCGGGCGCGGAACCGCCCACGGCTCCCGCGGCGACGATGCTCGACGCCTTGGACGGCGAGCTCGATAAGCTGGTCGAAAACTGGACACAGACGCTGCTCGCCAACCTCGAAGACCCAACCACCAAGGGTAACCTGAGCCTGCTCAAGTCCGAGCCGCGCAAGCTGGTGGACGGGTTCATCAAGAAGCGGGCCCTACCGGACGATCTGGACCAGGCCTTCATCCACGCCCTGCAGGAGGTGCTCTCCGGGCTCACCAAGGTCTTGGTCAAGATCGCGGACCTGCGCGATGCCCTGCTTGCGGGCGGCTCACCGGCCACTTCGGCCGAGATGAGAAAGCGGTTCGAGGAATACCTGGACCAGCTCACTAAGGGTAAGGAACTGGGCAAGGTGCGCATCGTAGTGGAGTAATTGAGATGAAGAAACGCACTAAGCCCAAAGAAAGCAGTGAACGACTCTTCAAGGAGGCAGTTGTACCCGCCGCCCCAGACTCAGACAGACTGTTTGATGTGATCTATGAGGCCGCTTCCGGTCCTGTCACCTGTCTCGGCATGACCTTCTCGAATGACGAGGAGCGGCGGAAGCACTTCCTGGAGATGCTGCGCGAGAAGCTAAAAGACCCGGAGTTCCGCAAGATCGAGGGATTCCCTATAGGCTCGGATGAGGACATTCTGGCGCTGTCCGACCCGCCTTATTACACCGCCTGCCCGAACCCATTCATCGCTGACTTCATCAGGCATTACAGCAAGCCCTACGACCCGAGCACGCCGTATAGCCGCGAGCCATTCGCCGCGGATGTAAGCGAAGGCAAGAACGATCCGATCTACAACGCCCACTCCTACCACACCAAGGTGCCGCATAAGGCTATCATGCGGTACATCCTCCATTACACCGAACCGGGGGATGTGGTCTTTGACGGGTTCTGCGGGACGGGGATGACGGGAGTGGCCGCTCGGCTATGTGGGAGCAAACAGGCCGTGGCGTCTATGGGTTATCAGGTCAGCACCGATGGGACGATTCTGGATTCCAAGAATAATCGCGTATCGCGTGTCGGAGGACGCCGGGCAATCTTATCGGACTTGTCTCCCGTCGCCACCTTTATTGCAAGCAATTATGCTGACTTTTCTTCCCTCGTGACATTCACAGAAGAGGCTCTGAAGCTCGTTTCTAAGGTTGAGAAGGAACTTGGTTGGCTTTATGAGGGTGTTTTTGGTGGTCAGGTTTTGAGCGCAGTTTGGTCAGACTTATTCCTATGTCCAAATTGCAGCCATGAATTTGTTTTTTGGGAAGCAGCGCTCAAAGATGGAACAATGCAAGAGTCATTTCCTTGCCCACATTGTGGGACAACTGTTGGCAAGGCTGCCTCCAAGACAACTGGTGCCGTCAAGCTCGAACGTCCATTCGCTGCAGCATTCGATCCGATTCTGAATAAGGTGGTACGAGTACCGAAGCTTGTTCTCGTAGAGGAAACGACTAAAACCGGATCGACCCGCAAGACGAAAATCATCAAGGACGAAGGAAGGAAAATTTTAGTTTCTCGCTTTGAGGGACGCTCCTGGCCTCATATTCCTACGGACGAGTTTTTTCCGGGGCGGCAAACTAACAAACTCATTAACGGCTCGGGCATCTCACACATTTGCCATATGTACACGCAGAGGGCACTATTCGCATACGGCTACTTGTGGCAACAGCGGCTTTCATCACATAAACGCACTTCGCTATTTAGATTCTGCTTGAGTGCCATCAACAACTACATATCCAGGAAGCAAGGCCACTTCGGCGGGGGTGGTGGGGTGACCGGTACCCTCTTTACGCCGTCGCTTCACCTTGAGAGAAACGTCTTCGACGTTCTGAGGCGCAAGCTCAAGAAGCTCCGGTCACTTGCAGTGGAAGAAGACGAGCCAGGTTATGTCTCGACTCAAAGCATCATTAATCTGCGGAATATCCCCAGCGAGACAGTTGACTATATCTTCACTGACCCACCATTTGGAGAGTCGCTCCAGTATGCCGAGCTGAACATGTTTGTCGAAGCTTGGTTAAAAGTAAGAACCGTTGTTGAGAAAGATTGCGTTCTGAATTATGTGCACAAGAAAGATTTGTCATTTTACTCGCACATGATGTTTGGAGCGTTCAAGGAGTATGCCAGACTACTGAAACCCGGGCGATGGATAACCATCGAGTTCCACAACAGCCAGAATGCGGTTTGGAGCGCAATACAGCAAGCCGTTGAATCATCTGGGTTGGTTATCGCAGACGTGCACGTCCTTGACAAGCAACAGCGGTCCTTCAACGCGGTCAACAGGTCAGGTGCAGTCGACCAAGATCTCGTGATCTCTGCCTATAAACCCAACGGTGGCCTTGAGGATCGTTTCAGATTGATAGCCGGGAGTGAAGAAGGTGTTTGGGACTTCAGCCGCACGCATCTGAAGCAACTCCCTGTCTTCGTCTTCAAGGACGAGCAAGCCGAGCTTATCGCCGAACGTCAGAACTATCTGCTCTTCGACCGCATGGTGGCTTTCCATGTCCAGCGCGGCGTAACCGTTCCTCTGTCCGCGGCTGAGTTCTATGCCGGACTTGCCCAGAGGTTCTCCGAGCGGGATGGGATGTACTTCCTCCCCGAGCAGGTGCCCGAGTACGACAAGAAGCGCATGAAGGTGCGCGAGGTACTGCAGCTCCAGCTTTTCGTCACCGACGAGTCCTCGGCTATCCAGTGGCTTCGACAGCAGCTACTGAGAAAGCCCCAAACGGCAGGTGAGCTAAAGCCTCAGTTCATGCAGGAAATCGGAGGATGGCAGAAAACCGAGAAGCTACTTGAACTCGATGAACTGTTCGAACAGAACTTTCTGCGTTACGACGGCAAGGGCGAGGTGCCGAACCAGATTCACAGCTACCTGTCTACCAACTTCAAGGAATTGCGCAACCTGCCCAAGAACGATGAAAGCCTCCGAGCCAAGGGCAAGGATCGCTGGTACGTGCCCGACCCGAACAAGGCCGGCGACCTGGAGAAGCTGCGCGAAAGGTCGCTGCTCAAAGAGTTCGAGGAATACCGAACGTCCAGCCAGAAGCGCCTGAAGGTGTTTCGTCTTGAGGCCGTCCGCGCCGGGTTCAAGAAGGCGTGGCAGGAGCGCGACTACGCCACAATCATCACCGTGGCCCATAAGATTCCCGAAAACGTCCTCCAGGAGGACCCGAAGCTCCTCATGTGGTACGATCAAGCAGTAACACGAATAGGAGGCGAATAATGGCAAGAGCGGACCTATTAGTTAGCCTTGTCCAATCTGGAATACGGTGCGACAAGGCCACATTCAGAAAGGTCGTTGAGGCAATTATTGCCGAAGAACGATGCAAGCAGCACAAAGTGCTGGCCGAAAAGTTGGAAGAATTATTAAACGCAGCCCCTGTAGAACGTCTTGCCACCAATGGTGGGCCAATGCTCGACCAGCGTATGGGTACCCTGTTTCACGAGATCATACCGCAGCGAAAATTATCGCAGCTGATCCTGCCCGAGGAAGTGCAGCAGATCTGCCAGAGCTTGGTTCAGGAACACCACCGAATGGATCTCCTCAGGGCCTATAACCTGGAGCCCCGCAACCGTCTCCTGCTTATCGGCCCGCCCGGCAATGGCAAAACGTCCCTTGCCGAAGCGATAGCAGAGGCACTCGTGGTGCCGCTTCTCGTGGTCCGATATGAAAGCGTAGTCGGCACCTACCTGGGAGAAACAGCTCTGCGCCTGAAAAAGCTGTTTGAGTTTGCCTCTACCAGGAAATGTGTTCTCTTTTTCGATGAGTTTGAAACTCTCGGTAAAGAGCGTGGCGACCTTCACGAGACCGGCGAGATTAAGCGAGTGGTCAGCTCATTGCTGATGCAGATCGATAATCTGCCAAGCCATGTCATGGTGATCGGTGCGACCAACCACGCTGAACTGCTAGATCGCGCAGTATGGCGTCGGTTCCAGGTCCGCATGAATCTGCCCGGCCCAACTCGTGCCCGAATAGCCGAGTGGTTTGAGAAATTCGAACGCCGGATCAACATTCCTCTGGAGTACGCTCGCGGCAATCTGGCCAAGCGGCTATTGGGCTCCAGTTTTGCTGAAGTCGAAGAATTCGGTACCACAATATTTCGGCAGTATGTATTGGGCCAACCGGACGCTAACATGAAGGATATTGTATCCAAAACCCTCCAGCAATGGTCTGCCAGATCAGTAAAAGTAGCACAACAAGATGAGCCGGAGGTGAAAGATGCCTGAACACCCATTACTGCTTTTCCCAACTCCAGTAGCGGCTGATCGAACAAAACAACGGCCGCAATTCGGCCGTGTTCATAAGCCCGATCTTGCAAGGCAAGGCGCTCGGCTTTCGCCGATGTTCAACCAGCTTCAAGCGGCATTTAATGCCCACCGCGTCGAGATACAGCAAAATACGGCTGGCGGCGATCCTGAACAAGTACTCGTCATCGAGACGGTTGGCAGTGTCGAGAATTTTGCCAATGCGGTAAAACTCATCGAGGGTCTTGAATGGATGGGCGAGCTAGAGAGCGACGAAATCGCTCCCGATCAAGATTTCTACGATGAATCAAATCCCGAGAAGGAATTGAACGGACGCCTATACCTCGTCATGACCAATCAACGGGCGCTTGATGAGATGCTATCTTTGTGGCGACGTTATCAAGCCAATCAAGACATGCAGTTTGAACATGGTTTGGCCAAATTTAGAGATGTGTTTCTTCATCTCAAAAGTATACGTCGATGGGACGTCCAAGATAGGCTTTTGGAAACTGGCTTGATCGAGATCTGGCGTGAGAATCTTGAGTATGACGAGAGTAGAGTCATCCCATTTGAAGCAGAACTCTGGTTCCGGGGAAGTGCAGAGAGTCGGCAATCCAGCGCTGGTCAAGTCACGGATCTCGTGCGGCAACTTGGTGGCCGCATTCTGAGCCAATCCATTATCGAAGGCATCGCCTATCATGGCCTATTGGTCGAGTTACCGGCCAACGCTATCCGCTCTATCGTTGAGAACCCCACAACCGAGCTAGCCAAGTGTGAAAACGTCTGGTTTTTCAGGCCTGTTGGCCAAATGGTTGTGGGCGACAGGCCGCAGGAAGGCGAGGTAGAAGTCGCTGCGATTGAAGAAATGCCTTTACCTGACGGTGACCCGGCCATCGCGCTTCTGGACGGAGTGCCCTTGGCCAACCACCGATTGTTGGCTGGACGAGTTCAAATCGATGACCCCGAGAACTGGGAAGCAGATGATTACACCGCCTCAGAACGTGTCCATGGGACATCCATGGCGTCCCTCATTATTCACGGCGACCTCAATGAGGGAACAGCTCCGCTTGCCAGACCCATCTATGTTCGGCCAATTATGAAACCAACTCCTTGGCCAAATATGCCTCGTCCAGAAAGAGTTCCAGAAGATTGTCTTGCTGTAGATCTTATTCATAGGGCTGTTAGAAGGATATTCGAGGGCGACCAAGGCGATGACCCAATTGCCCCGCAAGCCAAGGTCATTAATTTGTCCATCGGTGATCAAAGCAGGCAATTCACTCGTTCTATGAGTCCTATCGCCAGGTTGCTTGACTGGCTGAGCGTCAAGTATGGCGTTTTATTTGTCGTCAGCGCGGGGAATCATGCAACCTCCGTTTCATTGGGTATTTCCCGCGATGAATTTGATTCCTTGCAGCCCAGCGAATTAGAGGCCGCAACTATCAAAGCACTCTATCGAGACGCCCGACATAGAAAGTTGCTCTCTCCTGCGGAATCTATCAATGGTCTAACAGTCGGTGCCGTCCATCATGACGCATCTCAAGTGGCTCACCCAGGAACCAGATTTGATCCCTTTGAGCAAATTCTGCCAAGCCCAGTATCCGCCTTCGGAAGCGGTTATCGCCGTGCAGTAAAACCCGATATGGTATTCAACGGAGGCAAACAATGGTATCGGCTTCCGTTGCGGCCAGCGGAGCTGATTACCATCGAGCCAGCCATCTTTCGGACTACGCCTGGGAATAAGGTTGCCTCGCCAGGCAGTCTTGCTGGTGAGTTAATGGCAACTTCCTATAGTTGCGGCACAAGCAACGCCACGGCGTTAATCAGCCGTGCTGCGGGGATTTGCTACGACTCGCTGCAGCAAATTTTCAACGAGCAGGCGGCCGAAATAGACCCGCGAACTTATGAAGTTCCGCTACTAAAGGCGATACTGGTGCATGGCTGCTCCTGGGGCGATATCGGCACTCGGATTTCAGAGGTGCTTCGCACGCCAGAAAATGGCAGCCAACTCAGTGGGCTAATATGTCGGTGGATGGGCTATGGCATGCCGCAGGTAGATCGCGTCCTGGATTGTACTAACCAACGGGCAACCCTGCTGGGTTTTGGACAGCTCTCGGATGGTGAAGCCCACGTTTTCCGATTGCCATTGCCGCCATCACTTGGCTCGCGTCCGGAATGGAGACGTTTGACTGTCACTTTGGCTTGGCTTTCACCAGTTGCTGCCACTACCCAGAAATATCGAATCGCGAGTTTGTGGTTCGAAGTTGGTGGCATATCCCTAGCTAAAGAAAGAAAAGAAAGTTGTAGCGGAAATGATGGATGGCGTGCAGTAAGACGGGGTACCGTACAACATGAGATTTTTGAAGGCCAAAGAGCCGAACCGTTCAGTGATGGGGATGTCATCGAGATCAAGGTGAATTGCCGTAAAGATGCTGGCAAAATTCTGAATCCGATTGCCTATGGTATAGCAGTTTCATTGGAAGTCAGCGAAGGCGTTGATATTGCTATTTACGATGAGATTAGAATTCGCATTGCGCCTGCGATCCAGATTCAGCAAGCAACAGATCGTGGTAGAGGGTAAATAGGAGATGGAATCGTTCTGGCGATATAGTACCATCCATAACAGCGTCTGCAAGGTTATCGAAGTCCAGACGCTCTGGGGTGAGACGACCTGCCGCGTCTGGCTGCCCGGCCGCGACTCCGTGGTCCGCATCCCGGCTTCCAGGCTTAAGTCCCTGGAGAGCGCGGGCACCGGCTCGCCGGACGATATCGCCTACGTCGCTGCTGCCGTGCGGGTGGCCGACGCCCTGACCCAGGACGTCCTGTTCGCGCCCATTGAGTCCTCCGTCATCCCGCTGCCGCACCAGATCCGTGCTCTATCCCGCGCCATCGCCAACGACCGGGTGCGCTATCTCCTGGCGGACGAGGTTGGCTTGGGCAAGACCATTGAGGCCGGTCTCATCATGCGGGAGCTCAAGCTCCGCGGGCTGGTCAAACGGACACTGGTCATCGCCCCGAAGGGACTGGTGAGCCAGTGGGTCAGCGAGATGCGCTTTCACTTCGGTGAGACCTTCCAGCTCGTGCTCCCCGAGGACATCAAGACATTGAAACGGATCGCCCCGGCAACGGGTCCGGGAAACGGCGAGAAGGACAATCATGACCCGGAGGTTCTCCCCGCCAACGCCTGGCAAATGTTCTCACAGGTGGTTGTGCCGATGGATTCGGTCAAGCCCCTGGACAAGCGCCGTGGATGGACCGCGGCCCAGGTGGGCGAGCACAACCGCGAACGGTTCGAGGATCTGATCTCCGCCGGCTGGGACCTGGTCATTGTCGATGAAGCGCACCGCCTTGGCGGCAGCACCGACCAGGTGGCTCGCTTTAAACTGGGTCAGGGACTCTCCGAGGCCGCGCCATATTTCCTGCTGCTTTCAGCCACCCCGCACCAGGGCAAGACCGACGCCTTTTACCGGCTGGTGTCCCTGATCGACGCTCAGGCGTTCCCGGACATCGGCAGCGTCACCCGCGAGCGGGTCCAGCCGCATGTGATCCGCACCGAGAAGCGCCACGCCATCGATGCCGATGGCAAACCGCTGTTCAAACCCCGGCGCACGCAGCTTAGCGCGAAGGCTACAACCAGGCCATGCGGGAGAAGAGGAGCTACATCGGCTTTCTGATGATCCTGATGCAGCGCTTGGTAGTCTCCAGCACGAGCGCCATCCGCACCACGCTCGAAAGGCGGCTCGAAGCGCTCACCGCACCCCAAGAGCAACTGACTCTTTTCCCGCTCACCTCCGAGGAGGAATGGGCAGACCTGGATGGCCAGGAGCAGATCGACATGCTGCTTCGCACCCGCCTCAAGGCGCTCAAGAACGAGCGCGCCGAGGTGAAGTTGCTGTTGGAGGCCGCGGCCCGTTGCGAGCAGGCGGGCCCGGACGCCAAGGCCGAGGCGCTACTCGACTGGCTATATCGCCTCCAATCTGAAGAGAGTGACCCGGAGCTCAAGGCGTTGGTGTTCACCGAGTTCGTGCCCACCCAGGAGATGCTGCGGCGATTCCTGATTGAGCGGGGGTTCTCGGTCGTCTGCCTGAACGGCTCCATGGACATGGAAGAGCGCAAGCGAGTCCAGGAGGCATTCGCCAAGGATGCCCGCATTCTCATCTCCACCGAAGCGGGCGGAGAGGGCTTGAACCTCCAGTTCTGCCACGTGGTGATCAACTACGACATCCCCTGGAATCCGATGCGTCTCGAACAGCGGATCGGCCGGGTGGATCGTATCGGCCAGGCCCATGCGGTTCGCGCGGTCAACTTTGTCTTTGAGGGATCGGTCGAGCACCGGGTCCGGGAGGTATTGGAGCAGAAGCTCGCCGTCATCTTCGAGGAGTTCGGCATCGACAAGACCGGTGACGTCCTCGACTCTGCCCAGGCCGGACGGATGTTCGACAAAATGTATGTCGAAGCGATTCTCAACCCCGAAAAGGTGGAGGACTCCGTGGAGAGCGTGGTTGCCCGAGTGCAGGAGCAGGCCCGCGAGGCGCGCGCGACCGCATCCGTGCTCGGCGCGACCGAGGACCTGGAGCCTGGCGAAGCCCAGCGGCTGCTAACCCATCCCTTGCCCCATTGGGTCGAGCGCATGACCGTGAGCTACCTGACAGCGCATGGCGGCCATGCCGAGAGGAAAAGCCAGGGCTGGAACCTCACTTGGCCCGACGGCGAAACCTACGAGAACGTGGTCTTTACGGGCAAAGAAGCCGAGAGGCTTCCGGCCGCCCGGCACCTGACCCTGGAAGATCCGAAGGTCCGTGGTCTGGCCATGCGTCTTCCTCGCTTTGCGCCGGGCCAGCCGGTCTCCATCGTGTCGATCCCAGGTCTCTCCGAGGAAGTCCAGGGCGTCTGGTCCTTGTGGCGAATCTCGATTGCCACCATGGAGTGGAACCGTCGAAGGATCATGCCTCTCTTCCTGGCCGACAACGGCATGATCTACATGCCGACGGCCAGACACGTGTGGGACCAACTCCTCGCAGCAAGCACAAAGATCCTGTCCATTCTTGACGCCGAGGTCTCCCAATCCATCTTCGCAAAGCTGCAGAACGCCGCGGAAGAACATGGGAAGCCTATCTACGAGGCGCTCGTGCAAGAGCACCGGGTCCGCATCGCACGTGAGCGCGAGAAGGCCAACTACGCCTTTGCCGCTCGCCGCAAGACCGTCGAGCGGATCGGCCTGCCCCAAGTCCGAAACTATCGCCTGAACCTCCTCGCGCAGGAGGAGCGGAGTTTCCAGGAGCAGCTTGACCAGAAAGCCCATGCCTATCCGGAAATGGTGCCCCTGCTTGTGATTCGAGTAGAGGGTAGCGCATGCTGAAGCTGGAGAGGGTGAGCAGTCTTCGTGACCAATTGGTTCAAGAAGGGTATGACAGGCTCAGCACGCCGCGTGCCCGTGTGAAATTCACCGGTGAGAAAGAGGCTGACGACCTGCTAAACGATATCGACCTTCATCCTCATGCATTTGTTGTTGCATGCATCATGGATCGCCAGATAAGGGCTGAGAAGGCATGGCGGATACCTTATGAATTGAGGCTGCGCCTCGGCTTTTTCGATTTCGCGAATTTGGCTAGGCTTGCAGAAATTTCGCCGGAAAAGCTTAACGAGGCCATGCTTCAACCGACGCCTATACACCGCTTTCCGAATGAAATGTCAAAGAACATTCTCTTTGCAGTGCATCGTATAAGGAATGAATTTTGTGGCAACGCTGCAGCAATTTGGACCGGCAAACCCTCGAGCGCCACGATCGTGCGCCGTTTTCTCGAGTTCCGGGGTGTAGGTCAGAAGATCGCTTCTATGGCAGCCAACATCCTTGTGAGAGATTTTCGTGTCGCCGTCAGCGATAGATACTCCATCGACATATCCGTGGATGTTCAAATCACACGAGTATTTTCCCGAATGGGGTTTGTTCCCAAGAATGCCTCGGTCGATTATTTGATCTTTCGGGCGCGAGAGCTTCACCCGGAGTATCCTGGTATCTTCGATCTTGTTCTCTGGGAGCTCGGACGCGAAGTATGCAGACCATTGCAACCAGCCTGTGTTCGGTGTCGTTTTTCGAACCTTTGCGCCCATAAAAATGTAGGAGATGCGTCTTGAGTTCTTGGCGCGATCAAATCCTGACGGAGTTCACCCCGAAGGTTGCACGACTTACTCTAGTCGCTGACCCGGATGGACTCCTTCTTGAGGAAGGCATTCTCGAAGGCATCCATGAACGGGGATTCGAATTAATCCCCTTCGATGACCCCATCTCTTTTCGCTACGCCTACGAATCGAAGTTCCGCTCCCGCTGGGACCGGGGCGAGCACACAGACCTCGTCGTCGTATTGCGCTCCCAAGCCAGCGACCTCAGTGGGTTGCCCTATGATCTCCTTCAGGCGGGCCGCAAGCTCTCCTTCAGTCTTGGAGATATCTTCCCGAACCTCAGCTACTCGGTCGTGACCGCCCTGGACCGCGGGGACCTCGATGCCTTGTATGAGGCCCAGCGGCGGTACGCTCCCGGCCAGTTGGGCGACAACGCCACTAAGGAATTCGTCCTCAGACACGTCTTTGAAATCGCGCCGGAGCTGATTAAACAGCCATCGGATCTGTTGCGGGTGCTTCTGCGCCGTCACTACCGCAGCCAGCGCATCCCGACTATGCTGGACGAGCGGTTCATCCAACTCCTGCGTCAAAGCAACATCTTCGACGACTGGCCGCTTGAGACGCTTATTTCGGACCGGGAGAGTTTCTTCGCATTCCTCCAGGAGCGCTGGATGATCTTCCTCGATCGTGAGGCAGCAAAAGGGGAGCCTGGTGTTCGGGAAGGCGGGAAACCATACGGTCTGACTATTGAGGGACCCGTCGATCTCCCATTCGACCACCATGACATCCGGGTCTATATCGACAACCTGTTCGTCGAGGGTTTGCTGCATTCCGTATCACACGATCATGCAAACACCCTGTCTAAAACCTGGGTAGGCATTGGCGTTCGAACCGCCCCAATCGAGGACAGGTCTCGTCGCTTGGGCAAGCTCATCGACAGCCTGGAGATATTCATTCCCGCCGATGACGCAAAGCACACGGACTGGTTCCGCTTTGCCCGTGGATGGGCGGAGCTAATCCTGCTGGCGATCGATCAGGCCGAAGCTATTCCCGAACAGACGGGCGAACGCATCAAGAGCTTGCAGGCACAGATGGACGCCGGTTTCGCTGCCTGGCTCTTCAAGCGGTACGCCGGGCTTGTCAACCTGCCGCCAGTGCCTCCGGTCATGCTGCATCACCTCCCGCGGTTTCTTGCCCGTCAGATGGGAGAAGACCGTGACGCGAAGATCGCACTAATCGTGGTGGATGGTCTTGCCATGGACCAGTGGCTGGTGGTCCGTAGCGCGCTCGCCTTAAGGCAGCCCGGCTTCCGATTCCGGGAGCAGGCTGTCTTCGCTTGGATTCCTTCACTCACATCCGTTTCGCGCCAGGCCACATTCGCCGGCAAGGCTCCAATCTTTTTTCCAAACAGTATTCAGACCACGGACAAGGAACCTGCACTATGGGCGCAATTCTGGGCGGATCAGGGGTTCACGCCTAACGAGGTCATTTACGCCAAGGGTCTGGGCGACGGTACCCTGGAAATCTTTTCCGAAGCGCTTTCACATCCCAAAGTGAGAGTTGCCGGCCTGGTTGTCGATAAGGTCGACAAGATTATGCACGGCATGGAGCTGGGCACCGCAGGCATGCAGAACCAGGTGCGCCAGTGGGCCCAGCAACCCTACCTGAACACGCTCCTCGATCTGCTCTTGGATCGGGGATTCCGCGTCTACCTCACCTCCGACCACGGCAATATCGAAGCGGCAGGCTGCGGCCGTCCGGCGGAAGGAGCCGTGGCGGACCTGCGCGGTGAACGGGTCCGCGTCTATCCCGACGCAGCCCTTCGTGGCAAGGTGAAGGAGCGCTTCCCGGCCGCGATGGAATGGGACCCCGTTGGCCTCCCGGAGGACTACCTCGCTCTCCTGGCTCCTGCTCGGCAGGCGTTTGTCCAAGAAAAGCAGCACACCGTGAGCCACGGCGGCATTTCAGTCGAGGAACTCATCGTCCCTCTGGTCCAGATCGAGAGGAGGAGGGAATGACCAGACGGACCGACCAGATCGGATTCAGTCAGCGGGTGCGTCTGGAATGGCTTGAGCAGACGGCCAACCTGATCCTGGCAGGGAATGACAAGGCTGCGGTCAACAATGCCTTGCAGGAGCTGCTAAAGGATAAGGTGTCCGTAGGCGTCCTGGCTGAACGCGGCAATCGCGAGAAGATCATCACGATTCTCCTCAAGACATGGCTGACGGTTCCGAGCGAGCTTGAGTCCTTGCGAATCGAAGGCTTGGAACTCCTCAAGCGTGTTCCTCGACGCGATCATCTGGCCATCCACTGGGGGATGGTCATGGCCGTCTACCCGTTCTGGTCGGGTGTAGCCACTCAGACCGGCCGTCTTCTGAGGCTTCAGGGTTCCGCTGCCGCGGCTCATGTCCAGCGCCGGGTCCGCGAGCAATACGGTGAGCGGGAGACCGTTTCCCGAGCAGCCCGCCGCGTGCTGCGTTCGTACCTGGACTGGGGCGTGCTCCAGGAGACCGGCACAAAGGGAATCTATACCGCCGGCAAAACACTGGCCCTCGATGATTCCCAACTGATCGTATGGCTAGCCGAAGCATCCCTCCACACCCGCGCCAACGGCTCAGCCCCGCTGAAGGATCTGATCGATAGCCCCAACTTCTTCCCGTTCTGGATCAAACCGATTCACGCCGAAAGCCTTAGGGCTGGGTCATCTAGACTCGACATTGTCCGTCACGGGTTGGATAACGATCTGGCCATACTGAGGAAACCCGCGAGGAGTGCGACCCAGGAGGCTTTGTTCGAAAAAGACAAGCGACAATGAGAATGAAGACGCTCGATTGTTATATTAGAGAGCTTCGCTCCCAAGGCAAAATTCCCAACATTGGACCCCTTCAGATTTACGGCCTCCCAATTCTATGGAGATACTAAAGATATGGGTTTGATCTCAACAGAGTGCTAATGCAAAAAGGATTTTCCTTATTATAAGGAGGACAGATGGGAACCAATATCGATGTAAGAGAGAGATGGCGCCTCTATAAAGAGGAATTAGTGCAATGCTTTTGGACCTTTCAAAAGGCGCATTATCGCGAGAAAAACTGTCTCTTCGAAAAGACCTATGTCGATAATCCGGAAAGACCGCCTGTATTCTTGCGTGAGTATGGCCATGAGAACGTGCTCGTCAATGAAAAACTGGGGATAGAGAGCATAAATCAAGTCCGGAACGTTATTCCTAAACGAGAGTGGCATATAAGGTTCACGAGCATGACGAGCTCGCAGGCCCTGGCTCAAAGCGTGTTCGGGAATCTCAAAATCCTGGGTAAGTTGGGCTGTTTATCAGGCCTTTTGGAAAACGATGGGAATCCGCTGTTCACATCGGACAAACTTGCCGGCGACAGCCTCGAAATGGAGAAAACTATCCTATATTTGGGAGAGACGTCAAGAAAGACCAAGATAGACGTTTTTATTAGGGGCGCACACCAAGTTGCCGTAGAATGTAAACTGACTGAGCCGGAGGTTGGGCCCTGTTCGCGGCCGAAACTGCGCCGCGACGCACCGAATTATAACGATGAATTCTGTGATGGTCGATACGTCCGGCAGCGGAATAGAAAGGAACGCTGTTCATTAACGCACATCGGCGTGAAGTATTGGGAATTTATACCCAGCTTTTTCAAATGGGATTACCTGGTTGATCATGACCCCTGTCCACTGAACCAAACATATCAGTTAGTGCGCAACGTGCTTGCCGCCTGCATGAGGCCCAAGTCGGGTGGCGAGGATGAGGCCGTGGCAACTGATGGCCGTGCGGTTTTGCTCTATGATAAGCGGAATCCTCAATTCCAGGAAGGCTGCGAGGGTTGGCGGGCCTTTCGCGAGGTAAAAGAAGGACTGAGAAACCCATCGCTCCTTCAATCCTGTACTTGGCAGCAGGTAATATCCGCTATGGCCGGGGATCAAGAGCTCGCTTGGCTTGTCCATGGGTTGCGCGAGAAATACGGGCTGGAAGCATAAATCTGGTAAATAGCCTTTTGCGATTGATGAAGATCCCATTTTCTGTTATCCATATTCCTCATAGCTCAATTATCATTCCTGTCAGCGTCAGAGGCCAATATTTGCTCGATTTGCATGAGCTCGAGCATGCGATCCTTTTGATGACCGATTGGTACACCGACGAGCTTTTCACTATGCCGCAAGAGATCGCAACAACGGTCCGTTTCCCTGTCAGCCGGCTCGTTGTCGATCCTGAAAGGTTTTTGGACGATTCGAAAGAGCCGATGGCGGCTAAGGGGATGGGAATTATTTATGCTAAGACGTCTGATGGAAAGCCGCTGAGGCGCCCGATGAGGCCAGGTGATCGGTCAGAACTAATCAGCGCGTATTATATACCGCATCAGGAACAGCTCAGCAGAGCCGTTAGGGAAGTACTTTCGGCTCACGGACGCTGCCTTATCATTGATGCCCATAGTTTCCCGTCCCTGCCGTTCCCTTATGAACCTGAACAGCAGGCGGATCGGCCTGAGATCTGTATCGGGACAGATGATTTCCACACGCCGTCGTGGCTGGTGGATTGCACAGTTGAGCGCTTCCGGGCCCACTTTCATTCGGTTGAGATCAACCTGCCCTTTGGGGGGAGTTTGGTCCCCGCTGAGTACCTTAGAAAGGACCGGCGCGTGCATTCAATAATGGTCGAAGTGAACCGCTCTCTCTATATGGACGAGCAGACTGGAGCTAAACTCTCGAACTTCGCTCAAGTGTTAGCGGAGGTACAATCGTCAGTTGCTCAGCTTATTGACGTCGTCGCCCACAGCGAGGATGCGGAATAAGCCGCGAGGAAGCGACCTTCCTATAATGCTTTAGGTTGAGGAGAAATTGCCCATGCCTGAATATTCGATTTCCCAGCTCGGCAAGTTCGAGGAATGCGCGCTTCAGTACAAGTTCCTCTATGTGGACAAGATCAAGCGCTATGAGGAGGGTGTCGAAGCCTTTTTAGGCCAGCGCTTCCACGACGCGATGGAATGGCTCTATAAGGAGCGCGCGTTCCGGGTCGTGCCGCTCGAGGAGCTCCTGGAGTATTACGAGAAGGATTGGGCGAAGCAGTGGCACGCCGAGGTCAAGATCAGGAAGGAGGGCCGCACCCAAGACGATTACCGCCTGATGGGGCGGCGTTTCATCGAGGACTATTACAAGAGGCACTATCCGTTCGATGAGGGGTGCGTTCTGGGCCTCGAGAAGTATATCCGATTCCCGCTCGACGATTCCGGAAGATACAAATGCAAGGGGATCATCGACCGCCTCATGCTGGCCCCGGACGGGGCCTTCGAAGTCCACGACTATAAGACGGGCTCGAAACTCCCGGACCAGGCCGAGCTCGACAAGGACCGCCAGCTCGCCCTCTACCAGATCGGGGTCCAGAAGCTCTGGCCCGACGTGAAGGAAGCCCGGCTCATATGGCACTTGGTGGCTTTCGACGTCGAGATGAGGTCGATGCGTACGCCTGAGGCCCTCGACGTGCTTAAGAAAGAGATCGGGGAGCTCATCGACAGGATCGAGGCGGCGACGGAGTATGAGCCGCACGAGTCTCCGCTCTGCGACTGGTGCCCGTATTGGGACTTGTGCCCGGTCAAGAAGCACCTGGTCAAGGTCGAGGCGTTGCCCAAGGACAAGTGGAAGGATGAGCCGGGCGTCGTGATCGTGGACGCTTACGCGGAAAGGTGGCGGAAGAAACGCGAGCTCGACACGGAAATAAAGGGGGTCGAGGGGGAACTTGACGAGCTCAGAGACGCGGCCATCTCCTTCGCCGAGAAGGAGGGCGTCCAGGTAATAGCTGGAACGGAGGCGAGGCTCCGCGTGACAGGGAAGGAGCGGAACGTCTGGCCGGCCAAGGGGAGCGCGGAGAGGGAGGCGCTCGAGCAGGAGTTGAGGGCGGCCGGCGTATGGGACGAGGTCAGCACGCTCGATGCGTCAGCCCTCGAGAAGGCCGTGGCGGAAGGGAAGTGGGGGCCGGATGTCCTCGAGCGAATAAAGGCATACGTCAGCACCGAGAAGCGCTACACGGTGACGCTGAAGGAAGAAGCCTAGTCCCTGAAGATCCAGGCGTGCTCAGGAATTCTTCAGAAAATCCTTGGCGGAATAAGATCCGGTTATAAAGATTTCAGATGCCTCTTGGCTCCCTTGGCGGTTTTGTAAGTCTTGCCGCGTTCGGCGACCAGGCGTTCAATCTTGCCCCATTCTTCCTGGGTATAGACTTCTCTTTCCGTGATTTCGCAAGGCAAGAATAAAACGCCCTTGTCGGTTAACTTAAAAACTACGGAGGAGCCTTTTTTCAGATTAAAGATAACCCGGATCGGAGCCGGCACGGTGACTTGTCCCTTTGAGGTCATTCTCGCAATTTCAATGATTTCCATCGTGACTCCTTACATTCCTACATTCTTACATTACCTCCGATTATTCAAATTGTCAACTACATAATAAGACGCCAGTAACCGTATGGGATTCTCATGCGGATCCAAACATAAGAGTGGGGACACGTACCTGCGGTGCAAGCCCCCGAATTCTGCCGGTCCGTTGACTTATCAGTTGACATATGGTTGACATATAGGTATCATCGGGCCATGGGATATCAGCCGGTCTTCACGATTACGCCGCGTCTGCTTGCGTTGACGGAAGAGATCGCGGCTTTACGCGAAAGGGTCCTTTCCGCCTCCGTCCGGGTAGCCTGGATCCCCCAGATGCAGAGGGATGCGAGGGTCCGCACGGCCCACAGCTCGACCGCCATCGAGGGGAATCCTCTGACTCTGGTCGAGGTCCGGTCACTTGAGGAAGGTCGAGAGCTGCCTGCTCAAAGCACTCGGGCCAGGCGAGAGGTTATGAACTATTTTGCCGGCTTGAGGTTCATCGAGAAGAACGCTGGTCTGAAGCGTATCACTCATGAACACATTCTCAAACTGCAGGCGATCATCGCCGGGGGCGTCATGGACCAGGGGCGGGCCGGGCAGTACCGGGCCATCGCGGTCCGTGTGGGCCGCTTCGTACCGCCGCCGGCGAACGAAGTCTCAGGGCTCATGCATGAGCTCTTGGCGTGGTGGAATACGCGGGCGGGCGGACTATCGCCCGTTATCTCGTCGGCTGTCCTGCACTACCGGTTCGAGGAGATCCACCCGTTTGCCGATGGAAACGGCCGCACGGGTCGGGCGATCGCACTCTGGGAGCTCTATCGCCGGGGTTTCGACTCTCATCATATTTTTTCCGTGGACGAATTTTATTGGAGCGACAGGCCTAGGTATTATGCCGCCCTGGACGGCGTGCGCAGGGCGGGCGGCAACCTGACCGCGTGGCTGGAATACGCGGCCGAGGGGCTCGAACGGACGCTGGATGACGTATGGCGGCGCGTCCAGACGATCGTGGCGCAAACAGGCCAGAAGACGATCTTCCTTCAGCCCAAGCAAGAGAAGCTACTGCGGCTGATCGAGCACAATAAGGGGATGACGCCTCGTGAAATCTGGGACGCGCTTGGCATGACACGCCAAGGAGCGGCGAAACTTATCAAGCCGCTCATGGAAGCAGGGCTCGTGCGCCGCGTGGGCGGCAAGAAGACGGGGAGATATATCGGGGGAGACAAGTCATGAAAAAGCTACTCCTGATCGCCATGCTGGCCCTTTGTATCGTGGCCTGCGCCGCGAGGGAAGAGGACGTTCTCGCCAACGGGTTCGTCAGGCCGCCGGACTCGGCCCGGCCCTGGGTGTACTGGTTCTGGCTGAACAGCAACATCACGCGCGAGGGGATCACGGCCGACCTCGAGGCCATGAAACGCGTCGGCATCGGGGGGGTGCTGATCATGGAAGTGGACCAAGGCGCGCCCGTCGGGCCGGCGGCGTTCATGGGGCCGCAGTGGCGGGAATTGTTCAAGCACGCCGTCGCCGAGGCGGGGCGGCTCGGGCTCGAAGTCAACATGAACGACGACGCCGGCTGGAACGGGAGCGGCGGTCCGTGGATCAAGCCCGAGCAGTCGATGCAGAAGGTTGTCTGGACGGAGACCGCCCTCGCGGGCCCGCGGCGCTTCGACGGCCAGCTCGCTCAACCGGAGGCCGATCGTGGGTTCTACCGCGACATCGCCGTGCTGGCCTTCCCGACGCCGGGCGACTACCGCATCGCGGATATTAAATCCAAAGCGCTCTACGAACGCCGGGACGTCGCTGCCGCGGCCGAGACGAAGCTCCCGGCCGGAATGACGATCGCCCCCGCCCGCATCACCTATCTCACAGAGAAGATGGGCCCGGACGGGCATCTTGCGTGGGACGTCCCGCCGGGAAAGTGGACCATCCTGCGCTTCGGCCACACCGGAACGGGGGTCGAGAACGCCCCCGCGCCGGCGAGCGGCCGCGGCCTCGAGTGCGACAAGCTGAGCAAGGAGGGCATCGAGGCCCAGTTCGCCGGCATGATGGCCAAGCTCATCGCCGACGTCGGCCCCGCGGCCGGCAAGTCGCTGGTCGCAACCCACATCGACAGCTGGGAGAACGGCGCCCAGAACTGGACGGCGCGGATGCGGGAGGAATTCTTGAAGCGGCGCGGCTACGATCCGCTCACTTACCTCCCCGCGATCACGGGCCGGGTCGTGGACACTCTTGAGATCTCGGAGCGTTTCCTCTGGGACCTGCGGCAGACCGTCAACGACTTGCTCCTCGAGAATTATGCCGGACACATGGCGACGCTCGCTCGGCAGAACGGCCTGCGTCTGTCGATCGAGGCCTACGGCGGTCCGTCGGACGACATCACTTACGGCGGCCGGGCCGACGAACCGATGGGCGAGTTCTGGATCGGCGGCGGCGCCTTCGAGACCCTGAAACAGATGGCCTCGTCGGCCCATATCTACGGCCGTCCCATCCTGGGGGCCGAGGCGTTCACGGCCAACGACCGCGAAAGGTGGCAGCAGCATCCCGCGTTGATCAAGGCGCTCGGCGACCGGGCCTTCTGCGAAGGCGTCAACCGGTTCGTCTTCCACCGCTACGCGATGCAGCCGTGGCTCGATTACCGTCCGGGCATGACCATGGGGCCGTGGGGTCTGCATTACGAACGGACATCGACATGGTGGGAGCTTGCGGGGCCGTGGCACGAGTATCTCGCGCGCTGCCAATACCTCCTGCGGCAGGGGACGTTCGTGGCCGATATCTTCTACCTCCAGCCCGAAGCCTCGCCGCAGGAATTCCAGGGCCATGACCGGAGCGGCTATGACTACGACAACGGCACTCCGGAAGCGCTGCTGACGCGGATGTCGGTCGAAGACGGTCGCATCGTCCTGCCCGACGGCATGAGCTACCGGGTACTCGTCCTGCCGGACACGACCCGCATGACGCCGGCACTCCTGCGCAAGGTGCAGGAGTTGGCGGCGGCCGGGGCCACGATCATCGGCCCGACCAAGCCGACGAAAGCGCCCGGCCTATCCGATTACCCGAATTGTGACACGGAAGTGACGTGGCTCGCCGGGGAGCTCTGGGGTCAAGGCAAGATCGTGACGGACAAATCGCCCGAGCAGGTACTCGCCGGGCTGGGCGTGGCGCAGGACTTTTCCGCGCCGCCGTTTGTCCGATGGATCCATCGCAAAACCGGCGGAACGGAGATCTATTTCGTCGCGAGCAACAGCCCGCAGGCGAGAGAGGTGACGTGCACGTTCCGCGTGACCGGCCTCCGGCCTGAATTCTGGCGGCCGGAGACAGGCGAGATCGAGCCCGTGCCGGTCTACGAGCAGAATGGCGGCACGACGCGCATCCCCATCCCGTTCGGACCGAGCGGCTCGGTATTCGTCGTGTTCCGCCAAGGTGCCGGGACGTTCGACCCGGTCGTGAGCGTGACGCTCGACGACCGGACGATCGAGCCGGCGCCGGAGCTCGAAGGGAATGTCCGCATCGAAAAAGCCGTCTATGGTGTGCCCGGCGACCCGAAGCGCTCGCGCGACGTGGGGGCCAAGCTCCAGGCGATCGCGGATGGCGGCGAAACGAGCTTTCAGGTGTCGCGCCTGGCCGGGGGCGATGATCCTGCCTATGGTGTCGTGAAGACACTCGAGGCGGAGTACACGGCCGGCGGGAAAACCTTCAAAGTGAGCGGCAAAGACCCTGATACCATAAACTTCCCTGTCACCCCGGGTATAGAGCCCATGGCCGAGGTCCATTACGGTGAAAATGGCCGTTTGCTCGTCGAGGCGCGGCAGGCGGGGCGGTTTGAGTTGAAGACGGCGTCGGGCCGCAGCCTGCAAGCTGAGGCGCCGGTTCTACCGCCGCCGCAAGAGCTCACCGGCCCGTGGGAGCTGAGGTTCCCGCCGAACTGGGGCGCGCCCGAACGGGTGGCGCTGGATAAGCTCGTCTCGTGGAGCGAGCACGGCGATCCCGGCGTCAAGTACTTCTCGGGCACCGGGACCTACACCAAAACGATCACCGTGCCGCGCGAAATGATCGGAAAGGACCGGCGTGTCTATCTGGATCTGGGCAAGGTCCAGGTCATGGCGACGGTCAAGCTCAACGGCAAGGACCTCGGCGTTCTCTGGAAACCGCCCTATCGCGTGGACGTCACCGGCACTTTGAAGGCAGGCGACAACACGCTCGAGATCGGCGTCGCCAACCTCTGGATCAACCGGATGATCGGCGACGAGGAGTTGCCCGAGGACAGCGACCGGAATCCCGACGGCACGCTCAAAGCCTGGCCGCGATGGGTCCAGGAAGGAAAGCCGAGTCCCACCGGCAGGTTCACGTTCACGAGCTGGCGGCTCTGGAAGAGGGGAGAGGCGCCGGTCGAGTCAGGGCTGTTGGGGCCGGTGACGGTGAGGGTGACGGCGGTGGCCAGAGTAGGGACATGATTCGGGGACGCGATACCATGTCCCTAAATATTGCTCAATCTTGAGCTGATTAGACGATTTAAGCTGATTCCCTGCTCGGCCGCCTTGATGGCCAGGTCTCTATGCACTTCGGGTGGGAGCCTGACAACGAATTTCCCGCTGAAGCTCTTGCCGGACAACGGAGACGGAGGAGTCTCTCCGCTGTTCTTCATCTCGGTGACAGCGTCGTCTACGACTTTGCGAATGCCCTGTAACGCGCTCTCGGGGCTCTTGGTAAGCCAGCTAAGACTCGGAAATTCGAGGCAGCGCCCCACATATTCCTCGTCGTCTTCCGACCAGGTGATCCTGTAAGTATATCGGTCATTTTGTAGGCTCATGTTCGCTCTCCAAGCGCTCTATCGCGGCGAGCACCTGTTTGACCTGATAGGCTTTCGCCATTCCATGGCTATCCTGGATGTTAATCCTCGGATCGCCGGCCCAGGGCATCCTGTAGATCCTATGACTGCTTCCTTTCTGTCTCGGCATGCCGAAATACTGGTCACAAACCTTGCACAAATCCTCGAAGCGAACTCTCCTCGGGTTCTCCCTCATGCCGCGGAGAGTCTTAGCAATTTTCCGTGCCATAATGATACCAATAATGATACTAATGTCAAGAGTATTTTTTTATCGACAATCAGGCAGACGCCCAATAGGGGTAATTTTTCTCAGGATAAACTAATTTGCTATGCCATCAGCAATAAATATACCAAATCATGTGACGGAGAGCTTGACAGGGGAAAAGTTGACTATGCTGATACGGTTCCGGCCGTTCTGCTTCGACTGATAGAGTGCCCCGTCGGCCGCCTTGATAAGCGATGAAGATCCGCTTTCGCGGCTCGGGACACAGGAGGCACACCCAAGGCTGATGGTCACGTACTCTGAAACCTTGGACGTCTCATGAGCCATTCTTAGGGCTTCGACAGCCGACATGATCTTCTTCGCCACAACGACCGCTCCTTCCGTCCCTGTCTCCGAAAGAACGATGATAAACTCTTCCCCCCCATAACGGGCAGCCAGATCCCCGGCCCGACTGACATTCTTTTTCAATACGTGAGCGATCTTCCGCAAGCACTCGTCGCCGGCCTGGTGGCCGTAGGTATCGTTATAAGCTTTAAAAAAATCAATATCCGCCATGATCAAAGATAGAGGGCGGCCTTCCCGTGAACAGCGTCCCCACTCCCGATCCAGAAAAGCTTCAAAACTCCGACGATTGGCCATATCGGTCAGCTTATCCGTCAGAGACAGATGCTCCAATTCTCGATTCGCTTGTTCCAATTCTTCCGTGCGCTCCTCCACTTGCAGGGTCAGAAGCTTCTCCCTGGCCCTCAACTGTCTGACACGAATTCGAAAACCTCCCAGAACCATCGCCGCCACACTGAGGCCGCAGAGAACGTAAAAAAAGACCGTCTGGTAGAAATAAGGCTTTAAAATGAAATCAAATGAAGCCCCAGTCCTATTCCACACGCCGTCGTTATTGCAGGCGATCACACGGAAGCGATACTTGCCCGGCGGAATGTTGGTGAAATAGGCAACTCGACGTGTGCCGACATCAACCCAGTCCTTATCGAATCCTTCCAGCTTGATTTTGAACTTGACCTTCTCCGGCGCCAGCAGGCTTAAGCCGGTATAATGAAACTCAAAGATCCTGCTTCCTGCCGGCAAGCGAGCGCCCTCATGGAATCCTCCGGCTATTCTATCGACGATGAATTCTTCGATGATCACGGGTGGGACCACTTGATTCGCTGTGATATGGGCAGGGTCGATGACCACCACTCCCCGGATCGTCGCAATCCACAGTTTCCCGTCTCTGGTTCTAAACCCGCTTGGAGACCCATGATTGCATTCGCTGTTCTTTATGCCATCGGCAACGCTGTAGGCCACCGAAATGATGGAACGGATTCCGCCCGCCGCAAAATCCTCGAGCTCTTTTTTGCTGACTCGAAAAATTCCCTTGTTGGAGCCCATCCAGAGGTCTCCAAATTCGTCTTCAAGGATCTCGAAGACAGTATTGTCGAAGAGACCTTCGTCGATCGTGAACTTTGTCATTTGACCGTTTTTCAAACGGATCAGCCCGACACCGTCTGTGCCTATCCAAAGGGTCCCGCTTCTGTCTTCATAAAGAGCCAGAACGCTATGGCCCGACAGTCCGCCTTCCGTCAGGGTGGTCAGCTTCCCTTCTTTGAATCGGTTCAATCCTCCATCGGTTCCTATCCAAAGGCTTCCCTCACGGGACTGGCC
Organism: Candidatus Aminicenantota bacterium; assembly: GCA_026393975.1. Lineage (GTDB taxonomy): Bacteria > Acidobacteriota > Aminicenantia > Aminicenantales > Saccharicenantaceae > RBG-16-66-30. Next base: position 18,699 of record JAPKZD010000001.1, on the reverse strand, counting down.
TAAGATCCTGACGATGTTGTTCGCCAGTCCGTCTTTTGTCGTGTAGGCGGCAAACACCCCGTCCTTCAATCGGTTCAACCCTTCATTGGTCCCGATCCAGAGGCTCCCCTCCAGGTCCTCGTATAGGGCCCTGACATAATCGCTCACCAGCCCGTTTTTTGTCGTATAGGTGGTGAAAACCCCGCCCTTCAACCGGCTCAGCCCTTCGCTGGTCCCGAACCAGAGGCTTCCCTCCCGGCCCTCATATATGGCTCTGACAATATCGGCTGCCAGTCCTTCATGAGTCGTGTAGTTGGTGAACCGTCCATTCTGGAGGTGGCTCACCCCCCCTCCCTCGGTGCCGATCCAGACGCTTCCATCACGACTTTGATAGATCGGCCTGACCCGGTCGTTCGCCAACCCTTCCTGAGTCGTATAAGTGAGGAATTTCCCATCTCTCAAACGGTTCAGTCCGCCGCCAAAGGTGCCGATCCACAAGCTCCCCTCGTTATCCTCTCCCCAGAGCGACGACACAATGTCGCTCGACAATCCCTCTCTCGTTGTGTAGGCCGTGAACGTCCCGTTGGCGAATCGGTTCAAGCCGCCCCCGTTCGTGCCTATCCATAAGTTCCCGTCCCGGTCCTCACGGACGGACATCACATCGTTGCTCGTGAGGCCGTTCCTGGTCGTGTAGACGGTCAATCGTCCGTTCTTAAGCCGATCCAACCCCCCGCCTCTCGTGCCGATCCAGAGATTCTCATGCCGGTCCTCATAAAGCGAAAGGACGGCATTGCTCGACAACCCCTCGGCAGTTGTGATGACCGTGAATGTCCCGTCCTTGAATCGGGCCAGACCGCCGTCCTCGGTGCCAACCCAGAGCGTTCCTTTCAGATCCTCATATACAGCTATGATATTGTTGCTTGGAAGCCCTTCTTTCATGCTGTAGTTCGTGAATTGTCCGGCTCTAAATCGGCTTAGCCCGCCCCCGGCCGTGCCGATCCAGAGGCCGCCATCCTTGCTCCCACAGATCGAACTTACAGTGCAGCCCGACAATGTTTCCTCTGCCGAAATGGCGGTGAATCGCCCATCCTTCAATTGACTCAGGCCTCCTTCGCCCGTGCCAATCCACAGACTCCCTTCTTTGTCCACGAACAACGCCGACACATAACTATGCCTGATCTCTTTGGTGTTCCTGCTATGGAAGACGGTGAAGCGCATGCCATCGAAGCGGGCCAGCCCTTGCTGAGTCCCCAGCCAGAGATAGCCGTCCAAGCTCTGGACTATGGCATTGACGGAGTTTTGCGGCAGGCCGTCATCGGTTTGCCAGACGTTATGAGTGTACTGGGTGATAGCTTTCTTAGGATCCAGAGCAAAACCGAAGGTTGCTTGACCGAATAGGAATATAACGAATAGCAGCTTCAGGAATTCCCTCATTCCGTCAACCCTGCCGACAACATAACTGCTTTCCGTATCCGTGTCAATCCCCCCTGACTTCGAGCATGCGGTCGAGGCGGAAGGTGCGCGTCTCGCCGCGCCCACGGCAGTTCTGAGAAACAACAGCCCCGGTGCGCGTCTTTCTTATTGACAGGAGGCCGCGAATATGTACAATGATATTGTACAAGTAGGGAAAAGGCGTATGGCAATTCAAACGACCTATTCAAAGGCACGGCAGAACCTGTCCAAGCTTCTCGATGAGGTCACGAAAAACAAGGAGACGGTTGTTATCAAGAGACGGCGCGGCGCGAGTGTCGTGATGATGTCCGAAGCGGATGCCGCAAGCTTGTTCGAGACCGCTTATCTTCTGCGCTCGCCGCGGAATGCCATGCGGCTCCTCGGGGCGCTGGGCAGAGCCCTTAAGGGCGAAGGCGGCGTCCGGATGACCGTCGAGGACATCGAGAAGCTCCGCGACGAGGTTTCCGGTGACCGCGAAAAACCGTGAAGCGGTCTTCGACCCGTCCTTTCTCAAAGACCTCCAGCACTGGACCAGGGTAGACCGGAAAAGCGCCGTCCGGGTTCTCGAGCTCGTCCTGGACGTTCTACGCGACCCCTTTACCGGGCTCGGCAAGCCCGAACCCCTCAAGTATCTCGGACCGAATATATGGTCGAGACGGCTCAGCCTCGAGCATCGCGTCGTCTATCTCGTAAGGGACGATCGCATCGATTTCCTCCAGGCCAGATATCATTATTAGGCCCGTTAAACCGTGCTGACCTCGAGCATCCTGTCGAGGCGGAAGGTGCGCGTCTCGCCGCGCTTGTGGCAGTAGGCGCGGACCCCCTCGAACGTCTTGCCGTGGTATTCCATCATCTCGACGGCCTCGGGCCGGATGCGGCGGCGCGACTTGGTGTCGTCGGGCTTGAGGTAGACGATCTCGAGCTCGCCGCCCGTGCGGATGGCCTCGAGGACGAGGGCGCGTTTGTCGGCGGCGGGGAGCGCCTCCTCGGCCTTCTTATACTGGAAGCGGGTCAGGAAGTGGACGATGCGCCAGTCCATCCAGATGTGGCTCTTGCGGATGGGCGTCTTGAGGACGATGCCCTCGAAGCTCGTACAGCGGCTGAGGGCGACGTAGACCTGGCCGTGGGCGAATGCGCCGCGGCCGATGTCGATGACGACCCGGTCGAAGGTCTTGCCCTGGCTCTTATGGATGGTCACGGCCCAGGCCAGGCGCAGGGGGTATTGGGTGAACGAGCCCACGGACTCCGACTCGATGCGGTCGGACTCGGCCTCGTAGCGGAAATGGAAGAGCTCCCAGGTGTTGGGCGAGAGCTCGACGCTCCCGCCGTCGGGGAGGTCGACGACGATGACGTCGTCCTCGTCCGGAACCTTGACGATCTCGGCGACGCGGCCGATCGTGCCATTGACGAAGCGGCCCTTGCGGTCGTTCGTCAGGAGCATGACCTGGGCCCCGGGCTTGAGCTCGAGCTTTTCCTCGGTCGGGAGCGAGCGGCGGTCGAATTCGCCGTCGATGAAGCCTTCGTAGGCGCGGGAGCGGCCGGGGAGGGAGGCGAGCTTCTCGCGGTTCCGGGCGCCGGCCAGGTCGTTGGTGCTCGTCAGGGTGATGGCGAATTCGTCGTCGGGCGGGGAGTAGCCGGGGCGAAGGCGGCTGTTGAGATGGACGATCTGGTTGTCGTCGACGGAGCGGTTGCGGATAGCGTTGAGGAGGCCGATGAACGCGGGGTCGGTCTGGCGGTAGACCTTTTCGAGCTCGACGAAGTCCATGTCGAAGGTCAGTTCGCCGAAGATCTTGGCCGAGAAGAAGTAGGGCGAATCGTAGCGGGCTGTGGGGGCGATGAGGTCGGGGACGGAAGCGCCGCGAAAGAAGGGGGAGGGGTCGGCGGCGAAAAGCCCTTTCTCGCGGCTCGTGACGACGGGCGGGAGCTGGTAGAGGTCGCCGATAAAGATCATCTGCAGGCCGCCGAACCAGTCCTTGGGTCGTGGGCCGTTGAGACGGAGGAATTTCTCGACGCAATCCATGAGGTCGGCCCGGACCATGGAGACCTCGTCGATGATGACGGCGTCGAGGTTCCGGTAGATCGCGTCGCGGGCCTTGGCCTTGGAGAGTTTGCGGACGCCGTCCGGGGTGATGTCGGGCTTGAAGCCGAAAAAGGAGTGGACCGTCTGGCCGCGGACGTTGAGGGCGGCGACGCCGGTCGGGGCCAGGACGGCGATGCGCTTGGGCGTCTGCGAGCGGAAAAGCTCGAGGAGGGTCGATTTCCCGGTCCCGGCCTTACCGGTGATGAAGACGTGGCGGTCCGTGCCCTCCATGATGTCCAGGGCGCGGCGGAAGCCGGGGTTGATCTCGATCGTGGGCGAGGGGGGCTTGGGTGCGCCGGCGCTTTTTTTCGTCACTGCGGCATTCTCTCCAAATTCACCCCGGGATGCAACCTGATGATCCGGGTACACGCATAAGAAGACGCGTCTGATTGAATTGTCGTCTCATTAATCATTGCTTGGCTGCGGCATCCTGAAGAAAATAATAAAGATAACCAAGAATCTGGGGGTATTTTTGGGCTTAAAACGGTTTTTTTTGGGGGTTTATTAGATATGTAAGCAAAACGTGAAGAACCGGGAAACCCACCTTCGGCATATGTTCCCGGTGATGTCGTCGCCCCCTTGCCAGCCTAAAGTCCTCTTTTTCAACCTGAAAAGGCTACTTTAAGCCGCAATTTGCCACCAATTAAGACGATAACCTTAATAATGACAATAATATGCCCCAGCCAAGCAAGGATTTAAAGGATTTAGTAGAGGCTGTTCCCTTTATTGTCGTAGAGGATGAACGCGGGCAGGCCCTCGACACGGATCTTGCGGACAGCCTCCATGCCTAGGTCCTCGAAATCCAGGACCTCGGAGGCGGTGATGTACTTGTCGGCGACGAGCGCGGCCGCACCGCCGATCGTCCCCAGGTAGAAGCCGTTGTAGCGGCGGCAGGCGTCGAGGGCGGCGGCCGCACGGCCGCCCTTGGCCAGGGTGACGCGCGACGCGCCCTTGCTCATGAACTCGGCGATGTAGCTGTCCATGCGCTGGGCCGTCGTCGGGCCGAAGCTCCCGGTCGGCCGGCCGCGGGGCGCCTTGGCCGGGCCGGCGTAATAGACGGGGTGGTCCCGGAAGTAGGCCGGCAGGGGACGGTCCTCCTCGAGCAGCTTCTTGAGCCGGGCGTGGGCGATGTCGCGGGCCACGACGAGCGTCCCGGTGAGGCTGAGCCGGGTGCCGACGGGATAGGCGGAGAGCGTCGCGACGACCTCGTCGATGGGCCGGTCGAGGTCGACCGGGACCTCGGGGCCGAAATCCCGGCCTTCGAGCTTGGCCAGGAACCGGCCGGGATCGCGGTCGAGCTTCTCGAGGAAGACCCCGTCGCGCGTGATCTTGCCCAGGATGTTCCGGTCGGCATTGCAGCTGACGCCGATCCCGACCGGGAGCGACCCGGCGTGACGCGGCATGCGGACGACCCGGGCCTCCAGGGCGAAGTACTTACCCGTGAACTGGGCCCCCAGGCCGTTCTTCCGGGCCAGGTCCAGGATCTTTTTTTCCCACTCGAGGTCGCGGTAGGCCTGGCCTTTTCCGGTCGGCGTCGGGGCCAGGTTGTCCAAGTACCCGGCTGAAGCCAACTTGACCGTTTTGAGCGTCCATTCGGGCGACGTCCCGCCGATAACGACGACCAGCCGGTAGGGCGGGCAGGCGGCGACGCCGATGGCCTTTATCCTCTCGGCCAGGAAATCGAGGAGCGTCCGTTCGCTGAGGAGGAGCGACCTGTTCTCCTGGTAGAGGCCGGTCTTGTTCGACGACCCGCCGCCCTTGGCCACGAAGAGGAATTGATATTCGGCGCCGGGTTCGGCATAAATATCGATCTGGGCGGGCAGGTTCGTGCCGGTGTTCTCCTCGTCGAGCATGCCGAGAGGGGCGACCTGGGAATAGCGGAGATTTCGCTTCCTGTAGGCGTCGAAGACGCCGCGCGAGAGGAAACGGGCATCGTCGGCGCCCGTGAGGACGCCTTCGCCTTTGTGGGCGATGATGTTGGCCGTCCCCGTATCCTGGCAGAGCGGCAGTTCGCCCTCGGCCGAAACGGCGGCGTTACGCAGGAGGGCAGCGGTGACGAAGCGGTCGTTCTTCGAGGCTTCGGGGTCGTCGAGGATAGCGGCCAGGCCTTCGAGCTGGCGCGTCCGGAGAAAGAACGAGACCTCGGTGAAGGCCTCCTCGGCGAGGAGCGCCAGGGCCGCCGGCTCGACCCGGAGGAAGGTCCGTCCGGCCGCCTTGACCGTCCAAACGCGGCCGCCGGCGAGCTTCCGGTACTTTGCGGTGTCCCTTTTCAGCGGGAAGAGTGGGGCGTATGAGAAGCGGGTCATGGGGCCTCCTTCAGTCCTGGATTTCCATGTATTCGTTGATGTCCTCGAAACCGGCGATCTCCTGGTAGCCGACCATGCCGACGAGCATGTACTCGTTGGTCAGGTAGTTGAACTTATATTCCTTGAGCAGGCGGAAGGCCTCGATCTGGCGCGTGCTCCGGACGTGCGTCCGCGGGCCGGTGCAGAAGATGTGGCTGTCGCCGACCTTGATAGCGTCCTCGCCGCCTGGTGAGATGGGCAGGTCCTGGGCGATGACGGCCTTGACCTTGGCCTCGAGCTCGCCGATGTCGATCTCGGGCCGCTCGGGGAAGCTGATGACAAAGCCGTGGCGGACGTCGGAGTGGAGGACCCGGCTCTTGTAGTTGTAGTCGCGCTCGAGGATGGACGTCGTGATGTCTTCGGCGGAGTGGGCCATGAGGCGGAACTTGATGGTCTTGTCGACGACCGACTTGATGTTCTGGGGGAAGGGCCCGAAGATCGAGGGCCGGGCGACGATGATCTCCTCGCCCAGGCCGATCAGGACCTGGGCGTTCATGCCGAGCGCCTCGTAGATAAGGTCGAAGTGCTCGACGACGACCCGGCGGTTGGCCAGGACGGCGTCGCGGATGGCCTCTTTGATCTTGTACTTCTGCTTGAAGGCGGGCTCGTAGCGGATGTCGACGTGGAAGGTGTGGCCGGAGTAGAAGTCGTCCTGGGTGAAGGTGTAGAGCGGCGTCGGGCGGACGTTGACGCCCTCGTCGTCGTTGGTCAGCTCGAGGCCCGGGAACAGGCCGCGGATGAGGGTCGACTTGCCCGAGCCCTCGGCGCCGATGATGCCGATGAGGTAATCCGTCGGCGTCAGGTAGCGCCGGGAGATCTCGCTGGCGACCATGTAGAGCCGCTGCCTGCCGCGCGGGGCGTAGTAGGCGGCGTAGATCAGGGTGTCGTTCCTGGCCGTGCCGGGCGTGAGCATGGCGGCCTCCTCTGTCAGAAGGTGATGTCGAGAAGCGGCGCGTGCTGCTGGGCGCCGTAGATATCGGTCTCGCCGGGCCCGCCCGACGGGATGCGCCGGCGCAGGGTGACCTTGATGGCGTGGCTCGGCTCGAAGTGGATGACCTTGAGGATGTCCTTCTGCGGCACGTGGTAGAGCCGGGCGATGCGGGCGGCGCTGATGATGCCCCGCTTCTTGAACAGCTCGTAATAGCGCCGGTTCTTGAACATGATGTCCAGCGTCAGCTCGAACGGTCCCGAGTTCTTGGAACGGATGACCTTGGCGGCCTGGAGGATGTTTCTTTTCATCGCGGCCCTTCCTTAGATCGCCTCGACGCGCGACGGGAAGCCGCCGGGGTCGTCGATTTCCATGAGGTGGTAAATGGAGAACTCGTAGACCCGGCCCATCGAAACGTCCGAGGGCGAGAAGGGGAAGGCCAGGTTGCCGGCGGTGGAGATGCGTCCCGGATAGCCGTAGTGGAGAAGGGTGGAGCGGGTCACGGAGAGGAGCGTTTCGGCCGCCTCGGCCGTCGGGGCCGTGGCCTCGATGAGGATGCCCAGCTCGTGGGCCCGGGCGGCGGGCCGGGGCTCGAGCGGGCCCATGACGCCGTCCTTGCCGTAGACGTGGAAGTCGACGCGGCCGGCCCGGAGCTCCTTGCCGGTCATGTTCCGGACCTGGCCCCGCACGCCCTCCAGGATGGCGTCGATCCCGGCGATCATGATCGGGTCGCGGACGCCGGCGATGGTGATGGAGCGGTAGCCGACGGGCCGGGCGCCCTCGAGCTTGATGAGGTACTTGCGCGTCGGGACGAAGCGGCTGCCGCGGACCTCGACCCGCCCGCCGCCGATGTCCTTGAACGAGCTTCGGGTCAGGTCGATCGTGCCGCCGGGCCCGGGCAGGTGGTAGGGGTCGGTTTTCTCGTAGAGGGTGTGGGCCGCGGTCGACTGGGGGGTGAAGCGTCGGGCCGGGGACAGGGCTTCGAGGACGAACGAATCCTCCTTGAGCGTCCCCAGGGCGCAGTCGGCGCCGGAGCCGGGCGTCGCGGCGATGGCCGCGCACTCGAGGATCTTGCCGAGGTGGAGGGCCAGGCCGGGGTCGTAGCCGAGCATGATGGGCAGGGCGGCGAAGTTGGCCGGGTCGTAACAGCGGCCGGCGACGATGACGTCGCACTTTTTCTTGAGCAGGCGGATGAGCGGCTCGACGCCCATCTGCCCGACGATGTATTCGGTCTCGAGGACGGCCCGGCGGGTCAGGGCCGGGACGAAGGGCAGGGGCTTGATCTTGCCCGCCTTCAGGGCGGCCACGACCTTCTCCGGCTTGAAGTCGGCGTAGACGACGCCCAGCCGGAAGTGGATCTTCTCCTCGCGGGCGATCTCCTTGACGATGTCGACGCACCAGTCCGTGTGCGGCCGCGCGCCCGAGCCGCCGGCCGAGCCGACGACGACCGGGATGCCCCTCTTGACACCCTCCGTGATCATGATGCGGAGGTCGCGCTTGACGCCGGCCCGGCTGGTGAAGGACTTGCCGACGCCGAGGTAGTAGGGGCCGGGGTCGGTCGAACCGGCGTCGGCGGCGATGAGATGGGGCTTGCGCTTGAGGCCGTTCTTGAAGGACGACTCGGGAAAACCGTAGCCGAGGATGGCCGTGGCCGACAGGATGCGGAACTCCGGGAGCGGCGCCCGACGGGTCTTAGCCATGGTATTTCGCTTTCAGGACCTGGATCGTCCGTTCCATCTCATTATTCACAATCATATAGCCCTCGTCAAAACCCATGCCCGGCTTGGCCAGCATGCGCATCGGCCGGGCGGCCAGGGCGACGTGGACGCAGGCGACGGCCGAGACGTCGGTTTCGTTGCAGGTGCCGCCCTGGTAGGCCTCCATGCCGCGGTCCTTGCAGTAGAGGATGCTCTCGACGACGTTCTGGATGCCGCCGAGGTCCGGGGTCTTGATCTGGACCATGTCGCAGCAGGCGGCGTCGGTGAACTCGCGGATGTCCTCGAGGGTGTTGCAATGCTCGTCGGCGACGGTCTTGACGGAAGAGCCGAGGGCCCTGAGGCGGCGCCGGATCCGGCCAAGGGCCTCGATCTGGGGGAGCTTCTCGTCCATGTCCACGGGCCCCTCGATGTAGAGGGCGAAGCCGCCGGCCTCCTTCTCGAGCGAGGCCATGTACTCGGCGACCTTGTCCATGTCGTGGTTGAAGATGAGGCCGATCGTGCCGTAGACGTCGATATGCAGGTCGGGCCGGTAGGAGGCCCGGCCGCGGAGCTGGACAATGCGCTTGGAGAGCCAGCGGACGTAGGCCCGGAGCTTCTCGCCGCGGCGGCCGAGCTTCTCGTCGACGTTGTTGATGAGGGCGTGGGGCAGGACGTCGGCCTCCTTGAGGATCATCTTGTCGGCGTTCGTATAGCGGTCGTCGCCCGTCTGGCCGAAGACCGGCACCCGCTTGGGGACGATCGGCAGGCCGTACTCCTCGCAGACGACCTCGCACTTGAGCTTGTGCTCGGACTTGGCCCGGGCGTCGAGCAGGGCCTGCGACAGGCCGTAGAGGATGGCCGTGTGCAGGCGCTTGCCGCGGACGGTCATATCCTCGAACGTCCCGGCCATGTCGCGGAAGCGGCCGACCTCGAGGCCCTCGAGCTTGGGGGCGACGTTCTTCTTCAGGAAGGGCAGGTAGGTGCCGTGGAGGAAGAGCGGGTCGCGGCCGCCGACGCCCGAGTACTGGACCGCGGCGCAGTCGCCGACGGCGACCTGCCCGTCCTCGAGGAGGAGCAGGACCGAGATGCACTCCCCGGCGACGCGGATGCGGGGGAACCCCGGCGTCACCGGTTTGCCCTTGTAGACGAACCCGTCGTGGGCGGCGTTCTTCTTGATGGCCCGCTGGTCGTCGAAGAAGAAGGCGGATTTCCCCGGAGCGAACAGGACTTTTTGGATCCTCATCTGGGTCTCCCGATCAATTTTCCCTTACTGACGGCGTAGATGTCGTCGGTCACCATCTGGAACGAGATTTCCCGGCCCTCGGCCTTGGCCCGCTCGCCGAGCTTCTCCCGGTGGTAGGCCATGACGTCGTTGTCCAGGGGCAGGTTGCCCTTGTGGAAGATGCGCAGGAAGCCCTCGTTGTCGCGCATGGGCAGGACCTTGCCCAGGTTGTAGATGGAGGGGGCGAAGGGCACGTCGAGGACGCCGGCCTGGAACGCGGCCACGGAGCCGGCGGCGATGTCGCCGCTCCCGAGCTCGTAGACCTTGTCCATGAGGCAGCGGACCTCGCGCTTGATGATCTCGACTTCGCGGCGGACGGTCAGGCTGTCGAACAGCCGCTGGTCGGCGAGCATGCTGACGATCTGGCGCGTCGCCCGGAGGCCTTGGGCGTTGGCTTCCTTAGTCGGGATGCCCATGGCCTCGTGGGGGCTCTTGACGATGATCTTCTCGGGCTTGGCGAAGGCGGCCACGACCGCTCCCCAGGCGATGACCGAGAAGGCCTTGGCCTCGTCCTCGGGGAACCCGCCCATCCACTGGTGGAAGACCGTCGTGAACTCGTAGTCCTCGAAGCCGGCCCGCTTGAAATATTCCTCGGCCAGCTCGTTGAGCGAGGTGACCGCGGCGATGTCCTGGAGGATGTTGCCGGCCTGGCCGTAGCCGAGGGTGATGGACTTGACCCCTTGCTTGAAGGCGAGCAGGCCCTCGATGATGCCGATGGCGTGGCTGATGAACGGCGGCACCAGGGTCCCGGTCAGCGGCCCGAAGGGCTCCCGGTTGACACGGACGCCCTGGTCCTCGTAGATTCCGACGAGGCGGTCGACGTACTGCCAGTCCCGGATCGACTTCTCGAGCGGGACCTTCTTGGTGTAGGGGATGTTGTAGGAAATGCCGCCTCCTTCGAAGCTCGAGAAGCCCGCGGCCAAGGTGATCTCGGCCAGGAGCCGGGCGTCGGGAGTGCCGTGCCGGACCTGGATGGGGCTGACGACGGCGTCCACGACCCGGCGGCAGCCGTCGACGCCGTGGTTGACGGCCGGGAAGCCGTTGAGGAGGGACGAGCCGGCGGCCTTCGATCTCTCGATGCCCTTTTCCGCCTCTTCGTAGCGGTTCTGGCGGGTGTAGGCGTCGATCGTCGTCGGCAGGAGGTCGGCCTCGCCCTCGGTTTCGAGGTAGCGGAGGAGTTTGATGTGCTCGTCGATGAGGGCGACGCCGGCCCGCGGCTGGAGGAGGATCCGGCCCTTGTCCCGGGCGGTCTTCATGGCCGTGGAAAAGCGTTTCTCCTCGGGGATCCGCTTCTGGTAGCGGACGCCGTCCTCGATCCGGACGCCCTTTCCGGTCGGCCAGGTCTCGAGGACCTCCTTGCGGATCGTTTCGAATTCCTTGAGATCGACTGTTTCGTTGCTGATCATCTGTTTTCCCTTTACGACAATGGTTTGAGGCTGGCCAGGGCCAGGGCCGTTGCTTCTACGGGATAATCCTCGGCCAGGTTCCCGGCGAGCGGGAAAAGGCCGGCCGCGTCGGCGTAGAAGGCCGGCCGTTCGGGGGCGAGCTTGCGCTCCTCGGCCGGGCGGGCCAGGCGGTTCAGGGCGCCGCGCATGACCGCGGCGTCGGCCGAGCGCGAGAGGTAGCCGCCGCTGCCGACGATGGCCTTGACCCGGCGCAGGTCCTTGCCGGTTTGGACGAAGACCCGGCCCTGCGGCGTGAACGCCTCGCGCCAGCCGCCGGCGTGGCGGGAGACGGCGAGGAAGACGCAGGCTTCGGCCAGGATGCGGTCGAGCGTCTTCTGCGGTTCGCCGGAGGGGAGGAGGCCCGCGTCGGCGGCGATCGCGGCGATAAAGTCCTCCATGGCTTCGGCCGGAAGGCCGGCCTTGTCGAGCCCCTCGAGGATGATTTCTCGGCCGGCATCCCAGAGCGTCCGGGCCGAGACGCGCAGGCCCAGGTCGCCCTCGACGGTGCGCTTGTTGCGGGGTTCGTGCAGCCCCTTGAGCACGACCGTGTCCGTCTCGAGATAGGATTCCGTGTTGGAGTAGACGTCCGTCGTCGCCCCGCCCATGTCGATGACGCAGAGGTCGTCCCAGTCCGGCCGGACGCGGGGGATGGCGGCGACGAGCTCGAAGACGCCGAGCGGCGTCGGTTTGGGCCGGCTGCCGAGGACCTCGACGATCTCGCCCAGGCCGCGGCCGGCGACGATGCGGTCGAGGAAGAGGCCGCGGATCTTGTCGCGGGCGGGCTCGAGGTTCATCTGCCCGATCTCGGGCATGATGTTTTCCGTGACGACGACGTCCTTTTTCTCAAGGATGCGGGCGACGCGTGAGGCCGCGGCCCGGTTGCCGGCGAAGATGACGGGCACCTCGAGTTTCGAGGCGGCCAGGCGCGCCGCGTTCTCGAAGAGGTAGGCCGTGTTGCCGCCGTCCGTGCCGCCGGAGAGAAGGATCATGTCGGGCGGGGCGGACTCGAGGACGGCGATGTCGTCCTCGGTCAACGAAAAGGAAAAGCTCCGGACAACCTTGCCGCCGGCGGACATGGCCGTCAGCTTGGCCAGCTGGAGGGTCAGGTTGGGGACGAGGCCGACCGCGGCGATGGCCAGGCCGCCCTTGGCCGAGGACGAGAAATAGACCGGGATGTCCCGCGGCAGGTCGGCGAGCCGCGTTCCGGGCGGCAGGCCCAGGAGGGACGTGAGGACGGCCAGGAAACCGCGGCCCAGGCCGTCCTGGGTCGTCGGCGTGTCGCGCTTGGCGACGACCGCCGGGCTGTCGAGGGCGAAAAGCGCCCCCTTCGTCCAGGTGGACCCGATGTCGATGCTGACGACCTTTTTCACGATGCCTTGGCCCTCCTGGCTTCGATGTCGCTCCGCAGGAGCGCGGCCGCTTCCTTGAGGTCGATGTCGGGCCGGAAGACCCGGTCGAAACCCATGGCCCTGAACTTCTCCTCGACCTCGGCGGCGGGCGTTTTCCCGACGACGAGGTTACCGCCGACGTAGAGAATGATCCTGTCGAGGCCTTTCTCGATGCACAGGTCGCGCAGGCCCTGGCAGTCGATCTCGCCGTGCCCATAGAGCGACGAGACAAGGATGGCCGCTGCATCGGTCTCGATGGCCGCGTCGACGAACTCGAGCTGGGAGACCATGACGCCGAGGTTGACGACGCGGAAACCCTCACCGGAGAAAAAGCCTTCCATGATCCTGTTGCCGACCGAATGGCAGTCGGCGCCGATGACTCCGAGGACGATGGCCGGGGCGGACATGGGCGTGCTCCTTCCTGCCGACTCAGTGCTTCAGGAGCTGGCCGATGCGCTCGTCGACGTGGAGGAGCGAACCGCGCTCGATCTGGTAGTCGAAGGGGATGACCTTGCCGCCCCTCTCCGTGAAGTCCTGGACGGCGGCGACGTTCTCCCGCCGCCTCTGGAGGAGGTGTCCCGGCGGGACGAAGACGACGGCGAGGTCCTCGAGGAAGCGGGGCAGGCGCGCCTCGTCGCGGATGAAGAGATGGGGGACGGGGCCGGAGGCGAGATCGAGCTCCTGGAGCCTGGTCGTGACGATCTTGAGGAAGTGTTCACTCTGGCAGACGACGCCGATGCGTTGGGCCCGGCCGAGGCCGGCCATCTCGATGATCGTCTCCTGGCTCGGCGAGACGGCCACCTGCATGATCTTGGAGTGGAGGTTGGGCAACATGCCCAGGAGCTCGCTGTAGTGGTTGCTCGTCGTCAGGATGAGGTCGAATTCCTTGAGGCGCGCTTCCGGCTTGCGCCCGGCGGCCAGCTCGTCGAGGAGGACGGGGGTGATCTTGATCTTGGAGAGGAAGCCGAGCTGTCGTTCGAAGATGGCCAGGGCTTCGGGGACGTCGTCGACCGCGGCCACGTTGAAGTTCTCCAGCCGCTCCTCGCGCTCCATGACCTTGAGGTCGATGATCGTCTGGACCTCGTGGTAGGAGAATTTCATGTTCTTGAGCTCGTCGAGGAGCTTGTCGATGAGGGCCACGGCGCGCTCCTTTCGGCCGGCGGGCAGGATGTCCTGGCGGGAGGAGACGAACGAGCCGCGGCCCTGGGCCGCTTCGATGATCTTGTCCTGGGCCAGGACCTCGTAGGCCTTCTTGATCGTCCCCCGGGCGATCTTGAGCTCGGCGGCGAGGTCCCGCTCCGCCGGGAGCTTGTCGCCCGGCTTGAGCTCGCCGGTGCGGATGAGCGTCGTGACCTGCTGGATAATCTGCCGGTAGGCCGGCACCTGACTCTTTCTGTCGAGATGGATTCTTGTCGCCATGGTCCAATTCTCCTTATGGTATAGACCATTATAAACCAATAGGGCTAAATTGCAAGTGGTATATATAATACTGTATAATATCCTCTTTCTATGGCAGGGAGATGCCTGACATGACGAGCGCGGAACCCAAGAAAACAGGCCCTGGCCAGGCGCGGCTGAGAGCCCTCCTCGAGGAGTGGGCCAGCCGGGGTTCGGGCGGGCGGACGCCGGAAACGATCGCCGCAGACTTGGTCGCGGCGGCCGAAAGCTTCGCCGCCTCGGCCGAGGCCCGTTCAGCCGGCGGCGGCGAGGCGGCCCGCGAGTTCCTGGACGCGACCGGCGACACGCGGTTCCTCCGGGTGCTCGGGGAAGGCCTGCCCGTTCGCTGGGCCGAAGCCGCATTCCGCCTCATCCGGGCCTCCGATTATTCCCTCAACGCGCTTTTCGGGAGCCGGGTCCGGGAAATGCCCCGGCGAGTCCTCTTCCAGGACATGTCGACGCCCATCCCCACGCAGTGGACCTACGAAGAAGCGGCCCACCACGTCCGGGAGATCGCCGGCGCCTTCTATGCGCCGGCCGCGGCCGACGGGGACGAACCCCGGGTCGCCATTTTTTCCGAGAACCGCTTCGAGACCGCCTGCGCCGACCTGGCCTGCCTGTTCTTCGACATCCTGGTTACCCCGCTCAACCCGCATTTCCATCCGGACGATCTGACGACGATCTTCGACAAGCTGAAGATCAACATCGCCGTCACCGACACGGCCGAGCGGGCCGCGCTCCTGGCCGGGCTCCGCGGCCGGACGGTGCGCAAGTTCCGGATCTTCGTCGTCGATCCGGGCGTCCAGGCCGGCGGGGACGCGGAGGCCCTCTTCCTCGGCGAATTCTGCAAGCGGCTGAGCGTCGGCGAGGTCGACCGCATCCTGGCCGGGCGGAAGAGGTTCAAGCTCGACGAAGTTTCGACGGTCATGTTCACCTCGGGCAGCACCGGGTCGCCGAAGGGCGTCTCCTTCTCCGGCTACCAGCTCGTGGCCAAGCGCTTTGCCCGGGCGGCCGCCCTTCCGGCGGTGGGGGAGGACGAGGTCTTCTTGAGCTTCCTGCCCCTCTACCACACCTTCGGCCGCTATTTCGAGATGCTCGGCGCGATCTACTGGCGCGGAACGTACGTCTTCGCCGGCAATCCCTCGGCCGAAACCCTGCTCGCCCTTTTCCCCAAGCTCAACCCGACCGGGTTCGTCAGCGTTCCCGTCCGCTGGTCCCAGCTCCACGAGAGGTGCGTCGAGAAGATCGACGGCCTCCCGCCCGGCGCCGACCACGCCCAGGCGATCCGTTCGGTCGTCGGCTCGAGACTGCGCTGGGGGATCTCCGCGGCGGGATACCTCGACCCGCGCGTCTTCCACTTCTTCGAGCGCAACGGTATCGCCATCTGCAGCGGCTTCGGCATGACCGAGGGGACCGGCGGCGTGACCATGACCGTCCCGGGCCGCTACGAGGAGAATGCCCACGGCCTGCCCCTGCCCGGGACGCGGGTCCGCCTGTCCGAAAGCGGCGAGCTCCAGGTGAGCGGCGACTACATCGCCCGCTACCTCGAGGACAAGGGCCCGGGCGACATCATCCCATATCCGGAAAGCGCCGAGACCGATTACTGGCTGTCGACGGGCGACGTCTTCCGACGCCTGCCCAGCGGCTACTACCAGATCGTCGACCGGATCAAGGACATCTACAAGAACAACCGCGGCCAGACGATCGCGCCGCGCAAGGTCGAGAGCAAGTTCGGCCAGGTCCCGGGGATCAAGCGGACCTTCCTCGTCGGCGACGGCCGGCCGTACAACGTCATTTTCATCGTCCCCGATTACGGCGACGAGGTCCTCAAAAAGGCCCTCGACAAGGAGAACGAGCGGAGCTACTACCGCCGGATCGTCAGCGCCGCCAACACGGACCTCGCGCCCTACGAGCGCGTCATCAACTTCGCCGTCCTCGACCGCGACTTCGACCCGGAGAAAGGCGAGCTGACGCCCAAGGGATCGTTCAACAGAAAGCGGATCGAGGCCAACTTCGCCGGTCCGATCGACGAGCTCTACCGGACCAACTTCGTCGAGCTCGTCCGGGGGGGCCTCCGGGTCCGCGTGCCGCTTTGGTTCTACCGTGACCTGGGCATCCTCGACGACGAGCTGACGCTCGACGAAGACGGCCTCCGCGACCTCAACCGCGGCCTCCGCCTGCCCCTGGAGAAAAGTGGGGCCGGGGCGACCTGGCTCGTCGGCGACCTGGAATACGAGGTCCGCGGCGGGGCCATCGACATGGGCGTTTTCGCCCGTCAGCCCAACCTCTGGGCCGGGAATCCCGCTCTCATCCGCTTCTGCCCTTGCAAGGAGGGCTGGGACTCGCCGCTGGAATCCGTTTCCGACAGGGTGATCCTGCCCTGGAAGCGCCGGACGATCTACGCGCCGGCCGACCTGCCCAAGCCCCGAGGGGTCGGCGACGCGGGGCTCCTGCGGCTGAACGGCCTTCTGTCGCTTGCCCTCCACGCCGGCGCGGAGGATGCCGCGGCCTCCCTGGAAGAGGTCGAGAGCCTCTTCGGCGAGTCGGAGAACCTCCGGCTGTCGACGCTCATCCGCAGCCGCCTCGAAGCGCTGGCCAGGCATCCGGAGGAGCGCATCCGCTGCTGGGCCTACCGCCTGCTCCTTCTCGACGAGCCTAACCCCGGCTACGGCGAGTCCCTGCCGGCTTTCGTCCAGTCGGGCCTGCCCTTCCTCAACGAAGAGTCGATCGGACGCATCGTCTCGTCCAAGCTGGGGCAGGGCCGTTTCGATTCCCTGCGCCAGCGCATGTTCGCCTACCGGGAGAAGCTCGAATGGCCGGCGGCCGGCGAGAGCCGCGAACAGTTCGTCAAGATCCTGCGGCTGTTCGTCGATTTCGCCCGGGTCAACCCGCAGTATCACGACAGCGTCCGGGCCGAGCTCGCGAGCTGGGTCCTGCACAAGAAGGACCCGGTCCTCGCCGAAGAAGCCCGGGAGCGGCTCCTCGAGCTCATTCGGGATTTCGAGGCCTACGTTGCCGAGGGGGCGCCCGTCCTCGAAGCGAAGGAGTGGGAGAGGCGGATCGACCTCGAGGACGGCATCGGGCCCGGCGAGGCCGCCGAGCTCCGCCGCATCCTGACCGAGCCGCTCTTTCTCAGGCAGTCCGTGCTCCTTGCCTACGAACGGGAGCGGTTCAACCCGGCGGAGATCGTGTCCGGCGGCATTTGGGTTTCCAGGATCCCGTCGGCCTCCGGCGGCTCGCACTATCGGGTGAGTGTCAACACCCGGTCCGGAAAGCATTACGACTTCCGCCTCGTCTTCGGCGAGGACTGGCGTTCGCCCGAAGGGCGGGAGACGACCCTCTGGCTCCTCGTCCTGGCCAATTTCCCCTACGGCCGGAGGATCCTGCCCCGGCCCGGCGCCTGGCGGCCGGACCTGGGGGCCCTGACCTGGCGCTACGCGGGGGACCTCACGGTGTGGGAGAAGATCCGTGAGCTCTCCAGCCGGAGGGACAAGGACTCGGCCCCGCCGCCGCAGACCTGGCGCAAGCTCTTCATCGACGCCTTCGCCTCGTTCTTCCGGGCGGCCGACTACAGTGGGTTCCGCATCGTGCCCGGGCTCGTTTCGCCGCAGAACGTCATGGTCCAAGAAGCCGGCTTTTTGGAGGAGGCGGTCATCGCCTCGATCGAGGGACGGCGCCCTTACGACGGACCTCTCTCGCTCGTCCGGCCGATGTTCGTGAACTTCTACAGGAAGACCGCGGCAGGCTATCCCTGGGCCCTCAAATTCCTCGACGTGACCTGGATCTTCGACGCCTGCTACGAGGCCCTGGGCTTCGAGAGGGCCGGGGAATTTTTCGACGGCCTCCAGCGCGAGCTCGCCGGGGGGGGCCTCACCGGGCCGGAGGCGAAGGACTTCCGGGAGGCGCTCGATGCCTACCTGGATTATTTCCACAAGAACTTCGTCATCCCCATCCCGGCCCTCAACGCCATCAACAAGTACAAGGATTGGGAGATGTCCCGGGCGCTGGCGCCGATCCAGGCCAAGGAGATGAAGATCCTCGAGCTTTTCGAGCGCTACGGCCTCGTCCGCTACCCGGAGATCGTCCGCTATTACTTCTACCGGCACACCTATTTCGCCGGGCTCGGCGGGGGTGTTTGCGCGGCCTTCGACCGTCTGCTCGACAAGATGGGGGAGAACGTCCAGAAGCCGGCCGTCCAGCTCCTGGAGCTCTCGGACCTCCAGGCCGTGTTGAAGGAGGACGAGGACCGGCGCGTCTTCAGCAAGATGGTTTTCCCGAGCCTGCCGAGCAGCCCCTCGCTCGATATCGTCAAGTTCGGCGAGGAGGGCGGCAAGCGCGTCCTGGTCCAGTCGCGGCTCCTCGACAATCAGGGCGGCGCTTACACGTGCAGCGAGACGCTCGACCCGGCCGAGATCGGGCAGATCTACCGCCTCTTCTTCAAGGAGAACTACCCCAAGGTCATCAGCGAGCAGGACCGCCACTACGTCGTCAAGGACGCCGAGGAGCGGGTCGTCGGCGGGCTATGCTACCACGTCAGGTACCACAACGTCGTCTTCATCGACGCCGTCGTCGTCTCCTCGCCGATCAAGAACCGGCGGGTCGGGCGGGCCATGCTCGACGAATTCTGCGGCCGGATGGCCAGCCAGAACGTGACCATCGTCTTGAC
>JAPKZD010000012.1:22584-145939 GCA_026393975.1 Candidatus Aminicenantota bacterium | reverse complement strand
CCCGTCCCCCACTCGAACCCGGCGACCTTGGTTAGGATCGGGAAAATTTCCAGGTGCCAGTGGTAGTTCCTGTCAATCTCCGGCCAGCCCTCGAGCGACAACGAGGGATTGGGGGCATGATGGAGGACCATGTTATAGGGCGGGTCGCCGAGCGTCTCCTTGAGCCGGGCGAGGACCTGTTTCATCGTCTCGGCCAGGATCAGGAGCTCGGCGTCGTCGACGTCCGTGAAAAACGGCGAATGCTTCAGCGGGTAGACGGCCATCTCGAAGGGGAAGCGCGAGGCGTAGGGGGCGACGACCGAAAAATGCCGGTTGAGGATAATCTGCCGCGCCTCGGCCGCCGCTTCTTCCCGGAGGATCCGGCAGAAGGCGCATTCCTTGAAGTTCCGGAAAAGCCTGTCGCCGCCGTAGATCTCCTCCTTGACCCGCTTCGGGACGATGGGCGTCGCTACGATCTGGGAATGGGGATGGCTCAGGGACGCGCCCGCCTCCTTGCCTTTGTTTTTGAAGAGCTGGACGTACTGGTAGTGGAGCTCCTGTTCGATGGCCTTGATCCTCAACTGGAAGACCCGGAAGACGTCCCGGATGTGCGGGACGGGAAGGTCGCTCAGCTCTAAGCCGTGGTCGGGATTCTCGATAACCACTTCGTGGACGCCGATCCCCTCCATCGACTGAAAGATACCGCCCGTCGGCTTGGGCGGTGGCGTGCCGCGGTTCAGGGCGGGGAACTTGTTGGGCACGACCCGGACCTTCCAGCCGGGGGAATCGGGCGCCGTCCCCGCCGTCCTCAGGGCGAAGACCTCGGGCGGTGTTTTCGTCTCGTTGCCTTCGCAGAACGGGCAGAACCCGACGGGTTCCGCGGCCCGTGCCGTTCCGTCGCTGGGGCGGAAATCGTCGGGCCGCTTGCTGCGTTCCGTGGCGATGATGACCCATCGTCCGCTGACCAGGTCTTTCCTCAGTTCCGACATCAGTCGCCTATCAGCTGCTTGATCTTCGATTTGAGCTCGTCCAGGGAAGCGGACTTGACGACGTAGGCGTCGGCGGCCCAGGTCATGAAATCCTCCTTATAGCTCTGGTAGGCCGAGTTGATGATGATCGGGATGTCCTTGCGGAGCCCCATGATCTGGGTGATGAGCTCGATCCCGTTCTTGCCCGGCATTCGGATATCGGTGACGATCAGGTCGAAAGCCGTTTTTCCGAGCTCGGCCAGGGCGGCCTCGGCGTTGGTCACCGCGGTGACGGCGTAGCCCTCCCGGGTCAGCTCCTCTTCATAGAGCAGGCAGAGAGCTTTCTCGTCCTCGACCAGCAGGATATTCTTTTTCATAGCTTTTCACTCCCTCTCGCGGCAGATAAAAATGAGTTTGAACAGGGACCCCTTCCCCACCCGGCTCTGGACGTCGACCTTGCCGCCGCAAGTGTCCATAACCCTCTTGGTGAAAGGCAGACCGAGACCCATGCCTTTTTCCTTGGTCGTGAAGAAGGGCCTGAAGAGCTGGTCCTTGTCCGGATTGGAGATCCCCCTGCCCGTGTCCCGGACGGAAAGGACGAACCCGCTCCTGTTCTTCCGGTACCCCCGGACGGTGACCGCTCCCCCGGTGGGCGTCGCGTCGAATGCGTTGTCCAGGAGGTTGCGGACGACCTCGCCGAACGAGATCGGGTCGCAGAGGATCAGAGGCAGGCAGGGTTCCAACTTGACGTTCAGCGTGTAACCCTGCGATTTCGTCTGGACCTCGGGGCTGTCGAAAACCCCGGCCAGAACCGGTCCCGGGTCGAAATAGGCCGGCTCCTTCAGGCTGACCTTGAGGAAGTGGCCCATCTGGTAGATGATGTCCTCGAGCCGGCGGACCTCGTCCCGGATGATGGTCAGGTTGCGCCGCCTCTTGTCTTCCGGGACGTCGGGCTTGAGGAGCTGGTCGGTAAATCCCCCGACGGCGACGATGGGGTTCCGGAGCTGATGGGTGACGAACATGGCCATCTCGCCCATGGCCGCCATCTTCTCCATATTGAGGAGCTTGCGGTGGAGCGTCGTCGAGTAGATGTAGTTGCCGGCGATCAGGCCGCAGAGGCCGGCCAGCTTGATATCGGCCGGCGTGATGGGCGTCCGGGTGATGGCGTTGTCGAGGACGATCTCGCCGAGGACCTCGTCCCGGGCGAGGAGCGGGATGCAGAGGAACTCGTCGACCTGGATGACGTCCAGGAAGCGCTTGTCGACGAGGGGCTCGCTCGCGGCCTCGCGGACGAGGAGGATCTCTTTGCGGCAGGCCGCGTAGGCCGGGATGAGCGCGGTTTCCTCGTCCACCGCGAAGACGAGCCCCTTGAGGCGGCTGCTGAGGGTGTCCTCGTTCTTGCTGACCAGGGCCCGGTTGTGCTCGATGATCTCGATGTAGCCGATGCCCGGCGTCGACAGGACCTCCCAGATGAACCCGGCCTCCTCGGCCGAGCGGGGGCCCAGCCACATCTCCCCCTTGAGGCGGTCCCCCTGCTTGAGGAAGAGCATGGCCCGGTTGAAGCCGACGCCCGAACCCGAGGTCAACGCCGTCAGGATGACGAGGAGGTTGTCTTCGAGGGAGAAAGGCTGGAAGAAGCTCTGGGAGATGATCGACAGGAGCACCATTTCCCGGGGAGCGTCCCGCTCGAAGTCGGAGCCGAGGAAGTTATATTTTTCGATCATTCGGACGTCCAGCCCTTGGGGACGACCCGGACGCCGGCCTTGCTGATCTTGAAATTCCGGCCGTCCTTGTCGGCGTCGAAGCCGATCTCGAAACGCTCGGGGATCGTCGAGGACTTGTCGATGATGACCTTGCGGAGCCGGGCGCCGCGACGGACAGCAACGTCCTCGAAGAGGATCGAGTCCACGACCTCGGCCCCGGCTTCGATGCGAACGCCCGGGGCGATGATCGATCTCTCGACGAGGCAGCCGGATAACCCGCACCCTGTGCCAATGATGGAGGAGCGAAGTTCTCCACTGGCGATGAACGTCGGCGGATACTGGGGCTTGTAGGTCCGAACGGGCCAGGCCGGGTCCTTCAGGATGCCCGGCGGGTTCGGCGAAAGGAAGGCCATGTTGGCTTTCCAGTAGGCGTCGATCGTACCGATGTCCTCCCAATACTCGTCGAAGGTGTAGGCGAAAACGCGGTGGCCGCCGACGAGGGCCGGGATGATGTCTTTGCCGAAATCGTGGGAGCTTCGCGGGTTCCGGGCGTCCTTGATCAGGGCTTTGATCAGGACGGGGGTCTTGAAGAGATAGACGCCCATGGAGATGAGGCTCTTCCCCGGGTCCCAGGGAGTCGCGAGGGGATTTTTCGGTTTTTCCAGGAACTCGACTATCCGCCGTTCCTCGTTGACGCCGATGACGCCGAAGCGGGAGGCGTCTTCGATGGGGATCGTCCGGGTCATGATCAGCGCGTCGGCGTCGTTCTGGCCGAAGAAAAGCAGCAGCTTCCGGTAGTCGGCGTTGTAGACGTGGTCCCCCGATAGCACCAGGACGGCCTCCGGGTTCTCCTGCTGGATGGTGTAGACGTTCTGGAAGACGGCGTCGGCCGTCCCCTCGTACCAGTGGTCGCCGACTCGGCCCTGGGCGGGGAGCGAGAAGATGTAGTCGCCGCTCTCGGCATGGAAGATGCTCCAGCCGTTGAGGATGTGGCGTTCAAGGGACAGGGACTTGTACTGGGTGAGCAGGGCGATCCTGCGGAGGCCGGAATTGAGGGCGTTGGACAGGCTGAAATCGACGATCCGGTAGGCGCCGAGGAACGGCACGGACGGTTTGGCCCGGTCGCGCGTCAGCGGGTAGAGCCGTTCGCCCTTGCCGCCGCAGAGGACCATAACCAGCGTTTTCTTAGATAACAGTTCCATCGGGCAGGACGACCTCCTCGAACAGCCTGTCTTCCGTCTCGAAGACGCGAAGGAGCGACTCCTCGGCGTCCGTGAGGACACGGCCTTCCTCGAGCCACCCGGCCAGCGTCAGGGCCCGCTCGAAGTGCTCGGCGGCCCTGTTCTCGGCATAATCCCGGGCCGACCAGGTCGAGACGAGGAAGGGCCAGTCCGAGCTCTCGAGCAGGAACTTCTCGCGGAAGAACTGCTTCAGGATCCGCCGGTCGAGGCGGGCGAGGCGTGGCGTGAGCGCGGCCGCGGCCTCCTCGATCCTGTAGATTTTTTTCCAGATCCAGGACGTGTCGTCGTTGAGCCAGATCCAGTGGAACCCACCCTGGCCCCACGACCCCTCTGGGAGTGAAATGACGGTTTCGGGCGGCAGTCGGTCGAGACAGCCGCCGGCGGTCATGGGCTTGATAGGCCCGGCCGCTAGTTTTTTGATGACGAGGTAAAGCCACTCGGGACCTTCGAACCACCAGTGGCCGAACAGCTCCGTATCGTATAGGGCGACGACCGAGCCCGCGGTTTTTCCCTTGAGGGTCTCCTCGATGACGGAGACGAAATGCCCCGCGTGCTCCTCCATCCTTTCCCGGGTCCGGGCCGGGTCATAGGGCTTCTTGAGGCCCAGGTCGGCGTCGCTCGAGGTGATCCTCCAGTAGCGCATGCCGCCCGGGAAATGCTTTTTGTGGAATTCGAGATATGCGCCGTCCCCGGGATAACCCATGTTGCGGCTCCAGACCTGCGAACCGGAGACGTCGTCCCGGGCGAAAAACGGCACGTGCGAGGGATGGGCCAGGTAGGAGGAATAAGGGTCCCGCGGCAGTTCGTCCGTCGGCTGGTAGGAGCCCTTAAATTTCTCCCAGAGGAGCTTCAGGCCGGGAAAGCGGTCGAGGTAGACGCCCTTGGCCTCCCCTCCCTTGAGGAGATGGGCGTCGACGAAGAAATAGCCGATGCCCTCCTGGCCCAGGATCTCGTCGATGCCGAGCCGGGGATAAGGCGCTTTGTCTTCGACCGGGGACTTCCAGTTGTAGCCGGGCCGGTAGGCGCATTCGGGGATCCAAAATCCCCGGGCCTCCCGGCCGAAGTACTTGCGGTAGGTGTAAAGCCCCTGCCGGACCTGCTGGCGGATGCTTTCGTCCCTGGCGAGAAGCGGGAAATAGCCGTGCGTCGCCGCCGAAGTCAGGACCTCGATATAGCCGCGGTCCTGGAGGGACCGGAACGCGCCGAGGATATCGCCGTGACAACGGCCCTGGAAATCGTCGAGGATCTTCCGGTACCAGGCCTCCCAAAAATCGGTAAGCGGACGAAGGGCGCCGTTCCCCGTCCGCTCGAAATAATCCCGGTCACGGACGGCGATCTCGATCTTCATCCTCAGGTACTCGTCGAAGACCCGGACGAAGCCGGGATCCTTGAGCTGCTCCATCAGGACCGGGGTGAAGCTGACGTTCGCCCGGGCTGCGATCCCTTCGCCGGCCAGCCGCTCGAAGACGTCGAGGAGCGGCATGTATGTTTCCGCGGCGGCCTCGTAGAGCCAGTCCATCCCGTGCGGCCAACTGCCGTGGGCCAGGACGTAGGGAATGTGGCTGTGAAGGACGAGAGAAAAGTACTTATCGGCCATGATGCTCCTTCAAGACGATGGTCAAGCGCTTTTTCGCGTTCCCGGCCAATGCCAACGGCCACACCGGACAGAAACAGTACCCTTGGTGGATTATATCAAAACCTCCTTCGGATTGGGAGAGCGTCCGCAGGGCGAAGGACCAGAGAGCGTCCGCCCCCTCCGGCTCGAACAGGAGATGTCCCCCGTAGAGGGCCGCTCCGCCGGGGCCATGGAGTTCGAACTCGTGGGGAAAGGCCAGGAAGTTCCATTCCGAACCGTATTTCAAAGAGAGGGCTTTTTCGGATAGGTTTTCGACTTCGAGGATGACGCGGAGCGCGCCGTCGCCGGCCTCGATCGTCTTCCTAACGGCGAGAGGGACGCGCTCGCCCGAAGCCCAGACCGCTCCGCGGCGCTCCAGGACGAGCGTTTTCCCCGCGGCCTTGAACGAGAACGGCTGGTCGACGAAATCCCCCTGTTCCCCGTAGTCGGCCTTCCTGAAATCCTCCGCTTTCGTGTCGGCGTGGAAGAAATGGTCGATGAGCGAGAATCGGGGGTACCAGTCGGGGCGGGTCAGCTCTTCGGCTTCGGGCGGCAGTTTCTTGCGGAGCTCGTGGATGCTCTTGCCCGTCCCCTCCTCCCCTTCTCCGGCTTCCGGCGACCGGTGGTAGGATTCACGGCGCCGCGAGAGGACGTTGGAGAGGTTCCGCGACCAGGGGCGGTAGTCGACCTCGACGAGAGTTCCGCCGAAGGACGGCTTGACCAGCAGGCCGAAGACCGGGTCCCGGTAAACGAGCTCGCCCCGTCCGTCGCAATCGTAGTCCAGAGAATTCCAGGCGGGCGCATCCGGCGTCCTCTTCTCGGCTTCGAGAAGATGGTGGTAGACGGCTTCCCGGAGATGGGGCAGATAGAGTCCGCCGAAGACGCCGTGCCAGTAGGCGTCATTGCATTGGCCCTTGTAGAGGTCTTTGAGCGCGGCCTCCTCCGCCCCGGCGGCGTGGACTTCCCGCGAGATCATGACCATCCGTTTGTGGAGGCGGTTCGCCTCCGGGTACTTGAGGAAGAATTCGCGGAAGAACCCACCCCGCAGGAACCGGCGGACTTCCGGGCCGGACCCGGCCTTGAGCTTTTTGAAGACCGCCTGGTCGTCGGGCTCGAGGACCCACTCCATCATCTCTTCGTAGGACGCCGGCGGAAGATAGACCCTGCCCGAGGGCGGATGCGCGTCCAGATACTCGGAAAAGGACATCGTCCGGATGCCTTTGTCTTCAATGTAGGCGAGGAACCGCTCGAGCCAGCCTTCCTCGAACACCCATTTGTGGGTGCCCGGCCAGACGCCGAATTTCTCGCCGTCGTCCCCGAGGATGGCCGTCCCGCCCGAAGCCCGGAGGCCGTCGAGATGGGCGTCGATGTCGTCGAGGCCGTGGAACGGCACGAGGTAGCGGAGCTTTTTGTCGATCGGAAAAAGCCGCAGATTTCGGCCTTCTTCCTCGGTGACATAGGTCGTGGCCAGGTCGCGGATCCCGGCGTAGTGAAAATGCTCTTCGTCGAGGAGGGTGTATTCGATGCCCGCCGCCGCCAGGGACTTGGGCAGGTGCGGCTCCCAGACCCTTTCTGTGAGCCACAGCCCGCGCGGCGCCTGTCCGAAATTCTCCCGGAGGTAATCGTTCATCATCCGGACCTGCCCGACCCGGTCGTCTTCGGGAATGATCGAAAGGATGGGTTCGTAGAAGCCTCCGCTCAGGAGCTCGACCTGCCCCCGGCCGGACAGTTCCTTGACGAGGTCCCAACAGGTCCGCTCGTTCTTTTCCATGTACTCCCAGAGAGGGCCGGAGAAGTGGAGGGCGAAGCGGAAGCCGGGATGTCCGGCCAGGCGCTCCAGGAGGGGCCGATAGCAGTCCTCGAACGCGTCCTTGACGATGTGGTCGAAATTCCCCACCGGCTGGTGGTTGTGGACGGCGAATAGGAAGACGAGCTCGTTCATTCGAGCTCCTTCACGCCCGCGTCCCGGCAAGCCTTCCGGATATAGGCCTTGAAGAGATAGTCGAACTCGTCCTTGCCTTCCTCGCCGTACCACCAGAACCAGTCCGAGCCTTCGGCCACGGCCATCTCTTCCGAAGGCCCGCAGGCCTGGCGGGCCTTCGCGAGCAGGTCCCAGGCCGCGTTCTTGGCCGGGTGGCCGATCCACTTGGAAAAGTTCCCCAGCCAGGTCCCCGGGACCAGATCGATCTCATCCCGGGCCGGTTCTGCCGCGAGGTAGCCTTCGAGAGATGTCAGGGTGAAACCTTCGAGACGCTTGACCCTGTCGAAGAGGGCGCGCAGAAAAGGGACGCCGTTTCCGGGGTAGTACTCCCACGGGTTCTCGCCGTCGAGGACGACGACGAGGATCGAAGCCTCGTCGGCGGCCTTTCTCCGCGTCTCGAGCTTTGCGACGAAATCCTCGACGGCCGCCGCGGCGGGCCACTTCTGGTACTCGAAGCTCAGCATATCCGAGAGCTCCCGGTCGCGGAAAAAGAGCGCGAGAGACTCCGAGAGGTAGGGCTTGAACAGGTCGGCGGGGGCGTGAGGCGCGGGCCGGCTTTTCCAGAGGACGTTCTCATCCGTCAGGGCGAAGCGGAAGCCGGCGGCCGCGGCGGCGCGGGCGACCTCGCGGCTGACGCCGCCTTCCGAGGGCCAGAGGCCCGCCGGCTCGAAACCGAAGATCTTCGTGAAATAGGCCCGGCCCTTGGCCAGTTGGCTCTTTCCGTCCTCGGGGTGCCGGAAGGGCAGTTCCGGGAACGATTCTCCGTCGGCCGACCGGAGGTCGAAAATGAGCGGCAGGAGAGGGTGATAATAAGGTGTCGTGGTGAGTTCGGCCAAGCCTTTCTCGTGGAGACGGAGGTAACTTGGCAGGAGGTCGGCGAGCACCTCTTTCCTGAGCTGGAGCAGGCTGTCCCGGTCCCCCTCCGGAGTCAGGGGCGCGGAGAACAGGGCCTTCACGGCCAGCTCCTGCAGGCGGCGGGCGTTGGTCTCGCCGGGGACGATCTTTCCGAGGAGCCGGACGTCCGCATAGGTCAGCTTGCCCGGGTCTTTTTCGAGCGCGGCCTGGAAGGGGTCGTTGGCGGAACCGCCGACGTATTCGAGGACCTGCTCGAGGAGGCAGGGGACGATGTTGTAGGTCCCCGGGAACTCCGCCTCTTCGGCCAGGCGGGCCATCTGATGGTAGTTCTTCACGGCGTGGTAATTGACCCAGGGGAGGATGTATTCCCGCGTGTCGGGGTCGCGGTAGATCGGCTGATGGAAGTGCCAGACGAAAGCCAGGTGCATAGTCAGATTCCTTCCTGGGCGAGGATGTAGACGAGAGCGGCCAGGATTACGGCTTGGAGCTCGAGCTCGCGCGGATGGACGCTCGAAACGACATCGAGAGCGGAGTGGTGGACGTCGAAGTAGGCTTGGGAGTTGATCATGACGGCGGCCGGCTCTGCCCCCTGCTCGACGAGGGGCGCGACATCCACGCCCCCGCCTCCGGGGACGATGAACGATACGCCGAGCGGCTTGAAGAGGCTTCCGTACGCAGTGATTTTTTCGAGGACTTTGCTGTCGCGCCCTCCGACCGCGAGCCCGACGGGCACGAAGCCGCCCCGGTCCGATTCCGCCGCGACGAGGTGGCGTTCGCTTTTCCTCTGCGGGGCGCGGACGTAGGCCCGGCCTCCCGTTCCGCCGAATTCCTCGTCCATGAACAGGACGACGCGGATGGTCCGCCGCGGCCGCAGGCCGACGGCTTTGATCAGCCGCAGCGCTTCCAGGCTCGCCGCGCATCCCGCGGCGTCGTCATGGGCGCCCACGCCGAGGTCCCAACTGTCCAGGTGCCCGCCGACGAGGATGACCTCGTCCGGGAGATCTGTCCCGGTGAGCTCTCCGATGACGTTGGCCGAAGTTACGCGACCCATGTCCCGGCAGTTCATCCTGAGCGATACGGAAAGGTCCCGCTCCTTTTTCAACAGCGCGCTAAGCACTTCGGCGTCCAGGGTGCTGACCGCGGCGGCCGGGATCCGGGGAACGCCGGAGTCGTACTGCATCAGTCCGGTATGCGGGTTCCTGTCTTCCCTGAGGGTCAGCGAGCGGACGAGGACACCGACCGCGCCGTAGCGTGCCGCCGCCGAGGCCCCATTGACCCGCTGGTCGGCGGCGCCGCCGTAAGCGGAGAAGGGCTCAGCGAGACGCCTGTCCATCGGCCGGTTGAAAAAAACGATCTTGCCCTTGAGGTTCGGTCCCAAGCGGCCGAGCTCATCGAGAGCCAGGACCTCGACGACAGGCGCGGTGAGGCCCCGGTCCGGCGTCCCGACGCTCCCGCCCAGGGCGCAGACGGCGAGCGGAACGGCGGCCCGGGTCCCGGAGGCGGTGACTTCTGCCTCCGCGACCTCCCCCCGCACCCAGTGTCCGACCTCGACCGGTTCCGCGTGGACGTTGACGAAGCCCAGTTCAGCCATGAGCCGGAGGGAGAGTTCGACCGCGGCCGCGGCTCCGGGCGACCCGGTCAGACGCGGACCGACCGACGCGATCCGTCGGAGGAGATCGAAAGCCCCTTCGCTGGAGAGGCCGGCCTCCCGGAGCCTGTCGACGGTTTGTTGAAACGTCCGATTCCCGTCCTGGAGTCCAGCCGCGCCCGGGCGAAAAGAGCAAATCAAGAGGGCCAGGGTGAGCAGGGTCCGAACGGATCTTATTTTCATGACGCGGCTCCCTCACCGATGGAGGAAACAACGTTCCGAATCGAGCTCTCCCGGCTTCCGGGTGATGATCATGGCCAGCCCGAGCTCGTTGGCCTTGTCGATGACCTCCTGGTCCCTGACCGAGCCCAGCGGGTAGATGATGGCCTTGATGCCGTGCTTGGCCGCGAGCTCGACGACGTCGGGGAAGGGCATGAATGCGTCGGAAGCAAGGACGCAGCCCTCCGGTCCGTAGCCGCGCCGCGAAAGACGGATGGCGTCTTCGGCAGAGTCGATGCGGCTTCGCTGGCCGGAGCCGATGCCATGCGTTTTATCGGAGGTCCCTATGACGACGGCGTTCGACCTGGTGAAGCAGGCCACCGTCCAGTTGAACAGCGCGGCCTTGATCTCGTCGGGACTCGGTTTCTTCGTGGAGACAACGTCTACGGACTCCGGGGAGACGATCTTCGAATCGAAGCGTTTTTGGACGAGCAGCCCTCCGGCCACCCTCTTGACTTCGAGGCCATTATCCGTCGAGGGCGCGTCGAGCGGCGCACCCATCTTGACCACCCGAAGGACCTTCCTCGCGGCCAGAACGGCCAGGGCCTCGGCGTCGTAATCGGGGGCGTAGACGACCTCGACGTTGCGCGGACTCTCGACGAGGAGGCGGGCCAGCGGTTCGGTGACGCGGTAGCTGAAGACGTCGACGCTGCCGAAGTTCGAGAGCGAGTCGCACTTCCAGGCTTTTTCGAAGGTCCCGACCGGGTCGTCCCCGAGGGCGACGCCGCTCGGCATCTCGTGCTTGATCAGGACGCAGACCCGGCGGCCCTTGAACACCTGGACGAGCTTCCGGGCCAACCGTTGGCCGAGGTCCATATCGCCGACATTGATGTAGCTCAAACCCTTCGTGCCCTCTTGAAGGACCTCAAGGTGGCCCATATTAGGGCCCGCCGCGCCGGCCTCCTGGTAGAAGGCCGCCGGATAGCCCGGATTCTCGCCGTAGCGCATGGGGAACTTTTTGACGAACCGGTCTTCACCCAAGTTGAGAGTTTCCGGAAAATCCTCTCCGACCTTCATCTGATACTGGCTGCGGGCCGTTCGCTCGGGCTTGCTCATCGCTCATGTCCTTTCGTGGCGGTTGATGATGTGGAGTTCGATTCTCCCGGGGTCGGGAAGAGAGACGAAGGCGCAGGCGACGGCGACCCGGAAGTCTTTTTCCGCTGCGGCGGGAGCGAGGTCCCCGTAGACGGCTTCGGCCGTTTCGCGGGCGGTCTTGCCGGCAAGCCCGACCCGGCGAGGCTCCCCCTCGAACGCGGGCAACGGGTCGGAGTTTGGCCCGGCATAGGTCGAGACGAGCCGCCCCTCCCCTTCACGGAATGGGACCTCGAAGTAGCTCCTCAAAGGCTCGCCCGACTCGCCCCTGCGGACGACGCTCAGACCGGCCGCGCCGCGGAGGAGACAGCCGCTGATCCGGGGAGTGAAAATGGGCGCGTCAGGCTCATAGTCCCAGGCCGCCAGGGCCTGCGACAGTACGGCCACCGGGGCGGCTCCGGCGAGGAGTGCGTCCCGGATATCGGCGGTTTGCTTGCCGTTGGAGACGGCGACTCCCGCTTGTCCGAAAAAGAGGGCCGGGTAGACGAGAAGGTCGATATTCCCTTTTTTCAGAACGTCCTCGTCGGTGGGCTGGACCCAGACCCCGCCGTCGCGGTGGACCAGTTTTCGGGCCTGGCTCGAGGGCGATCGTCCGGTTATGGCATAGACAATCACGGCTTCGGCGCCCGCGGAAGCCAAGCCCATGGCGATGAGGCGGCCGGGGTATTCGAGCGTCGTGAGCAGTCCTGTCGTCTTGTCCATCGGATCGTCCTTTAGCGCCTATTGATAGCACAGGCACTCTCTTTAAGTCAAAAAAGGACTTGGGGCGCGCCTCTTCAGAATTTGCTTCCCGCCGGTCCGGCGAATCTGGTAGAATCCGGAGGAGATCCGGTGAAGGAGGCCGAGCCGAAGATGAAGAAAGCCGACTACCATGAGGAATCCTTCCGCGACCCCGAATTCCTAGAGTCCCTCGAAGGACGGACGCTGCGCATCCTGAGCGAATACCTGGGCCCGATGGCCCGCCTTGACAAGGCTAAAATCAACAGTACGATCCTTTTCCTCGGCTCCGCAAAGGCCGACCCGACCAACGCCGATTCCGACTTTTATCGCTATTATTGGGAGGCGGAAGAACTGGCCTTTCTCCTGGCCCAGTGGGCCATCTCGCTGAAGAAACCCAAGGGCAAGGATTTTGTCATCTGCACGGGGGCCGGCCCCGGCATCATGGAGGCGGCCAACCGCGGCGCTTCCCGGGCGGGAGGAAAGACGATCGGGATGAACATCTCGCTCCCCCAGCCGCAGAACCCGAACCCTTACGTCACGCCCGAGCTGTCCTTCTCCTTCCATTATTTCTTCATGCGGAAATTCTGGCTCGTCTATAAGGCCAAGGCGGTGATCATCTTTCCGGGAGGATTCGGGACGCTCGACGAGTTCTTCGAGATCCTCACCCTTCTCCAGACGAGCAAGATCTCGAAAAAGGAACTTGCTCTCGTCCTCTACGGCGGGGACTACTGGCGGGATCTCATCAAGTTCGATTCCATGGTCGAGAAGGGGGCCATCTGCGCCGACGACCTCAAGCTCTTTCGTATCTGCTCGACGCCTCGCGAGGCCTTCGCTTATCTCAAGAAGAGACTGACGGGTTTTCTTGGCTGACCGGACCGGGGTTCAGGGGACGGAGCGCGGGGACCGAGTATGCGCCGTCCTCATCGTCGTCCTGGCCCTGAGCGCGGCCGCCTGCGCCAGGCTGCCTTACGCCCCGAAGAGCGGCGTGGAGATCGGCGTCGCCTCCTGGTACGGGCAGGAATTCCATGGCCGCCCGACCTCGAGCCGGGAGGTCTTCGACATGAACGATATGACGGCCGCCCACCGCACGCTGCCGTTCGGGACATACGTGATGGTGACGGACCTCGCGAAAGACCGCTCGGTGGTCGTCCGTATCAACGACAGGGGACCTTTCGTCCGGGGCCGGATCATCGACTTATCCTATGCGGCCGCGCGCGTCCTGGGCATCGTCGGTCCGGGCACGGCCCGCGTCCGGTTGGATATTTTGGGCGGATTACGGGAACCGGTCCCGACATCGCCGCTGACGTGGATCCAGGTCGGCGCCTTCTCGGCCCAGGAGAACGCCTACGCACTGAAAAAACGATTGGAAAAGACCTATCCGGGCGTGGTCGTGTCGACGCTCAAGACCGGGAACGGGGCTTACTACCGGGTCAGGGTCCGGACCGACGGGGATTCGGCCGATGCTCTGGCCTCGCGATTGGCCGGAGAAGGTTTCCTTGTCATCCTCATCCGGGAATGAAAGCCGCCCCGCCGAAACCTACCGGATTTTCTCCCGGCGCTTGAACAGATAGGCGGCGTCCCGGAGCTTATTCTCGACCCCGTCGTGGACGGCGTATGTCCCGCCCTCGTAAAGGCAGGCAGCGCCGAACTCGCCCTTTTTGTTGAGCGCGTAGAAATTGAGGCCGAACTTGGGCCGACCCTCCCCGTCGCAAAGCCGGGGCACGAGCTTGGTCTTCACGGCGATGGCTTCGCAGGTCTTCAGACAGGCCTGCTCGGGCGACAGTCCGTGGCCCATGAAATCGACGATCCGGAAGCTGGCGCACGTTTGGAGGTTGGCCTCGCCGCGCCCTGTCGAACCGGCCGCGCCGATCTCGTTGTCCACATAGAGCCCGGCGCCGATGATGGGCGAATCCCCCACCCTGCCGGAGAGTTTCCAGGACAGGCCGCTCGTCGTGGTCACGCCGGCCAATATTCCCGCGGCGTCCAAGGCGATGCAGTTGATCGTTCCGTGCGTGCTCATGACCGAGCGGAGCTCTTCGGGGACGTTGTCGGACTTCGGAGGGAACCAGTTGTCCCGGTCCGACATGGTTTCCTTCCAGCGCAGCCAGGCGGCGCGGGACTTCTCCGTCAGGAGGTCCTCCTCCTTGAAGCCGTGGGCCCGGGCGAACTTCAGGGCGCCTTCTCCGACGAGGAGGACGTGGTCCGTCCTCTCCATGACGAGCCTGGCCACCTTGGACGGGTTTTTGATGTTCCTCAAGGCGGCTACTGCGCCGGCCGTATGCGTCGGCCCGTACATGACCGAGGAGTCGAGTTCGACGACGCCGTCTTCGTTCGGCAGGCCGCCGTAGCCGACGGACATATCGTCGGGGTCGTCCTCGACGATGTTCACCCCGGCGATGACGGCGTCGAGGGGGTCGCCGCCCGCCTTGATGATCTCCATGGCTTTTTGAGTGGCCCGGATCCCGTTCCCGCTGGACACGACGCGGGGACGCGCGTCGGCCGCCGCCGTCAAGGCCGCGGCCCGTCCGAGCCCGACGGGGACGAACGCCGCCGCGCCGGCGCCGACGCCGGTCTTGAGAAAATCCCGTCTCGTGAATTTCGACATTTCGATGACTCTCCTTCTATTCCTGTGGATTCTGTTTTTCCAGATCTTCGAGCAGCTGGATGAGGACGGTGTGGTCGCCCTCCGGGACCTCGAACTTGCGCGAATTCCCGCTGAAGACGTCCATCTCCCGGCCGTCCACGAGAAGCTGGTACTTGCCTTTCTTCAGAAAGCGCAGCTTGATCTCGCGCCTTTTCAGGGTCTTGATTTCGAAGGACACCTCCCGCTCATTGTAAAGGAAGCGGCGGACGACCGCTCCGCCGTCAACGGCGAGGATGGTTTCGCCTTCTTCGCGGATGACGGTAGCGGAGTTCCCCGCCTCGACATCGTAGTGGCGGCGCTGGACGAGGACCCGGGACAGCTTCCCCTTGTCGTCCGGCTTGAGGATCCCGAAGCGGAAGCCCTCGTGCGGTGTGAAATCGAGGTACTCCTCGACCGCGATCAAGGCGGCCAGCGGGCCGCCGCTCTGGTAGCGCTGGCCTCCCGCCTCTCCGGTCAGGGAATCGAAATTCTCGGGCGACAGGCCGAAGCTCGTCCAGCTCCGCAGGAACATCTCGGCGCTCTTGCGGGCTAACTCGGAGGCTACGGCGTCGAAGCCGGAGGCCTTCAGCCCCTGGTAGACGAGGTAGTTGGTCGCGGGCCAGATCAGACCGCGCCAGGACTGCTGACTCTCGGGCTTGAAGGACGGGTCGTCTCGGGATATG
Source organism: Candidatus Aminicenantota bacterium (assembly GCA_026393975.1). Lineage (GTDB taxonomy): Bacteria > Acidobacteriota > Aminicenantia > Aminicenantales > Saccharicenantaceae > RBG-16-66-30. Next base: position 130,612 of record JAPKZD010000012.1, on the reverse strand, counting down.
GACGGGATGACGTAGTCGCCCCAGAACTGTTTGGGGTCGAGCAGGTGCTTGAGCATCCTCTGTGCGCGGGCTTCGTCGGGGATCCTGGCCAGAAGAGGGAAAAAAGAGGAGGCCGCCTTGTGGATCGAAAACCGGCCGTCCCAGTAGCGGTCGCAATAGAAACCGTCCTTCTCGTTCCACAGCCGGGAGTTGACGAGGGCTCGGGTCTTCTCGTACTGATCGCGGTAGCGTTCGACGTCGACGGGGCGTCGGAGGACCGAAGCGATCTCGGCCAGGCACCAGGCGTCCAGGGCATATAGGGAGTTCAGATCGACGCAGTTCAGCATCAGGGTGCCGGTCTCTTCGCTGAAGGGGGCGTCGTCCCAGTTGGGCAGGTCGTCCTGCCCCGATTCCCAGCCGGCCCTCATCCGTCCCGAAGCGTTCTTCTCCCAGGACGGGACGTTCCGGCCGATGAGCTCGGCGTCCGATCCCCACTCGAGGAGGCCGTCGCCGTTGCCGTCTCTCCGGGCCGTACCGTTCGCCCGCGGCGCCATCCAATAATCGTGCCAGCGCTGGAGATAGGGATAGGCGTGCCGAAGGATCTCCATGTCTCCCAGCCGCTCGAAAAGCTTCAGGACGACGAAGGCCCCGACGGGAGGCTGCGAGCGGTCGGCCGTGCCCCCGAAACGGCCCCGCCAATTCGGGATGTTCCCGTTCGGGTACTGAGTCTCCAGGACGGCCCGGAGAGCGTCGACGGCCAGTTTCTGGCTTTCGAGGACGAGCCCCAGGGCGTTGAACAGGGAATTCTCGCCAAAAATCGTCCAGTGGTCCCGGCCTCCTTCCGGCCGGGGGAGGATCCCTGCCCGGCTTGACGGAGTGTAAAGACGGTGGTTTCCCGCCTGGTAAAGGACCGTCCAATGCAAGCTGTTGGTGATCGCCTCGGCCACGCCGGCGTATTGGCCGCGGAGCCTGACCCGTTTTTCTTCATAAGCAACGGCTTCCTCGTCGATGAAAGCGCCGATGGTCTCGGCATTCTTGTAGCGGTAGATGCGGTTGCCCACGGCTTGGGCGTCTGCGCCGACCCCGGCCACGAAGGCGATCGTGCGGTCGGCATCCGGGAGGTAGGAAAGTGCGAGGCCGCCGGCCGGGGCGGAGGCCGGCTCCCCAAGTTGGTTCGTCCAGATCAAGTAGGACGGATTCCCCGGAGCGCCGCAGCGTCCCCGGACCTGGCCGTCGGCGAGTAGGGTGTATTCGCCTTTGAGGTCCCACGGGAAATAGTGGACAATGGTGACGCGGACGCCCTCGGGGCAAAGGATGCGTCCGATGGCCGTGTTCTCGTCGCGCCGCGACCATTCGACGGTCAGAGTCAACTTTCGCGGCGGGGGCTTCATCAGGATGGGCGTGTCCTTGCCCATCTTGAAGGGAAGTCCGAGGTCAAACTTGACACGGGCGTAGAGGCCGTCGGGCGAATGCGGACCGACCTGGGAAACGAGGTAGTAGAAGTCCCCGCCCTCAGCGGTCTCACCAACCCTCTCGACGCGCAGGAGGAAGGCGAAGGCGCAATCCTTGGCCGGGGCGATGACCAGGCCCGGCCAGCCGGGCCCGTCGAGCGATCCGACGTAGGTGTCTTTCCAGGGATAGAAGATCTCGGGCGAGAGGCTGGACGTTCCGATGAGCAGCAGACCTAGAACGAGGATTGTTTTTTTCGTCATCCCGGGAATCCTGACCGGCGCAGTCCTCCTCGCCGTCTACTTTATGGAAATCGGGCCTTTAAATCAAGACAAGGAAGGTGCTTTTCTTTTCGAGCTGTGGTAGATTAAGGCTAACGAATTCCGGTGGAGGAAATCATGGATTTCCGGCTCTATTTTCGCTCCCGTCAGGGGGAGATGGTCCATCTCCTAAAGCAACTCGCGATGCTCGAATCCCCGACCCACGACAAGAAGGCGGTCGACGCCTGCGCGGCTTTCGTGGCCAGGGAGTTCAAGAGAATCGGATGCAAGGTCACGTCTCTCCCCCAGAAGGATATCGGCGACCTGACCGTGGCCGAGTTCGCGCCGGGACGCCTGAAAGACGCCGACGACGAGATCCTTGTCCTGACCCACATCGACACCGTCTGGCCCGTGGGGAAGATCGCCAAGATGCCCTTCTACGTCTCCGGGAACAAGCTCTACGGCCCCGGTGTCCTCGACATGAAAGCTGGAGTCGTGATGCTCCTGACGGCCCTGCGGAGTCTCAACGGTCTCAACGTCAAGCCCCAGAAGCGGGTCACGGTCGTCGTCAACTCGGCCGAGGAGACGGGGCACCCCGTGGCCCACGACCTTATTCGCAAGCTGGCACGGAAGGCCTCTCTCGTCCTTTGCCTGGAGCCCGCCCTCCCCGGCGGAGCGCTCAAGCTCGAAAGGAAAGGCCGGCTGGTCGTCCGCCTGGACATCCGCGGCCGGGCGGCTCACGGCGGGAGCCCCGAGAAAGGGGTCAGCGCCATCGAAGAACTGGTCACCCAGATCGCCCGCCTCAAGAGGCTGAGGACCGGCGAGACCACGGTCAACGTCGGCCTGGCGGGCGGGGGCGATAAGGCCAACGTCGTCGCCGAGAATGCCTGGGCCGTGCTGGACATCCGCTTCTGGAAATCCACCGACCGGGACAGGGTCCTGAAGATCCTCCGCGAGGCCGTTCCGGTCCTCCGCGGGGCGCGTCTCAAAGTTTCCGTCGAAAGCACGACGCCGCCCATGGAGAAGACCAAGGCGTCGGAAAAACTCTTCGTCCGCGCCCAGGAGATCGCCGCCGGCATGGGGCTCTCGCTCAAGGGCGGGAAAACGGGCGGCGGCTCGGACGCGTCGATCGCGGCGGGGATGGGGATCCCGACGCTCGATGGTCTCGGCCCGGACGGCGACGGGATCCACGCCGAACACGAACATGTCCTCCTCTCCTCCTTCGTCGAGCGGACGGCCCTGCTGACCGAGCTCCTAAAGGACTTGTGATTGATACGTTCGGTTGACTTCGGCTGGAAATATTTGATAGTTTAATTTCATCTTTATTATTAGGAGTGCAGCGTGATCAAAAAGTACTATCTTCTGTCCCCCGGACCGACGCCAGTGCCGGAACGGGCCCTGTCGGCGGCCGCGGAACCGATCATCCACCACCGGACTCCCGAGTTCTCGGCCATCTTCATGGAGGTCACGGAAGGCATCAAGCAGGTCTTCGGCACGAAGGAAGACGCCTACATCCTGACGTCCTCCGGGACCGGGGCCATGGAGACCGCTGTGGTCAACCTCCTCAGCCCTGGCGACAAGGTCCTGACGATCAACGGTGGCAAGTTCGGCGAGCGCTGGGGCAACATCTGCAAGGCCTATGGCGTCAACTACAAGGAGATCGTCCTCGACCCGTGGGGCAAGGATTTCTCCAAGGACGAGCTCGAAGCCGAGCTCAAGGCCATGCCCGACTGCAAGGCCGTTTTCGCCACTCTGTCCGAAACCTCCTCCGGGGCCATGTTTGACATCCAGGGCTTCGCTGAGGTCGTGGCCAAGACGGGCGCCGTCCTCGTCGTCGACGGCATCTCCGGGGCCGGCGTCACGCCCTGCCCCATGGACGACTGGAAGGTCGACGTCCTTCTTTCCGGGTCGCAGAAGTCTTTCATGATCCCGCCCGGCCTGGCCTACATCGCCCTGAGCCCCAAGGCTTGGGCCCTGGCCGCCAATGCCAAGTTGCCCAAGTTCTACTTCGACCTCAAGAAGGCCAAGAAGAACCTGGCCGACAAGACGACCCCTTGGACGCCCGGGATTTCCCTCATCATCCAGCAGAAGCATGCCTTGGACATCGTCAAGAAGATGGGCCTTGAGGCCCTTTTCGTCCATCACCGGATCCTGGCCGACGCGACCCGGGCCGGGGTCAAGGCCCTCGGTCTCGAGCTCCTGTCGCAAAGGCCGGGCAATGTCCTGACCTGCTGCAAGGTCCCGGAAGGGATCGAGGGCTCGAAGCTCGTCAAGACCATGCAGGGAAAATATATGGCCTACATCGCCGGCGGGCAGGACCCCTACAAGGGGAAGATCTTCCGCATCGCCCATCTCGGCTACATGGGCGGCTTCGATATCATCACCGCCCTCTCGGCGCTCGAAATGACCCTCATGGACCTCGGCTTCAAGTTCGAGGCGGGGGCCGGCATCAAGGCGGCCCAGGCCGTCCTCAAGGAGAACTGGCAATGACTAAGATCCTCATCGCCGACGGCCTGGACAAGGAGGCCTTGGAACTCCTCCGGGCCGTGCCGGGCTTCGAAGTCACCGTCAACAAAGGGATGAGCGAGGCCGACCTCGTCCAGATCGTTCCCGGCTTCAGCGCCGTCGTCGTCCGGAGCGCCTCCAAGATCACCCGCCCGGTCATCGAAGCCGGGAAGGACCTGAAGGTCCTCGTCCGGGCCGGAATCGGGCTCGACAACATCGACCGCGACGCGGCCAAGGAAAAAGGGATCGCCGTGGCCAACACGCCGGCGGCCACTTCCATCTCCGTCGCCGAGCACACGTTCGGGCTCATGCTCGGGGCCGTCCGCAACCATGCCAAGGCCGTCCTGTCGATGAAAGCGCACAAGTGGGACAAGAAGGCGCTCGAGGGCACGGAGCTCTACGGAAAGACCCTGGGCATCGTCGGTTGCGGCCGGATCGGCATCGAAGTCGCCAAGAGGGCCCTGGCCTTTGGCATGAAGGTCCTCGTCTACGACGTCATCCCGGTCAAGACCGACGTCGCCGTCAAGCAGGTGCCGCTCGAGGAACTGCTGGCCGCCGTCGACCTCATCACCCTCCACGTCCCCAAGCAGGCCAAGCCCATTCTCGGCGAGGCCGAGTTCGGCAAGATGAAGAACGGGGTCATCATCGTCAATGTCGCCCGCGGCGGGGTCGTCGACGAAAAGGCTTTGCTCGCCGCGCTCAACTCCGGCAAGGTCCGGGCCGCGGCCCTGGACGTCTTCGACAAGGAGCCGCCCGAGGACTTCTCGCTCGTCGACCATCCCAACGTCATCCCCATTCCCCATCTTGGCGCGGCGGCCGCAGAAGGCCAGCAGAGGGCCGGCCTCGAGGTCGTCCGCATCCTCAAGGAGAAGCTGGGATAAGGGCTTGCAGGACGCTGCCCCGGGCAGCGTCTTTTTCCATCGTTGTGTCGCCGCATCGAGCCGCCGAAAATCGGGAGACTGAACTTTATTGCGCTAGGCCACGGTTCTGCTAGAATAGGGGCATGATTTACCTCGACCACAACGCCACGACACCCGTCGACCCGGCCGTCGCCGAACGGATGGCGTGGTTTCTCAAGGAACACTTCGGCAACCCCTCTTCTATTTACCCGATCGGGCGGAAGGTCAAGGAGTTGATGAACGAAGCCAGGGAACGCGTCGCCGGTTACTTGGGCGTCGACCGCGGCGAGATCTTCTTCACTGGATCGGGCACGGAATCCGATAATTTCGCCATCTTCGGGACATCCGATGCCGCGCCGGAGAAAAACGAGTTCGTCACTTCGGCCATCGAGCACCCCGCCGTCATCGAAGCAGCCAAGGCCCTGGAAAGAAGGGGGGTCAAGGTCAGCTATTTGCCGGTCGACGAGTACGGCACCGTCGGCTTGGACGACCTGCGCTCGGCCCTGACTCCGAAAACGGGCCTCGTCTCGATCATGCACGCCAACAACGAGATCGGCACGATCCAGCCCATCGCCGAGATCGTCCGGATCGCCCACGAGCGGGATATCCCCGTTCATACGGACGCCGTCCAGAGCTTCGGGAAGATCGACGTCGATGCCCGCAAGCTCGGGGTCGATTTTCTGACCGTCTCCGCCCACAAGATCTACGGTCCCAAGGGCATCGGAGCGCTTTACATCCGCCGGGGGGCGAATATCTGTCCCTTTGTCCGGGGCGGCCGCCAGGAGCGTGGCCTCAGGGCCGGGACGGAGAACACGGCCGGGATCATCGGCTTCGGCGAAGCCGTCCGCGTCCTCGTGGAAAAGGGCCGCAAGGAGCGCTACCGGATCGAAAGCCTCGCCAAGATTCTGAAAAAGGGGGTCGAAGAGAAGATCCCCAGCGCCAGGTTCAACGGCCACTCGGAAAACCGGATCAAAAGCACGCTCAATTTCGCCTTCCCGGGACTCGAGGCGGAAGCTATCCTGCTGGCCCTGGCGACCAAGGAGATATACGTTTCCACAGGCTCGGCCTGCAGCGAGGAATCGGAGGAAGTCTCCCATGTCCTCCAGGCCATCGGGCTCAAACCCGAGATCGCCCGCTCCTCGATCCGGATGTCCCTCGGACGCTCCAACACGGAAGAGGATATCGCCAGCGTCCTCCGCGAGCTCCCGGCGATCATCGAAAAGCTCCAGGCCATCACGGCCTTCCATCCCGAGGGCTGAAGCGCCGGCCGCTAGGCCGGAGGCTCCCGGAGCTGGCGCAGGTACAGCTCGCGGACGGTCCGGAAAAACTCCTGACACGGCCCTCTCCGGAAGTCGGGATAGGTCCAATCCAAAGTTTTCACTCCCGTCTTCGTGAACAGGAATTCGAGATGGGCGTAGATGCCCCGCCCGAGAGGGATGCGGTGGGAGAAATCCTTGGCCGTGGCCATGACCAGCGCGGAGGCGGTAAGATAGCCTGGGTCGACGTTGACGGGCCTTCCCGGTGCGCTCGTTTCCCGGCGAACGGCCTCCTCGAGCTCATTCGTCCGGAGTTTTGCTTGAGGCAGGATTTCAGGGGCGACCAGCCCGGAGAAGCTCATGAATCGTCTCTTAAGATTGGGGCCCATCTCCGGTTCGTAATAATCCGTGAGGTCGAAAGCGAATGCCGGGCTTTCCATGTCGACCGGTCGCCACTCGGTGACAAGCCGTCGCTTGACGTCCTCGTATAAAGCCTCCTCCCCAAAAATGACGCCGCAGACGAGCTTGACAGGGGCGAACGTTTTTGGCTGAGCCATGTTTCTCCGTCGAGTATATCCCATATCGCCACGGCCTTAAAAGGGCCGCTTGAAACGGGCATCTCTGGGCATGCGCCGTCTTGACGCCACCCGGGCTGTGACGGGAACCATCCAGAGCCCCCGTAGCGGAGGGGGACCCGCCGGGACTGGTTCCCGGGGGCCGGGGGGGAATGGGTAGTTCCCGTCACAGCCAAAACGGGTGGCGTCCTACGGTCAGGCCCGTATGGCCTAGCGGGTTGCACGGCGAGCGCGTTTCTTTTATAATTGGCCCATCATGAAATGGGTTTATATTGAGGACATCGCACAATACGATGGCCAGGATGTCGAAATCCGCGGCTGGGTCTACAACAAACGATCCTCCGGCAAGGTCCGCTTCCTGCTCGTGCGCGATGGGACGGGCCTTGTCCAGGCGACCGCCTTCAGCGCCGAGAAGGACTCCCCCCTCTTCCAGAAATTCGACCGGCTGACCCAAGAGTCCTCGCTCGTTGTTCGGGGCCGCGTCCGGGAGGACAAGCGGGCGCCCGGCGGCTACGAGATGACCATCGCCGACCTCGATATCGTCCAGGTGGCCGCGGACTATCCGATCACGCTCAAAGAGCACAGCACCCCCTTCCTCATGGAGCACCGGCATCTCTGGCTTCGGTCTTCGAAGCAGCACGCGGTCCTTTGCGTCCGGGCCGAGGTCGTCAAGGCCATCCGCGATTTCTTCGACGGCCGCGGTTTCCGCCTCATGGACACGCCCATCCTGACCCCGAGCGCCTGCGAGGGGACGACGACCCTTTTCGAGACGGCGTATTTCGACCAGAAGGCCTACCTCAGCCAGAGCGGCCAGCTCTACAACGAGGCCACGGCCATGGCCTTCGGCAAGGTCTATTGCTTCGGCCCGACGTTCCGGGCCGAGAAATCCAAGACCCGGCGTCACCTCATCGAGTTCTGGATGGTCGAGCCCGAGGTGGCCTTCGCCACGCTCGCGGACATCATCGAGCTCGGCGAAGACCTCGTGCTGTTCATCATGGAGCGTGTCTTGACCAAACGCAAGCACGACCTGGAAATCCTCGAGCGCGACACGCGGCCCCTCGAGGCGGTCAAGAAGCCCTTCCCCCGCCTGACCTATGACCAGGCCGTCCCTTTGCTCCGAGAGAAGGGTTCGACGATCGAATGGGGGAACGACTTCGGCTCGCCCGAGGAAACGCTGATCTCCGAGGTCTACAACTCCCCCGTTTGCGTCACGCACTTCCCGACGGCCATCAAGGCCTTCTACATGCAGCCCGCGCCGGAGAACCCGGACGTCGTCCTCGGCGTCGATTTCCTGGCCTCGGAAGGCTACGGCGAGGTCATCGGCGGCGGCCAGCGCATCCACGACCTGGCCCTGCTCGAGCGGCGCATCGAGGAACACAAGCTTCCCCGCGAGGCCTACGAATGGTACCTCGACCTCCGCAAGTACGGTTCGGTCCCGCATTCGGGATTCGGCATGGGCGTCGAGCGGATGGTGTCTTGGCTCTGCGGCATCAAGCACATCCGCGAAACCATCCCGTTCCCCCGGCTTCTCTACAGGATCTATCCTTGACCCGTTCGCCGACGCGCGGCGCCCCGGGCGGCCGGCGCGCCGCCGAAAAAATCGCTCTCATCAGTCTGGGCTGCGCCAAGAATCTCGTCGACAGCGAAGTGATGCTCGGGGCCCTGAAAAAGGCCGGGTTCGCATTCGTCAGCCGGCCCGAGGACGCGGACGTCGTCATCGTCAACACCTGCGGCTTCATCGGACCCGCCCGGATGGAGGCCGAGGAAATGCTGGGGACGGTCCTCCGTCTTAAAGAGAAAGACCCGCGGAAAAAGATCGTCGCCGCCGGCTGTTACGTGGAGCGAGACCGGCCCGGTCTCCAGAAAAAATTTCCCGAGGTCGATGCCTGGACCGGCGTTCGGAGCTTCGACCGCATCGCCTCGATCGTCCAAGGCCAGCCCGTCTCCAGCCCGGCCCGGACGTTCCTTTATTCGGACGCATCGCCGCGGCTGGTGTCGACTCCGGGAACCTGGGCCTATGTCAAGGTCTCCGAGGGCTGTTCCCACAGTTGCGGTTTTTGCGCCATTCCGTTGATCAAGGGGCCTTATGTGTCCCGGAGCCTGGCCTCCATCGTCCGCGAGGTCCGGACCCTCGCCGGCCTCGGCGTCAAGGAGATCGATCTCATTTCACACGATACGACCTGGTTCGGCCGCGACCGCGGGCTGCGCTATGGCTTGATCAGGCTGCTCGAGCGCCTCGTCCGGGTGGAAGGCATCGCTTGGGTCCGCTTCCTCTACGGCTACCCCGGGGAGATCACGGAGCCGCTTCTCGAGATCATGACCGACCCGAAAATTTGCCGTTACTTCGACATCCCCTTCCAGCATTCCGACCCCGGTTTGATCAAGGCCATGAAGCGGGGCCTCGATGGAGTCCGGGCTCTCCGCCTCCTGGACCGGATCCGAGCGAAACTTCCCGGCGCCGCCGTCCGGACGTCGCTTATCGTCGGTTTTCCGGGAGAGGGACGGCGGGAATTCGCCGGTCTGCGGAACTTCGTCCGGACGGCCCGCTTCGACCACCTGGGCGTCTTCACGTATTCGCCGGAGAGAGGGACGGCGGCCTTCGGCCGGCCGGATAACGTCGAAGCGGAAGAAAAGGAACGACGCCGCGGCGAGATCATGGACATTCAGGCCCGTTTGTCGCTCGAGAGGAACAGGGGCTACTTGGGGCGACAGGTCGAGGTCCTCGTCGAGAGCCGCGAAACCGGAGATTCCAGCCTTTGGGTGGGGCGGGGCCGTTTCCAGGCCCCGGAGGTCGACGGCGTCATCCGTTTCGACCTGCCCGCCGGCATGACCGCCCCTCCCTCCCCCATCGTCCGGGTCGAGGTCGCCTCGGCCGGGGCCTACGACCTCGAAGGAAAGCTCGTCTCATGAAAACCGTAGCGAAAATCCTGGCGACTTTCTTCGGCATCGGTCTGTTCCCAGTGGCCCCGGGCACGCTGGCCAGCGCCGTCGCGGCCCTGGCTTTCAGGATCGCCCTGCACGGGCTCGCCTGGCCGCTTTATCTCCTCTTGCTGGCCTTCCTCTTCTTCGCCGGAGTCGCGGCCTCAGCGGCCCACGCCGCCGAACTGGACCGCCCCGACCCGGGCCGGATCGTGATCGACGAGGTTTGCGGCCAGCTCCTCGCCCTCGCGTTCCTGCCCGCCGCATGGGCGCCCCTGGCCGTCTCCTTCGTTCTCTTCCGCTTTTTTGATATCATCAAGCCCTGGCCGATCCGGAGATTGGAGAAGCTTCCCGGGGGCTGGGGGATCATGGCCGACGACATCGGTGCGGGTTTGGCGGCGGCGGGCCTGAGCCGCCTGGTCTTGCTCTGGGTCTGAGGTTCGGGAGATCATGAAGACGGAGATCATCGCAGTCGGCTCGGAGCTCCTGACGCCCGACTTTCAGGACACGAATTCCATCTTCTTGACCGCGGGGTTGAACGGCATCGGACTGGGCGTTTCCTTTAAGACCGTGGTCGGCGACGACGAAAGCGACCTCGCCCGGGTCTTCCGGACGGCCCGGGGACGTTCCCGGCTCATCCTGTGCATGGGCGGTCTCGGCCCGACGGAAGACGACCGGACCCGGGAGACTCTGGCCAAGGTCCTGGGGTTGAGACTCGTCTTCAGGAAGGACCTCCTCGCCCGCATCCAGGAGCGGTTCCGCTGGAGGGGCATGGACATGCCCCCTTCGAACCGCAAGCAATGTTATGTGATCGAGGGATCGGAGGTCCTGGACAATCCCAACGGGACCGCTCCGGGTTTGTGGCTGGCCACGGCGCGTCACCGGATCGCCCTGCTCCCCGGGCCGCCCCGGGAGATCCGACCCATGTTCGAAAACCACGTTCTGCCTCGGCTCGCGGCTAGCGGCAAGGGATTGATGGTCCGTCGGGCGATAAGGCTCACCGGGTTGGGAGAGTCCTCCATGGAAAGCCTGATGAAACCGGTCTACGCGGCGGTCCCGGCCGGTGTCTCCGTAACGACTTTGGCGAGCCCGGGGGACTTGTCGATCCACCTAACCTACCGGGGCGCGGCCTCCCAGGCAGCGGTGGAGACGAGCCTCGACGGTTTTGAAAAGAAGATACGGAAGTCGCTGTCCCCGTGGATCTATTCGCGGAACGGCGACAACTTGGAAGCCGTCGTGGGGTCACTCCTCAAAGATAAAGGAAAAACGGTCGCTTGCGCGGAATCCTGCACGGGCGGGCTCCTGGGCCACCGGCTGACCGGCATTCCGGGAAGCTCGGCCTATTTCCTCGAGTCTGCCGTCGTCTACAGCAACGCGGCCAAGACGCGGCGGCTGGGCGTACCCAAGTCGCTCCTCGAAAAGTACGGGGCGGTCAGCGCCGCCGCGGCCCGGGCCATGGCCGTCGGTGTCCGGAAAACATCGCGTTCGGATTTCGGCCTGTCCGTGACGGGAATCGCCGGCCCCGACGGCGGGACGCCCCGCAAGCCCGTCGGGCTCGTCTACATTGCCCTGGCCCATGACAAGGGCGCCGCGGTCTACCGGAACCTTTTCTTCGGAGGCCGCGCCCAGGTCAACTACCAATCCTCGCAAAAGGCCCTGGATATTTTGAGAAAATTCCTTATCAAGGGGTCCCGAAAAGCTTTATAATAGAGGCAAGGCACTTTCGTGAGGACCTTCATCGCCATCGACCTCGAACCCGGACTGAAGACGGCCCTTCAGGATCTCATCCGGGCATTGAAAACGACCGGGGCGGACGTCCGCTGGGCCCAAACGAACGGCCTGCACCTGACCTTGAAGTTCCTCGGAGAGATCGATGAGGAAAAGTTGGCCGTCGTGAAGAGGACCCTCCAGGAGGTCGCCGGGCGCCATGCCTCTTTCCCTCTCCGTCTAGAGGGGACGGGCGCTTTCCCCGGCGAGCACAACCCCCGTGTCCTCTGGGCGGGATTCGCCGCCGAAACGGGACTCCTCGCCTTCCAGGACGAGCTCGAGCGGGAACTCGAACGGGAAGGTTTTCCCCGGGAGGAACGCGCTTTCCACCCCCACCTGACCCTCGGCCGGGTCAAGGGGCCGGGCCGGGTCAGCGAGGCCATGCTCGAACTCGGGAAACACCGCTGGGACAGTTTGGGGGAGATGGCCGTCCACAGGGTCGCGCTCTTCGAAAGCCGGCTTCGCCCGGAGGGCGCGGAATACCGCGTCCTCGCGGACTATGAGCTGACATGAGGATTCTCTTCGCCTTCATCGCCTATCTCGTCGGGTCCATCCCCACGGGCTATCTCTTTGTCCGGCTGACCGCGCGCAAGGACATCCGTCAATTCGGGAGCCGGAGCATGGGGGCGACGAACGTCCTCAGGGTCAAGGGATGGAAAGCCGCCCTGCCCGTCGCGGCGATCGACGTCCTCAAGGGCTTCCTCCCCGCCTTCCTCGCCCTGAAATATTCCGGCGACCCCGTGTTCGCCGCTTTTTGCGCCTTCCTTTCGGTCGTCGGTCATTGTTTTCCATTTTCGATCGGGTTCAGAGGGGGCAAGGGTGTTGCGACCTCCCTCGGGGCCTACGCCGCGATCGCCTGGCTGCCCCTGCTGGCGGGCCTCGGCCTTTTCCTCGTCTTCGTCGCCGTCAGCCGCCAGGTATCCCTGGGCTCCCTCGTCGGCTCCCTCGCTTTTCCCTTCCTCGTCCTCCTCTCGGGCGGCCCGAAGGGTGTCTTCGCCATCAGTCTCGCCATAGCCGCCCTGGTCGTCTTTCAGCACCGAGGCAACATCGGACGCCTTATCAAGGGCACGGAACGAAAGCTGGGAGATAAGTCTTCATGAATGCAGCGGTCATCGGCGGCGGAAGCTGGGGCTCGGCCTTTGCCAGGTACCTCGGAACGATCGGCCTTCCGACGCGCTTGTGGATCCGGGAAGAAGACATCTATCAGGAGGCCTTGAGGTCCGGGGAAAACGCCGTCTTTCTGCCCGGGTTCGCCTTTCCGGCGGCGGTCGGGTTTTCCAACGACCTCAGGGAGACGGTGTCTTTCGGCGACGTCGTCTTCGTCGCCGTCCCGTCCCAGTTTTGTCGGACCGTCTACGGCAAGGTCGCGGCCGGCCTGAGAAAGGACCAGATCGTGGTCAGCCTGACCAAGGGATTCGACAAGAGGACCATGATGCGGATGAGCCAGGTCATGGAAGAGGTCTTCCGGCCCCATGTCCGGCCCCGGCTGGCCGTCCTTTCCGGGCCGAGCTTCGCCCGGGAGGTCGCCGCGGGACACCCCACGGCCCTCGTCGTCGCCTCGCGCGACCAGGCGACAGCCCGGGACGTCCAACACCTCATTTCCAGCCTGACCATACGGGCCTACACGTCGAGCGACGTGACCGGAGTCGAAGTCGCCGGCGCTCTGAAAAACGTCATCGCCATCGCGGCCGGAATCGTCGATTCGCTGAAGTTCGGCTTGAACTCGAGGGCCGCCCTCATCACCCGCGGGCTCGTCGAGATCACCAACTTGGGGCTTTCCCTCGGCGCCAGGAAAGAAACCTTCTCAGGACTCGCCGGGATCGGGGACCTGGTGCTGACCTGTACCGGCGAACTGAGCCGGAACCACCGCGTCGGTCATGAGCTCGGCAAGGGCCGGACGCTCGACGAGATCCTGGCCGGGATGAAGATGGTGGCCGAAGGCGTCCACACCACCCTGGCCGCCCGCCGGATCGCCCGGGCCTTGGGGGTGGAGATGCCCATTTCCGAACAGATCTACCAGGTCCTCTACCGGGGGAAGCCGCCGAAGAAAGCGGTGACGGAGCTGATGTCCCGGGCCTTGAGGGCGGAGTGATACCCCAAGTTTTTTGAACAAGGAGAAGAGAGCGATGCGAACCAAAGTCCTAGCGGTCCTGAGCATCTGCGCCACCCTGGCCTTCTGCGCGTCGTCGCAGGCGAAGATCCAGAGGAACAGGGAGAAGGACCCCAATTACCAGTACAACCTCGGGCTGTTCTACCTCAACCAGAACAACATCGACGAGGCCGTGAAGTATTTCGTCAAGACCCAGTCCCTGGATACCCGGTACTATCTTGCCTTGAACGGCCTCGGCCTCGCCCTTTCCATGAAGGGCCGGCTCGACGAGTCGGTCAAGGCCTATCAGAAATGCCTGGAGATCAATCCCCAGTTCACCGAGGCCCACAACAACCTGGGGACCGTCTACCAAGAGATGAACCTTCTCGACAAGGCCGAGGGCGAATTCAAGGCGGCCCTCCTCGACGTGGGCTACCAGAACCGGGAATTGCCCTACTTCAACCTCGCCCGGCTCTACGTCCTCCAGAACCGCCTCGACGAGGCCCTCGAGAATGTCCAGAAATCCATTCAGATCAAGCCCCGCCTGGCCATGGCCCACCACCTCCGGGGGGTCATTTTCGAAAAACGTAACGGCCTCGACGAGGCCATCGCCTCCTACGAGACGGCGGTGAAGATCGTCCCCGAAGAAGTCCTCTTCAACTACGACTTGGGCGTTGCCTATTTCAAGAACGGAGATTACGCCAGGGCCAAGGAGATCTTCCTCAAGATTTCGGGTAAGATCATGGATGCCGAAACCAAGGACACGATCAACCGTTATCTTAAGATCATCAAAGACAAGGGATAGGCCGCCCGCCGGACGCGGGCCCGGCTCAGGTGCCCTCGCGCCAATCGGCCAGGTATTTTTTCTGGGCGGCGGTCAGCTTGTCGATCGCGGCGCCCATCGAAGCGAGCTTCAGGGCGGCGATCGCCTCGTCGATCTCCCGGGGGACGGGGAAAACGGTCTTATCGAGGCCTTCGCCGCGATCGAGCAGCCAGCGGACGCTCAAGGCCTGGTTGGCGAAGCTCATGTCCATGACCATGGCCGGGTGCCCTTCGGCCGCGGCCAGGTTGATTAGGCGCCCTTCCCCGAGGAGGTGGACCCGCTTTCCGTCACGGAGCGTGTATTCGTCCACGAATTCGCGCACCCGCCTTTTCCCCAGGGACAGAACTTCCAGGGCCGGGATGTCTATCTCGACGTTGAAATGCCCCGCGTTGGCCACGATGGCGCCGTCCTTCATGCGCAGGAAATGCTCCTTGCGAACGACGGCCTTATTCCCCGTGACGGTCAGGAAGACGTCACCGATCGCCGCCGCCGCGGCCATGGGCATGACCTCGTAGCCGTCCATGACCGCCTCGATGGCCCGGATCGGGTTGATCTCGGTGACGATGACGTGGGCGCCGGCGCCGCTGGCCCTCATCGCCACGCCCTTGCCGCACATCCCGTATCCGGCCACGACGAACTTGAGGCCGGCCAGAAGGACGTTGGTCGCCCGGAGGATGCCGTCGAGCGTGCTCTGGCCGGTGCCGTAGCGGTTGTCGAAGAGGTGTTTCGTCTGGGCGTCGTTGACGGCGATGATGGGGTAGCGGAGGACGCCGTCCCTGGCCATGCTCTTCAGCCGGATGACGCCGGTCGTCGTCTCTTCCGTACCGGCCAGGATGCCCGGGAGGAGGTCCCGTCGCTTGGAATGGGTGACCGAAACGAGGTCCGCCCCGTCGTCCATGGTGATGGCCGGGCCATGGTCCAAGGCCTGGAGGATATGGCGGTAATAGGTCTCATGGTCCTCCCCCTTGATGGCGAAGACGGGGATCTTGTGATACTTGACCAGGGCGGCGGGAATGTCGTCCTGGGTGCTGAGGGGGTTGGACGCGCACAGCCGGACGTCGGCCCCGCCGAGTTTCAGGGCCTCCATCAGATTGGCTGTTTCCGACGTGACGTGGAGACAGGCCGAGATGCGAACCCCGCGAAGGGGCTTCTCCTTGGCGAAGGTCTCCTTGATCTTGCCCAGTACCGGCATGGAACGGGCCGCCCATTCCATCCTCAGCCGTCCCTTGGGGGCCGCAGTCAGGTCCTTGATGTCATAGTCCATATTCTTCTCCCTCGTATTCGGACTCAAAATAGCACATTCCAGAGGGGTTTTCAACAAGGACGCTTTGTGCTATTGTTAGTCCTTGTTCGTTCCCATGGCTTCCTCTACGGGCATGCATAAAGCGACGTGTTCGCTCATCCTCATCCTTCTAACCCTCCTCGTTCCTGCGTCTTTCCCGGCGGTCCCGGCCCAGAAAACGGCGCTGAACACCCTCGGTTTCGAATTCCAGGAGCACCGCCTGCGAAACGGACTCCGGGTCATCCTGTCCGTGGACAGCAGTCTGCCCCTGGTGACCGTCGCCGTCGCTTACGGCGCCGGGACGATACGGGAACAGCCGGGCCAGGAAGGTTTGGCCTATCTCCTCGAGAACCTGATGTTCCAGGGTTCGGAAAACGTCTGCCCCCTCCAACACGTCGGTTTCGTCCAGAGGGTCGGCGGGGACCTCAACGCGACCACGACTCCGGACAGGGCGCTGTTCTATCAGACCCTGCCTTCGAATTATCTAGCCCTGGCCCTGTGGCTGGAATCGGACCGGATGAAATCGCTCGCCATCACGCCCGCGGCCATCGAAAAAACGCGGGCCGACCTCCTCAATGAGCACCAGGACCGGCTCGCCTCGGATCCCTATCTCGAAAGCTTCGCTCTGTTCGACTCTCTCCTCTTTCCCGATTTCCCCTACGGCCACACCCTCATCGGCACCGGCCTGGAGATGCGGGGCTTCACCGAAGCGGATGTCCTGACTTTCCACCGGACGTACTATGTCCCGGACAACGCCGTCCTCTGCATCGTCGGCAATATCGATATCGCCGGGACGAGGGAACTCGTCGCCAAGTACTTCGATTCCATCCCACCGGGGATGAACATCCCCGCCCCTCCCCGGCCCGTATTCAAGAAAGAGAACGACGCCGTCGTGAGGATCGCCGGGATCCCGGCGGCCGGCGCCGGATTCCACATGGGATTCAGGTTCTCCCCTCTTCAGGCAGGCGACATGTATTCCCTCCGGATACTGGAATATCTCCTCCTGAAGGGCGAAACATCCCGGATAAGGAACCGTCTCCTGCGGCGGGACCTGACCGCCCGCTATCTCAGCGGCGCGCTGGAAGAACGGCTGAGCGTGTCGGCCCTGAAGATCTTCTGCCTCAACACCAACGCGGTCATGGCCGCGCGTTCTCAAAAGGCCATCCTTTCGGAAATCGACAAGCTGCGGACGAATCCCGTCTCCCAAGACGAACTCAATAAAGCCAAACGTCGTTTCAAAGTGGACTACCTCAACCGGCTGTCGACCCGCTTGGGAAGGGCGCTTTTTCTCGTCGATGCCGCCCTCGCCGGGACCGGCCTGGACTCCCTGGACGGCGAATTGGACAAATACCTCCGTGTCAGCCCTCCGGCCCTGACCGCCCTCGTCAACAAGTACTTCATCCCCCAAAACAGGGTCGTCCTGGAGATCGGACTACAATGAGGCCCTCGGTACCCGCACGCTGTCCGTCGGGACCGGCCGTCGGCTTCCTGCTGGCCGCGGTCCTGGTCGCCCTGTTCCCGGCGGCGCCTCCGGCCGGCGCCCAGGAACGTTTCCGGAGAACGCCTCCCCTGCCCGACGCCCAACCCCTGGAGCTCAAGTTGCCGAAGATCGAATACGTCCTCTTGCCGAACGGACTTACCGTGGCCACTGCCCGCCGGCCGGAGGCTCCCGTGATCACGCTCCAGCTCATCGTCCGGGCCGGGGACGAAAATGCTGTCGGCCGATTACCTCGAGAACATGATCGAATCCATGGGTGCCGATTATTCCGTGACCGTCCTCATGGACTACACGATTCTAACCATGCACGTGCTCGAGGAATACCTGGACCGGGCGATCTACGTCCTGAGGCTCATCGTCCTCGAGGCCGTTTTCACAGAGCGTGAGCTCGGCGCGGTCCGGAGAACCGCGTTCTGGGAGCTCTTCGAACAGAAGAAGAATCCCGAGGTCCTCGGCTGGAGACAGTTCCTCAGGATCCTTTTCGAGAACCATCCCTACCAAACAGCCACTTACTCCGAGGAGGTCATCAAGTTCATTACGACCAAGGACGTCTCCGCCTTTTACGGTCGTTTCTACCGGCCCGGAAACGCCGCCGTCCTGGTTTCCGGGAACATCGACGGAGCCGCGGTGGCGAAGAAGCTCGAGAATCATTTCAACGCTTGGGTCGGCCAGCCCGTTGAACGGGCCGCCGTTGCGCCGCCATCCCCCAACAGCGGGGATCGGATTTGCTATATCGAAGTTCCGGACGTGTCGGACGCGACGATATTCGCGGGGAACGTGATCATGCCCGCCTCGGACCCGGACTTCTTCCCTTTCCTCGTCCTCAAGCAGGTCCTAGGGGGGACGACCCGGAGCCGCCTGTTCATGAACCTGCGCGAATCCAAAGGCTACGCTTACTATGCGTTCAGTGAAACGGAGTTTTTCCGTGCCTGCGGCGTCTACTGGGCCCGGGCGCGCGTCAGACCCGAATTCATCGTCCCGGCCGCCCGGGAGATCCTCCGGGAGATCAAGACCTTGTCCGCGGAAGCCCCCGTTCCCGCCGAGATCGAGGAGGCCAAGTCGTTCCTCATCGGGAATCTTCCGACGCGGTTAGAATCCCTCGATGGATTCGCGGACTGGATGGCCCGCGCTGTGGCCTTGGAGCTCGACGACGGGCAGTGGGACAAGGGACCCGAGCGGCTCAAGCTCGTCAACGTCGAGAGGGTCCGGGCGGCGGCCCAGAATTACCTCGCCCGCAAGCCCCTCGTCGTCGTGGTCGGCCGGCCGGACTGGCTCGGCCGCTTCCTTCGGGATTTCGAGACCGTCGAGGTCTATGACACCAGCGGGACGCTCAAGCGCACCCTGCGCAAAGGAGAGGAAAGATGAAGCTCGTCGAATGCGTGCCCAATTTCAGCGAAGGCCGGGACCCGGAAAAGATCAAGGCCATCGTCCGTGAGGTCGAAGCCGTCCCCGGCGTCAAGCTGCTCGACGTCGACCCGGGGGCGTCCACGAACAGGACCGTTATGACCTTCATCGGGACGCCCGAATCCGTCAAGGAGGCCGCCTTCCGGGCCGTCGCTAAGGCGGCTGAGGTCATCGACATGCGCGTCCACAAGGGCGCCCACAGCCGTATCGGGGCCACGGATGTCTGCCCCTTCGTCCCGGTCTCGGGCGTGACCATGGAGGACTGCGTCCGGCTGGCCGGAGAGCTCGGCTCCAGGATCGCCGGAGAGCTGGGGATCCCCGTCTATCTCTACGAGGCTGCCGCCAGGACGCCGGAGCGCCGGAACCTGGCCACGGTCCGGGCCGGGGAATACGAGGGCCTGCCCGGGAAATTCAAGGACCGCCGCTGGGCTCCCGATTTCGGCAAGCCCATTTTCAACCCCAAGTCCGGAGCCACCGTCGTCGGCGCCCGCGAGTTCCTGATCGCCTACAACATCAACCTCAACACCCGGGACCGGAAGCTGGCCCACGAGATCGCCCTGAGCCTCAGGGAGAGCGGCCGGGCCAAGCGGGACAAGGACGGGAACGTCGTCCAGGACGGGCGCGGCAACGCGGTTAAAGTGCCGGGCAAATTCAAGGAGATCAAGTCGGTCGGTTGGTACATCGAAGATTACGGGGTGGCCCAGATCTCGGTCAACTTCACGAACTATAAGATCACGCCCATCCACGTCGTCTTCGACGAGGCGAGGAGGCTGGCCGGGAAACTCGGCCTCCGGGTGACGGGCAGCGAGCTCGTCGGCCTCATCCCCAAGGAGGCGCTCCTCATGGCCGGCCGCTACTACCTCGAAAAACAGGCCAAGAGCCCGGGCGTTCCCGAGGAGGAGCTCATCCGGACGGCGGTCCGCTCTCTCGGGCTCAACGATGTTACCCCTTTCGCCGCCGAAAAAAAGATCATCGAATACCAATTCGAACAAGACGGGCATCCCCTGGCCGGGCTGACCCTCCGGCAGTTCGCGAACGAGCTCTCCATGGATTCCCCGGCCCCCGGCGGGGGGAGCGTTGCGGCGCTCTGCGGGGCGCTTTCCGCGGCCCTTTCCGCCATGGTCGCCAACCTGACCGTCGGTAAGAAGGGTTATGAGGAGGTCTGCGAAGAGATGGTCGCGACGGCCGTCCGGGCCCAGACCCTCAAGGATGGGTTGCTCGAAGCCGTGGATAGGGATACCCGGGCCTTCAACAAGGTTATGGAGGCTTTCCGCCTGCCCAAGGCGACTCCCGAGCAGGCCTTAGAAAAGGAACGGGCCGTCGAGGAAGCCAATAAGGAAGCGACGCTCGTCCCGCTCGAGGTGCTCGAAAAGGCGGGCGAGGCGGTCGCCCTGGCCGGGGTCGCCGCCGCGAAGGGCAACAAGAACTCCGTGAGCGACGCCGGTGTGGCCGGACTCACCGGCCAGGCGGCGGGCGAAGGAGCCTACTACAACGTCCTCATCAACCTCGCCGGCATCAAGGACAATAAGTTCGTCGCCGACGTGCGGCGGCGGGCGGAGCGTCTCAGGAAGACCCTGGACAAGGAAGGGAAAGCCGTCAGGAGCATTCTCGGGAAAGCCTTGAGCGCCCCTCCACAATGCTAGGCCTGCCGGCGGCCTGACGGGTTTCTTTTATTTTGACCGGGCGGAGAGGCCCCGTCCCCTTTTCCCCAACGAGAACAGCGCGAAAGCCAGGAAGCAAAGGATGACGATCGCGGCCGACGCGGGGATGTTGAGGGCGAGCGACAGGCCAAGGCCTGCGCCGACGGAAACGACAGCGACGGCGGTCGATGCCCGCACGGCCGCCCTGAAGCTGGATGCGACCTGAAGGCCGGCCGCCGCGGGGATGACGATGAGCGCGGCCACGAGGAGGATGCCGACGACCTTCATCCCCAGGACGATCGTGACCGCCGTGAGCACCATGAGGAGCATGTCCAGCCGGCCGACCTTGACCCCGGCCGCCCGGGCCGATTCCCGGTCGAAGGTCATGAAAAGGAGCTTGGCGTAGTTCATCCTCACGGCCAGAAGGACGGCCGCGGCCAGGCCTATGGCCAGTCCGACTTCCAGCGGTTCGATGGCCAGGATATCCCCGAAGAGATAGGACATGAGTTCGACATTGAAACCCCTGGCCATGGAGGCCAGCAGGATGCCGACGGCCAGGCCCAAGCTGCTGAAAATGCCGATGGCCGTGTCGCCGTAGAGCCCGGCCCTGTCCTTGAGCTTGACGATGGCGACGGCCGCGGCGACGGCGACGGCCAGGGCCGCCGCCAGGGGGAGGATGTTCAGGAAAAGGCCCAGGGCGACGCCGGCGAAGGCGATGTGGGCGAGTCCATGTCCGATCATCGCGTCCTTTCTCAGGATCAGGAAAAGGCCAAGGACGGCGCAGGCGACGGCGATGAAGACGCCGGCCAGGAAGGCGCGTTGGATGAAGCCGTAGGTCAGGAGGGCGTGCATGTCGGGCCTAGTGTTCGTGGGAAATGAAGTGGTCTCCCCGGGTGACCATGTCGCGGAATACTCCGGACCGGCAGAAGTCCTCGTGACTCCCGTGATACACGAGCCGCTGGTTGAGACAGGCCACGCTGGTGACGTGCTTGTTGACGATGCCGATATCGTGTGTGACCAGGACGATCGTCAATCCCTCTTTCGAGTTCAAGCGGTCGAGCATGTCGTAGAAAGACGCCTGGGTTTCGGCGTCCACCCCGGTCGTCGGCTCGTCCAGGAAGAGGATCCGGGGCGAGGTCACGAGCGCCCGGGCGATGAACACGCGCTGTTGTTGCCCGCCGGAGAGCCGTCCGATGGCCCATTTTCCGTGATCGGCCATGCCGACCTCGTCGAGGGCCCGGAGGATGTCGTCGCGGCCTTCCCGTCCAGACCGGGCCCGGGGCTTGCGGTTGGACATGAGGGCCATGCCCACGACCTCCTCGACCGAGGCCGGAAAGAACGGGTCGATGTGGGTGGCCTTCTGGGGGACGTAGCCGATCTTCCGCCAGTCCGAAAATTCCCCCAGGGGCTTACCGAAGGCCTCGACGCTTCCCGACGAAGGCTCGAGCAGGCCGAGGATGACCTTGACCAGGGTGGTCTTCCCCGAGCCGTTGGGCCCGATGATGGCCAGGAAATCCCCTTCCCGGATGGTCAAGTCGATGTCGACGAGGACGGGTGTCCCGTCGTAACGGAAGGAGACGTCGCGAAGGACGATCAGGTCCATGGTTTCAGCGGCACCCCAGGCCGTCGCGCAGGCTGTTCAAATTCTCCTCCATGAGCTCGAAGAATCCCATGCCCCGGTCTTTTTCGTCACGGGTCAGGTTGTGGCCAGCGTGGAGGACGAGGACCCGGCCGCCAATCTCGCGGGCCAGCGTCCTCGACAGGTCGGGCGAGACGGAGTTCTCGAAAAAGATCGTCCGGACCCCTTTTTGCCGGCAGAAATCGACGGCTTTCATGAGGTCGAGAGGGCGGGGCTGGGCATCCGGGCTCAGGCCGTAAAGGGCTGTTTGGACGAGTCCGTATCTTCGGGCCAGGTAGCCGAAGGCGCCGTGCCCGGCGAGGACGATGTCCCGCCCCCGGCAGGCGGCCAGGCCGTCGCGGAATTTCACGTCGAGCTCCAGGAGGCGCGCCGTCAGTCTGGCCGCATTCTCCGTGAATTCGGGGCGGCCCGCCGGGTCGATGCGCGAGAGCTCGTCGGCGATCTTCCGGACGATCTGCGCGTCGAGTTCGAAATCGAGCCAGACGTGGGGGTCCAGTTGTTCGTGGGCGCCCTCCCCATGTCCGCGCTCGTCGTCGGCCGCGGTCTCGAGGAGACTCAGGCCCGCCGTCACTTCGAGGGCACGAATCTTGCCTCCTGGCAGGGCCTTGAGCAGGCCGGGGAGCCAGGGCTCGAGGTTCGCCCCGATATAAACGAGCAGGTCACATGCGGCCAGGCGGACGATGTCGCCGGGCCGGGGCTGCCAGGTGTGGACTCCGGCGCCCGGAGGGAGGAGGAGTTCCACTTCCCCCCTGTCACCGGCGACGGCCGCGGCGAACTCCCGGAGGGGGAAGACGGTGGCCATGACGCGGACCTTGGCCTCGAGCGGCACGGAACCCGTTGCGGCGAGGGCCAGCGTCAAGGCCAGAAGGACGCGGCGGAGGGATTTCACGACTCGGATTATACCCCGGAGGACGGCTTGAATCCATCGCTATTTTGTGGCATCATGGCCGTCTCGTCATCTCGAACAAGTAAGGAGTCATCCATGGCATCCTCTCTCGGCGAACTTAACCCCCGCCTTCTCTGGAAGCATTTCGCGAAGATCCTGACCATCCCCCACTGCTCGGGCAGCGAAAGGGCCCTCGGGGATTATGTCCTGTCTGTGGCCCAATCCCTGAACCTGCCAAGCAAGCGCGACAAGGTCGGCAACGTCCTCGTCAGCAAGCCGGCGACGGCCGGACGCGAGAGCGCCGTGGGCGTCATCCTCCAGGGCCACCTCGACATGGTCTGCGAGAAGAACTCGGACAAGGTCCACGATTTTTGCAAGGACCCGATCCTGACGGACATCAAGGGAGAATGGGTTTATGCCCAGGGGACGACTCTCGGGGCCGACAACGGCATCGGCCTGTCCGCGGCCCTGGCGGTCATGGAGGAAAAGACTCTTGCCCACGGCCCCATGGAATTCCTCTTTACCGTCGACGAGGAGACCGGCCTGACCGGCGCCAACCGGATCCAGAAAGGGTTCCTGGCCGGGAAGAAGCTCCTCAACCTCGACAGCGAAGACGAGGGGACGTTCACTATCGGCTGTGCCGGCGGGACGGACTCCGAGCTCGTTTTCCCGGTCGAAAGAAAAAAAACGGCCTCGAAGAACCTCTACCGTCTGCACCTCTACGGCCTTCGGGGCGGCCACTCCGGCTTGGACATCAACCAGGGCCGGGGCAACGCGATAAAGTTCCTTGCCCGGATGCTCGTACAGGTCCAGGCGACCGCGCGTTTCGAGATCATAAGCCTCGAGGGCGGGAGCAAGCATAATGCCATCCCGCGCGAAGCCGTTGCGATCGTCGCTTGTCCTCCGGTCCAGGTCCGGACCTTCACGGTGGCGCTCAAAAAGGCCTTCGATAAGATCTCTATCGAGTACAAGTCCGTTGAAGCCGAAGCCAAGTATTCGTTTGAACCCGCGGCCGGCAAGGACTTCGCTCTGACCCAAGAGTGCCAGCGCGTCCTCCTCAACTTCCTCCTGGCCGTTCCCCACGGTGTTATATCCATGCACCCGGAGATCGCCGGACTGGTCGAGACGTCGACCAACCTGGCCATCGTCAGGACCGATAAGAAAGAGCTCAAGGTCCTCTGCAGCTCGCGCAGTTCCGTCGCCTCGGCCCTCGAAGCAACGCGGGACATCATCAAGTCCGTCTGCGACTTGGCCGGGGCCCGGGCCGAGTTCAAGAACGGCTACCCCGGCTGGATGCCCAACCTCGCCTCTCCCCTCCTGAAGCATTTGAAAGAGATCTACGCCAAAACCTTCGGGAAAGAGGCCGAGATCGTGGCCATCCACGCCGGTCTCGAATGCGGCATTATCGGCGAAAAGTTCCCGGGCATGGACATGATCTCGTTCGGCCCGACGATGAAGAACCCCCATTCGCCCGAGGAGCACGTCCATATCGGGTCGGTCGAAAAGTTCTGGACGTTCCTGACGACGGCCCTGGCCGAACTGTCGAAGTAGTCCAGTGCAAAGGTGAAGCGGGGGGCGTGAAAAGACGGAAGTTTCTAGTTGCGGCGGGGCTCCTGGGTGCGTCCGTTTCCAGGGTCTTCGCCAGCATCGGAAGGAGCAAAACCATGAAAAAGCAAGTTCAAACCGATAAGGCGCCGAAAGCCATCGGCCCCTATTCGCAGGCCATCATCGCCAACGGATTCGTCTTCTGTTCGGGCCAGATCCCCATCGACCCGGCCACCGGAAACCTCCTCAACGGCACGATCGAGGATGAGACGCGGCAGGTCCTCAAGAACGTAGGGGCCGTGCTCGAGGCCGCCGGTTCATCCTATGACGACGTGGTCAAGACGACCGTCTTTCTCCAGGACATGAACGATTTCGCCAGGATGAACGCGGTCTACGCCGAGTTCTTCAAGACGCCGAACCCGGCCCGGGCCGCCGTACAGGTCGCGCGTCTTCCGAAGGACGTCAAGGTCGAGATCGAGGCCATCGCCCTGGTCAAGTAGACGCTCCAAGGCGATTCCGGCATCATGGTTATGATATGCCGATATACGAATATCTCTGCAAGAAGTGCGGCCGTCATTTCGAATGTCTGGTTTCCGCAGGCAAGGACAAGGACGTTGTTTGCCCCGAATGCGGATCTTCAGAGCCGCAGAAAATGATCTCGTGCTTTGGCATCGGTGGCGGCTCGAGCCGGATCAAGGCTTCCTCTTCGGGCTGCACGAGCTGTTCGACCAAGTCGTGCGGCACCTGCCACTGAGATCTCTTTATCTTGACTTATCAGCGGTAATAACGTTTTATTAAGTCCTTGGACATGGCGCGAAAAACAAGCCCGGCCGTGCGGATAGGGATCGACACCGGCGGCACGTTCACCGACTTCGTCATCTGGAAAGACGGCCGCCTTTCCAACAGGAAGGTCCTCACGACCCCGCAGGATCCCTCTTTGGCCATCTTCGAAGGGGTCGCCGAATTCCTGCGGACCTGCCCCGCCGTCTTCATCATCCACGGCACGACCGTGGCCACGAACGCGCTCCTGCAGAGAAAAGGCGGCCGCATCGCCCTCGTCACCACCGCCGGCTTCGAGGACATCCTGGCCATCGGGCGCCAAACCCGGCGCGAGCTCTACGCCCTCCAGCCCGAGGAGAGGTTCGAGCTCATCCCCGCCGGACGGCGGTTCGGAATCCGGGAAAGGATGCTCGCCTCGGGCCAAGTCGAAAAGGCGGTCAGCCGGGCCGAGGTCCGTAAGGTCATCGCGAAAATCCGGAAGGCCGGCTCGGAAGCCGTCGCCGTCTGCCTGCTCCATTCCTATGCCAACGCTGAAAACGAGGACGTCGTGGCCGAGGAGCTGGCCCGGGCGGGGCTGCTCGCCTCGGTCTCGAGCCGTCTCCTCCCCGAGCACCGGGAGTTCGAACGGATGTCGACCACGGCTACGAACGCCTATCTCATGCCGGTCATGGACCGCTATCTCCGGGAACTCGACGATCGTCTCGGCCCGGCCGAGCTGAGGATCATGCAGTCCAACGAGGGCTATATTTCCCCCGCCAGGGCCCGGCTCGAGCCCATAAAAACCGCTTTTTCGGGCCCGGCCGGAGGCGCCGTCGGCGCCCGCATCCTGGCCCAGGCGGCGGGTTTCCCCGATATCGTCAGTTTCGACATGGGCGGGACGTCGACCGACGTTTCGCTCATCGAAGGCCGGATCCGGCGGACGCACGAGAGCCGGATCGGGGATTTCCCCATCCGGCTGCCCGTCATCGATATCCATTCCGTCGGCGCGGGGGGAGGCTCCATCGCCTACACGGATCGCGGCGGCTCGCTTCGCGTCGGGCCCCAGAGCGCCGGGGCCGACCCCGGCCCGGCCTGTTACGGCAAGGGCGAAATGCCGACCGTGACCGACGCCAACCTCTGCCTCGGCCGCCTCGACCCGGAGTTCTTCCTGGGCGGCAGGATGCGGATCCATCCGGACCGCAGCCGGGCCGCCGTCGGGGCGCTGGCCCGCCGGATCGGAAAATCGGCCCGCGAAACGGCCCTCGGCATCGTCGCCATCGCCAACGCCAACATGGAAAAGGCCATCCGTGTCATCTCGGTCGAGCGGGGGTTCGACCCGCGCGCGTTCGCCCTTTTTTCGTTCGGCGGGGCGGGCGGCATGCACGCGATGGAGATGGCCGCCCACCTGAGCATGCCCACGGTCATCGTCCCCCGCAACGCCGGAGTCCTTTCGGCCTTCGGCCTGCTCATGGCGGATTCCATCAAGGATTACACGAAATCGCTTATGAAACCGGAGTCCTTGGTCACCCTGGCCGGCCTCGAGGCGGAATTCCAGTCCCTCGAAGAAGCGAGCGTCCGCGACATGAAGGGGGACGGGTTTGCCGCGAAAGACATCGTCCTCGAACGCTCCCTCGACTGCCGCTACCTCGGCCAGTCCTACGAAATCGACGTGCCCTACAGGAAGGCGCGGACCGCGGGGCGGGCGTTCCTCGAGAGTTTTCACAGCCGGCACCAGAAGCTCTATTCCTACCGCCACGACCGGAGGCCCGTCGAGATCGTCAACCTCCGGGTCAAGGCCGTCGCCGTTACGCCCAAAATCCCCCTGGTCAGGGAACCGGGACGGAGGACGCTCGACCCTAAAGCCCGGATCAGGAAGCAGCCCATATTTTATGGAAGGGCCGCCACCGAAGGAATGGTCATCGACAGGTCGAGGCTCGCCCCGAACAACGTCGTCCGGGGTCCGGCCCTCGTCATCGACCCCGAATCGACGACCTTTCTCCCTCCCGGCTATGCCGCCCGGGTCGACGGATACTCGAACCTCATCATCCGCAAGGCGGGGCCACGATGAAGAAATTCGATCCCATCGAGCTCGAGCTTTTCAAGAACGTGTTCATCGCCATTTCCGAAGAGATGGGCGCCGTCCTCGGCCGCACGGCCCTCTCCCCCAACATCAAGGAACGGAAGGATTTCTCCTGCTCCCTTTTCAACGACAAGGGCGAGACGCTGGCCCAGGGCTCGCACATCCCGGTCCACCTGGGCGCCATGCCCCTCTCCGTCCAGGCCGCGCTCCAGGCCGTGACCTTCGAGAAAGGCGACCTGGTCATCCTCAACGACCCCTACCGGGGCGGGACGCATCTCCCCGACATCACCTGCATCTCTCCCGTTTTCCTGGGCCGGAAGCTCGGCTTTTTCGTGGCCAATCGGGCCCATCACTCAGATGTGGGCGGGATGACGCCTGGCTCCATGCCCCTGGCCACCGAGCTTTTCCAGGAGGGCCTGATCATTCCGCCGCTGAAGCTCTATT
Source organism: Candidatus Aminicenantota bacterium (assembly GCA_026393975.1). Lineage (GTDB taxonomy): Bacteria > Acidobacteriota > Aminicenantia > Aminicenantales > Saccharicenantaceae > RBG-16-66-30. The sequence continues at coordinate 102,914 of JAPKZD010000012.1, read as the reverse complement.
CCCGCGGCCGGATGAACAAAGACGTCTTCGACCTTATTCTTTCGAACGTCCGGACGCCCGACGAGCGCCGGGGCGACCTCCTGGCCCAGTTCGCGGCCAACGAAATCGGCCGGGCCCGGCTCGAGGAGGCCGTAGCCAGGTTCGGCGCCGGAAAAGTCCGTCTGTACTCCGGCCTCGTCCAAGACTACACGGAAAAGTTCCTCAGGGAAACGATCAGGACCATTCCCGACGGCGTCTACGCCTTCGAGGATTTCCTGGACAACGACGGGATTTCGGCCCGATCCATAAAAATCGGCGTCCGCGTGACGATCCGCGGCGACGAGGCCGTTGTCGATTTCAGCTCCTCATCACCCCAAACCGAAGGGGGGGTCAACGCCAACTTCGCCATCACCTGCTCGGCCGTCCTCTATGTCTTCCGGTCCCTCGTCGAAGAGGACATCCCCTTCAACACGGGCCTGATGAGGCCGCTCGAGATCGTGGCCCCCAAGGGCTCCATCGTCAACGCCGAGTTCCCGGCAGCCTGCGCAGGAGGGAACGTCGAGACGTCCCAGCGCATCGTCGACGTCCTGCTCGGCGCCCTGGCCAAGGCCGTCCCGGACAGGATCCCGGCGGCGAGCCAGGGGACCATGAACAACATCGCCTTCGGCGGATACGACCCTTGGCGGAAGAGGCATTTCGCATACTACGAGACGATCGGCGGCGGCATGGGCGCCGGATCGGAAGCGGACGGCCTCGACGGCGTCCACACCCATATGACCAACTCCCTCAACACGCCCCTAGAAGCCCTTGAAAATTACCTGCCGATAAGGATCCGGCGTTACGGCCTCCGAAAGGGCTCTGGCGGAAAAGGGCTCCACCGGGGCGGCGAAGGGATCGTCCGCGAGTACGAATTCCAGGTTCCCGCCGCGCTGACGATCCTGTCGGAGCGCCGCCGGTTCGCCCCTTACGGGGCGTGCGGCGGCGGGCCGGGCGCCAAGGGAAAAAATACGCTCGTTTCCCGGGGCCGGAAAAAGGTCCTGGGTTCGAAGGTCAACGTCAAGCTCCGGCCGGGCGACATCCTCAAGGTCGAAACACCGGGCGGCGGCGGCTACGGCCGGCCTCGCCGCTAGATAAGGAGGTCCCGCGATGAAATTCAAAGCCACTCTGGTCCTGTCTTTTCTCATGATCTCGGCGGGTTGGGCCTCTGCCGAGGCCCCCTCGTCCGGCCCGGCGGATGCGTCACTCGTCATGCCCGTCCGGGGAGTCTGGATGCACCCGGGCTTTTTCGGCCCCGACAAAACGGCCGCCGTCGAAAAGATGCGCTTGACCCTCGACGCATACGTGCGGGCCGGCATTAACACCCTCATCATGTGCGTCAAGAACACTTCGGGGCACGTGTACTATGCGAGCGAGATCGGTGTCAGGGACAAGGCCTGGGACTGGGATTTCTTCGGGGTCTTCGTAGCCGAAGCGAAGAAGAGGAAGATGGAGGTCCACCCGTGGTTCTGCGTCTTCCCCGAGTCGTCTCTCCTCGGACGGGTTCGGGAACACCCCGAATGGCTGATCCAGAGCCCGAAACGGGAGATGGTCGGCGCCGCGAACCCCGCCCTCCCGGCCGTCCGCGAATACGAGATCAGTCTGATGCTCGAGGTCGCGAAAAAGTACGACGTAAACTGGATCCACCTCGACTACATCCGTTATCCCTGCGAACCGACGGAGCCCTATTTCAGCTTCGACCCGGAGACGCTCCGGCTGTTCAAGCAGGATACCGGGATCGACATGGCCGCGGTCAAAGCCCGCGATACAGGCAACATGGCCTGGAACGAGTGGCTCAACTGGAACAGGGACCGGGTGACGGTGTTCGTCCGGGAGCTCAAGAACGCGCTCAAAGCGACCGGGCGTCGGGTGAAGGTCAGCGCCGCGGTTTTCCCGGACGCCAGGAACGCCGCCGTCCTCATCGGCCAGGACTGGCCGGCCTGGGCCCGCGAGCGGCTGGTGGACATGCTCTGCCCCATGCTCTACTCCAACGACGCCGGCCTCTTCGAGAAGCTCGTCCGCGAGGCCGTGGCCTACGGGAAGGGGCGATGCCAGGTCTGCCCCGGAATAGGCATCGGCACCTCCCATAATCAGAACACGCCCGAGGGCATGATCGAGCAGATGAAAATCAGTAAATCACTCGGCGCCGACGGAGTGGTCTATTTCTCTTCGAGCAGTTTGAACCAGCCTTTCCTCGAGAAGTTGAAAGCCTCGAAGAACTAGATCTTCTTGAGCTTCGCCTTTTCGATGAGCAGCGTGCCCTGGTAGGACACGTAATTCAGGAGGATCATCACCCGTTCGTTGTCGCCGATCTCCTTGCGGAAGATCCCTTTTAGGTTCTTGAAGGGCCCTTCGACGACTTCGATCTCGTCCCCGACGGCCGGCTCCTCACCGTATTTTTCGAAGACGACGAGCCCGTCCTGCTCGCGGGCCTTGATGCCCATGACGATTTCCTCCAGGATCGGAGTCGGGCCGTCGTCGTTGCCGACGACACGCTTGACCCCGCGGGTGTATTTCACCATTTGGAATTGAGCGGGAAATTCGAACTGGAGGAAGGCGTATCCCGGGAAAAAAGGGCCGACGCGCTTTTCGCGGACGTACTTCGGGCAGTAGACGGTGAAGCCGCCCTCCTCGAAAAGCCTCTCGACCTGGCTCTCTTTCTTGGGCTTGGTGTTGATAACGTACCAGAGGAGCATCAGGTCACCTTCAACTCTTCGTCCGCGATTTTCAACTGCGGCAGGTTTTTTCGATATCGCCGACTGTCTTGGGGATGGGCGGGCCCAGGACCTTGTGGCCCTTCTCCGTGACCAGGACGTTGTCTTCGATCCGGGCGCCTCCGAAGTCGAGGTACTTCTCCACCTCGTCGTAGACGATGAAGTTCCGAAATTTCTTTTCCTTGCGCCATTTTTCGACCAGGGCCGGGATGAAGTAAAGCCCGGGCTCGACGGTCATGACATGGCCGGGCCGGAGTTCCTTGGCCATCCGGAGATAGGCCAGTCCGAACTGGCCGCTCCGCTCGACGGTCTTGTCGTAGCCGATGTTGTTTTCGCCGAGGTCCTCCATGTCATGGACGTCGAGCCCCATGTTGTGCCCCAGGCCATGGGGGAAAAAAAGGGCGTGGGCGCCGGCGGCGACGGCCGCGTCGACGTCGCCCTTCATGAGACCCAGGCCCTGGAGTCCGGAGGCCATGATCCGGGCCGTCTTCAGGTGGATGTCCTTGAACGTGACCCCGGGCTTCATCGCCCGGATTGCCGTTTCCTGGCCGGCCAGCACGATCTCGTAGACGTCCTTCTGCCTGCGGTTGAAACGGCCGCCGACCGGGATCGTCCGGGTGATATCGGAGGCGTAGGAAAGGGCCGATTCCGCGCCGGTGTCGACGACGAGGAGCCTGCCCTTGACGAGCATGTTGCCATGATAGTGGTTGTGGAGCGTCTGACCGTTGATGGTCACGATGGGCGGGAACGCCAAACGCATGCCATGGAACAGGGCGATGCCTTCCATGGCCCCCGAGATCTCCCGTTCATAACGGCCGGGCTTGGCCAGCTTCATGGCGACCCGGTACATCTCGTGCGTGACCTCCAGGGCGGATTCGATCTCCCGGACCTCTTCCTTCGACTTGAAGAGCCTCTGAGCGACTACCGCTTTGACGAAAGCGGGGGACGCCTTGGCCTTGAGGTCCTTCGTCGGAATGCCCAAAAGGTCGCCGAGGGCGAGGGTCGAATCGGCCCGGTAGGGCGGAAGATAATGGACCGGGCGCCCGGCCGCCAGGGCCCGGCGCACCGTTTCCTCGAAAGCCGCCCGGGGCGCGGTGTGCTTGACGCCGACTTCGAGGGCCCGGTCTTTCATCTTGGGCACGTTCCCCATCCAGATGATGTCTTCGATGCCGATGTTGTCCCCGAAGAGGACGTCCTTGTTTTCGTCGATGTCGACGACGGCGGCGAGCCCGGGGGAATCCAGGCCGAAGAAGTAGAGGAACGAGCTGTCCTGCCGGAAATGGAAAGTGTTGGCCGGGTAGTTCATCGGGCTTTCTTCGTTGCCGGGGAACAGGAGCAGGCCGGACCCGACCTCCTTTTTCAGGAGTTTTCGCCTTTGGATGTAGGTTTCGGGCTTAAACATGTCGTCCTCCTCGTGAGCTAAAAAAGAATTATATAACAGATAACCCGGCGACATTCAACTCGGCGACCCGAAGGGGGATTGAAACGTTTCCAGAGCGGTGTTATGCTTGGCCGGAACTTTTGAGAGGAGGACGGAATGGGAGGATTTTTCGGGGTCGTCGCCAAGCACGACATCGTCGAGGACCTGTTCTATGGCACGGACTACCACTCGCACCTCGGGACGAAACGCGGCGGCCTGGCCGTCGGCAACGGGGATGGCATCGTCCGCTACATCCACAACATCGAGAACGCCCAGTTCCGGTCGAAGTTCGGGGAGGACATCGGCAAGCTCCGCGGGACGCGGGGCATCGGCGTTATCAGCGACTACGAGGACCAGCCGCTCCTCATCCGATCCCACCTCGGACATTTTTCGATCGCCACGGTCGGCGTCATCAAGAACGCCGACGAGCTCGTCGAAAAGGCCTTCCGGGGCAAGGGCCTCCACTTTTCGGAGATGCGCGGCGGCGAGATCAACCCGACCGAGCTCGTAGCCGCCATCATCAACCAGAAGGACACTTTCGAGGACGGCATCCAGCAAGTCTGGGAGCTCATCAAGGGTTCCTGCTCGATCCTCCTTCTGACCAAGGACGGCGTCCTAGCCGCCAGGGACAAGCTCGGCCGGACGCCCGTCGCGCTGGGGAAAAAGCCGGGGGCTTTCGCCGCTTCCCTCGAGACCTGCGCTTTCCCGAACCTGGACTACGAAGTCGACCGCTACCTCGGCCCGGGCGAAATAGTCAAAATTACGCCCGATGGTTGCGAGCAAAGGGTCCCGCCGCGCGGCAAGCTCCAGATCTGCTCTTTCCTCTGGGTTTACTATGGCTATCCCGCCTCGAACTACGAGGGCATCAACGTTGAGATTGTCCGCAACCGTTGCGGGGCTTTTCTGGCCCGGAACGACCACGTCAAGGTCGACCTCGTCGCCGGCATTCCCGACTCGGGCATCGGCCACGGCCTGGGCTACGCGGCCGAGGCCGGCGTCCCCTTCCGCCGGCCCTTCGTCAAGTACACCCCGACCTGGGCGCGCAGCTTCATGCCCCAGAACCAGGACATCCGCGACCAGGTCGCCCGGATGAAGCTCATCCCCATCCGCGAAATCATCCAGGGCCGGAAGCTCCTTTTCTGCGAGGACTCGATCGTCCGGGGGACCCAGCTCAAAGATGCCATCCAGCGGCTTTATGATTCCGGGGCCGTCGAGGTCCACATGCGGCCGGCCTGCCCTCCCCTGGCCTACGGCTGCAAGTACCTGAATTTTTCCCGGTCCCGTTCCGAACTCGACCTGGCCGCAAGAAAGGCTATCGCGGCTCTCGAGGGCCCGGACGCCAAGAACGTCGAGGAATACGCAAAAACCGGATCGGAGAAGTACGAGGCCATGGTCGGCTGGATCGCCCAGAAGCTCGGCCTGACAACCCTGCGCTACCAGCGGCTCGAGGACCTCGTCGAAGCCATCGGCCTGCCCAAGGAGAAGCTCTGCACTTTCTGCTGGGACGGGGTTGGCGTCGATTGAGGAGGCGGGATTTCCGGGCAAAAAAAATGGTAGCGGGGGTTGGATTTGAACCAACGACCTCCGGGTTATGAGCCCGACGAGCTACCAGGCTGCTCTACCCCGCGGTACCAGGGTCATTATATCAAATCCGGACATATTGTCAACGCCGATTCGCCTACTCCTCTCCTGGCCTAACTTCCGGCTTGACTTTGGCAACAGGGAAAACTAAATATAAGGGGAAATTCCATGGCTTGGGCTGTTTTTTTAATCCTTTCTTTCCTCTGTATCGGCTCGGTCGCGGCCATGATCCTTTCGCGAAACCAGGCCCATAACGCGCTTTTCCTCGTTCTTTCATTTTCGAGCCTGGGCGGGCTCTTTGGCCTGCTCGACGCTCCCTTCGCCGCCGCCGTCCAAGTGCTCGTCTACGCCGGGGCCATCATGGTCCTCTTTCTTTTCGCCATCATGATGTTCAACCTCCGAGGAGAGCTTCCCGTTCGGGTAAAGAAGACCCGGCTGGCCTTCACGGTCGGGTTAGGGACGATTCTCCTGGCCGAGCTTCTCCTGGCCGGCCGCAAGCTCGTCCTCGGGAGCCCGGGGGCCGCATCAGCCGCCGGTGGCGACACGGCCCGGCTCGGGCACTTCCTCTTCTCCGACTACCTCTACGCGTTCGAGATCACGTCCCTCCTCATCCTCGCCGCCCTCGTCGGCGCGCTGGCCCTGGCCGGCAAAAGGGAAGGCTCGTGATCCCTCCTCCCGCGGCCTTCTTCATCCTGGCCGCCGTCCTGTTCGTCCTGGGCGTTCTGGCTTTTTTCGTCAAGAAGGACCTTTTGACCCAATTCATGGCCGTCGAGGTCATGCTCAACGCGGGGAATCTCGCCTTCCTGGCCCTGGCCAAGTCTCTCGGCAAGGCGGAGGGACAGGTCATCGTCCTGTTCGTCATCACCGTGGCCGCGGCCGAGGCCGTCATCGGCCTTGCGATCATCGTCCTCATTTTTCGTCAGCGGAAGACCGTCCAAACCGACGAGCTCAAGGACCTGAAGGGTTAGCATGGCCGAGTTATTCTGGCTGATACCCCTGATACCGGGAGCGAGCGCGCTCCTGCTCGTTCTTTTCGGCGCGAAACTTTCCCGGCGTTGGGTCGCCTGGCAGGCTTGCTCGGCCGTCTTCCTGTCGTTCCTTCTTTCGTCTGCGGCCTTCGCCCATCTCGTCCGGCTTCCTCCCGGCGCGCCCGGCCTGACAAAGACACTTTTTGCCTGGATCTCGAGCGGCCCGTTCACTTCGCCCATCGCTTTCGCCTTCGATCACCTGACGGCCGTCATGACTTTGGTGGTCACGGGGGTCGGCCTCCTCATCCATGTCTACTCGACCGCCTATATGGCTGAAGACCGGTCACACGCCCGGTATTTCGCCCACCTCAACCTGTTCACCTTCTTCATGCTCGTGCTGGTCATGGCCTCGGACCTCGTCCTCATGTTCGTCGGCTGGGAGGGCGTTGGGCTCTGCTCCTATCTCCTGATCGGCTTCTGGTTCGAGAGGCCCGCCGCCGCCAAGGCGGGCATGAAAGCTTTCGTCGTCAACAGGGTCGGCGACGCGGCCTTCATCCTCGGCATCCTCTTCCTCCTGGCCAACGTTGGCGGTTCGAGCTTCTCCTTGATCAACAAGGCCGCCGGAGGCGGCCTCCTCCCTTCCGGGCTCATGACCCTGGTCGCGATCCTCCTTTTTATCGGGGCGACGGGAAAATCGGCCCAGATCCCCCTCTACGTCTGGCTTCCCGACGCCATGGAGGGCCCGACTCCGGTAAGCGCCCTCATCCACGCCGCGACCATGGTCACGGCCGGCGTCTACATGGTCTGCCGCCTGAGCGGGCTCTATGCGGCCTCCGGTCCCGCCTCGACCGTCGTCGCCTGGATCGGCGCCGCGACGGCCTTATTCGCCGCGGCCATGGCCCTCGTCCAGAACGACATCAAGAAAGTCCTGGCCTACTCCACCATCTCCCAGATCGGCTACATGTTCCTCGGCTGCGGCGTCGGGGCCTATGCCGCCGGGATGTTCCATCTCGTCACCCACGCCTTCTTTAAGAGCCTGCTCTTCCTGGCTGCGGGCAGCGTCATCCACGCCCTGGCCGGCGAACAGGACATGCGCCGGATGGGCGGCCTCAGGAAGCATCTCCCTGTGACGTTTCCCGTATTCCTCGTCGGGGCGCTGGCCATTTCGGGCGTCCCGTTCCTCTCCGGTTTCTTCTCCAAGGATGCCATCCTGACAGGCGCGTTCGCCGGCGGACAATATGCCCTCTGGGGAGCCGGGCTCCTCGGCGCCGTCCTGACGGCGTTCTACATGTTCCGCCTGGTCTACATGACGTTCTACGGAAAGGAGCGGACGGCCATGGAGCCGGGACATTCTATCCATGAATCGCCCCGGGCCATGACCATTCCCCTCGTCATTCTCGCCGCGTTCTCGGCCCTGGCCGGATACGTCGGACTACCGGTCTTTTTCGGCGAAAAAGCCGACCTTTTCGGCCGTTATCTTGCGAGTTCCGTCAAGTCCGGAAGCCCTCACTTGGCCGTCCCCACGGAGGGACTGCTCGTGCTCCTGGCGACGGCCTCAGCGCTCCTGGGCATCGCCCTGGCATTCGTTTTCTACCGCAGGACGCCCGCCCTTCCATCGCGCCTGGCTTCTCGTTTCCCCGGTGTCTACCGGCTCCTCGTCGGCAAATATTACATCGACGAGGTTTATGACGCCGTCGTCGTCCGGCCTCTTGTCCGGGGGGCAGAAAAGGTCTATGAGCGTTTCGACCTCAAGGTCATCGACGGCGCGCTCAACGGGTCGGCCGCCGCCGCGGGCCTCGCCGGCAAAGGCTTGAATTTTCTCCAGAGCGGGCTCGTCCGGGACTACGCCCTGGCCTTTCTCATCGGCGCGATCACCTTCCTGGGGTTCCTGCTCCTATGAATGCCATGATCACGAACGTGCCGCTTACGAGCATCGTCACCTTTCTGCCGCTTGCCGGCGCACTGCTTCTGATTTTTGTCCGCGGCGAATCGGTCAGGGCCGTACGTGCGGTCGCCTTGGCGGTTTCGCTCCTGACCTTCGCCCTCTCCCTTCTTCTCTTCTTCGGCTTCGACGGGAAATCCGGACTCCCGGAATTCGTCGAGCATGCGCCTTGGCTCGGGCGCGGCCTCGATTATCACGTCGGCGTCGACGGCATCAGTCTTTTCCTCGTCCTTCTCGCGGCTTTCCTCACGCCCCTAGCCCTTCTGTCATCCTGGCGAGCCGTCGATGATCGCGTCAAGGAATTTTCGTTCTTCATGCTCGTCCTCGAGACCGGCATGATCGGCGTCTTCGTCTCGCTCAACCTTTTCCTGTTCTATGTCTTATGGGAGGCCATGCTTATCCCGATGTATTTCCTCATCGGCATCTGGGGCGGCCGCCGGCGCATTTATGCCACCATGAAGTTCGTCCTCTTCACCATGTTCGGAAGCCTTCTCATGCTGGTCGGCATATTCGTTCTTTATTCCGCCTACCACCGGGCGACCGGGGGCTTCTCCCTGGCCATCTCTGACCTGGCCGGCCTCGGCCTCTCCCCTGCCCTCCAGACCTGGCTTTTCCTGGCCTTCGGCTTGGCCTTCGCCGTCAAGGTCCCGCTTTTTCCGCTCCACACCTGGCTTCCGGATGCCCACGTCGAGGCCCCCGCGGCCGGCTCCGTCCTCCTGGCCGCAGTCCTTCTCAAGATGGGCGCCTACGGCTTCCTACGCTTGGGGATTCCCCTCTTTCCCCAAGCCGCCGCATCGTTCGCCCCGGCCCTCTCCATCCTCGCGGTCATCGGGATCGTCTACGGCGGCCTGATGGCCCTTGTCCAGAAAGACATGAAATCCCTCGTCGCTTACTCGAGCGTCAGCCACATGGGCCTTATCATGCTGGCCGTTTTTTCGCTCAACTTCGTGGCCACCGAAGGAGCACTCGACCAGATGCTCAGCCACGGCCTGAGCACGGGCGCCCTTTTTCTCTGTGTCGGGATCCTCTACGAGCGGACGCACACCCGGCTCATCAAGGATTACGGCGGCGCTGCCGCCCGGATGCCAGTCTTCGCGGCCATCTTCCTCGTCGTCCTGCTCTCGTCCGCGGGGCTGCCGGGGCTCAACGGCTTCGTCGGGGAGATCCTGTGCTTCTTCGGCATATTCACCTCGAACAAGGTTCTGGCGGCGTTCGGCGTTTCGACCGTTATCCTATCGGCCGCCTATCTTCTCTGGCTTTACCGGCGGGTCATGCACGGCCCGCTCAGGGACCCGGACGGACTTCTCCGGGACGTCGACCGGCGGGAGCTCGCCTGCCTGGTTCCGATCGTCGTCCTGATTTTCCTGATGGGCCTTTTCCCGGGGGCCATTCTGCGAAAGATGGACGCTTCCGTTTCCCGCTATCTCGATTCCCTCCGGACCAAGGCCCCGGTTTCACTGACTTGGAAGCCGGCAGCGCGGAAGGCCATTCCGGCCCGAATTTCCGGCGACGCTGCGGGCCCGGCACAACTCGATGGGAGACTGGAGCGCTAACATGACGACGTTCATGGCCCTCGCCCCTCTGCTCACCGTTGTCTTCGGGGCGCTCGTCGTCCTTTTGCTCGAAGCGTTCATGAAACGGGCCAACCGGGAGCCCCTCGGCTACGTCGCCGCCCTCGCCCTCCTCGCGGCCGGTTTTTTCGTTATCCGTTCCTGGAACCGGGACCTCGATTATTTCGGCGGCCGCCTCGTCCTCGACCGTTTTTCCCTGCTCCTCATCGCTTTATTCGTCATCTTGGGCCTTTTCGTCCTGCTGATGGGCTTGAAGTACGCCGCCCGTCAGGGTATGAACCTCGGCGAGTTTTGCGGCCTCGTCCTCCTCGCGGTGGCCGGGCTGATGATCATGGTCTCCTCGACGGACTGGCTCGTCGTTTTCCTGGGGCTCGAGGTCCTCTCGGTCGCTTCTTATGCCCTGTCGGGGCTTAAGAAGACCGACCGGACTTCCTCCGAAGCGGCGGCCAAGTACTTCCTGATGGGGAGCTTCGCCGGTGCCTTCTTTGTTTTCGGCCTGGCCCTCGTTTTCGGGACTTCGGGAAGCCTCGATTTTTCTACCCTTCTCGCGGGCGGGGTTTCGGGAGCGGGCCTGGCCCCGGCCGGCGCTGTCGGCCTGGGTCTCATCCTGGCCGCCCTGAGCTTCAAGATCGCCATTGCCCCCTTTCACATGTGGGCCCCAGACGTCTACGAGGGCGCCCCTACGCCCGTGACCGTATTTCTGACCGTCGGACCCAAGGCCGCCGGACTGGCCGTCCTCTTCAGGCTCCTCGTTCCCCTCCTGAGGAACGAACCATTCGCCGCCGTCTTCGGCTCCGCTCTAAGCCTCATGGCAGTCCTGACCATGTTCGCCGGTAACCTGGCCGCGCTCCGTCAAAGAAGCGTCAAGAGGATGCTGGCCTATTCGAGCATCGCCCATTCAGGCTATCTCATCGTCGCCGTCATCGCCGGGGACGGCCCGAGCCTCGTCTTCTACCTCGTCGTCTATCTGTTCATGAATGCCGGGGCCTTCAGTGTCCTGGCGGCCATGTCGCGGAAGGGCGTCGAATACACGGCGCTCGATGACTTCGCCGGCCTCGGCCGCCGCTATCCATGGCTCGCCGCATGTCTTTCCGTCTTTCTTCTTTCCCTGGCGGGCTTTCCGCCCACGGCCGGCTTCCTGGCCAAATTCTACGTCTTCAGCGGAGCCGTCAGGGAGGGGCATGTCGCGCTGGCCGTGGCCGCCGTCCTGGCCAGCCTGATCTCGGTCGCATACTACCTGAAGGTCATCGTTTTCATGTACATGAAGGAGGACCAAGGGGAGGCGGCCATCGACCAGGAGAATCCGGCCCTCTACCTGGTCATCTTCCTCTGCCTGTTCGGAGTCGTCCAATTAGGGCTTTGGCCGGGGAACCTCCTGGCCCTCATCCGCCAGGCGTTATCCGCCGCTTTCTAGCCCTGCCCGGCCGCTCAATCCAGCGCTTTGCCCTTCGTCTCGGGAATGCCTATCCAGAACACCGCCGCCGCCAGGAAAGCCGCGGCGATCAGGATGAACGAAAAACCGAATCCCCGCTTTTGGGCCAGGGAGCCGATGACGAACGGGGCCGCGGCGCTGACGATGCGGCCGGTGTTATAAGTGATGCCCTGGGCCGTGGCCCGGACAGCCGTGGGGTAGATCTCCGCCGTCAGGGCGCCAAATCCGGTGAAGTAGCCCGTGCCGAAAAAGGCGACGAATGGCCCCAGGATGAGGAGGAGAAGCGGTTGACGTGTCTGGGAGTACAGGAGCATGAATACAGAAGCGGCTATAAGGAATCCCACATACGACCGCTTCCGCCCGAGCCTGTCGCTGATGAATCCGAAGGTGATATAGCCGAGCCACATCCCTGCCTGCATGAAGATGACCAACCCAGACATGGTCCGGGCGCTAAGGCCGATGCCTCCCTGGTCGGGGGCCATCGACAGGTAAGCCGGGAGCCAGAGGTTGAAGCCCCACCAAGCGAACATAGTGCACGCGTTCATCAGGGTCACGAGGATGGTCAACCGGAGCCTCTTTTTCCCGAAGATCTCGCCGAATCCCGCCCGAACGCTCGGCGCCGCCGCCCGGCCGGCCTTCCATATCTCCGGCTCCCGGACCCTCTTCTGGATCCAGAGCGTGAAAAATGCCGGGATGACGCCGACGAAAAAGACGCCCCTCCAGCCCCACACGGGCAGGACGATCGCGGCAACCGCCGCCGCGGCCGCGTAGCCGACGGCCCAGGAGCTCTGGACGATACCCAGGGCCTTGCCGCGGTGCTCGGCCGGCCAGGTTTCTGAGACGAGGGCCGCCCCGCTCGCCCACTCCCCGCCCATGCCTAGGCCCAGGAAAATCCGGAAGACGGCGAGCATTACGACGCTCGGGGCGAAGCCGCAGGCGGCGGTAAAAACAGAATAGATCAGGATGCTGCCCATCAGGGCCCGGCGGCGGCCGAAGCGGTCGGCGATGACGCCGAAAACCAGGCCGCCGACAGCGGAAGAGATGAGCGTCAGAGAGCCCAGCAGTCCGGCCGTCGCCTTGGCCATGCTCATATCGGACATGAGGGCTGCCAGGACCATGGCGTAGAGCATGATGTCGAAGGAGTCGAGCATCCAGCCGAACGAGGCCGCAACAAGCGACCGCCGGGCGTCCGGCGATGCGTCCTTCCACCAGGCGAACCGCTTCATCGGATCGGCATGCCTTTATAGCGTAGGTAAATAATACAGCCGAGTCCGTAGACTACCCAGCCTATGGTGGAGATCAGCCAGCCGGCTGGAGACCGGAAGAAGATGGGGATCAGGAAAATGACGACGGGAATTCCGGCGATGATGGCCCGCTCTTTGAGCGTCTCGGCAACGAGAAAAGCCCACACTCCGAAAATTACAGAAATCCCGATCCCGATGGCATTGTAGGGAATCATCGGCCTGTTTATAGCATAAATCCGATGCCTCGGACAGGACGCTCCCCCCTTAAGATCGGCAGACCCCGTACGCTCGGAAAAAAGAAACGGCCGGAGCGGGACGTAAGCCGGATCCTGTTCCCGCCGAAACGGGCGACGGTCATTTGACTAGGCCCCGGGTTGCCCCGGGGCTCGAGCGGCCGACCCGCCCCCTGGGACGGGCAGTCCCAAAACGGGGCTCGTTTGGCCTTGCTCCGGATGGGGTTTGCCTTGCCCCCGGCGTCGCCGCCGGGGCGGTGAGCTCTTACCTCGCCATTTCACCCTTGCTCCCCGGGAAGGCTGCGCCTGGCCCAGAGGGCGGTGTGTTTTCTGTGGCACTTTCCCCCGGTCGCCCGGGGTCGCTGTTAGCGACCATCCTGCCCTTCGGAGTCCGGACTTTCCTCCCCTCCTCCCTCGCGGGAAGGAGCGGCGACCGTCTCGCCCACTCCGGCCGTTATCTTTATACCGTATTGTTCGAGTTTTTTATAGAGGTTGCTCCGCGGCGTGTCGATCTCCCGGGCCGTCTGGGAGATGTTCCAGCCGTTTGCTTCGAGCTTGGCCAGGAGGAAATCCCGCTCGGCCATGTCCCGGAATTCGCGGAGGGTCTTGATCCCGGCCGCCTCGGGCAGCGCCGCCTCCGGCTTCTCCCGCAGCGGTTCGGGCAGGTCCCTTCTCTCGATCGTGTCCCTGTCGGTCATGATCATCAGCCGCTCGACGATGTTCTTGAGCTCGCGGACGTTGCCTTTCCAAGCGTACCGGGACATGGCTTCGAGGGCTTCCGCCGAGAACTTCCGCGGCCGGAAGTTGTTCTCCTCGGCGAACGTCCGCGAAAAATAGTCGACGAGGAGCGGGACGTCCTCCGGCCTCGCGCGCAGGGGCGGCGAGTACAGGGGGACGACGTTGAGCCTGAAGTAAAGGTCTTCCCTGAACCTCCCTTCCTGGATCTCCTTACGGAGGTCCTTGTTCGTCGCAGCGATGACCCGGACGTCGACCTTGGAAATCCGGCTCGAGCCGACCTTCTGGACCTCGCCCTCCTCGAGGACACGGAGGACCTTGGACTGGGTCCGGAGACTCATGTCGCCGATCTCGTCGAGGAAGATCGTGCCGCCATCGGCCTGCTCGAACTTGCCCGTCTTTTTCTCCGTGGCCCCGGTGAAGGCCCCTTTCTCGTGGCCGAAGAGCTCGCTCTCGATGAGCTCCTCCGGTATGGCGGCGCAATTCACCTGGACGAAGGTCTCCCGGGATCGCAGGCTGTGGGCGTGGATGGAACGGGCGACGAGCTCCTTTCCCGTCCCGCTCTCGCCATAGATCAGGACCGTGGCGTTGGTCGGCGAGATCTTGAGGATCTCCTTCCAGAGCGTCTGGACGAGGGGGTGGTTGCCGATGATCTCGTAGTGTTTCTCCGCCTTCTTCTTGAGGTCCTGGCACTCGCGGGCGAGGCTCGTCTGCTTGAGGGCGTTGCGGATGCTCAGGAGGACGCGCTCCCGGTGGAGCGGCTTCTCCAGGAAATCGAAAGCGCCCAGCTTGGTGGCCTCGACAGCCGCATGGATGGTGCCCTGTCCCGAGATCATGATGACGTCCGGGACGAAAGGCCTCTGCTTGAGCTCGGCCAGGACCTCGAGGCCGCTCTTCCCCGGCATCTTGATGTCGAGAAGGACGAGGTCGATGCCGACGGTCTCACGAAGAACATCCAGGCCATCCTCGCCGGTCCCGGCCTCGAAAAAGTCGTATCCTTCATACTCGAGGATCATCTTCAGGGATTTACGGATGTTCTCCTCGTCGTCGATGACGAGAATCCTGGCCTTCCTCTCGGGCTTCATTATCCTGCTTGCCTCTTTCTCCAATTTTAGCACACTCTCCCGCCCGGGGCAAAAAGGGCCAATCTAATCTGGACGGGTGACGGTCAAGGGACGAGCCTTCGCAGCGGAAGTTGGACCCCCGGTCCTGGCAAGGCCGCCCTCATCGCTTCGCGCATGAGGACTGCAAAGCCCGGGGTCCCGGCCGCTGTTGGTGGACGTTCTGCGTTTATGCTAGACTGGCATGGGATTTGCGGGATAGCGTAACGGTGGGCAGGAACATGCGGAACTCCCTGACCATGACCGCCGGGCTCTTGGCGGGTGTGATGAGTGCCGCTCTGCTTCTCGCCGCGGGCCCTGAGAACCCGGGCAAGTACTTCGTCCTCGACAACGGCATGCGCGTTTTCCTCTATGAAAAACGCGACCTGCCCCTCCTCCACGTCGTCACCGGTTTCGACGTCGGTTCCAAGAACGAAACCGACGAAACGAACGGCCTCGTCCACCTGCTCGAGCATTGTATCCTCTTCCGGGGGACATCCGTCCGTTCCGGAGCCGAGGTCAGCGCCGACATCCGCCGTCACGGGGCCTATTTTAACGCCAACACGGGACAGGATCTGTCCCTTTTCGAGATCTCGCTTCCTGCCGAGCACGCCGAATTCGCGCTCCGGAACCAGAAGGACATCCTCTTCGGGCTCGACTTGAGCCAGACCGAACTCGACGAGGAGAAGGAAGTCCTCCTCGAAGAGTACAACCAGATGGAGGACGACCCGCAGCGAAATGCGGTCGACCTCGTCCTCCAGGCCCTGTTCCCCGGACACCCTTACGGACGTTCGGTTTACGGACGGCGGGAGGTCATCCGGACGGCCACGGTCGAGGGGGTGCTCGGCTTTTACCGGAAATATTTCGTTGCCGACAATTGCGCCCTGGCCGTCGTCGGCGATTTCGCGACGGCCGACATGGAGCGGCTGGTCCGGGATGTTTTCGGCCCGCTCCCGAAAACCGGGCTCCGGTTCGAGCCGCTGCCGATGGCCGTCCCCTTGAAGAAGAGCGTGTCCCAGCGTTTCGAGCGCGATGTCAAGGAAGGCTACGTTTTTCTCGGTTTCGTGGCCCCGGACTACAACCATGCCGATCAGTACGCCATGAACGTGCTGGTGGAAGTTCTCGGCCGCGGGGTCAACCCTCTTCTCCCCGCCCTGCTCCGCGGAGAGCGCGGTTCCGTCCAAACCGTTTCCATGTCCTATCTCGCTTTCCGGTTCGGAGGAGCCGCCGTCGTCTCCATCAAGATGGATCCCAAGGACATGGCGGCGGTCCAGCGGGCGGCCGTGGGCTATCTCAAGCGGGCCCATAACGAGGCCTATTCGAAAAAGGATTTCATGGGCGAGGCCGAAATGTCCGCCTTCGACTATCTGGAGAGCGCCAAGAACCAGATCCGGTTCGCCGTGGGGCAAGCCGAAGAGTCCGGGCTGCAGCTGGCCGGCTCGATGGCCAGGCACCTCCTTCTCAACACGCGCGAAAAACCCGGGCGATACCTGGATGAGATCGGAAGGGTCGATTCGAGCGACCTCAGAAAAACAGCGGCCAGGTACCTCGGGAAGGGCGAATACGCCGCCGTTTCCATCGTCCCGCGGAAGGGCGAAAAGCAATGAGAGTGGCCTGGCTTCTCTGGTCGTGCGCCGGACTCCTGATGGCCGCAGGGTCCTCCGGAACCCCGGGAGTGTCCTGGAAGGAGCGCCCCGAAAAATTCACGCTGACGACCGGCCTCCCCTGCGTTTACCAGAAGGACCAGAGCTCGCCGACGACGGTCGTTGGGCTGTTCGCTTCGGGGGGCAAGTCGGCCGTGCCCCTGGGTCTCGACGGGTTGGCCTACCTCACGACGCGCCTGACCCTCGAGATCCCCGACGAAGGCATGGTCCAGGACCTCATGTCCCAGGCGACCCGGTTGAGCCTTCTCTGCTCGGAGGACTTCTCGGCCGTCCTCATCGAGTGCCTGTCCGAAAACCTCGAAGAAGCCCTCCGCGTCGCCGGCAAGATCATCCAGGACCCCCTCATCACGAGTCTCCGGATCGGCCGGACCAAGGAGATGATGAAGCTCTACGGGCGGTCCGAGGAGGACGAATCCACCGTCGCCGCCCATAACGCCGTCATGAAGGTCTTTTTCCCCGGGGTCGGCTACGGGACCGCGGTCTACGGGACGGAGAAAAGCCTCAGGGCCATCGACAGGAAGGACGCCGTCGCCTTCTATCGCCGGTTTTTCACCAAGAAGGGGTTGCTTTTCTGCGTTACCACGGACCTCGATAGAGCGCCGGTTCGGGCGCTTCTCGAGAAATATTTCGCCGGATTCCCGGACGGGGAAGACGTCAGCATTCCCATCGTCTCCCCGGCCCTTCCCTCGATCCGCGATATCGCCCTGACCAAAGATTCGAAGCAGACCTATGTCGGCCGGGCCTACCTTCTTCCAGCTCCGGACGCGCCCAACCAGGCCAAGGGATACCTGCTCGAAACCCTCCTCGGCAAGGGCCCCGGTTCGCGGCTCTGGGGACTGCGGATGACCGAGAAGCTGGCCTACAGCGTCGACGCCGAGCTGACTTGGACGAAAAGCTCAGGCATCCTCGAGGCCTACCTTGAGACGGAGAACGCCAAGAGCTCCCGGGCGTCAGAGGCGCTCGACCGGACTCTCGCCGACCTCCAGGATAAAGGGATCACAGAGGAAGAGCTCCGGACGGCCGAAACAATGGCCAGGGCCAGTTTCCTCAGGTCGACGGAAGCTAAGGCGCCGCGCCTGCGGGCCGTCGGACTCTTCGAGGTCCTCGGGCTGGGCTACGAACACCTCTCGGGCATCTTCGCGGCCCTCGACGCGGTGACGCTCGTGGACATGAACGCGTTTATCCGCGAGGCCCTCAGCCCCGACCGGTCGCTCCGCGTCACCGTCGGGCCGGAACCGGCCGGTTCGACGATCCGATAGGGCGGTACCGCCCTCGCTTATTCCGCCATCTTCTTATACGACTCGAAGCGCTTCTTCGATTCATCGGCGGCGCGGGCGAACAGCTCCTTGGCGATGTCCGGGTACTGCTGGACGAGCGTCTTGTAGCGGACCTCGTTCTTGAGGAAGACCTCGTATTCGAACTTGGGCTCGCGGGAGTCGAGCTGAAGCGGGTTCTTGCCTTCCTTGGCCAGCAGGGGGTTGAACCGGTAGAGAATCCAGTAGCCCGTGTCCACAGCCAGTTTCTGCTCGGCCTGGGCCTTGCTCATGTCGATGCCGTGGTTGATGCACGGCGAATAGGCGATAATGATCGACGGGCCGGGATAGGCCTCGGCCTCGAGGAAGGCCTTGAGGCACTGGTTCATGTTGGCGCCCATGGCGACCGAGGCGACGTAGACGTAGCCGTAGCACATGGCCATGCGGCCGAGGTCCTTCTTGGAGGTCTTCTTGCCGGACGCGGCGAACTTGGCCACGGAGCCGGTCGGCGTGGCCTTGGATGCCTGTCCTCCCGTGTTGGAGTAGACTTCGGTGTCAAGGACAAGGACGTTGATCTTGCGGTTCATGGCCAGGACGTGGTCGAGACCGCCGAAGCCGATATCGTAGGCCCAGCCGTCTCCGCCGATGCACCAAACGCTCTTCTCGACGAGGAAATCCTTGAGCTCGGAGATCTTGGCGAGGTACGGCTTGGACCCATTGGCCTTGGCCAGGGCCGCCGGCAGGGCGGTTAGAACGGCCTTGGCCGCGGACTTGGCCTCCTCACCGGTCGACGTCCAGGCAGCCTTCATCTTCGCCAGAGCGTCCGTGAGCTCGGGCGTCGTGCCCGCCGCCTGCGCGGCGTCGATCGAAGCGGCCAGCAGGCGCCGGTTGGCGTCGACCGCCAGGCGCATGCCGAAGCCGTACTCGGCGTTGTCCTCGAAAAGCGAGTTGCCCCACGCGGGTCCCTTGCCCTCGACGTTGACGCAGTAGGGTGAGGTCGGGAACGTGCCGCCGTAGATCGACGAGCAGCCCGTGGCGTTGGCGATGATCATCCGGTCGCCGCAGAGCTGGGTGGCCAGCTTGACATAGGGCGTCTCCCCGCAGCCGGCGCAGGCGCCGCTGAACTCGAAAAGCGGCCGAAAGAACTGGCTGCCCTTGAGCGAGTCCGGCCTGATGCCGTCGACGACGTTGTCGGGGAGCTTGTCGAAGAACTCGGCCTTCTGGGTCTCCCCCGCAGCCCTCAGCTCCCCGATCGGGGTCATGACCAGGGCTTTGTTCTTGGCCGGGCAGACTTGGGCGCAGGAGCCGCAGCCGACACAGTCCTCCACGTAGCACTGGACGTGGTACTGGAGGTCCCTGTCGTTCTTGGTGTTGGATTTGAGGACCGCGAAGCCCTCGGGAGCGCTCGTGAGGTCGGCCGGGGCGATCTGCTTGGCCCGGATCGAGGCGTGGGGGCAGACGAAGGAGCACTGGTTGCACTGAATGCAGTTCTCGAGGAGCCACTTCGGGCATTCGACGGCGATGCCGCGCTTCTCCAGCCGCGCGGTGGCCGTGGGCACGGCCCCGTCGAGGGGCATCTTGGAAACGGGCAGGTTGTCCCCTTTGAACCGTGTGACCGGGTCGATGACTTCCTTGGCGTAGGCGTCGGCGTCGTCGGGCACGATCTTCGTCACGGGGGCCGATTTGGTGATCTTGGCCGGGACGGGGACCGCTTCCAAGGCGGCGGCGGACCGGTCGACGGCGTCCCAGTTCATCTGAACGACCTCTTTCCCCTTGCGGCCGTAGGTCTTTTCGATGGCCTTTTTGATGAGGGCGATAGCTTCGGTCTCGGGGAGGACGCCGGAGAGCTTGAAGAAGCAGGCCTGCATGATCGAGTTGATGCGCAGGCCCAGCCCGAGCTCGCCGGCGATCTTCAGAGCGTCGATGTTATAGACCTTGACCTTCTTGGCGATGATCGTCTTCTGCATGTCCTCGGTCAGGTTCTCGAAAACTTCGTCGGCCTTCCAGTTGGAGTTGATGAGGAACGTCCCGCCCTCGCGGATGCCTTCGAGGATGTCCAGGCGGCCGATATAAGAGGGTTTGTGGAGGGCGACGAAATCGACCGTGTTGAGGAAGTACTGGGACTGGATCGGGCTCTTGCCGAAACGGAGATGGGAGATGGTGACGCCACCGGACTTCTTCGAGTCGTACTGGAAATAGCCCTGGCCGAACATTTCCGTGTGGTCGGCGATGATCTTGATCGAGTTCTTGTTGGCGCCGACGGTCCCGTCCGAGCCGTACCCGTAGAACTTGCAGCGGACCGTGCCGGGGAGCTCGGTGTCGAGTATCGGGCCGACGGAAATCGAGGTGCCGGTGACGTCGTCCGTGATGCCCACGGTGAAGCCGTTCGTCGCCTTTCCATCGGGGTGGTCGTAGACCGCCTTGACCATGCTGGGCGTGAACTCCTTGGACGAGAGGCCGTAGCGCCCGCCGATGACCTTGACCGGACGGCCGGAGAGGGCCAGGGCGACGTCGAGGTAGAGCGGCTCGCCGATCGAGCCGGGTTCCTTGGTTCGGTCGAGGACGGCGATCTTTTTCGCCGAGGCCGGGATGGCCGCGAGGAGGGCGGCCACATCGAAGGGCCTGTAGAGCCGGACCTTGACCAGACCCAGTTTGGCGCCGCGCCCGTTCAGGTAGTTGATCGTCTCTTCGGCCGTCTCAGCGCCCGAGCCCATCATGACGATGACCTTATCGGCGTCGGGGGCGCCGAAGTAATCGAAAAGATGGTATTGGCGGCCGATGACCTTGGCCACCTTGTCCATGTAGTGCTGGACGATTCCGGGGCATTCGGCGTAGTACTTGTTGACGGTTTCCCGGCCCTGGAAGTAGACGTCCGGGCCCTGTTGGCCGACCTTGAGCATGGGCCGTTCGGGGTTGAGGGAGCGTTTCCGGAAAGCCTCGAGGTATTGGGGCTCGAAGAGCCCGGCCAGCGTCTCATAAGAGACGACGTCGACCTTCTCGACGACGTTGGAGGTCCGGAAGCCGTCGAAGAAATGGAGGAAGGGAATCTGGCTCCGCAGCGTCGCCAGGTGGGCGACGATGGTCAGATCCTGGGCTTCCTGGACGGACCCGCCGCAGATCATGGCGAAGCCCGTGTTGCGGGCGGACATGACGTCGCTGTGGTCGCCGAAGATGGACAGGGCCTGGCAGGCCAGCGAACGGGCCGAAACCAGGAAGACCGTCGGCAGCATCTCCCCGGCGATCTTGTGCATGTTGGGCAGCATGAGCATCAGGCCCTGGGAGGCCGTGAAGGTCGTTGTCAGGGCGCCGGCCGAGAGCGCCCCGTGGACCGCGCCGGAGGCGCCGCCCTCGGACTGCATCTCGATGACGTCCAACCGCTGACCGAAGATGTTCTTCCGGCCCTGCGCGGACCACTCGTCGGCCAACTCCCCCATCGTCGAGGACGGTGTGATCGGGTAGA
Source organism: Candidatus Aminicenantota bacterium (assembly GCA_026393975.1). Taxonomy (GTDB): domain Bacteria; phylum Acidobacteriota; class Aminicenantia; order Aminicenantales; family Saccharicenantaceae; genus RBG-16-66-30. Next base: position 81,582 of record JAPKZD010000012.1, on the reverse strand, counting down.
TGGCCGCGACCTCGGAATACGCGTAGGCGACGTGCGTCGCCGCCGTGTTCCCGTCGATCGTCTGCATATCTTTTTTCATGTCAACCTCCTTCATTATGATCGAACGCCGTTCGTGACGTGTCGTGCTATTCCTTGAGCTCAGTCCGGCCCTCCAGGGCTTTCTTGATGGTCACCTGGTCGGCGAAATCGAGGTCCGAGCCCACCGGCAGACCCATGGCCAGGCGGGTGATCCGTATCCCGAAAGCCTTGAGGACCCGGTGAAGATAGAGGGCCGTGGCCTCCCCTTCCACCGTCGGGTTGGTGGCGATGATGATCTCCTTGAAGGCGCCCTCTTCGATCCTCTTAACGAGTTTCCCCAGCCGGAGCTCGTCGGGTCCGCGGCCCTTGAGCGGCGAGAGGGCGCCCAGGAGGACGTGGTATCGTCCGCTGTAGGCGCCCGTCTTCTCGATCGAGGAGATGTTGAACGGCTCCTCGACGATGCACATGGACTCGTCGGACCGGTGGGGGTCGGAGCAGATCAGGCAGGGCTCGACGTGGGTGATGTTGTTGCAGCGCCCGCAGTAGAAGATCTTCCTCTTGGCCTCCCGGATGGCCTCGGCCAGCCGGTCGGCGTCCTCAGTCGGGAGCCCGAGGAAATAGAAAGCGATGCGCTGGGCGGTCTTGGCTCCGATGCCGGGAATCCGCCGCAGTTCCTCGATGAGCGCGTGCAGGGGCTGGGCGTATTCGAACATCAGGACAACCCAGGGATCTTGAGACCGCCGCCCAAGCCACCCAGCTTCTGGGCCAACGCCTCGTCAACCTTGGCCGCCGCGTCGTTGAAAGCCGCGACGATCAGGTCTTGGAGCATTTCGATCTCGTTCTTGTCGGCGACCTCCGGCTCGATGCGGATGGACTGCAGGGCCTTGTGGCCGTCGAGGACGAGACTGACCATGCCGCCGCCGCTCGACCCCTCGACGCGCAGGGCCGCGAGCTCCTTCTGGAGCCGATCCTGCATCTCTTTGGCCGTTTTCAGCATTTTCTGGAGGTCCATGACGTTTTTCATGTTCCGTTCTCCGTGGGACCGCCCCCCTTGGGTCCGGCCTCGCGCGAGGCCGGAATGGGGTCGGCCGAAAGGACCTGGGCCTTGAAGGTGTTCATGAAGAACTGCACGGCAGGGTCCTTGAGGGCCGTCTCGAGCTCCCGGCCCGGCCGGATGGGGCCGCCGTCGGTGGCGTTCTCCTCCGCGAAGCGGACCTTCGTCTCACGGCCCAGCACTTCCGAGGCCGCCCGCTCGACCGCCCGGATGTCCTTTTCCTGGATGCTCGTGACGAAAAAGCCCCTGCCGCTCGCGAAAAAGACCTCGAGGACGTTGTCCTTGACCATGACCGACGAATACTGAGCCAGGAGGGCGGCCAGCGGGGCCCTGTCTGTCGCCAGCTTTTCGAGGACACGCTTGAAGACGTCTTTCTGGGGCGGAGGAGCGGTTTTGGCCGCCGAAGAGGGGCCTCCCAGCGGGTCTCCGGCCGGGAGCGGATGTCCCGTGCCCCTGGCGGAGGGGGCGCCGGCCGGAGAAGCCCCAGGGGACTTGGGAAGCGTCCGCTGGGGCTCCTTCTTGAGCGACTCCACGTCCCGGATGAGCTCCTGGAGAGGTACGATCTTGCGAAAGTGGCAGAGCTTTATGAGGAAGGCTTCGAGGTAGATCCGGGGCATGGCCGAGTACTTCAAGCCGGCCTCGGCCTGCTGGAGGGCGAGAAGGTAGCGGAGAAGGTCCTCGGCCGTGGCCTTCGAGGCCTGGACGCGCAGGGCCTGGAGTTCTTCCGCGCTCGCGAGGAGCAGATCTTCCGGTTTCTCCACGGAGCGGACGAGCAGGAGCGCCCGGAAATGCTCGATGAGCTTGCCAAAGAGGAAGCGGAGGTCGTAGCCGGCGGCGACGACGCTCTCGACCAGGGGGAAAACGTCCTCCGGCTTTTCCTCGAGGACGGCCGTCGAGGACCGGAAGAGCACGTCCTGTCCGATCGTCCCGAGGATCGTCTTGAGGTCCTCGTCGCCGATGTTCTCGCCGCTGAAGGCCACGGCCTGGTCGAGCAGGCTCTGGGCGTCCCGCATGCTCCCATCGGCGGCCTCGGCGATCAGGGCCAGGCTGGCGGGGGTGATCGTGATCGCTTCCTTCTTGGCGATCTCCACGAGGTGGTTGATGATGTCCTTGTGGGAGATCTTGCGGAACTCGAAGTGCTGGCACCGCGAAACGATCGTCGCCGGGACCTTGTTGAACTCCGTCGTCGCGAAGATGAAGACCGTGTTCGGCGGAGGCTCTTCGAGGGTCTTGAGAAGGGCGTTGAAGCCTTCCTTCGTGATCTGGTGGACCTCGTCGATGATGACGACCTTGTAGCGGGTGTAGATCGCCTTGTACTTCAGCGACTCGCGAAGGGCCCGGATCTCTTCGATGCCCCGGTTGGAGGCGCCGTCGATCTCCAGGACGTCGATCGCCCTGTCCTCGCTGATGGCCGCGCAATAGTCGCAGGGCTTGTTCTTGTCGTCTGCGGGGTCCTTGTCTTCGATCTTACAGGGGTTCGCGGTCGGGCCGTTGGCGCAGTTCAGAGCCCTGGCCAGGATGCGGGCCATCGACGTCTTCCCCGTCCCCCTCATCCCCGAGAAGAGGTAGGCCTGGGAGACCCGGCCCGTCTGAATGGCGTTCTGGATCGTCCGGACGACGGACTTCTGCCCGATGACCTCTTCGAAGGCCTGCGGTCTGTATTTCCGGGCGAATATCTTATATGACATGAGTTTCGGCCGTCTGAAGACGGGCGGGAAAACCCGCCGTTTTCCCTAAAAAGTAAAGTTTATCTTAGCACAAACCGGTCAAAATTCAAGGAAAAGGAATATAATGCGCCCGTGCGAGCGCGCTCCCGCAGCCTTCTCGAGATCCACCTGGCCGTCTTCCTGTTCGGCTTCCCGGGACTATTCGGGAAATGGCTCGCCCTCTCCCCTCCCGTCATCGTTTTCGGTAGGGTCCTTTTTGCTTCCCTGGCGCTCCTCGCGGTTATGGGCTTCGGACGGCGTTCGTTCCGGATCGTCCCGCGCCGGGACCTGATCCTCCTCGCCGTCTGCGGGCTCGCCCTGGCCGCCCATTGGACGATGTTCTTCAAGGCCGTCCAGGTCTCCTCGGTGGCCGTCGGCCTCCTCGCTTATGCGAGTTTTCCGGTCTTCACGGTCTTTCTGGAACCGCTTCTGACGAGGGAACGCTGGGACCCGGCGAGCCTTGTCTTTGCCCTCCTCTGCGCCCTGGGCATAGGCCTGATCATTCCCCGCTTCGACCTGGCCGACGCCGTCGTCCGCGGCGTCCTCTGGGGGCTTGGGGCGGGGCTGACATTTTCGGTGCTGTCGGTTCTCAATCGGGTCCTGGCCTTGCGGCAGTCGAGCCTGGCCGTGGCCTTCTACCAGGACCTCTTCGCCGCCTTCTTCCTGCTGCCGATCGTCGTCCGGGCCGACCTCGCCCTCTCAGGGCGCGACTGGGCGCTCATCGGCGTACTTGGCGTTTTTTTCACGGCGGGGGCCCACACCCTGTTCATTGACGGAATGAGGAATGTCCGGGCCAGGACGGCAAGCATTCTGAGCTCGCTCGAGCCGGTTTACGGCATCCTCCTCGCCCTACTCTTCCTTAAAGAAAGCCCCTCCCTGAGAACGGTCTCGGGAGGAGCGGTCGTTCTGGCGGCCGCGCTCGTCGCCACGGTCCGGGCACGGCGGACGTCTTAGTTCTTTCGGCCTTCTCTTATCCGGCTGCCCGGTTCAGGCCAGCCTCTTGAATACGGTCTTTATGCGCTTGAGGGCCCAGTTGAGATCCTTCTCCCTGATGATGAGCGGAGGAGCCAAGCGGATGACGTTGTCGTGGGTTTCCTTGCAGAGGAGGCCTTCCTTCATCAGTTCCTCGCAGAAGCGCCGCGCACCCCCGGCCTCCGGATGAAGCTCGATGCCGATGAGAAGTCCCCGGCCGCGGATCTCCTTGATGTGCCGGCTGCGGACCTTGCGCAGCTTCTCCATGAAGGACCGGCCACGCTCGGCCGCGTTCTCGACGAGCTTTTCGTCCCGGATGACGCGCAGGCTTTCCCGGGCCACGGCGCAGCCGAGGGGGTTCCCCCCGAAGGTCGAGCCGTGCTCCCCGGGCTTGAAGACACCGAGGATCTCCCGGTCGGCCAGGACCGCGGAGACGGGATAGCACCCGCCGCCCAAAGACTTGCCGATGACGACCATGTCGGGCCTCACGCCCTCGAATTCACAGGCGAAGAGCTTGCCCACCCGGCCGAGCCCCGTCTGGATCTCGTCGGCGATGAAGAGGACGTTGTTCCGTTTGCAGATCTCGGCGGCTTTCTTGAGGAACCCGTCGGGCGGGATGAGGATACCGGCTTCGGCCTGGATGGGTTCGACGAGAAAGGCGGCCGTGTTCGGCGTGATGGCTTTCTCCAGGGCGTCGGCGTCCCCGAAGGGAATGATGGTGAAACCCGGCGTGAAGGGGCCGAAATCCTGACGGTAGAGGGGTTCTGTCGAAAAGCTGATGACGGTGACGGTCCGGCCGTGGAAGTTGTTGGCGCAGGCGATGATCTCCGCCCGGTCCTGGGCGACGCCCTTCTTCTGGTAGGCCCACTTGCGGGCCGTCTTGACGGCGGTTTCGACGGCTTCGGCGCCCGAATTCATGGGCAGGACCATGGAGTAGCCCGTCATCTCACAGACCTCTTTGGCCAGCATGGGCCACTGGTCGTTGCGGAAGGCCCGGGAGGTCAACGTCAGCTTGCGGGACTGTTCGACCAGGGCCCGGATGATCCGGGGATGCCGATGGCCCTGGTTGACGGCGGAGTAGGCGCTCAGGCAATCGAGGTACTTGCGGCCTTCGACGTCATGCATCCAAATCCCCTGGGCTTTGCCGATAACGACGTCGAGGGGATGGTAGTTGTGGGCCCCGTAAAGGTCTTCCACCACGATGAGGTCTTTGCTGTCCATGTTTTGTCTCCTTCGTTTTTTATCCGCCCGTTATTCCTTCGCCACGTGAATGGCGGAGAGGGCGGGATTCGAACCCGCGGTACACCTTGCGGCGCACACACGCTTTCCAAGCGTGCTCCTTAAACCACTCGGACACCTCTCCGCTCCTCTGGTCCGAAAATCAACGGACTGTGATGACGGTAACGTTATCAGAAAAGACGCGTCGGGTCAACGCGCGCCGGGTTCCTAGAACGCGGGCCGGTAAATGTTGATGATGTCCTTGAGGAGGGCGGCCGCGGCGCCGCGCGGGTTGGACCTCCCGCCCGTCACCGTCACCGAGCCCATGGAGTCCGTGAGGAACGTGATCCCTTTCTCGGTCCCGTTGACGTTGGCGAGCGGATGTGTTGCCTCGATGAGAGAGGGCCTGACGTCGAGACTCCATTTTCCGCCTTGCCTCTTGGGCGCGGCCGTGGCCAAAAGCTTGACGGACCGCCCTTCCTTCCGGGCGGACTGGACGAAATCGACAGACACCCCGGCGAGGCCGCGCACCTGGACGTCCTTAAGCTCATAATCCGCGTCGAGGCAGGCGTTGGTGATGATCAGGATCTTGCTGGCCGTGTCCCAGCCGTCGACGTCGTGGGCCGGGTCGGGTTCGGCAATCCCCCTGGTCTGGGCCTCCTGCAGCGCTTCCGCATAGTCCAGACCTTCCCCCATGCGTGTCAGAATGTAGTTGGTCGTTCCGTTGAGGATGCCCTGGATGCCCTCGATCCGGGCGCCGGCGAGGGAAAAGAGGCCGACGTCGAGGGTCGGCAGGGCGGCCGCGGTAGCTCCGCTGAACTTGAGAAACACGCCGTTCTCCGCGGCCAGAGCTTTGAGTCCCCGGAAGCCGACGACCAAGGCCCCTTTGCTGGCGGCGACGGCATGCCAGCCGCCGTGAAAGGCGCCGGTGATATAGGATAGTCCGGGCTCTCCCGACTCCCGGTTGGAGAGCGTGCATTCGACGAGGCATCCGCCCGGCCCCGTTTCTTCGATGAGGTCCGTGACCTTCATCCCCGCGCGCCAGGAGGGGTTGTCGGAGGTCCAGGGCTCCCCACCCTGGGAAATTTGCCGGACTTCGAGAGGTCCGCCGGAATAGAAGCAGCCTTCCGCCTGGACCACGGCCAGGACGTCGAGCGCCAGTCCGTAACGGTTTTTGAGGTCTTCCTTTTTTTCCCGCAAGAGCGAAAAGAAGGCCCGGCCGACGTTGCCGAAACCCGTGACGATCAAAGGGACGGTTTTCATGGGTGCGTTTTGATTTTCAATGGCGGAGAGGGCGGGATTCGAACCCGCGATCCCAATCGCTCGAGATAACGGTTTTCGAGACCGTCGCCTTCAACCACTCGGCCACCTCTCCGCAATAACGGGACACGAGAAGAGCCTGGATTATAGCCGAAATCGTAATTTCTTTCTACGGCCATGGAAGAAGTCGCGGAGGAGCTTGGCGCACTCGCCGGCCAGGATGCCGCCGACGATTTCGGGCCGATGATTGGTTCGCTCGAAAGGGAACTTCATGATCGACGAGACGGCGCCGGCCTTGGGGTCGAGCGTGCCGAAAACAAGGCGTCGGATCCGGGCCTGGACGAGGGCGCCTAGGCACATCGCGCAGGGCTCGACGGTCACGTAGAGGTCGCAGTCCGGCAGGCGATAGTTTCCGGCCTTCCTGGCCGCCTTGCGAAGGGCGACGATCTCGGCGTGGGCCGTGGGGTCGGAGCTCTTGACGGGCTTGTTCGAACCGCGGGCGACGATGTGGCCATCCCGGACGACGACGGCACCGACGGGGACCTCCCATGCCGTCGCGGCCTTGGCCGCTTCTTGCAGGGCTGCTTTCATGAAAACGGTATCGTTCATGGCCAGAGGATTTTACTCCGGAACGTCTCTCTCCCGCAAACATCGGGCTCTCGCCCGCAGCAGCAGGTTCTCGATTCGTATAGGCACGGCTCCCCGTTTCGGTCTATAATCGGGTGGATCTTCCGGCAGGAGAAAAGATATGGACAGGTTCGAATGCCTCGTCTGCGGCCCGGTCGCCTCGCGCGACCCCTACTCCCCTTTCTGCCCCAGTTGCGGCGAACCGCTGTTCATCGTTCCCGCCGTCCGCTCCGGCAAGAAGGTCATCCATGAGGACCGGCCGCTCGCGCTCGAGCGGTTCGCCGATTTCCTGCCGCTCGACGGCATCGACCCCGGCCTGAGCCTGGGCGAAGGCCTGACGCCGCTTGTCCGCCTCGAGCGCACCGGGGCCGCCATGGGTCTTTCGGCCGTTTACGCGAAAAACGAGGCCCAAAATCCCACGGGAAGCTTCAAGGACCGCGGCACGGCCATGGCCGTCCAAAAAGCCGTTTCCCTGGGCTTCAAGCGCATCGGGACGGTTTCGACGGGAAACATGGCCGCTTCGACGGCCGCCTATGGCGCCCGGGCCGGCCTGGAGACGTTCGTCCTCCTCAAAGAAGGAACCGCTGTGACCAGCCTCAAGGCCGCCGGCATTCACGGTCCCCGGCTCATCGCCGTCGAAGGGGACTATGGGAGCCTCTTCCGGGCCAGTCTCGATATCGGCAAGAGACTCGGCATTTCGTTCATGAACTCCATCGACCCGTACCGCATGGAAGGCTACAAGCTCACCACGTTCGAAATCTACCTCCAGTTGGGGCGGCGTTCTCCCCGTTTCCTTTTCGTGCCCTTGAGCTCGGGCGGCCACCTCCTCGGCCTCATGCGGGCCTTCGAAGACCTTGAGCGGGAAAAGCTGATCACGACTTATCCCACCTTCGTCGGAGTCCAGGCCCAGGGCTGCGCCCCTCTCGCCACTGCCTTCGCCGCGGGGCTCGATCGATATGAAAGACCGGCCGAAGTCCGCACCATCGCCCACGCCATCTCCAACCCCACCCCTCCGGCCGGGAACGCCGTTCTTCGCATGATCCGCGCCCACAAGGGCATTCTTCTCGCCGTGACGGACGAGGAAATGCTCGAGGCCCAGCGGGAGCTGGCTGCCGCCGAAGGCCTCTTCTGCCAGCCCGAGTCCGCGACGACCCTCGCCGCCTTGAAGAAACTCGCCTCTTCCGGGCGGACCACGAAAACGAACGACGACGCCGTGCTCATCCTCACCGGGAGCGGCCTCAAGACGCCACATCTCCTCGAATCCGTCCCCGTGGAGGTCCATAAGGTTTCCCTGTCCGGGCTCGAGTCGTGCCTCTCGCGCATGATACGTTAATGGGTTGAGTTAGCCGATTATGTGTTATAATTAGGGTCACCCACCCCGGCTTCGAACCGGGAATTGTACTTTTTCAAGCGAGGTCGAAATGGCTTATGACTTTCAATCCATCCCGCGGCCCGAATGGCCGAAAATCCCGCCCAAGGTCGTGAAGGGGGTCCTTTTGGGACTCGCCGCGGTCGTTCTCCTTTGGGGGTCCTTCTACCAGGTCGCCCCCGAGGAGATGGGCGTCATCCTCCGTTTCGGCAAGTTCGTCCGAACGTCCGAGCCGGGTCTTCACATGAAACTCCCCCTGGGGATCGAGCGGCTGACCCGTGTCCCGGTCCAGCGGCAGCTCAAGCAGGAGTTCGGCTTCCGGACCACGCGCGCCGGGATTAATTCCGAGTACGCCACGACCCCCGAAACCAAGGGTGAATCGTTGATGCTCACCGGCGACCTCAACGTCGTCGACGCCGAGTGGATCGTCCAATATAAGATCAGGGACCCGTTTCTCTTCCTGTTCAAGATGCGGGAGGCCGAGGCGACCTTCCGCGACATGACGGAAGCCGTCGTCCGGCGCGTCGTTGGAGACAGCTCGGTCGACGAGGTCATTACCGTCGGCAGGACCCGCATCGCTGATGAATCCAAGTCCCTCCTCCAGCAGCTCTGCGACTCCTATGAGATCGGCATCGAAGTCAGCCAGCTCATCTTCCAGGACGTCAATCCGCCGGAAAGCGTCAAACCCTCTTTCAACGACGTCAACGAGGCCCTCCAGGAAAAAGAGAAAAAGATCAACGAATCCTGGGCCGAATACAACCAGGTGATCCCGCGGGCGTCGGGCGAGGCCGAGCAGGTGCTCCGCGGCGCCGAGGGATACGCCACGGAAAGGGTCAACAACGCCGCGGGCGACGCCAACCGGTTCTCCGCGGTCTACAGGGAATACGCCAAGGCCCCCGCGGTCACCCGTAAGCGGCTTTATCTCGAGGCCCTCAACGACATCCTGCCCAAGATCACCAGGAAGATCGTCGTCGACCAGAACCAGAGGAATGTCTTGCCCCTTCTGAATTTGGGCGAGGAGGTGAAGAAGTGAACACCAAAAGCACGACGTTTCTCGTCGTCATCATCGGGGCGCTTCTCCTCGGGCTCCTCGTTTTCCTGGACTCCGTCTATGTCGTTTCCGAGATGGACCAGGTCATCATCACCCAGTTCGGCGAGCCGATGGGCGGGGCGATCACGACCGCCGGCCTTCATTTCAAGACGCCGTTCATTCAGAAGACCCACTTTTTCGATAAGCGCTGGCTCGAGTGGGACGGCGACCCCAACCAGATCCCGACCAAGGACAAGAAGTACATTTGGATCGACACCTATTGCCGCTGGAGGATCAGCGACCCCCTGGTTTTCTTCCAGCGGGTCCGGGATGAGCGGGGCGCCCACAGCCGGCTGGACGATATCGTCGACGGCGAGACCCGCAACGCCATCGCCAACTTCGACCTCATCGAGATCGTCCGGAGCTCGAACCGTAACTTCGAGTTGACCGAGGACGCCGCCCTGCTCGATTTTTCCGAGGTCGTCGGCAAGATCGGGACGGGCCGCGAGAAGCTGGCCAAGATCATCCTCGAGAGCGCGGCCAAGATCACCCAAACGTTCGGCGTCGAGCTCAAGGACGTCCAGATCAAGCGCGTGAACTACGTCGACGAGGTCCAGCGCAAGGTCTTCGACCGGATGATCGCCGAGCGGAAGAGGATCGCCTCCAAGTACAGGTCGGAAGGCGACGGCAAGAGCGCCGAGATCAGCGGCCAGAAAGAGCGGGAGCTGAAGCGGATCGTCTCCGAGGCTTACCGGAAAGCCCAGGAGATCAAAGGCAAGGCCGACGCCGAGGCGACCAAGATCTACGCTCTGGCCTATAACCTTGACCCCGAATTCTACCAGTTCCTCAAGACACTCGAGACCTACCGGGCGGCGCTCGAGAAGGACACCTGGCTCGTCCTATCGACGGACAGCGAGTTCTTCAAGTACCTGAAAAGCGCCGGCCGATAGGGACCGGGAACGTCCGGCGTTCAGGATTTTCGGGCGAGGAGGCTGACGATCTTTTCCCGGTTGGGGAAGAGGGCCGGCGTCCCGCCGGACCCGGTGGAATGGACGACGTAATCGGGCTCTATCCCGCCGGCCCAGTCGCTTTGTCTTGTCTCGTGCCTAGTACCGCGGGTCCTTGAGAACGGATGCGGACGCGGTCATCGTCTTGCCCTCGACCGAAAGGACGAACCTATATTCGCCCGGCTGAACAGGGAACGAAGCGAAATTCGGGTCCCCGCCCATGTCGCCATAGCCCATTTCACGGCGCCGGCCGGCCCCTTCCTGGGCGGCTTTCTTCTCCTCGGCCGTCCGTTCGCGCCGGCCGGTCATATTCCAGAAAGCCTTGTTCAGCCCGACGTCGGCCGTGCTCTTGATCTCGTTGAGCAGCATGTTGCCGGCGTAGACCTGGAGCTTCACGTCGCCCTTGGGCTTGGCCTTGAGGCTGTAGTAAACGACCATTCCCGCCGGTTCGCTCTCGCCGGCGAAGTTCGAGGAGCCAGATTCACGCCGGTCCGAGCCGACCCAACGGACCTTGGACTCGATGGCGAAGAGATGGACGTCCTCGGCCAGGATGTCGGCGCTGAGCTCCTGAAGGGGTTTGATGTCGGCGATATAGGCGCCGCGGCCGTGCGTGGCGACGATGAGGTCGGCCTCCCGCGGATGGACCTTGAGGTCTTGGACGGGCTGGGTCGGCAAGTCGTTTTTCATCTTCATCCACGCCTTGCCGCCGTCGATCGAGACATAGACACCGAAGTCCGTTCCGGCGAAGAGGAGGTTCGGGTTCTTGACGTCCTCCCGGATGACGTTGACCGGCCCTTCGGCCAGCCCGCCGGCCAGGGACATCCAAGAGGCGCCGTAGTCCGTCGTTTTATAGACGTACGGGCGGAAGTCGTCGTTCCGGAAACCCGTGTAGCTGACGTAGGCCGTTCCGGGATCCGAGTTCGACGCCGCGACGCGGCTGACCCAATAGCCGGGGTTTCCCAAGATCTTGTCGTTGAGCTTGACCCAGGCCTTGCCGTTGTCCCGGCTGACCCAGACGTTCCCGTCGTCGGTGCCGGCCCAGAGAAGCCCGGGGACGAGGGGCGATTCGTCGAAGGTCGTGATCGTGCAATATTGGATATTCCCGTCTCCGCCCTTGCCTTCGACCGTGAGCTTTGCCGGGTCGTTCGTCGTCAGGTCCGGGCTGATCTCCGTCCAGGACTCGCCGCGGTTCACGGACATGACGACGATGTTGCCGCAGTGGTAGACCGTGTCGCTATTGTGGACGGAGACGTGGACCGGGGCGCACCAGTTCCAGCGCATCTCGGGCTTCTGGCGCTGGTAGGCGATACTCTTGGCCTCGCCGGTCAAGAGGTCGATCCGGGAGAGGGGCCCGAACTGGGATTCGTTGTAGAGGTAGCGGTTGGTTGCCCGGTCGAAGACATTGTACATACCGTCCCCGCCGCCCACGCCGAACCAATCCTCGAGGCGGATGGGCGGTCCGCTCGGCACGCTGCCGCCGGTCCCCCGCCCCACCCCGGAAAAGCCCCCGCCGCCGCCGACGTTCGTGCTCGGCCCCATGAGCGAGCCGTTGTCCTGGAGGCCGCCCGCGACCCGATACGGATAAGACATGTCGAAATCGATGGCGTAGAACTGGGCCAGGGGCAGGAAGTCCGGATGATACCAGTTCTTCCCGCCGTCCCAGGTCACGCCCAGGCCATGGTCGTAGCCGAGGAGCATGTGGTTGCTGTCCTCGGGATCGATCCAGAAGGCGTGATTGTCGCCGCCGAAGCGGAAGGGGGAGGTCCACGTCTTCCCGCCATCGCGGCTGGCCAGGACGCCGACGCTTAGGATGTAAACGACGTTGTCGTCTTTGGGGTCGATGATGATCTGCCCGTAGTAGTATCCCGGCGCGCCGCCGATGCTCCGCTTGTCCGGGCTGACTTTGCGCCAGGCCGCACCGGCGTCGTCCGTGCGGTAGATCTCTCCATCGATCATGCCCTGGCTCGTCTTGCCCTCGAGGATCTCCTGCCACCGGTCGGCCGGGGACATGCCCGGCTTGTTGGCGTTTTCGACCATGGCGTAGAGGATGTTCGGGTTCTTGGCGTAGACGGCCAGGCCAATGCGGCCGAGGATGCCGCCGGGCAGGCCGTTCGTGAGTTTCGTCCAGGTCCTGCCGCCGTCGGTCGTCTTGTGGACGCCTGAGCCCGGCCCGCCGAGCTGGAACGTCCAGGGCTTGCGGAGCCGGTCATAGGAAGCGGCATAGAGAGTCTCCGGGTCGGCCGGGTCCATGACCAAGTCGACGACTCCGATCGTCCGTCCATCGGCAACGATGTCAAGGACTTTGGTCCACATGATGCCGCCATCGGTCGTCTTGTAGACGCCGCGCTCGGCGTTTTCCGAGTAAAGGGGGCCCAAGGCGGCCACGTAGACGATGTCGGGGTTGGCCGGGTTGATGACGACCCGCCCGATATGATGGGATTCCTTTAGACCCATGTTGCGCCAGGTCTTACCGGCGTCGGCGGACTTGTAGACGCCGTCCCCCCAGTACGTCGAGCGCGAGTTGTTGGCCTCGCCCGAGCCCAGCCAGAGGATGTCGGGGTTGGCCGGGGAAACGGCGACGTCGCCGATCGAGAAGACCTTCTCGTTCTCGAAAAGCGGTTCGAACGTCTGGCCGTTGTTCTCCGTCTTCCACAGGCCGCCCGAGGCCGCGGCCGCGTAGAACGTGTTCGGCCGCTGGAGCGGGACGGCGAAATCGACGAACCGGCCGCTCTGCTGGGTCGGCCCGATAGAGCGATAATCCAGAGTTTTCAAGATCTCCGCGGCGTTGAGAGGAGCTGTGGCCGGCGTCTTGGCCTTGCCCGGGGCTCGGCCCTGGGCCGGAACGATCACGGGGCCGAGGACGATGAGAACCGCGACCAAGCTAGCAAGAGAAAACTCTCTTCTCATGGGATATGATCCTTAATCCGCGGTCTGATGGTAAACGACGTTCTTGACGGCGAGCTCGGCCAGGATGGCGCGGAACGACGCTTCGTCGCTCCCGACGAATTCGGGCGGGCAGACGCCCTTGCGGCCGAATTTGCCGGTCAGGACGAGGCGGACGACCGCCGTCGCCGGAAAACCCGTCGTTCGGGCCATCGAGGAGAATCCGGTCGTTCTATCCCGCCGGTCGAAAAGGCCGTAGGTGTACCGCTTCGGACGACCGTTCTCCTTGCCCTCGACGATGATCCGCATGATCGTGAACTCGTCGTCCTCCTCGTGGAGGCGCCAGTGCTTGAAGAGGACGGCCGAGGTGACGTCGAGAGGCCGGACGCTGCGGCCGCGGACCTCGACCTCCTCCAGGCCGAAAAAGCCGCTGTCGCGCAGGGCCCTGATGTGCCCGACGTGACCGGGATAACGGAGGGTTTTCTCGATCATGTTCGGGACCTTCATGGTCGCGAGGAGCGAGCGGAGTCCGTCGGAGTTGAACGCTTCGAGCGTGCCGATTTCGGGGAAATCCATGTGCTCGACGTCCGAGAGGGCGGGCTTGACGACGACATGTCCGTTCTCGACGTAGCGAGCCGGCCGTGTGTATTCCTCGATGACGTCGGCCGGCGAAAAAGGCGCCTTGTACTCGAAGGGGAATTCCCGCCGGAAAGGCAGGCCTCCGACATAGCATTCGAAGCGTCCGACCGCCATCCGGGCGGCGTGATAGCCGAGGATCATGTTGCTCATCCCCGGGGCGACTCCGCAGTCGACGACGGCGGTCACCCCGGCCTTCCGGGCGGCGTCGTCGAGGAGGAAGGCGTCCTCGGGGAAAAAGGAGATGTCCACGATGTTCTTCCCGGCGGCGATGACCTCCCGCAGGGTGGCGAAGCCCATGGATCCGGGCACGGCCCCGACGACGAGATCGCACTCGCGGACGACGTCCCGGACGGCCGCGCCGTCCGACAAGTCCGCCCGCAGCCGCTTGACAGGGGTCTTCCCGAGCCCGTCAAGGTTGGCCTGGCTGACGTCGACGGCGGTGACCTCGAAATCCGCAGCGAGGTCGGAAGCCATGACCCGGCCAACCATTCCTGAACCCAATACGATGATCTTCTTCATGGAGTCTCCTTGAGGATGGCGTTGAATGGAGTACTATAGCCCAGGCTCCGCGTCCTTTCAACTCAATAATTGCCGCCCGCCTCGGCGGCCTCGGCGAGGACGAGGACGTTCTCGCGGGGTGTCCGGGGGGCGATCGAGCAGGCCGTGCTCAGGATGTAGCCGCCCCCGGGTTTCCCGGTCGCAACACGGCGGAGGGCGTCGGCGCGGACGAGCTCCGTCGACCCGGAAAAGAGGACATGGACGGGGTCGATATTTCCTTTGATAAAAACCTTCCCCCCGATGCGCTTCTTGGCATCGGCGAGGTCTACGCGGCCGAGCGGAGGCGGGTCGAGGCACTCGATCCCCGAAGCTCCGGAGCCGGCCATGAGTTCGAGCCGGTCGTGGATATCGCCGCAGGTATGGAGGTAGGCCCGGGCGCCGCGGGCTTCGATGGCCCGGACGATCCGGCTTTCGTAAGGGAGGACAAACGTCCTGTAGAAGGCCGCCGACAGGAAGCCCGCGCCGGCGAACGGTGAGGAGATCTTGACGGCATCCACCTCTTCGTCGACCAGCCCTTCGGCGACGGCGACGACGCCGGCCGTGAATCTCTCAAGAACCTGGGCGGCCCGGCCGGGATCTTCGAGGAACCCGATCATGGCCTGTTCGAAGCCGAAGAGATCGAGGAAGTAATCGAGAGGCGAAGTCACCTCGCCGTGGATGGAGAATTCCCCTCCGGCCAGCTCCCGCACGATGGATATGACGTCAAAGAGATGTTCCGGGTCGAGGGCGAACCTGAGCCCCTGGGATACGGGGATGTAAGCGATCTCCGGTGGCAGTGACTCGGGGTCGAAACGGCCGAAGTCCGGACGGACGGGCGTCCTGGCGGGATGGACAACGGGGAGGTCGTCGAACGGGAAGAACGTCGCGTCCCCGTTTTTCCAGCGGATGCGCTCTCCGCCCGGCCCCTGTTCCACGGCCGCAACGCGTCGTTCCCAGCCGGCGGAATGGCCGTGAAGGCTGACCAGGATCCCGTCGAAGCCGTAGAGTGATCTCATCTTGACGAGACCGTCGGCGAAGGCGTCGGCCGCATGCCAGAAACGGGCCGGCTCGGCCCCGGTCTGCAAGAGCATGTGCCCGATGCTCATCTGACACATTACCGGCACGCGGTCGGGAACGGACCTCGACATGGCCGCGGCCATTCTCTCTTTCGGCGTCATCGGTCCTCCCGCGCCGGAGAGGATAGCCCCGTTGCCGGCGCCGGTCAAGGGCCGGGGTTTACATTTCGCGACCCGGACATTATCATACCCCAAACGACTAAAGACTCGAGATGATCAAGACGCGATACTTTCTTTTTTTCGCCCTGGTCTTCGTCTGCGTTCTCTCGCCGGGTCGTGCGTCCGCCCAGGATGTCCAGGCCGGGGGCACGGAAAAAGACACCAAAAACTCCAAGGACGCCTTCAAGGCGCACCTTATCGCCTTCCCCTTCATCTATTACTCCCCCGAGACGAAACTCGCTTTCGGCGGCGGCGGCATCCTCAATTTCCGCGCGGGACGCAACAAAGAGCAGACCCGCGCCTCCACCGTCTGGGCCTTCGGCACCTACAACTTGGCCAGGCAGTTCCAAGTCGTGGTCAAGCCCGAGATCTATTTCGAACGCAACCGCTTCTTCCTGAGCGTCAACCTGCGATACGAGAGGACGCCCCAGAAATTTTTCGGCATCGGCAACGACGTGCCGCCGACCGCTGAGGAATCCTACACGCCGCGGATCGTGACCGTTCAAGTAGGCGTGAAGAAGAGATTTCTGGGGCACTTTTTCGGCGGCGTCCAATATGATTTCGAGCAGACGACGATGGAGAAGGTCGAACCCGGCGGCATGCTCAGTTCGGGAAGCATCACGGGAAGCCGTGGCGGGCTACTCTCCGGCTTCGGGGTCAGTTTGGACTGGGACACCCGCGACGGCGTCCTCTACCCCCGCAAGGGTGTCTTTTTTCAGATCACGGTCGATACCTATAGCGCAATGACCGGGAGCGACTTCACCTTCACCAGCCTCAAACTCGATTGCCGCAAGTATTTCCTCGTCGCGCCCGACCAAGTCCTGGCCCTCCAGGCGTACATCAGGTCGACCGCCGGAGAAGTCCCGTTCCATAAACTCGCCTTTCTCGGCGGGGAGTCCCTCATGCGCGGCTATTACAAGGGGCGTTTCCGGGACAAGGACATCCTGGCCGTCCAGGCCGAATACCGGGTGATGGTGACGCAGAGGATCGGCGTCGCCGGGTTCGCCGGGCTGGCCGAAGTCTTTCCCGAGTTCGCGGACTTCAAGCTCAACAACATCAAGTATTCCGTGGGTACTGGCATCCGCTACATGCTGAACAAGCGCGAGGGCACGAACCTGCGCCTGGACATGGCCTGGGGCCAGGCGTCCTTCGGCCTCTATGTCACCGTTCAGGAAGCCTTTTAGCCGGAAGCGACGCGCCTATTTCGCGAGTTCCGACGTGCAATGCGGGCAGCGGACCGCTTTGAGCGGAACGGCCGTCGCGCAGAACGGGCACTCTTTCATCGTTGCAGCCGGGACGGGGGCCTCGGCCTTCCTCTTCATCCGGTTCATGCTCCGGATCATCAGGAAGAGCGCGAAAGCGATGATGAGGAAGCTGATGATCTTATTGATGAATGCCCCGTAGTTCAGGGTGACCGCTCCGGCCTGTTGGGCGGCGGCGAGCGAGGCGTAGGGGCCCGGCGTCTGACCGGCCGTCAGGAGCACATAGAGGTTGGCGAAATCGACTTTGCCGAGGAGCAGTCCGATGGGCGGCATGAGGACGTCGGCGACGAGCGACGTGACGATGGTCCCGAAAGCGGCGCCGATGATGATGCCCACGGCCATGTCCAGGACCGAGCCGCGCAAAGCGAATTCGCGGAATTCTTTGAACATTCTAACCTCCTCTGAATTCGTTCCCGGCTAATTTGTAATAAGAACGCGGGAGATTGTCAATCTTTGACGACCGGGAAAGTGGAGATCCGCAGCCGGGCGCAGCCCATGGGGACGAGCTCGACCTCCTCGACCGAGCCCTCGCCTGCGGCCGGGCTCGGCGGGACGAGACCGGCCATCCTTCCTTCCTCCGTCCATCCGGGGACGCGGCGGGCCATCGCTTTGAGGACGATCGGCGCCCCGTCCGGCGTGAAAGGCTGATAGGGAGGAGTTTGCCTGGCCGATACCCGGATGGCCGGGACGGATCCCTGGCCCTTGAGCAAAAGGCCATAATTCCAGGCAGTCGTCGGCAGGATCTCGTAAGCCGGCCAGGCGTCCGTTCCGCCGTACCGCCGCCAGTTCTCTCCGATCTTGAGCGCGTACCAGAGGGGGCCGCGGCGTACGGAAACGGCGCCGCGGACCGACGGCCAGCCGACGACTTCGATGGCCGGGGCGAATTCCAGCCGGACCTGGTCGCCGTGCCGCCAGGTCCGCCGCAGGACGGCATACCGGCCGCCGCGGAATTCTCCCTCGAGCGGGCGCCCGTTGAGGAGGACCCGGACCTTCGCCGCCCAACCGGGAAGCCTCAGGTAGAGCGGGAAATCGACCGGCCGGTCACAGGAGACCGTGAGCTGGATCTGGTCGTCGAACGGGTAGAAAGTCTCCTCCGACACGGCGACCTCCGTCCCGTCGGCGACCTTGGCTTTCACCGTGGAAGGGGCATAGAGGACGGCCGCGAGGCCGTTGTCGGCCGTCGCCATCCACAGATGCTCGGCGAAATACGGCCAGCCGAACGCGACATTATGCTGGCAGCAGCGATAGCTCCAGGGGTCGAAGGAGACGAGAGTCCCGGAATTCTGGAAATCGTGCTCCCCCGTGCTGTCGCAGGAAATGAGGTTCGGCGCGGTCAGGTAGTGAAGGCCCTTGAGGTCGGGAGTCATGGACGCCGGCAGGGAATTGAAGGCGACCTCTTCGGCGCGGTCGGCCCAAACGGCATCCCCGGTGATCTTGAGGAGGGACTCGAAGCTGGCCATGAATTCCACCATGGTGCAGGTTTCGGCGCCCTGACGGGGATCCTCCTTCCCCGGCCGGATGTTCTCGTCCGCTCCGAACATCCCGCCCGGCTGGCGGCCGTACCGGTCCATGACCTGACGGTAGTTGCGCTCGACAGCCTCGAGGTAGGTCCGGTCCCGCACCTGTTGGAAATAGACGCCCGGCTGGCGGAAGCCCATGGCGATGTTGACGCCGTGGTAGAACGAGCTCTCGACTCCATCCTTGTCCCGTGCGGGTGTGAGGATGGGCGAGGTCCAATCCGACGTCCGCGCGAACAGCTTCCGGGCTAGGTCGAGGAGGAATCTCTCGCCCGTCCGGTTATAGAGCCAATAGACGCTTTCCAGGTTCTCCCCTCCCCTCAGCTTCTGCCAGCTTTCCGGCAGGAGATCTTCGGCGGCGAGGTGGAATTCGAACTGGAAATAGCGGCTCATGAGGGACAGGACGCGGCGGTCGCCGGTGGCCTCGTAAAAGCTCTGCATGGCCGCCAGCATGACCATGTTCGGCCAGAGGTCCCGCGCGGCGCGGTTGTCTACGGGCCCGAAATAGCCGTCCCGCGCCTGCGACGCGAAGGCCCGGACGAGCCATTGCTCGGTCGCGCGGCGGATCGCCGCGTCTTTGAGAATATAGCCGAGGTCACCATAGCCCTTGAGCCAATAAGGCATTTCCTCCCAGCCCTTGCCCTTGAGAGTGATCCAGCCGCTGTCGGCCCCGAGGAAACGGCTGAGCTCGGCCAGACGGCCGGTGAAGCCGTCCCGCATGAGCTGGAGCTGGGCCATAAGCCAGCCGCTCGGCTCGACGGCCCCGATCGGCAGCTTGACCAGGGGGCTCACAGCCAAGGGGGATTTGTTGGAAGGATAATGGATGTTCGGCGCGGCGGACGGGGGGACGTCCACGGTCGTCGCTTCTTGGAGGCCTGGTTCAGGGGCGGCCGGAGAGCCGATCCGGGATTGGAGGAATACGAACGCCAGGAAGAGCGCCGGGATGACCAGATGTCTCATGGAAGCCCTCCGCCGACCCCGGGGTTGGCCCGGCGCCCGGACTAGCGGCGCAGGGTTTTGATCATGTCATGGGTCGACTTTTCATAAATATAGGGCTTTGCCGCCTCGTAGTCAATCTTGCCCTCGCGGGAGGAGAACAGCCGGGCCCTTTCCCGAAGCTCTTACCAGGCGATGCCGTAGTCCTCGCCGTAGTTACTGCTGCCGCCCCAAAACGTGCCGTGGACGCGGTCGAAGAAAATGGCGTTGATCGGGCCCGAAGTGTATTTCTTGACGGACAAAATATATCCCATGGCCCGGAGCTTCTGCCGGACCTCCTCCGTGACCTTCGCGTTGACGTCGAGCTTCCCGGGGAAGGTCCTATGGTCGTTGAACGAATCATGCATCTGGTAGCTCGTGATGTTGGCTGCCTCACACGCCTCCTGGACGTTCATCCCGAATTCGACCACGTCGAGGAAAAACTGGAGGAGGTTCTGATCCTGAGTGTCCCCGCCCTGAACGGCGAAGGAGAGGAAAGGCCGTCCGTCTTTCAGGGCCAGCCCGGGTGTCAGTGTCGACCGCGGCCTTTTTCCGGGCGCGATGACGTTGAAAGGGTTCTTGGATTCGTCGAGGACGAAACTCTGGGCCCGCTGGCTCATGCCGACTCCCGTCTTCCCAGCGATGACGCACGGGACCCAGCCCCCGCTAGGGGTCACGGAAACGACCCAGCCCTCTTTATCTGCGGCTTGGATGGACGTCGTCCCGGTCCAGAAGGTTTCCTCGACGGCTTCCGCCTCCCCGGGCCCGAGC
Organism: Candidatus Aminicenantota bacterium; assembly: GCA_026393975.1. Classification (GTDB taxonomy): domain Bacteria; phylum Acidobacteriota; class Aminicenantia; order Aminicenantales; family Saccharicenantaceae; genus RBG-16-66-30. Next base: position 61,502 of record JAPKZD010000012.1, on the reverse strand, counting down.
GCCCCAGCCTCTCCCCTGCCCCAATCGAGCCAGCGGTCGAGAAAGCCAACGTACGGATTGATTTTTCCTTCGTAGGGATAGGGATCGCCCGGCTTGGCGCCGGCATCGTTCTTGTCGCTTCGAATGAGTTTGGCCCGGTCTTTGGCGTAGGCCTTCGACAGCAGGCCGCGGAGGGGCTCTTGCGGCGGAAAATATGGGTCGCCGTAATAGAAATCCCGGTCGGCGAAGGCCAGGTTCATAACCTGGTAGAGCGTGTGGATGTAGGCGGCGCTGTTGTAGCCCATGGCTTTGAGGTCGACCGTCTCGAGCATGTTCAGAGCCTGGAGCATGACCGGGCCCTGGACCCAGCTCGTGAGCTTGTAGACCTCGATGCCCTTGTAGTCGGTCGACACGGGCTCTTCGATGTGGACCTTCCAAGCGGCCAAATCGTCCATGGTGATGAGTCCGCCTTGTTCGTGCGAGCCCCGGACGAATTCCCGTCCGATATCGCCCTTATAGAAACGGTCGTAGGCGGCGTAGATCGCCTCTTTCCTGTTTTTCCCTCCGGCCAGGGCCCGCCCTTCGGCCTCGATGAGTTTCTTCAGGGTGTCGAGGAGGTCCGGTTGACGGAAGACCTCGCCGGGATACGGCGCCTCGCGCGGCTCGTCGAGGTGCGGCAGGAAGACGGCCCGGGAATAAGGCCAGCCCTTGATCTTGTCCTTGTCTTTTTCGATGCGGTCAGCCGTTTCCTTGTCCATGGGATAACCCCCGGCCATGCGGACGGCGGGCTCGAGGACCTCGGCGAGGCTCATCGTCCCGTATTCCGCCAGCATAGTCAGGAGGCCGCCGGGCGTGCCTGGTGTCACGGCCGAAAGGACGCCGTCGGCGGGCGGGTACTCGAAGCCCTTGTCCTTGTAGAATCCGGCCGTCGCTCCCGCGGGGGCGACGCCGAGTGCGTTCAAACCGATGACCTTCTTTGTCCCGGGGTTAAAAATGAGGGCCTGGGTTTCGCCGCCCCAGCTCAGGACGTCGTACATGGTGCAGACGGCGCCCAGCATGGCGCAGGCCGCGTCGACGGCGTTGCCGCCCTTGGCGAAGACGAGAGCCCCCGCCGTCGCAGCCAGCGGCTTTCCGGTGATGGCCACCCAGTTTTGGCCGTAGAGGACAGGTTTCTCCGTCCGTTGTCCGGATGATACCCCGACGCCGAGCATGAGACACGCGATGAGAACGACCGGCACCTCATATTTTTTCATGAGCCCATCCTTATTTAGGAGTTCCTCGCTGCGATCATCACTCCATTCGACAGCGATCGGGGCCCCGGCCGAAAGCCCGAGGGTTGGCGCCATCGAACGTATCAATAGACCGGGTCGAGGTTATATAGGAAGCCCAAGGCGATGCCCCTTCCGGAACAGCCCAGGACCGGGACCAGGCGCTGTCTCCGGGTGTAGCTGCGCACGACCAACCGGGCGACGAGGTGGCCGATGACCGCCCCGACCACAACGTCGGACATCCAATGGCGGTCCATGGTCACCCGGGTAAGTCCCACTCCGGCGGCGATCGTATAGGCCAGGACCGGTACCCAGGCCGTGTGACGGTACTGCAGGGCCACGACGGTCGCCAGGCTAAAGGCCCAGGTAGAGTGGCCGGACGGGAAGGAATCGTAGAGGCCGTGGTTCGCCTTATCGTAGCGCTTGAAGAATCCTTCCGGCCCCGACCAACGGTCGGTCCCGTCGGCGACGTAGGGTCGCTGCCGTCCGGTGAGACCCTTGAGGGCCTGCTCTACGAGGAAAGATTGGGCCATGGCGCAAGCTGCCAAGTAGCCCGTATCCCTCGCCCGGTCGTCCTTGAAGACGAGACCGGCGCCCAGGAAGAATCCTGCCGTCGCTACTGCGCCCAGGCCCCCCATCTGCGTGATCACCGGGCCGACATCGCCCACCCAAGGGTGATGGTCCACATAGCCTTGGAAAGCGCCCCGAATGTCTTCGTCGGCGGCGATGAGAAAAGCGGTGGTCGCGGCCAGGGCGATGAGCGGACCCACGTGCCGCTCCTTGATACGGAAGGGCGAGCTCCAGATCCGGCCCGCGTCTTCGGCGAAATCCCGCGCCGCCTGCTTGAAACCCGGGTTTTTTCCCGTTTCGGCGGGACGTCCGTCGGCCTCATTCGCGGCCAGAGGAACGGCGAGAAGGGCCAGGATGATCAGCGCGACCGTCGCCGAGCGGGTGTTTTCTCTCGACCTCATCATCTTCGGCATGATTATACACCACCTCGGATCTTTCTACCCACGAAAAATCCGATATGCTATAATAAACGCCTTTGCCGGGCCGCCCGTCGAAGGCGGAAGGAGAATGGCCGCCCGTGTACCGTATTGAACAGCACCCCATCCTGCCCATACCCGCCCGAAAGTCCATTTCTTTCTCCTGGAAAGGCCGCCCGCTGGAGGCCTTCGAAGGGGAAACCCTATCCTCCGCCCTGATCGCCGCCGGCGTCCGCGTTTTCGGACACCATGCCAAGGACGGCGCCGCCCAGGGCATCTTCTGCGCCAACGGCCAGTGCGCCCAGTGTCTCGTCCTGGCCGACGGGATTCCGGTGAAGTCCTGCATGGAGCTCGTCAGGCCCGGCATGCGGGTCGAGCCCGCCGATGGTCTTCCCGAGCTGCCCCGCGTCGACGCCGCCGTCCTCGCCGCGGCCAAACCCCGGCCCATCGAAACCCTCCGCGTTCCCGTCCTCATCATCGGCGGCGGACCGGCCGGCCTCTCGGCTGGGATCGAGCTCGGCAAGCGCGGCGTCGAGACGCTCATCATCGATGACAAGCACCGGCTCGGCGGCAAGCTCGTCCTCCAGACCCACCGCTTCTTCGGATCGATCGATGCCGTCTACGCCGGCACGCGCGGCATCGATATCGCCACCCGCCTCGAGAACGAGGTCCGCTCGTTTCCTCACGTCCGCGTCTGGCTGCAGAGCGCGGCCCTGGCCGTCTACAGCGACAAGACCGTGGGCGTCCTCGTCGAAGGCCGTCGGTACGCGCTGGTCAAGCCGGACGTCCTCCTTACGACCGCGGGAGCGCGGGAGAAAAACCTGGCCTTTCCGGGCAACACCCTGCCGGGGGTCTACGGTGCGGGCGCCTTCCAGACGCTCGTCAACAGGGACCTTGTCAAGCCAACGGGCCGGCTGTTCATCGTCGGCGGCGGAAACGTCGGGCTCATCGCCGGATATCACGCCCTTCAGGCGGGGATATCGGTCGTCGGACTGGTCGAAATCCTGCCCGAGTGCGGCGGCTACAAGGTCCACCGGGACAAGCTGGCCCGTCTGGGCGTGCCGATCTACACGTCGCATACCGTCCTTAGCGCCAACGGTGAGGACGCCGTCGTGTCCGTGACCGTCGCCCGCGTCGACGAGAGGTTCAAGCCCGTCCCCGGGACCGAGCGGTCCTTCGATTGCGACACCGTCCTCATCGCCGTCGGCCTCGACCCCGTCAACGAGTTCCACGAGAAGGCCCGCGAATTCGGCCTTCCCGCATTCGCAGCCGGCGACGCCGAGGAGATCGCCGAGGCCTCCGCGGCCATCTTTTCGGGCAAGATCCGCGGCCTCGAAGTGGCCCGGGCGCTCGGGCACGACGTCGGCGAGATCTCGCCGGACTGGTACCGAACCGCCGACATCCTCAAGTCCCGGCCAGGAACGACGTCCCCGGAAATAACGCCGGCGGCCGAAGCGGGCGTTTTCCCGGTCATCCACTGCAACCAGGAGATCCCCTGCGACCCGTGCACGGCTGTCTGCCCGAACGACCTCATCGAAATGGACGAGACGGACATCCGGCTTCTCCCGTCGTTCGTCGAAGAGAAGGGCGGCAAGGGCTGTACGGGCTGCGAAAAATGCGTCGCCATCTGTCCCGGGCTGGCCATCACCCTCGTCGACTACCGCAAGGACCCGGATTTTCCAACCGTGGCCGTCCCGTTCGAGTTCCTCAAGGACAGCTTGAAAGCCGGGGACTCCGTGGTCGTCGAGGATACCGAGGGAAACGCTCTGGGCCGGGTCGAGGTCGGCGCGGTCAAGGCCATCAAGGCCAACGACAGGACCGTGATCGTCAAGGTTCGGGCGCCCCGGGAATACGCAAAAAAAATCGCCGGGATCAGGGTCCAGCCAGCCGAGGTCGGGGAATCCCTGATCCGGTACGTCGAGCGCACAGCCGATGACAACGTCATCTGCCGCTGCGAACGGGTCACGGCCGGGGCCATCCGGAAACTCATCCGGGATGGCGTCCGGGACATCAACGAGATCAAAGCGGTGACCCGGGCGAGCATGGGCTCCTGCGGCGCCAAGACCTGCACGCCGCTCATCCACCGGCTGTTCCGCGAGGAGGGCGTTCCCGAAGCCGAAATCGTCGACCAGCTGAAACGGCCCCTGTTTTTGGAAGTGCCCTTGGGACTGTTCGCGGGCCTGGGCGAGGAGGACAACGGCCATGACCGCGAATAGATCCTACGACGTCGTCATCGTCGGGGCCGGCAGCGTCGGCGTGCCGGCTGCGCTCTCCCTGGCCGAGGCCGGGCTTCGCGTCCTGGTCATCGACCAGTACCCGAGCGTCGGACAGGGCTCGAACAAACGGGCCATCGGCGGCCTCCGGGCCACCCATTCCGATCCGGCCAAGATCCGCCTTTGCTTGCGTAGCCTCGATGTTTTCTCGACCTGGGAAGAGCGCTTCGGCGACAAGATCGAGTGGCGCAAAGGCGGCTACTCGTTCGTCGCTTACCGCGGCGAAGAGGAGCGGACGCTCAAGGAGCTCCTCGTCGTCCAGAAAAAATACGGCCTGAACATCGACTGGCTGGATAGGCAATCCTTCCTGGAGGTCATCCCCGATCTCAATCCCGAGGGCCTCATCGGCGGGACGTTCTCCCCCGACGACGGCCACGCCTCTCCCCTGCTCGCGATCCACGCTTTCTACAGCCGGGCGAAAAAGCTCGGCGCCGAGTTCCTGTTCAACGAAAAAGTGACCGGGTACGACATCGATGGCGGCCGGGTCCGCGGCGTGCACACCGACAAGGGGGAATATGGCGCCGCGGTCGTCGTCAACGCCGCCGGTCCCTGGGGCACGGAGATGTCGGCGCTGGCCGGAATCGACGTCCCCGTCCGGCCCGACTCGCACGAAGGCGCGGTGACCGAGGCCGTCGCCCGCTTCCTCGAACCCATGGTCGTCGACATCCGCCCCGTCGCCGGATCGGCCAACTACTATTTCTATCAGCACGACACCGGCCAGGTCATCTTCTGCATCACGCCCAGCCCCAGCATCTGGGGCCTGGACGTCCGCGAGACGAGCTCGTTCCTGCCCATGGTCGCCCAGCGCATGGTCAACCTCATCCCCCGCCTCAAAAACCTTCGCGTCAGGCGGACGTGGCGGGGCCTCTACCCCATGACGCCCGACGGCTTCCCAATCGTCGGCTGGACCCGCGACCTCGAGGGCTACATGCTAGCGGTCGGCATGTGCGGCCAGGGTTTCATGCTCGGACCCGGGCTCGGTGAGCTCATAGCCCGCATGGTCCTGGGCAAGACCGACGAAGAGGATCGCGAGACGCTTTCCTACCTCAGCCCGTACCGGGAATTCGTCGGACAAGAAAAGCTGAAATAAGCCTCACTTTTTCCGGGCTTCAGAAATCCAGGCCGCCAGACGCAGGACGATCGCCGCGGCGGCGAAGGCAGCGACCGGAAGGCTGAGCGAGGGAAGGACGGAATCGAATGTCCGCACGTATTTCGTCCAGCTCGTCCATTTGAGCAGCGCCGCGTGGGCCACGGCCAGCAGGAGCCCCGCGTACCCCCCGTAGCGGAGGGCTCTTCTCCAGGTTTCTCCCCCCAGGCGTCGCTTGACCCCGGCGTTCGAGAGAAGGGCCATGGCCCCGAAGAGGACGAGGGCCAGGAAGCCCGGGGCATCGGAAAGCCAAACGGCGAGCTTCCTCTCCGGATGAAGGCCAACGGCAGGAAGCAGAAAATGATTGACGGCACCGTGGACGAGGCCGGTCCAGAATCCCATGAGGCCGTAATGCTTCCGGTAGGCCAGGGACCTTCCGGAGCGGCGCGATAAGTAGGCCACCCCCGTCAGGAACATCGACAGGGCGACGAGGAAGAGCGCGGCCGTGCCGAGCGACTTGTTGACAAGGGGCAGGTCGAACCGCCAGACCCCGTTCTTGAAGTACTGACGGACGAAAAAGTAGAGACAGCCGAACGCGACAGCGGCCGCGGCCGCGACTCCGGCCCGGGTCCAGAGCTTGAGAACGAGGTCTCCGCTCCTTCCGCATCCCGTGACCCGGCTTCGCTTGCGGTCGTTCGGCTCGTTCATAGTTCTAAGGCGTCGCTTCGCCGGGATCATGGCCTTGTCATCACTGCCCGAAGACGACTTCGCCGAAGAACTCAGGGCGATGAAAGTCGGGAGAGGGGGTATCAACCGGGCTCCAGGCCCCGAAGTGGGGGACTTCCGTCTCGTCGCCGCACTTGTAGAAATTCGCGGTGGCCCGATGTCCGGGAAGGATCTCCTGACCGTAAATTTTTCGGAAAAGGACGAGCGGCACCTTATACTCGAGCGTCCACGTGTCGCCGCCGTGCTCGCCATCGCAGGGCCCGCCGATCGACGAGGCGACCTCGAAGCCGGAAAGGTCTTCGGGCCAAAGCGGTTTTCGGTTGTCACGGTCGGGACCGAAGGCGGCCAATAGGGTTCCCGCGGCGTTGGTCTCGAAATTGACGTATCCCTGCCGGCTTTCCGGGAAAGCGTCGATGAAGAACTCGACGCAGCTGTCTTTGTAGACGGGGTCCTGGAATTTCACGTATTTGACGCGCACCCGGCGCTCCCCCACCCGGAACCTGACATGGAGGGAACTACGGGAATAACACAGCTTGATCTCGACCGGGGGGCGGTAGCCGTTGTCGAGCCAGAGATAGTGATCGATCCCGAGCGACGGGATCCCCGGCCAGGGCCCGGAGGCATCGCCGGGCAAGAACTCGGCGTCGACCGGCAGGATCGTGTACGAGCGTCGCGGTGCGGAGAGCGTCATTTGACCGGCCCCGCACAGGCCTCGACCAACTTGGTCACGGCCGAGAGAACGGCGAGTTCGGCGTGGGCCGCCGGTTTGGCCGCTTCGGCCAGGATCTTCCCCTTTTCCTCCGCCCAGGCCGCCGGCTGGCTCTGCCCCTTCATGAGCCGGTCGAGCGCCTCGAGCCCGACCTCGCAGGCACGGGCCAGGCCGAGCGACAGAGGCTCGATCTCTCTCAAAGCCGGCGAAGCCGCGATGAGGGGCAGGACCAGGACGTGGTTGGCCTTCCAAAGCGCCAGGGTCGCGCCGATCTCCCGGCCGAGCATCGGGTCTTTTCCAGTCAGGAACTGGTCGATGTTCTTCCTGAAGGCCCGCGCGGCAAGGGATTCGGGCGCGCAGGCGTCGACGAAGCGCGTGAAGGGGGAAAGGCTGGTGTAGGCGGCCTGGCCGTGCCGCTCGTAATTCTTGAGCGGCTCGACAGCTTCCGCCAGGACCTTCAGCGGCTCGATCCGCGGGTCACCGGCGAGGCGTCTGAGCAGCATATCCGGGTTCTTGAGATGGAGGAGGCCCAGCTCCTCGAGCTCGACGCTGACCAGACCGAGCCGGCGGTACATGTCGTCAACGTTCGTCACCGAGCCCGGGGACCAGAACCGCTCGGCGATGGCCGCCGTCCGCGGCCAGATCCGCGAGTCGATCGTCTCCGGCGTCACCAGCTCGGACCACATCGTCGCTTCGCCGCCCAGGATGAGCGCCTTCTGACGGTCGTCGAGCGGCGAATCCGGAGGCAGGGGGTCGTTCAGATAATGGGCCTCGGCCGGCTGGCACAGATCGATGTAATAGCCGTTCGAGAGGATCCCCTGATATCCCTTCTGAGCAGCCTCGACGAGGGCCTTCGGGCCGCGCCAGGAATGGATGACGATGTCGTTCGGCAGCCCGGGCTGGAAGACCTCGTCCCAGCCGACCATCTTCTTGCCGTACTTGGTCAGGATCTTGAGAAGACGCTTGTTGAAATAGGCCTGGAGGGCGCCGTTGTCCGCGAGGCCGCTCTTTTTCTTGAAGGCCTGGATGGCCGGGTTGGCTTCCCACTGATGGCCTTCGACTTCGTCCCCCCCGATATGCAGGTACGGGTCGGGAAACAGGGCGCTCATCTCCTTGAGGAACGCGTCGAGGAAGGGATAGATCCGCTCGTCGGCCGGGTTGAAGGCCGGACCGAAGACGCCGAACTTCCTTTCGATCCCGTAAGGGCCCGGCGCGCTCGAGAACTCGGGGTAGGCGACGAACCAGCTCGTCGAATGGCCGGGGATGTCGAACTCGGGCATGACCCGGATCCCGCGTTCGGCCGCGTAGTCGATGATATCCCGGATCTGGCCCTGGGTGTAGAACATCCCATCGGAGCCGAGCTGGTTGAGCTTGGGAAAGACCTTGGATTCGACCCGAAAGCCCTGGTCCTCGGTCAGATGCCAGTGGAAGACGTTCATCTTGACCGCGGCCATGGCATCAAGGTTCCGCTTGATGACGTCGACGGGCTGGAAGTGACGGCCGACGTCGATGAGCAGCCCGCGCCAGGTGAAGCGCGGTTTGTCGGCGATATCGACGCAGGGAAAATAGTAGCCTGCCTCGTCCACGCTGAGGAGCTGGAGCAGGGTTTCGAGGCCGCGCAGGACACCGATGTCCGTCTTGGCGTCCAACGTGACCTTGTCCGGATCGACCGTGAGCGCGTAGGACTCATCCTCGTTCGGCAGGAGCGCCCCGGCTCTTTCGAAGCCGTAGAGAACGCCTCCCTCACCCGGGGGATCTTGGGCAGCCAGAAAATCCTGTTTCAGGAAGAGCCCGGTCCTCCCGGCCAACCGGGACATGAAACGGGCGGCGGCCTTGAAGGCCCGGCCCGTCTGCGGGCTCCGTCCGCCGATAGTCAGGTCCTCGTCGACCCGGAAGCGCCCCTCTCGGACCGTCATGCTCGCAGGAACGGGCATGAGCTTGAGGCTGCCATCGACGGAGGCGGCCGCGGCGGCGGGAAGGCATATAGCAAGGACGCTTCCGAGCGTCAATAAGGTCAAAATAAAGAGAACCCGGGATTTCGCCGACACGTATCCGCTCATGATCGCTCCTCCATGCTTCGGAATCCGAGGGACCAGTTATAGCATGGAGGAGCGCCAAAGAAAAGCGGCGGCCGCGAAGGTCAGTCTTCGGTCTTCTCGACGATGATGGTCAGGTTCGAGGCGAGCGCGGCGACGGCCCCGACGGCGGCCATGATGGGCGCGACGATGGCGCCGACGACGCCGACGGTGAGCGGGATCTCCATGAACGTCTTCCCGTGCTCGTCCTTGAGGATGATCCGGCGGACGTTGCCCTGGTGGATGATCTCCTTGACCTTGTTGAGGATCTCCCCGCCGTTCAGCCGGAATTCCTCGAACTTCGTTTTGCCTTGTTTATTTTCATCGTCCATGTTCACCCTCCGAACGTCGATTATGGGCGTCCCGGCCGGCGGCCGGAAACATCCCTTCATTCAGGGATACGTTAAAGGTCTGGAAAAAGTTTCTTCAGGATCTTCAGGGATTCCGGGAAGAGGTCGGTGAGAGAGACGGACTGCCAATCCGCATAGGCGAAACGCCACTCTCCTTCTCCGGATTTTTTCAGGTCGAACCGGAACCGGTAATATTCGCCGGTATAGGGGAGGAGCTTCCGCAGGACCTCTGCTGCCCCATGCGAAAACGACATTTCGCACTCGACGGCGGCTCGTCCTTCCGGGCCGGGCCAATCCACGCGCACGCTCAGGAGATGGATGACGACCCCCCGAAACCTCCCCAGGTAATCGGCGATGAGCCGCTCGGCGTCCGCCTTGTCCCTGCCCTCGAAGTCGGAATATTCCGCCGCGAAAAACCCCATCAGGGAGCGGACCTCCCTTTTTTCGGCCAACGCCACGGACTTTTTCAGGAGTTCCGTGACGCGGGCCTCTTCGGACGGCGTCCCGCAGCCCGCCGGCAAAAGGCAGAGGACGGCCAGGGCCAGGGCGCCGAGGCGGGGTTTCGTGGCGTCTCTCATCAACCGGCGCCTCCACCCCCGCCCCCTCCGCCTCCGCCCCCCCCACCGCTGAAACCGCCGCCCCCGCCGGACGAATAGTGGGCGGCCGAAGTGCTGGCCTGGTGGATGGCCGTGGCCGTGTGTTCGATACTGCTGATCATGCTTTGAAGGCCGCCGCCGGTCAGCAACCCCGCCCGGCTGAATCCTACGTACCATACGGGCACGGCGGCCCGGTCGTCCTGCAGTATGACGGGCAGCATCTTTAGGATCTTTTTCGCGTTGCCGAAGAGGATGCCGAAGACGAGGTAGCGCTCCCAGAGCTTGTAGGATTCCGGCGGGATCTCTCCGAATTCGGAGAAGTCGTCGAGGAAGCGCTTGAGGCCCTTCCAGCCTTCGTTCTCACTGGCCCAGGCCATCGTCCTCCTCTTGAGGGTCGGGATGAGGGCCACGGCGATGATGAGCAGGACGGGGCTGAGGGTCAGGATGGCCAAAGGCAGAGAGACGGCATAGAAAAGGTTCCGGGCCTTGAGGCTTTCCGGCTCGAGGAAGCCACGGGACTTCGCCTCCTCCCGGATGCCCTTCGTCCATTTCAGGTACCAGACCTGGAATTTCTGGGGCTTTTTCTTCAGGAAGCTCTGGAGTTCGTCGACGCGGAAGGAGGACCCCTTGTTCGTTCCGGAGTGAACGGCCTCTTCGAACAGGAATAAAAGGAGCGCTTTTTCGTAGGGCAGCAGGTCTCCGGCCTGTGACAGGTCTTTTTTCAGGGTGACAGTCGTTTCCACGGCCTCCTTGGAGCCGAAGAGCCCCTTTTTCTGGACATTCCGGTCCTCCATCTCCAGGACGCCCCGACGGGCCAGGTCGAAGAGCGTCGCCGTGAACGCCGCCGGCGTCACGGTCCGTCCCTCTCGCATCAGCGTCTGGACGATGGCCGGCGGGTTTTTCGACGGCGGCTCGCGAACGTAATCCGGGAGGCCTTCGAACCGGTAGTCCTTCCCCGCGGCCGACCAGACGCGGAAATAAACGAGGAGCCAAACGAGCGGGCCGACGACCTGCCAACCTCCCCAGATGCCCAGGACCTTCAGGAAACTCCGCTTGTTCGCCGCGGAACCTTGCCGGCCGAGTTCCTCTTCCCTCTGGGCCCTGCGGACACGCTCGATCGTATCCTGGACGTAGCCCTGCTCTTCGGCCTTGATGGAGGCGAGATCGTAGCGGTCTGACGGGACTCCGACGACCATCCCGGCCGGCCAGACGACGCGGATCTCGAAAAACTGGCGAGAGGCCAGGCCCGAAGCGGAAAAACGGGCCGTGCGCTCGTCGACGACCTCGGCCCAGCCGGCGAGGGGGCCGTGGCCCCAGACGTTGAGCTCCTCCTTCTTCGCGACCGGGCCGGGAAGAAGGACCGTGACCCGGACGTTTTTGGCCGGCTTGTCCCAGGCGTCGCCGATCGCCTGCCAGTAGAGTTCGGTGACGTCCGCGTAGCTCACGATCGCTCCCGTGACGCGGTAGTGGATGCGAAAGGTCCGCCTCTCGTCACGGGCCGAATAGAACCACTTGGCGGTGAGACGCCCGCCATCCTCTCCGATCTCCGTTCTCAGGGCCATCCCCTGCTCGTCCGTCACGGCGATTCCCGAAACCTCGATTTCGCGGCGGACGCCCAGCCGTTCGACTCGCAGGGGGATGACAATGTAGGCGTAGCTGAAGCCGCCCTCGAACTCGAACGTCCGGTATTCGTCCACGAGGAACGAGCCGTCACGCTCGACCGTGACGTCCACCTTGACTTCCGGAAAATAGTAATCCTTGGGCGTGGCGGCCGCGGTTACGGGAAAAAGCAAGGCGGCCATGGCCGCGGCGGCGAGGGCGAGGGCTGTTTTCGATGTTCGCATGTTCATGGCGAGTCTCCGTCTGTCTCTTCCGAGATCGGTCTATCGGACCGAAGGTCCAACACTGCTATTTCAAGAAAAGCTCGATGACCGGCACCTCGACGTCGGGCTTGCGGACGGGAAGCCGGAGCGTCAGGGTGTTTTCCGCTTCCCGGCCCCTCGAACCCGGCATGAAGCCGACCTGCCCTCCCTTTTCGGTGAAGGGGACTTCGGACGCGTCGTGGAGGAGTTGGGCGTATTCGACCCGGCCGGCGAAGCCGTCGAGGGCGAGGACGCCCAACGGCCATTCGAGGACATGGACGTAGAGGCGCTTGGCTTCGACGTTGTAGGTCAGCAGGCAGTTGGCGGGCGCAGGGAACTGCGCGGGGGCCTGGGTACAGCCGTAGATCGAACGGCCGTTCTTCTCCATCCACGCGCCGATCCCCTGAAGCCTTTCTACGGCCCGGGCGTCGAACGTCCCGCGGGCCGTGGGGCCGACGTTGAGGAGGAGGTTGCCGCCCTTGCTGACGGTCTCGATGAGCATGGCGACCAGCTGACGGACGGATTTCCAAGTGGATTCTTCCCGGTCGTACCCCCAGGAGCCGGAAAACGTCTGGCACGTCTCCCAGGGCACGGGCTTGCCGTCGACCTTGACCCACTCCCGGGGCATGAACTGCTCCGGCGTCCGGTAGTCCCAGCCGCCCGCGACGTCGAGCAGATCGAGCCGGTCGTTGACGATGATCCCGGGCTGGAGCTTGCGGATCATCTTGAGGAGCTTTTCCGACCGCCATTCGTTCCGCCCCTTGCCGTTCGCGCCCGGAAACGAGAAATCCAGGAAGAGCGTGTCGATCCGGCCGAACTCCGTCAGGATCTCCCTGACCTGGGCGAAGAGGTAGTCGGCGTACTTGCCGAGATCGCGCGTTTTCGACTTCTCGACGAAAGCCTTGTCGTCCCGCATCGGGTGGTGCATATCGACCGTGTATTCCGGGTGATGCCAGTCGAGAAGGGAGTAGTAGAAGCCGACCCGGAGGCCTTCGGCCCGCATGGCCTCGATGAGCGGCTTTATGAGGTCCTGGCCGTAGGGTGTGCGGGTGGCCTTGTAGTCCGTGAGCTTCGAATCCCAGAGGCAGAAGCCTTCGTGATGCTTCATCGTGACGACGAAATACTTCATCCCGGCCAGCCGGGCGGCGCGGGCCCATTCGCGGGGGTTGTAGAGGTCCGGGTTGAAATGGGCGAAGTACCGGGCGTAGGCTTCGTCGGTCATCCGCTCGTTGCTCTTGACCCACTCGTGCCTGGCGGGCAGGGCGTAAAGGCCCCAGTGGATGAACATGCCGAAACGGGCGTCGGTCCACCATTTCAAGCGGGCCTGGCGTTCCGCGTCGGTCTCGGCACGGGGCGGCGCGATGGCCGCCACGGCCAGAGCCAGCGCGAGAAGGCAGGCTACGGTCAGGACTATTTTGGACATGGGACCTCCTCCTTTCCGGGACGAGTTTCATTTTTAACTTAGGATCAGGAGAAAAGCAAGTCCGGACGGGTCAGGCCCCGCTGTCGGTCTTCAGCCCGAAAATGTGGTCGATGAGTGTGAATTCGGCGTTCGGTTCGAGGCCGACGAACTGGAGCCCGGCCTCGAAAACCTCCCGGCCGTAAAGCTCCCTGACCCAGCGGACCTCGGCGATGGCCCGGATCCGCTTGCGGGACCGGCCCAGAGTGATGTCCAGCCGGACGCGGGCGCCCGCTTCGAGCGGGGCCACGGTCATGATACGGATTCCGCCCACGGAGATGTCGCGCGTCAGGGAATAATAAACCGTCGGAGTGCCGGGGTGGATCTCGCCGGTCATTAACGAAACGACGACTTTGTTTTCCTCGACGATACGGACGTCCCGGCGCTTGTCCCTCATGGCCGCCTGCTCGTATCGAGATTCAACGTCCCCAAACGGGTGCCTCCAGATACGTAATGGCCCGCGATGGATTAGTCGGCCCGGGCCGTTCGAAAATGAATTTTGACATTTCTAGCGGCCGGACGTAGGATGAGAAAAATCATTCCGGAAGAGAAGGATGCCCATGGCCGAACGGACACTCCCCCGGCTCTTCGAGGACAGCGTCAAGGCTTACCCAGGGAACGTCCTCATCTGGGAGAAGAACGGCGAGCGGTATGAGCCGACGACGTATGCCGAAATGCGCGGCCTCGTCCACAAGTTCGCGGCTGGATTGATGAGCCTGGGCCTCGGCAAGGGCGACCGCGCCGCCCTCATTTCCGAAGGCCGACGGGACTGGATCGTGAGCGAGCTCGGTATCCTCTTCGTCGGGGCCGTCAACGTCCCGATCTCGGTCAAGGTGGATGAGCTTGGCGACCTCAAGTTCCGCTTGGCCCATTCCGGATGCCGCCTAGCCGTCGTCTCGAGGTCCCAGCTCGGCAAGATCCGCCAGGTCCGGAAAGACCTGCCCGAGCTCGTCACCACCGTCGTCCTGGACGAAGTCGAGGCCTATACGCCTGACGAGATCCCCGCCGCCGAGGTTCTCCGGAAGGGAGAGGAATTCCTCGGGTTTCGCCGACCGGAATTCAAGGCCGCGTTCGAGGCCGTCCGGGAGGACAATTACGCCAACATCTGCTACACGTCGGGGACGACCGCCGACCCCAAGGGCATCATCCTCACCCACCGGAACTACACCGCCAATATCGAACAGTCGCGGGCTCTCGTCGACTGCCCCGAGCACTATGTGTCCCTGCTCATCCTTCCGTGGGACCATGCCTTCGCCCACACCTGCGGTATCTACTCCCTTATGAGGAGCGGCGCCGCGATGGCCTCGATCGAACTTGGCCGGACGCCCATGGAAACCCTGCGCAATATCCCGCAGAACATCCGCGACACAAGGCCCCACCTTCTCCTGAGCGTGCCGGCACTGGCCAAGAACTTCCGGAAGAATATCGAGAAAGGCGTCCGCGACAAGGGTCCGATGGTTGAGGCCCTCTTCGGCAAGGCCCTGAAGTTCGCCGTCGACTACAATGCCGAAGGATGGAACAAGGGCCGCGGCCTGACGATACTGAAGAAGCCCCTCTACACCCTCTACGACAAGCTCATCTTCGGCAAGATCCGGGAGAATTTCGGCGGCCGTCTCGAGTTCTTCGTCGGCGGCGGGGCCCTGCTCGACATCGAGCTCCAGCGGTTCTTCTACGCCCTGGGCATGCCCATGTTCCAGGGCTATGGGCTGACCGAGGCCGCGCCGGTCGTCTCGGCCAACAGCCTGAAGGCCCACAAGCTCGGCTCCTCGGGACGGATCGCTCCGGGCCTCGAACTCCGGATCTGCGACGACCAGGGCTGCGAGCTCCCGGCTGGAAAAACCGGGGAGATCGTCGTCCGCGGCGAGAACGTCATGGCCGGCTATTGGAAAAACGAGAAGGCTTCGCGCGAGGCCCTCCGCAACGGCTGGCTCTACACGGGGGACCTCGGCTATCTCGACACCGACGGCTTCCTTTATGTCCTCGGCCGGATGAAGAGCCTGCTCATCGGGAGCGACGGCGAGAAGTACAGCCCTGAGGTCATCGAGGAGGCCATCACCGACGCCTCCTTTTACATCGAGCAAATCATGCTCTACAACAACCAGTCGCCCTTCACGGTCGCCCTGCTCGTCCCGAACAGGGAGGCCCTCCTGCGCGGACTCAAGGCGAAAGGCCTCAGCGTCAAGACGCCGGAAGGCCAGGAGGCCGCCCTGCGGCTCCTCGAGGGCGAGATCGGCGCCTTCCGCGAAGGCGGGAAACACGCCGGGATGTTCCCGGCGCGCTGGCTGCCCGCCGCCGTGGCCGTCCTCGGCGAAGGCTTCACCGAACAAAACCATCTTCTCAATTCCACGCTGAAAATGGTCAGGGGCAAGATCGCCGAGTTCTACGGGACGCGGCTCGAGCATCTCTTCATGCCCGAGGCCAAGAATATCCTGCACCCCCAGAACCGGATCATCGTCAGCCGCCTCGACGAGACCCCCTGAGAAATTGACAATCCGTCGATATTTAAGGTATGTAGAGTCCTCAAAAAAGGAGGTCCAACTGAGGGACCATATGGGGACATGAACTTCTGAACCGTGTCCCCGATGCGGGAGATTCATGACATGACAAAGAAAGTACAGGTCCTCGGCATCGGAATCATCGGCGGCGGGTTCATCGCCCGCTTCCACATCAAGTCCTGGGTCGGCGTCCGCGACGCCGACATCCTGGGCGTCTTCGACCCTGACGCGAAACGCGCCCGCGAGGCCTGCGCCCTGGTCAAGTCGCTCGGCGTCGGCGAAGCCAAGCCCTACGCCTCGATCACGGACATGGCCGCCGACCCGCGCATCGGGGCCCTCTGGATATGCGCCCCGAACTACACCCGTGGGGCGGTCATGGAGGAGATCGCTCACGCCGTGAGCAAGGGGAAGGCGGAGCTCGTTGGCGTGGCCTGCGAGAAACCGCTCGGCCGCAACGTCCGCGAGGCCAAGAACATGCTCGAGCTTGCGCGAAAGGCCGGCCTCCTCGACGGCTACCTGGAAAACCAGGTCTTCTCCCCGGCCGTCGTGCGGGGCAAGGAGATCGTCTGGGCCCGCGGCGCGGCCCTGTCCGGGCCTCCTTATCTGGCCCGGGCCGCCGAGGAGCACAGCGGCCCCCATATGCCCTGGTTCTGGGAAGGCGCTCTGCAGGGCGGCGGCGTCCTCAACGACATGATGTGCCACTCGGTCGAGGAGGCCCGATTCATGCTGACCCCGCCCGGCGCCCCCCGCGACGTCCTGACGCCCGTGAGCGTCACCGCCTACACCAACTGCCTCAAGTGGCAGGAGCCCAAATACGCCGCCATCCTGGCCAAAAACAGCGGCGGCAAGACCGACTACCTCAAGCGGCCGGCCGAGGACTTCGCCCGGTCGCTCGTCGAATACAAGGACAAGGCCGGCAAGATCCTCGTCGTCGAGACGACGACGAGCTGGTGCTACGTCGGGGCGGGCCTCCGCTTGAGCATGGAGCTCCTCGGGCCCGAGTACGCCCTCCAGATCAACTCCCTCGACGCCGGCCTCAAGGTCTTCTTCAGCCGCGAGGTCCAGGGCAAGGCCGGCGAGGACCTCGTCGAGAAGCAGAACGCCGAGATCGGGCTGATGCCCATCGTCGCCGACGAAGCCGGCGAATACGGCTACATTGCCGAGAACCGGCACATGGTCCAGTCGTTCCTCAGGGGCGTCCGGCCCGAGGAGAATTTCACCGACGGCGTCGCCGTCGCCGAGCTCCTCATGGCCGCCTATCGGAGCGCCGAGCTGGGCAAGACCCTGGCCTTCCCGTTCAAGGGCCTGGATGATTACATCCCGCCCGTGGCCAGGGGGAAGTGGAACCCGAAGTCGAAGTGAAAGCGAACAAAGGAGACCCCATGAAACGCATTCCCGCGATCATCGCCCTCGCCCTCATCCTCAGCTCGGCGGCCGCCCCGGCCCTTGCTGCAGTCCCGCCGACAGCACCGCAGATCCGGCACATATCGTCCGAGCTCCAGAAGGCCGTCGCGGCGACGGACTACGCGAGCGTCCGCATCAAGAAATTCCCCTTCGCCGCGGAGGCCTGGACGTTCCGCAAGTTTACCTTCGTCGAGACGCTCCGGATGCTCAAGGAGCTCGGCGTCGCAGCGGTCGAGGCCTTCCCCGGCCAGGCCCTCGCCGCCGAGCTGCCCGGCGCCCGCTTCGACGAGAAGATGACCGCCGAACAGGTCACCTTCGCTAAGGACGCCCTCAAGACGGCTGGCGTCACGCTCTACGGCTACGGCGTCGTCGACATCGGCAAGACCGAAGAAAGCATGCGCAAGGTCTTCGACTTCGCCCGTAAGATGGGCATCCGCGTCATCGTCTGCGAGCCGGCCGACGACGATTTCACCCTGCTCGAGAAGCTGGTCAGGGAATACGACATCAAGATCGCCATCCACAACCATCCTGCGCCCTCGAAGTACAATCTGCCCGAGACCGTCTTCAGCCACGTCGACGGCAAGGACGCGCGTATCGGCTCCTGCGCCGACAGCGGCCACTGGATGCGGGGCATGAACGACCCGCGCGAGGCCTTCAAGCTCCTGAAAGGCCGCATCCTCGACGTCCACCTCAAGGACCGGAGCGATTTCGGGACGGCCAAGGGCGTCGACGACGTCCCCTGGGGCGCCGGCAAGGGAATGATCCGCGACCTCCTGGCCGAGCTGACCCTCCAGGACTACGACGGCTACCTGACGATGGAATACGAGAACGAGTCCGAGGTCGGCGACCCCATGCCCGCCTTCCGCAAGAGCATCGCCTACGTCAAGAGCGTGACCTATTACGAAGGCTACGACCAGATCCTCAAACGGGACTGGGGCGGCTACGAGAAGCACGGCTGGAACCACTACGGGCCGGGCTACTTCGAGTGCGACCCGAAGACGGGCGTCCTCAAGGGCCAGGGCGGCATGGGCCTCCTTTGGTACTCGAAAAAGGTCAGGGATTTCATCCTCGAGTGCGATTTCAAATGTTCGACCGAGACGACGAACTCGGGCATCTTCCTCCGCGTGCCCTCCGTCCCCGTGAGCGACGACTACATCTATCATTCGATCGAGATCCAGATCGACGATAAGTCGACGGGCATCCACCACACCGGGGCCGCCTACGACATCGAGGCGCCCAAGCTCGCGGCCTCGCTCCCCGCGGGCGAATGGAACCACTTCAAGATCGAGTTCAAGGGCGCCCATCTCCGCATCGAGCTCAACGGGAAGCCGGTCATGGACTGGGAGGCTAAGCCGGGCGGCAAGGTCAAGGACCTCTCTCCCGAGGGGTACGTCGGCCTCCAGAACCACGACAGCCAGTCGCCCCCCTTCTTCCGGAACATTTTCCTCAAGGAGCTCTGATCGGCCATCAGGCGCCTGGGACAGCTGTTAGATAAAAGGAGAAGTGAGCATGACAGCGGCAAAGAGTACGCGCAGCAGACTATTTATCATGATGGTGATGGAGTTCTTCATATGGGGAGCATGGCTTCCGCTGATATTCAGCTATTTGCCAAGTCTCGGATTTACAACGACCCAGCAGGCCTGGATCCTGAATGCCTTCCCCCTCTCCGCCATCGTCGGCATGTTTTTCAGTAACCAGTTCGCGGATCGCCATTTCGCCGCTGAGAAGTTCCTGGGTATGAGTCACCTCATCGGCGGACTCGCAATACTCGGGCTGGGATTCACCCGCGAGTTCTGGCCCTTCTTTGTCCTGATGCTCGTGCATTGCCTTTTCTACGTCCCGACCATCTCGATCGCCAACTCGATCGCCTTCACCCACATGAAGGACGCGCGGAAGGAGTTCGGTTTTGTCCGCATGGGGGGCACCATAGGCTGGATTCTCGCAGCCTGGCCATTCACGTTCATCTTTGTGGATTGGGCCCGAGTCAGGGCGGCGGCGCCGCATGGAGTGGTCGCATGGCTCGGAACGGCCCTCGGCTCAGGGCTCACCGGCCAAGCGTTGAAACAAGCGACGCGCTGGACATTCATCGTAGCGGGCGTCGTCTCCCTGGGTCTAGCCGCTTACAGCCTGCTCCTCCCCCACACCCCTCCAAAGAAAAAAAAGCTGGATGCTTCCGCTGCCGAACGCTTCGCTTGGCTTGAAGCGGTGAAGTTGCTCAAGCACCCCTTCGTGCTGATCCTGTGGTTCTTGACGTTCGTCGACGCTTTCGTTCATAACTCGTATTTCAACTGGACCGCTTCGTTCCTCGGCGCCAGGCCCGAGGCCGGCGGCGTCGGCATTCCTGGCAACTGGATCATGCCCGTCATGAGTTTGGGTCAGGTCTCGGAGATCCTGACCATGCTCGTCCTGGGAGCCGTGTTGAAAAAACTCGGCTGGCGGATTACGATGCTCATTGGCATTCTTGGGCATGCCGGCCGGTTCGCGGTATACGCCTTTTTCCCCTCCCAGCCATGGATGATCGTGGCCATCCAGGTCTTGCATGGCATTTGCTACGCTTTCTTCTTCGCCACGGTATACATTTTTGTGGACGCGTATTTCCCCAAGGACGTTCGTTCGAGCGCGCAGGGGCTGTTCAATGTGATGATCCTGGGCATCGGAGTACTGGCGGCCAACTCGCTGTGCCCGTGGCTGATACAATCGGTCTTCACCGTCAACGGCGTTACGGACTTCCGGTCGATGTTCTTGCTGCCGTGCCTGACCGCGCTGGGAGCCGCTATCTTGCTGGCTGTGGCCTTCCGGCCTCCGGCAATGGTCGAGACGGGCCAAGGCCGATCGTAGGGTTCGATCGGATTTTCCGGCTGCAATGGATAGGATAGAGAAAGAGAAAGGCTGAGACTGTACTACGCTTTCATCGCCGGCGTTCCAAGCCTACGCCCGCAAGACGAGCGCCTTCGTCCCCCGGCTCCCGAAAAAGCCTTAAAAGCCCGGGCTGATGCTCATCTGGAGATGCCAGCCGCGAACCGGCCGGTCGATCGGGTAGACGTAGTTCAACCCGAGGATGAGGTAGCCAAAGAGGTTGGTCCTCAAGCCGATCCCGTAGCTGCTGATGGGCTTCCGATTCCCTCCCGCGAACCAGGGCTTGACGTCCTTGACATCCGTGTCCCCCGGATTGGACCACCACCGTCCAAGACTATCGGCGTAGGCGATGCCCCAGTCGAAGAACCCGTAGAACTCGAGGGGCCAGGCGCCGAAGTAGCCCTTGCCCAGGCCGAGGAGGCCCAGCAGCGGAAACCGGAGTTCCACATTGCCCACGATCATCTTGCTGCCGTAGAGCCGGTTGAGATCGAAGGCTTTAGCCGGATCCTGTTGGTACGCGTTCATCTCCGCGTTGGAGAAGGATTCGTAGCCGCGGACGAGGTCCCAGTAGGCGATGTAAAGCGGGTAGAAGCGTTCGTCCTCGGCGCCGCCCCCGTAGCGACCCAGGTGGAGAGCCCGGAAAGCCAGCGTGAGAGGTCTGACGGGCATGACATACTTCCGGATATCCGCGGAGACCGTCACGAAATTGATATTGCCGACGGACGGCGATACGGCCAGCCCCATGCTCTGGCCAAGGATCGGGCTCGTCGCTCCGAAGATCCCGGTGTCGTAATAGTAGCCGGCCGTCAGGTAGCCGAAGGATAGGGCCTTGGACACATCGTTCGGGTGGGTCTTCTCGTAGGAGATCAAGTACCCGGTGTTGACGTCATAGATCCTCGTGTAGACGGTGTGGTTGAAGCCCTGGGCCCGGAAGCCGCCGCTCAGGGTGAACCGGCTGACTTGGCTGAAGGGATAGGAACCGAAGAGCGAGAGGTCGTAATTGATGAGACGGTAGACGTCCTCGACCTCGAAGATCGCGGGCTGCCCGCCGAATTCATCCTCATAGATGTAGTAATACGGGTAGGGGTAGACGATCCGCTGGGCCGCCGCGCCCCAGTTGAAACGGCCTTTATTGTTGAGGTAGGCCAGGACCCCGGACGTGTCGATGAGGCGGGAGCCGGTGAAGGCGGTCGTGACGATCGTCTGGGTGCCGAGCATGTCGCTCCAGTAGGCGGAGATGCCGCCCGCGCCGTAGGTCCCGTAGCGGTCGACCCCGACGGCGATGTTGGGCGGCGAGATGTAGTCCAGGCCGAGCTTGGGCTTGTAGGCGGAGATGGCGAAGTTCGTGTCCTTGGGCAGGCCGAAGAGCGGGTTCTTGAGGAGGCCGAGGAGCGAACCCTCGGCTTCCGCGCGCGGCGGCAGCAGGGCCGGGTTGCGTTCGAACTGGGCCAGGAAGGATTGCCCTTCGAGGACCTTCGGGTCGTCGATCGAGTAAACGGTGTAGTAGCTGTCCTGGTAGCCGGAGAAGACGACGCGACCCGTCTCTTGGGCCACGGAGATGGCCGGGCTGAGATCGGTGATACCGCTGATGCCCGTATACAGATTCGTGATCTGGAAGAGCTTGCCCGAGGCGATATCGATCCGGTAGAGGTCGGTCTTGCCGTTCTGGTCGGAGAGGAAATAGAGCCCCTTCGAGTCCGCGGTCCATTGGGGATTGATGTTCTTGCCGTTGGGGAAACCGAGGATCTTCTGGATCCGGCCCGACTCGACGTCGAGCAGGGCCAGTTCGTAGTTCCCGATATCGACCCAGTCGAGGTTGGTCGAGAACCGCTCGGTGACGAAGGCGATGGTTTTGCCGTCGGGCGACCAGACCGGCTGGAGGTCGGCGAAGACGTCCCGGGTCATCTGCTTGAGGACGTTGTCCTTGAGGTCGTAGATGAAGATGTCCGAGACCCCGCCAGCCAGGGCGGTGAAGGTGATGTAGCGCCCGTCCGGCGACCAGGCCGGGCTGAGGATCTCGGCCAGCTCGCCGAAGGGGATCTCCCGCTCGATCTTGTCTTTCTTCATGTCGAGAATGGTCAGGACCGGTCGGCCCTTGGCCACGCCGCCAAAGACGAATTTCTCGCCCTTGGCGTCCCAGGATCCGGCGGACTTGATGAACTGGATGCTCTCGAAATGGGGGTCCACGGCGGTCGAGATGATCTTCCGCCTGATCTTGCCGGTGTCGGCATCCGCCAGGTAAAGGTCGATCGAGAAAAGGTCCCGGGTCGAAAGAAACACGAGTTCTTTGCCATCCGGGCTGATCGACGGCGCGATGTTGTAGGGATTGGACTCCACGCCCTTGAACAACGCCTTGGCGAACTTGTCGGGCGTCTGGGTTTTTTCGATGAGCGGGGTGTAGGCGTCCTCCATCGACTTATGCCAATCGGCCGAAAGCTGCTTCAGCTTGATGCCGAGCACGCTCTCCAGGATGACTTGGTAGTCCCCGGAGCGGCCGACCGATTTCATCATCTTGCCGATGACTTCGTCCCCCCAGCGACCGGTGATGTAGGCCCAGACGGCATGGCCCCAGCGGTAGGGGAAATATTTGTAGGAGTTGTCGAGCTTGCTGATCTGGGGCAGCTGCTTGCGGCGCACGGCGTCGCGCATCCACATCGAGGTGTTCTGGTCGACCGGGCCGATGGAGAGATACTCGGCCATGCCCTCGATGAACCAGAGGGGAATGCGGAGGCCCATCTCGTTCCCCCGGGCCTGGTCGGAATGACCTTGGGCCATGATGTCGTACTGGAAGGCGTGGACAAGCTCGTGCCCGATGACATGGTTTGTTTCGGAGAGCGAGGCCCCGTAGGGCAGGACGATCCGGCGCTTGAACGACTCGGTAACGCCGCCCGTCCCTTCGCCCAGGAGCCCGCTCCCGTAGAGGATGAGAGGCTGGCGGCCCTTGAGTTCGTGATTGAACATCCGGGAAAGTCGCGAATACCAGCGCTCGGCCATGAGGGCGGCGAGCTTGACCGTCTGCTCGTCCTGGAGATAGAAATAGATGTCATAGTGCCGGGTCTTCATGATCTTGAAGTCGAACTTCTGGTACTGGACTTTGTTCCGGCCGTAATACTGGGCCTGGAGGCCCGGCGCACCCATGCCGGCCAGGAAGCCCACGAGGCTCAACGCGAAGAGGAATTTTGAAAAAGCGGATTGCCGCATGGATGTCCTCCTTATAGGACCATATTGTAGCGGAAAAAGAGCGGGTTTGGAAATGCCCTCCCGGACAGGAGGCCTTGAATCAAACATAGGTCGAAACTCCTTTCGACCCCTTTCCGCGGACATCTTAGCGGAATCATCGGGTTTTGTCTATAACGCTAGGGAAGCTCGTTAGGTTTCAGCACAGGTTATTAAGAACGACTCCTCGCCGGTCCCCATCACAGCACGGATGGCGTCAAAGGGGCGTGTTGACCGAACCGTCCGAATTCCTGTAAGATGCGGGGCATTAGGCATGACGACACAGATCTTGATCATTCTCGCGGTCATGATCGCCGCGTATGTCGCGGCCAAGACCGCCAAGCTGTCCGTCGAGCTGAGCATGTTCGCTTCGGCCCTGGCCTGCGGCGTCGCAGGAGCGTTCCTCAAGACGCCGCCTATCGCCGACCTGGGGCGCCACCTCGTCGAGGGCTCTTTCACCTATCTCGACGTCATCCTCGTCTTCTTCACGGCGACGCTCTTCATGACCATCGTCAACGAATCGGGCGGCGTCGTCTACGTCGTCCGGGCGACGCTCCGCGTCTTCGGGAAGAAGCGGGTCCTCGTCCTGCTCGTCTTGATGGTCATCGTCCTCATCCCCGGCGCCCTGACCGGAGCCGGGAGCGTGTCGCTACTCGTCGTCGGGGCCCCCGTGGCCATGGCTCTCGGCCGCCTCGGCGTCTCCCGCAAGAAGGTGGCCGCCATCCTCTTCATCGTGGCCGGTCTGAGCGCGGCCGCGCCCCCAGTCAACATCTGGGCCATGATCCTCTGCGCCGGGACGGCCATCCCCTACGTCGGGTTCGAGTTCACCCTGGGCATCCCCGTCCTTATCCTGGGCGCTTTCACCGTCCTCGTCCTTGGCCTGAAGAAGGACCCGGGTGCCGCGGCGGGACCCGCCGAATTGCCCGAGCCGCCGAAGGGCATGACCTGGTGGCGGGTCCTCCTGCCTTTCGCCGTCTTTTTCGGGCTGGTCATCGCCTACCGGGCCTGGCCCTTCGCGACGCCCATCTTCGGCCTGTCCCTCGAGTTCGCCATCGCCGGCGCGGTAGCCCTTCTCCTCAGCCCAAAAAAAATCCCGTTTCTCACTCTGGCCCGGGACACAGCAAAGAGACTTCTGCCTCTTCTCGCGACCATGGTCGTCGTCGGCATGCTCCAGCAGATCATGACCGTGACCGGCGTCCGCGGCCTCCTGTCGTTCGCCGTCATATCGACGCCGCTCGTCCTCCTCTTCTTCCTCCTCCCGGTCATCATCCCCTTCTCCGAGGGCATCCTGACCTATGGCGGGGCGGCGATCATCGGCATTCCCCTGATCTGGTTCCTGGACTCGATCGGCTTTCATGCGACGGTCGTCATCGCCGGGCTGAGCCTCCTTTGGCCCCTCGGCGACGGCCTGCCGCCGACGGCCCTCATCGGCCGGCTGAGCAATATGGTTTCCGGGTACGAAGGCTCCTACAAGGAATTTCTTAAAGCGACCTGGCTCCCCTGGCTGGTCATCACCGCCGTGGGCATGGCCATGATCATCTTCAGCTCGAAGCTGACCTTCCTAGTCAAATGGAGCATGTAGAAAGGCGAAGGACGCACCGATGATCATGATCGCCTATTATGTCATCACGGCCTTTGTCCTCGTCCTCTTCGGTTGGAATTTCGTCCGGGAGAAGAAGAGCCGTGACGACCTTGTCCTCTACCTCCTGGTCATGATCCCCCTCCTTCTGAGGCTCCTGCGGGTAAAATGAAAGACGACGGCATGAAACGGGAATTTCTGCTCAAGGCCATTCTGGCGGGCGCTTTCCTCGGCCTCGTCCTCTGGGGCGGCCTGCCGCTTTTCCGCCACAGGCATTACGATGTCCCTATCATCAAAGGCCCGGGCGTAACCGCGGTCCTCCGCCTGAGCGATTTCTCTCCGCGGCTCAAGGGCACGGCGGGCGACACGTATATTTTTGTCCTTCAGGGGAAAGAGCCAGGCGGCAAGGCCCTGATCATGGGCAACACCCACTCGAACGAACCCGAGGGCATGCTCACCGCCCTTGTCTTTATCGAGAACGCCGTCGTCGAGAAGGGCACGATTTACGTCATCCCCTTCTTCAACAACAGCGGCAGCCGCAACACGCGCCCGGGCGACGGCTACCCGCTCACCTTCGACGTCCCGACGGACTGGGGCTCGCGGCGGTTCCGCTTCGGCAACCGCGACGCCTCCCCGCTCGACCAGTGGCCCGACCCGGACGTCTACATCCACTACCCGGACCGGCAGCTCCTCTCGTTCCTCGACGTCCGTAACACCAACCGGACCTGGCCGGGAAGGCCGGACGGCCCACTCATGGAACGGGTGACCTTCGGGGCCATGGAGCTCATGCGCCGCGACAAGATCGACGTGGCCGTCGACATCCACGGCGCGGAGACGATGTTTCCGGTGACAAACTGCATCGTCGCCCCGGAAAAATCGGTCAAAATCGCGACCCTGGCTTCCCTGACCGTGAAGGCCATGGAGGGTTTCGAGAACCACGTCGAGCCTTCGCCGGTCGGATTCCGCGGTTTGTCCCACAGGGAGATCGGCGACTACTCCGCGACCATGCCCTTCCTCCTCGAGGCCCCCATCCCCTTCCTCGACCAGCCCACAGGACCGAAGACGACGAAGTTCCTTCTCGATGGCAAGGACCCGTTCCTGCTCAGCTTGTCCAAAAAAAAGAAGCTCTTCGTCCCTTACGACGAAAGCGGCTGGTCGCTGGAGAAGCGGGTCGGTCAGAACCTGTCCGTGACCCTCGAGATATTCCGTCAATTCTCCAAGAAAACGCCGGACCGGCCCATCGTCCTCCGGGGCGTCCCCCGCTACGCCGACGTCGTCAAGAACGGCGTCGGGCGCTATCTCGGAGACCCGGCCAAGGCCGCGGCCGGCGGCGTCGTCATGAATTGAGCGGGGCCGGCCCATCGAAGCTCCCCGGGAGGTGTTAAAAATGTCCATCCGGAAGAAAATCACCGGCACCCTGGTCCTCGCCGCCGTCCTCGTGTTCGCGGGCGGGTTGAGCCTGGACCCCGGCCATAGCCCGTTTTCCGGCCCGGCCCTCGACAAAACCTCGGAGGCCTGCACGGTCATCATGGTCGGGCGCGAGGCTTCGACCGACGGCTCGGTCATGAGCACTCATGCGGCCGACTGCGGCGTCTGTGACTTCACCTGGAGACATGTCCCGGCCGCCGATCACAAGCCGACCGAGAAGAGGAAGCTCTACCACATCAACCAGATCCGGACCTGGCCACCCTCGGAGGGGCTCAAGTGGGACATGGTCCTCAAGGACTTCACCGGCGTCGAGATCCCGCAGGTGCCGCATACCTTCGGCTACCACCACGCCGTCTTCGGCTACATGAACGACCAGCAGCTGGCCATCGCCGAATCGACCATCAACAACGTCCGCAAGATCTCCAACCCGACGCCGACCCCCGCACTCAACATCTCTATGCTGACCCTCCTGGCCATGGAGCGGTGCCGGACGGCCCGCGAGGCCATCAAGCTCATGGGCACGCTGGCCGAGGAATACGGCTACGGCTACCACGACGGAGGCGAAATGCTGGCCGTCTCCGACCCGAAGGAGGTCTGGGTCTTCGAGATCATGCCCGTCGGCCCGCTCTGGACTCCGAAGTCCGGAAAGCCCGGCGCCGTCTGGGCGGCCCAGCGGGTTCCGGACGACCACGTCTCCGTCTGCACGAATGAGGCGCGTATCGGCGAAATGGACCTCGGCAACGCCGATTTCTTCATGGCCTCGGCCCACGTCGTCTCCTATGCCGTCGAGGCCGGGCTCTACGACCCCAAAGGCGGAAAGGCCTTCAGTTGGAAGAGAGCCTATTCGCCGTCGGAGGGAAGCGCCCTCAGCACAGCGGGCCGCAACTCCCGCATGTGGCGTTTCTTCGATCTCGTCGCCCCGTCCCAGAAGTTCAAGGTCGATTTGGCCAACATGGACTTCCCCTTCTCCGTCAAACCCGACACCAAGCTCTCGGTTCGGGACGTCATGGCCCTGACCCGCGATAAATCCCAGGGCTCGGTTTTCGATCCCGTCCGGGGGCTCCGCGGCGGCCCCTTCAAGAACCCGAACTATTACAAGGGCACGCGCCTCATCAGCGTTCCCAACGTCGAGTATACGACCCTGACCCAGTGCCGTTCGTGGCTTCCCGACCCGGTCGGCGGCATCGTCTGGGTCGCCCTCGGCGCCCAGGACACGTCCTGCTACGTCCCGTTCTACGCCGGGGCGACCGAGATCCCTAAGTCCTTCGGCCTCGGCGACCACTTCGTCCTCAACCGGGACTCCGCCCGCTGGGCCTTCGACTACGTCGACTTCCACGTCCAGGTCGCCTACAACGCCGCCATCGAGGACGTCAAGGCGGCCCGGAAAACTTGGGAGGACGGCGCCCTCGACCGCGTCCCCGAGATCGACGCCCGGGCGGCCGAGCTCTACAAGAAGAATCCCAAGGAGGCCGTCCGCTTTCTCACCGACTTCAGCCAGAGCAACGCGACGAGCGTGGTCGGCGCCTGGTGGAAGCTCGGCGACGACCTCTGGGTGAAATACAACCACCTCAGCCTCTACAACGCCGAGAAGCGGTCGAGCGGCCGCATCCCCACGGCCAACCCGGAATGGTGGAACAGGGCCGTCAAGGCCCTGGACGTCCTGACCGAGCCCGAAAAGAAGTAACCGTATCCCCCTGAAAAAGGAGCGCAACATGAACAGAAAACGACTCATCGCCGTCGGCGGGACGCTCGTCCTGGCCGTCGTCCTGGCCGGCCTCATTTCGACGGCCAGGAGCCAGGCCCAAGCCGGCTTCGAGGACATCGTCCTCGCCGGCGAAGCGTGCACATCCATCCTCGTCGGCAAGGACGCCTCGATGGACGGCTCCGTCATGACCACGCACACCTGCGACTGCGGCACGTGCGACTGGACATGGCGTCACGTCCCCGCCGCGGACCACAAGCCCGGCTCGACCCGGAAGATCTACCACATCTCGCAGTACAAGACCTGGCCGCCGTCGGAAGGCCTCAAGTGGGACCTCTACAAGAAGGACTACGCCGGTCTCGAGATCCCCGAAGTGCCCCACACCTATGCCTACCACCACGGCATGTTCGGCTACATGAACGAGAAGCAGGTGTCGATGGGCGAATCGACCATCGGCTGTCAGCGGAAGATGCAGAACCCGACGCCGGCGGCCAAGCTCGACCTGACCATGTTGACACTTTTGGGCATGGAACGAGGCGGCACGGCCCGCCAGGCCATCCAGGTCATGGGGTCGCTCGCCGAGAAGTACGGCTACGGCTTCCATGACGACGGCGAGATGCTGGCCGTGGCCGACCCGAAGGAAGCCTGGATCTTCGAGATCATGCCCGCGGGACCCCTGTGGACCCCGGAGAGCGGCAAGCCCGGCGCCGTCTGGTGCGCGCAGCGCGTGCCGGACGACCACGTCAGCGTCTGCCCCAACGAATCGCGCATCGGCGAGATCGACCTCGCCAACAAGGACTTCTTCATGGCCTCGCCGAACGCCGTATCGCTCGCGGTCGAAATGGGGTATTACGACCCCAAGAGCGGCAAACCCTTCAACTGGAAGCGGGCCTACTCCCCGGTCGAAGGCAGCGCGGCCAGCACCAACGGCCGGATCCAGAGACTGTGGCGCTTCTTCGACATCGTCGCCCCGTCCAAGAAGTTCAAGCCCGAGACGCTGAATATGGATCTGCCTTTCTCGGTGAAACCCGACGCCAAGATCTCTGTCCAGGACGTCATGAACATGACCCGGGACCGGAGTTACGGGACGCCCTTCGACCCTGTCATGGGCATCCGCGGCGGTCCGTTCAAGAACCCCAACTACTACCGGGGGACGCGGGTCATCGACCACGGCCTGGCCGAGTACTCGACGGTCACTCAAAGCAGGGCCGGCCTGCCCGACGCGATCGGCGGCATCGTCTGGATCGCCTTCGGCTCCCAGGACACGTCCTGCTACATGCCGCTCTACGCCGGAATGACCGAGATGCCCAAGTCCTTCATGGTCGGCGACCACTGGACCTTCAGCCGGGATTCGGTCCGCTGGGCCTTCGACTACACGGATTTCCATGTCCAGGTCGCCTACTCCGAGGCCATCAAGGACGTCGCGGCGGCCCAGGCCAAGTACGAAGGGGAAGCGATCGCCCGCATTCCGGAGATCGACCAGCAGGCCCTGGCCCTCTACAAAAAGAAGCCGGCCGAGACGGCGAAATTCCTGACCGGGTTCGCGCTCAATAACGTCACGACGGTCGTCAACGCCTGGTGGAAACTCGGCGACGACCTTCTCGTGAAATATAACAGACTCTACCTCTACAACGCCGATAAACGGGGCTTCTCCCGCGGCCAGCCGGCGACTCCCGACTGGTGGAAGAAGGCCGCCCGGGCGTTCGACATCCTCATGGAGCCCGATAAGAAGTAGCGGGCGCCGGGCGTCCGCGGAAGGAGAACGAACATGAAGAAGAATATTATCTTGGGGCTGGCCGCCGGAGCGATCCTCGGCCTGACCCTGCTCATCGCCGGACAGACGATCCCCAAGGCCGGCCTGCCCGTGCTGACGACCTCGGCCGGCCAGAGCACGGACGTGACGACCCTCAACATCGTCCTCGACGAGGCCGCGATCGCCTACGATTACTGCGACGTCCCGACCCCCGAAATGGTGGCCGACGGCGTCGGGCTCGGCGGGCGCGAATCGGGCCCCGGTTTCCACATCGAGGTCACGACCGACCTGGCCAAGTTCCCGGCCGGAACGCCCTATAAGGCCGTAATCTTCGCGATCGGGGCGAGCCTCAAAGGCATGGGGGCGTCGGGCCTGACTCTCGACAGCGAGGAGACCCGTCTACGGAAATGCATCGAACTCTGCAAGCAGAAAAAGATTTTCGTCATGGCCGTCCACATCGGCGGCGAATCGAAGCGCGGGGCGGCCGGGAGCGACAAC
The DNA here is from genome assembly GCA_026393975.1 of Candidatus Aminicenantota bacterium. Classification (GTDB taxonomy): domain Bacteria; phylum Acidobacteriota; class Aminicenantia; order Aminicenantales; family Saccharicenantaceae; genus RBG-16-66-30. The sequence goes on along the minus strand of JAPKZD010000012.1, from coordinate 31,201 downwards.
GAGAGAATGATCGACGCCGTGGCCCCTCTCGCCGATTACATCGTCGTGACAAAAGACAGCAATAGGGACGGCCGGTTCACCAAGATCGCCCAGGCCAAGAAAATCCCGCTCACTGAGATCGAATACGCCCTGGGGCTCGTCGATATCGTCAAGCAGGTCCTGCAGTAAACCTTCGAACGAGCCCCGGTCTTGGCAAGGCCGGGGCTCGTTCGAGGTTAACCCTGAGCCTCAATTATCATCCCCGCCTTGAAAGGCGGGGCTTAACGTTGGCGAACGGGTAAGCCCGGAGGACAGCGGGGTCGGAGCCGCCCCTGCTTTCAGCGGGACTGCCCGACTATAGCGAGAGAAGCAGACGGGTCGGGGCTGACCCTCTTAACGAGCCTGCCCGACTATAGAGAGAGAGGCAGACGGGTCGGGGCTGATGCCGATGAGGAGGCGCGGCCCCGATTCCACGATCGCCACATTCTGCCCTTTAGCGTCCAGGACGCGGAAGACGTCCGGGCTTCCGCCGGCCGCTGCCGTGAATTTGTCCGAGCCCGCGAGATGGGCTTTAAGGTCAAGCCAGGCCCGGGCCCGGGCATCGGCTGTCCCGTAATCCAGGATGAGCAGGGTCGCCCCGTTTTCGTAGACCCCCCTGGCCGCTTCCGAGAAACCCAGCCCCCGCGACGTATAAAAGGAATAGATATTGTTGAGGCCGAGCAGGCCCTTGAGATATTTGACACTGCCGGGAACTAGGCCCTTCGCCGGCAGGGCGCCGACGAGACCGGGCGCCGCTCCCGCGTCCCGGATTTTCGAGTCCACGACTCCGCCTATACCCATAAGCCCGTCGATCGTTTCCCGGGCCTCGTCGAAGCCCGTCAGCGTCACCAGGAACCTGCCCTTCCAGAAGTTGAGGTAGTAGGCCTCGAGCTCCGCGCCCGCGCCGAGAGAGACCGTCTTTCCACCTCCGGACCTCTTGAACGTGAACATGCCGAAGGCGGCGGCCGGCGTTTCCATCTCGAAGATCTCGAGCGAGACGGACTTTCCTTTGGCGTTCTTATAGTCCTGGAGGATAACCCGGCGGAAACCGTATTCCTGGTAGATCTCTGCGCCGCCGTCGATGTAAGTGTAGAGCTCCTCGCCCTCGTATTCTTGGAGCTCCCCTTCCTTCGTCCAGCCGGAGGCGGCATTGTCCGCTGGAAGGTAAGCCCGGAGCGGACCTTCTTCGAAAAGTCCCGATGCCGCCCACGCGCTGGCGATGAATAAGCCCATCAGGAACAAAGTCGCGCGAAGTCCCCTGGCTGCAGCCATTTTGCCGACCTCCCCGCCCGGCCTCCGGAGTCCGCTAAACGTTCTCTTCCCTGACGACGACCTTGTCCAGGTTGATCTCCCCAAGCCCCTGCTCGGAGGCTCGTTTGATCTGGACGATGTCCTTGGGCTCGAGGCCCCAGAGGCCGGCGCAGTAGGCGTCGACGGCGACTCGGTCGGTGCCGGCGACCACTTTCTGAGGCCTTAAGAGCTGGCCCGGCCCGAAGGGACCGTTCGTGACGATGAACTCGGTGGCGTCGACGACGTTGAGGGCAGGCTTCACCGCCTTGTTCAGGTCGACGATCGCCTGCTCGAGGTGGGCGACGTCGTTCGGGTCCGTCTTCCAGTTCGGCCGGTGGAAGGTCCGGTTGTTCCCGGGCGAGTTCAGGCCCATGAGGTTCTTCATCGTCCCGGTGAATTTGTTCCCTGCATGGTCTTTGGTGATAGGCATATTGATGAGGAGGTCGTGGTTGTAGAAATCGGCCAGGATACGGACCTCGGTGATGGCCTGCCCGCCGGGGACCGGCACGGGCTTGAAAAGCGCCTCGTCGGTCTCGAAGAGCCTGAGCCCCACGCCCTCCGCGTCGATGACGGCCTTGAGGCCCGTATCCTCCCACTGCTTGATCGATTGCCAGCTTAGGCAATTGATCTCTTTCGCCCCGGCTTTCTTACAAAGCTTGATGACGGCCCGCAGGACCTCGGGTTTGGTGAAGGAACCGGGGTGACGGCTCTGGACGTTCGGGAGCAGGGCGACCCTGGCTTTCTTGGGGACGAACTTCTTGATACCGCCCAGCAGCTCCACGGCCTTCATCGTCGCTTTCTCGTAGTCCGCACCGATGCCCACGGCTACGAACACGGCCTTGCCGGCAAGGCCTGCGCCGACGGGTTTTGCCCTCGCTACGAGCTCCCGCCCCACGGCCAGGGCTAATCCGGCCTGGGCGCTCTTCCTGAAGAATTCCCGTCTTCCGATCTTCATGGCCATGCTGACTCCTTCCGAACTATTCGCGTTTATTCTCTCACACGCCCGGCAACGCTCGCAACAGGAAACTCCCGGACCAGGGGGTTTTGCGTCGACCGGGGAATTGTGATAAAAAAAGTTAAAGCCTTGAGGAGTGAGACCATGAGAACAATGCCTTTGGGAATCAGCCGCTCAGCTGCCCTCGTAATCACCGTTATCTCTCTCCTGCCTCTCCTGGCACCTTCGCTCCAGGGCGCCCCGCGCGATCGCTACCTGGCCTACGCCCGGGCCTCGGCCGCCTGGACATACGACCACGCCGACGAGCTCCTCGCCCAGTGGAAGAAGACCTTCGACCCCCTCAACGTCTTCGGCTACCGCCCGCCCGGCGGGCTCCTTGAGATGGCGGTGATCTACTCGTATCTCTACGAAAAAGAAAAAAAGTCCGAATATGCCGCCCGGGCCAAGGACGTCCTCCTGACCTACGGCGATTACCGCTCCGCCTATCCCGAATCGTCCATCAAACTCAGGCCCGACTACACCGACGGGGTGCCGGCCCTGCCCGACTTTTTCACGGCTATGCGCTACATCCGGACCTACGACACGCTCCGGCGCCTCGGGCGCCTCTCCCCCGCCGAGGACAAGAAAGCGGCGGACCTCATCGCCGGAAGCATGCGCTACCTCCTCCGGACCCAGGAATGGGGACCGATGAACCGTTCCGCGCTCCGGGCCGAGTCCCTAGCCTGGGCCGTCCGCGCCCTGCCGAAACACCCGGACACGCCCAAATGGGATATGCAGAGGCGGGCCCTCGGCGACGACAACTGGGGGAACTGGCAGATCGAGGACGCCACGATCTACAACGGCGTCTGGCTTTACTCTCTCCTCGGCTACGCCGACGCCCTGGACGAGATCAAAGAGCTGTTCCGGACGCCCGAGATGTTCTATTACGCCCAATACTACCTGAACCTCATGTGCCCGGCCGGCGTCGTCCCCGACCTGGGCGACGCCCACTGGACGTCCAACTGGACCCACTTCCTGGTCTTCTTCGAAGCGGCCGCGGCGGCCCTCCGGGACCCCGGGCTCAAATGGGCGGCGGAGACGATCGCCGCCAAATTCGTCGATTTCGACAAACCGACGAGCTCCGGCCTCGGATACATGCTCCTCGACTGCTACCGTTGGGGAACGGACGAAGTCAAAGCCGCGGTACCCACCGCCTCGTCCATGGAAGTCATGGAGGACGTCCAGGGTAAAAAAATAGTTTTCCGGAACGGCTGGTCGCCCCTCTCGAGCTACCTCCTCCTCAATTACCGGGACGAGGGCGACGGCGGCCTGAACTTCCGCGACTACCTGCGGGACACGATCCCGGTCGAGGAAGAGAAAATGACGCACGGTCACGCCGATGAGAACAGCCTCGTTCTGCTGATGTCGGGCGGCTCGGTCCTGCTCCACGACGGCGGCTACCGCGATTATATGCCGTCCGGACCCTACGGGGCTTACCGCCAGGACTACTTCCACAACCGCCTCTGCGTCCGGCCGGAGAAGATCTTCTGGGGCCAGCAGGCCGGCGAGTCGCGCTACGGCGTCCGAGACGCCGTCCCCGGCCAGACGCTTCTCGAGTTCATGCGTAATGCCGGCTCGTACCGACCGGTCCGGACGAGGAAAGTCGACTTCCTGTCCTTCGACGACTTCGATTACAGCCGGACGCGCGTCATCGACGACGGGTGGGGCTACCAGGCGGACCGGGTCGTGGTCTACATTAAGGACCCGGAGTGCTACGTCGTCTTCGACATCTTCAAGGCCCTTCGCGAAGATTACTTCACGATAGGCGCTCTCTGGCACACCCGGAAGATCTTCGACCGGGGCGAACACTGGTACGACACGGGTTACGACCAGATCCAGAACGCCGTTCTTCCTCAGGACAAGCGCCTGCTCATCATGTTCCCCCTGGCAGAGTTCCGGATGGAGGGCGTCGAAGCCGAGAAACGCCACTACCAGGACGAATGGCTGATCCACCAGTCCTGGGCCCAGCATTTCGAACTCGGGGAGACAAGCGCTTTCGTCACTGTCCTCGTCCCCCACGGGGCGCAGGATGATCCCAAGGCCTGGCTAAACCGGGTTTCCATACTTCCCTCTCAACCCGAGCGCGGCGCCATCGGCGTCGTCATCAAGGCCGGGGACAAGGACCTCGTCGTCGGCGTCAAAAACGACCTGCGCATGGACATGAGCCGCGACTACCGCCGTCCCCGGTACACGTTCGACGCCGGACGGATCAAGATCGGCGACATCGAGACTGACGGCGACTTCGTTTTCGCTGCGTCGCAGCCCAGGTCCCTCGATTACACCATCGTCAACCTGACCCGCGCCCTGTACAAGGGCAAGGCGCTCGTCGAGGCCGGCAACGCCCTCTTCGGACTAGGTTACGACGCCAAGCCGGACCGGGGCGGACTGGGGAAACTCAGGTATTGGCGCGATAAGGTGGTCGTCCGCTAGGACGATAATCCAGGCTAGATCGGAAGGCCTTGCTGTTTGCGCTGGGCCGTTTTCTGGAGCTCCTGGCCCTCGGCCACGAGCGAGGCCAGCTTATCGAGGATCATCCGGATCTTGATGTTGGCCAGCTTTCTCTTGCCGGATTTCTGCTCATCGTAGTAAGTCTTGAGGTAGGTTTCAACCTCCTCGGCGCTCATCATGGTTTTAACGAAATCGTCGACCGTCAGCTCGGCGCGGAGTTCCTCGAGCGTCTCTCCCTTGACAACGATCTTGTTCTTGATGAGGGCCTGGGACCGCCACCCTTCGAAATCCTTGGCGGCGTAAATCGGTATCGGCCCGAGGAGCTTCTTGGCGTCCTGGATGGTCTGGTCGTAAAAGGCTTTCCCTTCCTTGAGGAAGTTCCGGGCGCGGTAATACTCGGGGGCCGTCGGCACGCTCGTGGGCTCGAGGTAGCTCCGGAATATCTGGATGGCCTGAGTGAGAACAGCTGACGAACGGGACGCCCGGATTTGAATTTCGCGTTCGATCTGGACCTGCATGTCCCTCGACTCCTGCCCGAACCTTAGCACATGGCCCGGGCAGTGTCAAAAGTTTTATTTTGCGCGTATGGCCGCTGCGACGACGTTGGCCACCTTGCTGCGTAGGGCGATGATGTCCCCCTTGTCGTCGGGGTGGACGCGGTTGGTCAGGAAAACGACGGCCGTCTGTGTCTCCGGATCGATCCAGATCGAGGTCCCCGTGTAGCCCGAATGACCGTAGGACGCCGGGCCGAAGAGGTCGCCGCGGACGGTGGCGTAGTCCGAATCGAGGTCCCAGCCGAGGCCCCGGCCGGACTCGCCGACCTTGGGGTAGATCTCGGTCATACGCTCGACGCTAAGCGGACTGAGGACGCGCACGCCCTTTCCCTCACCCTTGTTGAGGAGCATCTGGGCGAAGACGGCCAGGTCGTCGGCCGTCGAAAAGAGGCCGGCGTTGCCCGACACGCCCCCCTGCAGACGGGCCAGGGGGTCGTGGACGACGCCGCGCAGGGGCAGACCGTCGATGACCTCCGTTGGCACGCAGAGGCTCAAGAAAGCCTCCGGCGGCCGGTAGAAGGTCCTCGTCATGCCCAGGGGCTTGAAGATCTCTTCCGAGGCGAATTCGGCGAGCGTCTTCCCGGTGACCTTTTGGACGATATGGGCCAGGGTGATGTAATTGAGGCAGCTGTAGACGAATCTCGTCCCGACCGGGGATTCCTTGGGGATCTCGGCGATCATCCGGGCGAGGTCGGCCGTCGAGCAAGGGTCGCCGAGCTTTTTCCCGGCCTCCTTGGCGTCCGTGTAGGGCGGCAGGCCCGAGGTGTGCGTCAGGAGATGCCAGAGGCGCGCCTCCTCCCCGGCGATCCCCTTCTCCCCGTAATAGGGCGTGAATTCGGGGACGTAGGTCTTGACTCGGTCCCACAGCCGGATCTGCCCGCGCTCGACGAGAATCATGACGGACGTCGCCGTGGCCACTGGTTTCGTAATCGAGGCCAGGTCGAAGATCATGTCGGCAGCCATCGGTCTCGATTCGGGAACTCGCTGGGAGTCTCCGTAAGCCTTCCGGAAAACGACTTTGCCCCTCCGAGCGACGAGCAGAACGGCACCCGGAAAATCCTTCCGGACGACCGCGGCGCCGATAATCTCGTCGAGATAGGCCAAGTGTTTCGAGGACATGCCCACGTCCTCCGGCTTGGCCACGGGCAGAGCCTGGCCGAACGCGGCCGTCAGGCCGCCGAAAACGAGAAGCGCGAGGACGGTCGAACTCAGGATTCTGCGCATGGCTTCCCCCTTAATTGGCGCCGGGCTTGGGCGGTGTTTCTCTCCAGACCAGACCGTCCTGGCGGATGTGCCAACTCTCCCCGGATTTCGCCGTGTAAACCGCCTCGAAAAGGCTCGCGGTCGTCTGGATGGCCGGCGGATAGGACCAACCCTTGACCCTCAGGACGTTCTCGCCCTCGAGGCCCAGCGCCCCTACGTCGGCACCGAAGGCCTTGGTCTTGTCGTGGTGCGCCCACTCGGCGTAGTAAACCTTACGGAGGGCCCATTTGACCTTTTCCTCCGGCCGCCGCTCGAATTTCTCTTTCCCCTTGCCGGGGAATTTCGACGAGAACTGGACATAACCCCACATCTCCGGGTAGTGAATGTTAATGACGCCCTGCGGTGTCCAGGTCCAATTGTCCTCGGGCAAGGATTGGCCCGTGCCGGCGTCCTTCGCTTTGACGTACTTCCCGTTCTCGACGTCGAGAGAATACTCGACCCGAGAGAAATTGACCCGCCACTGGTCGCCTGCCGACGGGCGCTCGGGCTTCCCGGGAATGCATTCCTTGAGAACCGCGAACGGCAGGGCGATTTCCAGGGTCCAGGCCTTGTCCCTGTCCGAGGGGTCGTTCAGCGTCCCCATGACGTTGACGGCCGTCCGGAGGCCCTGGATGTCCCAGGAATGGACGGCCGGGCCGCCGTCCCGGTAAGGCCTGATGAGCAGAAGGTCCCAGACAGTGTTCAGAGCGTTCATCTCCAGCTCGTAATAATTATGGGTGTCGCCGTCGGGGTCGATGAAAACCTCGAAATCGTTGTCCTGGAAGATGATGGAATCCCTTTCGGTCAGGGTGGCCCAGACATGAGGCTCCTCGAGGTAGGCCCCGATGTAAAAATATTGATCGTCCCAGAGAATCTGGACCCTGGTCCTGTAACGAGGCGCCGGTTTCGCGGCACCTTCGATGTCGCCGAAGACTTCGGTCCAGTCCGCGTCCCGCCAGGCGAGGTCGTCAAGACGGCCGTCTATCCGGATGGGGCTTCCGGCCCGCCGGCAAACGGACTCGAACGGCGCGAAACCGACCTTGGGCTCGGGGATCTCGTGAGGGGGTACGGCCGAAGCCGCCAGCGGTCCGATAAAGAGCGCAGCCAGAACGGCGATTCGGGGACGCATTAATATCACCTCCGGACCGGTCGGGTCACTCCAGCCGCTTGATGATGTGCCAGCCGTACTTGCTCGTCGCCGGGTCGTAAACGGCCAGGCCGACGCCGCCGACTTCGAGGCTGAAGCTGACATCGCCGAAAGCCTGGACCATCCCGGTGCGCGAATATTCCTGTTTGGATTTGTCGGGCGTCACGCCCTTGTTCGTCATCTTGTAGATCCCGGGATAGGAATCGTTGGTATACATCTTGACCATGGCGGCGAAATCCTCGCCCGCTTTCGCCCGTTCGAAAACCTGTAGGGCGAGTTTTTCCGCGTCTTCTCTGCTCCGGGTCACTTTCGTGTCGTCGGGAAGCGAACCCTTGAAGGCGATCAGAATATGCTGGACGGTGACGCGTTCGGGTTCGGCCCGGGCGAAAGTCACGGACAGGGCAGGCAGGGCCAGGATCCCGATAAAGGCAAGAACAGCGATCTTTTTCATGACGTCCTCCTCGTTTTCTAGAGCTTCAGCCAACGGACGGTGTTGCCGCAGGAAGCCAGGAATTTTTCGAAATCGGCGAAGGTGATCTCCAGGGTCGCCGTGTTGACGTTCGGATGGAAGCCCAACGCGAGGCTCGACTTCAGCGTTTCGTCGCAGACGACCTCGACCCCGCGGGTCGCGTCGTTGATCAGGCCGAAGGGCGAGACCGATCCCGGCTCGAGGCCCAGCCAGCATTTGAGCCTTTCCGGCGAGGCAAAGCTCAGCCTGTCCTCCCCGAGCATGGCGTTGAGCCGCTTGAGGTCGACGGCCTTGTCGACGGCGGCGATGAGCAGGTAATGACGGTTGCCGCGGTTGTTCCGGAGAAAGAGGTTCTTGCAGTGGGTTCCCTTGATCGAACCCCATTGCTTTTCGGCTTCCTCGACGGTGGCGACGGGTGGATGCTCGTGACGTATGGTGGCTATCCCAAGCCTCTC
>JAPKZD010000012.1:8518-22450 GCA_026393975.1 Candidatus Aminicenantota bacterium | reverse complement strand
CTCCGGCGATTCAACAAACACAATAAACGAAAGGGCTGACGCGCGCAAGGGTCTTCGGCTAGAATAGATCCATGAGTATCCTCTTCACGCCCGTCAAGATCGGTCCCATCACCATACCTAACCGATTCGCCCGCTCGGCGACCCATGATTTCATGGCCGACGACGAAGGGAATGTCACGGACGCCAACATCGAGCTCTATCGCCGCTTGGCCGAAGGCGAAGTCGGGCTCATCATCACCGGCCACGCCCACGTCCAGCCCTCTGGCAAGGCCAGTCCGCGTCAAACGGCCGTTTTCGACGACCGCTTCGTCGAGGGCCTGGCGCGCATCCCGGAGATCGTTCATCGTTTCCCATCCCGCGTCTTCCTTCAGATCGCCCACGCCGGACGGCAAACGAAGGAAAAGCTCTGCGGCTACGTTCCCGTCTCCCCCTCCGCCGTCTACGACCCCGTGTCCAAGGTCATGCCGCGGGAACTCGCGGCCGAAGAAATCGGGGCCCTCATCGCCGCTTTCATTTCGGCCGGGGCGCGGGCGAAAAAAGCCGGGTTCGACGGCGTCCAGCTCCACGCCGCCCACGGTTACCTTTTGTCGAGCTTCCTCTCCCCCCACACGAACCGCCGACAGGACGAGTGGGGCGGATCGCTCGAAAACAGGGCGCGCGTCCTCGTCGAAGTCCTCCGCGGCGTCAAATCCGCCTGCAGCCGCGACTTCCCGGTCATCGTCAAGCTTAACTCTACGGACTTCCTGGAGGGCGGGCTCGTCATCGAGGACGCCATCCGCATCGCCCGCATCATCGAAGGCGAGGGCATCGACGGCATCGAGGTAAGCGGCGGCATGGCCGAGGCCGGCCGCGGGTCGGTCTGGGCCGGCCTCCGCGTCGAGGACGACGAGGGGTATTTCGTGGAAAACGCCGCCCGGATCAAACAGGCGGTTCACGTCCCCGTCTTCGGGCTCGGCGGCATCCGCACCTTGGCCGCAGCCGAAAGGATCGTCCGGGATGGCCGGGCCGATCTCGTTTCCCTCAGCCGGCCGCTCATCCGCGACCCCTTCCTCGTCAAGCGCTTCCGGGAAGGCCTCGCGGCGAAGTCCGAGTGCATCTCCTGCAACAAGTGTTTCAACCCGCGCGGCATCCGCTGCGCGGAGCTCACGAAAAAGCGCTGAGCGTCAGACCTCGAGGTCCCGCGCCGCCGCTTCCATGAGGATGAAGAAGGCCTGGCCCTCGGTGGCCGTGCCCGGTTTTTCGAAAGTCGGCGAGCCGCAGACGTCGCGGACATAGCCGAGGTCGTCGACCTTGCTCCGGGCAGCCTTCCGCATGACCTCGGCGTCCTTGAGGTAGGACTTCGGGACCCAACCTCCCTTGACTCCCCGGAAAATCGTGTACGACAGGATCTGGGAGAGGTTCGTTTCGACGAACGTGTCCGCCTTGTCGACGACGTCGTGGAAGAGGCCGTCGGGACGCCGGTGTTTCAGACAGCCGTCGAGGACCTCTCGGATGTAGCCGGCCAGCCGCTTCCGTTCGGCTTTCATGCTCTCGGGCAGGGCCCGGAGGACGCGGGTCATCCCGGCCGCCGCCCAGCCGTTGCCGACGCCCCAGAAAGCCTTCCGTTCGAAGGCCTTCTTGCCGTCGTCCCAGATGTGGGAGAAGAGCCTGCCGGATTTGTTCCAGAGGAGATGCCGCATGCCCTCGACCTGCTTGACCGCCTCAGCGGGAGCACCGGCCACGGCCAGGAAGGGCGGAGCCATGTACATCGAATCGATCCAGACCTGGGGCTTGTCGTCGATGTGATGATACGTCCCGTCCTCGGTTCGGGGCGCGGTCTTCAGGAAGTATTCGAGCATCCGGTCGGCCCCGGCCTTGAGAGCCGGGTCGCTGGTGTCTTTCGCGGCGAAGAGGACGCCCTCGCCGTTCGATCCCGGGTCGGTGACGCCGTGGTTGTCCCAGACCTGGCCCAGCCGGCCGTCCGGCGAGATGCGCAGGACCGCCTCGCGGGCCATCATGACGACCATGTCGCGGTCGCCCCACTCGAGCAGGGCCTGCATGGCCACGCCCTGCTCCCAAGCGTGTCGCTGCATGGAGAGCATGGCCATTTTGACTTTTTCGACGACGGGCCCGCTTCCGGCCCGGACTCCGGCGACGGCCGGCCTTTGTCCTAGCGTCGCCAGCGCGCCCGACGCCGCTCCTGCGGCCAGCAGGTCCTTCAAGACTTGTCTTCTGTTCATGGCCTATTCTCCTTTCCGAGATCGAACGCCGCCTCTCCGAGGCGACGTCATGAAGATTCTATTCCAGGAGCCGGGAGGCTGGCAACCCGGGAACATCGCGCCGACCGCTGTCCAATGGGTTGATAAATGGCCCGGGACCATGATAATGTCCCGCCAGAGGGAGGACCACATGTCGAAAAAAGCGTTCTTCACGCCCGCCCTCGGCGGGTTTTTCGTCCTGGCTCTTTTCGGGTGCCGAGCCCCCGCCTCGCGGACTTCGGGGTCCGGCGCAGTTTTCAATATCAAGGACTTTGGCGCCACGGGGATGAAGGACGACTTGGCCCAGGAGGCCATTCAGGCCGCCTTCGACGCCTGCGCCGGGGCCGGCGGGGGTACGGTCCTCGTCCCGCCCGGCAAATACACGACGGGAACGATCCATCTCCGAAGTCACGTCCGGCTCCACGTCGAGGCCGGCGCCACCGTCTATTCCCTCCATGACAAGTCGCGCTTCGACAAGGACGCCCTCCTCTACGGCGAGGACCTCGTTGGCGTCACCATCGAAGGCCGCGGCGTCTTCGACGGCGAGGCCGGCTACGACAGGCGCCTGAAGGGCGACCACGAGGACGACTTTATCCGCCCGAACCAGGTCGAGATGGAGGCGCTCGGTCTGCCGCTCCTCCGCTCCTTCCCGAAGCCCGACCAGACGGGCAAAATGGTCCTTCTCGTCCGCTGTACGGACATCAGGATCTCCGGCGTCTCATTCCTGAATTCCCCGTCCTGGACGATCCACCCCGTCGCCTGCGAGCGCCTGGTCATCGACGGCGTTTTCATCTATTCGAGCCTCAAGGACGGCGTCTGGGCGGACGGCATCGACCCCGACGGCTGTAAGGACGTCCGCATTTCGAACTGCACCATCGAGACGGGCGACGACGCCCTGGTATTCTATTCCATGGATTGGTTCGGCCCGGCCCTGCCCTGCGAGAACATCACAGTGACCAACTGCCGGTTGAGCTCGGCCTCGAGCGCCGTCAAGTTCTGCGACGGCAACATCGGCGGCATCCGCAACGTCACGATCGACAACTGCGTCATCACCGGGTCGAACCGCGGCGTCGCCTTCATGACCTTCGACGGCGGTGCGGTCGAGAATGTCGTTCTGTCCAACCTGACCATCGACACCGTCCGCCACGAGTGGTTCTGGTGGGGGGACGGCGAGCCGTTTCACTTCAATATCAAAAAGCGGAGCGAGGTCCACGCCAACTGGCCGAAGGAAAAGGACAGGCCGGCAGGGGCCATCCGCAACGTCAAGATCCAGAACGTCATCGCCCGGGGCTACGGCTCGAGCGTCTGCAACGGCCACCCCGACTCGTGGCTCGACGGGGTCTCCTTCGAGAACGTCAAGCTCACCGTCGCCCACGACCCGAGGACACCCTACGACAAGGCCGTCCACGGCATCGTCTTTAAGCAGGCCCGGAACCTGAGACTGAGGGACGTCGAAGTCGTCTGGGAGGGGCCCGGTTCGGCGAAATGGGAGAGCGGCCTGGCTTTCGAGGAGGTCAAGGGTTTGACGCTCGACGGCGTTGTGGCCGTCCAGGCGCCGGGCACGGCGTCAGCACCGGCCGTCTTCCTGCATCAGGTCGAGGACGCGCTCATCCGCGACTGCCGTGCGGCCGAAGGGACAGGGACGTTCCTTCTTTTCTCGGGTGAAGGAACGAAAAACATCCTCCTCGAGAGGAACGATTTCCGGAAGGCCCGCCTCCCCTACTCCTTCGCCGCGGGGACTTCAGCACAAGCCCTCAAGATGGGGTATTGAGGCCGCCAGCGGGCGCGGCCGATGGCGCTCTTACCGTCGGCCGAGGAAGAAGAGAACGACAGCCACGGCCAGTACAAGCAGGAGCAGGAAAAAGGCCCGACGCCGCCTTGCTTCGATGAAGTCCTCTGCGGCGTTCGTGTCCATGTAATAGGTGTCAGGAGTCCGGCCCGGGAGGAATATGGCCTTGTCCTCCATTCTCCGGAAGATGCGGCTGGGCTTGATGCCCAGCACGGCGAGCGGCTTGGCCTGTAAGGGGTTCGTCGCCTCGGCCTGCCGGAATTTCCGCATGTATTCGTTCTGCTTGATCATGATGTAGGCGGCGTCGCTCATAGAAATTCTCCTCCGGATGCCCTCCGGGGTTTCCGGCCCTCATTATAACTCATTATAACTCATTGTATTAAAAGGCGCCCATGAGCGCCCATCCCAAGTCTTTCTCGCATGTTTTCGTTGCGTCCCTCGCGATTCTCATCGCTGCGGAGGCCGCGATTTCCGCGCTCGCCGATTGGGCCGCCAAGGGCGGAAAAATCAGATAGCCGCTCGAATCCTTCGTCAGCGCCCGAAGGCACCGGCCGGGATCGGGATCTTCTCGAATCCCGGCCCCCGCCATGATACTTCCAGGCCGAGTCCGCCGGTCCCCTGAAAATAGACGAGTTCGAAAAGATGCCAGCCCCCTTCGAGGACGATCTCGGCCTTCTCCTCGGCCATGCCGTGGACGCCGTCGTTGACGATAATCTCTTTCCCAGCGACCGACAACTTCGACCCGTCGTCTGAGCTGATGTAGAAGACATAGATGCCGGTTTCTGGGGCGTGGATATACCCCTTGAACCTCAAAGCGAATTCGTCCTTGTCCTCCGCCGCCGCGAGGTCAGGCCGCGGGGCCGTCCCCGACCTCGCCGCCTTCAGCGCGGCGAAGTCCGGAAGCTTATCGAACCGGCCCTCGAAATACTCGTAGGCGAGTCCTTTTTTCGCGAGGGTCTTCGCCGAGGCTGGAACCGGTACGGCCGGCCTGAAACTCCGGCTCTCGACGAGGCTCGATACGCCGTCCGGCCAGAAAGCACGCGCCTTGGCGGTCGTCTCGCCCGAGATGGTGAGCGGCTCCTTGTAAACGGGCGAATTCGGGCCCGGCTCCGAGCCGTCGAGCGTGTATCGGATGGAGGCCCCGGAGCGAGCCGCGAGCTCGACCGCAAAAGACGGACCGACGAACTGCGTCTGGTCGGCGACGAAGCGCGGCAGCAGGTAGCCCCGGTTGAGCGCGGCGAACCGGTCCGGTTCGAGCTTGGTGACCTCGCGGTCGTAGGTCATGAGTCCGTTGACCTCGACCTCGCAGTCGGAGGTCTGAGTGTAGACCGCCGCGGCCAGTCCCATGTCCACGAGTGGATAAAGGTTTTTGATGAGGTCGGTATATCGAATTTCATAGGTTTTAATGTCGTCGAAGTTCCTGTAGCCCCAGTTGCCCTCGGCCTGCCAGAGATGGCCGCGGAGGGGAAGGCCGAGCCCGCCGAATTCGCCAAGGACGGCGGCTCTTTTCTCCTCGACGGGCGGCATGGCCGGACCAGGGTAACTATGGATGTCGCTGACGTCCCCGGCGCCCTTGTCGGTCCAACCGCTGGCGTTGTTGACCAGGCGGGTCGGATCGTGTTGTTTCGTCCAGACGGTGATCCGTTCGGTATCGTACTGTCCCCAGCCCTCGTTGAACGGCACCCACATGACGATCGAGGGATGGTTCGAGAGCGCGTCCATGATCGCTTTCCACTCCCCCTCCCACTGGGCGTCTCTCCGCGCGAGAACGTCCGCAGGCCAGGCTTCCCGTTCATAAAGGGCGCTGGGCATGTCCTGCCAGACGAGAAGGCCGAGCTTGTCGCACCAGTAATAGAGCCGGTCCGGTTCGACCTTGACGTGCTTGCGGAGCATGTTCATGCCCAGGGCCTTGATCGTCTCCAGGTCGTAACGAAGAGCGGCGTCCGTCGGCGCGGTGTAGAGGCCGTCGGGCCACCAGCCCTGGTCGAGAGGCCCGAATTGGAAGAGGGGCTTATCGTTCAGGAAAAGCCTGAGATAGCCCTGGTCATCTTCCCCCAGGGCGATTTTCCGCATCCCGGCATAGCTCGCGACCTCATCCAGGACCTTGCCGTTTTTCTTGAGGACGGCCTTGATGTCGTAAAGCGTGGGATTGCCGGGCGACCAGAGCTCCGGCTGGGGTATCTTCAAGGCCACCGAGGTGCCTGCGGGAACCTCGGCTTCAGCGACGACCGCCTGCCCCCGGTTGACCGTCACAGCCAAGGATGTCCCTTCAGGATTCCCCAAGACCGTGGGTTCGAAAGTGAACGTCCCTTGATCGATGTCCGGCGTAATCTTCAGCTTCGCGAAATAGGTTTCCGGCACGGGCTCGATCCACGCAGTCTGCCAGATGCCCGTCACCGCCGTGTAGAAAATGCTGTGAGGCTTCATGACCTGTTTTCCACGGGCGATCGGGCTGTTCGCCTCGTCGGTCGGGTCGAGGACGCGCAGGACGATCTCCTGTTTCGCTCCGGCCGCGAGCGCGTCGGTTATGTCGCAGGTGAACGGGTCGTAGCCGCCGCGGTGTGTCCCCGCTTCGCGGCCGTTGACCCAGACCGTGCTCTCCCAGTCGACGGCCCCGAAGTGAAGGAGAACCTTCCCGCCGCGCCACTTCTTGGGAACTACGACCGTCCGGCGGTACCAGAGCTCCTTCCCCGCCCCGACCGGCTTGCCGACCCCCGAGAGCGCCGATTCGACGGCGAAGGGCACAAGGATCTTTCCGTCCCAAGTAGCAGGATGGCCGGCATCCCTGTCGATGATGGCGTAATCCCACAGTCCATTGAGGTTGAGCCACTCTTCGCGGACCATCTGCGGCCGCGGGTATTCGGGAAGTGCCAGGTCGGGCTTGACCTCGGCCGCCCATCGGGTCATGATCCGGCCCTCCACGGGCTTCCATTCCGACGTCTTCTCCGTTTTACAAGCGACGAATCCGCCGCACACGGCGAAAGCGACTACAAAAACAATGGCCGATCTTTTCATGGCAGCACTCCTCAACGGGAAGTAGTAATGCACTAAAGAAAATATGTCAATAACGTTGAATTTTGGGGCCGCTTTTTATACAGTGTGCTGTCCGAGGAGGCGGCGAATCATGAGCCATCAGGATCGGGTCCATCCCCTCGAAATGCTGAACCCGAGAATCCGCGCCCGTTTTCCTATGATCGACCGGGATTCCCAGGGAAATCCGCGCGTCTATCTGAACACCGGGGCGGGAAGCCTGACTGTCGATACGGCCTCGGAGGCCGCTTTCGACGCCCAACGCAGGCTCAATCCTATGCCGGGCGTCGTCGCCGCAGGTGAAGCCGAGACGGCCGGACTCCACGAGCGTGTCCGCGGCCTTACCGCCGATTTCCTGCACGCCGCAAGCGGCCGCGAAATAAGCTTCCATCAGTCGGCCACGGCCGCCCTGTTCAACCTCGCCTTCGCCCTGCGCGGCGTCCTAAGATCCGATGATAACCTGGTCGTCACCGACCTCGACCACATGGCTAACATTTCGCCCTGGGAAGCCGTCTGGGGACAGGAGCACGGCCTCGATGTCAGGCAGGCCCGGGTCACGTCCGAAGGGACCCTGGACGTCTCCCACCTCCTCTCGCTCGTGGACGCTCAGACCGGTCTTCTGGCCGTGACGTCCGCTTCCAATGGCACGGGCTCCCTCGTCCCCCTGCGTGAAACGGTCGCCGCCGTCCGCGAAAAGGCCCCCCGCTGCCTCGTCGCCGTCGACGCCGTCCACCAAGCCCCCCATGGCGTCATCGACGTCCGGGAGGCCGATTGCGATTTCCTCGTCTTCTCTGGCTACAAGGTCTTCGGCCCCATGCAGAGTGTCCTTTGGGGCAAGGCGGCCCTGCTCGAGAAGCTCCGTCCCTACCGCGTCGAGACGAACAAGAACGACCCCCCCTGGAAATTCGAGATGGGCATGCTGAACAACACGTCCCTCGCCGCTCTCGGAGCCGGCCTGGAGTACCTCCTCTGGTTGGCCGAACTCGCGGCCGGTCCGGCAGCCGCTTTCCCCGACAGGGCGTCGAAATTCCGCTTCGTCATGACGTCCATCGCCGAATACGAAACGGGACTCACGCGCCGTGTCCTCGAAGGCTTCCGGAAGCTCGACGCCGAGCGTTTCCGCTGCTTCGGCATCTCGGATCCGTCCCGCGCCGGCGAGCGCGTTCCGACCTTTGCATTCGACGTCGCCGGCCTTGGCGCCACGGAAACAAAGAAGAGGCTCTGGGAGGATTCCGTAGTCCAAATCGCCGACGGCAACCACTATTCGGCTGCCGTCGTCCGCCACCTCGGCCGGCCCGAGGGGATCTGCCGGGCGAGCGTCGCCCACTACGATAATCCCGGCACGGTCGACCTCTTTCTCGAAGCTCTTGGCCGCCTGACGAATAGATAGGAAGGAAAGACCGATGAAGAAACCTCTCTCCATCGCCATCGCCATCCTTGTCTTCTCTCCCCTCCTCGTCCTGGCCCAGCCAGTCGAACTCATGCGCCGGCCCCAAAACTTCGAGCGCAGTCGGGACTACGACGCTCTCCATTACAATTTGAAATTCGCCTTCGACGACGCGGCGAAGTCCTATCTCGGCCAAAATACCATTACGCTCTCCTCGCTCAAGGACGACCTCCGTGTCTGCGTCCTCGATGCCGAGGATTTCACGGTGACGTCCGTCGTCGACCCACAGGGCCAGGCCCTCTCCTATGTCGCCGGCGGCGGGAAACTCGAGGTGACTCTGGCCCGGTCCGCGAAATACGGCGAGAAAATTTCGTTCACCGTCCGTTTCTCGCATAGCAACCCGAAAACCGGTCTGAAGTTCATCGAGGGGACGGCCGATTTTCCGCCCCAGATCGACACCTACTCCTGGCCGGAGGACGCCCGCCACTGGTTCCCCTGCTTCGACTCGCCGAACGACAAGGCCTCGAGCGAGGTCACGGCCACGGTCCGCGCCGGCTGGAAGGTGCTGTCGAACGGAAAGTTGGTCGACGTCGCCGAGGACAAGGTCGCCGGGACCACGACTTGGCATTGGCTCCAGGCCGAGCCCCATCCGACGTACTGCATCATGCTGGCCGCCGGCCCGTTCGAAGTCATCGAGGATTCCCTAGGGACGCTCCCCGTGAACTACTGGGTCTACAAGAAAGATGTCACCGACGCCCCGCGCTCTTTCCGCAAGACGCCGCGCATGATCGAATTCTTCGGTAAGATCCTCGGCTTCGCCTACCCCTGGGCGAAATACGACCAGGTCTGCGTCGCCGGCTCGGGCGGCGGCATGGAGGCCACGACCGCGACCATCCTCGGCCAATCGACGATACACGATGAGCGGGCCGACCAGGACTTCTCGAGCGAAGGCCTCGTCGCCCACGAGCTGGCCCACATGTGGTGGGGCGACCTCGTCACCGAAAGGGCCTGGACGGACGTCTGGCTGAGCGAGAGCTTCGCCACTTATTCGGAGTACCTCTGGACGCGGCACGACATGGGCGAGGACGAGGGGGCCCTCAACCTCGAGGACAAGAAGTCGAGCTATCTCGAGGAAGCCCGGACGGACTACATCCGGCCCATCGTCTTCGACCGGTTCAACCAGCCCTGGGAGGTCATGGACGGCCATTCCTACCCCAAGGGCGCCGCGGTCCTCCACATGCTCCGCTTCGTCCTGGGCGACCAGGCGTTCTTCCGGACCTTGTCGAAATTCCTGAAAGGCTTCGCCTTCGCCTCCGCCGATACGCACGACTTCATGACCACGGTCAAGGAGGTGACTGGCGAAAACCTCGACTGGTTCTTCGAACAGTGGCTCATGAAGCCGGGCCACCCGGTCTTCGACGTTTCGTGGAGCTGGGACGGCACCGCGAAGAAGGTCCGGCTGAAGGTCCGCCAGGTCCAGGATTTCGCCAAGAACATACCTGTTTACAGAACTCCCGTTCTCATCGGACTTCACGACGGCGAGCGGATCGCGACCGAAAAAGTCTGGATCGACGAAAAAGAAGAGGTCTTCGAAATCGCCGCGTCCCGCAAACCCGTTTCCGTCGAATTCGACCGGGGCCATTATCTTCTGAAAGAGCTCATCTTCGAGAAGCCGGCCGAAGAACTTGTCTTCGACCTCGGCCGGGGCGACGCGGTCGGCCGGATTTGGGCGGTCCGGGAACTGGGGAAGCACCTCGACTCTCCGGCCGTTCGGCCAGCCCTCGAAGAGGCGGCCCGGAAAGACGACTTCTGGGCCGTGCGTCGGGCGGCCGTCGAAAGCCTGGCTACGGCGGGCGGGGCTGGCCTCCCGGCTTTCCTCAAGGACCGCGCAACGGACGGGAGCTCCCGGGTCAGGGCTTCGGCCGTCCGGGCCCTGGGGAACACGAGCAACCGCGGCCTCGTGCCCTTCTTCAAGGCTCTTTTCCCCAAGGATACGAGCTATGTCGTCCAGGGGGAGATCCTTTTGGCTATCGGAAAATGCGGACGGACCGCCGACCTCCCCTTCCTGAAAAAGGCCGCCGCGCTCAAGTCACCGCGGGGCCTGCTTACGAGGAACGCCGACGCCGCCACGAAAAAGATTGAAGAAGCGGCCCGGAAAAAATAGAATGGGACTTCCGAGAGGAAAAGAACCTAGATGAGAACACATCTCTTGCTCGTCGGCCTCCTGGCCCTCGCCTCTTTCGCGGCCGCCGCGGCCGAAAACCCCGTCGTCCTCATCAAGACCGAAAAGGGCGACATCACGGTCGAGGTCGACCTCGCTCGGGCCCCCGTCACGGCGGCCAATTTCCTCCGCTACGTCGACGGGAAGCTCTACGACGGTTCCATTTTCCACCGCACGGTGACTTTGGCCAACCAGCCCAAAGACGCCGTGCGCATCGAGGTCCTTCAGGGCGGCATGCTGTCCGAAGACAAAGGCTTTCCTCCGATTGCCCACGAAACGACCGCGACGACCGGGCTCAAGCACCTCGACGGCACGATCTCCATGGCCCGCGGGACTCCCGGAAGCGCCACGTCGAGCTTCTTCTTCTGCATCAACGACCAGCCCGAGCTCGACCTCGGCGGCAAGAGAAATCCCGACGGACAGGGCTTCGCCGCGTTCGGCCGGGTCGTCGGCGGGATGGACGTCGTCAAGGCCATCCACGTCCTGCCGGCCGAAGGGCAGTCGCTCAAGCCGCCGGTCAAGATCATCTCCGTCCGCAGGATCGATAGATAAACACGATTAAGGAGAAAGACCATGCGCAAGAATTCTAAAACGGCCGCCCTCCTCGGGCTCCTGCTCGTCGTTCTCATCGCCGGGCAGGCCTTCGCCCAGGACAAGATCGTCGGGAAAGCCCTCTACGACAAGCTCCGCCGCGAGGCGCGGACCCTGGTTAAGATGGAGGGCCAGCCAGGGCTCACATGGACGCCCGACGGCAAGGCCTCCTACATCTCTGAGGACGGGACCTTCAAGCGTGTCGACATCCTCACCGGCGAGAAAACGCCCCTCTTCGACGACGCCAAGCTCCTGGCGGCGGTGAACGCCATGACGGGCCGGCAGGAAGCCAAGCTCTTCTTCAACCGTTTCCAGTACCTGGACGAGGGGAAAAAAGTCCAGTTTTCGGCCTTCAACAAAGTGTTCATCTACGACCTCGCTTCCTCGAAGCTCGTCTTCTACGAGCCCGAACCGGCCATCGCCGGCGTCCGGGGCCGGGCCTACGGCGATATCCTCTCGCCCGACCTCAAGTACCGGGCCTATACCCGGAACTACAATCTCTACGTCAAGGACATGGACGGCAACGAGACGGCCCTGACGACGGACGGGACAGAAGACCTCCGCAACGCCTTCCCCGACTGGGTTTACCCCGAAGAGCTCGGGCAATACCAGGCCTTCTGGTGGTCTCCCGACTCGAAGAAAATCGCCTTCATGCAGTTCGACGAGAAACCCGTCACCAAGTACCCGATCGTCCACGACGTCCAGCCCATCCCGCGCTTCGAACTCCTGGGCTATCCCAAGCCGGGTGGCGATAATCCGATCATCCGGTTCTTCATCGCCGACATCGCCTCGAAAAAGCTTGTCCGCCTGGAAACGGGGGACGACATCGACGTTTATCTCTACCGGGGACAATGGACGAACGACGGCAAGGAATTCACCTACCACCGCCTCAACCGCCTGCAGAACAAGCTCGAGCTCTTCGCCGCCGACCCGGCCACCGGAAAAACGCGTCTCTTCCTCACCGACACGGACCCCTGTTACATCGACGAACAGACCGACCTCGTCTTCCTCAAGGATAACCTCCGGTTCCTGTGGACCTCGGAGCGAAGCGGCTGGCGCGAGATCTACCTCTATGACTTGACGGGCAAGCTCCTCAAGCAATTGACGAATGCCAAGCTTCCGGTCCGTTCGATCCAGGGCGTCGACGAGGCCCGCGGCTGGGTCTATTTCGGCGGCTTCGAATCGAACGGCACCGAGAGCCACGCTTACAAGGTCAAGCTCGACGGCACCGCGTTCGCTAAAATGACCAAGGAAACCGGCTCCCATAGCGTCGGCTTCTCTCCCAACTTCGACTACTACACGGACGCCTTCTCGAGCTTCGACCAACCCATGAAGTCGACGCTCTACCAAGCGGACGGGAAAGAGGTCAAGGTCCTCGCGACCTCCGTTCTGACCAAGGAATTCCTCGACCTCAAACTGGTCAAGCCGGAGCGCTTTACCTTCAAGTCCGCAGACGGCAAGTACGACCTCGATGGACTCATCTATTTCCCGGCCCATTTCGACCCCAAGGACAAGTATCCGCTCCTCCTCTCGGTCTACGGCGGGCCGGGTTCGAAGGGCGTCAACAACTCGTACAAGATGACGGACGGCAATCAGGCCCTGGCCCAGCTCGGCTTCCTCGTCGCCGTCTGCGATTACCGGGGCGTCTCCGGCCGGGGCAAGGCATTCCAGAACCTCCACTACATGAAGCTCGGCCAGGTCGAGCTCGAGGACCACGTCGCCTTCGTCAAGGCCCTCGGTCAGCGGTCCTACGTGGACACGACGCGCGTGGGCATCACCGGCCATTCTTACGGCGGCTATTTCACCTGCCTCGCCTTGCTCATGGAGCCCGATGTCTTCCACGTCGGCGTCGCCGGCGCGCCCGTCACCGACTGGCGGAACTACGACTCGATCTACACCGAGCGCTACATGCGGCGGCCCCAGGACAACCCCGACGGCTACGAGAAAGGCTCCTGCCTGACCTACGCCAAGAACCTCAAGGGCAAGCTCTTCATCCACCACGGCGCCGTCGACGACAACGTCCATCCCGGCAACACTATGCAGCTCGTTCAGGCCCTGCTCAAGGAAAACAAGAAGTTCGACATGATGATCTACCCTGAGCAGCAGCACGGCATCTCGTTCGCGCGTTACGGCGAGCGCCGGGTGGAATATTTCATCGAGCACTTGAAGCCCGTCGTCAAGTAGGGCAGCCGTCAATCAAGGAGGAATCTCATGGCCAAATTCGAAGGCGTGAAATGGGCCCCACGGCAGATGCGCTATCTTCTTCCCGAGAAACAGTTCGACATCCTCGAGTCCGACGCCAAGGTCTACGCCGTGTCCCGTTCTATTTTCTATTCCTCATTCCTCTGCTTCGAGGGCATCCGGTTTTTCTGTAAGAAGAATCCGGCCGGGCGGCTCGAAGTCAACTTCCTCAATTGGCACAAGAATCTGGAAAGGATGAGGCGCGGCATCGCGTTCAACCTGAGCCGGACCCAAGCGGACATCATCCCCACGGTCGAGGAGATGGAGAACATCATCGTCCACCAGTATTTCAAGGACCCGGCCATCCGGTCCTTCCTCGAGGAGATGGCCGGCCAGGAAGCCCAGGGTTACCTCAGGCCGTTCACCGTGGACGAGGAGCAGTCGATGGGGGTCACCTTCCCGACCCAGCCGGCCATCCGGGCCCTCTTCTGCCGCT
>JAPKZD010000012.1:3641-8487 GCA_026393975.1 Candidatus Aminicenantota bacterium | reverse complement strand
TCACGGGCGTCGTCATCCCTCACCTGGTCCGGGCCACGTCCGCGAACAAGACCGGCCGGCTCAAACTGGGCATCAACTACCTCATCAGCCTGAAGGCCATCGACGCCGCCAAGGATGTCGACCCGCAGGCCGCGGCCGCGCTCTTCCTCGACGACAAGACCCACCTCCCGCTCGAGGAACGGTGCGTCACAGAGTGGGACTCCTCTTGCTGTCTCTTCGGCTTTCGTGACGGGACGGTGGTCAAGATCCCCGAGAGCGAGCTCATCCTGCCCTCGATCACGATCCAGGGCATGGTGACCATCCTGAAGGAGATGGGCGTCAAGGTCGAAGAGCGGCACGTTACGTACGGCGAGCTCGTCCGGAGGATCCGATCTCAGGAGCTCGTCGTGGCCGCGAGTGTCGGCACGGCCGGGATCATGAACCGCTGCCAGAAACTCCTCTGCGTGGACAAGAACAACGCGGTCATGGCTACCCATCTCCCCGATACGGGGCACCCGGTCTACACGAAACTGGCCGAGGCCAAGGCCTATTACTGGAACATCTACAAGGAGAAGGCGAAGCTCCCGGCCGGGATGAACCTCTTCAAGTACGTGCTGTAGCCTACAAGCTCATGGCGATAAGCATCCAGAACTTGTCGCCGAGTTCCAGGTACTTCTGGATGGCGGCGCGGGCCGCGTCGTTCGTGTACTTCGTCAGGTATTGTTCAACCGTGAACGGCTCCTTGTCCGGTGTCTTGCTGGCCAGGATCTCCTGAACCCGCTTTTCGATCAAGGGTAAGTCGATGAAGGCCCGGTTTTCGAATTCGGCGATCGTGTCCTCGACCGTCTTTTTGGTCGCCCCCCACTTCAGCGTCGCCAGCCGGTTGGCCCGGCGGAAGGCCCAGGCTGCGGAATCGAGGCGGAACTGATGCTGGGCGCAGATCTCGAAGCTCGGCGGCAGCTCCAGGGTGCCGGCGAAAATGGGAATGCGCACGCTCATGGCCGGATTGTCGAAAGCGAACCAGCAAATCGCCCCGACCGCGGGCGGCAGCCAGCCCCGGACCTGGATAACGGTGGCGTAGGCGCAGCCCGAGATCGGGATCGTCCGCTGGGGCATGACCGTCCCGGGCTTCAAGCTGTTGACGAGGTTGATGATGTCGCGGGGCATCCAGGCGCTGGCAATCGGGCTCGGCGTCATCTGGGGCTCGGCCGGCGGAGCGGCGGGAGTCTCTCCGGGCTTCGTTCGCGGCTGGGGCCTCGCGACGAGCAGATTCTTGGTCATGTCGAGGTCGGTCCCCGAGTAGGGATCGCGGTACATGGCCAGGACGTCGCGGACCGAGAGCTTCTTCTCGGGCTTGACCGAGAACGGCAGTTCCGCCATGTCCATGGTCAGCTTGAGCGAGGGTGCGAGGGTGCTGAGAACGAAGAATTCGCGCGTCGAGAACGGTTTGCGGCCGTTGTAGGCTTCCCAGAACTTGAACGGCTTGCCGCTCTTGGGATCCCACCAGCCCATGTCCTGGGCCAGCTGGAAGACGTTGTCCGAGGCCATGTAATGGTCGGGGTCCTTGAGGTTGATCTCGGCGATGCGGGGGATATTGGCCGAGATGCCGACGTGGTCGTCGGGGATGCGGACGGCCGCCCAGACGGCGCCTTTTTCGAGCGGCCCGGCGCCCATGATCTCGAAATGCCAGACCTCCTTGCCGTCGGCGATAGTGATGCATTCCCCGTAGTCGCCGTAGCCGTACTGCTTGACGAGCTCGCCAGCCAGATTGATGGCTTCGCGGGCCGTTTTGCAGCGCTCGAGGACGACACGCTCGATCTCCTCGATCATGAACATGCCCTCGTTGTTGACGAGCTCCCGCCGGCCGCCGATCGTCGTCTCACCGATGGCTAGGCCGTACTCGTTGAGGCATGGATAGGCGGTATTCATGAAGCGGTAAGTCTCCGGGACCTGCGGGATCTCGCCCGTCTGGATGATGCCGATAAGGTCCTTCGGCGTTTCCGTGTGCATCTTGCCGGAATAGACCTTGTTCATCGATTTTTCCGCCCATTTCTGATGCGGGACGATGTTGACCCATTGACGGTAGGGGCCGTCGCACGTGTGGCAAGTGATGACCGAACCGTCAACCGTGGCCAAGCGGCCGACCTGGATCGACGTACAGCTTTCGGGGTCGTCGACCCACGCCTTGGCGGCCGCGCCGAGCGGGGCCTCGGGCTTCTGGGCCAAGACAAACGAAAAGATGGCGAGTAGGACGACCGAAAGGACGATCCCGCGGCCGACGATCTTTTTAAATCGGGGTCTATTCAAAGATGCCTCCTCCCTAGAATTTTCCGGAACGTAAAGGCCGGACTATGAATGTATGATTACGACGGCGCGCCTGTCAACTGAATTGTTAACCGTCTCAGAGCAACATGGACCGTTATTTAGACAATTCGCTGCGGACGATGATGAGGTCCCAGGGCGCCAGCACGACCTTCTGCGAACGGACGATTGCCACGCCTGTCAGGATGTCCCGGCCGTTTTCGCGGCCATAGACGAACTCGCGTTTCCCGGCCGAGAAATTGAAGTAGGCGTGGACCGCGGGGACGTCCACGGCCCGGACGATCTCGACCTGGCGGACGTCCGTCGGCAGCCCGCCGCAGAAGTCGTGGGTGATGAACTGGTCCGGCCGCTTGAGTTCGCGGACGATCGTCGCCTGCCAACTCAGGAATTCCGTGGCGATGTCCTGCTCGAACCGCTCCCATTCGAGCTTGTAACCGGGGTTAAGGGCACCCTCGATCGGCGGGACTTCGTCGAAGCTGTTGACACGCTTGCCCCAGTAGTTGAGGCCCCAGGCCTTGTTGAGCGCCTCGGGTGTTACGAACTTCTTACGCAGGCGCTCCCGGAAGGCGGCCTGGACGTGGGCGTCGGCCGTGCCCGAGGGATGGGTTTCGTTATCGAGTTGATAGCCGAGAGCTCGAAATCCTTCTCCAACCGCTCGTACGGCATGTATTCCCAATAATAGGAGGCGCCATAAAGGACCGTGTCGAATTTGGGTGTTTCTGCCCGGGTCGGCGAACCCGCTGGTCCGGTCGAGACAACCGCAGGAATCGTCAGCACCACCAACGTTAGGACGACGGCTTTCAGGGATGCTTTCATGGTCGGCCTCCACATGCCCGATCACGGATCACGGGCCGGGCGTTTGACTAGAGCTTGATAGGCTTCCACCGCGGTCATGGACGCCGTCACGGGGATCTCGACGATAAGGGCCCGCCGCTCGCGATAGTAGGTGACGAGCGGGATTGTCCGCTCGCGGAAGACGGCCAGCCGTCTCTCGACCTCCTCGAGCGTATCGTCGATCCTCGCGGACCTGTCCCCGCCTGGATCGAGCCGGATTCTCTCCCGGATCACGGCCGCGGGCGCCTCAAGCCGGATGACCCGCTCGACGGCGGCGACCCCAGCTAAACCCTCGGCCTGTCTCCTGTGCCGCGGCAGGCCGTTGAGGACGAGGAGAGATTCGGGCGTCAGGTCCCGCTCCTCAGCAAACCGTTCCACGATCTTGACGATCATGGGCATGTCCTTGTCCTCGAACAGGGCGCCGGTCGCGAGGGAGGTCCGGACGGACTCTAGTTCCGGGGCCGTGAGGACGTTTGCCCCTTCCGGGGCCGCGGCAATCGTCCTGAGGTTCGCTCCGAAATCGAAATGGACGCATCGCCTGCCGAGAAATCCCCGCCGCTCGAGCTCATCGCCCAACGGGGTTTTTCCCGAGCCCGTCGGCCCCACGAGAAGCCACGACGGCCACGGCCGGCCGGCCAAGGTCAGGCGCCTCCGCCCTGAGCGTCCGGGTCGTCCGTTTCTCCCACCGTCAGGTAACGGAAGGCTCGGTCGATGTCGCGGTGGCTGGCGGCCAGGACGATGACGAGTTCTTCGAGGGCGAATAGGTCCATGGTTCGGGAGCGCTCCCTTCGAGCTTATAACATGGAAAATCGAGGCCGGTCAAACTGACCATCCCCCCGGGAGGCTAACCCCGAGGCCGATTTTTCACCCCTGAGAACCCCCTGAGAGATGATGGACCCTTGGAGCGGGCGGATTATATTGGAAGGCGACCGATACAATTGTAGGAGGCTTACATGAAAAGACTTATGACCGTGTTTCTGGCCGTCCTGTTCGTGGCGGCGCTCGTCCCCCAGAACCTCGCCGCTGGCGTGGGTATCAAGGGGGGATTCAATTTCTCCAATATCTCCGTTAAACCCGCTGACCCCGAGATGCCCGATTTCCAGAACATGAGAGGGCTGACCGGCGGTCTGTTCTTCTCCCTGAGCCTGGGCTTCATCGGCATCCAGCCGGAGATCCTGTATTCCCGGCGGGGAATGATGTACGACATCGATACGACGAGCAAGATCGAGTACATGGCCGATTACATCGAGGGCTTGGTTCTCCTCAAGCTCAGCGTCCTGCCCGCCGGCCCGATCCGCCCCGTCATCTTCGGCGGACCCTCGTACGGCTACCTCCTGAAGGCCAAGGGGCGCTTGACGACCCCGGAAGGGACGGAGGTTGCGGATATGGACGATATGTTCGAAAAGACCGAATGGGCCGCCGTATTCGGGGCAGGCCTGGACTTCAAGCTCGCAGGGATCCTCTTGACGGTGGACGGCCGCTACCACATGGGCCTGACGAACGTTTCGAAGGATGTCGAAGTAGGCCAGACGGTCAAGAACAAGGGCTTCTCCGTCTTGGTCGGCATCGGATTCTAAGCAGCCAAGCGCAAGTTTCTGTTACCTCCTGATGTGCCTCACCCCCCGCGGGGTGAGGCTTTTTTTGCCCGCCCCACGTATCCGGGCGCGCCTTAGAGTTTCAGCCGGGCGATCAGCGTTTCGAGGTATCGGGA
>JAPKZD010000012.1:0-3632 GCA_026393975.1 Candidatus Aminicenantota bacterium | reverse complement strand
CTGCTCGCTGGCAAGCGCCTGTTTGAGCGGTGGTAATCGCAGGATGACGCCAAGGATAGCGGCCATCACGCGATGGCTGGCGAGCGCCTGATTGTCAAAGATGAGGTTCTGGAGCTTTCCCCTCTCGATAGCCATCAGAACGGCCTTGTGGACCGAGTTGAGGGGCGTGATAACGCGCTCGGGCCTGGAGACGAGGCGGAGGCTCTTCGTCTTACAGACCCGGACGCAGACGGCGCAGCCCAGGCAGATGTTTTCGTCGAGCTTGGCCCTTTTCTTCCGGGTGTGGAGTGGGTCGTTGGCCGAAACCATGGTCATGGCCTCGACGGGGCAGACGGCCGCGCATTCGCCGCACCCCGTGCACGTTTCGACGTCGACGACGGGCAGGAAATTCGTGGTATGGACGGGATGGAGCTGACCGAAGCGGCGGGCGGCGATCATAGCCTCGCAGCAGCAGCCGCAGCAGTTGCAGATGAAGCTGACCCTGTTCCTGACGTTCTCGCCGAACTGAACGAGGTTCCGGCCGTGCGCCTCGTCGAGGAGGGCCAGCCCCTCGGAGACGTCGACCGTCCGGGCATAGCCGTGCCGGATGAGCGATGCGGCCGTCGTGTTGAAGGTCATGCAGATGTCGAGCGGCGCATCGCAGGCATGACCGGCGTGCTCCATCTTGTGCCGGCAGTAGCAGAGGCCGATGCCCCGGTGGGAGGCCGTCTTGATGACCTCGCTCGCCCGCTCATAGTCGAGGACATGGAGGGCGTTCTCATTCGAGAGGACGGGCTCGTTGACGAAGACCCGGCCGAGCTGGGTTTCGCCCCGCGTGAACAAGTCCTTAATGAAGTCCTCCTCGACGGTGATGTACTGGTAATAGAGCTCGGCCAGGACCTTCTGGTCGAGGTCGCCCCGCAGTCTCATCATGGAGAACTCGAAAAAGCCGGCCATGGGCGGCGGCAGGACGTAATAGCGGTTCTTACGGCCCTGGACGTCGATGAGCAAGGCCCGGCCGGCCAGGGCATCCAGGGACTTCTCGGCTTCCGCAGGGCTCGTTTTCCAGGCCCGCGCGGCCGTCGCGGCCGTGAACGGCAGGATGGGCACGAGAGCCACGAGCGAGGCTTCCTTTTCGCTCATGAGGAGCTTGAGGATCTCGTAAAGCAGCTCGGACGGCGGGGCGCCCTGGGGGTGCTTGTTGAGGCGCTTGACGAGTTTCTGATAACCCGTTTTTGCGGCCAAGTGAGCCATGGCCTCTATTTACTAGATTTCGCCTGGCTTGGCAACCAGGAACGGCACTCTTTACCACAGGGCGTCCGTTGGTTTATGCTGTCCGGAGAACGGAGGGACAGATGAAGACGATCAAGACCGGGCTCATCGGAACGGGCTACATCGGAATGGTCCATCTGGAGATGCTCAGGCGCCTCGGCGGCGTCAAGGTCGCGGCCGTCGCCGACACGAACGCGGACTTGGCCAAGGGCGCGGCGGCAAAGTTCGGGATCTCTCGGGTCTATAAAAGCGCCGACGAACTGATCGCCGATCCGGTGATAGATGTCGTCCATAACTGCGCCCCGAACAACGTCCATTTCGACATCAATGCCAAAGCCATTCGGGCCGGGAAAGAAGTGCTGTCCGAGAAACCGCTGGCCCTCGATTCCCGGGAATCCGGCGAGCTCCTGACACTTACCGAAAAGCATAAGACTCTTACGGCGATCAACTTCTGTTACCGCTATTACCCTGTCGTCCAGGAGGCGGCGGCAAGAGCGCGGCGGGGCGATTTGGGGGATGTTCGGGCCTTTGTCGGACATTTCCTCCAGGACTGGCTCTTCTTCGAGACGGACTACTCCTGGCGACTGGATCCCAATGTCGCGGGGAAAGCCAACGTCGTCGCCGACCTTGGGAGTCACTGGTGCGACCTCGTTCAGTTCATCACCGGGCAGAAGATCGTCGAGGTCATGGCCGAACTGCACACCTGCCTGCCCAAGCGCCGCAAGCCGAAGGCGGGCCCACTGTCGTTCGGGGCCGGGGAGGTTGGTGAGTCGGAGGAGGTCGGCATCGAGCTCGACGATTATGCCTCGCTCTTTCTCAAGCTTGAGAACGGTGCGAGGGGCAATTTCACGACCTGCCAGGCCGCGGCCGGCCGCAAGGTCGACCTCGAGCTCCAGGTCTTCGGCTCGAAGGAATCTTACGCCTGGAGCCACGTCCACCCCAACGCCCTATGGATCGGCCACCGGGAAAAGGCCAATGAGGTTTTCTACGAATCCGCGCTCCAGCAAGCCGAGGAAACGCGGAAATACGCCGCCCTGCCCACGGGCCATCCCATGGGCTACCACGACGCCGTGTTCAACCTTTTCCGCGATTATTACGACGCCGTGGCGGCGAAGCGAACGGGAAAACCGTACCGCGCGATCTTCCCCGATTTCCGGACCGGCCACGAGATGATGTGCGTCATCGACGCCGCCGTCGAATCGAACAAGTCCGGCCGGTGGGTCAAGGTCGGGAAATAGTGGAAAAGTATTCGCTGGTCGTGATCGGTGGCGGGCCGGCCGGGCTCTTCTGTGCCTTGAGGGCGGCGGGAAACGGGCGAAAAATTCTGATCGTGGAAAAAAAGCCCCACCCGGGCCGGAAGCTCCTCCTTTCCGGTTTGGGGCAGTGCAATATCACCCATGATGAGGAGATCGGATCATTCCTTTCCCATTATGGAGACAACGGCCGGTTTCTCAAACCCGCCCTGATGAATTTCCAAAATCGGGATTTGATTTCGTTCTTCACCGAACGGGGAATGCCGCTCATGACGGAGCCGGGCGGAAAAGTGTTCCCCCTGTCCCGGAAGGCGTCAGAGATTTTGGATATTCTGGTCAAGGAATGTACGGCCGCCCAGGTGGAGATTCGATGCGGAGACCCGGTCCTCGAAGTCTCCGTCTGGGACAATGGGTTTTCGATCCGGACAGAACAAAGGACGTATCGCGCCGATCAGTTGGCTATAGCGACCGGAGGCATCACCTATCCGGCCACGGGCTCGACCGGAGACGGGTTTGCTTTCGCTCGAAGCCTGGGGCATATCGTGACGGAAGTGAGCCCGGCGCTCGCCGCAGTGACCATTCAAGACTACCGATTCTCGGACCTGGCCGGGATTTCTTTTGCGGATGTGACCCTCTCTCTCACCCGCGCCGGCCAAAAAATAAGACGGCATACCGGGGACCTGCTTTTGACCCATTCCGGCTTATCCGGGCCGGGGATCCTCGATTTTTCCCGGTTTATCCGCCCGGGCGATACTCTCAGGATATCTTTCCTCCCGAGTATCGATCATCAGAAAGTGAAGCAGACCCTGCTGAGCCGCATTTCCACGGCAGGAAATGCGCGGGTCCGAACGGTCCTGACGGCTTATGATCTGCCGGAACGGTTCGTCAACAAACTCCTGACTCTGGCCGGAATCGACCACGATCTGACCGGGGCCCATCTCTCCAGGAAAGACCGCACCGCTCTTATCGAGCTCCTGACCAGATGCCCGTTCGTGGTCGGCCGACTTGGGGGAATGAATGAGGCGATGGTGACCCGCGGCGGGGTATCGCTGGCCGAGATCGATCCGAAGACGATGGAGTCCAGGCTCGTTCCCGGCCTCTTTTTCGTCGGCGAGGTCCTGGACATCG
>JAPKZD010000014.1:212730-240727 GCA_026393975.1 Candidatus Aminicenantota bacterium | reverse complement strand
CAACTAGAAGAGTGGGATAAGATCTATAACCATATCCGGCCCCATCAGTCGCTTGATTATCTGACGCCGGCCGAATACTATCAGGGCTGGCTGAATACTCATCCTCAGCCCTCCGCGTCACTAATGTAGTGGACGAGACCACGTCCTTGACGCCGCTTGGTCGACGGAATACGATAACTCAGCCCACGGGAGGGTCAGGGTTCCGGTGAACCCTCTGGACTTCAAATCCGGTATGGGGCTATAGACGTCCCGGGTGGGTTCGACTCCCACACCTTCCCGCCACTCCCCTATCTGTCCTTATCGGGATTTTACCTGCTGGGCCGCCGGCGAATTCGTAAGGGAATACACGGCGAGGAGCGCCCATGGGCTAAGAGACAAAAAGGGAATGATCTGAGTGGAACTTGACAATAGGCAATATTGGACTATTCTTGTTGGGAATATGTGTAGAGTATTTTTGCGCAGATCCTCTTCATTGAGTTGTGATCGCGGCGCGGCATGGTCTGCCAAGGCAAAAGATAAAGATAAGGAAAAGAGAGACGGAGGTCGTATGAAGAGCGCAAGGAAGTTGGGGATATTGGTTTTTTCATTTTTGGCGTTGCTTTCCGCCTGCCAACAGAGCGGAGACGGCGGCGGGACAACGCCGGTGTCGACCGTTAAATGGGCCTGGGTGTCCGGCAGCAAGACGGTCAATCAGGCGGGCACTTACGGTATCAAGGGCACGGCCGCTCCGTCAAACGTCCCCGGGGCAAGAGAAAGCGCTGTGACCTGGATCGATTCCAGCGGTACACTCTGGCTCTTCGGGGGATATGCCTATGATTCGACCGGCTATATCGGCCAGCTCAATGACCTCTGGAAGTTCGATCCGACAACCCTTGCATGGACCTGGGTGTCCGGCAGCAGCACCTTTGGTCAGGCGGGCATCTACGGAATGAAGGGTACAGCTGCTCCGTCAAACGTCCCCGGGGCAAGAAAGTGGGCTGCATCCTGGCTCGATTCCGGCAGCAAACTCTGGCTCTTCGGGGGACTAGGCTATTTTGAAACCGGCCATTTCGGCAGTCTCAATGACCTCTGGAAGTATGACCCGGCGACCCTTGAATGGACCTGGGTGTCCGGCAGTGATAGCGGAGATCAGATAGGCATTTACGGCACGCAGGGCACGGCCGACCCGTCAAACGTTCCCGGAGGAAGATTGGGGGCCGTATCCTGGATCGATCCCCAGGGTCAACTCTGGCTTTTCGGGGGATATGGTTATGATTCGGCCGGCAATAAAGGCAGTCTCAATGACCTGTGGAAGTATGATCCGGCAACCCTCGAATGGACCTGGGTATCCGGCAGTAGCGCCCGTGATCAGGCGGGCACTTACGGTACCAAGGGCGCGGCCGACCCGTCAAACGTCCCCGGGGCAAGAGAACACGCTATGACCTGGATCGATTCCAGCGGCACACTCTGGCTCTTCGGGGGAGAAGGCTTAGATACGACCAGCGCTCGTGGCGACCTCAATGACTTGTGGAAGTATGACCCGACTACCCTTGAATGGATTTGGGTATCCGGCAGTAATTCCGCAAATCAGGCGGGCACCTACGGCACGCTGGGCACGGCCGACTCGTCAAACATCCCCGGAGGAAGGTATGCGGCTGTCTCCTGGCTCGATCCCGCGGGGAAATTCTGGCTCTTTGGGGGATTCGGCTATTATTTGGCCGGCTCTGCAGGTTGGCTTAATGACATGTGGAAGTATGACCCCACAACCCTTGCCTGGACTTGGGAATCCGGCAGCAGTTCCCAGGGTCAGTCCGGCGCCTATGGCACCCAGGGCACGGCCGAATTGTCAAACTTCCCCGGAGGAAGGTATTTTTCCGGATCCTGGATCGATCTCCAGGGCAAACTCTGGCTCTTCGGGGGGTATGGCATAGATTCCGAGGGTAAGGGAGGTTGGCTCAACGACTTGTGGCATAAGACCCAATAAGGGGCGCCTGTTCTTCCATTGATAGGGAAAGGAGCGACCAAGTGAGCATTTTTAAATCGGCGGCAGTGGTTGTTTTGATGTGTGTCTTTGGCATGACCTCAGCCGGCGCGCAGAAAGATGTCGAGGAGAGTCGAGATCATCCCCTGGTTACGAGGATGCCGGGCTATTACATTGATGGTTATCGCGTTGAGGAGTTCGCGGGTTTCGACCCAACCGTAATAGGCGGAAACGAGGTCCATTGGGAGGGCAAAAAGTATTGGATCTCCTATGCCCGAAAAGGAGACGCGACGGTAGCCAGCACGCTCCAGATAGTCCGCAATTACCAGAACGCGCTGAAGAAAGTGGGCGCCACGATCCTCGGAGGCGATGAGAGGCGTCTTGCTTCCGAACTCCGGAAGAGCGGCGCGATGTCGGGAGTCTAC
This sequence comes from Candidatus Aminicenantota bacterium, assembly GCA_026393975.1. Classification (GTDB taxonomy): domain Bacteria; phylum Acidobacteriota; class Aminicenantia; order Aminicenantales; family Saccharicenantaceae; genus RBG-16-66-30. The sequence continues at coordinate 238,342 of JAPKZD010000014.1, read as the reverse complement.
ATCGAGTGTTTCAACGAAGGCCGCAGCTATGAGGTCACCATCGTGGAATTTCAGGCGATGCGCCAGGATGTCATTGCCGACGCCGCCGCCATGGGAAACGACATAGCGGCAACCGGCAAGACCATTATTTACGGGATTTATTTTGATACCGGCTCGGCCACGATCAAGCCAGAATCGGAACCGGCCCTCGCGGAGATGACAAAGCTTCTGAAAAACAGCCCAACCCTCAAGGCGTACATCGTGGGCCACACCGATAACACCGGTGCCCTTGAACTCAACCTCAAGCTGTCCGCCGATCGCGCCGAATCGGTCGTCAAGGCGCTAGTGGCGGGGGGGATTGTTCAAGGCCGGCTGAAAGCGGCGGGAGTTGGCCCGTATTGCCCGATTGGCTCCAATGGCACCGAGCAAGGCAAGGCTCAGAACCGGCGCGTGGAGTTGGTCCAGCAGTGAGGCTCGGAGACTTCGTCGCCAACGGCTACCACTCCGCCGCTCCGCTTCCCCCGGCTATTTCGAAGGACCCTGAAATTCCTGAATCCTGAAGTTGTCCCTCTCGAGAACAAAGATGGACCCTTTCTCGTTGACGGCGACGCCGATCGGCCCCATCATCTGGCCGGCGCCGGTCCCGCTGCCTCCGAATGAACCGACGAACCGGCCGTTCGGCGTGAATTTCAGGACGCGGTTGTTTCCCCCGTCGGCCACATAAATATTATCGTCCCCGTCGCAACAGACACCGAGGGGCCTCCTGAGCTCCCCTTCGGCGGTGCCGGCTTTCCCGAAGGCATCGATAAACACGCCTTCAGTGGTGAATTTCTGAATCCGTCCTTGGTCGACGACGATGACCTCGTTGAGCTTGTTTACGGCTACGCCCGTCGGGAGAGCGAACTGCCCCTGGCCTGAACCCTGCTTCCCCCAGGATTTTTTGAGAACCCCGGCCGATGAGTACTTGACGACACGGCTGTTGCCCGCGTCGACCACGTAGACATCGTTAGCCCTGTCGACGGCGATGCCCAGAGGCTGGGCCAAATTCCCTTCCTTGACGCCGGGCGTCCCCCACTTGAGGACGAACCGGCCGAGCTTGTCGAATTTCGCCACGCTGGCGTTTCGCGCGTCGGTGATATAGCAAGATCCTTCGCCGTCGATGGCGATGCCGGAAGGCAGCTTCATGGATTTGAAGGCCTTGCCCTGGTTGCCCCAGCTTATCAGGGCCCGGCGGTCCGGGTTATATTTTCGCACTTTGAACGGGCCTTCGTCGGCCACGTAGAAATTCCCGGCTTTGTCCAGGGCCAGCGCGCTCGGTTGGTTGAACGACTTGGTCCCGGGGCTTCCCCACGCAGACACCAGAGCATAGGTCTTCGCCGAAAGGACGGCCGTCCTCGAGAGGGAACCGGGTCCTTCCGAAACCGTGAGTGCCTCTTCCCAGTCGGCGTATTGGTCTTTTTTTGCCGTGAGAGTATGCGGGCCGAACGGCACATAGACCAGCTCGCATTCAGTGACCTTTCCGGTGTCCCGGCCATCCAGAAAGACCGCCGCGCCCGGAGGATCGGAGCTGACACGGATGGTCCGCCCGAGGCTCTGCAGGGTGTAGCTTTTGACGGTTCTGGTATCCTTCAGGGAAATAACGAATTTTTCCGGCTTGTACCCTTCTTTTTCGATTTCCAGGGTGACCTTGGGTTTGACCAACACAAAGACATCCGGCGAGCGGCCGACCACCTTACCGTCGATTTTCAGGACGGCCTCCTTGGGTTCCGTATCGACCTGCAGGGTGTAACCGACAAAGGTACCGTTGTACTGCATTTCGGCGGTGCCGATGAGCTGGCTGACATTGGATTCGGTAATGTAGTCCGTGGTCCTCTTGGCGGCGAGATAATCCACTTCGAACATGTTCTTGAATTCTTTGATGGCGCTGAAATCGTCGCCCTGCTTCGAGAGGGCGTGCCCGATCCAGAGGTAAATATCACAAGCGAGCTGCTTCTGTTTCTGGAGATCCTCGAGGCCGAAGACCTTGGGGATGAGGGACCTGAGGCTTTCGACCACTTGCGCCATGTCGCTTTCCTGGCGGATGAGCAGATCCTTGTTTTCTTCGATCTTGAGCTTGATCTCGTCGGCCAATTCGGTCTGAGTCTTGATCGACCCGATCGGGCCGGCGACCCCCTCGAGGTCGCTGCCGCTGACCTCTTCGACCAGGAATTCGTGGATCCAGCCGGTCGTCTTGACCCCGTTATACACCACCGTAATTTTCCAGAATTCGCCCTGCTTGACCTCGGCATCCAGGATACTGTTCAGGGGCAGAGTCATAAACGGCTGGCTCAGGGCCGCCGCTTTGTAGACGGGGGCGCCGGGGATGTGCGTGACCCTCAACTTGATCCCCATGCCGGAGGCGGCGAGCGCCTGGAACAAAAGGAAAATGCTGATCAGCCAGCAGAACCGGGTCCTCAAGATCTTGATCACCGACATCATCGCCTCCTGTGAGTTCATGGCCGCTCTTGGATCCCGACAATCTTCCAGGCGTTGGCCCGTTTTTCCAGAGTCCACTGCTTTTGGGCGAACAAGATAGGCTTCTGTTTTCCGTCTTTCTTGGAAATGCCTTGAATGGCATGGTGGAAGCTCGCCGTCGCGTGGGTCCGGTCGGAAAAACTAACTGAGACCGTATTGTCCTGGATCTTGGACTTGATCCCGTCATAGATGGTGAAGATCATCGAATAATAGGATCGCTCCTGCGAAGCCAGGGCCTCCGAGTCGAGGCCTCTGAGCAGGCCCTCGAGGTCCTCGTTTTCTTCCGCCTGGCGGCGCCGCTCGATCATTGCGAGGATGTCCCTTTTCGAAAGGGCAGTGTCGGCTTTGTAGAGATAGTCCCGAGCAACCCGGTTGTTTTCGTCCAAGCGGAGGATTTCCTCCATATCCCGAACGCAGGCCGCGTAATTACCGCTCTCACAGTCGGCGATTCCCGTCCGGAGGCGGGCCGCGACCAGAGCGGTGTCGAGTTCCGCTTTGGCTTTGATCCGGAACTCCCGGGCCGCGGCGTCGCCCGGGTCAACGCTTAAGATATTATCGGCCAGCCGGACGGTTTCTTTATAATCGTTGAGCTCGAAGCTCTCCCTGAGCTTGGCCAGGCTGTCGGCTGCCGGGGCTGTCTGGGGCGGTGGCGGGGAGCTCCCGGGAGGGTGGGGAGGACTGACATCCTGCTTCTTCGGCGTTCCACGATCAGCGGTCCTGCTCTGGGATTCTCCGGCGTTGTGAGAGAGGACGAAAATGATCCCTCCGGCCACGGCCGCGAAGACAAGCAGCCCACCGGCCAGGGCGAGCGGCCTCTTTCTTCTGACAGGCGTCTCGCTCGAGGCCCCCCTCTTGAGCTCATAGTCCCGGGTGGCTGCAGTGAGATTATCGGGGTCTTCGAGATCTCCGATCATCTCGCGTCCGGTCTGATATCGCTCGTCCGGGTTCTTGGCCAGCGCCCGGCGGACCACGCCTTCATAGCCGCGAGGCAGGTTCTGGTTGATTTCCGTGACCCGCTCAGGCTCCTCATGGACGATTTTGTAGACGATCGTGGAAAGATTGTCCCCGACGAAGGGCTTCCGTCCCGCGAGGAGCTCGAAAAGGATGACTCCCAGGGCGAAAAAATCCGCCCGGCCGTCCGCGGTTTTCCCCATGATCTGCTCGGGAGACATGTAGCTGAGCGTCCCGATGGTCGTCCCCGGCCCCGTCATCGTGGATGCTTCCATGCGGGCGACTCCGAAGTCGGCCAGGAACGGCTTTCCGGCCCTGTCGAGGAGGATATTCGCCGGCTTGATGTCGCGGTGGACGATCCCGTTATCATGGGCGTAGTCCAAGGCTTCGGAGACGGGCTTGAGGATGTCGATAACCTCTTGCGGCGAAAAGGTTTTCCCGGACTCGATCAGGGCCTGAAGGGTCTGGCCGTCCACATACTGCATGACAATGAAGGTCAGGTCCGTCTCCCGGATGACATCGTAGATCGTGATGATATTCGGGTGGTTCAGCCGGCCGGCGGCCTTGGCCTCGCGGATGACCCTGTTCAGCATCTCCTCTTTTGCAGGGCCGTCCAGGAAGGTGTCGAAGCGGATCGTCTTGATGGCCACCTCTCTCTCGATATCCGGGTCGAGGCCCTTATAGACGATCCCCATCCCCCCCTTTCCGAGGATGCCGAGGATTTTGTACTTTCCGATCTGATCCACGGTATGCTGTTCTAAAGACACTGCTTAGCCCTTAAGTCCCCGCATGCTCTCCCAAGCGAAAACGAAATTAAAGTATCGGAATGTTGCCGCTCTTGTCAAGGGAAAGATGGCCGCGGGCCCGGCCTTCCGCGGCAGAAGGCGCCTGGAGAGGCCGTAAAAGGCTGCTAGCGGGGGTTTTGTCGGAACTTATTGATTTTCAATCCTCGGCCTGATATCCTTACCGCCTGGAGGGGCTAAGTCATAAACAGGCCATGAATTGCCTCAAGTGTCAATTTGAATCCCCGGGGGACATGCGCTTCTGCGGAAAGTGCGGGGCTCCTCTCGCCAGGCCGGAAAAGCCGGTCGACTACAGCAAAACCCAGACGCTTGTCTTCTCCTCCCGGGTGCTCTCGGACGGCAGCCTGTTCGCGGGCCGATACCTCGTGATCGGCGAGCTGGGCAAGGGCGGAATGGGCCGTGTCTATCGGGTCCTGGATACGAAGCTCGACGAAGAAGTGGCCTTGAAATTCATCAATCCCGATGTCGCCGCCGACGCCAAGATCATCGAGCGCTTCCGGAACGAACTGAAAATCACCCGGAGAATCACCCATCGGCACGTCTGCCGGATGTATGACCTCAGCCAGGACGACACATCCCTTTTCATTACCATGGAATACATCCCCGGCGAGGACCTAGAAAACATGATCCGGAGGCTGGGAAAGCTGCCCATGGAAAAGGGATTCGCCATAGCCCAGCAAGTTTGCGAGGGCCTGGCCGAGGTCCAAAGGCTGGGGGTCGTCCACCGCGACCTGAAGCCCAAGAATATCATGATCGACAAGGAGGGCAATGCCAAGATCATGGATTTCGGGCTGGCCCGGACTCCCCATGGCGTGAAACTCACCGAAGTCGGCCATGTCGTCGGGACGCCGAGCTTTATGTCTCCCGAACAGCTCAACGGAGAGACGGTGGATCAGCGTTCCGATATTTTCGCCTTGGGTGTCATCATGTTCTCCATGCTGACGGGCATGCTCCCCTTCGAAGCGAATTCCACGCTGAATCTGGCCCTCCAGCATAAGACGCACCGTCCTCCCAATCCGCACTCCCTCAACCCGCGCATTCCCGAAGAGCTCGCCCGGATCATCCTGAAGTGCCTGGAGATCGACAGGACGAAACGATATCCGAGCGCCCAAGATCTCCTCGCCGACCTCAACAACGCCAGCGAAATGTTCGACACCTATGCCATCCACGTGCCGGGGAGGGCCAAGAAATGGATCAAGGTCCTGACCGGCACCACGATCGTCCTGGCCTTGGCCGCTTCGGGTCTCGCCGTCAAGGCGTTCCTCAGGAGACCCCGGGTGAACGCGGAGCGACGGCAGGTCATCCAAGAGGTCGACCGTCTGATCAAGGCCGAGGATTTTTCCTCGGCCTACCGGCTGGCCCAACAAGCTGAAAGAGAAGGCCGGGCGGACGCCCGGCTGGCTCCCCTGTGGCAACACATGTCGTCGACGCTGTCGATCCTGACGACGCCTCCCGGAGCCGCCGTTTTCCTGAAAGACGAACGGATGAGCGGTCTCGAAATGGAGTCCGCCGGCAGGACGCCGCTGGATAGGGTCAGGGTCCCTTTGAGCCGGATCCGCATCAGGATAGAAAAGGAGGGGTTTGACCCCGTCGAGGACACCGTGTCCGATTTCGGCGGCAGCGTCCATTACCTGCTCGCGGAAAAAGGCGAGGGGGCGAAGTCCGGGCCGCCCAGGGTTGATCAAGTCCTTCAAAACGGAACCCAGAGATCTTATAAAATCAGCGCCGGATCCGACCAAGCGGTCAAGGCGGGGGATCAAGGCAGCATTTTCACCAGGGAGGGCAACGGGGCGGCAGAGAGGGAACGCGTCGTGGCCCGCTTTTCCGTCAAAGCGCCTTCGCGGGGCCGCTCCTTGATTGAAGCGTTCGACCAGAAGGAGGACATCCAGCCGGGCTATCTCATCAAGTTCGACGAGAAGGTGACGGCCGTCCCGGTGACGTTCATCACGGAGCCCAGCCGGGCGAATATTCTGGTCGACGAGATCCCGATGGGGATCTCGGATGACACGTTCAATCTGTCGCCGGGCACGCACACCGTGAAAATCAGGAAGCCGGGCTATCAAGATCTCACGGCGACTCTCGTGGTCGAGTCCGGCGGTCCTGGCCGGCTCAGAAAAGAATACAAGCTGGTTTCGCAATCCTCCACGCTGGGCTCTCTGGTCATCACCTCCGAGCCTTCGGAAGCGGATATCTTCCTCGGCGACTCCCAAGTGCCGGCCGGGAAAACGCCCTTTCTCAAGGAACTCCCGCCGGGAAAAGTCCGTATCAAGATCAGCAAAGCCGACTATCAGGATCAGGTCGAAGACATCGACTTACGTCCGGGAGAGCGATTCCCCCTGTACTACCCTTTGACGCCCCAAGACGGCACCGTGGAAATCTCCTCCGACCCGGAGGGCGCGGACGTTTATAGCCGAGGCGAATTCATCGGGACGACGCCCTTCAAGCGGACGCTGAGGCCGGCGATATATAAGCTTAGGATCGCCCTGAAAGGGATGGGCGAGCAGGAGGATATCATCACCGTCTACCCCGGGGAAACGCTGGCGCCCCTGCGCTACACGTTCAATAGGGCTCGGGCGGCCCCGGTCAGGTATATCCTCAAGGTCTCCTCCGCCCCGCCGGGCGCTTCCGTGACCATCAATGGCGTTCTCCAAAAAGAGATAACGCCGTTCGTCTGGGAATTGGACACGGCCGAAGTCCGGCTCAAGATCGAGAAGGAGAAATTCAGGAGCCAAGAAGAGGTCCTCTCTCTCAACCCCGCTCCCGCTCGCAATGAGAAGAGCTTCGAGCTCGAAAAACTGAGCAAGGCCAGCTGATCATCAGCTCGTCCCCAGATCATTGACTTCCCGACGCGTTTCGGCGCATCATAACGGTATACGCGGGATCCGAACCGGAGAGTGAAAAAATTGAGCCCAAAACACCGAGAAAAGCTCGCCGTTCTGTTCCTGGCCGCGGCCCTGACCGCCCTCGTCTCCCCTCTCGGCGCCACGGACATCTTCAAGGCGCGGATGCTGACGGGGAAAGCCCCCGTCCAGCCGGCCATGGTCAACGTCCAGATCGAAGTCGAGAGCTGGACGACCCCGGAAGAGATCCGGCAACTGCAAGATGTTATGAATCAAGCCGGGATCGACGCCTTTTTGGCCGCGTTCAAGCAGATGAACAAAGGCACCGTCCGGTTCATGGCCAGCCGCGGCTGGAACCTCCCCATCCACGCCGCCCTGACCGTCCCCACGGAGAAGGGGAAAAAGGTCCTGCTCTTCTTCAACCGCCAGACTTGGGATCCGGGCAGCCAGATCATTCGTGGCCGGCATTTTTTCATGGTCATTGAGCTGACGCTCAACAAGAAGGGCACAGGGGAAGGCCGCTTCTACGAGGATGCCCAGATCAAGCTGGATTCCATGCTGGGCAAGATCGAAATGGAGACCTACGAGTCCGCCCCGAAAATCTTCCCGCGGGTCCAGGAAGTCGTCAAGAAGACGCCGGGCTCTTGACCCTCAGGTCCCGGGCGACCTCCCGCTTGCCGAGAAACTCGTAGCTGATCGCCCCGAACTTACACGACGACACGCACTTCAGGCAGCGGACGCAGTCGGGCGAATTGGGCGACTCGTAGATCTTGATCTCGACGGGGCAATCCTTGTAGCATTTGTCGCAGAGGGTGCACTTCTCGTCGTCCACGGCCATCCGGAAAAGGCTCGCCTTGTTGAACAGCCCGAAGATCGCTCCCAGGGGGCATATCGCCCGGCAGAAAGGCCGCCGGCTCAGGATGAACCAGCCGATGAACAGGACGAGGAGCCCGATCTTCCAGTAATACATGAACCCGATGAGGGGGCGCAGGTCTGTGTTGAGAATAACGAGGGGGAGGCCCGCTTCGAGCGTCCCGGCCGGGCAGATCCACTTGCAGAACCAGGTCTGGCCGAAGCCGAACTGGTCGACGATGAGCAGGGGCAGGGCGACGACCATCGTGGCCAGGACGACGTAGCGGAAGTAGGACATGAAGCGGGGCATTCGGACCTTGGGCGTGGGGATCTTGTGGAGGAGCTCCTGAATGAAGCCGAACGGGCAGACCCAGCCGCAGGGCATGCGCCCCACGACGCTGCCGACGGCGCCGAGGAACCCGGCGACGTAGAGGCCGAATTTCTTTTCGGCAATAGACAAGTTGAAGCGCAGGCCCGCGAACGACGTTTGCAGGGCGCCGATGGGACAGGCGCCTATGGCCGACGGGCAGGAGTAACAGTTGAGGGCCGGGACGCAGACGCCCTTGACGCCGCCCTGGAAGATCTCGCCCTTGAACCAGGACGGCAGCCAGGCGTTGATGCCCAGGGCGAGGGCGGCCTGGTACCAGGCTCTCTTCTCCCGGGGCTTGCGCACGGCCTTGTCTTTCGCGCCCATGGTCCCATTTACCCGATCCCGATGCAATCGAGACAGACCGTGACCGCCTTTTCGAGGACCGTTTTGTACTCTCCGAGCAGGAGTCCGGCGACCATGACCCCCAGGAAGACCGTGAGCAGGACCCAGGGAAGCTTGCGTTTCACCGCTTTCCTCCCCCGAGCAGGGCGTTGACGGCCTTGTCGAGTTCGGCGATGTGCTCTTCCTTGAAGCCCACGTGGACGTGGGTGATCGTCCCGGAGGAGTCGATGAGGTAGACGACGGGGATTCCCTGGACCTCGTATTTTTTCTTCATGTCCTTGGCCGTGCAGACGACGCCCTCCGGGCCCGGGCTCGAAGGCGGGTCGGCCAGCATGGGGTAGGTGATCTTCAATTTCTGGTAGAAGGGCTTGACGACTTTGCCTCCGGCTTCATCCAAGGCGATCCCGTAGACGCGCAGGCCGCCTTGGGTTTCACCGTCGGCCGGCTTGTAGGTCTCGTTGAGCTGCTGCATGTGCGGCATGGCCTTACGGCAGGGGATGCACCAGGTCGCCCAGAAATCGACGAGGACACCGGCCGGATGGGACTTGGAGACTTTCGTCTCGCCGGCCAAGGTCTCGGTCACGATCAGGGTCAACTTGCCCTCTTCCATCGTCACCGTGTGGTCCTTGCCGTCGACGTTCTTCAGGGAAAAGGGGATAAACTTGGCTCCCGTCTTCAGGCTGGCGAAAGAGGGGGAGCTCAAGAGGACGACGGCGGCGACCGCGCCCGCGATTCTCGGGAGATTCTTCATGTTTGCTAGTTTAGCCGTCCCGCCCCGCTATTTCAAGACCGCGGTGAACGCTTCAGAAGCGGAAAACCAATCCGGCGCCGCCCGAGAAGCCGCCGATGTTCGCCTCGAGGGGGTCCGGATCGTTTGTTTTGAGCTTACAGGCCCGGTAGTTCCCGTAGATGTCGAACGAAAGAGGGCCGGCGACCTTGACGAGCAGACCGGCCTGGCCGAGATAGCCGAAACCGCTCTTGCTGACGCTTCCCAGGGGATTCTCTTCCTTGAACAGGAAGTAAGCGGCCGCGGCGCCGAGGTAAGGGCGGACCGCCGACTTGCCGAAGTGGCATCTCAGGCCCACGTAGACGGGGATGATGCGGACTTTCGTCACTTCCTCGGAAACGGGCAGCAGGCCGCTCTTGCCGAAATATTCCGCGCCGGCCCAGAGGTGGAGGCCGCCCGTGAGCGGCATGGCCAATTCTCCGCCGAAGACCGTCCCGCCTTTATAGACCTCCCGGAAGACGCTGTCGCTCGGCCAGAACTGGCCGCCCTTGAACGTCAGGGAAACGCCCGCGCCCCAGGAGGCGGCCGTCATTCCGGCGAACGCCAGGGTCGCAAAAAGGATCTTCAGGGTCTTTTTCATCGTTCTCTCTCTTCCCGAGTCCGCCGTTTCGAATCCAGGCCCATTCTATTTTCCCCACCGCCGCCCTGTCAACCCCAGACTTCTCGGGGTTAACCCTGAGCCGCGCTTCTTATCCCCCTTGAAGGGCGGTGCTTAGCGGCGGCGAACGGGTCAACCCCAGACTTCTCGGGGTTAACCCTGAGCCGCGCTTCTTATCCCCCTTGAAGGGCGGTGCTTAGCGGCGGCGAACGGGTCAAGCCAAGCTATCAAAAGCAGTGCCGCGGGAGCGGCGACCGCGAGGCTCGATTTGACAGGGCTCCCGAGGCTCCCATACAATCAACCCCGAGCGAGGTGGAGCATGTACGCCGTCGGTATCGATTCTGGAACGCAAGGGACCAAGGCCCTCGTTGTCGATTTTGAAACCGGGCGGGTCCTCGGCCGCGGACATGCCCCGCACGCCATGGTCGAAGGCCTCGGGCCGGGAGCGAGCGAGCAGGACCCGGCGTCCTGGGTCGGGGCCATGGAAACCGCCCTGGCGGCGGCCCTCAAGCAAGCCCGGATCGACGCTAAAAAAGTGGTCTCGCTCGGTGTCTCCGGCCAGCAGCACGGCTTCGTCTCGCTCGACGGCAAGGGCCGGCCGATCCGGCCGGCCAAGCTCTGGAACGATACTTCGACCATCCTCGAGACAGAGGACCTTGTCGCCGCTCTCGGCGGCCGTAAAAAGATGATCGCCCGCTTGGGCATCGGTCTGGCCGTCGGCTTCACGGCCTCGAAGATCCTCTGGCTCAAAAGGCACGAGCCGAGGAATTTCGAGAAGCTTGCGACCGTCCTCCTCCCCCACAACTATCTGAACTTTTTTCTAACGGGCCGGGCCCGGATGGAATACGGCGACGCCTCGGGCACGGGGCTCATGGACATCCGCCGGCTCCGCTGGGATGAGGAAGCCGCGAACGCCGTCGACCCGGGCCTCGCCGGGAAACTCCCGCCGCTCAGCCACCCGCGCGAGCCCGTGGGCTTCGTCAAAAAAAGCCTGGCCGGCCGTTTCGGCCTGGACCGGGTCCTCGTCGCGAGCGGAGGCGGCGACAACATGATGGGCGCGATCGGCAGCGGCAACGTCATGTCGGGGATCTGCACCTTGAGCCTGGGAACCTCGGGCACGATCTATTCTCACTTCGCCAGACCTTTCGTCGACCCCGAAGGCGAGATCGCGGCCTTCTGCGACAGCACGGGCGGCTGGCTGCCGCTCCTCTGCACGATGAACGTGACCAACACGACGGAGATCGTCAAGTCGCTTTTCGGCCTCGACAACGCCAAGCTCGAACGGCTGGCCCGCCGAGCCGGGCCGGGCGCGGGGGGACTTCTTTTTCTCCCCTTCGTCGATGGGGAAAGGGTGCCCGTCCTGCCCTTCTCGAGCGCCGTTTTTTTCGGCCTCGACAGGAAGACCTTCGACACAGCCCACATCGTCCGGTCGGTCATGGAAGGCACGGTCCTCAACCTGGGCTACGGCTTCGCCCGGATGAGGGAACTGGGTCTGAAGCCGGCCGAGATACGGGCCACCGGGGGCGGGGCCAAGAGCCGGCTCTGGCTCCAGATCGTGGCCGATATTTTCGGGACGCCGGTCGTAACTCTGCGCGAGCAGGAGGCCGCGGCCTACGGCGCCGCCCTCCAATCGATCTGGAATTGGTCGCTCGCCAAAGGGGAAAAAGCCGACATCGCCGAAATAACCGAAAGCCGAGTCGTCAAGGACAGGCTGGCCGCGCGCCCCGACCCCCGAAACGCCGCCCTCTACGCGGACCTCCAGGGCCGATTCAATTCGCTCTGGAAAAACCTGACCCCGGAGTTCGAGGCGCGGAGGGTGAAGCTTTAGGTCCAGCCGAGATCGTGGGCGGCTTCGTACATGGCCACCACGTTCTCCGGCGGCGTGATGGCCTGGATGTTGTGACAGGGCGCCAGGATGAAGCCGCCGCCGGCGCCGAGGAGGCGCAGGTTGTCTTCGACCTCCCGCCGGACCTCGTCGACCGTCCCGAACGGAAGCGTGTACTGGTTGTCCATGCCGCCGTGAAGGACGATTTTCCCGCCGAAGTCGCGCTTGAGCCGCTCCCGCTCCATGCCCGGACAACGCCACTGGAGAGGGTTGAGCAGGTCGATGCCGAGGTCGATGAGCTCGGGGATAATGCGCCAGCAGCTGCCGTCGTTATGGTGGAAGGCGTAGGCGCCGGCCTGGTGGGCCAGGTCGATCATGCGTTTCATGCCCGGCAGGAGAAATTCACGGATGTGGCGGACCGAGAGCATCAGGTCCGTCTGGCCGCCCATGTCCTCGGCGACGTAGGAGATCATGACTTGGCCCGGGATCGCGTCGTAGATCCGGGCCGTCGTCTCGTAGGCCAGGTCGAAGAGCTTGCCCAGGCAGTAATGGGCGATCTCAGGATTCTCGACGAGGTCGACGAAGGCCTGCTCTTGACCGCGGAGTTCCTTGTAGATGAGGAACGGCTCCGAGCCGCCGCCGCGGATGGGATGCGTCTCGTTCTTCCTGATCTGGGCGGGGATGCCGCTCGAATCCCACCAGTCGGAGGTCGGCCAGACGTAGTTCTTCTTGATCTCGGCGACCGACCCGAATCCGGCCAGCGGGAAGTGGACGCATTCCCGGTAGGTCCCGGTCCCGTAATCGATGCGCCTGAACTTGCGGCCGAACTCGTCCGTCATCCGGGCGGGCTTGGGCCCAACATAGCGCGGCTCGACCCTGACCTCGTAATCGACATGGAGCTTGTCCAGCATCTGCCGCCGGGTCCGGCAGCCGAGATGGCGCATGATCCTCTTCGTGGCTTCGTCGGTCGCCCAGTAGTCGGTCGGGACCCGGTCGGGCTTCTGCCGCGAGAAGACGGCCCGCCACCGCTCCCGGGAGGTCATGGTTTCCTTCCTCAATTCTTGTGCAGGTCCTTGTGCATGATCTTCCGGATCTCGTACAGGCGGTTGTGGGCCGGGAGGTCGGAGAGCCTCTTGTTCATGAACTCGTCGTTCTCGGCCTGGAGCATTTCGGCGACGTAATCGATGACGCTCGGCGGGAAGACGCCGCCGCGCTCGTAGAGCCCCCTCTTCTGGAGGAGGACGCGGCTCGATTCGACACAGCTCGCCGGCAGGACGGGCAGGCGCTTGAGGAGCTCCTTATCGGAGAAGATATTGCCCTTGACATAGAGGTTCTCTGCGAGCTCGAGCGGGCCGTAGTCCTTGAAGAGGGATAGGTCGCCCTTGAAAGCCCAGTTGGCGGCCATGACGATCCCGGCCAGCATCAGGTGGATGACGGCGCTGCCGTCCGGGCTGCGGATCTCCACGGTCTGGCGCCCGCCGTGCACGTCCTTGAAATCCTCGGTTTCCGCGGGGTTGACCGTCCGGGCCAGGCCTGAGACGTTACCCCAGCCGAGCGGGACCCGGATGAGGGCGCTGCGGTTGAGGTCGCTCCAGCAGATGCGGGTCGGCGCCTCCTGGTTCGGGACCAGGCGGAGGTAGGCGGAGGAGACCGTGTTGCCGAAGGCCGTCAGGGAGTCGGCGTATTCGCAGAGGCCTCCGACGAGTTTGCGGGCTTCGACCGAGAGCTTGCCGTCTTCGCCCCGCATGACGCTTTTCCCGGCCCGGGTGAGCTCGATGTGGAAGTGCAGGCCGTTGCCGGCCACCCCCTCTTCGATCTTGGGGGTGAATGTGGCTATCGCGCCGTGGCGGAAGGCGGTGTTGCGGATGATCCAACGGCCGAGAACGAGGTCGTCGGCCATCTCTTCGACGGGACGCGGCAGGAACTCGATCTCGAGCTGTTCGGCCAGCCGCCCCTCGATCTCCGCGACGTTGCTCCGGACGCACTCGACGTAGCCGTTCTCGCTGTGGGCGTACTTGACGGCACCGGTCACCCGGGCGATGTGCCGGACCATTTCGTGCAGGATGGGCCCGCTCTTGATGAAGGGGGCCGAGCCATGATAGCCCCGTTGGAGCTCGGCCGGGAAGGTCCGGTCGGCCGGCGCGGTCAGCAGGAAGAATTCGAGCTCGCCCAGGGCGTTGATCTCGAGGCCGGTCGTCTTGCGGAATATCGCCGCGGCCCGGGCCAGGATGTTGTCCGGCGCAAAAGGCGCCGGCGTCCCGTCCGCTGTCAGGTAGCGGCAGACAAAGTCCAAACTGCCCTCGTCGAAAGGGTTGAAAAACGCCGTCCGGTACTGGGGCACGACGTAGAGATCGGAAAGGGCCATGTCCACCATACCCTTGAAGAGAGACGACCCGTCGACGCGCTCCCCCTCAGCCAGGACGGTTTCGAGCTGGAGGCGGTCCGTGACGGGGATGCTGAGTTCCTTGAACTTGCCGTCGATGGCGATGTAGTGGAACGTGACGCGCTCAACCTGTTTCGTCTCGACGACCTTGAGGAGGTCGGCCCGGGTGAAGCCGGCGGCGGGTTTATCGAGCATGAGGGACAGGGGGTTGGCCAGGGCGTAGGGAAAAATCTTTGTCGCCATCGCGTCTCTCTCCTTATCCGTCGAATTCCCCCCGGAGGGGAAAGATATCCATTTTACGGTAACCCGCCCCCCGAATCAACCAAGAAGCAACCCAAGACAGTACCAGGTCTACGCAATGCCAGTTTTTTCTGGCATTGCATAGACCTGGTACTGTCTTTTTAGTAGATCAGATAGGGCTTGCGGAGGTCGGCGAAGGCCTCGAGGCCGGGCCGGATGTTCTCCAGGATGGCCGGGACGCCGGTCCCCGCTTCCAGGGCCTTGCGCACCGAGCCCGTCCCCATGACCTTGTCGAAGTAGTCCGCGTGGAAGGCGAACTTGTCCGGATACATGTCACGAACCGTTTTGATGATGTGGAGGATCGCCGCGACGGACCGGAAGGCGTTCCGGTCGGTCACGTGGATCTGACAGCCGCCGCAGAGCTGGTCCTGGAACTTGGAGAAGGACGGCGTGAACCAGGCCTCCCGGAACCGGACGCCGGCCAGCCCCAGGGCGTTGAGCGCCTTGGCCAGCTCATGGCCGTCGATCCAAGGCGCCCCGAAAAGCTCGAACGGCTTCGTCGTTCCCCGCCCCTCCGAGAGGTTCGTGCCCTCAAGGGCGACCAGTCCCGGATAGACGGTCGCCGTGTCGAGCGTGGGCATGTTGGGAGACGGGATGACCCAGGGGAGGGCGGTCCCGTCGAACCACATCTCCCGCTTCCACCCTTCCATGGGGATGACCGTCAGCTTGGCCTTCCGGGCCAGGAACTTGTCGTTGAAGAGGAGGGCCAGCTCCCCCATGGTCATGCCGAACCGCAGAGGGATGGGGAAGAGCCCGACGAAAGAACTGTACTCGGGGTATTCGAGGATGGCCCCCTCCATGTCCACCCCGTTGATGGGGTTCGGCCGGTCGAGGACGATAAAATCGATGCCGTTCTCGGCCGCGGCCTGCATGGCGTAGGCCATGGTCCCGATGTAGGTGTAGACGCGCGCCCCGACGTCCTGAATGTCGAAGATCATGACGTCGACCCCGTCGACCATGGCCGCTTCCGGGACCTTCCCCGTTTCCTTCGTATCGAACGACCGCATGTAGGCGTCGATGTTCTTGAGCATGCCCGGGTCGGGTTTGAAGGATTGTCCGTAGAGGCTGAACATCGGCAGGTTGTATTTCTCGTCCATCGTGAATGGCACGTGCTCTCCGGCCTGGGCGTTGCCCCGGACGCCGTGCTCGGGGCCGTAGAGGGCGACGAGCTTGACCGCCGGGTTGGCCAGGAAGAGGTCGATCGTCGACCGGAGGAGGCCGTCCGTGCCTGTGGGGTTGGTGATGAGCCCGACTCTCTTTCCCTTGACGAGGTCGAGATGTCTCTCGAGAAAAACCTCGACGCCGGGCTTGACGCCGCCGCCTGCGGCAGGGCCGGCCGGACGGCCAGCCCTGCCGCAGGCGGCGGCGCCGATCGCGACGGTCAGGACCAGGGCTGCCGCGGCCGCCGCGCCTTGCCTTTTCTGATTGAAGCAAGATCGTCCGATCATGGCCTCGTGTCCTTTCTCCCCGGATTGGATCGCCCGTTCAGAATATCAGGACGGGCGGCGGGGAGTCAATCCCGAACATGCTCCGGCATAAATGCCGGAAATTGTTCGGGATTACCCTGAGCAGGGCTTACCACCGGCTTTGCAGTGCCGGTGCTGGAAACCGGCAGTCCCGGTCCTGGCTGGACCGGGGCCGCACTTCTCACGCCGCCTTGAAAGGCCGGGCTTAGCCGCGGCGAACGGGTCAAATGGGTTGATTCCCTCCGCAAAATCGGCTATAAAGGATATCGACCGTAAGGGATTGAGATGTCCAGCAACAAAAAGGGCCGATCCGGGCACCGTCTTCTTTTCCTATTCCTGTCCGTCGTCTTCCTCTTCCGCCTCTCCCCCGCCGCCGACATCCCCTATGTCTGGACGGGCGTCGATCGCGTCGTGGCCGTCGCCGACCTCCACGGCGACTACGACCGCTTCGTCTTCATCCTCACTCAACCGGGAGTCGGCGTCCTCGACGAGGAACTCCACTGGGTCGCGGGCAAGACCCATCTCGTCCAGCTCGGCGATATCATGGACCGGGGCCCCGACGCCAGGAAGATATTCGACCTCCTCATCCGCCTCGAGAAGGAAGCCGCGGCCGTGGGGGGGATGGTCCACGTGCTCATCGGGAACCACGAGGAGATGAACATCGCCGGGATCTCCCTCGATTACCCGAACTACGTCACGGTCAAACAGTTCGTCGATTTCCTCCCCGAGTCCTACCGCAAGGCCAAAGAAGCCGAATACCTCAAAACCCTCTCTCCGGGGGGACGGAAAACGGCCGAAGAAGGCGGTCTTGACGTCGCCACCAACGAAAACCTCGCCTCCTTCTGGCAGGAAATCCTCGTCCGCAGGGACCCGGAAGCCCGGAAGGCCTACGTCCTCGGGTTCAACGACGCCTACGGCGACTGGCTCCTCCAGAAGAACGTCATCATCAAGATCAACGACGTCATCTTCGTGCACGGCGGAGTGAGCGAGGCTTTTTCCAAGTGGCCGCTCCGCGAGATCAACTCTGTCATGCGCACGGAGCTCGAGTTTTTCCAGGGAAGGATGAGGGACCCCCAGCAATACCGGCATCCCTTCAAGCCCAGGATCGTCTACAACCCCGACAGCCCCATTTGGTACAGGGGCCTGGCCAAGGGGAGCGAGGAATCGGCCCGGTCTGGCGTCGACCGGATCCTGGCCAACCTCGGCGCCCGGGCCATGGTCATCGGGCACAACTTCTTCCGCTTCGACAACGGTTCGAGCCCCGTCATCGAAAAGAAAAACGTGGCCCGCTTCCAGGACAGGATCTGGATCATGGACACCGGGATCTCCGGGAGCTACGGGGGGATCCCCTCGGCCCTGATCTACGACCAAGGCGAATTCAGGGTCTGGGGGGAGACCGAGGAGGTGGCCGCCCGCACGGCCGTCAAGCTCCCTCCTCCCAAGGTCCTCTCGACGACGGAAATGGAGGATTTCCTCAGGACGGCGTCCGTCGTCGGCCGGGGGCCCGGCCCGGGCGGACGGACCGACGCCTGGCGGCTCACCCTGGAAGCCGGCGGAACGGTCCGCGCGGCCCTTTTCAAGTACATCGACCGGCGCCGACCCGACCCGCTGGCCGACAGTTACAAGTACGAGCTGGCGGCCTATGCCCTGGACAAATACCTCGCCCTCGGCTACGTCCCGCCGATCGTGGAGTATCGGGTCGACCAGACGCCGGGAGCGCTTCAGACCTTCGTCGCGAATTCCATCTCCGAGGCGGACCGGAAGGAGCGGCGTCTCGATCCCCGGGACCCGGAAGCTTTCGAAAAGTCCATGACCGACCTGAGGGTCTTCGAGAACCTCGTCTACGACGACTGCCAAAATGAAAAAGACACCCTGATCGACCGTGACGACGGAAAGGTCTTTAGGGTCGACTTTTCCGAGGCTTTCGCTCCGAAAAAGGACCCGGTCCCGCACTGCGACATCCGAAGATGTTCGCGGCTCCTCTATAAAAAACTCAACAGCTGGGACGACAAGACCGTCGCCGGCCTCATGGCCCCCTACCTCAACGAGGAGGAGATCCGCGCCCTCAACCCGCGCCGGGATCTCATTTTCCGGTACATCCAGAAGCTGATCGAGGTCGCCGGGGAAGCGAACGTCCTGTTCTGATAGCGCGGAAAGGAGCGGAGAGATGCCCGACCCGTCACCGGCGGGGATTCCGGTGCAGAGTGGAATCCGCTACCATCTCGGTTACCGGTTCCTCAGGCTTTTCGCCGACATCAGACACGGGGAGGCCGGCAAGGCGCTCCTGCTGGCCCTGAACGTCTTTCTCCTGCTCCTGGCCTATTACATCCTCAAGCCGCTGCGCGAAGCGCTCCTTCTCGTGGACAAGGACGCCCCCGTGATCAAGAGCTGCCTGAGCGGAGCCCAGGCCGTCCTGTTCGTCTTCGTCATCAAGGCCTTCAGCCGTCTGGCCTCCAAGGTCCCCCGGCACGTCCTCATCACCTGGACGACGTCGTTCTTCATCTCCAACCTCGGCATCTTTTATTTCCTCAACCTGGGCGGCATGGCCCCCAAGCCCATGGGGATCATGTTCTTCATCTGGATCGGCATCTTCAACTATTTTGTTATCGCCCAATTCTGGGGCTTCGCCAACGACCTCTATTCCGACGAGGTCGGAAAGCGGACCTTTCCTCTCGTCGCCCTGGGCGCGACGCTCGGAGGTCTCGTCGCGACGCTCCCCATCATGAAACAGTTGCGGGACTTCCTGGGGAAGAACTGGCAATTCAAGCTCATGCTCATCGCCGGGGCCATCCTGTTCCTCTGCATCGTCCTGGCCAGGCACATCCACCGCCGGGAGGTCCGGAAAACCCGCGAAGACCGGGAAAAGGGCTTGGCCGGGGCCGAGGAGAAAGCCAAGATCCAGGAACTTCCCCTCAAGGCCGGCGGCGGCTTCCGGCTCATCTTCAAGAGCCGCTATCTCCTCCTCATCGCGGTCATGATCGGCCTCTACAATTTCGTCAACGCGACCGGGGAATTCATCATCACTAAGGTTACGGTCGACCAATCGATCGCCGACACGGCCACGAAGCCGGCGGCGGACGCTCTGTCGGCCTCTTCGCCGGTCGTGGCGGCGAAAACGGAAATCAAGAGCATTCACAACGCGTTCATGAATTACCAGTTCCTGACGAACCTGATCGCGCTCTTCATCCAGCTTTTCCTCGTCTCGCGGATCTTCAAGTGGGTCGGTATCGGAGGGGCTCTGCTCTTCCTGCCTCTCATCGCCCTGGGAGGATACAGCCTGATCTCCTTCGGGGCGGTCTTCGTCCTTGTCCGCTGGGTCAAAGCGCTCGAGAACGGCACGGACTATTCGCTCCAGAATACGACCAAGGCTGCCCTGTTCCTGGTCACCAAAAGAGAGGAGAAATACAAGGCCAAGGCCGCGATCGACACGTTCTTCGTCCGGGGCGGCGACACACTTTCGGCCCTGGCCGTCCTCGTCGGAACCCAGCTCCTGGGGCTCAAGATCGAGCGCTACGCCCTGCTCAACGTCCTCGTCGTCATCGTCTTGCTCGTCGTCTGCCTCAGGATCTTCAAGTCGTACAAGACGCGGAAAGCCGCCGACGACGCGGCCGTGGTTTGATTTTCTTTTCCGAAGGGACTACGATTCGGTCAGAACGTCATTTCGCCGGGGAGATCGTAATGAAACGCATGTTCGTCCTCGTTGTCTTGGCGGGTTTACTGTCGCTCGGGGCACCGGCTGTCTTCACCCAGTTCACGCCGGAACAGCTCGCCCAAAGGACCGCCCAGGAGGAATTCCTGGCGACGGCGGAGATCGTCCGGTTCGAGCCCATCGGCGAGGGCGTGACCAAGCCGTACAAGCTCACCCTCAAGAAGGGCGCTGTCGAGTCCATGGCCGCCTGGAAGAATCCGAGCGGCATACAGTTCGGCTACCTCGAGGGCTGGCAGTACGAGATCGCGGCCTACCGGCTCGATAAGCTCATCGGACTGAACCTGGTCCCGCCCGCCGTCGAGCGCGAGTTCCAGGGGAAGAGAGGCGCTCTCGTCTACTGGGCCGAGAACAAGTACAGCCTGCTCAAGGTGGTCGAGCAGGGCATCCGCATCCCCGACTCAGCCCTCGACCATACCGAAAAAATGAAGTGGCTGGCACGGGCTTGGGACTGCCTCATCGCCAACGAGGACCGGACCCAGCAGAACGTCCTCTATACCGAAGATTGGCGAATGATTCTTTTCGACCATTCAAGGGCGTTCCGTTCGACCAAGGAATTCACCGAGCGGCTGATGTTCGGCCGGAACGGGATCAAAATGACCCAGCAGGGCACGCCATTCCTCTTCCGCCGGCTTCCCCGCTGGTTCGTCGAGAAGATCAAGGCCCTGACCTTCGAGGACATCAAAGCGGCCGTCGGGCCGGCGCTCACGGACAAAGAGATCACGGCGATTCTCGCCCGTCGGGAGCTTCTCCTCAAGGAGGTCGCGCTGATGGTCCGGGAGCAGGGGGAAACCGCCGTTCTCTATTGAGTCCGGCGAGATCGATTCCACCGGCCGCCCGTCGGCCGGATGCAGATTGGGAGGGACCCGTGACGAAGAAAAACGCTCTTTCCGCCATAGTTGTGATCATCGTCCCGTTCGCCGGACTGCTTCTGGCCTGCCTCGGCCAGGACGCGCCCGCGGGCAATGGACCGGCGAATCCCCCGTCCGGGATTTCCGCACCCCAGTTCCTGCCCGACGAGCTCGCCCAGCGCGAAAAATGGGAGGACTTCCTCGGGACCGCGGAGATCGTCGGCAGCAAGCAAATGTCGGGGTCCGAAGCCGTGACCTCGCCCTGGGTCCTGACCCTCAAGAAAGGGGACGTGACCCATCGGGCCCTCTGGAAAAACGCCCAGGGCCGCATGGGCGGGTTCTGGGAGGGCTGGAACTACGAGATCGCCGCCTACCTTCTTGACAAGCACCTCGGGCTGGGCCTCGTCCCGCCCACCGTCGAGCGCCGCTTCCAAGGGGACAAGGGCTCCTGCCAGTACTGGGTCGACGACTGCATGTCGCTCCGAGACAGGGAGCAGAAGAAGATCAAGATGCCCCTGGCGAAGGTTTTCAACTGGAACCGGGCGACCTATCTCCAGAGACTTTGGGACAACCTCATCGCCAACCGGATGATCCTCATCGACCACTCCCGCTCGTTCCGGACGTCGGCCCGTTTCACCAAGGGCCTCCTCTACACGGCCAATTCCCCGCAGGGACCCAAGCTCATGAGCGAGTTGCCGCGGGCCGTCGTCGACAAAGTCAAGGCGCTCGATTTCGCCGCGATCAGGTCCGCCGTCGGCGACACCCTTTCCGACGACGAGATCAACGCCGTCCTCATCCGGCGCGAACTCATCCTGAAGGAGATCGACCGGCTGGTCAAGGCCACCGGGGAGAACAAGGTCTTCTACTGATCAGATATTCTTCGAAACGGTCAGGATGTTCTCGTCGCCGTCACGCCTGTAGCTCAGGCCGTCCATCATCGTCCGGAAAAAAAAGACGCCGAGCCCGCCCCGCTTACCGTTGCGGAGTCTGGCCAGCACGTCGGGATTGGGTTTCTTGACCGGATCGAAGAGGACGCCCCGGTCCCGGATCTCCATGAACAGAGTCCCGTCGTCCCGCCAGATGCGGATGGCGAGGTCGCCTTCCCGGCCCTCGGGGTAGGCGTACAGGGCGATGTTGACGCAGATCTCGTGGAGCGCGAGCTCGATCTTGAGCTCGTCCTCCTCCTTGAGGCCCAGGCCGCCAAGGTAGTCGCGGAGGAAGCGCCGGATCCGATCGACCTCTTTGAGGGTGGCCGGGACGACGAGTTCTCTCGCATCAGTTTCCGTCAACGGACTCTCCTGGCCCCGGCCCTCACGGATTCCGCTTGACGACGACGAGGGTCATGTCGTCGCCGGCCTCGGTGCAGCCGCTGAATGCGAAGACGTCTTCGTAGATCTTCTCCATGATCTCTCGGGACGCGAGGGACCCGGAGACCTTGAGCCTGTCGACCAGGCGCTGGTCGCCGAACTCCTCCCGCTTGTCCTTCCGGGTCTCGACGATGCCGTCGGTGAAGAGGCAGAGGATGTCGCCGGGTCCGACGGAGATGGTTCTCTCCTCGTAGGTCTGTCCCGGGAACATCCCCAGGCAGAGACCCGTGCTCTCGAGGACGCGCGAAGATCCCTTTGGCCCGACGAGGACGGGTGAGTTGTGGCCGGCGTTGACGTAGGCCAGTTCGTCCTTGCGCCGGTCGACGACCACCAGGAAGAAGGAGATGAAGCAGTGGCTGTCCGAGCTCGTGTAGACGAAATCGTTGAGGCCGGCGGTGAGGTCGCTCAGGTTGTAGGTCGTGGGGAACTTCTCGTGGAGGGCCCCCCGCAGCGAGGCCATGAGTAGGGCGGCGCTCACGCCTACGCCGGCGACGTCGGCGATGACGACGCCCAGCCGGTCCTTGTCGATGGGGATGAAATCGTAATAGTCGCCCCCGACGTGGTAGCAGGCCCGGGTGCTGCCGCTGATGTCGTAGGGCGCGAAGGCGGGCTCATCCCGCGGCAGAAAGTTCTTCTGGATCTGGACGGCCAGGGCCAGCTCCCGCTCCATCTGGATCATCTTCAGGGATTCTTCGTAGAGCCGGGCGTTCTCGATCTTGATCGCGGCCAGGTTGGCGAGAAGGGTCAGGAGCCGCAGGTCGTCCTCCGAGAACTGCTCGAGGAGGGAGGCCCGGTCGCAGTAGATGAGTCCGATGATGTCCTGGTTGTTCCAAAGCGGCACGCACATGGCCGAATGGATCTGGGCCTGGACGACGCTCTCCTGGGCCCGCAGCTGCTCGTCGGACTGGATGTCCGAGATGAGGATGGCCGAGTTCCGTTCGAGGGCCGTCTTGACGATCGTCTGGCTGACGAAGATGCTCTGCGTCCGCAGGGCCTCGTTCAGGATCTTGATGACCTTGGGCTCGAGGACCTGGGTCGCTTCGTCCTTCAGCATGAGGACGCCCCGGTCCATCGGGAGGTGCTGGGTGAGGACATCCATGATGTGCTCGAGGAGCTTGTCGAGCGGCATGTGGTAGATCAGGGCCTGGCTGACCTCGCCCATGACGGCGATGATCTTATGGTCCTGCTGGAGGCGGTCCAGGTCGAGCCCGCCGCCCGGGGTCTTCAAGGCGCCGGACGAGGGCGGCTTCTTGAGGATGTCCTTGACCTGGATGATCGTGTTCGAGCTGTGGGTGAAGGTCGTCCCTTCGACCATCTCGATGTTGGTCTGGAGGTCCCGGTCGAAATAGAAGCGGGTCGAGCCGACGAGGATCTCGTCCCCCCGGGCGAGATCGATCTCACCGTTGACGCGGCGCCCGTTGACGAACGTCCCGTTCTTACTGCCCTGGTCGAGGAGGGCGTAGCCCCGCTCCGTCGGGGCGATGACGGCGTGGCAGCCCGAGCTGAACTGGTCGGACAGGACGATGTCGTTCGCGGCCGCCCGGCCGATGCTCACCCGCTTCGCGCCGAGCGGGAACGTGGAGGGATCCCCTGTCTTCGGATAGATGAAAAGCTGGACCATTTGCATCCCTTCTTTATCATTGTAGAGGAGGCGGCGCCTCATTTCAACCTCATGGCCTTTTTCATGCGAAGGACCCTCTCCTCCGGGGGCAGGTCCTCGATAAGCGGGAAGAGAAGGGCCTTGAGCTCGTAATCGAGGAGGTCGTCCAGGAGCGAGAGGGAGTAGTCGACGGATTTCCGGGTCCCCTGGAGGATGTTCTGGCAGGCCTTGACGATGTCCTCGGGCGGATGGAGGAGGGTCATCAGGTCGAAGACCCGCTTGACCTTGATGTCCAGGGCCGCCTTGGCCTCGGAGGTCAGGCTGGCGGCGGGGGCCCCGCCCGGGGCGCGGCCTGTCGCATTCAGGACGATGGCGTAGCCTTTTTCGATCAGGAAGAGGATCTCCAGCCGGACTTTTTTGTCCCGGAAACGGACCTCGGGCCGGTCGGCCCGGATCTTGTAGAGGGCGTCGATGAGCTCCGGCTCCACGTCCTCGCGGCGGCGGGCCAGCTCGTCGAGAAGGATATCGGCGCTCGCCTGGGTCCCGAACCGGGCCAGGACGCCGGGGATGGCCCGCCGGACTTTCAACGCTTCGCTCTCGTCTCCGAGGACGGACTTGAGCTCTTCTTCGATGCCGGGGCCGTAATCCGTGAGCGTCCCCTGGGCCTCCAGGGCGGTCAGGGGGTTTCCGAGTTGCCGGAGGATGAGAGGGACGTGTTCGGCACGCCGGTGGACGGCCGCGCTGCGGAGGGCGTAGGTGACGACTTCGGGAGATGGGTCCTGCAGGAAGCGTTCCAGGAACCGGAGGGTTTCAGGGGACCGGACCATCAGGCCGATGAGCTTGGCCGCGTCGATCCGGTCCACTTCCGAGGCGGAGCCGGCGTCTTCCGCGAGGCGCTTCCCCATGACCTCTTGATAGGAAGGCAGGAGGAAGATCAGGTCGATCTCGGAAGCGAACTCCTTGTCGACGAGGACCTCGTCGAGGCTCTGGAAAAGGACCTCTCCGCCGACGTCGAACAGACAGTCCATGGACCGGGCCCGGAGTTCGTCTTGCTTGATCCCAAGGGCTTCCTTGAGCTCGGGGGTCAGGTTGTTCTTACGGACGAGGTCGAAGACGTTCATGAGGTAGAGGGTCGTGCTCCGTTCCCGGCTTTGCAGGGCGTCGAAGACGTCGCGGGTCAAGTCGACGTCGATGTTGGCGCTGACGATCTTGTCGCCCTCGTCCCATCTCCTGCGGATATCCTTTTTCAAGACGGCCGGGTATTCCGCATAGACGGCCCTGGTCAGGGCGATCCAAAGACAGAGGAACACGACGACCAGGATGCCGATCTCCCGGACCTTGGTGACATCGTCCTTGTAGGCGAATCCGGAAAGCCCATACAGGACCAGGTAGAGCCCGGCGCCGAGGCCCGTCGCGAACTTGTTGACGAACATGTCGATGAAGATCTTCGCCTTGTACTTGATCTCAGCGGGGACGGGGATGTAGAGGAGTTCGCGGACCGATTGGCTGATCGTATTGTCGAAGAGCTTGTCCCCCCCCCGGATGAGGCTGGCCCAGGCCAGGAGTGCGCCCGCGGAGACCAGGAAGACGGCCAAGGAGCCGACCAGGAGAAGGGCGGGCGCGACGAGAAGGGCCCAGCGGATGCCGAAGGTCCTCAGGACGCGCCTGGTCGTGGCCAGATGGAATATCGTCGAGACGACGAGGATGGCCAGGAAGAACATCGCCAGGAAGAGGGTCCGGTCATCTGCGGCGGTGAAAATCCTCCTGACCGCGAACTTGAATTGAAAATTGATGAGGGAACCTACGACCATGGCCGAAGCCAGCGTCGCGGCCAGCAGGCAGAGATAGCGGCTCCGCTTGACGGACAGGAAACTCTCCCAGTAGCCGACCCGGGCCCCGGCCTGGACCGGGTTGACCTCGGCCTCGGCGGCCTCCCTCAGGTGTTGTTGTTCCCGGTAGACGAGGTTGACCATGATCAGGGCGAGGGCGAGGATGACGGGACAGACGAGGAGGAGGTTCCCGGCGCTGATGAGCTTGGCGAAAACCATGAGCGCGGCCAGGGACGACCCGGCGATCCC
>JAPKZD010000014.1:169104-212724 GCA_026393975.1 Candidatus Aminicenantota bacterium | reverse complement strand
CCGCCGAAGAGCCCGCCCGTGACGAAGAGCCCGACGAGCCTCTTGCCCTGGTAGGGGTCGAAAACGTCGTTCACGGAAATCCAGAACTGGGTGACGGACATGGCGATGAAGACGTCGGACCAGAAGCAGAAGACGAAAACGGGGATGGGCCAGGCCCTCATGATGGCCAGCGGGAGCCAGACGAAGAAAATGCCCCCAGAGGAATCGGCCACGGGCGTCGAAACCAGGCTTTTCAAGTAGACGTCGAAGGCGTACCAGAAGACGAGAAGGCAGCCGATGAAGAACAGGATGGAGACCGAAATGTAGGTCCGCCGCGGCAGGCGATTGAGAAGCCGGGCGTTGAGGGCCACGACGAAGCCGATGAGGAGAGCGGTGGCCAGGTCGGCATACGGCCACCAGGCGGGGTTGACGAGGCCGATCAGGAAGCTCTCCTTGACCGGCTTGACGATGTAGAAGGAGAACGTGATCAGAAAGAAAAACCCGGACAGGTAGAGCGCCGCGTGGGCTTCGTGACCGCGGACGTCGGCGAAACGGTTGAGGAGTTTTTCGAGCCGCCCGTTGGCCACGCGGCCCCCCTTGTCAGGCCCCCCCGAGGTCAGGCTTTGTCAAAGCTCTCCAAGGCGCACTCGCAATCCTCCTGGATGTCGAGGACCTTGGTCAGCATCGTGATCTGGAAGATCAGGAGGAGCTTCTTGGAGATCCGGCACAGCTTGAGCTTCCCGCCTACGTTTTGGGTCGAGATGTAGCTGGCCAGGATCTCCCCCACCCCGAAGCTGTCGATGAACTCCACACCTTCGAGGTTGAGCAGGACGTTCCTCTTCCCCCGGTCGAGGTGCGACTTGACCAAGTTGTGGAGGGTCGTCTGCATGCTCTCGGAGCGGCGTATCTCACCTTCGATGTCAAAGATGACGACGTTGTTGGATTCTCGAGTTTTTATCAGCATGTCTGCCAGCCTTGACCATGTGTTTATCAAAAGCCCGCCGGAAAGTCAACAAAACCCCTTCTTTTTGCTAGAATAAGGAGGAAAGGAGAACGCCATGCCACTCGTAGAGATCCACCTCCTCGAAGGTCGGACGGACGAACAGAAAAAGGCCCTCCTCACCGCCGTCACGACGGCCGTTCACGAATCGATCGGCGCCCCCCTCGAAACGATCCGGGTCTGGGTCCAGGAGTTTTCCCCGAAAGAGTACATGGCGGCCGGGGTCCTCGCCGCCGAAAAGAAGAAGTAGGCGCGTTCAGGTCTTTCGTCTCAGCTTGCT
Organism: Candidatus Aminicenantota bacterium; assembly: GCA_026393975.1. Lineage (GTDB taxonomy): Bacteria > Acidobacteriota > Aminicenantia > Aminicenantales > Saccharicenantaceae > RBG-16-66-30. Next base: position 211,465 of record JAPKZD010000014.1, on the reverse strand, counting down.
CTTTCGGATGCCGTAGGTGAAATAAATGACCAGCCCGATCCCCATCCAGACGAGGAGCCGGAACCACGTGTCCTTGGGCAGCCCCGACATCAGGTAGAAACAAGACAGGATGCCCATGACCGGGACGAAGGGGACGAGGGGGGTCTTGAAGGGCCGCGGGATGTCGGGACGCGTGTAGCGGAGGACGAGAACTCCGCCGCAGACGATAACGAAGGCGAAGAGCGTCCCGATGCTGACCAGCTCGCCGACAATGCCGATGGGAAGCATGGCCGCCGCGATCGCGACGAAGACGGCCGTGACGATGGTCGTGACGTGGGGCGTGCCATACTTCGGGTGGACCCGGGCCGCCACCGGGGGCAGGAGGCCGTCCTTGGCCATGGTGTAGAAGATCCTCGGCTGGCCCATGAGCTGGACCATCATCACCGACATGAGCCCGATGATGGCCGCGATCTTCACCAGCGGCGACAGCCAGAAGAGGCGCATGGCGTCGATGGCCACGGCGACGGGGGCCGGGACGTCAAGCTGGGTGTAATGGACGACGCCGGTGAGGACGAGGGAAAACGCGATGTAGATGGCCGTGCAGGCGAAGAGGCTGCCGAGGATACCGATGGGCATGTCCCGCTTCGGGTTCTTGGCCTCTTGGGCCGCGGTCGAGACGGCGTCGAAGCCGAGGTAGGCGAAGAACATCACGCCCGCGCCGCGCAGGACACCGCTCAGGCCGAAAAACCCGAACTGGCCTTGGTTCGGAGGGATGAACGGTTTCCAGAGGGCCGGCTTGATGAAGAACAGACCCGCCCCGATGAAGATGAGGATGATGCTGATCTTGAGGAAGACGATGACGGAGTTGACCGTCGCCGACTCCTTGATGCCCCGGACGAGGATGTAGGCGACGAGAGCGATGATGAAGGCCGCCGGCAGGTTGAGGACGGCCCCGGTCTTCGTCCAGGCCCCGGTTTGCGGGTTGAAGGAGTAGGGAGCCGCCGCCAGGGAGGCGGGGAAATCGACGCCGATGTCCTTGAGGAAGCTGACAACGTAGCCCGACCAGCCGATGGCCACCGTCGTGGCGCCCAGCGAATACTCCAGGATGAGATCCCAGCCGATGATCCAAGCGATAAGCTCGCCGAGGGTGGAATAGGCGTAGGTGTAGGCGCTGCCGGCGATGGGGATGAGAGAGGCGAATTCTGCGTAGCAGAGCCCGGCGAAGGCGCAGGTCACGCCGGCCAGCATGAAGGAGAGCGTGACGGCCGGCCCGGCGTACTGGGCGGCGGCATGGCCGGTGATGACGAAGATCCCGGCGCCGACGATGGCCCCGACGCCGAGGAAGATGAGGTGCCACGGCCCGAGGACACGCTTAAGGCCCGACGTCTCCGAGTCGGCTTCATGGGTCAACTGCTCCAGGCTCTTCGTGGCGAACAAGACGCTTTTCATGGTGCCGATTTATAGCACAGCATCTCGAAGGTTGTCAAAGCCGGCTCGCGGAGCAACCCCCGGTTCGGGGACATGTACCCCCGGTACATGTCCCCCCTCTTATCTTAAGATATTTCCCAGAATTGTGGCTCCGAGCCACTCCGCCACAATTCTGCTGGTCGCTTCGAAGACTACGCTCCCTGCCGCTCCCCCGCCGGCGCTTCGAGCTCAGACTCCGGAATGACGGTCTCCGGCTTCTTTCTGAAGAAGCCATAAAGGACCGGCAGGACCAGGAGGGTCAGCAGGGTCGACGAGATCAGGCCGCCCACGACGACGACAGCCAGGGGCTTCTGGATCTCCGAACCCGGTCCGGTGGCAAAGAGCATCGGGATGAGGCTGAAGACGCCGATGGACGCGGTCATGAGGACCGGCCGGAGCCGGGTCTCCGTCCCTTTGAGGATGGCCTGTTCGACGGGCATCCCGCAATCCTGGAGCTGGGACACATAAGAGACGAGGACAAGCCCATTAAGGACGGCAACACCGAACAGGACGATGAACCCGACCGACGCCGGCACCGAGAGGTAGAGGCCCGAGATGAGGAGGGCGAAGACGCCGCCGATGAGGGCGAAGGGCAAGTTCATCAGAACGAGGAGCGCCAGCCGGGCCGATTTGAAGGTCATGAGGAGGAGGAAAAAAATGAGCGCTATGACGGCGGGAGTGATGACCATCAGCCGGGCCATGGCCCGCTGCTGGTTCTCGAACTGGCCGCCCCAGCTGACGAACGTTCCGCTCGGGAGCGGGACGTCCCGCCGGACCCTGGCCCGCGCCTCTCTGACGAATCCGCCGATGTCGCGGCCGGCGACGTTCATCTCGATCCCGATCCGGCGCTGGCCGTTTTCCCGGCTGATCTGAGCCGGCCCTTCGACGGCCTCCACGGCGGCCAGGTCCCCCAGCGGTACCCGGTATCCGCCGGGCGCGCTGATAAGGATCGTCTTGAGCCTTTCGATGGAGTCTCGGTGATCTTCGGCGAACCGGGTGATGATGTCGAAAAACTTGTTTTCCTCATACATCAGGCTGGCCGGCTTTCCCTCGACCGCGATCTCGATCACGTCGAGGACGTCCCGGACGTTGATCCCGTACCGGGCGATCTTCGCCCGGTCCACCGTGATCGAGATGTACGGCTGGCCGGAGACCTGTTCGACGAGGATGTCCTTCGCCCCGTGGACCCCCGACAGGACGCGGGCGATATCCTCGGCCGTGGACTTGAGCACGTCCATGTCCTCGCCGAAGACCTTGACCAGGACCTCGGCCCTGGTGCCTTCCATCAGCTCGTTGATCCGGCACTGAATAGGCTGGCTGAAGGAAATGACCATGCCCGGGATGTCGGCCACGGCCCGGCGCATCTTCTCCATGAGCTCGGCGCTTGTCTTCGCGTTCTTCCACTCGGAACGGGGCCTCAGCGCACCGACATAGCCCGTCTTGTCGACGCCGCGCGCTTCGATGGCGATCCCCGTCTGGCCCGTCTTGCCCACGATGACGGCCATCTCGGGAAAAGCCATGACCCTTTGCTCGACGAGCTTGGAAATTTCCAGGGCCTTGTCGAGCGAAACGCCGGGGAGAAGCTGGAAGTCCATGTCGAAGGCGCCCTCGTCCATGACGGGCAGGAACTCCGTCCCGAGACGCGGGATGACGGCGACGGCCGCGGCCAGCAGCAGCACCGCGGCTCCGATAACGACGGCCTTCCTTCTCAGCCCGAACTTGAGGACCGGCAGATAGGCCTTCTTTGCCCCCCGCAGCAGGAAGCTCTCCTTTTCATGCCCCGGCTTGAGGACGAGCGAGCAGAGGACCGGGATGACGAAGATCGAGAGGAGAAGCGAGGCCAGCAAGGCGATGGCTACCGTGAAAGCCAGGGGAGAGAACATCTTGCCCTCGTAACCCTGGAGCATAACGATGGGCAGGAAGGTCAGGGCGATGATGAGCTCGCCGAAAATGCTGGGCTTCCGGACTTCGATCACGGCCTTGAAAACATCGTGGATGGTCGACCTCCCCTTCCCCGCCTCGCTCAGGTGCCGCTGGACGTTCTCCACCTGGATGATGGTCGCGTCGATGATCATGCCGATGCAGATGGCCAGCCCGCCGAGCGAGATGAGGTTGGCGGTCAGGCCGGCGCTCTTCATGACCGTGAACGTGAGCAGGGCCGAGAGCGGCAGGGCCAGAATGACGACGAACGCTCCGCGGACGCTCCGCAGGAACAGGAAGAGGACAATGATGACCAGGATGGACCCGACGGCCAGCGCCCCCGTCACGGTATCGATGCTCTTGACGATGATATCGGAGCGCTTGTAGTAGGGTTCGATCCGGACGCGCGCGGGCATGAGGTTCGAGTCGTTGATCTCGGCCACCTTGGCCTCGACCCGAGCGACGACGTCACGGCTGTTCTCTCCGCGGAGCAGCATGACGACCCCGCCGACGCATTCTCTCTTCCCGTCCTTGACGGCCGCACCCTGGCGGACGGCGTGATCCATCCTGACCTCGGCGACGTCGGCGATAGTGACCGGGACGCCGGCCGACGACTTGAGGACGATCCTCGAGATATCCTCGACCGAGCGGATGAGCCCGATCCCGCGGATGAGGAACTGCTCGGAATGGCGGTCGAGGAAGCCGCCGCCGACATTCTGGTTGTTATTCCTGACGGCCGCGTAGACATCGCCCGCGCTCAGTCCATATTTGAGAAGCCGGTCCAGGTCCACGATGACCTGGAACTGTTTGATGTACCCGCCGAAGGAATTGACGTCGCTGACCCCGGGGACGGATTTCAGGAGCGGACTGATCACCCAGTCCTGGAGGGTCCTGAGCTCCGTGAGGTGGATCTCTCGCGCTGCCGCGTCGGCCGGCTCCGGGCCTTCAAGCGTGTACTGGTAGATCTCCCCCATCGCCGTGGCCACCGGCCCCATCTCGATCTGGACGTTCTCGGGGATGGCGTCCTTGGCCTCGGCCAGGCGCTGGAAGACGAGCTGGCGGGCGAAATAGATGTCCATCTTGTCCTGGAAGACGAGGGTGACGACCGAGATCCCGTACTTCGTGACCGACCTCATGATGTCGAGTCCGGGCAGGCCCCTCATGGCCATCTCGACCGGGTAAGTCACGAACTTCTCGATCTCCAGGGGCGAGAGGCCGGGCGCCGTGGCCACGACCTCGACCTGGACATTGGTCACGTCGGGGAAGGCGTCGATCGGCAGCGACAAGAACGAATAAAGCCCGACCCCGACGATGAGGGCGAGGACGATGAGGATAAGAGTCCTTTGCCTGAGGGAAAAGGCGATGATCTTCTCGATCATCATTTCTCTCCTTCGAGGGTGCCCTTGAGCATCTCGGCCTTGACGTCGAAGCTGCCCGCGGTGACGACGCGCTCCCCGGCCGAGAGCCCCTTGAGGATCTCGACGAAACCCTCGGCCGCCCGGCCCGTCTCGACGGCCCGGCGCGCGTACCGGCCGGCTACGGTCTCCACGAAGCCAATCGCCCTCCCCTCCGCCGTGCGGACGGCCTCCTCGGGAACGGCCAGGAAGGAGATTTTCCCGGAGGCAAAAATCCGGACTTCGGCGAACATGCCCGGCTTGAGGCGGCCGGCGGGGTTGCCGACTTCGAGGCGGCACTTGACGGTCCGCGTCTGTTCGTCCATGACCGATCCGACCTGGGTCAGAGATCCGGCGAAAACCTCCCCGGGGTAGGCGGCGACGGTCATTTCCGCTTTCGCGCCCGGCGCGACCGCCGCCAGGTCTTTTTCGTAGACGTTGGCGAGGACCCAGAGCGTCGAAAGGTCGGCGAGCTCGGCCAGACAGCTCCCAGCTTCGACGGCGCTCCCGGGCAGCACCTCGGTCTCGACGATCGTTCCGGCGATAGGGGCGTGGACACCGAATGTCGGAAGCGGCGCGCGTGCGGACCGGAAGGAGGCGAAGTCCGGTTCTGCGAATCCGAGAAGTCGGAGCTTGGCCTCAGTGGAAGCGAGGAGCTCGGCGTCGAGCGCGGCGTCCTCCGCGGTCCGCGTTCGAGTGGCGCCCGCGACGCGGCCTTGGATCTGGACAAATTCGGCTTCGACGGCCATTAGCCCGGGGCTGAAGAGCTCGAAAAGCAACTGGCCGGCGGCGACCCGGTCGCCCGGAAGAGCGAGGACTCGCTCGACCCGTCCCGCGACGCGGGGACTCACCCGGACGTACTTTTTGCGGTTGAAGGAGACCGATCCTGTCGCTTTTACGGACGTCAGGAACGTCAGCCGCTCGACGGCCGCGGTTTGGACGCCGGCCGTCCGGACCGCTCCCGCACTCAGGGCGACCTCGCTCTGCATTTCCGGCTTTCCGGTGCTGCCGCCTCCTTTTTCCTGCTTCCCGGGCGCGCAGGCCTGGATAATGAATAACAACAGCCCGGCCAGCAGGGCCGCAGCGGCGATACGCGTTGCACAGCGGTTCATGTCCATGACTATCCTCCTGTTCTCACTCTATCTCGCCCATGCCGAAAGACCCATCTTCGCCGGCGGCGGCAATGTCGATGAGCGACAGCCGGTGGTTGAGAAGGGCCTTGAGGTATTCGAACCGGACCTCCTTTAGGCTCCTGACGATGTCCAGGACGCTGAGGGAATCCGACTTCCCGAACCGGTAATTGATGATCCCCGTTTTCAAGGATTCTTCGACTTCCCGAAGCAGCGAATCCTGGAAGAGACGGATCTGTTCCTCGAGCGCCAGGGCGTCGGCGTAGGATCGCTCGAGGACCGCCAGGACCTCGCGAGTCCGCGCCGCGGTCGAGACGGCGGCCTGGCCGACTAGAGCCTCGGCTTCCATCGCGGCGCCCCGCGGCGCCTTTCGTTGGAGAGGCAGGGATAGTCCGAATTCGACGCCCCAGCCGCCGAGCCTCTTGCTGGGAAGGAAGAAGCCCAGGGTAAAGTCCGGCAAGGTCATCGTCCTGGCCAGGGCGAGGGAGCGGCCGGCCAGCTTTTCCCTTTCGGCGGCGAGGCGGAGAGAGGAGCCGGCCAGGGCGGCGGCTTTCAGCTCCTCCCAGGTCTTGCCGAGAGGGGCGAATCCGACCGGCGTCGAGAAGCTCAGCGGCGCGTATCCGGAGTCCCCCAGGAGGAGGATCAGGGCCAGCGTTTTTTCCTTGAGAAGCCGCCGGCCCTCGATGATCTGGTTCCGGGCCCGTAGGGTCTCCAGCCGGCCGCGCACGACGTCGAGGTAGGCGACCTCTCCGGCCTTGTAGCGTTCGACCGCAAGCCCGGTATAATCCTCGAGAGTGAGCAGGAACGATTCGAGGTCGGCCAGGCTCTTTTGGGCGAAAGCGGCTTCGAAGTAAGCCCGCTCCACGCGGCCGCGGACGACGTTGCGGGCCCGGTCGAGCTCGATCTGGGCCCGGGCCTCTCCCAGGGCCCCGATGTCTCTACGGACAGCCCTCTTTCGCGGATGCTCGATCAGCTGGCTGAAGCCCAAGCTGAACTCCTTCTCGCCGCTCGAATTCCAGAGCGGGAGCCCCACCGCTTCAAAGGTCAGCTCGGGGTTGGGAACCGCCTCGAGCTGCATCCGCCGTCCTCGGGCAGCGTCGACCCCCTGGCGGGCCAGGACGACGGCCGGATGCCTGTCCAAGGCCAGGGCGACAGCCTCCTCTAGGGTGATGCTCCGATCTTCGGCCGGAAGCGCGGAAATGAGTATTGCCGTCAGGACGACGCTGGCGAGCAGTCTCTTTCGAAACATGGGAATCCTCCTTGTCGGGACGTCGGGGCGAGACCGGGGAAGGGCTCAGACGAGGGAGGATTTCGGGGGGTGGGCGATGTCGGCGCCCAGGGGGCCGCGCAGGCGGGTCGCTTCGTCCGGGGCTCTCATGATCCGGAAGTCCATGTCACGGGCAAAGTCGTCCGTTTCCGGGCCGAAGAGCGAGCTCCAAAAGCAGAGGCAGATCAACGCGCCCCCGTGGTGTTGGTGGACGTGGCCGAATCCACCGCCTCTCGAAGGGCAGTGCACCGGGCAGTGGTCCTCGGCGTAGAAATAATGGAACATGCCGACGGCGAAGAATATGACGAAAGCGATGACCGCGGCCTTTTTCATGTTGCGCAGATTATCCCACGGTCTGCGGATTTCGTCAACGCGCCGGCCGTCCCTTTTCTTCCCCTCCGACTTTTGTTAGAATCTGGCCCGTTCGAAGACCGCCTGAATGCCGCGGGAGACCGAATGCAGGATTTCGTATCATGAGAGCCCTCGTCACGGGGGCCAGCGGGTTCATCGGCCGGCGTCTGGTCATGGAATTGGCCCGCCGCGGCCACGAGACCGCCTGTCTCGTCCGTCGGACGAGCAAGACCGCACCGCTCAGGGACCTGCCGGTCGAATTCGTCCTCGGCGACCTCGGCGACGCCGCCTCCCTCGTCCACGCCGTCAAGGGCAGGGATCATATCTTCCACCTGGCCGGGGTCATCCAGGCAATCGACGGGCCGGCTTTCGAAACAGACAACGCGCTGGGAACGCGGAATCTCGTCGACGCCTGCCTCCAAGCTGCGCCCGGCGTCAAGCGGTTCGTCTTCGTCTCGAGCATCGCCGCCGCGGGACCGAGCCCGGACGGGAAGGCCCTGACCGAAGACGACGAACCCCGGCCGGTGTCGGCCTACGGCCGGAGCAAGCTCGCCGCCGAGCGCATCGTCCTGGAGGCGGGGGCCAGGATGCCGGTGACGATCGTCCGGCCGCCGAACGTGCTCGGGCCGGGCTCGAAGGAGATCGAGCGGGCCGTCGGACTCCTCCGGAAAAGACTCGTTCCGGCCCTCGGCGACGGCCGGCCGCGGACGAGTCTCATCGACGTCGACGATCTCGTCGAAGCCCTGCTCCTCGCGGCGGAAAATCCCCGGAGCGTTGGCCGGACATATTTCGTCACCGACGGCCGGGCCTACGCCTGGCCCGAGATCACGGCGGCGATCGCCGAAGAGCTCGGCGTCAAGCGGTTCATGATCAAGGTCCCCTTCGGCATCCAGATCCTGGCCGCTCGGCTGGCCGAAACGGCCGCCCGTCTCGGCCGGAAGCCTCCCCTCTTGACCCGGGAGATCGTCCGGGCGGCCCGGGACCATTTTTGGATCTACGACGGATCGAAAATCGAGCGTGAGCTCGGCTTTCATCCAAGATACGGCCTGCGCGAATCGGTCCGGCGGGCCGTTGAAGAGTCCCGGCTCGGGAGACGGGGCCGCGCCGGACGGAAGGAGGAGGCGTGATGGGGTCCAAGCGGCTCTCCTTGGCTGGACTCGAGCTCCGGCTGACCGACGCCGTCATCCTCGGCGGGCTCGGCTTTTTCCTCTTCCTGGCCGCCGTTTTCAACGGGCGCCTCGACAGGCCGCTCGCCTTCATCGGCAGGAACCTCCTCGCCATCGTCCTCTACATCCTGACCCTTCTCATCCTGCGGCGCCTCCGGCCGAAAGTGCTCCGGTTTCTTCTGCGGACGGCCTCCGTCCAGCTCATGTATCTCCAGATATTCCTGGCGGGCCGCGGCCTCCAGCTCATCTTCTTCAACTGGAACGACGATCGCGTCATCGCCTGGGAGACGGCGGCCTTCGGCCTCCAGCCGCTCGTCTGGATCCAGAAGCTCTACACGCCGCCGCTGACGGAGTGGATGTTCTTCGTCTACGTTGTCTATATCGTCATCTACCCCATCCTGGGCGCGGTCATCTTCTTCCGGCGCGGCGAGGAGGCGAACGAGGATTATCTCTTCCAGCTGGGCCTGATCAACCTCGTCTGCGGCCTGGGCTTCATCCTCTTTCCCGTGGCCGGCCCCATGCGCTTAGAGAAGGTGCGCGTCCTTCTGACCGAGCCCCTCCGGGGTGGCGTCTTCGCCTCCGTGGCCGAGTACATCCGGTCGCATGTCCATGCCGCCGGCGGGACGATCCCCAGCCCCCATTGCGCCGTGGCCACGGTCATGTGGTTCATGTCCTTGAAGTACACGCGCCGGGGTTTCTGGTTTCTCGCCCCGGTCATCCTGTCTCTCTACGTCTCCACGGTCTACGGCCGCTTCCACTACCTCTCCGACATGGTCATCGGTATCGCCGCGGCCGTGCTAGTCCTCCTCGCCGCGCCCGCTATCACGGGGGCCTGGAGCCGGTTAAACGACGGCAGGCCCGGAGACACTTCGTGAGCCGCGTCCTGATCACCGGCGCCAACGGCTTCATCGGCTCCAACCTCTGCCGCTGGTTCTTGGAACGGGGCTGGGAGGTCGACGCTCTCGTCCGGGAATCCTCGGACCTCCATTTCCTGGCCGGGCTCGACGTCCGGCTCATCAAGGGCGATCTCCGTTTCCCCGAAAAAATCGACCTGCCGGCCGGGACGACGCACATCGTCCACGCCGCCGCGCTCGTTTCCGACATGGCCTGCGACGAGGATTGCGCTCAGAACATCTTCGACCAGACCCGGAATTTCATCCGAAGGCTCCGGGATTCCGGCGCGCCCCTCCGGCGCTTCGTTTACATCTCGACGGCCCTGACCCTCGGCTTCGGCCGCCGGGACATCGCGGAGGATAGGCCCGGCAAGTCGGCGGTGTTCCTGCCTTACGTGCGCCACAAGATCCGGACGGAGAACGAGCTCCGCGACCAGCATGCGGGCAGGGGCTTTCCCGCCGTCATCCTCAGGCCCGGCGACGTCTTCGGGCCAAACGACCGCGTGACTTGCGCCAACATCCTCAGGGAATGCGAGCGGGGCGCGCCCCTTATCGTCGGGCACGGCCGCTGGCGCTTCGGCTACTGTCATGTCGGAAACCTCTGCCAGGCCGTGGAGCTAACCCTGGTCAAAGAGGGGATCGAGGGGAAGTCCTACACGGTGACGAACGACACGCTCCCGACCTGGCGTGATTTCTTCCAGGCCCTTCAGAAAGGACTGGGAAGGAAACAGAGGATTTATGTCCCCATCCGGCTCGCCTATGTCGCTTCAGGAGTATCTCGCCTGCTCGCCGCCATCCTCCCCCGTTTCAAGCGCCGGCTGAACTATTACCGGATCAAGCGCATCACGACCGAAACGACCTACGACATTTCCCGGGCGGTCGCCGAGCTTGGGTATAAGCCCGACGACGACTTCGAGCGCCAGTTCGCCGAGGTCGTCGACTGGTACTTAAAGGAGAAGCGGAATGGCAACATGGTTTGAGAAGGCGGCCGGTCCGTCCGTCCCCTTGGCGCTCGTTTACCTGGAACTAGCCATTGCCCTGACGTTTCTCGCCACCGTCGTTCATTTCCGCAACCTGCGCAGGACAAGAGACGAGCTCGCCGCCGTCCACCGGTATTTCGTCGTCTTTTCCGTCCTTCTGCTGGCCGTACCCTGTTTCCTCGTATTCCTGACCTCGTCCGGGCCGTGGGCCGTTCTGGCCTCCTTCGGCTGGACATTCGGGCGGGCCGGCCTGGGATTTGCACTCGCCGGGGCGGGACTGCCGCTGGCCGTCCTGGCCGGGTTCATCGGCTCCCGGGACCCGGAGATGCAAAAGATGTATCCGTTCGCCAAGGCGGCGTGCGGCAGCGTCCGGACCTTCGTGGGTTATGAATTGTCCTATCTCTTCCTCTATTATCTCCCCTGGGAATTCGTCTTCCGCGGAGTCCTTTTTCTGCCGCTCGTCCCGGCGGTTGGGCTTATTCCGGCGCTGGCCATCCAGACGGCGATCTCGACGCTCCTCCATGTCGGGCATCCCGACACCGAAGTCTTTGCCGCGGCCGGGGCGGGGCTCGTCTTCGGAATGATCGCCTACGCCACGGGTTCATTCCTCTACACGTTTATTCTGCACGCCGTGACGGGGATCGCCACGGACACTTTCCTCTTCCTCCGCCGCGGCCCGGGGAGACCGTGAAGGTCCTCGTCACCGGGGCGACAGGATTCGTCGGCGCCGTCCTCATGCCGGCACTCGTCGGCCGCTATGGCGCTGACGCCGTCTCCGCGTTCGTTCTCCCCGGGGACAAGATCCCTGCGACGTGGAGCACCTCCGGAGTCAAGACGTTAGAGGGAGACATCGCCGACACCGCGGCCGTCCGTGCGGCCGTCAGCGGCCACGGCCACGTCGTCCATCTGGCCGGCTTCATCTCCTACTGGAGGGGGGACGAGGACAGGCTGCGGAAAGTCAACGAGGACGGCGCCCGGGCGATGGTCGAGGCCTCGCTTGCGGCGGGGGTCGAGCGCCTCATCCATATTTCTTCCGTCGGGGCCGTCGGGTTTCACGAGTCGGGACAGCCGGCCGACGAGACGACGCTTTTCAATTGGCCGGAGGACATCCTCTACATGGCCTCGAAACGCCGCGGGCAGGACATCGTCGAAAAGGCCGTCCGCGAGCGCGGCCTGCGGGCCGTCATTCTCAACCCGGCCTCGATCATGGGTCCGGGCGACCATAACCCGGCGACGCCGCATAACGAGCTCTACCGGAGGATCTCGCGCAGCCCTTTTTTTGGCTCCTTCGCCGGCGGACTGGCTATCGTCGATGTCCGCGACCTCGTCGCGCTCATCCTCAAGACCCTTGAAGGCCGGGGCCGCGACGGCGAAAGCTATCTCGTCGTCGGGGCCAACCTGACCTACCGGGAGGTCGTCCGGCGGATCAGCCGGGCTTGCGGCCGAAGGGCCTACCCCTTCCCCATCCCGAGTCCCCTGCTCGCCACGGCCGGCCACATCCTCGAGCGGACCAGCCGGAGGACGGGCAAGCGACCTCTGCTGACGTCCGCCTACGGCCGGTTAAGCGGCTGGACGGCCTACTACGACAACGCCAAGAGCCGCCGGGAATTCGACCACACCTACATCGACGCGGAAAAGACCATCCGCGACGGCTGGACTTACTTCCGCGATACATTCTGACGCGTCCGGACCGGCAGGACGATGTGCGACGGGTGCTCTTTGGACCTGAAGACGCGCTGGGTGGCCGACCGGTAATCCGAGGCCTTGGCCAGGAAGATGTTCTCGACGAAGGTCTGCGGGTTGCGGTCGATGAGGGGGAACCAAGTGCTCTGGACCTGGACCATGATCTTGTGGCCCTTGAGAAAACGGTGGTCGGCCGCGTGGAGGTCGATGGTGAAGTCCGTGACGCGGTCCGGGACGAGGGCCTCGGGCTTCTCGAAGCTCGACCGGAACCGGCCGCGGAAAACCTCGTTGGCGATCATCAGCTGGTAGCCGCCCATGGCCGGCTCGGCGGGCACGTCCTCGGGATAGACGTCGATCAGTTTTACGATCCAGTCGCTGTCCGTTCCCGTGGTCGAGGCGAACAGACGCGCCACGATCCGCCCGGTGACGGTGATGTCTTCGACGAGCGGCTCCGTTTCCCAACTCAGGACGTCCGGCCGAAGATGGACGAAGCGCTGGTCGCCGACGAGCCACGTTCTCCAGCCGGAGCCTCGCGGATCGTAGGTCGCCTCTATCGGCCGCGGCCGGTAGGGCACGGGCCGGGAGGGATCGGAAACGTAGCTGTCGAAAGCCCGGTCGTCCTCCGTCGCGGGAGCTTCGAACGACAACCGGCCGTCCTCCCGGAAGTAGAGGCCGCGATCCTCGGTCAGGTTGCGGGGCGGCCATTCGTCGTAGACCTGCCAGGCGTTGGTCCCCGTCTCGAACGTGACCGCCTCCGGAATGTTCCAGCCGGGTTTGCCCTTCAAGTAATGGGCGAAGAACGGGGCCTGGATCTTCTCCCGGAAATATTTCGAGGTGTTGCCGCCGAACTTGATCCGCCCCAGCGAGCTCCCGTCGGTCTGCATCCAGCCGCCGTGGCTCCACGGGCCGGCGACGAAAAAGCTCATCTCCCCGCGGTCGAGGGGCTCGAGCGTCTCGTAGATCTTCTGCGGTCCGTAGAAATCCTCCTGGTCCCACCAGCCGGCGACGTTCAGGGTCGGGACCGCGACCCGGGTCAGGTAGGGGGCCATCGCCTGCTTTTGCCAAAACGCGTCGTAGTTCGGGTGGGCGATGTAATCGTTCCAGGTCGGGATCTTTCCAAGAAGGTATTTCTCGTTCACCGTCGACAGCGGGCCGAGCCGCAGGTACCACTCGTACGTGTCGAACGCGTCGAACCGGAACGACGCGTCCTCCTTGGTGGTTTCCATCCTCGCCGCGTACTCGAAGCCGTAGCTCAAACGGAAGGCCCCGTTGTGGTGGAAGTCGTCGCCCAGATACATGTCCGCCGGAGGGGCCTGGGGCGAGACGGCCTTCACGGCCGGATGCGGGTCGAGCATGGCCATGGCCGTCAGCCAGCCGCCGTAGGAGATGCCCATCAGGCCGGCCCGGCCGTTGTGGCCCGGAATGTTCGCCAACAGCCATTCGACGGTGTCGTAGGCGTCCGTGCTCTCGTCGATGGCCCGGGGGTCGCGCTTGTCGCGCGGCGGCCGCTGCATGACGAATTGTCCCTCGGACTTGTAGCGTCCGCGGATATCCTGATAGACGAAGATGTAGCCCTCGTCGACGAGCTCCTTATAGGACTCTGACATCAGGGGCCGGGGGTAGGGCGTCCTCATGATCAGGAAAGGCAGGGGCGGCGGAGCGTTTTTCGGCACAAAGATGACCGTGTGGAGCTTCACGCCGTCCCGCATCGGGATCATCGCCCGTGTCTCGGAGAACTCGGGCGCCGCAGCAGGTGCCTGGCCGGATTGGGCCGCCCAAGCGAACGCCGCGATCGCGGCCCCGAGAGTCAAAAGCATCCAGACCGTTCCGGTCTTCACGGAAAAGTGTTTCATAGCCTACTCCTCAACGTGCGGGGCGGCCCGATGATATCCTCGCCGGTCCTCGGAAGTCAATTGGGATTCCTTGCAACTTTTCGCGCAGCGATTTATACTTCATTCCTTCTGACGGAAAGGCGAAGCAAACATGCCCTCAGCGACCCCGGCGATCGAAATCGAATCCCTGGCCAAATCCTACGGCCGGCTCAGGGCCGTCGACGGCATCAGCTTCAAAGTCGGCACGGGGGAGATCTTCGGCATGGTCGGGCCCAACGGCGCAGGCAAGACGACGACGATCGAATGCCTCGAGGGCATGCGCTTCCCCGACGGCGGAGTCGTCCGCGTCCTCGGCCTCGACCCCCGCAAGGACGGCCAGGAGCTCCGCGAAAGGACCGGCGTCCAGCTCCAGCAGAGCGCCCTGCCCGACGACATGAGAGTCTGGGAGGCCCTCGACCTCTTCGCCTCCTATTACCGGAAGCCGGCGGCCTGGCAGCCGCTTCTCGACCGGCTGGAGATCGCCGACAAGAGAAACGCCCGTTTCTCCAAGCTCTCCGGCGGGCAGAAACAGCGCCTCTTCATCGCCCTGGCCCTGGTCAACGACCCCGAGCTCGTCTTCCTCGACGAGCTGACGACCGGGCTTGACCCCCATGCCCGGCGCTCCATGTGGGACCTCATCCGGGCCATCCGCGAAAGGGGAAAGACCGTCTTCCTGACGACCCATTACATGGAGGAGGCCGAGCACCTCTGCGACCGGGTCCTAGTCATCGACCACGGCCGCATCGTCGCCTTGGATTCGCCGGCCAACCTCGTCCGGGGCCTCAGGAGCGAGATACGGATCCTATTCACCGCCGAGCCCGGCTTCGATCCCGCGCCGCTCCGGAGTCTGCCGGGCGTCGCCCGCGTCGAGAAGAACGGGGAAAAGGTCATCGTCGCCGGGCAGGGCGACCGCCTCATCGTCGTCGTCGTCAACGCCCTGGACGCCGCTGGCGCACGCTTTCGGGACCTGCGCACCGAACAGCCTGACCTGGAGGACGTCTTCCTCGCCCTGACCGCGGAATCCGGCCTCGACGGAGGATTGCGATGAAAGGCTTCTGGAAACTCGCCTGGGTCGAGATCAAGCTCTATCTTCGCCAGCCCGAAGCCGCCTTCTTTACGCTTGTCTTCCCCATGCTGCTCCTTTTCCTCTTCGGCAGCATCTACGGCAACACACCCAACCCGTTCTTCGGCAACCGGGGCATGGTCGACGTCAGCACGCCGGCCTACCTGGCCATGATCATCGGTTCGACGGGGCTCATGTCGATGGCCATCACGGTCAGCAGCAACAGGGAGAAGGGCGTGCTCCGCCGCTATCGGGCGACACCGCTCCGGCCGGCGGCCGTCCTGGCCTCCCAGGTCATCGTTAACTTCCTGATGACGCTCTTCGGCGGGGTCCTGCTCATCGCCTCCGCCCGTCTTGTCTTCGGCCTCCGTTTCGAAGGCCGGCCCCTGGACGTCCTGCTCGGTTTCACTCTGAGTTGTCTGAGCTTCTTCGCCGTGGGCTTCCTCCTGGCCAGCGTGGCCCGGACGGCCCGGGCCGCGAATATCCTAGGCATGGTCCTCTACTTCCCGAACCTCTTCCTGTCCGGGGCGACCATCCCCAAACAGATCTTTCCCCCGGCCGTAAAGGCCGTCAGCAAGTTCATCCCGCTCACGCATGTCGTCAATCTCCTCCAAGGGCTCTGGATCGGGAACCCCCTCGGCAAGCACCTGCTTGAGATCGCCGTCCTGGCCGGGCTTCTCGTTCTCGGGGTCGCCGTCTCGGCCAAAGCCTTTCGCTGGGAGTGATGTCCTCATGAAGATCGTCCTGTCCGAAACACTGAGCTACTGTTTCGGCGTCCGCAAGACGCTCGAGCTCACGGACAAGCTCCTGGCCGAGCGGCCGGGCCGGACCTACTACATGCTGGGCGAGATCGTCCACAACGAGCACGTCATCGAAGACCTCATGGGCAAGGGCCTGCGCATCGTCCAGACGCTCGAAGACGTCCCGCCGGGCGGCATCGTCATCCTCCAGAGCCACGGTTCGACCCGGAAACGCTATCGGGAGCTCGAAGAGAGGGGACTCGAGCATGTCGACGCTACCTGCCCCATGGTCAAGATCATCCACGACCGGATCAGGGAGGTCGAGGCCGAGGGCCGCACGCCCGTCGTCATCGGGCAGGTCGGACACGAGGAGGTTCGGGGCATCGTCGGCCAGGTCGCCCGGGCCCTCGTCGTGAAGGCTCCCGACGAAGTGACGCCCGAGCTTTTCGAAGGGGTCCGTCGCGCCGGCGTCGTGGCCCAATCGACGTTCATCGAAGAGGATGCCCTCCCCATCGTCGAACGAATCCGGGGAATCGTCCCGGACGTCGTCTTCTACGACACGATCTGCCAGCCGACGAAGACCCGCCAGCGCGAGGTCGAGGCCCACACCCGGAAGGCCGACTGCGTCATCGTCATCGGCTCCAGGCACAGCGCGAACACCATGCACCTCTTCCACATCGCCCGGAAGATCAATCCTCAAACCCATCTCATCGACAAGCCGGAAAGCGTCGAAACCATCGCCATCCCGGCCGGGGCGACGGTCTTCGTCGCCTCGGGAGCTTCCACGCCCGGGGAGCTCATCGAAGAGGTCGTCCGACGGCTCGAAGCCCGTGACGGCGTGTCCGGACGTCCGGAGGAAAAGACGGCGGCACTCCCGGGGAAAATGAAGGGCGGTGGGGCATGACGTTCGACAGCTATCTCGAGAAAACGAGAAAGCGTCTCCTCAGCGACCTGGACGAATTCCTGGCCGCCAAGCGAAAGGACATGGTCGGGCTGAAGCCCTGGGGAGGCGACGTCATCCGCCGCCTGGCGGAATTCGCCCGGAAGGGCAAGATGATCCGCGGCGGCCTCGTCTCACTCGGCTCCGAAATGGCCGGCGGCAGGATCTCCCGTGCGGCCGTCCGGGCCGGGACGGCCTTCGAGCTCATCCAGTCGGGCCTGCTCATCCACGACGACATCATGGACAGGGACGCCCGTCGACGCGGGGCGCCGTCCATCCACGAACAGTACGCGCTCCTCGCGGAAAGCCCGGGGACGCCCGAGGCCGCCCACTTCGGGACGAGCATGGCCATCTGCGCCGGGGAGATCTCCATCTTCCTCGCTTTCGAAGCCCTGGCCGGCCTTCCCGGCCCCGGGAAGAACACGGCCGCCGTCCATAAGCTCTTCGCCGCCGAATTCGGGCTCGTCGGCCTCGGGCAGATGCGCGACATCCAGGTGGGGACATCCACCCTGCCCCTCGAGGAACGCGACGTCCTCGACATCTACAAGTACAAAACAGCCCGGTATTCCTTTTCCCTGCCCCTCGCCGCAGGCTGGATGCTGGCCGGAGGGCGGGCATCCGTCCTGCCGAAGATCCAACGCCTCGGCGAAGACCTCGGTCTGGTGTTCCAGATCAAGGACGACGAACTCGGCCTGTTCGGCAGTGAAAAGACGCTCGGCAAGCCCGTGGGCTCCGACGTCCGCCAAGGGAAAAAAACCCTCTTCCACCTGGGCCTCCTCGACCGGGCGGCAGGCCCGGATCTGGACAGGCTTTCGGTCGTCTTCGGGCGGCCGGACGCCTCAAAACAGGACATTCTCTTCGTCCGGGGTCTGGCCGGACGTCTCGGCGTCCGGGAGGACGTCCGGCGGGTCATGGAGCGCTTCGGACGACGGGCGGCAGCGGTCATCCGGGGACTACCCGTCGAGGGAAAATACCGGGAGATCCTGCAAGCCCTTCTGGACTACAGCCTTACGCGCAAGAGCTAGGGGCCCCCCCCGCGTTACGAGGGGGTGACATATCACCTCACGAATCACCCTTAGGGGTGATTGACCCGGGTCACCTCTCGTACGAAAATTGTCGAGGAATTATCCAATACCCTCACTGGGAGGAACCGGACAATGGACAATCGCAAAGACAAGCGGTTCTTGGAACGGAATAGGGCCTTCATCAAATCCACGTCGGAAGGTCACGAGCCCGTTTACGGCAACGGGATCAACGCCCATACGTATGACCTCTCCTTGTCCGGAGCGAGGATCTGCAGCCCTCAGTATTTCCCGGTCGGCAGCGTCGTCCGCATCGGCATCGACCTCGAGCGGACGCACCAGTCCATCAAGGTCGACGGGGAAATCAAGTGGAGCAGGAAGAGCCCGGAGGAAGCCGACATCCAAGAGAGCGGCGTCGAGTTCCTGCACAGCATTTCTCAGACGCTCCTCTCGTTGATCAAGCACCTTTACGCCGACAGAAACGGGGGCATCCCCACTTCCATCTCCCACTGATCAGTTCTAAGCCGTGGTCACGGAGACCCTGGCCCAGGCTTAGGGCCTCCCTATTTTCATGCGGGCTCTTTTATTTTATAATCGAAGCCTGCGAACGACATGAACGACCTCGCTTCTTTCTTATCGACCCGGGTCGGGCCTCTCGGCGCCCGGGTCGACGGCTACGTGCGGGGGCACGAGCTCATCTGGCGGCAAGCCCCGGCCGAGCCGCTCTCGCCGAAAAAGCGATTCGCCCGCTGGGAAAAAAAGGCCGTCGAGCGGGAGCTGTCCCATCTCGTCGGCCGGCTGTCCTCTGAACCCTCGAGGACGTCCTTCCTCGAGGGTTCGCTCGAACCCGCCCGCATGGAGGAGCTGGCCGCGGAGCTTCGCCCCTCGTTCAAGCGGCTCCTCGGGCTCGTTGACCTCCCCCTGGAGGCCGTCTACGACGCCCGCTTCGTCGATTCGACCCGCCGGTTCCTCCAGACCGCCCGCGATTTCGACCCCAGCCTCGGCCTGTCCTCGGCCTACCAGGCTCTCCGCAATGTCTGGATCATGAATTCGCTCCAGTTCGACTTGGGACTCGCCGTTGAGCACACCGATACCGTCTTCGCCTACAGCATGGTCTACCCTTATCTCGACAACATGCTCGACGACGCCGGCACTTCTGAGACCGACAAGCTCGCTCTCGTCGCCAAGCTCAAGGATTGGCTCGAGGGCTCCGGGCAGAGCGCGGAATCGCCGAGCGAAGAAAGGCTCCGCGCTCTCGTCGGCCTCATCGAACGCCGCTATCCGCGGATCGAATTCCCCGGCGTCTACCAATCCCTGCTGGCCATCTACAACGCCCAGGTGAAAAGCCTGCTTCAACATCGGCTGGAATTCCCCCCTCCTCCGGGCGACATCCTGGGCATCAGCTTCGAAAAAGGCGGAACGTCCGTCCTTGCCGACGGCTACCTCGTGGCCGGGCGGCTCGATCCCGCCGACGAGGATTTCTGTTTCGGGTTCGGGACGTTCCTGCAGCTGGCCGACGACCTCCAGGACATCGCCGAGGACGCCGCTTGCAGACATCGCACGCTTTTTTCGCGCCCGAATGGACACGCCCCGCTCGACGCGACGGCGGCCCGGCTCGAAGGCTATCTCGCCGCCGTGCTGGAAAGGGCCAGGGCAGGGGCGACGCCGCGCCGGTCCGCCCTCTGCGACGCGATCGGGAGCGGCTTGTCCCTGATGTTCCGGGAATCCGTGGGCAAGCACCCGGGATATTTCAGCCGGGGCTTCGTCCGGCGGGCGCGGCGGGCGTTCCCGGTCCGCTTCTCCTACCTTAAAAAGATGAGGCGCCGGCTCAAAGACAAGATGCCCGGGGGCTGCGACCGGCTGGCCGACCTCGACCCGGGCCTAGTCGCCCTCATGGCCGTATCCTCGCGGGCCTTCGCCCTCGATTGAGCTGGGCAGAGTCTCGTGTCATTTTTCCGTCGGCCTCGGCGGTCGGGAGGGCACTCGCCCGTGATATATATCTACGGGCGAGTACTAAGCCACGACCTGGCCATCGAAGAGGCGGATCGTCCGCTCGGAATGGGCGGCGATGTGGTCGTTGTGGGTGACCATGACGATCGTCCGGCCCGCCCGCCAGAGATCCGTCAGGATGGCCATGATCTCCTCGCCGCTTTTCGAGTCGAGGTTTCCCGTCGGCTCGTCGGCGAGCAGGATGGGCGGATCGTTGGCCAGGGCCCGAGCCAGGGCGATGCGCTGCTGCTGCCCGCCCGAGAGTTCCGAGGGCCGGTGGCCGCGCCACTCGTAGAGCCCGACGGCGTTGAGGAGCTCCGTGACCCGCTCCCTCCGTCTCCGGCCGTTCTTCCCGTCGAAGAGCATCGGCAGCTCGATATTCTCCCAGGCCGTCGCGTACGGGAGAAGGTTGAAATTCTGGAAGACGAATCCGATCTTGCGGTTGCGCACGGCCGCCAGCTGGTCGAACGTCAGCCCCGCCACCTTGTCGCTGCCGAGGAGGTACTCCCCCGCTGTCGGCGTGTCCAGACATCCGATGATGTTCATCAGCGTCGATTTCCCCGACCCCGAAGGGCCCATGATGGAGATGAACTCGCCCTTCCCGATCTTCACGGAGATGCCTCGGAGCGCCTCCAGGGACTGGCTCCCCGTCCGGTAGACTTTGGTGATGCCTTGGAGCTCGATCATGATGGCCCTCTATTCATAGCGGAGTGACTCGATCGGATTCGCCCGCGAAGCCCTGAGCGCCGGGAATATCCCCGATAGGAAGCAGAGGACGCCCAAGATAGCCGTGTAGGCGACGAAGATCTGCAGGGAAAACTCCGGCCGCAGCAGGTAGGCATCGATCCCGAACGAATCGTAGTTGATCGGGGCCAGCCGGATGAGGTGGACGACGTTGAAGGCGGTGATGAACCCCCAGAACGTCCCCTTGGCGAAAACGAACACCGTCTCCAGGAAGAACTGCTGGATGATGTCCCGCCGCCGCGCGCCGATGGCCAGCTTGATGCCGATCTCCTTGGTCCGCTCCTTGGCCACGGCGTACATCAGGTTGGTGACGCCCACGGCCCCGATGAGGAGCGTCAGGGCGCCGATGATGCCGAGGAAGATCTCGATCCCCTTGAAGATCGCCTGTCCTTGTTTAGCGTCCTCGATCGTGTTCCAGAAGCTCGTGGCGTAGCGGTCTTCGGGATCGAAGCGGTACTTGCGCCCGAGGAGCGTCCGGACCCGCGCCTCGATGATCTTGGACTGGGACGCCTCGCGGGGCTGGATGTGGATCTGGTTGATGCGCCGGCGGTTGTCGATCTGCTGGTAGGCGTGGAACGGGAGATGGACCTGCTCGGCGTCCGGGCCGTTGTACATCGAGTCCTGGATCTTTTTCTGGAGGACGCCGATGACCGTGAAGGGGATGCGGTCGATGACGATGGGCTTCCCCACGGGGTCGGCGCTCCCGAACAGGTCCGCGGCCACCTTCCAGCCGATGAAGGCGACCTTCCGACCCTCGGCAGCGTCGTCGGCGTTAAGGAAGCGGCCGCCCATCTGCGGCACCTGGGTGCGCATGAGGCCGAATTCGGCGGTCGTTCCATGGACGGTGCGATTGATCTCCTTGCCGTTGGCCGAGACTTGGAGGAAGTTGTACGACTCCGGGGCGATGCGGAGGATCTCCGGGACTCTGTCCTTGAGGTAGTCGACGTCCTCCGGATAGAGGGAGATCGGGCGCCCCTTCGGCAGGCCCTCGAACGGAAGCGAGGTCTGGCCGCCGTAGACCATGATCAGCGTCTGGCCGAACCCGCTGAAGGCGACCTGGAACTGGGTCGTCATGCCTTGGCCGAAGGCCATGAGGAGGAGGATCGAGAGCGTCCCCCAGAACAGGGCGAAGGTGATGAGGGCGGCCTTCTTACGGCGCTTCCGGTACTCGCTCCAGAAGAATCGGGGCAGGGTCAGGTTCATGGCGCTCCCCTATTTCCTCAGGGCTTCGATGGGGTCGGTCGACGCGGCCGTCCGGGCCGGGATCATCCCGGCGACGACGCCGATCGCGAGCAGGATCAGGACCGTGGAGACGATGACAAGCGGGTTGAGAACGGGGACGCCGACGAAGTCGGTGAACCCGCCCGCGGGAAAGGCCTTGGCCCCCTGGAGAGCGCCGGCCGAGAGCCCGAAACCGACCAGCCCGCCGAGGAGCATGAGCACCAGGGACTCGCTGAAGAACTGCCAGAGAATCGTCCGGCGGCGGGCTCCGACGGCCAGCTTGACCCCGATCTCGCGCGTTCGCTCTTCCACGACGACCCTCATGATCGAGGCGACGCCGACGCCGCCGACGAGGAGCGTGAACGAGCCGATGACCCCCAGGAAGACCGTGAACGCCAGGAAGAAAGTCGTGAACTGCCTCTCGAAGTCCAGTGTGTCCCAGACGCCGAGGGCGTCCGGGTCGGCCGCCGAAAAGCCGAGGAGCTTGGCCAGGTGCCCCTTGACGTCCGCCATGACCGCCTTGCTCCGGCCGAGGTCGCGGGGACGGAAAATGATGTTCGAGACGTACTTGGCGCCGTAGAGCGAGGAGTAGGTCGTCCAGGGGATGAACGCGCAGCGTTCGTCGCGCTGGCCGTTGTAGTTCGAGTTCTGGAGCTTCGTCCGCATCACGCCGACGACCAGGAACGGGACACCGTCGATGAGGACATTCCGGCCCACGGGCTCCTCGGTCCCGAAGAGGTCCGTCGCCAGGACGTCGCCGATGAAACAATCCCTTTTCCGGGCGGCCATGTCTTCGGCGTCGATGAACCGGCCCTTCCCGGCGATGGTGTTGCGCATGAGCTCGAACTCGGGATTGACGCCGCGGACGGTGTTCCGGAATTCCTTCCGCCCGTAGCTGATGAGGCGGCTGTCGACGAACTCGGGGCTGATGAGCTCGATGCCGGGGACTTTTTCGGGGATCGCCTCGACCGTCTCCGGGGTGACCCGCACAGCCTTGCCCTTGAGGAACCCCTGCCAGGAGAGCGTCGTCCGCGAAGGGAAGACGAGGACGATGCCCTGCCCCATGCCGTGGAAGCGCTTCATCTGGGCCTTGGAGACGGAATCGCCGAAGGCGAGGAGCAGGATGACCGAGAACGTGCCCCAAACGACCCCGGACAGGGTCAGAGCGGTCCTCAGCGGCTGGCGGACGAGGTCCCGGAAGAGGTTGCGGAAAAAAATGCCGATCATTTGATCTCGCGGGGGGGCTTCTCGACGACCTTGTCGCCCTCCTTGAGGCCGGAGAGGACCTCGATGTTCAGGCCGTCGGAAAGGCCGGTCTGGATCTCGACCTTGCGGGTCTTCTGTTCTTCCTTGCTTTCGCTGTAGGGGACCTCGACGAACCTCTTCCCGTCTTCGAAGACGACCAGGCGCTCGGGGATGAGGACGACCTGCTTCCGCTCTCGGATCTGGATGCCGGCCGTCGCGGAGAAGCCGGCCCTCAGGGTCACCCCGGCCGTTTCCTTGATGACGATCCAGATGTCAAAGAGGGTGGCGTTCCCCTCTTTCTTGGCTTTGGGAAAAATCCGGTCGACACGGCCGGGGATCTTGGTGTCGGGAAGGGCGCCGATCTGGATCTCGGCTTCCATCCCGTCGACGATCTTGCCGACGTCGATCTCGTCAACCGTGCCCTTGAAGAGCAGGCTGGCCATGTCGGCGAGCGAGCAGAGTTCGGTTCCGGGCTGGAAGTTGGTCAGGGGCACAACGGGATCCCCTTGGAAAACGCTCTGGGATAGGACGATGCCCGTGATCGGAGACCTGAGCAGAGAATCGATCTCCCTGTTGGACATGCGGATCCGTCCCTTTTCCAGGAGCTCGAGGCGCTCCGCGGCGGTCCTGTACCTCAGTTCGGTTTCCCTGTAGGAGCCTTCGGAGGCGTCCATTTCGGACCGGGAGATGAGGTTCCCTTTATAGAGCTCGAGCTGGCGCGTCCAGTCGTTCTTGAGCTTCTGCATGGTCACCTCGGCCAGCTCCATGCTGCGGCGGGCCTCGACGTATTCGAGGGGGGTCGGGTTGGGCGAGATCTTGAATAAGGGCGCTCCCAATTTCACGGCGTCGCCGACCTTGAACAGGACCTCGGCAACGATCCCAGGGATGATCGATTTGACCTTGATCTCCTTCTCCGGTTCGATCGTGCCCACGGCCAGGGCTTTTTCCCGGATGTCGCCCCGGGTGGCGGAGACGAGCTTCATCTCCTCTTTTTTCTTGCCGCAGGCGAACAGGAAATAAAAGAACGTGAGGAGGAGGACAAGGGACACGCCGCGGAAAATCCACTTTTTCATGATGCACCTCGAACTTCGGCCTATAACCATAGAGACGCAGATGTAGGGACGAAAGTTCCGGAGCAGGCGGGTTTTCTTAGGTTCTTATCAGGGGGCCTTGACCGCCCGTGTCAGGACGACCTCGACCCGCCGGTTCTTGGCCCGGTTGGTCTCCGTGTCGTTAGGCGCGACCGGGTTGTCCGGGCCGAAGCCCTGGTACTTCATCCGGCTGTTGGATATCCCCTGGCCCATGAGGAATTCGTACACCGAGCGGGCCCGGGCCGTGGACAGCCTCATGTTCAGCTCGTTCGTGCCCGTGGAATCGGTATAGCATTCGATACTCATGTTCATGTTCGGGAAGACCATGAGGATCCCGCCCAATTTTGCCACCGAGAGCTGGGAGGCCGGCTTGAGTGTGGCCTTGCCAACGTCGAAGAGGCCGGAGAGGCTGACAATGACGCCCCGGGCCGTTTCGGTCGTTTCGGCGACCGAGGACAGGGCGCCCTTGAGCATCCCGGCCAGCTCGGTGCGTTCTTTTTCGGCGGCGACCTTGTCCTGCTCGGCCTTGACGGCGTCCCGGTCGGCGGCAATGGCATCCTTCTCCTTCTCCGCGGTGAGCTTTTCCGTGATCAGGGTCAGGTTCTTGGTTTCGCCGGCCAGGGCTTCCCGTTGGGCCTGGACTTCCTTGAGCTCCTGGGCGATGCGCTGGGATTCGCCCTCGGCCGTGGTCACCCTCTGCTCAAGGACGGTCTTTTCAGCCAGACGTTTGGCTTCGGCCATTATGGCCTCACGGTCGGCGGCGAACTTTTCCCGGTCGGCCTTGACGGCATCTCGCTCGGCGGCGATGGCGCCCTTCTCGGCGGTGAGCTTTTCCGTGAGCAGGGCCAGGTTCTTGGTTCCGCTGTCCAGGGCTTCCCGTTGGACCTGGACTTCCTTGAGCTGCTGGGCGATGCGCTGGGATTCGCCCTCGGCCGTGGTCGCCCTCTGCTCGAGGACGGACTTCTCAGCCAGACGTTTGGCTTCGGCCATTATGGCCTCACGGTCGGCGGCGAACTTTTCCCGGTCGGCCCTGACGGCATCGCGCTCGGCGGCGATGGCGCCCTTCTCGGCGGTGAGCTTTTCCGTGAGCAGGACCAGGTTTTTGGTTTCGTCGGCCAGGACTTCCCGTGGGCGATGCGCTGGGATTCGCCCTCGGCCGTGGTCGCCCTCTGCTCGAGGACGGCCTTTTCAGCCAGACGTCTGGCTTCGGCCTTTATGGCCTCACGGTCGGCGGCGACCTTGTCCCACTCGGCCTTGACGGCGTCCCGGTCGGCGGCGATGGCATCCTTTTCCGCGATGAGCTTTTCCGTGAGCAGGGCCAGGTTCTTGGTTTCGCTGGCCAGGACTTCCCGTTGGACCTGGACTTCCTTGAGTTGCTGGGCGATGCGCTGGGATTCGCCCTCGGCCGTGGTCGCCCTCTGCTCGAGGACGGCCTTCTCAGCCAGCCGCTTGGCTTCGGTTTCGGCGGCCGCCTTGGCCTCGTTGGCCTTGATGGTGTCCTTGATGGCCTGGGAAGCCAGTTGGGCGGCGACGCGGGCCTGGTCGGCCATGACCTTCTTATTGCCCGCCGCGGCCATGGCCTTGCCGAAGGCTACGGTCGCTCCGTCCATAGCCTTCGGATTCACCGCGGCCGCGTCGAGCTTTTTGGCGATCTCGATGGCTTTATTGGCCTGCTTGACGGCCGCCGGCGTGTCGTCGTTGTACTGGATGCCGGAGATCGAATCGATGGCAGGCTGGTAGCCCGTCGAAAAGTTGGTGAAGGAGAAGGGCGTTTTCTGGACGGTCGTCCCCCGTATCTCGCTCGAAACGAAGATGACGAGTTCTGTCGGACGGGTGACGGTGGCGAACGGTTCGGCCGTCACCATCAGGGCGAAGACCTTCTTGCCGGTGTAGCCCTGCAGGGAGCCGGAGGCGCTTTTCTTGTCGGCGATGACCTCGCCCAGGTTCTCGGCGGAACCGTCGAGGGTCACGGCCCAGAGAACGTAGGCTGAGATGTCGCCGGCGAAGAGGACGGCCGGCTCCATCTTCTCGAAGCTCAGCTTGACCGCAGCCTTCCCGTTATCGTAGAGGAGCGTCGCCTGCATGGCGGCCTGGGAGGGTGCCCGGCTGGTCCGGGAGAAATTGATATCGACGGGCTTTCCCGCCTGAAGAGTCACGGCCGTCAGCTGGACCTCGGCCGCGGACAGAGCGGATGAGGCCAAGAGGATGGCCAGGATGAATACCACGCGATTGCGTCTGGACATAGGACCTCCTTTGTTCAAGGAACTCGTTAATTTAATCGGCATTTCGGGTCAAGCTTTCGCTTCATGGGGCGATTTGGACACCGTCCCCCCTGTAGAACGGATTGATCGAAGGTTAACACCGACCCCGGGTAATGTCAAGTTCGCGGAATCGCTGTGCAAACGCATGGAGCGATCGAATGTGACCGTTCTGCACGGCGATGGCGCCGTCTCGTTCACCATGCTCCATCACATGGCCTCGGCCTCGCTCCAGGACCAACTTTTCCGTGAGGTCTTCCGGGTTCTCACCCCGGGCGGAATCTACGCCGGGACAGACAGTTTGTGGAGCCGGCGCATGGTCTGGTTTCACTTGCGGGACACCATGCGCCTCGTCGACCCGGCCGGGTTGCCGGCGAGGCTCCATGCCATGGGCTTTGAAGACGCACGTGACGATCTCGGGGACGGCCGGTTCAAGTTCAGCGCCCGCCGCCCGCGCTGAGGGGTAGAATAGCTAGAGGAAATTGGTGCCGGTGGAGGGAATCGAACCCACACCCGAGTTGCCCCGGACGGGATTTTGAGTCCCGCGCGTCTGCCAGTTCCGCCACACCGGCACGGCCACTAACTATAAGGGAAAACCGGCCTATTTTCAAGAAACGCCCTGTCTGATATAGTTCCGGCATGCCGACACCTGAGAGAATCGAAAAGGTCAGCCGCGTCCTGTCCCACCGTCAATCCGACCTGCGCGTCGTTCTCGAGGGCGTGACCATCGCCCACAACGCCAGCGCCGTCATCCGGACGTGCGACGCCGCGGGCGTCCTCCATCTCGACCTCGTCTCTCCAAATCCCGAGCTCCTCCGCTTCAACGAGGCCATCTCGACCCGGGCCGACAAGTGGCTCGAGATCGCCGTCCACCCAACCCCGGCCGAATGCTTCGAGCCGTTGAAAAAAGCGGGGTTCGAGATCGTCGCCACGCATCTCCAGAAAGACGCCATCCCCTATACGGACGTCGATTTCGCCAAGCCGGTCGCCCTCGTCTTCGGCAGCGAGTCGGAGGGTATCTCGGAGGAAGCGCTCACCTTCGCCGACAAGGTCGTCCGCATCCCGATGCTGGGCATGGTCCAGAGCCTCAACCTGTCGGTCTCCGTAGCGGTCATCCTCTACGAGGCCCTGCGGCAGAGGTCGGCGAAAGGCTATTTCGACAAGGCCCGGCTCTCGGCCGAGGAATTCGAGCGGCTCAAGAAACGCTGGCTCAATCTTCCAGAATAAAAAAGAGGGACAGGAGCAGGTCTCTTAGATCCTTTTCAATAGCCCCTTTTGACTGCTCTTCTTCAGGCTCTGCCGCTGCTCAGGCATCCCGTCGGCCTGCCACTTCATGAGCTCGTTCTTGAAAGCGTCGGTATAGTCCTGCCAGGATTCGAGGAAGCCCTGGAAGTTTCCGGAGTCGAAGAGCCCCCCGCTCTCCTCCTCGGAAACCTCGACGTCGAGCGTCATGGTCTTCTTGTCCCTCAAGATCTCGAGCTTGACCTTGGTCCCCTTGGCCTTGGCCTGGACGAGGTCGATGAGGTCGTTCACGGTCTCCACGCGCTTGCCGTCCACGCTGACGATGACGTCGCCGACCTTGAGCTTGGCTTTTTCTGCCGGGCCGCCCTCGGTCAGCTTGGAAACGATGAGACCCGTCCCCTCTTTGACCCCGAAGTGCTCGGCCAATTCGCGGTTGAGCTCGCCGCAGTAGACGCCGATGAATTTCCGCGTTTCGTAGGACCACTCGGGCGTCTTAGGAGCGAGCGGCCGCGGCGCGTCGGACTTCGGGGCCTTGTCGGGAGACGCCGGCCGCGGCGAAAAGGAAAACTGCGGCGGAGGCGTGTCCGGCCCGAAGAGCCCCGGGAAACGGATCTCCATCTCCCTCTGGGCTTCGTTCTCGGGATATTCGCCGAGCTTGACCTTGACGTCCATGGGCTTGCCGTCCCGCTCGACTTGGAGGGTGACGTCCTGGCCCGGCTTCCTCTTCCGGATTTCGGCGGCCAGCACGTCGGGGCTGGAGACGTCCTTGTCCCCTATCTTGAGGACGACGTCGCCGGTCTGGAGCTTGGCCAGCTCGGCCGGGCTGTCCGGGTCGGTGGAGCCGATCTCGGTCCGGCCTTCCTCGTTGAGGACGATGCCCACTCCCAGCCAGCCCCGTTCGACCTTGCCCTTGTCCTTGATCTGCGCGCTGATGTCCTTGACGACGTCCACGGGAACGGCCAGAGCCATCCCTGAAGAGGGGGCTTCGGCCCGGCTGCTGAAGACGTATCCGGAGCCGGACTGTTCCTTGTCCCTGAACTGGAAGACGACGGGCTTCTCCTCCATGTAGATGCCGCGGAGGAGCCCCACCATCCGGCCGTTGGCGTCGACGACGGGGCCGCCGCTCGACCCGGGCGTCACCCAGACGTTGAGCCGCAGCTTGTCCTCGGCGACAGAGCTGACGATGCCCTGGGTCACCGTCGCGGTCTGCTCGGGCGAAACCCCGATGACGCAGATCCAGGAGCCCGGCGCCAAGTCCGCCGCCTTTCCAGGGGCCAGGGCGGGCAGGCCCGCGTCCTTAGCCTTGAGCAGGGCCAGTTGGGTCTCCGTGTCGAAGCCGAGGAACTCGGCGTCGATCCTCTTCCCTTCCGACGTCGTGACGGTGATCTTTTCTTCACGCGGGGAAATGAGGGCGGTGGTGACAATGTAGCCGCCCTTCTCGATTACGACGCCGGTGGCCACCCGGCGCGTATGGTTCTGCACCTCGACCCGGACGACCGAAGGAAAGACTTTTTTGGCGACGCCCGTGATGTCGGGTTCGAGGCCCTTCGCCCCAGCCGTTTTAGCCCCGAAAGAGGGGGCCAGGACGGCGATGGAAGCCATGATCACGAGAGCCGGTTTGATCATCCTGTTCATGGCGGTATAACCTCCTAATAAATGATTTCCGAAGATACGGACTCGGAAACCTGCTCCAGTATGTAAACCGTTCGGGGTTGGGATTGAGCGTTGCGGAATTCGGACGCGTAGTCCATGGTCTCGAAAACGGGGATCAGGCGCGACTGCTGAGCGGACGAAATCCCCTTCCCCCCCTCGGAGGGCACGGTTAGGGCCTCCCGCTCGGCGAATGTCAGTGGGAGTTCCTTCTGGAAGAGGGACGGGTTGAGGAGGACAAAGCCGACGAAGACGAGGGCGGCCGAGCCGGCGAACGCATAGCGGAAGTTCGCCCGGTGGATCCGCGCCCGCTCCTTGCGGGCGGCCGGAAGCTTGGTCAGGACGGCCTCTTCGAAGCCCGCGGGGGCCGCAGCCCTGTTCATTTTGGCGAGAAGTTCATGCCCTTCCATGTTCGCTCACCTCTTTTTCAGCAGGATAGGGCTCGGCGGTCATGGCCTTTTCCAGCTTTTTCCTGAGCTGTTCCCGGCCGCGGCTGATCCGGGCCTTGACGGTCCCGACCGGCCGTTTGATGATCCGGGCGATCTCCTCCTGGGAGAAACCCTCAATGTCCTTGAGGACGACCGGGACGCGGTAGCGGGGGTGGAGCCCGGCCAGGGCCTCGCGGAGGTTCCGGACGAGCCCCGGGTCGGCCGGGTCCTCGTAATAGGTGCCGCTCGAGAAGTTGTTGGGGATGTCCTCGAGGGAGACGGTGGCCATCTTCTTCGTCCTCCGGCACTCGGTCTTGGCCAGGTTCGAGGCGATAGTGTAGATCCAGGAGGACAGGGGCGCGATCGGCCGGTACTTGTCGGCCTTGAAGTAAACCCTGAGGAACGTCTCCTGGGCCAGGTCGACGGCCTTCTGATAGTCGCCCGAGAACTGGTAGAGATAATTCACGATCTTGTCCTTATAAAGACCCATGATCTGGCCGAACGCCCACTCGTCTCCGTCCTGGACGCGCCGGATCAGCTCTTGTTCGTCCATGCTCATATCCTAAAACCTCGATTTCCCCAAGAAAGTTACATCTTCGGACCCTTTTATTATAGCAGGCCGGCCCCTTTTCGCTACTTGCCGGCAAAGAGGGACAGCCCCCATTGGGGACAGTCCCTCTTTGCCAGAGCGATGCCCGAAGGAGGCCACCGAAAGGGGGGCTGAGGGTGTCGTCGGAGGAAGCATAAAGCGGTGATTTAGACTTCCCGGGACGGATACGCGGACTCCTCCCACCGAATCCGGCCCGGGAAGGCGTAAAAATCACCGCGGCGAACGAAGACGATGCCCGAAGCCCCTAGGCGGCCGATGTTATGGTCCGCCCGGGCACGCCAGTTGCCGGGAAGGCCGTTTTGTACGAAAATGGGCCGGGAATGGAACTTTCCTCCATCCGACTCCGTCAACCAAGGTGAATTGAGTGGATTTGAACGAAGTCATCAGAGAGTGCCTGGCCGGGAGCCAGGGAGCTTGGGAAACTCTGGTGAACACGTTCGCCAAAAGGATTTTTAACATGGCCTATCAGTTCTCCGGGAGCCGGCAGGAAGCCGAGGACAGGACCCAAGAGGTCTTCCTCAAGCTTTCCGGCGCCCTGCCGAAATACGACTTCGGCAAGAACTTCACGCCCTGGCTGCTCACCCTGGTCAAGAACCACCTCATCGACGAGTACCGCCGGACCAAGTGGGAAAAGACGCAGAGGGACGATTACGACGAACGCGTCCTGGCCCAGACTGCCCACGACGGCCCCGAGCAAAGTCTTGTCGCTAAGGAAACCAAGGCCCTCGTTTGGGAGGGGCTCAATCGCCTGTCGGCGGATATGCGGATGGTCATTATCCTGAGGGACCTGCAGGGGAAGAGCTACGAAGAGGTCGCCGAGATCCTCAGCCTGCCCCTGGGGACGGTCAAGTCGCGCGTCAACCGGGCGCGCCTCCAACTGGCCCAGGTCCTGAGGGAATACCGAGGAGAAATCTCATGACCTGCGAACGGTTCGAAGAACTGCTGTCCGCCTACCTCGAGGGTGAGCTGGCCGCCGCGGAGAAGGCCGAAGTGGACACCCATCTCGCCGCCTGTCCGGAGTGCGCCGCGCTCCTCGCCTTGATGAAGGAAATGACCGGGGCCATGGCCGCCTTCCCCGAGGCCGAGCCTTCCCCGGCCCTGCTCTCGAGCCTCTACGCCATCCCGGCCGCGAAGCGCGAGAAAAGGAAATTTTTCCGGCCGGTCTTCGATTGGCTGACCCGACCCGCCCTCCAGCCGGTCTACGCCGCTTTCACCGTCCTGTTCGTCGCCGTTTCCTTCGTCCTCTTCCATCCGGAAGGCCGGGGGATCCGGAAGCAGTTCGACCTGACGTTCCACCGCGGTATCGGCACGGCCGAAAAGCTCTACGCCGGGGCCGGGTCGCTCAAATCCGAAGTCGGGTCGTTCGCCGGCAACGTCGTCAAGTCCATCAAAACCCTCGACCTCCTGAAGGGCGGCGAGGGAAACCAATAATGCCAACGGAGGTAACATCCATGGAAGAAAAAGTCGTCATCCAGCAGAGGCCGCCGAAGTCGCCGGCCGCGGCCGGTATCCTGTCGATCATCTTCCCCGGCACGGGCGCCCTCTACAACGGCCAGATCGCCAAGGGCATCTTCTACATGATCCTCTTCGCCGGCTTGATCACCATCCAGAACGGCGGCGGGGGCCAGCCCTTCAAGGCTCTGCTCCTGGCCGGATTCTATTTCTTTCAGATCATCGACAGCGTCCAGGTCGCCAAGACGATCAACCTGAACGCCGCCGGCCTGAAGCCGGCCGCCGGGCCGGCCGGCCAGGGACTCCCCGAGCTCGTGCCTTCGGGCTCGATCTTTTGGGGCCTTTTTCTCATCGCCCTCGGCGTCCTGCTCATCCTGGCCAACTTCGAGATCATCCTCTACGAAGACCTGTTCCGCTTCTGGCCGGCCGTGGTCATCGCCATCGGACTCAAGCTCGTGGCCGATTCCGTGGCCAAATCCAAGAAAGGCAACTAACGGAGGTCCACCATGGCAAGACAGAAACACCGCGATTCGCTCATCTGGGGCATCATCCTCATCGTGCTCGGCGGGATCTTCCTCCTCGAGCAGTTCCACATCGACATCTGGGACCAGGTCTGGCGGTTCTGGCCTGTCATCCTGATCGTCTGGGGCGCCAACAAGCTCTATCTCGGGCTCAAGGAGAGGAGCGAGCGCTCCGAGACGCCGGCCCGGGACAAAGACCATGAAATTTAGGGAAGTCGTCCTCATTGTCGTCCTGATCCTGGCCGGCCTCGTCGTCTACCAGGTCCAGACGGGGCACTGGAATCTCGACTTCAACTGGGGCGACGATTTCGCAGGGTTCGGCAGAGAGTACACCGCCGAGGAGACGCGCACGATCGAGGCTCCCCTGCCGCTGGCGATCGAGATCGTGAACGGCCATGGCTGGGTGGAAGTGCGCGGCGGAGACCAGGACACGGTCCAACTGACGTTCAAGAAGGTCGTCTGGCGCAGGACGGAGGAGGAGGCCAAGGACGTCGCCGGCCGGCTCAAGTACACGCTGACCACGGCCGCGGACAAGCTGACGCTCGCCACGAACCGGGACGAGTTCCGCAAGAAGAACTTCGAAACGGGCTTCATCCTGACCGTCCCCCGGGCGATGGCCGTCCACGTCGCCAACGCCTACGGTGTTGTCCGCGTCGAGGGGGTCAAGGAGGCCACGGTCCGCAACCGGCACGGCGAGCTTTATGCCTCGGACATCCAGGGACCCTGCGCGCTGGAGACGAGCTATGAGGACCTCGAGGCGCAGAAGATCCAGGGCGAATGCCGGATCACCAACAGCCACGGCGACGTCCGGGCCGTCTCGGTCGCGGGCGACCTGTGGATTGAGACGAGCTACGCCCAGGTCCGGGTCGAGGACGCCGGCCAAAAGGCGGATATCCGCGGCTCGAACGTCGCCGTCGACGCGCGGCGCGTCGCGGGGGCCGTCACCATCGACACGTCCTACGAGAAGGTCCTCCTTTCCGACGTCGGCCCGGCCGCGGTCACCGGGCACAACATGGCGGTCACCGCTGAGAACGTCCGGGGCGACCTGGACGTCCGGACGAGCTACGAGGGGGTCCGGGCCACGGGCGTCCAGGGCCGTTTCTTGGTCGACGCCCACAACTCCGCCGTCTCGGCGACGGGGATTGGCGGCAGCGAGATCTCGGTCAAGACGTCCTACGAGAATGTCGAACTGGCCGATTTCTCGGCGGAGGTCACGGTCGTCCTCCGCAATGGCAACGTCACCCTCAAGCCTCTCGACCTGAAACGCGGCATGGACGTCCGCAACGAGTACGGGACGATCCATCTCGCCTGGCCGGCCGGCGAGTCGCCGCGTCTCGAGGCTCGATCGAAGGGCGGGGAGGTCGAGTGGGGGCTTCCGGAAAAGCCGGACATCGAACAGTCCAACGGCGTGTCCCTGATCAAGGCCTTCACGGCCAACTCGGGCAGTCCCCTGATCTACCTATCAACGACCTACGAGAACATCCGCATCGAGGCCGCAAGCCGCAAGTTCTAGTACTGAGTAGACAACGCCACTATGGCCGGTTCCTCCGGGAACCGGCCGTTTTTTTTAGGAGTGCTTAGCCTTGCAGAGGCGGATGCGCTGGGCGATGACGCCGTTGATCTTGATGTTGAAGTAGGAGATGAGGTTGGTCACGTCTTTCTTGTACTTCGTGACGTAGCGCACGAAGTCCGAGCGCTCCTTGAAGCGGAGGAGGCTTTCGAATTCGGCGATCGTGTCGTGGAGCTCGACGACGTAGTGGTTGATCGTCCGGTACTGGGCGTTGATGTCGATGAGGTCCTTGCCGGAGAGCTTGGCGAAATCGAGGTGCGGCGGCAGGCTCTGGAGGATGAGCAGGCCTTCGTTGTGGAGCTCGTTGACCGAATCGCCGATCTCCTGGAAGTAGGATCCGAATTCCTGGGCCTTTTTCAGCTTGGCCCCGGCCCGCTCGCAAAGCCTCTCGAATTGCGCCTTGAGCGAGACGACCGAGTCCTTGACGCCGAAGTATTTACGATTGGGGCTGAACAGGTCGAGGAAGTCCCGCCCGATGTAGATCTTGTCCTCGTAGCAGGTCAGGAGCTCCTTGGGCGAGTGGGTGTAGAACTTGATCTCGAAGCGCCGACCCTCGGAGTCCCGCTCCCGAAGCCGGGCCAGGACGAGGCCGTTATTCTGCTCGATGAAGTAGCTGCTGATGTCGATGAGCACCGAGTAGACGGCCAGGTTCTGGACGATGGCCTCCTTGAGATAGTCGAGGACGGCCTCCTTCCGGGTGATGAAATCGGTGATGCCTTCGTCGGCCGTCGGGTTGAGGACGGAGAAGCTCGGCGAGAGGAGATAGAGGACGGGGCCGCGGCCGAGCTCGAGGTGCAGGTTCTTGGAGACGCTCTGGTAGAGATCGTCGAGCAACAGGGGCTTGAGGTGCGGAAGACCGGCCAGGTCCAGCTTGGAGAGTTCTTCCACTTCGTTCATGGTGTCGACCTCACTTCTTGACCGAGTGTAACACCCGGTTCGAAGAAAAGTCAACGGGCGGAGGATGCCCTCCGGTAAGTCCAGTCGTCGGAGGCGTATTTCGAGGTTTGGAGGACGCGGACGGCCTCCTTGTCGGCGGGGGCCAGGGCGAAACGCTCGAAAGAGACGCCGAAGAAATCGGCGAATCCCTGGACGAGAGGCCCGACGGCCCCGTCGAAATCCATGGGCCGGCCGAGCGCCTCGGAGAGAGAGGTCATGCCCGCGCCCTCCTCCGATTCGCCGGGCCTGGACACGGCGGCCAAGAGGGCCTCGTCCTTCTCCAGGGGGATGGAGCCGTGCTGGAGAAAGAGCGTTCCGGTCCTCTTCTGGGCGCTGCCGACGATCTTCTTCCCGCCGATCTCGATCTCGTCGCGGGCCGGGAAGGCGAAGCAGGGCATAGTCCCCTTGATGTAGGACGGCGGGGAGGTCTCGGCCAGGCGGGCCGAGAGGCCCAGGATCGCGAGCCCTTTCAGGAGGGCCCGGGAGATGAGCTGATACGAGTCGCGGAGGGTCTCGGTGAAGGCCGCCGTGTCGGACGAGGCCACGGCATAGGTCACTTCCCGATCGTGGAGGACGAGCTTGCCGCCGGTCATGCGCCGGACAATGTCGATACCGTGGGCCGCGCAGAAGGCCGCGTCGACGACCCTGCTCGCGTCCTGGGAATAGCCCAGGGAGGCAGTCGGCCTCTCCCACTGGTAGAAACGGAGGAAGGTGCGCGAGGCCTTCTCGGCCTGGCGGAAGAGGAACTCGTCGACCGCCATGTTCCAAGAACCGGGAAGGGGGGCGGACTCGACGATCAATTGCCAGGTTTTCATGGGCGGAAAAAATGGAGCGGGCAATGGGACTCGAACCCACAACTCCCGGCTTGGGAAGCCGGTACTCTACCATTGAGCTATGCCCGCTCACAAAGCCCTAGAATTCTAACACAATCAGCGGACAAGTCAACGCGACGGAGGGCGGCGCGTTGACTTGTGGGCGTGCCGACAATATAATCCGAGGGAGACCATCCGGGAGGGAGAGCCCAAGATGTCCAAGGAAACCCTGAATCCGCCCCAGCCCCAAAGCCCCGAAAGGCCCCATTTTCCCGGCGTCACCCGGCTGGGCCCAACGATCGTCCTCAATGGAGAGATCGAAGCGCACGAGGACGTTTTGGTCGAGGGCCGGTTTCAGGGGAAAATCACGGTCCCGTCGGGCACGCTGACCGTAGCCAAGGGCGCCCGCGTCGAAGCCGAAGTCCGCGTCCGGGCCCTCGTCCTCCACGGCGAGCTCAAAGGCACCGTCAGGGCCGCCGAAAAAGCGGTCATTTCCGAAACGGCCGAGATGGACGGCGACGTGATCACGCCCAGGATCACCATCGCCAACGGCGCCCGCTTCGCCGGCGGCATCCGCATGAAAGAGTAATAAAAAAAGAGGGTACCAGGTCTACGCAATGCCAGTATTCGCCGTCTCGGACTTGGCCCGACAATAGGAAACACTGGCATTGCGTAGACCTGGTACCTTCTTTTTGCAATCTGACTTTGTCCCCAAAGGCGACCAGGTCCAGGCCATCGCCCGTCTCACCGAAGGGCTGGAGGCCGGCGCGCGCCATCAGGTCCTGAAAGGCGTGACCGGTTCCGGCAAGACCTTCACCATGGCCAACATCATCGCGCAAGCCAACCGCCCCGTCCTGGTCATCTCCCACAACAAGACGCTCGCCGCCCAACTCTACCAGGAGTTCCGCCGCTTCTTCCCCAGGAACGCCGTCGAGTACTTCGTCAGCTATTACGACTATTACCAGCCCGAGGCCTTCATCCCCTCGTCGAACACCTACATTGCCAAGGAAGCGACGATCAACGACGAGATCGACCGCCTCCGCCTCTGCGCCACGAATTCCCTGTTCGCCCGCCGGGACGTCATCATCGTCGCCTCGGTCTCGTGCATCTACGGCATCGGCGCGCCCGAAACCTATTACTCGATGAGCTTCGCCCTGAGCGTTGGCGAAACCCTGGGCCGCAAAGCCCTCCTCGAAAAGCTCGTCTCCGTCCAATACGAGCGCGATGAGGGCGAATTCAAGAGAGGGACTTTCCGCGTCCGCGGCGACATCGTCGAGATATTCCCGAGCTACGAGGACTCGGCCTACAGGATCGAACTCGAGGACGGCCGGATCAAGGCGATGTCGGCCGTCG
Source organism: Candidatus Aminicenantota bacterium (assembly GCA_026393975.1). Taxonomy (GTDB): domain Bacteria; phylum Acidobacteriota; class Aminicenantia; order Aminicenantales; family Saccharicenantaceae; genus RBG-16-66-30. The sequence continues at coordinate 174,477 of JAPKZD010000014.1, read as the reverse complement.
ACCCCCTTTTGGGCAAGGTGCGGCAGAGTCTCGAAACCGTCATGATCCATCCCCGGACCTTTTTTTCGACGCCCGCCGACACCCTCAAGGCGGCGGTCGCCGGCATCGAAGCGGAGCTCGTCGAGCAGGTCGCCCACTTCCAGCGGCGCGGTCAAGCCGTCGAGGCCGAACGCATCGAGGAGAGGACGCTCTACGACCTGGAGATGCTGCGCGACTTCGGCTATTGCCCGGGCATCGAGAACTACTCCCGCCACCTCACCGGCCGCAAGGCCGGCGAACCGCCCTTCACCTTGCTCGACTACTTCCCCAAGGATTTCCTGACCATCATCGACGAGTCCCATGTCACCGTACCCCAGATCGGCGGCATGTACGCGGGCGACCGCTCGCGGAAGCTGACCCTCGTCGACCACGGCTTCCGCCTGCCCTCGGCCCTCGACAACCGTCCGTTCAACTTCGACGAGTTCGAGGGCCGCGTCGGTCCGACCCTCTACGTCTCGGCGACGCCGGGGGTTTACGAGCTGAAGAAATCGCCCGGCCGGGTGGTCGAGCAGGTCATCCGCCCGACGGGCCTGACCGACCCGGAGCTCGAGATCCGGCCCATCCGCGGCCAAGTCGACGACCTCATGGCCGAGATCCGGGCCCGGGCCGCCCGGAACGAGCGCGTCCTCGTCACCACGCTGACAAAAAAGATGGCCGAGGACTTGGCCCGGCACTACCACGAGCTCGGCCTGCGCGTCCGCTACCTCCACTCGGAGATCGAGACGCTCGAGCGCGTCAACGTCCTCCGGGACCTGCGCAAGGGCACGTTCGACGCCCTCATCGGCATCAACCTCCTCCGGGAGGGCCTGGACCTGCCCGAGGTCTCGCTCGTGGCCATCCTCGACGCCGACAAGGAGGGCTTCCTGCGGTCATCGACGGCGCTTATCCAGACCTTCGGCCGGGCCGCCCGCAACGTCGCCGGCCGGGCCATCCTCTACGCCGACGCCATGACCGACTCGATGAAGGTCGCCATCGAGGAGACCGGACGCCGCCGCAAGATCCAGCAGGACTACAACGCCGCGAACGGCATCACCCCGCAGACGATCGTCAAAGGCATCGACGAAGCCCTGACGAGCGTCTACGAGCGCGATTACCTGGATTACACCAGGATCTCCGAGGACAAGGACATCTACCTCTCGCCCCACAGGCGGAAAAAACGCATGGACGAGCTGGGGAAGCTCATGAAGGAGGCCTCCGCCGCCCTCGAATTCGAAAAGGCAGCCGGCTACCGCGACGAGCTAATCAAGCTCAAGAAGCGCGAGCTCGAGCTCGGGTTCTAGGCGTCACATGGCGGACTACGACGAGCTCAAGGTCCGGGCGGCCGAACTCCCGGCCAAACCCGGCATCTACTTTTTCAAGAACGCGGCCGGCGAGGTCGTCTACATCGGCAAGGCCCGCTCGCTCCGGGACCGCGTCCGCTCCTACTTCCTGCCCAACCCCGACTTCAAGGTCCGGAACATCCTCCGCGAGACGGCCGACATCGACTTCATCCTGACCGGCTCCGAGAAGGAAGCCGCTTTCCTCGAGAACAACTACGTCCAGCAGCACCAACCCCGCTTCAACCTCCGGCTCAAGGACGACAAGAGCTTTCCCTATCTCAAGGTGACTGTCGGCGAAACCTATCCGGGGGTCTATTTCAGCCGGCGCGTCGAGGACGACGGGTCGCGCTACTTCGGGCCCTTCAGCCCGGCCCACCGGGCCCGCTCCTCTATCCACCTCGTCAACAAGCACTTCCTCGTCCGGGGATGCGACGAGGCGGTCTTCCGGAATAGGAAGCGCCCCTGCCTCGAGTACGAGCTCCGGCTCTGCTCGGCCCCGTGCGTCAAGTTCATTTCCGAAAACGATTACCGGGAGAACGTCGACAACGCCTGCCTCTTCCTCGAAGGCCGGATGCCCGAGCTGGCCCGGACGCTGAAGAAAAAAATGGAGCGCGCGGCCGGCGAGGAGAAGTTCGAGGAGGCGGCCCGCTGGCGCGACCTCCTGCGCACCATCGAGGACTACAAGGACCGGCCGGGGACGATTTCCGTGGCCCTCGAGGACCAGGACGTCGTCGGTTTCGCCCGCGAGGAAGGCCTGGCGGCCGTCTACGTCTTCTTCATGCGCAAGGGCAAGATCCGGAATTCCGCGGCCAGGCTCACCGAGGTCCCGGCCGACGTTCCGGACGCGGATGTCCTGGGTGATTTTCTGGCCCGATTCTACCGTGACCATGAAACCCCGCCCCGGCTCCTGCTCCCCTTCCCCCCGGCCGACAGGCCGGGGGTCCATTCGCTCCTCGGCTGGGCCAAGGTCCGCGTCTTCGTGCCCCGCGGCGGCAAAAACCGGAAACTCGTCGACCTGGCCGGCCGCAACGCCGAAGCGCACCTCCGCAAACAGGCGAGAGACGCCAAGCCCCTCGAAGAGTTGAAGACGGCACTGGGCCTCGCCTCCGTCCCTCGGCTCATCGAAGGTTTCGACATCTCCAACACGGGCGGCGAGGAATCCGTCGGGTCCCTCATCGTCTTCAGGGACGGCCGGCCGGACAAGGACGGCTACCGGAAATTCCTCATCCGGACGGTCGAAGGCTCGAACGACGTCGCCAGCCTCGAGGAGGTCATCACCCGGAGATACCGGAGGGTCCTCGAGGAAAAAGGGGCTCTCCCAGACTTGATCATGGTCGACGGCGGAAAACCGCAGCTCGGCGCCGCGCAGAAAGCGCTGGCCGGGCTGGGCCTCTCCGGCATCCCGATCGTTGCGATCGCAAAAAAAGAGGAAATCCTGTTCACACCGGAGGCCCGCGATGGGATCCGGCTCGAACGGACCTCATCGGCGTTGAAGCTCATCCAGGCCATCCGCGACGAAACCCACCGCTTCGCCATCGCCTTTCATCGGGGGCGCCGGGAGAAGAGGAGCTTCGCCTCGAGGCTCGACGGCATCGCCGGCCTCGGGCCGAAGAAGAAAGCGGCGCTGCTCGCCCGCTACGAGAGCCTCGTCGCCATTAGGGACGCTCCGCGGAACGAACTCGAAAAGCTCGTCGGGACGTCGGCCACAACGAACATTCTGAAACGCCTCGGTGAAGGAGACATGCCATGAGCCAAAAAGTTCTTATCGCTTACGCCACCCGGGCCGGGTCGACGGGCGAAATCGCCAAGGAAATCGGAGACGTTTTGATCGCGAAGGGCTTCGCCGTGGACGTGGTTCCTGTCCGCAAGGTCAGGGACATCTCCCCTTACCGCGCTGTGATCGTCGGCAGCGCCTCCGGGCCTGGGCGGAGGAAGCCGTCACGAAGCTGAATCTTTGAGTTTCGGCCCGAGCTAGAGGACGAGCCGGACGATCCAGCTCAGGACGAGGGCGACGGCGATGCTCAGGCCCGCCGAGACGAAGGCCCACTTCTTCCCGATCTCCTTCCACAGGATGACGAAGGTGGATAGGCAGGGGATGAAGAAGCTGATGAAGACCGTGAAGACGATGATCTGCTCGCGGCTGATGGCCGTGAGCAGGTTCTGGTAGTCGACGCCGAGCGCCTGGAGCATCATGATGAGCGACAGCTCCTTGCGCAGAAAGCCGAAGACGAGGGTCACGCCCAACTCGTGCGGCAGCCCGAGGCCCTTGACGACGAGCGGGGCGAGGATGTCGTTGATCCACCGGTCGGCCCGGAAATAGCTCAGGAGACTCAGGACGAGACTGCCGCCGATGAGGAGGGGCCAGGCGAACTTGACGAAGGAATAAACCTGGAGCCAGGTCTTACGGAGGATGGAGACGAGCCGGGGCGCCTTGAGAGAAGGGATCTCCAGGATGAGCCCCGGCGACGGCTCTTTCATGAACCGGCTGATGATCCAGCCGATGACGGCCACGACGAGGATGTTGGCAGCATAGAAGCCCATGGCCCAGAGCGGCCCCAAATAGAAGGCCACGAGAGCCAGGACGATGGTCGTCCGGGCCGAGCAGGGAATGAAGGGGATGAGGATCGACGTCAAGACCCTGTCGCGCTGGGATTCGAGGATCCTCGTCGAGACGATCGCCGGCACGTTGCATCCGAAGCCCAGGATGAACGGCGAGACCGACTTGCCGTGGAGCCCGATCCGGTGCATGAAGGCGTCGAGGAGGAAGCCGGCCCGGGCGAGATAGCCGAGGTCTTCGAGGGCCGACATCAGGAAAAGAAGCGGCAGGAAGTACGGCAGGACGATGGCCACTCCCCCGCCCACGCCCTGGATGAGCCCCTCGGCAAGAGAGAAGAGGAGGCCTCCCCCGAGACGTGCGGCCAGCACCCCCTTCAGCTTATTGAACGGCCCGAGGAGGAGCGATTCGAGCGGGCTGCCGACCTTGAAGATAATGAAGAAGAAGGCCAGGAAGACGGCCGCCAGGATGACGTAGCCGAACACGGGGTGCATGAGGACGGCATCGACCTTCTTGTCCCAGGTCATCCGCTTGCCGTGGAGGACGCGGCCGGTTTCCTCGAAGAGTTTCATGGCCTGGTGGTGGCGCTCCGCGGAGATGACTTCGTAGGCGGGCGCGCCGCGGCGCTCCTCGATGGCCTTCCGGACGCGGTCGATGGTCGCCTTCAGGCCCGGGTCGACCTCCCCGAGAAAATCGCCGCAGGCGTGGCCGGCCGTCTCGATCAGCTTGACGGCCGTGAACCGGGGGTTGGAGATGACGGGAAAGCCCGGCGGCAGGAGGCGCTCGACCTCGGCGACCTTCTCTTCGACGTCGCCCGCGAAGCGGAGCGTCCGGAGAGACTGCCCCTTGTCCAGGACCTCGAACGCCCTTTCGAGCAGCTCCTTGACCCCGCGGCCGTGGGCGGCGATGATCGGCGTGACCGGGGCCCCAAGGAGTTTTTCTACCGCCGGCGCGTCCACCTGAATGCCCTTCCTCTCGGCCAAGTCCATCATGTTGAGAGCGACGACCATCGGATAGCCGAGCTCGACGAGCTCGAGCGTGAGCTCCAGGCCGCGGCTGAGGGTCGAAGCGTCGACGACGTTGACGACGAGGTCGGGCCTTTCCGAGAACAGGTGCGTCAGGACGACCTGTTCGGCGGGGTCTGTCGTGCAGAGCGAGTAGGTCCCGGGCAGGTCGACGATGTCGAGGAGCCGCCCCTCGATGTTGACCCGGCTGTGGGTGTGCTTGATGGACGTTCCGGGAAAATTCGACGTTTCGGCCTTGTGGCCGGCGATGGAGTTGAAGAGCGTGCTCTTGCCGCTGTTCGGCTGACCGATGAAGATGACCGTCGGGACCTTAGGGCCGTTCATGGACGAGTTCGACGAGGACCTTTTGGGCGACGCCGCGGCCGAGGGCGACCGTCGTGTCCGAACGGCAACTGCGGACGAGGAGCGGCCCCCGGAAGATGGCCTGGCCGTCGAG
>JAPKZD010000014.1:138672-169089 GCA_026393975.1 Candidatus Aminicenantota bacterium | reverse complement strand
AAGATGGCCTGGCCGTCGAGCTCGACGATATCGCCCTTATGGAAACCCAGGGCCATGAGGCGGCGGCGGACGCCCTCGCCGCCGACAAGGTCGGCGATCCGCAAGGGCGTGTTATGGGGCGCATTAACGAGGTTCACGGGTCACCGTCTTTCAAGTTTATCCAATCCGCAGGGCGAATCAAGCGATTTCAGTCGCCACGGCCGATATATCCTATCACGGCGGTTTGACCGCGTCTGCGGGTTCACGCATAATAACGGGGTATTTCCCGGAAGGAGTCGAGAACAATGAGAAAACATGACATCCGCCGTTTCATTTCCGTCCTGGTCCTGGCCGCCGCCCTCGTCCTGCCCATCGCCGCCGACGAGGGGATGTGGCTCTTCAACAAGCCCCCGAAGGACGTCCTTCAGAAGCAATACGGCTTCACGGTCACACCGGAGTTCATGGACCACCTCCGCCTGGCCTCGATCTCCTTCGGCGGGGCCTCCGGGTCGTTCATCTCGCCTGACGGACTCGTCCTGACCAACCACCACGTCGGCCAGGGCGCCGTCCAGAACCTCTCGACCAAGGAGCGCGACCTGATGAAGACCGGCTTCTACGCCCGGACGCGCGGCGAGGAGCTCAAGGTCCCCGGCATGGAGCTCCGCGTCCTCCACGGGATCGAGGACGTTACCGACCAGATCCTCGGCGCCGAAAAGCCCGGGATGACCCCGGCCGAGGCCGCCGAAGCCCGCCAGAAGGTCATCGCCGCCCTGGAAAAGGAGACGGCCGAGAAGAGCGGGCTCCGGGGCGTCGTGGTCACGCTCTACTCCGGCGGCATGTACCACCTCTATAAGTACAAGACCCATAGCGACGTCCGGCTCGTCTTCGCCCCCGAATACCTGGCCGCCTTCTTCGGCGGCGACCAGGACAATTTCACTTATCCCCGGTACGACCTCGACATCACGCTCTTTCGCATCTACGAGAACGACAAGCCCTTTCAGAGCGACAACTACATCAAGTGGTCGACGACGGGTGTCCGCGAGGGCGACCTCGTCCTCTGCTCCGGCCATCCCGGCTCGACGGGCCGTCTCCTGACCTATAGCCAGCTCGAGTTCCTGCGCGACACGAGCTATCCCTTCAACATCGCCAACCTCAAGCGCCGCCAAGCCTTCATGCACGAGTACGCCAAGAAGGGCGAGGAGGAGAAGCGGGTCGCCCTGCGCAACCTCTTCGGCATCGAGAACAGCCTCAAGGCGACCATCGGTTACCAGTCGGGCCTCCTCGACAAGAAACTCATGGAGAAAAAACTCCGCGAAGAACAGGCCCTGCGCGACGGGGTCAGCAAGAGCCCCGAGCTCGAGAAGGAATTCGGCTCCGCCTGGGACGAGATCGCCGCGGTCCAGAAGGCCTACGCGTCCTTCTTCAAGCCGATGGCCTTCTTCGAACGGGCCAACGGCTTTTACACGACTTACTTCAATGTCGCCCGGAACCTGGTCCGCCTAGCCATGGAAAAGCCCAAGCCCAACGCGGACAGGCTCCGCGAGTACCGCGACGCCGCCCTGCCCTCCCTCGAACGCGGCCTGCTCTCCCCCGCTCCGATCTACGACGAATTCGAGACGCTCAAGCTCGGCGACTCCCTGACCCAGCTCAAGGAAGAGCTCGGCGGGACGCAGGAGGTCAAGTGGATCCTCGGCGACCGTTCGCCCAAGGACGTCGCCGCGGAGCTCGTCGCCGGCACCAAGCTCAAGGACCTCGACCTCCGCAAGAAGCTCATGGCGGGCGGACTCGAGGCCATCTACGAGTGCCAGGACCCGATGATCAAGCTGGCTCTCCTCGTCGACCCCGTCTCGCGTGGCCTGCGGGCGAAATACGAAAAGACGGTCGAGGCGGTGGAGACGCGCAGCGGCACGCGGATCGCCCGGGCCATGTTCAAGCTCGAGGGAACCGCCATTCCCCCCGATGCCACCGGGACCCTGCGCCTGAGCTTCGGGGCCGTCAGGAGCTACGTCGAGAACGGCAAGAAGATCCCCTTCGAGACGACCTACGCCGGACTCTACGAGAGATCGGCCAAGGCCGGAAACAAGGACCCTTACGAACTGCCCGAAAGTTTCCTCAAGAGGAAGGCGGCTGTCAAGCTGTCGACGCCCATCAACTTCGTATCCACGGCCGATTCGATCGGCGGGAATTCCGGATCGCCGCTCGTCAACAGGAAGGGTGAGTTCGTCGGCGTCCTCTTCGACGGCAACATCCAGTCGCTGCCGACCCGGTTTGTCTACGAGGACACGGTCTCACGGTCGGTCATGGTCCACGCCCAGGGCATCATCGAGGCCCTGCTCAAGATCTACGACGCCAAACCGCTCGTCGACGAGATCCTGGGGAAGAAGTAGGGCCTCAGTAGAGGACTTTCGCCTCGCCGAGCTCGGCGATCCGTTTGTCGAGCCAGGCGATCATCAGGTCGCGCCGGGCTATGGTTGCCGCGATCTCCGCGTCGGTGAGATACTCGCCGACGACTTGACGGATGACCTCCGGGGTCAGGGCTTTCAGCCCCTCGACGAAGGCCCTTGGCAGTTCGGCCATGATGAACGCCGGCCCTTCCTTGTATTTCTCATCGTAGATCAGCTTGGTCGTAAACTTTTTCGTCGTCCGGAACGACCGGGAGTGATCGATGAGGATCATCCGCCAGTCGTCCATGATGAGGTAGTTGCGCTGGTGACGGTCCTCGTTGGAGATGAGGTTGTCGAAGGCCCGCTGGAGGAACAGGGCCCGGTAGAAGCGGTTGGCCTTGATGCCCGGCGGGTTGAGCTTCTTCTTTCGGATCGTCTCCATCGTGTTCCAGGAGTCGACCCAGATCTGGCACGACCCCCGGTCGCCCTGGAACTCGCGTTCGACCGTCACCGGGACCATGTGGAGCCCCAAGTAGCGGCTCAGCCGGTAAGCGGCGATCTCCCCTTTCCAAGTCTCCTTGAAACCGCCGACCCTCTCCCCGAGCGCGTTCTTCCAAAGAGCGCGACGCTGAACTCCGTCTTTCTCCAGGGTCAGGATGTAAGGCTCGGTGACGGCGAGTGCGACTGTGATTCGCTCCTGTTGGACGATTTTCGCCGTCTTCAGGAAATCCTCCCACTTATCGTATTCGCCCACTTCGGCCGAGGTGAACTGGCCGAAAACGCGGACCCCGGCCCCCAGGCAGATAACGGCCAAAAACACGAGCATGGTTTTTTTCATGTCGATCCCCTCCCCTACATCGGAATCTGTTCTGTTCCCGAGTGTAGACCCGAAGGCCGCCCTTGTCAACAGCCCCCCGGCCTGGACGATTCACGCGTCGTGGCAAATTGACTTTGGAGGGGGATTCTGTTAAATAATGGTAAATGTATAAGTGGATTTTCCGCAAGCTCTTCGGCACCGATAACGACCGTACCCTCAAGAAGATTCAGCCGCTCGTCCCCGTCATAAACGACCTCGAGCCCCGCATCCAGCCCCTGACCGACGACCAGCTCCGGGCGAAAACCGCCGAGTTCCGGGAAAAACTCGCCCAAGGCGCGACGCTCGACGACATCCTTCCCGAGGCCTTCGCCGTCGTCCGGGAGGCCTCCCGCCGGACGACCCGGATGCGCCATTTCGACGTCCAGCTCGTCGGCGGGGTCGTCCTCCACCAGGGCCGGATCGCCGAGATGAAGACGGGCGAGGGAAAAACGCTCGTCGCCACCCTGCCCGCCTACCTCAACGCCCTCGACGGCAAGGGCGTCCACATCGTCACGGTCAACGACTACCTGGCCAAGCGCGACACAGAGTGGATGGGGGCCATCTACAGGTTCCTGGGCCTCTCCGTCGGGACGATCCAGCACGACATCGGCGACGCCGAACGCTACACCGCCTACCGCGCGGATATCACCTACGGCACGAACAACGAATTCGGCTTCGACTACCTCCGCGACAACATGAAGTTCCGCCTGGCCGACCTGGCCCAGCGGGAGTTCAACTACGCCATCGTCGACGAGGTCGACAGCATCCTCATCGACGAGGCCCGGACCCCGCTCATCATCTCCGGCCCGACCAACGAGTCGACCCAACTCTACACGCGCGTCGACGCCATGGTCCGCCGCCTCCAGAAAGACAAGCACTTCACCCTCGACGAGAAGAGCCGGACCGTCTCCATCCAGGAGGCCGGCGTCGCCGAAGCCGAACGGTTCCTCGAGGTCGCCAACCTCTACGACCTGGCCAACATGGAATTCGTCCACGCCACGAACACCGCCCTCAAGGCCCATCACCTCTTCAAGCGCGACGTCGACTACATGATCCAGGACGGCAAGGTCGTCATCGTCGACGAGTTCACCGGCCGGCTCATGCCCGGCCGCCGCTACAGCGACGGCCTCCACCAGGCCCTCGAGGCCAAGGAGCGCGTCCGGGTCGAGGAGGAGAACCAGACGCTGGCCTCGGTCACTTTCCAGAACTACTTCCGCATGTACAAGAAGCTGGCCGGGATGACCGGCACGGCGGCGACCGAGGCCACCGAGTTCCGGCACATCTATGGCCTGGACGTCGTCGAGATCCCGACCAACAAGACCCTCATCCGGCTGGAGAACCCGGACGTCATCTACCGGACGGGCGACGAGAAGTGGAACGCCGTCGTCGAGGAGATCGCCGACCTCAGCAAGCGCGGCCGCCCCGTCCTCGTCGGCACGATCTCCATCGAGAAGTCCGAGCACCTGAGCACGCTCCTCCGCCGCAAGAACGTCAAGCACGTCGTCCTCAACGCCCGGTACCACGAGATGGAGGCCCAGATCATCGCCCAGGCCGGCCGCATCGGGGCCGTGACCATCGCCACGAACATGGCCGGCCGCGGCGTCGACATCCTCCTCGGCGGAAACCCGGAATACCTCACCCGCGAACAGCTCAAGAAAAACGGCGCCGACCCGGCCAAGACCTCGCCCGAGCAGTTCGAAAAGGCGCTTGAGGAGGTTTCCGAGGTCACCCAAAAGGAACACGAGGCCGTCATCGCTCTCGAAGGACTCCACGTCCTCGGCACCGAGCGCCACGAGGCCCGGCGCATCGATAACCAGCTCCGCGGCCGCGCCGGCCGCCAGGGCGATCCCGGATCGTCACGCTTCTACCTGTCCCTCGAGGACGACCTCATGCGCATCTTCGGCAGCGAGCGCATCTCCGGCCTCATGGCCCGGATCGGCATGGGCGACGGCGTCCCCATCGAGCACAACATGATCACCCGGGCCATCGAGCGGGCCCAGAAACAGGTCGAAGGCCAGAACTTCACCGTCCGCAAGCACCTCCTCGAGTACGACGACGTCATGAACAAGCAGAGGGAGACGATCTACGGCCAGCGGCGCAAGATCCTCAAGGGCGAGGACCAGCACGAGTATTTCGTCGGCCTCATCGAGAGCCTCGTCGACTGGATGCTCGACACCCACGCCAACAAGAACAAGCCGCCGGAAGAATGGGACCGCGCCGCCCTCCGCCAGACCGTCCTGGCCCAGTTCGGCCTGGACATCGAGACGCTCAACGAGATCAATTGGGACACCGTCGTCTACGAGGAGTTGAGGGACACCCTCGTCAAAGGCCTCCTGGCCACTTACGAGGCCAAGGAAAAACAGCTCGGCCCGTTCATGCGCGAATTCGAGCGGATGATCCTCCTCCAGGTCATCGACTCCCAGTGGAAAGACCACTTGCTCGAGATGGACCACCTCAAGGAGGGCATCGGCCTGCGCGGCTACGGCCAGAAGGACCCCCTCATCGAATACAAGAAAGAGGGCTTCGAGATGTTCCAGTCCATGCTCGACCGGGTCGAGGAGGACGCCGTCCGCTACCTCTTCCTGATCCAACCCGTGGTCGACGAACCCGCCCCGGTGCGCAAGCCGACGCCGGTCTATTACCAGCAGCCCCAAGGGCCCTCGGGACAGAGGGCCAAGCAAGCCCGGGGCATGATCCCCGGCAAGCGTCACAAGCACTGAGTCTCGGAGCCAAGGAGGAGCCATGCTCGACGACAAGATCAGGGAAACCTTAACATTCGACGACGTCCTTATCCTCCCGGCCAAGTCCGACGTCGTCCCCTCCGAAGCTTCTGTCGCGACCCGGCTGAGCCGGAACATCACCCTCAATATCCCCATCGTCAGCGCGGCCATGGACACGGTGACGATGTCGCGGATGGCCATCTCCCTGGCCCAGCAGGGCGGGATCGGGATCATCCACCGCAACCTGTCCATCGAAGGCCAGGCCGAGGAAGTGGACAAGGTCAAGCGCCACGAGAGCGGCATGGTCGTCGAACCCATCACCCTCCGCCCCCAGGACAAGATCTCCCGGGCCCTCGAGGTCATGAAGGAGCACCGCATCTCGGGCTTGCCCATTACCGACGAATCGAACAAGCTCGTCGGCATCCTGACCAACCGAGACATCCGCTTCGAGAGCCGCCTCAACCTGCCCATCGAGAAGATCATGACCCGCAAGCTCGTCACCGTCCCCGTCGGGACCTCGCTCGAGGAAGCGGAGAAGGTCTTCCACGAACACAAGATCGAGAAGCTCCTCGTCGTCGACGACGGCTACCACCTCAAGGGGCTGATCACCTACAAAGACATCCTCAAAAGGATCCAGTACCCCGACGCGGCCAAGGACAGCCTCGGTCGGCTGAGGGTCGGCGCGGCCATCGGCGTCGGCTCCGACTTCCTCGACCGGGCCAGGGCCCTCGTCGCGGCCAAGTGCGACGTCCTCGTCGTCGACAACGCCCACGGCCACTCGCAACGGGTCCTCGACACGGTCCGGACGCTCAAGAAGGAGTTCCCGGCGCAGGAGCTCATCGCCGGCAACATCGGCACGGCCCGGGCGGCCGAGGAGCTCATCGACCTCGGCGTCGACGCCGTCAAGGTCGGTGTCGGCCCCGGCTCCATTTGCACGACACGGATCATCACGGGAGCGGGCATCCCCCAGATCACGGCCATCGCCGACGTCTTCGAGGTCACCCGAAAAAAGGGCGTCCCGCTCATCGCCGACGGCGGCGTCAAGTATTCGGGCGACGCGACCAAGGCCGTCGCCGCCGGCGCCGACTCCATCATGCTCGGGAACCTTCTCGCCGGGACCGAGGAGGCCCCGGGCGAAGTCGTCATGTACCAGGGCCGGGCCTACAAACTTTACCGGGGCATGGGGTCGCTCATCGTCATGAAAGAAGGCAAGAGCCGCGACCGCTACCACCAGGACATGCAGCTGAACGAGAGCAAGCTCGTGCCGGAGGGGATCGAGGGCCGAGTGCCTTACAAGGGCAGCACGACGGTCATCGTCCAAATGCTCGTCGGCGGGCTCAAGGCCGGCATGGGCTACGCCGGCTGCCGGACGATCGAGGAGCTGAAGACTAAGGCCCGGTTCATCAAGATCACCCCGGCCTCCCTCAAAGAGAGCCACGTCCACGACGTGATCATCACCCAGGAAGCCCCGAACTACCACCTCGACTGAGGAGGCGGCGGATCATGTCCAATTATTTGATCAAATCTCTTCTGGCCGTGCTGTTGCTCGGCGCAGGCCTCACGTCCTTCCTGAGCATGATGGCCCGATTCGGAAGGCCGGGCGACGAGGTCCGGGCCGCGAAACTGCGGAAAGTCCATAAGGCAGCGGGGTACGCCTACGCCGCGCTTCTGGCGCCCCTGGCCTTCTTGGGGGCCAAGTTTCTCATCGAAACGGGTGACGGCCTCTCGGTGAGAGGGACGTTCCATTTCGTCCTGGCCATGGCCCTCCTCGCTGTCCTTCTCCTCAAGCTCCTCATGGTCAGGACACACCGGCAGCTGATGAAGCACGCGTCCGTCCTGGGCATGACGCTCTTCTCCCTGACCCTGATCATCTTCCTGATCACGGCGGGTTTTTTCTTTCTGCAGCGCATCTCGTCTTCGCCAGGGTGAACCGGAACGTCGTGCCCTGGCCGGAGCCTTCCGATTCCAGCCAGATCCGGCCGCCATGCAACTCCACGATCCGCTTGACCAAAGCCAGGCCGATGCCCTCGCCCTCCGAGCCGGGATCGAGCTTATGGAACAGGCCGAAGATCAACGGCTGCACCTCCGGACCGATCCCGATCCCGTTATCGCGCACGTAGAGCACCAGCTCCTCGCCGGCCTGTTCCACGCCGATCTCGACGCGGGGCGCCGGCTGGCCGCCCATGAACTTGGCGGCGTTATCCACGAGGTTCTGGAAGACTTCAACTAAGCGCATCCGATCGCCATAGAGCACGACCGGTTCCTCCGTGAGATCGACCTGCACCCCCCGGGCCGTGATCCGCCCGGCCACCAGGTCCAGGGCCTCTTTCACGATCGCCTGCAGGGGTGCTTCCTCGGAGGGGTTTACGATACGCCCGACCCGCGAAAGGCGGCGGATCTCGTCGAGCAGGCGGCCCATCTTGTCGGCCGCGCTGCGGATGTAGCCCAGGTCCTTTTTCACCCGCGCCGCATCCTGGCTCCGGACGTCTTGTTCCAGATGTTCCTGGAAAGTTTGGATCGTCACCAGCGGGCTTCTTAGGTCGTGGGAAACGGCGTAGGTGATGCGGTTCAGCTCGTCGTTCTTCTCCTGCAATTCTTTCGACTTACGGCGGATCTCTTCCTCCGCCCGCTTGCGCTTGGTAATGTCCCTGGCTATCGCCTGGATAGCCGTATAGGTGCCTTCGGAAAGGATGGCGGATCCTTTTGTCTCCACGTACACGTCGTTACCGTTCCTAAGCCGCAACCTGTACTCCGTTAAGTCTTTTTGAAAGCCTGTTTCCCGAATCTCCTGTAGTGCTTTAAATGCAAGCGACACCTGATCCTCGCTCAGCAGCGAGGTAAAATTGAGGCCACGAATCTCTTCTCTCTTGTAGCCAAACAGATTCAAGGCAGCGTCGTTGGCATCGATGAAGCGGCCTTCGAAATCATGGATATAAACACAGTCGAGCGAACGGTCGAAAAGAGCCCGATACCGTTCCTCGCTCTCGCGTAGCGCCTCCTCCGTTCGCTTGCGCTCGGTAATATCTTTCGCGAAACCAAGAAAGCGTGTCTCTGTAAGTTTTACAGCATCCACAGACCACCATCGTTTTGAACCATCTTTATGCTTGAATTGAGATTCTCCCTTTGACACACCTATTTCCAACAAGGCTTTAAAGTGAGCTAATCCAGTTTCTAAAGATTCCTCTGGTAACAAATCGTGGATGGACAATTGCAAAAGCTCTTCTTTGGCAAATCCCGTTATCAGGCATGCGGCCTTGTTCACTCCTAAGTAATGTCCTTTTCCATCAACGACAAATACACCATCCGGCGCATTTTCCACATAGCTACTGTATTTCACCTCACTCTCACGCAACGCTTCTTCCGCCCGCTTGCGCTCGGTGATGTCTGTGAAGAAATTCAAAGTGGCTGGTTTGCCTTGCCATTCGATCAAGGCCGCATTGATTTCCACCCACTTGATAATGCCGTCTCGGGCAACCACCCTGAAGGCATACCGGGGCTGTACGGCCTCGTTTGCGATCCGTCGCCGGTAATTTTCAACCACCATGCTCCGATCATCCGGGTGGATGAATTCGGTAAATGGTCTATCCATGAGTTCCTGCTCCGAATACCCTTCCAACAGGCCAAGTGCCGCGGGATTGACAAACTTGAGCAGGCCGTCCTGCGCGACGACGATTGATTCGTCGGCGGTTTCTATCAGCAGGCGGTACTTTTTCTCGCTTTCCCGCAGCGCTTCATCCGCCCGCTTACGCTCGGCGATGTCTGAATCCTTCTTCTTTTCTTTCATGTCTCTAGTCTTTCACGTCTTATAATTAGGAGGGGACGGACCAATCAGCCTCGCCAGGACGAAGTTAGGAGTCGAGCGTTCAGAGTCCGAAACGAATGCGCCTCCCCTCGTGAAATGATGATATCGCCGACAGCGGGAGGTAGTCAAGGACAATAAAACACCCGGGATAGGACTTTTCCCCCTGGACGACCGGTCCGCACGGCCGGAATATTTCCCGAACGAAAGCAGACCGCGGCTGAGCCCCGCTGCCCTCCCCTACTTGACCTCGGCAATCCGGTTGCCCTCGTCCATCAAAACGATCTTGGGCGTAAAGAACTCGACCTCGCCGTCCTCGAGGTAGGCATAGGCGGCGATGATGATCGTATCGCCCGCCTTGACCTTGCGGCCAGCCGCGCCGTAGACCCCGACCTGGCGGGAGCCCTTTTCCCCCCGAATGATGTAGGTCGAGAACCGCTCGCCGTTCGAGACGTTCCAGACATCGATCCTCTCGAAAGGCCAGAGGCCGGCGGCCGTCATCAGGTCTTCGTCGAGGGACAGGCTGCCCTCGTATTCGATGTCGACGTGGGTCACGGTGGCCCGGTGGATCTTCGACCGGAGGAAGGCTCTGATCATGGCGGTTCTCCTCAGACGTGAAGGCGGATGTTGTCGATGAGGCGGGTCGAACCGACGAAAACGGCCAGGGCGATGAGGACGTCGCCGCAAATCTCGGCGAGCGGTTCAAGATTGACCGGGTCAACGGCCTCGACGTAATCGACCCGGGCCAGCGGTTCGGCTTCGATCGCTGCCCGGATGCCGGCGATTGCCTTGGCCGCGTCCCGCTCCCCCGCCGCGATAGCCCGCTCCGCCCAGCGCAGGCTTATCGACAGGACGAGGGCGGCCTTTCTTTCTTCGGGAGACAAGTAGGCATTCCGCGAGCTCAGGGCCAGCCCGTCGGGATCCCGGACGAGAGGGCAAGTCACGACCTCGGTGTCGAGGTCGAGGTCCGCGGCCATCTTCCCGATGATCAAGACCTGCTGGGCGTCCTTCGCGCCGAAGAAGGCGAGGCCGGGCCCGACGATATCGAAGAGCTTGAGGACGACGGTCGCGACAGCCTGGAAATGGCCGGGCCTGGATTTGCCGCAGAGCCGGTCCTGGAGGCCGCGGACTTCGACATAAGTCCTGTAACCGGGAGGATAGATCTCCGCGGCGTCGGGGTAAAAGAGGCAGTCGACGCCGCCCTTCTCCAGGTATGCCGAATCCTTTTCGAGGTCCCGCGGGTATTTCTTGAAGTCCTCGTTAGGACCAAACTGGGTCGGATTGACAAAAATGCTGACGACCGTGATGTCGGCCCGCTTCTTCGACTCCCGGACGAGGCTGAGGTGCCCCTCGTGGAGATAGCCCATCGTCGGGACGAAGCCGACCTTCTTCCCCTCTTTCTTCCATTGCCGGGCGAGGGCCTTCATCCCGGCGACGCTGGTGACGACTTTCATCTCTTCGTGCTCCCCTTCGGGCTCCGTCCCTTGGACCGCGCGACCTCGGCGGCCACGTCGGGCTTCAGGTGGTAGGACGTGGCGTCGTCCGGAAAACGGCCCTCCCGGACGTCCCTGGAGTAGGCCTCGACGGCCCCGCTCATGACCTCGTGGAGGTCGGCGTATTTCCTGACGAACTTGGGCATGTAGCCCGTCGAGTAGCCCATCATGTCGTGGAAGACGAGGACCTGTCCGTCGCAGACGGGGCCCGCACCGATCCCGATCGTCGGGACCTTGAGCGTCCGGGTGACGGCCTCGGCGATCTCCACGGGCACGGATTCGAGGACGACGGCGAAAGCCCCGGCCTTTTCCAGGTTGGCGGCATCGGCGACGATGCGTCGGCCTTCCTCCGCCCCCGTCCCCTTGACCCGGTAGCGGCCCAAATGATGGATGGACTGAGGCGTCAGGCCGACGTGGCCCATGACCGGTATCTCGGCCTCGACCATGGCTTCGACGAGCTTCAGGCGTTTCTGCGAGGCTCCTTCGATCTTGACCGCCGCGGCGCCGCCTTCCTTAAGAAAGCGGGAGGCGTTGCGGATAGTCTCGTCGGCGCTCAGGTGGAACGAGAAATAGGGCATGTCGCCGACGACCAGGGCCCTCTGGGCCGCCCGGCTGACGGCCCGGGTGTGGTGGATCATTTCGTCCATGGTCACGGGCACGGTGTTTGCGTAGCCCAGCACGACCATGCCCAGGGAGTCGCCGACCAGGATGAGGTCGACGCCGGCCTCGTCCAGGATCTTCGCCGTCGGGTAGTCGTAGGCCGTCAAGCAGACGATCTTCGGCCCCGAGGCCTTCCTGGCCAGGAGCAAGGGGATCGTGATCTTGTCGCCGCGTGGGTTTTCCATCGTCCGTCCTTTCTCCCCATCCCGCCTTCCCCGCGGGATTGAGGTAAAGTCATTTCCGTCGAGCGGAGCGTCCGGTCCCAGCCCCGCGCTTCGCGGGGTCCGGGCCATGTCCGTTTGTTCAGCCCTTCTTCGCGCCTTTCCCTCCGTAGCTCTGGGGGACGTAGTAGAGAGAGCTCTTTTTCATATCCCGGAGCTGGTCGAGGAGGTCGAGGACGTCCTCCTCGCGGCCGAAATCTATGTCGTCGGCCTTGACCACGAGGAGCGGCGCCCCTTGGTAGTTGAAAAAGAAATAGTCGAAGGCCTCGACGATGTCCTCGAGGTACTTCTCGGAGATATTCTTCTCCAGAGTGTCGCCCTCCTTGGCCACGCGCCGGGTGAGGGACGCAAGCGAGATCTGGAGATAGATGACGAGGTCGGGCTTGGGGACGCGCTCGGACAGGATGCCGTAGATCTTCTCGTAAACGAGGAGTTCGTCGTCGGAGAGGGTCTGGTAAGCGTAGATCTTGTCCTTCTCGAAGAGGTAGTCGCAGATGATCCGGTCGATGAACAGGTCCCTCTGGAGGAGGCGGATCTGCTGGTTGTAGCGGTTGGCCATGAAGACGAGCTGGGTCAGGAAGGCCGACCCCTCCTTCTCGCTGTAGAAATCCTTGAGGTAGGGGTTGCCGACGTTGTCGAAGATGACCTTGCCCCCGATCCGCTGGGCCAGGACGTTGGCCAGCTGGGTCTTCTTCGAACGGAAAACGCCCTCGATGGCGATGTGTTTGAACGGGATCTCGAGAGCGCTCTTCATGCCCATCTTGAAAACCGATTAGTTTATAGCCGATGTCTGACTATAAGTCAACGGCCAAATCCGCCGGGCCGCCCCTAGGGCTTGGGCCCCTCCTGAGGGACGACGATCCAGGCGATGATGTAGAAGAAGGTCATGGGCAGGACCGCCGTGACCAGGCCGATGCCGACGAAGAGCAGGCGGACGAGCGAGACGTCGAGGTCGAAATACTCGGCAAGGCCGCCGCAGACGCCGCCGAGCATCTTCTGGCTGACCGACCGATAGAGCTTCTTGGTCATGGTTTTTCTCCTTTCCGGGGGAAGGCCGCGCCCTCCACCCGCCTATTATACGTAATTCCCGGCTTTTTCGCCCTTTTCGTCTTGACTCCGCCGGTTAGCCCGGCTAGGATTGTGGAGGAATTTTATATCTTCTGGAGGACGCAACATGAACGGGTGGACCGGCCAGATCCTGAGAGTCAACCTGACCGCGAAGACCTTTAAAAAAGAATCGTTTTCCGAGGAATTCGCCCGCAAGTGGGTGGGCGGACGCGGCTTCGCTGCCAAGATCCTCTACGACGAGCTCAAGCCCGGCATCGACCCCCTCGGCCCCGACAACAAGTTCATCGTCGCCCTTGGGCCCATCGCCGGCATCCCCGCCCCTAACACCGGGAAAGCGGTCGTTGCCGGCAAGTCCCCGATGACGGGCGGCTACGGCGACGGCAACCTGGGAACCCGGGTCGCCGAACAGCTCCGCAAGGCGGGCTACGACGCCCTCGTCGTCGAAGGCAAGGCCGAGCGTCCGACGATGCTCTACATCGAGGACGACAAGGTCGAGTTCCTCCCGGCCGACACCGTTTGGGGACAAGGCACCTACGCCACCAACGACTGGATCTACGCGAAATACGGCAAGGGCGTCGGCGTCCTCAACATCGGACAGGGCGGCGAGAACATGGTCCGCTACGCCGTCGTCCGCAGCCTCGAGGGCCGGGCCGGAGGACGGACGGGCATTGGCGCGGTCATGGGCTCGAAGCTCCTCAAGGCCGTCGTGGTCAAGGGCACCAAGCCCATCCCCCAAGCCGACCCTGCCGGCATGAAGAAAGTCGGCTACGACGACCTGCGCCAGGTCCACCAGCTCGACAAGCAATCCGGCTGGTCCATCCAGAGCACCAACGGCGTCCTCGCCTGGTGCAACGAGGTGGCCGCCCTGCCCGTACGGAACTTCCGCAAGACCCACCACGCCGATGCCTGGAAGGTGGACGGCGAGCGCCTGAACAACGCCCGGATCGCGACCTACGGCTGTCCGAACTGCACCATGCGCTGCGGCATCACCATCCACGACGACGAGGGCCGCGAGTCCGAGCTCGACTACGAGAACATCGGCCTTCTCGGCCCCAACCTGGAGATCTTCGACCTGCCCCAGGTCGCCTCCCTCAACTACCTCTGCGACGAATACGGCATCGACACGATGTCGGGCGGCTGCGTCCTGAGCTTCTACGCCGACGCCATCGACCACGGCGCGGTCGCCGGCGACTACAAGTTCGGCGACTCCGCGGCCTCCAAGAAGCTCCTGGGCCTGATCGCCCGGCGCGAGGGGGAGATCGGCAACCTTCTCGCCGAGGGCTCGCTCCGGGCCGCCCGGAAGTTCGGCCACGGCTCCGAGGCCTACGCCATGCAGGTCAAGGGCCTCGAGGTCGCCGCCTACAACTGCAAGTTCATCCCCGGAATGGCCCTGGCCTTCGGGGTCAGCCCTATCGGCGCCCATCACAAGGAGTCCTGGGTCATCACTTTCGAGCTCAAGCAGACCTCGCGCGAATCCTACGGCCCCGAAAAGGCCAAGAAAGTCATCGAGCTCCAGCGGATCCGGGGCGGACTGTTCGAGTACATGGTCTCCTGCCGCTTCCCCTGGATCGAACTCGGCTGGGGCCTCGAGAATTACCCGAAGTACTTCAAGCTCGCCACCGGGCTCGACTGGACCCTCGACGACTTCTGGACGGTCTCGGACAGGATCTACGCCCTGATGAAGCTCTTCTGGCTCCGGGAATACCCGCAGACCGACCGCAAGCTCGACTATCCGCCGGCCGTCTGGTTCGATCCTACTAACGTCGACACCGAAGGGCCGATCGCGGGGAAGCACCTCGAATACGACAAGTACGACGGGCTGCTCCAGCACTACTACGATATCCGCGGCTACGATAAGCGCGGCATCCCGACGAAGGCGACCCTGGAGCGGCTGGGTCTCGCGGAAGAAGCGAAGGCGGCGGAAAGATTCGGGTCACTCACATGAAAGTCACGGTCAAGCTGATCGGGCCGTTCGTCCAGGCCTTCGGCTTCAGTGAAAAGGATCTGGAGTGTCCGGCGGGGACGACGGCCGACGGGCTGGTCGCGCTTGTCAACATCGATAAAGCCCGGCCCAAGATCGTCACCCGGAACGGCCGGGCCGTCTCGCCGGACGAAGCGCTGGCGGACGGCGACCGGATCGTCATTTCGCCGATCTACTCGGGCGGGTAGGTCCTCTCAGCGGTAAAGGCAAAGGTAGGCCGCGTCGGCCGCGACCTTGAGCTGGAATTTCTTTCCGGCCACGACCGTAAAGCTCCCCCCGGCCTTGTAGTCCTTCCAAACATCGCTTCCCGGCAGCTTGACCGTGAGCAAGCCGCTGATGACGGTCATGATCTCCAGGGTAGACGTGCCGAACTCGTATTCGCCCGCGGCCATGACGCCGACAGTCGCCGGACCGTCCGCCGTCTGAAAGGCCACGGATTTCACTTTTCCGTCGAAATACTCGTTAACCTTGAACATGACGACCTCTCAATTTGATTAGCAGTTCCACGACCAGGTTGGCCTGCATGGCCGCGACCAGCGCTACGCGGGGGGCCATCGGGCTGACGCCCGCCGGACACTGGCTCTCCTCGTCGCCGCAGATGTAGAGATTCCCCATCCTGCGGGTGTGGATCTTCCGGTTCCCGCCGTAGCCGGCCAGTCCCGAAGCGGCCACGATGGGCCGGCCGGGAAACCGCGTCAGGCAGATCTCGATAAGCATCTCTTTGGCCTTGGCCTGGTCGAAGGCCTCGACGAGGACGTCGACCCGGGCGAAGATCTTGGCTGCGTTCCGCCGGGTGACGCGCGCGTCGTGGACCTCGTAGAGCGAATAGGGGTTGATCAGGAGCAGGTTTTCACGGAGCGCCTCGACCTTGCGCCGGCCGACCTGGTCGATGAAATACTGCTGGCGGTTGAGGTTGGAGGGTTCGATCTTGTCGAAGTCGGCGATGACCAGGCGCCCGACCCCGGCCCGGGCCAGGGAGACGGCCACGTTGGACCCCAGGCCGCCGGCGCCGGCGATGCCGACCGAGCTCTGCCGCAGGACGGCCAGGACGGCCGGCTCTCTGCAAGAGAAAAACTCCCTGGCAAAGGCGAGCGAGTCGGGCTTCAGCGCGGCTTTCATCGGCTTCAGCGCGGCTTCGCGCCCGCCTCTTTCCTGTCGATGACCAGCTCGATCCTCTTCGGCTCGGGGTCGATCCCGCTCAAGGACGTGACCATCCCCAGGACGGTCCGTTCGATGAACGTCCGGACGAACGGGTTCAGGTTGACCTCCCGGCCGTCCACTTCGAGCTTGATATCGGCCATGTTGCCCTCCTCTAACCTAAGGATCAAGTCGCAGATCTCCGCCGTCTCTTCGGGCTTGAAGATGGGGACCGGGAACCCGTCGGGCAGGGGGAAGTCCGCAACGACAGCGAGAAGCTCATCGGGGCGGCTGACCAGGACTTCGGAAAGGCCGGCCCGCAGGACTTCTATCCTGGGCAGTCCGGCGGCCTCCTTCCCTCCCTCGACGAGGACGACGTCCGCGTCGGGAAAAAGCCGGCCGGCCAGCGCCGGGACGTCCGCGACCGGCGACTTGCTCAGCGCCGCCCAGCCTTCTGGCGAAACCATGGCCACGCCGTCGGCGCCCGCCCTGGTGAAGTCCGCAGTGTCCTTGCCCTCGGTGTCCAGGGAAAAGCCGTGCGAGCAGCGCTTGACGGCCGAGGTCCGGAGCCCTCTTTTCTTGAACTCCCCGATGAGCCGGGTGATGAGACGTGTCTTCCCGCTCTCGGAAAAGCCGACGACAGCGACGATCTTCATCCCGTTTTTAATAACACACCGCCCCGCGGCAAGTCAAAGCGGGCCGGACCGCACGAAGGGGGTTGCTTTCCGCCCGGACTGGGATATAATCCTCCTCTTTAACGCTCAAGAGCGAGGTCCCGCATGAACATTTGGATCACGAAAACTCCGGCCCAGATCGAGGAGGCCGCAGCCCACACCCAACTCAAGAAAAACCTGACCGCCGTCGACCTGGCCGCCCTGGGCATCGGCTCCGTCGTCGGGACAGGCATCTTCGTGGCCACCGGGCAGGGGGCCCAGCTCGCCGGCCCCGGTATCCTTCTTTCGTTCATCATCGCCGCCGTCACCTGCGGCTTCTGTGCCCTGACCTATTCGGAGCTGGCCTGCATGTTCCCGGTCGCGGGCAGCACCTACTCGTATTCCTACGTCGCCTTCGGCGAGGTCATCGCCTGGATCATCGGCTGGGACCTCATGCTCGAATACCTCGTCGCCGCGAGTGCCGTGGCCTCGGGCTGGTCGACGACCTTCATCGGCCTTATCCAGAGCGCCGGGGTCAAACTGCCTAAAGCCTTCCTGACCCCACCGATCACAACGGTCGACGGCCGCATCGTCCTGTCCGGCGGCATCGTCGATGTCCCGGCCATCGTCATTACCCTGCTCATCACCTGGGTCCTCTACATCGGCATCCGCGAGAGCGCCAAGATCAACAACATCATCGTCCTCGTCAAGATCGCCGTCATCCTCCTCTTTGTCTTCCTCGGCGTCCGCCACATCAACCTGGCTAATCTCCATCCCATGATGCCTTTCGGCTGGAAGGGCGTCATGGCCGGCGCGGCCATCATCTTCTTCGCCTACATCGGTTTCGACGCCGTCTCCACGGCGGCCGAGGAGACCAAGAATCCCAAGAGGGACGTTCCGCTCGGGCTCATGCTTTGCCTGGGCGTCGTCATCGTCCTCTACGTTTCCGTAGCCTTCGTCCTGACGGGCATCGTCCCCTACAAGCTGATCGACGTCGGCAACGCCCTGCCTGCGGCTCTGCGCAGGATCGGCATCCAATGGGGCGGGGCCTTGGTGGCCACCGGGGCCATCATCGGGATGATCTCGACCCTACTGGTCACGCTCTATGGCCAGATCCGCATCTTCATGGTCATGGCCCGCGACGGCCTCCTGCCCGCGGCCTTCGCCAAGGTCCATCCCAAGCATCAGACGCCTCACCTCTGCACCTGGATAACGGGCATCGCCACGGCCCTCATCGCCGGCCTCTTCCCCCTGCCTATGATCATCGACCTCTGCAACATCGGGACGCTGTTCGCCTTCATCCTCGTTTCCGTCGGTGTTGTCCTCCTGCGGAAGACGCGGCCGGAGGTCGAGCGGAAGTTCAAAACGCCCGGCGTCCCCTTCACCCCGCTCATCACGGTCGTCTTCTGTTTCTACCTGATGGCCAGCCTGCCGAAAGTGACCTGGATCAGGTTCGGCATCTGGCTGCTGATAGGCCTGGCGATCTATTTCATGTACGGCGTCCGCCACAGCAAGCTGCAGAGCCCGTCGGCGGGGAACTGACGGGGCCGCTTCAAACATCTTGACTATCGCGATAGCCTGTGCTAATCTGCGGTCTTTCTCCGAGTCGGAGGCGCTAAAGCCTTATCCGGCCACGCCCTCCGACCGATAGGGAAAAACGGGAAACGGTTTTTCCTTCCACTTTGAAAAGGAGAACGTCATGACTTTATCTCTGCGCTCCAACCCCAAACTCATTATCGTCGGGCTTCTCGTATTTTCTCTTTCCCTGGGCCTGTCGCCGGCCCTGGCCCAGGACGCGAAGGACGAGCAGAAGGCCAAGAAAAAAGAAGAAGAAAAGACGGTCAAGATCACCGAGGAGATCCTGGTCGTCGGCAAGGCCCCCAAGGACGTTCCCTTGGCCACGGTCTCGACGGTCGTCTCGACCGACATCGAAAAGCTCAAGCCGCGCGACCTTTCGGACGTACTCAAGTTCATCCCCGGTTCCATGATCACATTTGGCGACAAGGACACCTACAGCCTGAAGCTCCGCGGCATCGGCTCCAACAGGATCGCCCTCCTCGTCGACGGCGTACCGGTCTATGAGCCCTATTTCAGCACCTTCGACCTCAAAACGGTCTCGGCCGGCGGCATCGACACGGTCCAAGTGACAAAGGGGCCATCATCGGTCCTCTATGGGCCGAACACCCTGGGCGGTCTGGTCAACGTCATTACCAAGCGCCCGACGGAACGGCCCAGCCTGTCCCTCTCGGGAAGCTACGGCGACGAAGACACGAAGAGCCTGGGGCTCGACACCTCCTATAGCTGGAAGCGCTTTGCATTATTGGCCAATGCCCTTTACCAGGACTCCGCCGGTTTCTATTACCCCAACCCGGAGGACGGCCAGACGCTGCGGGCCAACAGCGATTTCGAGCGCCTCAACCTCAACGCCAAGCTCTATTACACACCCTCGAGCTCGACGGAGATCATGGTCAACGGCGGGCTCTACCAATCCGAGTACGGCATGCCGGCGGCGCTCTTCACCCAGAGGGCCCGCTACTGGAGGTTCCCCAAGTGGGACCGGTCGACCCTAAACGCCGGCGGCTTCACCTCGCTCGGCGGCGACGCGACCCTCCGCTTCCGGGGCTTCTACGTCAACTACGTCAACACGCTCGACTGGTATGCCGACCCGGAGATGACGGAACTCGACTCCCAGAGCACCTACGACAACTCCGTCTACGGCGGTTTCGCCCTGGCCGACCTCCCGACCGGCGATATGAACACCGTGAAGGCCAGCCTGATCTACCAGAAGGACGTCGCCCGGATCCAGGACGACGCCGGCCTGCCCTGGAACAAGGTCGACCAAGGGACGCTATCGGCCGGGCTCGAGGACCATTTCAGCATCACCGACAAGTGGAAGGTCATCGGCGGGCTCAGCCTGGATTATATCGATAAGTTCGCGCCTGGCGAGAACAACACGTCCGTCAACCCCCTTGTCGGGGTCAAGTTCACGCCGACCGAGGCCCTTGACTTCCACGTTTCATTCGCCCGCAAGTCCCGCTTCCCTTCCATGCGCTCGATGTACTCGCAGAGCTCCGGCAACCCCGACCTTCTCAGCGAGTCGGGGACAAGCTTCGAATTCGCTACGACCTGGAACGGTCCGCTTTACGTCACCGGGTCCGTCTTCTTCAACCGTTTTAAAAACTTTATCGACACGGTCCGGCTCCCCGACGGAACGCGCCGCTACTTCAACATCGGCAAGGCCCACATCAACGGCTTCGAGGTCCAGGTCCAGAAGAACCTCTCCTGGCTGTCGGGCACGGCCAACTACACTTACCTCGACCACCGCAACGACACCGACGGCCGGCCCCTGGACGCCCAGCCCAAGCACAACCTCAATTTCGACGTCTCGGTCATTCCGGCGGAAGGCTTCCGGGTCGGTTTCTACGGGCTCCTGGGTTCGACGTCATGGTGGTACAACTCGTCGACGAGCACCGTGTTGACCATCCCCTCGTATTTCAGCCTGGACGCGATCGCCAGCTACGCCTTCAACGGCCGCTACGAGATCTTCCTGCGGCTCGGCAACGTCTTCGACGACTACTTCTACACCGAGCCCGGTTTCCCCTGGCGCGGGCGGTATCTCGAGATCGGCGTCAAGGTGGACGTCCTGAAATAGGGCGGACGCCCGGAAAGGCGAGATGTTTCAGGCTAAGCCGAGGTCCTTGTCGATGCCCTGCATGGCCGAGATGGCGATCGACAAGAACTCGTCGAGCTCGAGGCCGAGGTTGCGTGACTCCTCGATCTCTTCGCGGCGGGCGCCCTTGGCGAAGCTCTTTTCCTTGTAGCGTCGCTTGACGAACTCGAGGTCAATGGACTTGATCTTCTTGTCGGGGTGCATCAGGGTCGCGGCGATGATGAGGCCGGTCAGCGGGTCGACGGAATAAATGGCCCAGTCCATGGGCGATTCGCACGGCACCTTGGCGGCATGGGCCTGGACGGCGTGGATGATCGGCTCGGCGATGCCCTTCTCCCGAAGGATCTTGACCGTTTCCGTGGTGTGGTGCTCGGGGCTTTTTTCCGTCACTTCGTAGTCGAGATCGTGGACGATGCCGGCGAGCGCCCAGGGCTCGGGGTCGTGACCCAGCCGGACGGCCAGGGCCCTCATGCAGGCCTCGACCGACAGGCAGTGCTTGACCAGGTTTTTGTTCTTCAGATGTTGTTTGAGCAGGTCTAGGGCTTCATCGCGAGTCATGGTCTGTATCCTTTCAATTGTAAGCTTCCATGACCGCCCGATCCTCTTTCATCAAATCGCCGGCAATCTCCGCCATTTTCATGTCGTCCCAGTAGGGCAGCCGCTGATGGGCCTCGAAATACTTCAGGGGGATGGGATGCGTGCCGACGACCACCGGGAGACCGTAGCGCGTCTCGATGAACTGTTTGAATTGAAGGATGTAGGGGCAGGGCGGGTAGCCGACGATAAACCCGGTGGCCAAGTGGATGACCTCGGCCCCGTTCTTTATCATTTCCTCGGGGACGTACTCGATATTGCCGCCGGGGCAGCCCCCGCAGTTCGAGAACCCGACGACTTCGATGGGCTCGTCCTTGGGATATCGGGCGAACCCGCCGGCGCGCTCCCGGACGGCCCGGAAGCATTTCCCGCCGCCACAAGACTGGTAACGGCTGCAGATGATGATCGCAATTTTCTTCATGTCGTCCTCCGCGTGATCTTCGTTAGGATAACCCAACAACGGGTATGCTGTCTACAATGATCCTAAAAGCCGTGAGAACGGCCCCCTGCCGCGGCGGATGCGCCGGCTGGCTGCGATCTGAGGAAAACAAGGCTCTGGCGTCCCGACTCCTCATCACCCACGACGAGCACGATGAAGGGCGAAACCCAGAGGGCTCCGGCGGCGAGGGGACCGGAGGCGAGGTGCCCGCCGGCGCGTTCTCCGGTGGCGAAATCATACGCTATGAGATTTGGGGCCGCCGAGGAGACGAGGATAACCGGGCCCGCTTCGGAAATCTCATGGACGATCCTCGACGGGACCACCTTCCAGGAAAGGATCGAGCCGCCCCGGCGGGAGAGAAAATAGACGACGCTGTTCGAAGCGGGCACGGCAAGCCGCCGGCCGTGTATGAGAGCCGGATGATGCGGGGCACCCTGAAGACGGCGGGCCCAGATTTTCTTGCCGGTCACGGCATTCAGGCAATAGAAGAACCGGTTCTCCGTGCCGAAATAGAGCCGGCCGTCAGCGACAGTTGGGTCAGTGGTTATCGCCCCCGTGGCGGAAAATTCCCAGACGCGCTTCCCGGCTTGGTCAAGGGCGATAAGCCTGCCATCGGCGGCGCCGAATATGACCATATCCCCGGCGAAGACCGGGCCGGTCGAAATGGCCGCGGCGGCGCGATATTCCCAGGCCTGCGCTCCGTTGGCCGAAAGGTCGAGCGCGACAACCTTCCCGCTCGACGTCCCGAAATACATTCTCCCGCGATTTTCCCGGACCGCGGATGTCACGGCCTCGTCAGGCTGTTTCTCCAGGACGAGCGATCCCCTAGTATCGAGGGCATAGAGGACGTTCCCGTCGTCACGGATAACAATACGGTTCTCGCCGAGTTCGGGCGAAACAGAAATCGAGTGATCGGCCTTGAACCGCCAAAGGATCTGGCGGGCCGGCACAACGACGGCCGTGAGGAAGCCCTTTCTCGTCGCGAAATAGACGATCCCGTCCCGCGCCCGCAGCTGGCCGACAACTGCCCCCTCGATCTCGAGCGTCCCCGCCTCGACGAGCGGAAAACTCAAACGGGAAGGGTCGACCAACGGCCTTTTCGCCGGCCCGGCACACATGGCCAGGGCGAGGCTCATAATGGCCGCAATCCCAATCGCCCTGCGCCTATTCATGATGTTGGAGGCATTATATAACAAGGCCTCAAGAAAGGGGACGCGTGCCAAGTCCCCCGTTTCTGCTACTCGCAAGCCTAAAGCCGCCCGGGCCGCGATGGGGGCCGTGCATAGCCCCCGTAGCGGAGGGGGACCGGCAGGGAGCGAATTCCTAGCAGCGACCGGCAGAAGTGCGGCGGAGTGACTCGGAGCCGCACTTCTGGGAAATATCTGAAACGAGTCCTAATTAAAGAAAGGGGACACGTACTAAGGGGACATGTCCCCTTAGTACATGTCCCCGATTCCGGCGCGCCCGAGGCCCCTATTTTGCCTTGAGCGGGCGAAACTGGTATCATTTCCGGCTGAGAGCTGGACATGGTCAATTACATTCTGCTGTACAAAATCCGCCGGATCGTCAAGAAGATCCTCAAGGACAAGATCGCCGACGACGAGATCGCCACGACCCCAAAATCGTGCATCGGCTGCCTGGCCGACGACATCAGCTGGGAAGTCTATTACCTGTTCAAGGAAAAGGAAGATAAAGCAGGCGGGCCGCAGCACGACGGCTGACGCCTAGGTCTTCTCGCCGCCCCTGATCTTCTCTTTTAGGGCCTCCCACCACTCCATCCGCTTCCTGACTTCCTTCTCGAAGCCCAGGTTCCCGGGGTTGTAGAACTTCCGGCCCTTGAGCCGCTCGGGCAAGGTCTCCATGTCCGTCGTCGAGAGGGCGTGGTCGTGGGCGTACTGGTAATCCTGGCCGTAGCCGATCTCTTTCATCAGGGGCGTCACCGCGTTCCGGATGTGGAGAGGGACCGGCTCATGGGGGCTATGTTCGACGTCCTTTTGGACGGCGCCGTAGGCCGTGTAGACGCGGTTGCTCTTGGGCGCGGAGGCGAGATAGACGACGGCCTCGGCCAGGGCTAATTCGCCCTCCGGCGAGCCGAGGAAATCATAGGCGGCCTTGGCGTTCAGCGTGATCGCCAGCGCCTGCGGGTCGGCCAGGCCGATGTCCTCTGAGGCGAAGCGGACCATGCGCCGGGCGACATAGAGCGGGTCCTCGCCCGACGCCAGCATCCGGACGAGCCAGTAGAGAGACGCGTCGACGTCGCTGTTGCGCAGGCTCTTGTGGAGGGCCGAAATGAGGTTGAAATGCTCCTCCCCCGACTTGTCGTAGAGGAGCGTCCTTTTCTGGAGGGCCTCCTGGACGTTCTCTATGGTGATCGTCTTGCCCCGGGCCAGGCTGGCCGCGATCTCCAGCGTGTTCAGGGCCCGACGGGCGTCGCCGTTGGCGAAATCGACGAGCATGTCCAGGGCGCTCGGGTCGATGGTGAGGCCCGATGTGCCGAGCCCGCGCTCCTTATCCCCCAAGGCGTCATGGATGATCCGGACGAGCGCCTCGCGGTCGAGCTCCTTCAGGACGAGGACTCGGGTCCGCGACAGGAGCGGGGCGATGACCTCGAAGGACGGGTTTTCCGTGGTCGACCCGAACAGGATGATGTCCCCTTTCTCGACGTAAGGCAGGAAGGCCGCCTGCTGGGCCTTGTTGAAGCGGTGGATCTCGTCGATGAACAGGACCATGGGCTTGCCGAAGAGCTTCCGCTGCTGCTCGGCCCGGGCCATGAACTCCTTGACCTCCTTGATCCCGGAGAGGACGGCGCTGAAGAACTCGCAGGGCAGGTCGAATTGCCGGGCCAGCATGTAGCCCAGGGTCGTCTTGCCCGAGCCCGGCGGGCCCCAGAAGATGATGGAGACGAGCCGGTTCGAATCGATGAGCTCGGAGAGGAGCTTGCCCTTGCCCAGGATATGATCCTGGCCGTAGACGCGGTCGAAGGTCTGCGGCCTCATCCGCTCGGCCAGGGGCGTATGGGTTTCCTTTTCCCGGTCCTTTGTCTTTTTATCCATGGGCGCCGCCAGGTCCGGATTATATCACAACCGCCCGCCGGCCGGACCCCGGCGGCACGGGCGGACGGGCGCCCCCGCGGGCGAGTGACGCGCCTTGACCAAACCAGAAGAAAATGCTAATGTTGGCCTCCGGACGCCCGTGAAAAAAGAAACCGTTCAGACTAGACTCTTCAACGACGACAAAGCGAAGGTGAAGCTTGTCTACAAGTTCGACGAAGTCAGCCGGACGACCGGCGTCGACGCCGCGACCCTGTCCTCGTGGGAAGAGGAATTTCCTTTTCTCAACGCCGGCCTGACGGGCAGCGGCGAGAAATTCTTCCGCCAGCAGGACGTGGCCATCATCGCCCGGATCAAGGAGCTCATGGCCGGGAAAACCCTGACCACAGCCGGGATCAAGCGGAAGATCGAGGACGAGTTCGGCCTCGTCCGCTCGAACCCCGTCCATCCGGAGCGGCTCCGCAAGGCTCTCAACAACGTCCGCGACAATCTCCAGGATATCGTTTCCACCCTCGACGACGGGCGGAAAAAAGGTCGTAAATAGCCCCGGTTCTGCTATAATAAGGGGCCCCGGTTCGGGACGTGGCGCAGCCTGGTAGCGCACATGCTTGGGGTGCATGGGGTCGGCGGTTCAAATCCGCCCGTCCCGACCATTTCTCTCATCTCTCGAGGACCACTCACATGAAGATCACTAAAGACAAGAACACGGAAGACCTGAAGGCCCGGGCTATCGACCTGGCCGGGCTCGTCAGTTACCAGGACGGCGCCATCGTCAGCCGCGAGGTCGTCGGCCAGCCGACGGGAACGGTGACTGCCTTCGCCTTCGACGAGGGCGAACAGCTGAGCGAGCACACGGCGCCTTTCGACGCCATGGCCATCGACCTCGACGGCGAGGCCGACGTCACGATCGGCGGCAAGGTTAACCGGCTCAAGCCGGGCGAGATGATCATCATGCCGGCCGCCATCCCGCACGCCCTCCGGGCCGTGACGCGGTTCAAGATGCTCCTCGTCATGATCAAGAAGTCCGCGTGAAGAAAGCCCTTGAGGGCGGGGCCGCCACCAGGAGGGCCCGGCGTCCTCTCATCCTCCTGATAAACGACGACGGCTTCTACCATGAGACAATCCAGATCCTCTACCGCCGCCTGCAGCCCCTCGGCCTGACGTACATCGTCGCGCCGGACCGGGAAAAGAGCGCCTGTTCGCTGGCCATCACGCTCCGCCGGCCCCTTCGCATCCAACACGTCAAGCCGCGGGTCTGGGCCGTCGAGGGGACGCCCGGCGACTGCGTCTATTTCGCCCTCCAAAAGCTCCTCCCCCGCCGACCGGACCTCATCATATCGGGGATGAATCCGGGACCGAACCTCGGCCAGCAGGACATCAACTACTCCGGAACCGTCGCCGGAGCGATCCAGGGGACGTTCCTCGGTGTCCCGTCGATCGCGGTTTCTCTTCTTCCCGACGCCTCGGGCGGCTTCGACTTGAAGTTCGCCGCGGAAGTCGTCCGGACGATCACCGCGGCGGTCCTTGCCTCGGGCCTGCCGCCGGGAACGGCCCTCAACGTCAATATCCCGCCGCCCCCGGGCAAGGGGGTGAAGATCACCCGCCTGGGTTGGAAGTTCTATGACCCGGAGATCATCGAGAAGACCGATCCGCGTAACTCGTCGTATTTCTGGATCGGGACCGGAGTTCCAAGGCGTGTAGGCGACGCCGGCACCGACGTCATGGCCGCCCACGAGGGCTATATCTCGCTGACACCCCTCCACACCGACATGACCGCCCACCATGCCCTGCGCTCCCCGAAACTGCGCCGCCTAGCCAAAGCGCTTGCCCCGGTCAAGCAATAACTAGAGCCTCCAGACCCTATTTTTTCGGCTAATCAACCACCAGGATAGAACCGCTCAGGCGGTGCTGAATGCCGCCCAGAAGACCCCCGTAGCGGAGGGGGACCCGCCGCTTACGGCGGGGGAACCGCCGGGACTGGTTCCCAGGGGGCCGGGGGGAGATAGGTGGCTTCAGCGCCGCATAACTGAGCGGCAATTAGAATCCGGGCGGTGTCACCGGCTTCTTCTTCCGGTGGCGCAGGAACTCGGTCACGATGGGGACCGTCGATATGGCGATGATGGCCAGGATGGCCAGGGAAAAATTCTTTTTCACGAGCGGGATGTTGCCGAAGAAATATCCGACGCCGACGAGCAGAACGACCCAGCCGACCCCGCCAACGACGTTGTACGCGAGGAACCGGCCGTAGGACATCCGGCCGATGCCGGCGACGAATGGCGCGAACGACCGGATGATCGGGACGAAGCGGGCGATGATGATCGTCTTGCCGCCGTGCTTTTCGTAGAAAGCGTGGGTCCGTTCGAGGTGCTCCTTCTTGAAGAAGCGCACCTTCTCTTTGGCGAAGACCTTGGGACCGACGTAATGGCCGATCCAATAATTAACCGTGTCGCCGATGACCGCGGCGGCGGAGAGGACCAGGATGAGCCAGCCGACCTTAAGGGCCTTCAGGGCGGCAAACGTCCCGGCGGCGAAAAGTAGGGAGTCTCCGGGGAGGAACGGCATGACGACGAACCCGGTCTCGATAAAGATGACCACGAAAAGAATGGCGTAGGTCCACAGGCCGTACTGCTGGATGATGGCGCTGAGGTACCTGTCGAGGTGCAGCGCGATGTCGATAATCTTGTTGATCAGTTCCATGAGTCCCCTACTATACCCGCAGCCGCCCCTTGATTCAATATGATAGAATGACGGACGTGGGTCAACGCGAGAGAAAACTGGAGCTGGTCGAAAAGGCCATTACCCGGCTCTCCCCGCTCGAATCGGTCTGCACGCTCTGCCCGCGGGACTGCCGCGTGGACAGGACAAAGGGAGCGGAAGGCGTCTGCCGAACGGGCCGTTACGCCTCGGTCTCCCACGCCCTGCTCCACTTCGGCGAAGAGCCGGTGATCAGCGGCAAATCCGGTTCCGGGACGATCTTCTTCACGGGCTGCAACCTCAAATGCCTGTTCTGCCAGAACTACCAGCTCAGCTGGCTCCTCGAGGGAAAGCCCGTCACCGACGAGGAGCTCGCGAGCCTCATGCTCGGGCTCCAGGCGAAAGGCGCCCATAACATCAATTTCGTCTCGCCGACCCATGTCGTCCTGCCCATCCTCCGGGCCCTCCGCATCGCCCTCTCCGAAGGCCTCGCCATCCCCCTCGTCTGGAATTCCAACGGGTACGACAGCCTCGAGGCCGTCCGGGCCCTGGAGGGGATCGTCGATATCTATCTCCCCGACCTCAAGTACTACTCCCCGTCTGTATCGAAAAAATATTCAGCCGCCGCGGATTATTTCGCCAACGCCTCCGAGGCCGTCCGGGAGATGTCGCTTCAACAGCCCGTCCTCGACCTCGGCCCCGGCGGCACGGCCCGCAAAGGGCTCGTCGTCCGCCATCTCATCCTCCCCGGCTCGGTCGAAGACACGCTCGGCATCCTGAAATGGGCCAGCGAAAACCTGTCCCCTTTCATCGGGCTAAGCCTGATGAGTCAGTATCATCCCTGTTTCCGGGCGCCGGATGATATCCAAAGGGGCGTTTCCAAGAAAGAATGCCGGCGGGCTGCTGACGCGGCCCTCGCGCTCGGCTTCGACCACCTGTTCCTCCAGCCGGAACCCTTCCGTCCGGACGAACACCTCGTCCCCGATTTCAGGAAAGAAAAGCCGTTCCGCTGGAAGTGAAACCTATTTGCCTTTCGTCCCGGGCAGACGCGATTCCGGAACGCCGAGGGCGGCGGCCAGCTCCCTGATTTTCCCGTGCACCGCACGGACTCCCTTGGGGCCCATGCGGAAGAGCTGTTTCTGGGCCGGGCTCAAGGCCTCGAGCGTCTCGTCGGTCATCGCGTAGCTCAGGATCTTCTCTTCCAAAACGACGGGGCCTTCGACGACGGGGGTCTCGAGAAGCTCGGCCATGGCCCGGACGAGCGTGTCTTCGAAGTCGACCCCGGGATAGCCGAGGTCGCTGTAGGCCTCCCGGAGGAGGGGCTTGACCGCCCGGTAGAGCCGGACGGCCGCCGCCGCGTCGACCGAAAGGACCACGCCGACGACGGGGTCATACCGGGAATACGACGCCTCATCGACAAGCATGCCCTCTTTAGTCCTGACGACGCGGAATTGCCCGGATGGCGAAAAGAAGTCGATGTGCTGTTTGGGGCTCAGCCCGTTGGCGACGTTGTCGACGGCCACGACGAACTTCCGGATGAGGTCCTTTGTCAACAGCCACTTGGCGAACTCCGGGTTCGTCGACAGGACCGCGGCGAATTCCCGGACGGCCTGGTCGCTCTCGCCGAGCGCGACCGCGGGGAACACGAGCGGCTCGCCGATCCCGACACCAGGGGCCTTCTCTCCCCCGACCGGCGTCACCGACTCGGCCGGCGGCGTCTGCTGCGCCGCGGGCGCCTCAGGCTTTTTCCTTGTGGCAATATAATACACGGCCACGACAGCGGCCAAGACCAGGAGGATAGCGATCGCGAGACCCCGGACCTTCTTAGGCTCGTTCCCTTGTTCGTCGTCGAGATGGAGATCGTCCATGGTTTTCCCTCACTTTCCTATTGCCGCACTATTATACTCCGGTTGGCCGCCGCGGTTAGCCGAACCTCCCTGTAATGTAATCTTCCGTCCTGGAATCCTGGGGATTTGTGAATATCTGCCGGGTCTCTCCGATCTCGACGAGCTCGCCGAGGAGGAAGTAGCCGGTGACGTCCGAGACCCGGGCCGCCTGCTGCATGTTGTGGGTGACGATGACGATCGTGTAGCGCTTCTTGAGCTCGGCCATGAGGTCCTCGATGTTGGCCGTGGCGGCCAGGTCGAGGGCCGAACAGGGCTCGTCCATGAGGAGGATCTCCGGCTCGACGGCGACCAGCCGGGCGATGCACAGCCGCTGCTGCTGTTCGCCCGAGAGCTCGAGGGCGCTGTCGTCCAAGCGGTCCTTGAGCTCGTCCCAGAGGTGGACGGCCTCGAGGCTTCGCGCCAGTTTTTCCTCGAGGACCTTGCCGTCGCGGACGCCGTGGACGCGGAGCCCGTAGACGACGTTGTCGAAAACGCTCAGGGGGAAAGGGTTGGGCCGCTGAAAGACCATGCCCACCTTCTTCCGGAGCGCGAGGAGGTCGGTCCCGGGCCGGTAGATGTCTTCCCCGTCAATGAGGACGGTTCCCGTGACCCGGACGTCCTCGATGAGGTCGGTCATGCGGTTGAGCGACCGCAGGAAGGTCGTCTTGCCGCAGCCCGATGGCCCGATGAGGGCGGTGATCTTGTTGACTGCGAAATCCAGGCTGATGCCTTTCAAGGCCTGGAACTTCCCGTAGAAAAACGACAGGTCGCGGACTTCGATGATGGCCATGTCCGGTTACCCGAATCTCCCGCGAAGGTAGTCGTCCGTCCGCTTGTCCTGGGGCGCCGTGAAAATATCCGCCGTCGGGCCGACCTCGACGAGCCCGCCGCTCAGGAAAAAAGCCGTGCGGTCGGCGACGCGGGCCGCCTGCTTCGTGTTGTTGGTGACGAGGATGATCGTGTAGTCCTTCTTGAGCTTCCGCAGGGAATCCTCGATCTTCATGGTCGAGATGGGGTCGAGCCCCGAGGTCGGCTCGTCGAGGAGAATGAACTCCGGCTTGACGGCCAGGATGCGGGCCAGGCAGAGGCGCTGCTGCTGGCCGCCCGAGAGCTTCAGGGCGCTCGTTTTCAGC
>JAPKZD010000014.1:64485-138626 GCA_026393975.1 Candidatus Aminicenantota bacterium | reverse complement strand
GCCGGTCCTTGACCTCCTCCCACAGGCCGCCCCTCTCCAGGCTGTCCCGGACGACGGCGTCGAGCCGGGCCCGGCCCTTCAGACCGGCCATCCTCGCGCCGAAGGCGACGTTCTCGAAGATAGAACGGGGCAGCGGTACGGGTGTCGCGAAAACCATCCCCAGCTTCCGGCGCAGCTCGACGACGTCGACGTCGGGTTCGTAGATGTCGCGGCCGTCGATCGTGATCGTCCCCTCGACCCGCGAGCCGCGGACGAGATCGTTGAGCCGGTTGAGGGCGCAGAGGAAGGGCGACTTGCCGCTCCGGGCCGGCCCGATGATCCCCAGGATCTCGTTCCGGCGGACGTCCAGGTCGAGAGCGTCGAGTTTTCGGGATGCGCCGAAGAACTGGCTGAAACCTCGGACCCGGATGGCGACGTCGCTCATGTCTTCCGCTTCTCTCCCCTCAGGAATACTTCTTGATGAACCGGTTCATCAGGTAATAGGTCAGGATGTTGATGCCCAGGATGGCGATGATCAGGACGGCGGCCGTGCCGTAGGCATTCGACATCGAGATGCCTTCCCGGGCCAGGATGTAGAAATGGACGGACATCGTCCGGGTCGACGAGAAGATCGAGGTCGGCATGCGCAGGGCGCTCCCGGCCGTGAAGATCGTCGCGGCCGTCTCCCCGATGCTGCGGCCGACACTGAGGACGATGCCCGTGACGATGCCGGGCAGGGCGGACGGGAGGACGACCCGGGTCACGGTCTGCCATTTCGTGCTGCCCAGGGAGAAGCTGACGGTCCGGTAGGCCGGGGGCACGCTTTTGATGGCCTCTTCGCTCGTCCGGATGATGGTCGGCAGGAGCATGAAGGCCATGGTCAGCCCACCGCTTAGGATCGACCACCCGAACTTGAGCTTGGTGACGAAGAGGATGAAGCCGAAGAGGCCGAAGATGATCGAGGGGATGCCGGCCAGGCACTCGGCCCCGAAGCGGATGACGCGCGTCAGCGGGCCGCCCCAGGTGTACTCCGTCAGGTAGATCGCCGTCCCCACGCCGAGGGGCGCGGCGATCAGGATGGCCATAAAGGACAGGGCGACCGTCCCGACGATGGTCGAAAAGATGCCCCCGGACTTGCCCATGTCCGCGGGGTTGGCCGTCAGGAACTCCAGGCTCAGGACGGGCAGGCCGCGGCGCAGGATGAAGAAGATGATGAAGAGTAGGACACCGACCGTGACGAGGGTCATGGTCCACAGCCCGGCCTGGGCGACCTTTTGTTCGACGCGGGGCCCGAGCCGCTTCACGGCTGTCTCCTCCGCCTCGAAGAGGTGGCGTTGGCGATCGTGTTCAGGACCATGATGATGACGAAGAGGATGACGCCCGTGGCGAAGAGGGCCTCGCGGTGCTCGCCGGTCGCGTAACTCATCTCCAGGGCGATGTTCGAGGTCAGGGTCCGGACCGGCGCAAGGAGCGAACGGGGGATCTCGGCGGCGTTTCCGGCGATCATGATCGTGGCCATGGTCTCGCCGATGGCCCGGCCCATGCCCAGGATGATGCTGGCGATGATGCCGGACCGGGCCGCAGGGAAGAGGACCATCTTGACCGTCTGCCAGCGCGTCGCGCCCAGAGCGATCGAACCCTCCCGGTAGGACGGGGGCACGGCCTGGAGCGAGTCGACCGAGATGGAGATGATGGTCGGCAGGATCATGATGCCCAGGACGATGGAGGCGGCCAGGACCGACAGGCCCGGCCCCCCAAAAGTCTGCCGGATGAAGGGCACAAGGATGATGACGCCCATGAAGCCGTAGACGACCGAGGGGATGCCGGCCAGGAGTTCGATGACCGGCTTGATGACGCGGCGGACCTTTTTCGATGAGAACTCGGTCAGGACGACGGCACAGGCCAGGCCGAAGGGGATGCCGATGACAAGCGCTCCGGCCGTGACGAAGAGGGAGCCGACGATCATCGGCCACAGCCCGAACACTTTCTCCGAGGGATACCAGTTCCCCCCGGCCAGGAAGCTCTTCAGGCCGTACTTGAACATGATCGGCGTCCCCTGCTGGACGATGAAGATGGTGATGACGAGGAGGACGGAGACCGCCGAGAAGGCGACGACGAGGAGCGCCAGACGGACGAGGCGGTCGTTCCGCTCGAGCCTGTTCTTGCCGCGCTTCTTTGTTTTCATCGCCATGTCGCGCCCGTCCCGGTCACTTGATGGGAAGGAGGCCTTCCTTCTTGACGAGGGCCTGACCTTCCGCCGACAGGACGAAGTCGACGAACTCCTTCGCCAGGCCCGCCGGCTCGCCCATGCTCACGAACAGGAAAGGCCGGACGAGCTTGTAGCGACCGTTCAAGATGTTCTCTTCGTTCGCCACGGCGCCGTCGAGATCGAGCGAACGGACCTGCTCGTTGACCAGGCCCAGGGAGATGAACCCGATGGAATACGGGTCGTGAGCGACGATCTCGCGGACCGTCCCGTTGGAATCCTCGGTGATGGCCCCCCGGAAGATCCGGGTCTTGCCCATGACCAGCTCCTGGAAGGCGCCCCGTGTCCCGGAGCCCTCCTCCCGGGTGACAACGGTGATCAGCCGATCGGGACCGCCCAGGTAATTCCAGCGTCTCAGGTCGCCGGAGAAGATCTGCTTGACCTCGGCGAGCTTCGCCCCCCGGACCGGGTTGGAGGGGTGGACGATGACGGCCAGCCCGTCCCGGGCGATGACGATCTCCGTGAGGTCCTTTTCGTCGCCCTTGAGCTCCCGGGAGGACATGCCGATCTGGCAGGCGCCGCTCTTGCAGGCCTGGATACCCGCGCTCGAGCCGCCGCCCTGGACGTTGACCCCAAGCCCGGGGTGTTTCTCCATGAAGACCTCGGCCCACTTGTCGGCAAAAGGCTGGATGCTCGTCGAACCGGCCAGGGTCAGGTCGGTCTGCGACCGGTCGCCGCGGCAGGCCGGAAAAAAGGCGACGCCTATGGCCAGAAGGATACGGGCGAATCGGAGGCGCGTCATGTCATTTCGGGCATTTAAGCGTCAGAGGAAATTATACCTTAAAGAAAGAGGGGGTCAAACCTTAATTCTCAGCTCAGGCGGAGCTGTTGTTTTCTTCGTCGAAGGTCCTCAATTTCGCATCTAATTCGGCCTTCTTCTCCTCATGCTCCCCGCTCAGGGTCTGGAGCTCCTCGAGGAGGCCGTCGATCGTCTTTTTCGTTTGGTGCATGGACTTCGACAGCTCGACGACCCGGCTCCCCTGGCGGGCCTCCGAGGCCTTGACCAGCTCGACGTTGAGCTCGCGGAGGGCGGCGTCGTTGGTTTCGACCTTTTTTTCGATGGCCGCGATCCGCGTTTCGAGCGGGCGCAGGACCCGGGACCGCTCGGCGATGACCTCCGAGCGCCGGCGCCGGAGCTCCTTGGGCGTCCATTTCGGCCGCTCCTCGCTCCCGGCCGAAGGCGGCAAGTTCGCGATGGACCCTTGCATGACCTCGTCCCTCCAGCCAACCTTGTCCAGGAACCTCTGGTAGCCCCCCTCGTAGATGACGATGTCGTCGTTGTCGAAGACAACCAGGCGCTCGGCCAGGGCGTGGAGGAACATCTCGTTGTGCGTGACCATGATGACCGCGCCGTCGAAGGCGTCGATGGCCTCCAGCAGGGCGTCGTTCGACTCGATGTCGAGGTGGTTCGTCGGCTCGTCGAGGAGGAGGAGGTTGAGCGGCGTGGCGATGAGCTTGCCGAGGAGGACGCGGCTTTTCTCCCCGCCGGAGAGGATGCGGATCTTCTTGAGGGCGTCGTCGCCCTCGAACATCATCCCGCCGGCGATAAAGCGGGCCCGCTTGGGATCGCCCTCGGGATCCGCCGAGCCGATCTCCTCGAGGACCGTATTGGACTCCGCGAGCGTCGAGATGTGGGTCTGTTCGAAGTAGCCGGGCGCGACCGACTGCGGGGAGGAGATCTCGCCCGACTGCGGGCTGAGGTCCCCGGCGATCAGCCGGAGCAGGGTCGTCTTGCCCCGGCCGTTCCGGCCGATGACGAAGACCCTGTCCCTGGCCCCGATGCTGATCGAGAACCGCCGGATGAGCGGACGGTCGGGCGTGTAGGAGAAGGAAACTTCGCTCACCTCCAGGGCGTACTTTTGGAAAGACGGCTTCTCGGCAAAGGCGAACTCCAGCGTCTTGACGATCTCGAGCTTCTCCCGTTTCTCCATCTTCTCGAGCGACTTGACCCGGGACTGGACGAGCCCGCCCAGCCTGGCCTTGGCCCGGAAGCGGGTGATGAACAGGTCCATCTCCTTCATTTTCCGCTCGTCGTTGACGCGCGTCTTCTCGTAGATCTCCTCTTCGGCCGCGATCTGCTCGTAATATTTGCCCGTATTCCCCTCGATCTTCCGCACCTTCCTCCGGTGGATGCCGAGGACGTGGGTGACGACGTTGTCCATGAAGCTACGGTCGTGGGTGATGAGGAGGAGCTCGCCGGGCCAGGCCGCGAGGAAGCGCTCCAACCAGCGGATGGAGGTGATGTCGAGGTAGTTGCTTGGCTCGTCGAGGAGGAGCAACTGGAAATCGCCGACGAGGGCCTTGGCCAGGTTGAGCCGGACTTGGTAGCCGCCCGAAAGTTCCGACGGGCGTTTCTCGAGGTCGGCCGCCTCGAAGCCCAGGCCGGAAAGGACCTTTTCGACCCGCCAGATCTCGTTGTGGGCGTCGTGGGGCAAGACCTTAGCCCCCTCGGCAAGGACCGTCGGCTCCGTGAACTTCAGCCTCTGCTCGACGTAGCCGATCCGGTATTTCCGCGGCTTCGTGATCGTCCCCCCGTCCGGCTCATCCTCGCCCGTGATCATCCGGAAGAGCGTCGTCTTGCCGTGGCCGTTGCGGCCTACGACGCCGACGCGCTCCTTACGGTTGACCTTGAAGCTGATC
Source organism: Candidatus Aminicenantota bacterium (assembly GCA_026393975.1). Lineage (GTDB taxonomy): Bacteria > Acidobacteriota > Aminicenantia > Aminicenantales > Saccharicenantaceae > RBG-16-66-30. Next base: position 133,741 of record JAPKZD010000014.1, on the reverse strand, counting down.
GAATCGAAGAGCCCCTGCTTGCCGTAGCTCTTCGACAGATTATCGACGATGATCATAGGGAAATACCTGCCTGTTTCAAAAAAACTATTATAGCAGACCGGTTCCGCTTACTTCTTCGCGCTCACGCCTTTGACGACCTTGGTCTGGTGCGCCCCCTTGGTCGTGTGCACGCGGAAGCCGTCTTCTCCGGCGAGCCACACTTCCGAGAGAATGTAGATCGTGAAGTACTCCGTGTAGGACGGCTCGAAGTCCCCGACCTCGTCGAAGACGAGCTGGGGCTCGGCGACGGGCGGCTTGGGCTGCGCGATCCTCTCGGTGAACGGGATCGGGGTTTCCTTGCCCGTCGATTCCTGCCGGAGCGTGAGCTGTCCCTCGGCCGCCTTCATCACGGTGTAATCGCCCGCCGGAAGTTTCTTACCCCCCGCTTGGAACTTGAACGGGACCTTGAACGGGCCCTGGGCATGGCTCAGAGTGACTCCCGCGACGAGGATGAAAGCCAGTGTCATGACCGGCCAAACAGCCAAACGTTTCATCTCGATCCTCCTTTCCTCTCCCCTACACGGTGACATCGGCCGGATAGGCGGGGATCGGATCCGGCGTATCCGGGACGCCGCTCTTCACGGCCTCTTCCATGGCCTCGATGAACGTGTCGATCTCTTCGAGCGTCGTATAGACGTTGGGCGAGACCCGCAGGGCCTGGTAATCGAAGACCGAGTTCGGCGGGGCGCCCCCGACGAGCGGGACGACGATGATCCTGTAATTGTTCCTCAAGAAGGTGGCCAGGGCCCGGACGTCAATGCCCTCGATGTTGACCGCCATGACACCCCAGGCCTGGGCCGGCTCGCTCGTGTCCGTCAGGACCTTGATCCTGGGATGGACCTTGAGGGCGTTGACCCAGCGCAGGTTCAGAAAGCGCAGCCGGGCCGCCTTCCGATCCGCCCCGATGGCCTGGTGGAAGGCCAGGGACTCGCCGAGCGCGGCCCGGATGGCCCAGGGGTGCGTCCCGATCGACTCGAACTTGCGGATGTCGTTATCCTGCTGCTCCGGCGCGGCCTGTAGGGGCCAGAATCTGGGGATCATCTCCTTTCGAACGTAGAGGCAGCCGTTTCCGAGCGGGGCCAGAAGCCACTTATGCAGGCTGACGCCGTAGGCGTCGCATTCGAGGTCCCGCAACTTGAACGGGAAATGCCCCAGGGCGTGAGCGCCGTCGACGATGGTGACGATACCCTTCGAGCGGGCCAGGCGGGAGAGCCGCTTGACCGGGAAGAGCTGGGCCGTGAGGTTCGTGATATGCGTGAAATGGAAGACCTTCGTCCGCGGCGTGATGGCCTTCTCGAACATGTTGTAGAGGAAATCCTGCGTCGCCGGCACGGGAAATTGGAGGCGGGTCACCTTGATCCCCTCGCGCCGCATGCGCTGGTCCCAAGTCGTCAGCATGCGGGGGTAGTCCTGCTCCGTCGTGACGACCTCGTCGCCGGCCTTGAGGTCGAGGCCGTTCTGGACAATCTGAAGCGCCTCGCTGGCGCCGCGGGTCAGGGCCATTTCCTCGCGATCGCAGCCGAACTCGTTGGCCATCCGCCGGCGGAGCGTTTCGCTGTTCCCGGCGACCATGCCCTGGTAATGAACGGGCAGCATGTTGATCATTTCCATGTACCGGAAGACCGAATCCAGCGCGACCCGGGGCATAGGGCAGGTGAAGCCGTTGTTGAGGTTGATGAGCGATCGGTCCAGCTTGAAGGCCAGCTGGATCTCTCTCCAGTAGAACTCGTCTTTCGCCACTTCCTCGGGCGTCATGTTCGCGACCGACTGGGTCGCGGCCTCGACCCGCGCGATGTGTTTCGGATCGAACGCTAGAGCGGCCGTTCCGAAGGTGCCGACCGTGCGCAGGAATGTCCTCCGATTCCACGTCATTGACTTCATCTCAGTCCTCCTAGGATCCGGGCTCATGTCCTCCCGTACGGACATCGTCGAGGATTGTAATTCAGGTCTTGAGATGCCGTCAAGGCTGGGCGGAGGAGGCCGCGGCGGGGTTCCGGCTTGCCGGACCCCCGGGCGTCCGCTATAATCAAGTCAGGATGAAGAGCAGGGGGAAGTTTCGGGGCTATAGACTCGCCGTCCTGGCAGTACTGGCACTCTCCTGGACCGCCTGCGCCGCGGGCCCGAGGAGGCCGAGAACACTGCCCACGCCAGGCACGGCCTCGGAGCGCGTCGGACTTTGGGACATCACCATCGCCCTCTATGAGCCGGCCCTCTACGGGCCTGAGCGTTCGCTCGCGGATCTCGTCGGGGAATACCGCCTCCGCCGGGAAAACGGAAAGCTCAAGGGCGCCCGGCTGTTGGCCATCAAGGCCCAAAGGCGCCTCGAGCTTTGGGTCGGGCGGCGGATGGTGAAGGCCTACAGGGTCCAGCTGGGTATCGTGCCGCGTGGCGCCAAGATGCGTCAGGGAGACCGGATGACGCCGGAGGGGAACTACCTCATCTGCGCCCACACGGGAAGCGCGTACTACCTGGCCCTCTGGATCTCCTATCCGAACTTGGCGGACGCGCGCCGCGGACTCAAGGAAGGATTGATCACTCCCCGGGAATTCGAAGAGGTGGCGGCAGCCCTCAAGGAGGGCCGCTGCCCGCCCCAGCGCACGAGGCTCGGGGGCGACCTTCTCGTCCACGGTCAGCCCCCGGAATACGCGGCGGAACTCGCCGCGTCTCACAGGGAAAATCCCGGCCGGCTTCGGGGAGGGCTCCAGGACGGCGACACCGATCCCGCGGCTCTCAAGGAGTTCCAGGACTGGACGGAAGGGTGCATCGCCCTTTTCAACCCGGATATCCGCGAGCTCTATGAACATGTTCCCGACGGTACGCCGATCAGGATCGTCGCCGACGGCCCGATCACTCCCCCGCGCCCCGCCCCGCGGCGGAAGGGCCAGATGCCTCCCGGCTAGTTCGCGGCGATAACGCCTGACGAAGGAGCGGCCCCGGGCCGCGGGATCGGGCGCCCATCAATAGGTCCGCTCGACCGGCTTATCGCTGTAGGTGATCAGGTCGTCGACCCGGATATATTCCCCCGGCCTAGGGTTCAGGATTCTAAGCTTGATCGTGTGTTTCCCGGCGCGGAGAAGATAGGCCCAGGAGATCTCCAGCTTCCGGACGAGATCGTCGACGGGCATACCGAAGACGACGGGCAGCCGGTCGTCGAGGACGAGTTCCACCTGGAAAACATATGGGGCAGCGTTAGCGTCGTCCATTTTCGAAGGCTGGCCGGTCAGGACATAGCCCGTACCCTCGAAGTTGATTTCCGCCGAAGTATCGAGCTTGATGTCCAGTCTCTTCCGCTCGACCGGATAGCATCCGGCGAAACTCACCTCGAGCGGAACGGGCTTGATCGCTTGGAAAGGCAGACGAACCTTGTCCCCGTCGACAGTCCCGCCGTTCTTGCGGATCATCTCCAGGGCTTGGCCGAATCCGGTTTCGTAGACCTTGTTGAGCGACATTGTGGTGTAAGCAAAAGGCTTGTCTTCGACGGGCTTGACCGGGTCTCTCCAAACCGCCGGAATCCCGTCGTACCCGAGCATGGTGCCGAGGATGCCGCCGGCGCTGGCCGGGTTGCAATCGGAATCTTGGCCGCACCGCGTCGCGATCTGGAGCGTCCTGCCGAAATCGCCGTGACCGTAGAGCAGGCCGATGACCACGTAGGCCCCGTTGACCCGGGCGTCGATGTTGCCAGGGTGGAAAACGAAATCCGGACAGCCGACGTCCTGGGCCCATTTGCGTTCCACCGCCAACCAGGCTCTTTTCCAGTCGTTCGGGTCCACGCGGTAGCAGGCGATGACGTCCCGCATGCACCGGGCGAAACCGGATTCCGGCGGCAGGACCTTCAACCCCTCCTTGACCACATATTCGATATCGCCGCTGACGAAGGCCAGGCTGTACATGGCCGCTATGTATACGCCGCCGTACCAGCCGTCGCCGTAATTCATGATATGGCCGACCCGGTCGCAGACCTCCGTCCCGGCGTTGACCATCCCCGGGCTCATCAGCCCGGCGAAGTCCGCCTCGATCTGGAAGTCGATGTCGTCGGCATGGGGCGTGTTCAGCCAGTGGCCCGAGGCCGGCGGCAGGATCCCGTTAAGAATGTTATAGCGGGCGGCCTGGTTGGCATGCCAGAGCGGGTAGCCGGCATGGGCGAAGGCCCTGGCATGGCTCTCCGCCGGCGCGTCGATGCCTTCCCGGGCCATGACATCGACGAAGGTCAGGTCCATATAAACGTCGTCGTAGAGTCCGGGGGACTTTTCGAACCTCAGGGCGACGAGCGAGTCGTCCCAAGGGATGGTCTGGTAATCCTGGATCATGGCGCCCTGGTACCGGAACTCGGTGGGGCCCCCGAACGTACAGCCGATGACCTGCCCGGCCCAGCCGCCCTTGATCTTGTCCAAGAGCTCCGTCCGGGTCAGCTCAGTCCTCAGCCCGGGTGGAGACTCGACCTTTTCCGCCCGGCCGCAGGCCGCGACCAGCAAGCACAAAGCGACGGACACCCGTGAGATTTTTTTCATGACTTCCCTAATGTTGCAACGCGATTGACCGGGATTATTATATATAATAACGCGTTCATATTCCTTGACAACAGGCCGCGGCCGGAATTATTCTTAATATGAAAAATCCCATTCTCTTTGCAGTTCGGAGGCAGGATGTCTGCTGAGGAGGCGAATGACGATACCGGACGGGTTTTGAAGTCAAGAGTCGCGCTGAACCCGTGAGAGATCCGCGACGGAGGCAAACGAGGAAAGACATTTGAAATTGGGAGGTTAAGTGAATGAAACATAAGCTATTCATGCTCATGCTCATCGTCTGTATTGCGACCGCTGGAACGGCATTTGCCCAGCTCACGCCTGAGGGGAAGATCAACGGGAAGGTTGTCGACAGCCAGGGAGCTCCTCTTCCCGGGGTAAACGTCGAGGCCACAAGCACCCGGCTGGTCGGGACGGCCACGACGACCACAGATGCCGGCGGCACTTTTCGTTTGATGGCTCTTCCGTCAGGGACTTATGAGATCGTTTTTTCGCTTCCCGGCTTCAAGACGATGGTCCGAAAGGGTATCTATCTGGAGCTCTCTCAGACCCTGGCCTTGAATATCACTTTGGATCAGGCCACCCTCGAAAAGCAAGTCACGGTCGTCGGCCAGTCCCCTCTCATCGACGTCAAGAGTACGGTCAAGGGCCAGGTCATGACCAAGGAGACCTATATGTCTCTGCCCCGCGGCAGGTCGTTCGATTCGCTCATCAGCACGATTCCAGGCGTTCAAAACGAGGACGTCAGCGCAGGTATTTCGGTCGACGGCGCCTCGGGCGCCGAGAACGTGTGGTACGCCGACGGCGCGGATATGACGGACTTTCATTTAGGAATCAAGGGCCAAAACATCGTTCTCGAGCTGCTGGATGAGGTCAAGGTCACGGCTTCAGGCTACAATGCCGAGTACGGCGGCTCGATGGGCGGTGTGGTCAACGTCATCACCAGGTCCGGAGGCAACGAGTTCCACGGCGACCTCATGGGCTTTTACGAGAATAACAGGCAGTGGATGCAGGGTAACGCCCGGGACTACCTCAGGCAGGACCCGAACGACTACACCCTCTGGGAATACGTGAACAACGACACCCTCTACTTCAACGGCGGGAAGGACAGGGACCGCTATAATCGGTACGAAGGGGTCATGAGCCTCGGCGGCTACATCATCAAGAACAAGCTATGGTTTTTCGGTTCCATTAACCCGAACTATTACCAGACGGCGGCCCAGAGGGATTTTAACTACCGGGAGGGGCCGTTCTCCACGTTCAAGAACAAGAACTATGGCTACAACGGCTCCTTCAGGCTTTCGGCCGCCCCCCTGACAGGGCTCCGGCTGTCGGCCAGCTACATCAACAGTTTCACCAAGTATCGTGGGGCCCTCCCGAGCATCCAGGGCTACGACGACGCCGGCTATGAATGGCAGAATGAGGGTTTTGATTATCCCAACTGGACCGGCTCGCTGACTGCGGATTATTCCCTCGGCAACAACCTGCTCATCACCTATAGGGGCGGTTGGCATCTGCAGAACCAGAACAATCAACAGATCCTGCCCCCGGACAACTCGACCTATAGCTTCAGTTATTCCAACTATCCCTACGAGACCGATCCCTTCTATGTTGCCAATCCGACCCTGCTCCATTCCTCCGGCTGGACGGACGCCGGGACCTTTCGCGATACTAAGAAGATCCTGCAGGAGAAGATCAGCAACAACCTGGACGTATCCTACTACCTCACCTGGATGGGTGAGCACGCTCTGAAGGCTGGCATCGGCTATGCCTATCTTTATGAGGACGTTTTTACTGCCTCCACACACCCCAGGGTCTACATGGGCTTTGGAAGGACCACCTATGCTTTGGGCTTTCCTGTCGGCGTCGGTGCCGACCCGGAAAGTCCCTATTACGGCGCTTACGGATACTATTACATCCGGGGTTCCTGGACCCAGCCAATTAACGGAGGCGCCTGGAATATCCATGCCAACAACTGGTCGCTCTACCTCCAGGATTCCTGGACGATCAAGAGCAGGCTAACCATCAATTTCGGCATCCGGTCAGAGAGCCAATACATCCCGTCCCTGACCACCGACACGTCCTACCCTGATTTTACGGACAAACCCGTCAAGTTCGATCTGGGGCAAATGCTGGCCCCCCGGCTGGGCGCGGTGTACGACGTCTTCGGCAATTCCAGCCTGAAGGTTTTCGCCAGTTTCGGCATCTACTATGACGTCATGAAGCTCTATATGGCCGAACTCACCTTCGGCGGCTGGAAGCGCAAGCAGGATTATTACTCCCTCACGGACCCGGATTGGACGAAGATCGCGGCGAGCGGCGCGTTCGACGACCGGGACAGCCAGTCGGCCGGCGGCACGTACGCCGGATCCCTTGATTTCCTGCCGCCGTCGTTCGGCCGGGTCGATCCTGACCTGAAACCGACCGCCCAGAGGGAGATCTCCTTCGGCGCCGAGAAGAAGCTGATGGAGGACCTTTCCCTTTCCGTCCGCCTCGTCAATAAGCACCTGATCCGGACGATCGAGGACGTCGGCATTTTCGAAACGGTGACCAATCCCGACGGGAGTACGGAACTGACCGAGACCTTCTACATCGCCAACCCCGGCTATGGCTGGTCCCGATCGGTCTCCCAGGGCGGAAAGTTCGCCGACGTATACTGGCCGGCCCCCAAAGCGACACGGGACTACTACGGCCTGAACGTCTCCCTGGAAAAGAGGTTCAGCCACAACTGGCAGGGCGGGATCAACTATACCCTGAGCCGGGTAGCGGGGAATTACTCCGGCCTGGCCAGCTCCGATGAAGTGTCCGGCGGCGTCGGCCGGGTCGGCCCTAACGTCGAGCAGTATTACGACGACTGGTTCATCATGTACGACGCCTCCGGCAAAGTGCTGCGAGGCCCCCTGCCCCAGGACAGGACCCATTACCTCAAGGCTTACGGGACCTATGCCTTCCCGTTCGGCCTGACGGTGGGTGTCGTCGCCTACGGCCGGAGCGGCCTGCCCATGACGACCAGGCTTTTACTCAACGACAGGTACATTTATCCCGAGAACCGGGCGGACCTGGGCCGACTGCCGTTCACATTCTGGGCCGATCTTTATCTAGAGTACGCCCTGAAACTCGGCAACAGATACCGTGCATCCATCAACCTCCAGATCAATAACGTGACCAACACCTCTACGATCCAGAGCAAGATCTCCGATCTCAACCTGGACGGTATCTACGCAGACTATCCGCAGATCCTCGACGGAACACTGGCCCGCGACTATAACGCAATGGTCTTGGACGCGGGCGACACGAATGCCGGATTCGGCAAATGGGAATGGCGGTTCGGCACATTGTCGGCGCGGCTGGGTTTTAAGCTGTCCTTCTAACCGACGCGTTTCGCCGCACATCGACTCGAAGAGCCCGTCCCCCGATGGCGGGGGGCGGGCTCTTTTCTTGACATCCGCCGGGAGGGCCCGGTATCCTTGTGGCGTCGATGAGCCAAAAAAGATCGCGGAAGAAGCCGGCGCCGGGCCCGCCCCGACCGGACCGTCCCACCGCCAACAAAGCGAGCCCCCTCCTTGGCGAAAAGGGCCCGGGAGTCCGCCGCCCGCGCCCTTGGGTCCGGTGGCTCGTGGGGATCGCGGGAACGGCCGCTGTCGTGGGCCTCCTCGTTTTTTTTCTGGTCTTCAGCCCGGCGCGGAACCGGACCGGGACCCGTGGCCCGGCTCCCCTGAACATCCTGCTCATCACCCTCGACACGACCCGCGCCGACCATCTGGGCTGTTATGGCTATCCGCAGGCCAAAACTCCTCATCTGGACGGCCTGGCCCGCGAAGGAGTCCGCTTCTCACGGGTATATTGTCCGGCTCCCCTGACGCTGCCCTCTCATTGTTCGATCATGTCCGGCCTCTATCCCGTTGCGCACGGCGTTCGCAACAACGGTCACTATCTTCCTCAGGGAATACGAACGCTCGCAGAAATCATGAAAGGGCAGGGCTATTCCACCTCGGCCTTTGTTTCTTCCTTTTCGGTCGATTCCCGATTCGGCATCGGCCGGGGCTTCGACGTCTATGACGACACCTTCCAATCGCAACTGCCCCTGAAAAGCCAGAACGCGGAACGCCGAGCCGGGGAGACGTTCGCCCGGTTTTCCCGCTGGCTGGACAGCAACGGACAAAACAGGTTCTTCACCTGGGTTCACTACTATGACCCTCACCTGCCGTACGACCCGCCCCCACCTTATAGCGAAGAATTCAGCGGTCATCCTTACGACGGCGAAATTGCCTATATGGACCAATATGTGGGCGCCCTTCTGGAGCGGCTGAAAGAGAAAGGGATCCTCGATAGGACCATCATCATCGTCGCCGGCGACCATGGCGAAGGGCTGGGCGACAAGGTGGAGACCGGTCACGGCCTTTTCCTTTATGAAGAAACCCTCCGGGTGCCGCTCATTTTCTATAATCCCCGGATTTTCCCTCGTTCTCAAGTCATCGAAAGCGAGGTCCGACTGGTCGATGTCGCGCCGACCATTCTGGAAATGATCGGGCTCAAGGGCGAAGCCGCAGGCATGCAGGGACGGAGCCTGATCGACTGGATCAAGGGAAAGACCAAAAGCGATCTCGATGGGCTTGTTGAAACTGTTTATCCCCGGGAAAATTTCGGCTGGTCTGAACTTGTCGGACTCGTCTCGGGTCCCTGGAAATTCATCCAGGCCCCCCGGCCCGAACTCTATAATTTGAAGAACGACCCCGGCGAAAGGATAAACATCTACGGTTCCTCAGCGGAAAAAGCCGGCGAATTGAAAAAAATACTCGAACGGGAGATTCTCCGCCTGAGTTCCGGCTCCGCCGGCGTAAGCGGGAACGTCCCTGCCAAGGCCGAGGACCTGGAAAAGCTCAAGTCTCTGGGCTACCTGAACTTCGCTCCGGCCAAGCCGGGTTCATCTCTTCCCGACCCGAAGGATAAGATCTCTTCGCTCAGGCTGATTCAGCAGGCCCAGGCGTTCGAGTTCGAAGAGAAATACCCTGAGGCCGAGCGGGTTTATCGCCGGTTACTGGAAGACATGCCCGATTCTCCGGCCAGCTATGTCAATCTGGCGATCGCCCAAGCGAGGCAAAATACGTTCGACCAGGCCATAGCCACCCTCGACTTGGGGATCACCCGGATCCCGGATTCCGAGATACTCCTGGTTCGCTTGGGCCATACTTATCTGGTCACGGGGAGAGTCCAGGAAGCCCTGGCGACGATGGAAAAGGTCCTTGTTTTAAACCCCCAAAACGTCGATGCCCTGACCGTCTGTGCCGGCGCCCTTGAGGCGACGGGCAGGAAAGACGAGGCCCAAGCTTATTATGAACGCGCCCTGGCCATCGAGCCGGAAAGCCGGCATCTGAGGATGAGCTACGCGGGGAATCTTGCCTCAGGCGGCAAATTGAGGGAAGCGATCAAATTTTACGAATCATTAATCGGCGATTTCCCAGAAGAACAGGCCTTCTATCAATTCGCCGGCATCGCCTATTCCTACCTCGGCGAATTCGAGCATGCGATTTCTCTCCTTGAACAGGCCGTGGCCATTCGGCCAACGGCGGTCGGCTATTTCAACTTGGCCTTGGCCCATGAAAAGAGCGGCGATCTCCGCCAGGCGATCAAGTATTTCAGGCTTTACCTCGAGAATTCCCGGGGTGAAAGCGAAGTCAGTGTCCGGAAGGCCAAGGCCGAGCTGGAGAGACTGGAAAAAAAAGTCGGGTCTATTTCAGCCCCATCTCCTTGACAATGTGCGTCGCGCCGGAGAACTTGTCGGTCACCCAGAGGACGTAGCGGACATCGACGCTGATGGAGCGCTGGAGCTCGGGGATGATGTAGTAGTCGCCGATGACGCTCTCGTAGGTCATGTCGAAGATGATGCCGACCTGCTCGCCCTTGGCGTTGAACGTCGGCGAACCGGAGTTGCCGCCGGTGACGTTCGTCGTGTTCAGGAAGCAGGCGGGGACGTCCTTGAGTCGGGCGTCCATGTAGGGGCCGAAGTCCTTCGCCTTCCAGAGATCCTTGATCTTGGCCGGAACCTTGAACGGGAAGACGCCGGTGTCCTTCTCGACGACACCCTTGACCGTCGTCTGGGGCAGGTAGATGACGGCGTCGCGCGGCTGATAGCCCATGACCGGGCCGTAAGTGAAGCGGATGGTCCCGTTGGCGTCGGGCGGATAGGTCCCCTTCTTCATCTCGAGGATGGCCCCCTCGTAGGCCATCTTGAGGTCCGCGCCTTCGCGGCCCATGCCCTTGCTCTCCTCACGGACGCCCTTGAGCTCCTGCTCCATCCCGGCGGCGAGCTTGAGGAAGGGGTCGTCGACGGCGGCGAGCTGGGCCGGTTTGAGGCCAAGGAGCTCGAGCCTTTTGGCCGGGTCGCCGAGGGCCGTCTTGGCGTACATCGCGTCGACCCGGACGCCGATTTCGGCGTCGCTACCCGCGGCCAGCTCCTTCAGCGAGGCGGGCCACTGCGCTTCGTTCGGATGGGCAGCCTTGAGCCGCTTGAGGTTCCACTTCAGGAGCTCCTTGTCGGTCGCGAAGACGTAGCCGCGCTCGGCCAGCTGAATGCCCTGCTTGATCCGGGGCAGATTGCGCTCCTGGTAGGCTTGTTCCCTGTCCTTGTCCGGTTTCTGGATCTCGGCCACGATGCGCAGGATGTTGTAGGCTTGGGACAGGATGGTCGACCCGCCCAGGACGCCGTTGAGAAGTTCCGTCCTCGCCCCGAAAGCCTTCTGCTTGGCCAGAAACGCTTCGAGGGCGGCCGGGGCCCCGCCGAACTTCTTGGCCCGCGCGGGGTCGGCGTTGATCCAATCGAGGAGCTCCTTCTCCTGGACGGCCTTCCTGGCGACGAGATCGTACTTCTCAAAGCCCTCGAGCTTGCCCTGCATGTTCTTCAGGCCATTGTAGAGCCCCTTGACCTGGCCGGCATAGCGGATCTCGACTTCCTTGTCTGATTTTCCCGCATCCTCATAAAAGCGGATAAGGTCTTGGATGTCTTTAATCCTTTTCGCCATGTTCTCCTGGTCGGCCTTGAGCTCGGGCAGCGCGTAGTTGCGGTAGGTCCGGCCGGGATAGCCCATGACGAAGGTGAAGTCGCCCTCCCGGAAACCGTCGAGCGAGACCTTCAGCCAAACCTTGGGCTTATAGGGGACGTTCGCCGCGCTGTAATCGGCGGCCGTGCCGTCCGGAGCGACGTAAGCGCGCAGGAAGGAAAAGTCACAGGTGTGGCGAGGCCACATCCAGTTGTCCGTCTCCCCCCCGAAGTTGCCCAGGTCCTGGGGCGGGGCATAGACGAGCCGGACGTCGCGGATCTGCTTGAACGTAGTGAGGTAATAGGCGTTGCCGCTATACATCGCGGCCAGGGTGCAGCGGAGGTCCTTGCCGGCCTTCTCGGCGGCGGCGATGAGCTCCTTCTGGGCCCTGTCGTAGGCGTCGTAGCGCTCGCGGGGCGTCATCTTCGGCTTGAAGTAGGCGTTGACCTTGGCCGTAACATCCTCGTAGCCGAGGAGGACGCCGACCGTATAGCCCTGGGCCTGGATCTCTTCTCCACGCGTCCGGGCCAGAAAGCCCGCGTTGATGTAGTCGTTGTTCTTGCTCGAGGCCCTTTGGATGGCTCCGTAGGCGACGTGGTGATTGGTCAGGACGAGGCCCTCGGGGCTGACGAACTCGCCCGTCCCGCCGCCGAGGTTGACGACGGCGCTCATCAGCCCCGTGCCGTCCTTCTTATAAAGGTCATCCGGGTTCATTTGCAGCCCCAAAGCCTTGAGGTTGAGGTCCTTCATCTGGTGGGGCATCCACATGCCCTCGTCGGCTCCGGCGATGAGGGCCAGGCCGAGGATCAGGACAAACGTCGCGAAACGGATTCTATGGCGCATGATCTGCCTCCTGATAAGTAGCGAAAGACCATATTTAATGGAGAATGCCGGGGAAGTCAACCTGGCCGGGCCGATCCGGCCCGCCCCCATTCAAAACGCCACCCCATTCTGTTATGATAGAGGTCTTTCCAAGTCCGTTTCCAATAGGACAGCACCATGAACGACGTGAACTGGCATTCCCTGGATGTGTCCGAGGCGCTGAAGGCGCTTGAAAGCGACCCCCGCCGCGGCCTCTCCGACGACGATGTCGCCCGCCGGCTCGCTGTCCACGGTCCGAACGAGCTCAAGAAAGAGGAAAAAGTCTCGCCGTGGACGATCTTCCTGGGACAGTTCAAGAACATCCTGATCATCATCCTTCTCGTCGCCACGGTCCTTTCCGCCGCCGTCGGCGAGATCTTCGACGCCACGCTCATCTTCGTCATCGTCGTCTTCTGCGCCCTGCTGGGCTTCTTCCAGGAATACCGCGCCGAAAAAGCCCTGGAGGCCTTGAAAAAGATGCTCTCCCCCACTGTCCGGCTCATCCGGAACGGAAAGGAGCAGGACGTCCCCTCCAAGGACCTCGTGCCGGGGGACATCCTCCTCCTCGAGGCCGGATTCAAGATCCCGGCCGACGCCCGCCTCATCGAGAACGCCTCCCTCAAGTGCGACGAGGCCTCTCTCACCGGGGAGTCCATGCCGGTGGCCAAGGATATCGGACGGCTGGCCGCGGGAGTCCGGGTCGAAGACCGGACCAACATGATCTTCACGGGAACCATCGTCACCTACGGCCGCGGCAAAGCGGTCGTGGCCTCGACCGGGTCGCGGACGGAATTCGGCAAGATCGCCGAGGAAGTGGCCGCGGTCGAAGTCGAGAAAACGCCGCTCGAGAAGAGGACAGCCGAAATCGGCAAGTGGCTGGGCATCATCTCCCTGGTCATCTGCCTCCTTATCACCGTCTTCAGCATCGTCCGCCAGGCCATGGTCGGGACCGTCGACTTGCCGTTCGTCGTCACGATGATCATGTTCGCCGTCTCGCTCGCCGTCGCCGCGGTTCCCGAGGCCCTGGCCGCCATCGTCACGGGGGCCCTGGCCATCGGCATGCACCAGATGGCCAAGAACAACGCGCTGATCCGGAAAATGCCCGCCGTCGAGACCCTGGGCTGCACGACGGTCATCTGCTCGGACAAGACCGGGACGCTGACCAAGGGGGAGATGACCGTCCGGAAGGTCCACGTCCACGGCCGAGCGGTCGAGGTCACGGGTGTGGGCTACGCCCCGGAGGGCGAATTCAAGGGGCTCGATCCGGAGGACACCACGGCCCGGGCGGACTTGGAACTCCTCCTGAAAGCGGGCGTCTTCTGCAACGATTCCTCGCTCGACGAGAAAGACGGCCGTTGGGCCGTCAAGGGCGACCCGACCGAAGGCGCCCTCGTCGTCGCCGCCGCCAAGTTCGGCCTCAACCCGACCGAGCTCCGCCTGGAGAACATCCGCGTCGAGGAGATCCCGTTCAGCTCGGAGAGGAAGCGAATGACGACGCTCCACCGGATGCAGGATGGCCGGGTCCTCGCCTTCCTCAAGGGCGCGCCCGAGTTCGTGCTGACCGCGTCCGACCGGGTCAAGGACGCCGGGGAAAGCCGGGAACTCACGGCTGGCGAAAAGCAGAGGATCCTCGAGGCGAACGCGGAGATGGCCAGCGATGCCCTGCGCGTCCTCGGCTTCGCCTATCGCGAGGTCAAGGAGGGCACGGACGTCCTCGAGGAAACCATCGAGAAGCACATGACCTTTTTGGGGCTCATGGGCATGATCGACCCGCCGCGGGACGAGGTGAAAGCGGCCATCCAGGTCTGTCGCAACATCAAGATCAAGCCGGTCATGATCACGGGCGACCACAAGCTCACGGCCGTCGCGGTGGCCAAAGAGATCGGCATCTATCGCGACGGCGACATCGCCCTGACCGGCGAAGACCTGGACGCGATGAGCAGTGAAGAGCTCGAAGGGATCGTCGACCGGATCACGGTCTACGCGCGTGTCTCCCCCATGGACAAGATCAAGATCGTCAGGGCCTGGAAGAAGAAAGGCGAAGTCGTGGCCATGACCGGCGACGGGGTCAATGACGCCCCGGCCCTCAAGCAGGCCGACATCGGGGTGGCCATGGGCATCGCCGGGACGGACGTGGCCAAGGAAGCCGCCGACATGGTCCTCAACGACGACAACTTCGCCACCATCGTCATGGCCATCGAGCGCGGCCGCTGGATCTACGACAACATCAAGAAATACCTGACCTATTTGCTCCGCTGCAACATCACCGAGGTCATCGTCATCGGCGGCGCCGTCCTCATCCTCGGGCCGCACTACCTGCCCCTTCTCCCTGCGGCCATCCTCTATATCAACCTCGTCACCGACGGCTTGCCCGCCCTGGCCCTGGGCCTCGCGCCGCCCGACCCGGACATCATGAGTCGGCCGCCGCGCGATCCCCGCGAGAAGGTCTTCACCAAAGACGTCGTTCTCTTTCTGGCCATGGCCGTCCTGATGTGGAGCCCTTTCCTCCTCTTCATCTTCATCCACGACCTCAAGGACATCGTTCACGCCCGGACCGAGCTTTTCTACCTGTTCCTCATCGTCGAGCTCATCATCGCCCTGAATTCGCGCTCGCTCCGGTACAGCTTCTTCAAGCTTCGGCCCCATAAATGGCTCGTCATCGCCGTCGCCTCTCAAGTCCTCCTCACGGCCGGATTGCTCATGATCCCGTCCATCCGCCGCGGCTTCGGCGTCCTTTTGCCGACGCCCAAGGACATCGCCATCGCGCTCGCGTTCGGAGCCTTCGTCTTCCTATCAATGGAGGTCATCAAGGCTTATCTGAGGCGGCGGGCGTGAATTCATCCTGGCTGGACGCCGTCGCCGTCCGTGTTTCCCGGCGGAGCTTCGAGCCCGAGGCGCCGCGGGGAGAGCTTCTGGACCGGCTCGAACGCGTCTGCCGGGATTTCCGGCCCTTTCCGGAGGCCCGGGCCGCGCTTGTCCGCGACCCCGTCGACAAGGTCGCGGCGGGGATCATCGGCAGTTACGGCCGGGTCAGCGGCGCTCCCTGCTACCTCGCCTTCATCGGACGGATGGATTCCGCCCGGGTCCAGGAATGTGCGGGGTACACCGGCGAGGCCCTTATTCTGGAGGCGACATCCCTGGGACTCGCGACCTGCTGGGTCGGCGGGCTGTTCAAACCGGCCGCCGTCTCTTCGCGCCTCGGACTCGGGGAAAACGAGAAGGTCATCTGCATCAGCCCGGTCGGATATCCCAAGGCCAAGCCCAGCCTGACCGACAGGACTTTCAAAGTCATCGCCGGGTCGGCCCGCAGGAAGCCCCTCGAGGAGTTGATGGAGGGCGGCCGTGTTCCCGAGGGCGGGATGAAGGCGGCCGTCGAGGCCGCCCGGCTCTCCCCTTCAGCCAACAACCGTCAACCCTGGCGGTTCCGCGCCGACGGCCGGACGGTGACGGTCTTCACGGATAATGGCAAGAGAGAATGGAAACTCTCGCGCCGCCTGGACTGCGGGATCGCCATGCTCCACTTCGAGCTCGGAGCCCGGGCGGCCGGACTTGCCGGAGAATGGGAGTTCCTGGAAGCTCCCAAAGTCGCGCGTTACGTTCTTTCCGCTACTTCTTTTTCTTAGCCGTCCAAGGGAAGGAACCGAAATCACCCGCCTGAACCTCTCCGGACATCGTTTCGCCGTCGACTTTGCCCTTGTAGACGAGCACGAACTCGCCCATTCCGCCGCTGATGGTCACCGTCCATTCGACGTCTTGGCCCTTGACCGTCCCTTCGCCCTTCATCTCCATGCCCTGGGGACCCGTCATCGAGACCTTGATCGCTTCCTTGTCCTGAACGAAGGTCGCGTCGGCCGTCATGTCGCCCTGCGGCGTTTGCGTCGTCGTCATCTCCCAGACGCCGCTGATATCGACGGCGGCCGCGCCGAAAACAAGGGTTGCGAGGAATCCGAGCAAAAGCAGTCCGGCGGTCATGCTGCGAAAACGCATGGCGTTCTCCTTTCCTGAAATCTTCAGTTTCCTTACATATAACAGACGTCCTCCCCCGTCAAGGCCGGGGGCCTCTCCGACCCTCTTCCCACCCGGAAGGGAAACGTGTATAATAGGCCGCTCATGGTCGGGGAGTAGCGCAGCCTGGCTAGCGCACAGCGTTCGGGACGCTGGGGTCGTGGGTTCAAATCCCACCTCCCCGATTTTTTTGTATCATGATCATCAAGTCACTCGGCAGCACGTTTGAATTTGCAGCTGGCGATTCCTCCTTCCTCAAAGAGTTGCTCCATCCGGCCAAAGAATCCCTGGCCCTCGGCTATAGCCTGGCCCACGCCGTAGTCAAGCCCGGAGAGAAAACCCGGCCCCACAGGCTGAAGAACTCCGAGGTCTGCTACGTCCTCGAAGGCCGGGGCCTGCTGCACGTCGACGGCGAACGGGCCGAAGTCGAGGCGGGGCAGGCCGTTTATATCCCGCCCCTGGCCGTTCAATTCATCGAGAACACGGGCGCGAACGACCTCGCGTTTCTCTGCATCGTCGACCCGGCCTGGCGGGCCGGGGACGAAGAGATCCTCTAGGACAGGACCGGAGTGAGAGATAAGTCCCGAGATCCCATGAGCCAGGACCCAGCCTTTAATCCTCAGCCCCAGCCGCCCGCCGGTTTTCTGCGCCGCCTCTTCGGCCTGCGCAAGCGGTTGAGCTGGAAACAGGCCGTGACGGCCCTCAAGTATCCCAACTACCGGCTTTGGTTCTGGAGCCAGATGTTCTCGCTGTTCGGAACGTGGATGGAGAGCACGGCCCTGATGTTTCTGGTCTACAAGCTGACCAATTCCGCCGCCTACCTCGGCCTCGTCGGCTTCGCGGCGGGCGTCCCCAGCTGGTTCTTCATGCTCTACGCGGGAGTTATCGCCGACAGGATGTCCCGAAGGACACTGATCATCATCACCCAGACCAGCATGATGATCTTGGCCTTCGTCATGGCCGCGCTGGCCTTCCTTAACGTCGTCCAGCCCTGGCACATCCTGGTCATCGCCCTGCTGCTCGGAGTTGCCAACGCTTTCGAAGCCCCGGCGCGCCAGGCGTTCGTCCTGGAGATGGTCGACCTGCCCGATATGACCAACGCCATCGCCCTCAACGGGGCCATGTTCAACTCGGCCACGGCCGTCGGCCCGGCGGTGGCCGGTGTCGTTTATGCCATTTTCGGACCGGCCTGGTGCTTCACCATCAACGGGATTTCCTTCATCGCCGTCATCGCGGCTCTCGCCCTCATGAAGCTCAAGCCTTTCGTCCCCAAAGCCGAAAAGACGTCCACGATCGCGGATCTCAAGGAGGGCATCAAGTACGTCCTGGGACACCCGATGGTCCGGACGATCACGGCTCTGATCGCCATCGTCAGCCTCTTCGGGATCGCCTACGGAATCCTGCTCCCCGCCTGGGCCGTGAAAATCCTCGGCGGGGACGCGAAAACCAACGGCTTTCTCCAGGCCTCCCGCGGTCTCGGCGCCATGGCCGGAGCTCTCCTCATCGCCAGCCTCGGGCGGTTCCATTTCCGAGGCAAGCTCCTGACCCTGGGAACGTTGACCATGCCGGTGCTGATTTTTGTCTTCGCTTTCGTCCGCTGGACTCCCTTGTCGCTTCTGCTCCTGTTCGGCGCCGGCGTATCGCAAATTTTCATTTTTAACTTATGCAACGCACTCGTCCAGACCTACTCACCGGATGCCATGCGCGGGCGGGTCATGGGCGTCTACGTCTTCGTTTTCTTCGGGGCCATGCCCATCGCGGCTCTCGGCATAGGCACGACGGCCCAGCGCTTCGGAGAAACCGCGGCGGTCCTCATCGGGGCGTCGGTGATGCTCCTGGCCGCGATCCTCGTCTGGATCTTCTTCCCCCGCCTTCGCAGACAGGCGTAGCCACTCAACCGAGCTCGGCGGGACTGCGAAGCCCCTGCCCCGCCTGCGGCATCAGGCCTAGGACAGCTCGATGAGCTTGTAGTCGGTCGACCCCAGTCCTATTCTTTTGCCATGGGCGAGCTGGGCCGACCAGTCGATGTCGTAACCGGCCCGCAGGGGGTCCTCGCCGCCGCCCCGCTCGACGATGAGGTCGGCCGTGGCCTTGTCGACCGCGACCGGGTCGAGGGAGGCCAAGAGGCCGATGTCGTCGACGATGCGTTTCTGGCTCTTCGACATGCAGTCGCAGTCCTTGGTGACTTGGATGAGGAAGTTGACGAAGCCGGCCTTTCCCTTGAAGTGCTCAAAAACGCGGAAGGCGTACTCGGCCAGCTTCTCCTGGAGGCGGAGCGAGTCCTCGTCCCATTTCATCTTGATGGCGCCGTACTTGCAGACGACGAGACACTCTCCGCAGCCGATGCACTTGGCCGGTTCGATGACGACG
The DNA here is from genome assembly GCA_026393975.1 of Candidatus Aminicenantota bacterium. GTDB lineage: Bacteria > Acidobacteriota > Aminicenantia > Aminicenantales > Saccharicenantaceae > RBG-16-66-30. The sequence continues at coordinate 114,906 of JAPKZD010000014.1, read as the reverse complement.
TGGCCCTCGGCCTGGACGATGGCGGCCTCCGGGCAGAAGGTCCTGCAGACGCTGCAGTTTCGGCACTGCTTGGGATTGACGCGCGGGTGGGTCACGGAATGCTGGTCGAGCTTCCCCGCCCGCGAGGCGCAGCCCATGCCCATGTTCTTGATGGCCGCGGCGAGGCCGGTCTGGACGTGCCCGGTGACGTGGGTCAGGCAAACGAGGACGTCGGAGTCGAGGACGGCGCTGGCGATCTTGGAGGAAGCGGTCCGGGCCTGGGCGCTCCGCGGCTCCTGCTTGTCGTGGCCGATGAGCCCGTCGGCGATGATGACCGGGACGCCTGTCGTCTCCGGCGTGAAGCCGTGCGACCAGGCCAGGCGGAGGTGGTCGATCGAGTTCGAGCGGTTGCCGATATAGAGCGTGTTGGAATCGGTCAGGAAGGCGTGGTTGGTTTTTTGCCGGATCTCCCAGATGAGGCCGGTGAGCCATTGGGGTTTGAGGTAGCCGGTGTTGCCCACCTCGCCGAAGTGGATCTTGAGGGCGGCGAAATCCCCCTCGGCGATCCTGTCGTTGAGCCCCATGGCCAGGTAAACCTTCTTGGCCTTTTCGGCCAGGGCATCGGCGGGCTCTTGCGCTTCCGCCGGAATGAAATAGACCTTGCTCTTCATGGTGAATCCGTTCCTTCCGTCAGGCCGTGAGGACTTTGTTGACCGCCTCGCTTCCCGACCCCGGCTTGAACCGGCAGCCGAGCCCCTCGAGCGACTTCTCCACGGCCTCGATCGCAAACCTCACCTGGGCCGAGGTCAAGTTGCCCATGTGTCCCATGCGGAAGACCTTGCCCAGCGTCTGGGCCAGGCCGCCGGCGACAACGACGCCGTTCTCGTAAAGCGACGAGCGGAAGGCCTTGTCGTCGACGCCGTCCGGGTAGCTGACGACGGACAGCGTCGAGGCCGTGAACCGCGGGTCGGTGAAAAAGCTGAAGCCGAGGGCGGCCAAGCCGGCCCGGATGGCCTCGGCAAGGAGGTCGTGACGTTCGAAGCGTTCCTCGATGCCCTCCTCGAGGATGATGCGCGTCGCCTCGGCGAAGGCACGGACCTCGTTGACGCAGGGCGTCGAGAAATATTTCGCGGGGTCGTGCATGATGGGCAGCCAGCGGAGGAGGTCGGAATAATAGGCCGGGATGGAAGCCAGGCTCCGGCGCTTCTCCATGGCCGACTCGGAGAGGACCAGGATGGCCAGGCCCGGCGGGGTGCCCAGGCACTTCTGGGCCGCGGTCAGGACGACGTCGATGCCCCAGGCATCCATCCGCTCCGGGACGCCGCCCGTGGCGCAGACGCCGTCGACGATGAAGAGAGCCCCCGTTTTCTCCAGGACCTGACTGTATTCCTCGACGGGGGCGCAGGCGCCGGTCGCGGTGTCGACGTGGGTGCAGACGACGATGTTATAGTTCTTCCCTTTCAGCCGCGCCTCGAGCTCCCTGGGCGTGACGGCCCGGCCCCATTCACATTCGAGGACGTCGTGCTCGAGGCCGAAGGCCCGGCAGATGTCGGCCATCCGCCGTCCGAAGTAGCCCTGGGAGAGGACGAGGACGCGGTCGCCCGGGCCGGCCGTGTTGAGGAGGGCCATCTCCATGGACAATGTCCCGGCCCCGGAGACGATGAAGGGCTCCCCGTTCTCGCAAAAGACGATTTTCTTGAGGTTCTCGCAAGCTTCTTTGAGATCGTGGACCATGTCCGGCCCGACGTGGGAGACGGTCGGCTTGGCCAGGGCATCGAGGATCCGCGGGACAACCGGGCTGGGGCCCGGGATCAGGAGAAGTTTTTCTTGGGCCATCGTTTTCCTCTCGCGCGAAAGTCGTGTCCATTGTGACCAATCGCGCGGGATAAATCAAGAAGGGCCTCGGGGATCGTCTCCGTCCGCCGCACAAGGCTAATCGACGATGCGGTAGCTCACGCCTTCGAAGACGACAACCAGCTTGTTTCCCGCCGAGAGGTACTTGGCCAGGCCGGGTTTCTCCACGATCAGCTTGTAGAATGCATCCGAGTTGAACTTGAATTCGGTGACGGGCGCTCCTTCCTCGTATTCGCTGTCGGTCCAGACGCCATCCTTGAAGTAGAACGTTTTGTCATCCTTATACAGGATCCGCTCCGAAGCGACCTGGGCAGCCCGGTCTTCGAGCTTGAAGGCCTGGGTAGCCTTGGCCACCCGGACCGCGCCTACGCCGCCTACGACGCCGCCAACGATGGCTTCCCGGGCGGCCGGGGCCGCGGCATCGAGGGCCTGAGCTTCCTTTTCCGTGACCAGGAACGATGTATAGGGCGTGACGATGCCGTACTTGAGGCCGAGGCGCCCGATCTCATCGACGAGCTCCTGGTTCGAGCCCTGGAGGCGGATCTCCTCGATAAGGTAGCCGATGCGCCGCGTCGCCCAGAGCCGGGGCAGGAAATTGAAGGAATCGTCCTTAGCGATGACGCGGCCTTCGAGGACGAAGCGTTTCTCCTCCCTGCCGCTTTTCCCGGTCAGAGCGACGCTCACCGGGCCTTTCCCCCTGTACTTGCCGACGAGGACGAGCTGGGAGCCCTTGAAGAGATCCGGCAGGGAGCGGGGATAGACCTGGCTCGTTTCGATCCCCCTGAAGGTGACGGCCAGGTCGGAGAGGAGGGGCGAGGAGATCTTCTCGTAGAAGCTCGAAACGGCGACTTCGAGATTCTCGTCCTCGCCGATGTAGACGGATGTCCCGCGATGGTCCGTGGAGATCCTGTCCAGGAGCTCGGTGTTGACGTCGTTCCCGACGCCGAAGACGAAAACCCTGGCCCGGGCGTCATTCGCCTTTTGGATATTCCTCAGGATGTCGGCCGTTTCGGTCGTCCCGGCCGTCGGCAGGCCGTCGGTCAGGAAGAGGACGTAGTTCGGGCGCTCCCCCCCGGTCCGCAGCCGTGCCAGGGCCGCGAGGAGCGCGTCGTTGATGTTCGTCCCCCCCGTATCCTCGATGGCCTCGACGAACTTGAGGGCCCGGCCGATGTTTTCGGCCGTCGCCGGGACGAGCGTTTCCGAGAAGGCGGTCACGCCGTCGTCGAAATCGATGAGTGTGAATTCGTCGCGCCGGTCGAGGTGGTTGAGGATGAACCGGACAGCTTCCTTGGCCTGGTGCATTTTGGCCCCGCTCATGCTCCCCGAGCTGTCGAGGACGAGGACGATCGTCTTGTTGACGACCCTCTCCCCGGTGGCCGCGAAGCGCGGTGAGGCCAAAAGCATGAAAACCCCGCCGTCGGGGCCTTCCCAGTTCAGGAAGGACAGGCCGACATCGTCTTTCGAGAGCGAGTAGTAGACGAGGAAATCCTTGTCCGGCCGGACGCGCTTGTCCTCGTAGCCGACGCGGGCGCGGCCCGGACCGTCCTTCCTGACGGAGACCTTGTGGGAGGGCGAATAGACGTTGAGGATCGGGGTCCGGCTTTCGATCCGGACGGAGATGCTGACGTCCTCGAGTGGGTCGCGGGAGAACCTCTCCGTGTTCAGGGGATAGAGGTACTTGACCAGGCCGCCGTCGGACTTGAGAACCTCCGTATAGGAGATCTGGACCCGCTTCTCGCCATTGGCCGGGATGGGGAACACCCTGGCCCGGAAGAGATTGCGGCCGATGTATTCGAGGAGCCCCGGGTCGCGCATCCGGCGGACGATGTCCTCGTAGACCCGCCGGGCCTCCCGGCTGTCGAGGATCTCACCCTTGACCCTCTCGTTCCCGATGTACATGGCAAACTCGGAGACGGAGGCGCCTTCCGGAACGGGGAAGATGTAGGTCCCTTCGATGTCCCGGCCGAAATGGTTGACGAACACCTGGTCGACCGAGGTCTTGGCCACCTGGTCGACGATCTCCACGGTGACGTGATGATACTTGACACTGAGCGGCGGGATGTCCTGCCCCGGCCGCGGGCTGGGGATGATGAAACCGTCGGCCCGGAGCATGGGCGCCGCGGCCAAAAGGACCGCCAGCACGCCCAGGTTGATCAGGCTCTTGATCGTTCGTTCTCGACTCTTCATGGTCTCCTCCTTGCGCTTGTTGCTGCTCCTGCTTTTCATCCCTTTATACAACGGAGGCTGCCGTTTTGTTCCATCTGCGGCGAAGGACGGTCAGACAGCGAGGAGGGATTCCAGGTATTCCTTAAGGAAAGCCATGTCGGGGAAGACCTCGACGGGGAAGCCGGCGAACTTTTCGGGCTCGCCCGAGAGGAGGAAGATGACGCCGATGCCGGCGTCGATCGCGGCCAGGACGTCGAAGCTGGTATCTCCAACGACGCAGCAGTCCCCCGGTTCGAGGCCCAGCCTCTTCAGGACCTCGAGGAAGGGCGCCCCGGACGGCTTCCACAGCCCGCTCTCCCGGGTGATGACGCAGTCGAAGGCCAGTCCGAACTTGTTGAGGAGAAAATCCGTGTTCTTCCGCGAATTGTTGGTCACGAGGGCCGCCGCGATGCCCCGCTCCCGGAGCAGGCCGAGAAGGCCCCGGACGCCTCCCCGGAGGACCGATGTCTCCGTCTGCTCGGCCTCGTGGGTTTCGAGGACGGACCATTTCCGGGACCGCTCGGGCCCCTCGAGGGAATCGAGGTAGGTCAGGATGGACGTCGCGCCCGTCCCGAGTTCCTCCCGGATGCGGAGCCAGTCGTAGGAGTTTTCGACGACCGTCCCGTCGAGGTCGAAGATGACGCCCTTGATCTTCATGGGCCGGTCTATTTTTCCTTGACCCGGCCGACTTCGGCTCCGCCCACTTTCTTTATTATGCTCAAAATCATTGTAGACCTCCTACGCGGGGGATTTCGCGGGTATTGTATATAAACGGGAGAGCGTATTCAAAGGAAACAGCCGCTCGCTCATTGACTGCGGCGCGCATCCTTTGTTATAATCCGCGCAGGAACAAACTCTTTGGGAGGTCCTACAATGGGTAAATTCATCGCCGTCGTCGGCGGACTCGCGGCCATGGCGGGCGGCCTGGCTCTGGTGATATTCTCCCCCCTCTTCCGGTCCGCCCTCTACCACCTGATCCTGGGATTCATCCCTCCGATCCTCTTCTTCGGAGGGTTCATCGGCCTCATCGCCGGGATCAGCAGCATCAAGGACGCCAAGAGGACCAAGAAGCTCGAGCAGGAAACCGAGCCCAAGAAGAGCGACGTCTGATCCCGTCTCCGGCATTCCCTTGAAGGCCGTCCCCTGATTCGGCCGCGAGGCCGTTTCGGAACGGACGGCCGCCGGCAGCCTCTCTTGCCTGCCCGGAAAGGGCTGTGCTAAGATGGTGACGGCAACGTGGTCAACTTTCACCTTCTCGCTCTTTCTGTCCTGCTCGCCCTGCCCTTCCCTATAGCGGCGCGCGTCGAGAAGGCTTTCCTCCAGAATTCGCCGCAAATCCTCCGCGAGCTGATGACGTCGGAGGGCACGATTCCCGTCTCCCTTCCCGAACCCCTGTCCCTCGCCGACCAGCTGTCGCCCGACCAGGCCTACCTCGTCTTCGGCAGGATCTTCTCCGTCTTCAAGACGACGGAGTTTTACGCCAACCCGCAACTGTCCTCCCTGCCGGGCCTGCCGGGCGGCATTCTGAAAGCCCGCTGGTCGTTCCGGAACGAGCGAACGGGCGACCAGTATCCCTTCCGCGTCTACTTCTTCGTCGTCCCCGAACGGCTGCCCCCGTCGGCCGGCGCGCCCGGTCCCGTGATCGTCCTCAAGATCGTCGAGATCCGGGCGGAGAAGCTCTGATGGCCGGGCGCCGGTTCTGGACCCGCAACACCCTTCTCACCGTGAGCGGGGCGGCCGTCGCCCTCGCCCTTGTCGTCGGCGCGCTGTCCCTCGCGCTCCCCCAATTTCTTTCCCGGGACTACGACGCCAAGAGCCTCGCCTCCCTGCGCAAGCAAGCCGTTCTGACGAGGCAGGGTTTCGCTTCGCTCCTGGCTTCCCTCGAGTCCCGGAAGGCCCGGTTCGAGCGCCTGCCTTTCCCCGCGGAAGCTAAGGACGCCTATCCCCTATTCCGGAAGGAGGGCCTCGACCCCGAGACCGAAGGCATCGCCCTCAGCAACGGCGACGGCCTCTTCGAAGTCTGGTACGGCAACGTCCTGAGCCTCGCCGACCAGGTCGGGAGAGAGGACCTCGAGGGCTTGAAACGGAGCGGCGGTTCGTTCCTCGTCCGGAGCAAGGCCTCGGTCTATCTCATCGCCCTCCAGCCCTTGAAAGACGGCGGCCGCATGCTGGCCCACTTCTCCCGGCTGGCCTTCATTCCCCAGTTCCAGTCCTCGTATATCCGCGAGTCCCACGCCCTCCGGCCAGCCTTTCGGGCCGACTTCGACATCGACTACTGGGATTTCCGCGAGGACGTCGAGGGGTTCGAAAAGTTCTTCGGCCGGCACAAGGACGAATTCACGGGCCAGCCGCGGCAGAAAAACGAGATCCAAACCCTCTTTTTCCCGCTCCGGAACGAGACGGGACGCATCATGGCCACCGTGACCCTGGCCTCCCCGTCGCTGACCGCCAAGCTAAGCCGCGCCCGCGAGGGCCTCCGTCTCGTGCTCCTGCTCCTGCTTTTCACGGCGGGCCTCGCGGCCATCGCCTTTTTCTGGTCATCGCCCGATTTCCGCCATGGCCGGGATATCGTGTCGGGCACCCTCGGGGCGGCCCTCCTGGTCGGGCTGCGGCTCCTCGCCCTTCCCTTGGGGCACCTGGAAAAAATCCAATCCCTCAGCCTGTTCAAGCCGTCCGTGGCCGGGTTCTCCTCCTGGGGCGGCCTGACCCAATCGCCGGCGGACATCTTCCTGACCTCCCTCACGGCCCTCGGCCTGGCGTCCTGCCTGGCCGTCTGCGCCCTCAAGCCCAAGCGCAAGGACGGGGATGGCTTTCCGGCCTATCTCGGCGTCGCGTTGTCCGCCCTGGCCGCGGCGCTCGCCGGCGGGGGGGTCTTCGTCCTGATGAAGGTCTTTCGTCACGTCGTCTTCAACTCCAATCTCTCGCTGCTCCGCTGGGATTTCGACGTCTCCCGCCTCGCCCTCCAGTTCAGCCTGTTTCTTTTTCTGCTCGCCGTTCTCATCGTCCTGGCTGTCGCCTTCCGGCTGGCCCTGCTTGGCTCCCGGGCCAAAGCCGTCTCCGGCTTTGCCGTCGTCCTGGCGGCGACGGGCGCCGTCTTTCTCGACGCCGACCGGTCGATCTTCCTGGCCGCCGTCAGCGCGGCCCTGGTCGCCTGGCTTTTCGTGGTCGCCGCGATCCCGAACCTCGCGCGGCGGCGCGAGGTCTGGTTCGCCGGCCTCGTCCTGACAGCCCTTTGGATGTCGCGTTCTCTCGACGGCCTGAGCGCCGTCCGGACCCACCGGCTTCTCGAGACGACCCTCACCCACACGATCCTGACGCAGGAAACCTGGGGGAACTTCCTGATCGAGGAGTCCCTGCCGGGGCTCGACCGCGGTGAGCGGCTCATCGTCTCCTTTTTCAAGGACCCCCAGAACTCCGACTTCGCCCACTCGCTCTGGGAAAAAAGCCCCGTCGCGAAATTCAACTGGTACTCGAGCCTCGAGGTCCGAGACGCCGAGGGCAACACGCTCAGCCGTTTCTCGCTCAACGTCCCCAAGATCCTGGGCGGCCCGCCCAACCTCGAGCCCGCCAGGGGCTGGACCATCGTCCCGTATTCCCAGACCTTCATCGGAAAGGAAAAGGATTTTCTGGTCGGCTACAAGGACTACTACGACGGCGGCGTGCGCCTCGGACGCGTCATCCTCTACGTCTCCCTCGACCCGGAGATGCTCCCGTTCCTGTATTCCGCCAACCCCTATTTCGAGGTCCTCCGGACCGACTCGCTCCCCTCCCTCAACCAGTTCGACTTCGGCTGCGAGATCTTCGACCTCGAGGGCCGGTCGCTTTTCAACCCCCGCAAGCTGACCGCCGGGCTTTCGACCGGCGACCTCGACCGGCTCCGCAGGTCCTCCTCCCCGTTCTGGTCGCGATTCCGAGAACGGGGGACGGTGTACGACGCGTATCTCTTCCGCTCGGGCGAGCGCTGTTACAGCCTCTTCGCGCCACAGAAAAGCCTCAAGACCAAGGCCGTCGATTTCCTGAGGTTCTTTTTCCTGGGGCTGGCCGCGGCCATGGCCGTTCTCCTCGTCGTCACCATGGCCTCCGGCATGGCCTCGGTCCGCAAGCCCCTCTGGTCGTTCTCGAACCGCGTCTACGCCTCGTTCCTGGCCGTAGCCCTCGTGCCCCTGCTCCTCTACACCGTCTTCACCCGGAACTTGTTCGACAGCCTGTTCACCGAGCGGTTCGTCGAGGACGCCGCCATCCATTCGAGCTACGCCCAGGGCCTGATGGAGGCCTTCCTCATCATCCAGGGCATCGAGGTCTCCCCCTACCTCGCTCCGTCAGAGGACCTGGCCCTCTGGATCAGCTCGACCCTCTCGAACGACGTCATCCTCTACGGGGACGCCGTGCTCCTCGCCTCGAGCCGGCGGGAATTCTTCGACAGCGGCCTCCTGCCCGAGATCCTCGACGGGGAGGCCTACCAGGCCCTCGTCTACGACCGGAAGCCGTTCTTTACCCAACGGACGCGCCTCGGCGGCTACTCCTTCCAGACCCTGACCGTCCCCTACGACTTCAAGGACACGACACTCTTCATCTCGCTGCCCTTCCCCTTCGAGAAGGAGCAGTTGACCAAGGCCACCCAGGAGATCGTCGAATTCCTCGTCCTCCTCTCCGCCTTTTTCTTAACCCTGGTCATTCTCCTCTCCCGGGGGATCAAGAGCATGATCATCGTCCCCGTGCGCAAGCTCCTGGCCGGGACGCGCGAGGTCGGGCTGGGCAACCTCGAAGTGACCATCGAGCACCGCTCCCACGACGAGATGATGACCCTCATCGACGGCTTCAACACGATGATCCGGAACCTCAAGGCCCACGAGCAGGAACTGGCCGAGATGAGCAAGAAGGTGGCCTGGACCGAGATGGCCCGCAAGGTCGCCCACGAGATCAAAAACCCGCTGACGCCCATCCAGCTGTCGGCCGAGCACGTCCTCAAGGTCTACGAGGATAAGCGGGGCGACCTGGACAAAACCCTCAAGGAGTCCATGTCCTACATCATCAGCGAGGTCGAGAACCTGCGCCATATCGCTCAGGAATTCATGGAGATCGCCCGGGATACGACGGTCCGCAAGGAACCCGTCGACCTGCGCGTCCTCCTGGAGGAGACGCTCCAGCCCTACAGCCGGCTCCTGGCCGAGCGCATCCGCTTCAAGGTCGTCGCCGAGGGGTCGGACTTCCGGGCGAGGGGCGACGCGGCCAAGCTCAAGACGGCGTTCCGCAACATCGTCGCCAACGCCATCGAGGCCATCAGCCAGCAGGGGGACGTCGCGTTGTCGATCGGGCGCAAGGGGCCGGTCTTCACGATCTCCGTCCGCGACAGCGGGCCGGGCATGAGCAAGGAAACGGTTGACCGGATCTTCGACCTCTATTTCTCGACCAAGGACGCCGGCACCGGGCTCGGCCTGCCCATCGCCAAGAAGATCGTCGAGGAGCACGGCGGAGCCATCCGGGTCACGAGCGAGCCGGGCAAGGGGACGACGGTCATGATCGATATCCCGGCCGGTGAATGAGTGGCATTTTCGTCCGGTTTCTGAGAAAATAGCGGCAGCGTCGGACGTCGAAAGGAAACTCGCGATGGCCAAGATCCTCGTCACCTACTTCACCCGGACGGGCAACACGAAGCTCGTTGCCGAAGCCATCTTCGAAGCCCTAGCGGGCGACAAGACGCTCAAGATAATGGCCGAGGCGGGCGATCTTTCACCCTACCAGCTCATCTTCGCCGGTTTCCCCGTCCAGACCCACAGCGTGCCCTATCCGGCGGAGATTTTCCTGAAGACGATCCCCGAGGGGAAAAAGGTCGCCTTCTTTTCCACCCACGGCTCGGTGACGGGAAGCCAGCTCTCCCGAGAAGCGCTCGAGTACGCCTCCGTCCTCGTCGCCAAAGCCAAGCTCGTTGGGACATTCTCCTGCCGGGGGAAGGTGTCGATGAAGGCCCTCGAGATCCTCATGCAATCGCCCGAGCACGAGGCCTGGGCCGACATGGCGGCCTCGGCGGCCACCCATCCCGACGCGAGCGACCTCGAGGACGCCCGGGCCTTCGCCCGCTGGATCGTGACCATCGGCACCCAGGGTCACTACCAGGGGCTCTAAAGCCCCCGGCTTAGCGCTCCGACGCCCGGATCCTCTCGAACCCCGATGCGTTGACGTAGCTCAGAGGTCCGTCTTTCTCCAGCTCGTCGAAGAGCAGGTTGAGTCCCAGGGTGTCGCTCGAGACGTGGCCGGCGATGATGACGTTCAAGTGGGCTTTTTTGGCGTTCTCGAGAGCCTCCTCGCTGATGTGCATCCCGACGATCGTGCTCACGCCCGAGATGGCGTACTGTTCGTAGATCGTCTTGGCGCCCTCGGTCCCCCCGGTCATCTCCATGGAGATTGTCCCGCACCGGGCGTTCTCCGAACCGCTGACGATCTTCGGCCCGGCCATCCGCCGGACGGCCCTCCCGTATTCGGGGATCCTCTTCAGCGCGTCGACGGCGTCCTTGAGCCGCGCCGGTCTCTCTTTTTCGAACAGCGCGGTAAGGTAGGTGTTGACGCAGTTGTCGGCCGGTGTGTGGACGCACATCATCGGGAGGCCGAGGAGGCGGGCCGCATCGACCGCCCGGTTGTGGTTCACCGGGAGGACGCGGCGTTCCACTTCGCCGATCCGCTTGTCCATGAGCTGTTCGGCGACGGAGATGTTGACGCCGAAGGCGGCCAGCATGTCCGACTGCAGGCGCATGACCTCGGGGAGCTGGGCCAGGGCGATGCCCTGGGGATGATGGGCGATGACCAGATCGATCTTCTCGGCGCGGTCCCTGTTCAAGGTGTGGGCGAGGAGGACCTCGCCCACTTCCATGTCGATCCCGACGATGACTTTTTTGACCTCGGTCGCCGGGTCGCCGGCGAGGATCCGCGTGTCTGCGTACGGGTCGAACAGGCGGTCCTCCTCCCAGCCGTCGCGCTCGTCCTCCTTGAGCTTCTTGGACTTCGTCCGTTCGTCGTCCAGGATCCTGCGGAGCTCCTCGGGGCCCCTCGGGTCGTTGGCCATGCCGGCGGCGACGGCCTTTCTGTACAGTGTCTTGAGCTTCATGGTCGGTTCCTTTCTTATTCGGATGAGAACTCGTCCTCGGGGAGGTTGTCCCTTGTCCAGACCTCCCCGAGCAGGCTGAGCGCCACGGACCTGGATTCGCGGCCGAGAGCGAGCGCCTTCTCGTAGAGGGGGACCGATTCCGCCTCGCCCCGGTCCCGTTCGCCTCGGGCCAGGAGATGGCAGAGCCGGCAGGCCCCGAGACGCAGGATCTCGACCCCGGAGACGAGGCCGGCCAGGCCCTCCTGGAGTTCGCGGCAGCCCATGAGGCTGCTCTCGAAAAAGCCCAGGTCGCGGGCCTCCCGGACCCCGGCTTCAAAGACATAGGACGCTGTGCCGACGATCCAGGCGAGCCGAAAGAGCCTCTCTTCCGGTGAGCTTCCCGCCTCGCCGGATATCCACCATTTCATGAGGTCGAGCCCGAGCCGGGGCCGGTAGAACGACCCCTCATCGATGATCAAGACCCCTTCGCTCACGCCGGAGCACGCCGGAAATCCATCGCCACCCGGGGGGATCCCGAGGTCCCGCAGGATCGACAGCGACGGCTTGGAAACACCCCGGCAGAGAGCCTCTCCCTCCCGGCGGAAGTAATCGCGGGCTTTCCTGCGGAGGGTTGTCTGCTCTTCCGTCCAGAACGCGTCCACGCGTTCCCCCCTCAGCGGGATCGGCCGCGGATGACACCGGCCGCTTCGAGTTCCGCCAGTTCCCGATCGGTGACGCCGAGTTCGCTCAGCACTTCAGCGGTGTGCTCGCCGTGCCCAGGGCATGCCAGACGCCCTTTTTCACGCCTGTCCCGGAGCGGATGCCCCAGGAGAATATTGGCCTGTCCAACCGCACCCGTTTCGATGACGAGACCGCGGTGCTTCACCTGGGGGTCGCACAAGACCTCGTCGAGAGAGGGGACGATCTCGCAGCAGAAATCGGTGTCCCTGAGGAGTTCCGCCCATTCATCCCGGGTCCGGCCGGCGAAAAGGGCTTCGAGGAGGGCAAAATCCTCGGGGCGTTCGGAAAACTGGAGGGGAAGCAGATCTTCCCGTTCCATCGCCCGGCAGAAGGCCTCCCAGAATTTTCTCTCCAGGGCGGCCAGGCAGACGTCCCGGCCGTCGCGGGTCCGGTAGACGTTGTAGCAGGGATGCTTGCCGGTCAGCGGCAGGCGGCCCCGGCCGCCCCGCTCCCCGGCGGCATATTCGGCGACGGGCATGACCATCCAGGCGAGGGCGCTGTCGAGCATCCCGATGTCCAGGTAGCGGCCTTCGCCCGTCCGTTCGCTCTCCCGGAGATAGGCCAGGATCCCGGCGGCGGCGTACATGGCCGAGCTCAGGTCGGCGACCTGGACGGGAGGGATGGCCGGAGCGGCGTCCGGACGGCCGCACAACCCGAGGATGCCGGAGCGCGCCAGGAAATCGAGGTCGTGGCCCGCGCGGTCCCGGTCCGGGCCGTCCTGGCCGAACCCGGAGATGGAGCAGTAGACGACGCGCGGGTTGATCGCCTTCACCGCTTCGTAGCCGATGCCCAGTCGGTCGGCCGTGCCCGGCCGGAAGCTCTCCACGACGACCCCGGCCGTCGCCGCCAGCCTCAGGAATATCTCGCGTCCGGCCTTGGTCTTGAGGTTGAGGGAGACGCTCTTCTTGCCGGGGTTCAAGGCCAGGAAATAAGCGCTCTGGCCACCGATGAACGGTCCCATGGCCCGGATGTAATCGCCGCCCTCGACGTCCTCGACCTTGACGACCTCGGCGCCGAGATCGGCCAGCAGGAGCGTGCAGAAGGGCCCGGGCAGGAGCCGGGAGAGGTCGAGAACCCGGACACCGCGCAACGGCTTGTCATTCATGGTCTCCCCCCTATTTAGCAGAAAGGGACGGCTGGGTCAAACGCGGGGCCGCCGGAAAGTCCCACCCGCTATTTGACAATTCCCCGCTCTCTTATAATAATATTAGGGTTATCATACGGCCTTGGAACTTCGATACATACCGAGAAAATCCAGCGAGGAGATGCGGCGCGCATGCGAGTGACGATTGCGGGCACCGGAAAATGCCTGCCCGGGAAGGATGTCCCCGGCAGAATCGTGACCAACGACGAGATCGTCGGGATCCTCCTGTCGCACAAGGCGACCAAGCCGGGGACCGACAGGCCCTGGCTGCCCGAGGAGCTAACCCCGCAGAAGATCGTCGACCTCGTCGGCATCCGGGAACGTCAGTGGGTCGATAACAGCGTCAACACCTCCGACCTGGCCCTCGTCGCGGCCGAAAAGGCTCTGGCCGAGGCCGGGATCGGCTGGCGGGACATCGGCATCCTGGCGGTCGGAAGCTCGACGCCCGAGGCCATCTTCCCCTCGACCGCCTGCATGGTTCTCAACAAGGCCGTTCAGAAGAGAACGGCGTCCGGAGAGTGGGAGGCCAAGGACGCCAAGACGATCCTCCGGATTCCGGCTTTCGACCTCCTGGCCGCGTGCACGAGCGGCCTTTACGCGATCGACCTCGTCCGCAAGCACCTTCTCTTCGAAGAGACCGAGGCCGAGTACGGCCTGGCCATCGGCTCCGAGGTCCTCAGCCGGCTCCTCGATTTTTCCGACACCAACGCCGACCTCTGGGGGGACGCCGCGGCTGCCGTCGTCCTGAAGAGGACCGCGGGGCCGTCCGGAATCATCTGTTCCGAAACGGGCACGGACTCCTGGGGTATCGAAACCGCGTACAGCTCCGGCAAGGACACGCGATATCACGAAACCCCGGTCCATCCGAACATCGCCATCCGCGGGCATGACATCCAGAAATTCGTCCTGAAGATCATCCCCGAGCTGGTCATGAGGACGATCGACAAGGCCAACTGGATCCCGGGCAAAACCCGGAACGTCGCGTTGCGCGACGTGGACCTGTTCATCTGCCACCAGGCCAACGCCCGGATTTTCGAGTTCCCGGCGAAAAAGCTGGGCATCCCGCTCGAAAAGTTCTACGTCAACGTCGACCGCCGCGGCAATTGCTCCTCGGCTTCGGTCCTCATGGCCCTGCGCGAGGCGGTCGAAGAGGGCAGGGTAAAAAAGGGCGACCTGGTCATGCTCCTGAGCTTCGGCGGCGGACTGACCTGGGCCTCGATGCTGGTCGAGTGGTGATGGGATTTTTCCGTTTCGTCCTTTTCCTCTTCCTCGCCTACGTCGCCTTCCTGTTCGCCCGGATCTATCTGGGCCTGAAGCGCGCCGGACAGCGGCCGCGGCAGGCCCCGCGCCAGGTTCGGGGAGAGATGGTCAAGGACGAGGTCTGCAACACCTACATCTCCCGCGAGGAAGCCCTGACCGAATTCCGCGACGGCGTCGAGCGCTACTTCTGCTCCGAGGAGTGCCGCCGAAAATCCAAGCAGAGCTGACCGCGGCGACGGCCTAATCGGGAAGAAAGACGACTTGGAAATCGCGGAACTCGCCCGTCGAAGCCTCACGCCGGACGTCGAAGCTGTCCACCCGGGCCAGGCGCGGCCCCGCTAGGAGGCGCTCCAGGAAAGCTTCGATGTTCTCCCCCAACCCCTCGGCCAGGACCTCGACCCGGCCATCCGGGAGATTGCGGGCCCAACCGGCAATCCCCATCCTGCCGGCGAATTTCTCCGCGAAGAAACGGTAGGCGACGCCCTGGACGCGGCCGCCGACGAAGACGCGTACTCTGACCAGGTCCGATCCCATCTCCTCCCCCGGCGGTTTCTATCCAGAAATCAGAAAGCGTAGCCAAGCGAGATCATCGGGACCCAAATCTTCATCTCGTAGACCCCGGGCATCATGCCTGCCGTGACTGTCCGCTTTTGGCCGATCAGGTATTCCAGGCCGACATCGACTTTGAAGCCGCCCTTCCCGTAGCCGAAACCGGCGGTGAAGCTATTGAAGCTGAAACTCGGGATGAGGATGTTCATGGTCTCGGCCGGGGCAGGGGCAGGGTCGTTATAATACCCGGCCCTGATCGCGAAATCGCCGGCGGTGTATTCCAGGCCGCCGCGGACCTGGAGCCCGTTCTTCCAATCGAGCACCATCGCGGACTCGTCGGCCAAGGCCGCGGCCCAGAGGGGGTCGGCGAAAACGATGTTCAGCGTCGACAGCTTGGCCCAATTGGTCCACTGCAGATCGAAGGTGACGGTCAGGTTCTCGAGCGGCTTGACCGCGACGCCGCCGGCCAGCCACGTCGGGCTGGGGACCTCGAGGCTCGTATCCGAGGAATCGGGCAGGCCCAGGAGCCCGATGTTGTCGAACACCATCGTCCCGCGCAGTTTCATTTTCGACTGCGTCCGGTAAGTCAGCCCGAAACTCATCCATTCGCCCGGCTTGACTAGGAGACCGAACGTCGCGCCGGTGCCCCAGCCATTGATATCCAGACTCTGCTGGCCCATGTTGAGGAGCGTCGGGGGCTTCGTCGGGAGGACCGTGTAGGCCCCCCACTGGTCGGTTTGGAAGAAGCCGTAATTGATGTTGAGGGTCGCGCCGAAGAAGATCCAGTCGTTGATCTTGACCGCGACCGACGGGGCGAGGGTGAAAGAGCCGATAAAACTCCGCCAGACGTAATTCTCCAGAGGAGGGGTGAAAAAAGTCGGCGGGGTCGGATAGGCCAGGGCCGTTTCGAACCCGGTATTGTCCCAGTCCGCGCCGAGGCCGGAGAGAGTGTAGGCGCCCAACCCGACGACCACCCTGTCGCCGATCGGCTGAAAGTAACCGACAAGCCCGGCAGGATAGTATTTATTCTTGGTCTTCATGTCGAAGGAGGAGCTCAGAAAATACTTGCTCTTCGGCACGAGAAGGTCACCGGTCAGCCCGAAGGTCCCCTTTTTCAGCAGGGCCAGCCCGGCGGGGTTCCAGAAGACCGCCGTGAAATCGTCGGCCAGGCCGACGAACGCGCCGCCCATGGCCGCCGCTCGGGCGCCGAACCCGTTCAGGTTCAGGCCGTTCCCCAGGAGCCCGGAAGCCAGGACCAGAATGACCGCCAGCCCGACCGATGTTTTTTTCATGCCCTTCTCTCCTTAAGAGGAATCACTCACCTCTGGTAATACCCTACCAGTCTAAAAAAAGTCAACCCCTGGACCCCCCGGCATGAATACCGGGGCTTGGTCGGGGTTAACCCTGAGCCTCGCGTCTCATCCCCGCCTTGAAAGGCGGGGATCAGCGTTGGCGAACGGGTCAACCTCGGTCCTGTCCCTCGATTCATGGTAGAATCGCATTGCCCCGATGGGGCAATAAAGGGAAATGACGAAGAATCTCGTCTCGATCGCCGGCTACGACCCCTCGGCAGGGGCGGGCGTCCTTCTCGACATCGGGGTCTTCGAGCGCCTCGGCTATCGGGGCTTCGGCGTGCTCACGGCCGTTACGGCCCAGAACCCGGAACGGGTCGACCGCGTTTTTCCTCTCGCGGCGCGGGCCGTCGCGGATCAGTTCGGACGGCTGTCGGAAACGGCCCTCATCGCCGGGATCAAGGTCGGCATGATCGGCACGGCCGGGAACCTGGCCGCCGTCGCCCGGATCCTGGCCCGGAACGCGCACATCCCCCGGGTCATCGACCCGGTTTTCCGATCGAGCTCGGGCGCCATCCTTCTCGAAAAGAAGGCCTGGCCACGCTATCTGGACGTCCTTAGAGGAAAGGCCGCCCTCATCACGCCCAACCTGGACGAGGCGGAGATCCTCGTGGGCGGCCCGGTCCGGTCGGTCCCGGAGATGCGAAAAGCGGCGGCCGAGATCACCCGGGCGGGCCGCATCCCGTGCCTCCTCAAAGGCGGCCATCTCGAGGGAAAGCCGGTGGACGTCCTTTACGACGGCCGGGAGTTCACGGCCTTCGAACACGGACGGTCGGTCAAGAATGTCCACGGGACGGGTTGTTTCCTGTCTTCCGCAATCCTCGGCCACCTGGCCGAAGGACGCACGCTCAAGGAAGCCTGCGGGCTAGGGATCGCCCTGGTCGGAAAGGCCATCCGCGAGGCCGTGCCGGCGGCGGGAGGCCGGCGGGTTTTCGACCTCAGTCGAAAACGGAGCCGGACGCCGGCGCCGGGCCGAGGGTTACGCTGACGGCCTTGTTCACGCGGTCGAGAAGGCCCTTCGAGAAGCTGACCCCCTGACTTGCCGCGGCCCCCGGATTGATGTAGAGCCTGACCTCGTCCATGGACTGGATGGGGATCCGGGCGGGGCTCTCGCCGTTCTTCACCCGGACCGCGATGCGGCCCGTCTTGTAGCCCATGTCGTAAAAATCGAACCCCAGCGCCGCGCAGGCGCCGAACTCGACGGAGCGGAGGAAACTGCCGAAGAGGGGCACTCCATTCTCCTCGGCCGCCCGGCCGATAACGTCGAACGAGCTGTTGATCGTGTTGTCGGACATCGGAAAAAGGACGTCGACTTTTTCGTTGAGCAGGCCCTGGACCAGACCGTGGATCCCGTGAGGGCCGGCCACGGGGACGGCGATCATCTCGAAGCCGAGTTCCGCGGCGCTTTCCCGGGCCAGGTCCAGATAGTATTCCGAGTTGATCTCGGAGGGCGTCCAGAGCGACCCGACGCGCCTCGCCTTCGGAAGGACCTCCCGGATGAGGGCCATCGTCTGCCGGATGGGCCCCGTGGAAACCACCCCCGTGACATTCCCGAGGTGGTCGTCGGCCGACCTGCCCGCCCCGACGAGGTAGGGCACGGCGACCGCGCTGAAGACGATCGGCGTCGTCCTGCCGGCGAGGATGGTCGCCTGGAGGGCCTGCGTCGACATGGGGATGATCATATCCACCCGCTCGGCGACGAGTTGCTGGGCGATCCTCTGGACCTCGGAGATGTCGTTGTTGGAGATGCGGATGGTGACGACGATCTCCACGCCATCGCGCAGGCCCGCGTCGGCGAAGGCCTGGAGGATGCCCCGGCGGACCTCGTTCGCCGTCGGCGAATCCACCGATTGGAAGATGCCGATGACATAAGGCTTGGGAGCGCCGGCGGCGGGGGATTCTTCTTTTTTACGGCAGGAGGGGAAAAAGAGAAGGGCTGCCAGCAGGCCGACGGAGAGCACCGTTTTTTTCATGGCCGTCGCCCTCATCTTAGTCCAAATCCGAGCCCGCGTGCAAGAGGCCCCGAGCGTCACGCCGGGCCCGTGATCGCCCGGAAGCGTGCTGGGGCGATATTGCCGCCGCTGACGACCGCGACGACCGTTCTATCCCGCCATTTCGCCGGCGAATGGAGCAGGGCGGCGAAGGGCAACGCGCCCGCTCCCTCGACCATCCGGCCGTGGTGTTCGCGGACGAGTGCCAAGCTTCGGGCGATCAGGGATTCGGGGACGACTTCGATGAAATCGACCATATCCCGGCAGAGTGGGAATGTGATCGCGCCGGGCTCGATCCCGCCGGCGACGGCGTCGGCCATGGTCTCTTTTTCGTCGATCTCGACGAGACGGCCCGCCGCGAGGGAGGCGGCCATGAAGGCCGACGTCTCGGGCTCGACCCCGACGATACGCGCCTCCGGCCTGGCCGCTTTGAGAAAACCGGCTATCCCGGCGATGAGCCCGCCGCCGCCGACGGGAACGAGGACGTCTTCGAAACGGGAGAGGTCGTCGGCGAGTTCGAGCCCGACCGTTCCGGCACCGAAGACGATATCCCAGTCGTTATAAGGAGAGACAAAGACCCGCCCCGTCCGCCCGGCGAAATCACGGGCGATGGCTTCGGTTTTCTCGCAGCTCGACCCCTGGAGCTCAACATCGACCCCCAAGGCTTCGATCTTCGCTTTCTTGACTTCCGCCACCGTCGTCGGGAGGAAGAGCTTGAGCCCGATGCCCTCGAGCCTCGAGGCATGGCTGATGGCCAGGCCGTGGTTTCCCGTCGAGGCCGAAACGACGCCCCGACCCCTGTCCGCGTCAGAGAGCGAGCGGAGTTTGTTGAGCGCCCCTCGCAGCTTGAACGAGCCCGTGACCTGGTCGCACTCCCACTTGACGTAAACCCGGGCGCCTGTCTCCCGGCTCAGCGGCTCGGAATATTCGAGCGGCGTCCGCCTGATGTCGGCTTGGATCCGTCCATACGCCTCTCTCACCTTATCGGGAAAATTCACAGCTTCGTAGGCCATGCTGGTCCTCCACGCTCTAACTTACCACAAACGGAAATGCCGTTTCCAAGAAAAGAGGACGCGGCGAATTGAGAAAAGCCGGTTCCGGGGGTACAATAACGGGCGCATGGCCAAGTATTACGTCGGGACGGCGGGCTGGAGCTACGAGGACTGGGACGGCATCGTCTACCCAGTCCCGAAGGGCCGCGGCTTCCATGCCCTCCCCTATCTCGCCGATTACATCGACATCGTCGAGGTCAACAGCACCTTCTACCGGCCGGCCAGCCCGGCTATGGCCCGGTCCTGGCTGAAGAAAATCGAAAACCGCCCGGACTTCCTCTTCTCCGTAAAGCTCCACCAGGTCTTCACCCACCAGCGCAAGGGCTTCACTCAAAAGGACGTCGACGAATTCAGGACCGCGGCCGACCTCATTCGGCTGCAGGGCCGGCTGGCCGCCCTCCTCGTCCAATTCCCCTGGTCCTACGCCAATACGCCCGAGAACGCCGACTACCTCCTCCGCCTCTTCGGCTTCTTTACCGGTTATCCCCTGGCCGTCGAGGTCCGTCACGCGAGCTGGGACACGCCCGGTTTCTACGGGATGCTCCGCGAGAACCGGGCCGGCTTCTGCAACATCGACCAGCCCCTTTTCAAGAACTCGATCGAACCCTCGGCCGTGAGCACGACCCCCGAGTTCGCCTACGTCCGCTTTCACGGCCGGAATCATGAGAATTGGTTCCGGGAAGGCGCCGGCCGCGACGCCCGCTACGATTATCTTTATTCGAAGGACGAGCTCGGGGAGTGGATAACGCGCATCAAGGAGCTCGGCAAGAAAAGCGGCAAGGTCTACGTCATCACGAACAATCATTACCAGGGGCAGGCCATGGCCAATGCCCTCCAGATCCGGAACATGATCACGGGCAAAAAGGTCGACATCCCCGACCTTCTCCTCGAAAAGTATCCGGTCTTGAAAGAGATCGTCCGGAGGCTCCAAGCCGGCCAGATGGACCTGTTCAAGACGGACGGGGCCCCCGACGGAAAAAACGGCAAGGGAGATGAAACATGAACTGGTGGGAAACCGATTTCGTCGCCGTCCGGGAAAACAGGCTTCAGATCGCCGGCCGGGACGCCGCGGCCTTGGCCGAGCGCTACGGCACGCCCCTCTACGTTTACGGCAAGGACCGCATCCTCGAGCGATACGCCCAGCTCGACGATGCCTTCACCCGGCATTCCGCGCTTCCCGCCCGCATCTGCTATGCCATGAAAGCCAACTCCCACCGGGGCATCCTCCGGCTGCTCCAAAGGCGGGGCGCCTGGATCGACGCCGTTTCCCCCTGCGAGGTCGAGACGGCTCTCAAGGCCGGGTTCCCGGCCGAGCGCATCCTCTTCACGGGGACGAGCGTCAGCCGGGCCGACCTCAGATCGGTCTTCGGCATCGACGGTCTGACCGTCAACATCGACGCCGCCGAACAGCTCGATATCATGAGCGAGGTCAGGCGCCGGGAGTTCCCGTCCAAGTCCATCAGGGTGTCCGTGCGCTGGAACCCGGGTATCGGCCGCGGCTTCGACGCCCGCGTTATCACGGCCGGGAAACGGTCGTCCGACGGGACGCCGATCAAGTTCGGGGTCGAAGCGAAAAAAGTGATCGATGTCTTTTCCCGGGCCCGGCGGCTCGGCTTCCATCCCGTCGGCCTGCACCAGCATCTCGGCTCGGGCTGGGTCCGGGAGGATTTCGGCATGGTCCGGGCGGCCGTGGACCGGCTGGTCCGCAAGGCCCGGGAAGTCGAAAAGGCCGGGTTCCCGCTGGAATTCCTGGATTTCGGGGGAGGCTTCGGTCCCCGGTATCTGAAAAACCGGGCCGTGTTCCCGGTCGGGGATTACATCGCCTATCTCTCGGGCGCCGTCGCCAAGGCCGGACTCGCGGTCAAGGCCCTGGCCATCGAGCCCGGAAAATACATGGTCGGAGACGCCGGCGTCCTTCTCCTGGGTGTCGAGTACGTCAAGGAGAGTTACGGCAACATCTTCGCCTGCGTCGACGGCGGGACGTTCAACACCGTGCCCCGGCCGGCCATCTATCTCCAGGCCCACCACGAGATCGTCAACGCCTCCCGGATCGACGGCCAGGCCAGGGCCCGCATCACCGTCGCCGGGAACCTCTGCGAAACCGGGGATATTTTCGGACGGGAACGGTCCATGCCCCTGCCCGTAAGCGGCGACGTCCTCGCCGTCCTGTGCGCCGGCGCCTACTGCCGGAGCATGGCCTCGAACTTCAACCTTCGGGAAATCCCCCGCGAAGTCCTAATCTGAAGGCTTTGCCTTCAGCTGAGGGCTGCCGTCACGGCCGCCGGTTGATAATTACGGCCGTGACGACTGTCCTCATCTGAACCTTTTGCCTTCAGATGAGGGCTGCCACCCTAGCCGCCATAGGTGTTCACGAAGGCGAACGTCTCGAACGGCAGGCGCTCCGGCCGGGTCGTCTCCGCTTCGATCTGCTTCTCCGAGAGGACCGGGCTCAGCGTCGCCGACCTCTTCCCGACGAGGACGAGCGTGATGACCTGGTACTCTTCGGGAATGCCGAGGACCTCGCGCGTTTTTTTCGGGCTGTAGCCGGCGATCGGATGGGCGACGAGTCCGAGCTCCGTCGCCCTGAGGATGAGGAAGGCGGTCGCCATCCCGGTGTCGAACTGATGGTATTCCCGGTCCTTGACGACGCAGTCGTCGTCCTTCCGGCTGAAAACGGCGACGATCAGGGAGGCGGCATGACACCACCGGTTGCCCTCGTTGAACACCGGCTTCATGGCCTCTATTTTTTCGGGATCATGGACGAAGACGAACCGCCAGGGCTGATTGTTGGAGCACGACGGCGCGAGCCGGGCGTGAAAGGCCAGGTCACGGACGAGGCCGGCGGTGATCTCCACGCGGTCGAGCGAGCGCGTGGCGCGGCGGGTTTCGATGGCGGCATGGACGTCCATGAGGAATCCTCCTTTTCCGGATTTTTTGCGAAGCCGCTATGATACGCCCGGCCCCGCGGCGGGTCACTTCTTCAGGAAGGCGACGATCTCCCCGATGTCGGGAAGCTGCGGGATATCGTAGACCTTAATGAGAACGACGCGGCCGCTCTCGTCGACGACGATATTGGCCCGTTCGGAGAAGCCGTCCTTGTCGCGGAAGACCCCCAAGGCGTGGGCCACGGCGCCGTGCGGCCAGAAATCGCAGAGGAGCCGCGTCTCCTTGACGCCGAGCTCTTTGGCCCAGGCGTGCTTGGTCGGGACCGAATCGACGCTGACGCCGACGGCGACGGTTTTGAGGCCATCGAAGACGGCCTTCTGGCTCTCGAGGCTTTTCATCTGGTCGGCGCAGACGGGAGTCCAGGCCAACGGATGAAAGGACAGCAACACGCGCCGGCCGGCGAATTCGGAGAGGCGGAAATCCCGGTTGTGGTGGTCCTTCAGGGTGAAGTCCGGCGCGATGTCCCCTTCCCAGATAGTTTTCGTGTTTCCCATCCTGTAACCTCCCTAAGAACGGACGTCAGGAACGCCCATCCACCGGACTAATTATTCCACGCCCCGGGCCGAAAAACAAGAGGGGGTTCGGGAACATGTGACCTCAGCCGAAGAAGACGTAGAGCCCGACCATCGCCAGGAAAAGGACCGCGGACACAAGCCGGTAGTCGAAAAGGCCGGGGCCCCATGGCCCTCGCAGGGCATCGGCAGGGCGCGCCCAAGACAAGCCCCGCGCTTTCCTCCGTATGGACATGGGGCTTGACGAGCGAAACGGCGATGAGAACCGCCGAACAAACCAGGAAGAGATAGAACGTCGCCATCATGGAGGGGACGTTCCATCCCGTCGTCGCCTTGAACCAATCGAGGAGGAAGACGGCGAGGCCGCGGCGACGAGCGTGAGGACGGCGATGCGTAAAGCGGTTCGGGTGCTCATCTCGGGCCCTATTTCCCGATTCCCGCCGCGGGTTTGGCCTTCGTGATCTTGAGGGCCACGGGCCAGTCGGGCCCCCAGGTCAGCCGCTGCTTGTCGGAACTCTCGGACTTTTCGTCCGGGCCGGCGGGCGCTTTGACCAGGCGAATGGTCTGTTTCCGGGTGACGGTGATTTTCAGTCCGGCCGGCGTTTGCTCCCACGGACAATCCCCTTCCTGGCCGAGAAGCGTGACCCTGGTTTCGGGCAAGGCCGCGACGGATTTGAGGATGAGACTCCGGGAATTTTTCTCGAGCCCGGCCAAGGCATAGACCGTCCCCTCCGAACGCTTCTGGGTGAACCAAACGTCGCCCTCGTTCGTGACGACCCATGGCCGGACGCCCCGGACCGCTTCGCCGTAGAGCATCATCCACAGGCTCAGGTCACGGAGCAGGTCCTCGTCGGCCGGGGCGATCCGTCCGTCGGGCCGGGGCCCGATGTTCAGGAGCATGTTTCCGCCTCGGGCGCGGATATGGATGAGGTTTTCGATGATCTCCGCCGCGGGCCGCACTTCGGCGCCGGGGAGATAGGACCACTGGTAGCTCGTGGTCAGGCAACTTTCCCAAGCGTAGTCGGCGGCCTGGCCCGGGATCTCCTGTTCGGGCGTCGGGATCTCGCCGCGGCCGATGAAGACGTCCTGACGGACGCGCCAGGCGTGCTTTTTGAGGGGCTCGCACTTGCCGTCGAACCAGAGCATGAAGATGTCGCCGTAGCGGGTCAGGAGCTCCTCGATTTGGCCGCGCTCGTAATCGACGAAGCTCTTCTGCTTCGGGCCGAACAAGGCCGGACTTTCGAAGTCCGGCTCGTAGATGTGGCCGGTGCGCTTGCCCGTCTCCCACTGGTAACGGAAATCGCCCGGAGAGTAATAAAAGCCGACGAGGAAGCCCTCCTTGCGGAAGGCCTCGGCGACCATGCCTGCGATGTCCCGGCCGTAGGGCGTCCGGGTGATCTTGAAGTCGCTGAGCTCCGTGTCGAACATACAGAAGCCGTCGTGGTGCTTGGCCGTAAAGACGACATACTCCATGCCTGCGAGCTTGGCCAGTCGGGCCCATTCTGCGGGATCGAAGGCCGTCGGGTTGAAGGTCGCGGCCAGGTTGTAATATTTCCTGATGTAATCGTCTGAGGCGTTATAGAGGGGCCAGGAGATCTCCGTCCCCACTTGGGAGTTCGGCCCCCAGTGGATGAAGAGCCCGAGACCGGCATCACGGAAGACCTCGGTCTTGCCGGGGTCGTTGGACAGGCGGACGCTCGCTTCGGAAAGAAGCGGGACGGGCGGCTTTTTTGCAGCCGTCGGCTCCGGCGCCTTCCCGGAACAGCCGAAATATCCGACGACTACGGCGGCCATCACCGTGATGAGAATGGACCTCTGAGCGCGAGGGAATTTCGTGAGCGGCATGGGAACCTCCCTGGTCCCTTCCTTTTATCGGAACGGGACGGAAAAATCAAATGGTTCTGGCCCCTCGTTGACCTTCCCCGGGCAGGCATTCTATAATCCGGCTGTGACCTCCAAAGAGCGGATGCTCCGCGCCCTCGCCCGGGAGAAGCCCGACCGCCTTCCGGTGACCGTCCACCAGTGGCAGAAGTACCATCTCGACACCTTTCTGAGCGGGGCGAGCGACATCGAGGCCTTCGGGATGTTCGGCCTGGACGCGTCGATCCAGTATTTCCAGGACATGGGCCAGTTCTGGCTGACGGACGCCGACTTCAACAAATTCTCGACGCCCGATTGGCGGGACGAAGCGGAAGTGCTGGACGCCGACCCTGACCACCGGGTCTGTCGCCACACCATCACCACGCCGGGCGGGACCCTCGCCTACCGGACCGAGGGCAATCGGATGACGACGTGGGTCGCGGAATACCTGATCAAACACGACGACGACATCCGGCTCATCGACAAGTACATGCCCGTCCCGAAGCTCGCCCCGGCGCCGGTCAGCCGGGCCTACGACGCGGTCGGCGGCCGGGGTATCCTGCGCGGCTTCGTCTGGGGCGACCAGGCCGGCTGCTGGCAGCACGCCGCCTGCCTCATCGACACCCAGGACCTCATCCTCCGCACTTTCGACAAACCCGATTGGGTCCACGAGCTTCTCGGCATCCTCCTCGAGAAGAAACTGCGCTTCATCGAGTCCATGAAAGGAGCCCGCTTCGACCTCGTCGAAACGGGGGGCGGCGCGGCTTCATCGACGCTCATCTCCCCGGCCTTGCATCGGGAGTACTGTCTTCCCTACGACAAGAAAATGCACGACGCCCTCCACTCACTCGGCTTCGCCATCGTCTACCACACATGCGGCGGAACGAGGGGCATCGAAGAGCACATCGTCGGAAACGGCTGCGACGCCTCGGAAACCCTGGCCCCGACCTCGATCGGCGGCAACCAGGAGCCGTGGGAGTTCAAGGCAAAGATCGGGCGCCGCCTGGCCCTCATCGGCGGACTCGATCAATTCAACATCCTGACCGAAGGCTCTCCGGAAGCCATCCGGAAAATGGTCCTAATGCTTTTCGAGAAGGTCGGTTTCGAAGGCGGCTACATCCTCTCCTGCTGCGATCATTTCTTCGAAACCCCGCCGGCCAACCTCCGCGTCTACGCCGAGGCCGCCCACGCCTGCGTCTACTGAAACTTCGCTGGTACCCCGCCTCCGGCGACTCCAGTTTAATACCCCTTGAATTCGCAGCAGTCGAGTCCATACAATAGAGCCTCGTGAACCATGTCGAAAAGGAGAAGGTCATGAAAAAAGTACTCGGCCTCGGCGCCGTCATCCTCTGTCTCCTCTGTTTCGCCCAAGCCGGCTTCGCCGCTGGCCGGAACGGTTACTACCGTTTCCCCGCTATCCACGGCGACTTTATCGTTTTCACTTCCGAAGGAGACCTCTGGACGGTCGACGTCCGGGGAGGGACGGCCCGCCGCCTGACATCACATTCCGGGCTTGAAACGAATCCCGCCATCTCGCCCGACGGTCTGACCCTGGCCTTCTCCGCCCAGTACGAGGGCCCGACCGAGGTTTACACCATGCCCGTGGCCGGAGGCCTCCCTGTCCGCCGCACGTTCGCCGGGCAGACATCGACGGTCGCCGGTTGGACGCCCGATGGAAAGATCCTCTACGCGACACAGAAATACTCGACCCTGCCCAACGCCCAGCTCGTCATCCTCGACCCCGCGGCGAACGCCGAGATCCTGCTGCCCCTCAATCAGGCGGCCGACGGGTCGTTCGATGCCTCGGGCAAGACGCTCTACTTCACCCGACTCCCCTTCCAGGGCAGTTACACGAAAAGGTACCAGGGCGGCACGGCCCAAAACCTGTGGCTGTTCGCCCTCGGCGGTGACGAGGCCGCGCCCCTCACGACCGACTACGCCGGGACGAGCAAGAACCCGATGGTCTGGAAGGACCGCGTGTATTTCTTGAGCGATCGCGACGGCTCTATGAACATCTGGTCCATGGACCCCAAAGGCGGCGGCCTTGTCCAGCACACCTTCCATAAAGGATACGACGCCAGCTCGCCGAGCCTCCACGACGGCCGCATCGCCTACCAGCTCGTGGCCGACATCCACGTCTTCGACATCGCCTCCGGAAAGGACGCGAAAGTCGACATCACCCTTCCCTCGGATTTCGACCAGATGCGCGAAAAATGGGTGACGAAACCCCTCGATTACCTCACCTCGGTTCACGTCTCAGCCTCGGGCGACCGCATTGTCCTGGTCTCCCGGGGCAACGTCTTCGTCGCCCCCGCGGCGGACGGCCGATGGGTCCGGGTCAGCCGCAAGGCCAGCGTCCGGGCCCGCGAAGCGCGTTTCCTCGGCGACGGAAAGAGCCTCATGGTCCTCACCGATGAGACGGGCGAATGGGAATTCCACCGCTTGGCGGCCGACGGTCTCGGCCCGGCGGAGCAGATGACGACGGGGGCCAAGGTCCTGCGCTTCGACGGCCTCCCTTCGCCCGACGGAAAATGGCTCGCCTTCGCCGACAAGGACTACCAGCTCTGGCTCTTCAACGTCGGCAAGAAGGCCTTGACCCGGATCGCCGTGTCAGGCAACGGCATGTTCGGCGACCTGGCCTGGTCCCCCGACAGCCGCTGGCTGGCCTATACCCAGAGCGCCAACAATCTGTTCAGCCAGGCCATGCTTCTCGAAGCGGAGACCGGCCGGACGTCGGAGCTCACCAACGACCGCGTCGATTCCTACAGCCCGGCCTGGAGCCCGGACGGGAAGTGGCTCTATTTCCTGTCCGACCGCTGGTTCCGGAGCTCCGTGGGCAGCCCCTGGGGACCGCGTCAGCCCGAGCCCTACTTCGATAAGACGACAAAGATCTATGCCATGGCCCTGACGGCCAAGGAAACGTTCCTCTTCGCCCCGGCGACGGAACTTCAGCCGGCGGCAAAAGTCGGCGGGGACGAGAAGGAGGCCAAGGAAGCAGAGGCCAAGACGGGAGCGGCGGCCGGGAAGCCGGTCAAGGAAGCGGTCAAACCGGCGCCCATGGTTACGATCGACCTCGCCGGCATCCAGGAGCGGGTCTTCGAAGTCCCGCTTCCCGCGAGCGTCTATTCCGGGCTCGCCGTCGGCGAAAAAACCCTCTTCTTCATAGACCGCGAATCGAACGCCGCCGGCCGGCCCAAGCTTCAGGCCGTCGAGATCAAGAACCGCAACGTCCAGGCCAAGACCCTCCTCGAGGACGTCCGGGATTTCGAACTCTCGGCCGATGGGAAGAAGATCCTCGTCCGCAAGGACAACGATCTCTTTATCATCGACGCCGGAACGGCCCAGCCGACCCAACAGACGCTCGCCGAGCGACGCATCGATCTTTCCCGGTGGTCGTTTTCCATCGACCCGCGCCAGGAATGGCGGCAGATGTTCGTCGACGCCTGGCGGATGGAGCGCGACTATTTCTACGACCGCAACCTCCACAACGTCGACTACCAGGGGCTCCTCGAGCGGCACCGTCCCTTCGTGGAACGGGTCAGCGACCGCGCCGAGCTCAACGACCTCCTGGCCCATCTCGTCGGCGAGCTCTCGGCCCTGCACACGTTCGTTCGGGGCGGCGACCTGAGGCAGTCCGGCGACAGCGTCGCGCCTGGTTCGCTCGGGGCGCGTCTCATCCGGGATGAGGCTAAGGGCGGCTATCGGATCGCGCACATCTACCGGGCCGACCCCGAGTATCCCGAACGCATGTCGCCCTTGGGAAAACCGATGTCGGAGATCCGCGAGGACGACATCATCGCGACGGTCAACGGCAGCCCGACGCTCAGCGTCCCCGACCCGTCGCTTCTCCTGCGGAATACGGCCGGCCAGCAGGTGCTCCTCGAAGTCAAGCCGGCGGCCGGGGGGGCGGTCCGGAAAGAGATCGTCTTCCCCATCACGCCGGGCGCCGAGTCCGACCTTCGTTACGCGGAGTGGGAGTACGCGCGCCGTCTCGAGGTCGAAAAGGCGGGCAAGGGTGAGCTCGGCTACGTCCACCTGCGGGCCATGGGCG
The DNA here is from genome assembly GCA_026393975.1 of Candidatus Aminicenantota bacterium. Classification (GTDB taxonomy): domain Bacteria; phylum Acidobacteriota; class Aminicenantia; order Aminicenantales; family Saccharicenantaceae; genus RBG-16-66-30. The sequence continues at coordinate 86,332 of JAPKZD010000014.1, read as the reverse complement.
GCGACAACTACACGGAGTGGGTCAAGAATTTCTACCCGGTGTTCGACCGCAAGGGCCTGATCATCGACGTCCGTCACAACCGCGGCGGCAACATCGACTCCTGGATCCTGGAGAAGCTGCTGCGGCGGGCCTGGTTCTACTGGCAGGACCGGGTGGGCAACCCGACCTGGAACATGCAATACGCTTTCCGCGGCCACATGGTCGTCCTCTGCGACGAATACACCGCCTCCGACGGCGAGGCCTTCAGCGAGGGCTTCCGCCGCCTGGGCCTAGGCAAGGTCATCGGGACGAGGACCTGGGGCGGCGAGATCTGGCTGAGCTCGTCCAACGTCCTCGTCGACCGCGGGCTCGCCTCGGCGGCCGAGACGGGCGTCTACGGACCCGAGGGCATGTGGCTCATCGAGGGCCACGGCGTCGACCCGGACATCGTCGTCGACAACATGCCGCACGCGACGTTCCGGGGCCGGGACGCCCAGCTCGAGGCGGCCGTCAAGCACCTCCAGGAGCTCATCGCCAAGGACCCGGTGGAGGTCCCCAAACATCCGCCCTATCCGGATAAAAAGAAGTGAGCTACTTGTAGATTCCCTGCCGCGGGCCGAATGAGAAAAGGACGACAGCGTCTTTTTCGTGCTTGTAAATCAAGCGACGGGCCTGTCCGCGAACCGCAAAGCGGAGCGCGCGGAGATCCCGAAACTCGCCCTTTAGTTTTTTCCCCGCTTCCGGATTCGCGAGAACTTGAAGGATCGTATCCTTGAGCGCGTCCCGCTCTTCTTCATCCTTCAGCTTTTTCCGAAGCTTCTGGAACTTGGAGGTTTCAAGGAGCCGCATTCAAATGGCCCGCGGGTCGAGCTCGCTTGTACGTCCCTCTTCGTACTCGGCCTTGGCTTCCAGGATGTCCTTGATCTCCTGAATGGTCAGCTCGGGATTCTCGACGGCAAGGAGGCCGATCCTCGCGGCATAGCGGAGGGCGCCGGAGAAATCCCGGGCCTCTTTTCTGGCAAATAGGTCGATATCCCTAGCTAGATTGTCATCCATTACAACAGTTTTTCTTACCATTTCATACTCCGTCATATTTTATATGCTAATATCATATCATTGTCAAGCACTAGTTGCCCGAGCAGGCACTCCTTATCTTCGAAGGACGCTTCAGCCGCCGGAGGACTCTCACCTCTCTCGCCAGCCACCCTTGACATTGCGTGCCCGCTTTTCTAATGTTGACTTACTTCGGCCGCGGCGAAACTGACCCGCTGGGCTGGCATCCTTAAAAAACTAGGTCAGTGCCGAATGAGGGCCGCATGCAGATCATGACTTTATCGCCGGAACACGAAAAGCTCTATTGCGTTTGCCTGGAGGACTGGTCGGACGAAATGAAGGAAGCCGGCGATCATAAAGAAACCTGGCTAAGAAGAATGCGGGACAAGGGCCTGAGGGTCAAGTTGGCCCACGACGACGCGGGCGAGGTCGGGGGGATGATCCAGTACATCCCCATCGAAGAGTCGTTCGTCGATGGGAAAGGCCTCTATTTCGTCCTCTGCATCTGGGTCCACGGCCATAAGAGGGGGCGGGGGAATTTCCAAAAAAAGGGAATGGGGACGGCCTTGCTCGAGGCAGCCGAAAAAGATGTCAGGGAACTCGGGGCCAAGGGGATGGCTGCCTGGGGCATGGTCATTCCCGTCTTCATGCGCGCCTCCTGGTTCAAGAAGCACGGATACAGGAAAGCCGACTCGGAGAGCATGCAAATTCTTCTCTGGAAACCGTTCGTCGAGGACGCCGTGCCTCCACGCTGGATCCGGAATAAGAAAGTGCCCGATCTTGAGCCCGGCAAGGTGACCGTCACGGCCCTGCTCAACGGCTGGTGTCCGGGTATGAACATGGCCTTCGAGCGCGCCAAGCGTGCCGCCTCGGAATTCGGGGAAAAGGTTTCGTTCCGGACCGTCGATACGTTCGACCGCGAAGCCTTTAAAGAATGGGGCGAGGCCGATGCCATCTTCGTCGATGGGAAGGGGCTCCGCATGGGACCGCCTCCCTCCTATAAAAAGATCAGGCAGAGCATCGCCAAGCGGGTCAAGAAGCTCGGCTGAAGGAGACTTCATGAAAACTCGGAAAAACCTGCTAGCCTTGCTCATATCTGCGGGCTTCTTGTGCGTATCGACCCCGGCTCGCGCGGCGGGCTCCGAAAGGGCCGGATACGGATATCTCATCCGGAGCGGGCCCCTGTGCGCCGTCTGGTGGGCCGAGGGGGCTTACAAGGTCATGAAGGACGACCCGGTCCCTGCGGCAAAGGGCGGGGTCATTAAGCTCGCCGCGGCGAGAAACGAGTACGAGCCGTTCCTTCTCGTGCTCAGGCCGGAGGCGCGGTTGAGCGACGTCAGGGTCGTTGCCGGTCCACTCACCGACGAAAATGGCGGGACGATCGGTGCCGCGAACATTTCCGTCTGCCACGTCGGATATGTCAACGTCACGACACCGACAGACGGGCTCGGGAAAGCGGGCTGGTGGCCCGATCCCCTGCCGCCCTATGACAAGCCTTTCACGGCACCTGCTGGGGAGAATCACCCGCTCTGGATCACGGTCCGCGTCCCAAAGGATAGTCCGGCAGGTATCTATAAGGGCGAGATCACGTTCGCGACGGTGGGCTGGTCGTGTCGCGTCCCTGTCGAACTTCGCGTTTGGGGCTTCACTCTTCCGGACAAGTCGTCCGTGCGTTCCTCGTTCGGACTGCCCTCCGGGGACATCAAGGCCTACCACAACCTCGAGACCCGCGAGGAGCTCGAGCAGGTCGTCGACCTCTACTACGAGAACCTTCGCGAACACCGCGTCGCGCCGACCTCGCCCTTCGAGCTCTACCCGATGCGCGTCGGGACGAGCGGCGTTTTCTGGAAGGGCGGCGAGTTCGTCATCGATGGAGTCCACGGCGGACGCCGGGCGCTCAAGGTCACGGATGACACCGTGGAGCGAAACGTCGCCGCCGAGTACGAATCAACGGTTCCGATCGATAAGCACACGCCCCTCAAGCTGTCGTTCTGGGCCCGGACCGCGGAGGCCGGCCAGCGCTACACGGTTCTCTGTGAATTCACGACGCCGGAGGGCGCTTGGATCCCCGCCGCGAACCTGGTCCGAGTTTTCGAAGGTATCACCGACTGGAAACAGGAAACGGTCGAATTCTTCCAGCTCCCGGCCGAGGCTTCCGGACTGCGCCTCAGCCTCTTCCCGGCGTTCCGCGACAACACCGGGACGACAAAAGGGACCGCCTGGTTCGACGACATCGTCCTCCAAGCCGCGCCGAAGGGTCCGGAGGCCCGGATCGACAGCCTCCTCGCCGGCGGCGACTTCGAGATGCCGGTCGAAGGGATGAAAGTCTCTATTGATTTCACGGACTTTGACCGGGGCGCCCGCCGCTACCTGGACGAGTTCGGCTTCAACGCCTACGACCTTCCTCTCGAGGGTTTGGGCACGGGCTCTTTCTACGACCACACGGCGGGGACATTCGCCGGCTTCCGTCAGGGCACGCCCGAATACGATAATCTGCTCAGCCAGTATCTCCGCCAGGTCGAGGACCACCTGGCCAGGAACGGCTGGCTCGGCCGCGAGTACATCTACTGGTTCGACGAGCCCGACCCCAAGGACTATCCTTTCGTCCGCGAGGGCATGCTCAACATCCGCAAGAACGCGCCGCGCCTGACCCGTTTCATCACCGAACACCAGCCGGGCCCCGAGATCATGGACGTCTTGGAGATCGGCTGCACGATCTTTAACCGCGTCGATCCCAAGGCCGTGGCCGAACTCGCTCCGAAGGGCCGGGAGTTCTGGTCCTACCTCTGCACCGGACCGAAAAGCCCCTGGGTAACCCTGTTCATCGACCATCCCGCCGTCAACATGCGGATGTGGTTGTGGATGACCTACAAGTGGGGGCTCAAGGGCATCCTCGTCTGGCGAGCCGACTACTGGTCGAGCCCAACCCTTTTCCCGCCGGGCGTTCTCCAGAATCCGTGGCAGGATCCGATGTCCTACACTGTCGGCTACGGCGTTCCTTTCGGCCAGGTCAACCGCTGGGGCAACGGAGACGGCCGCTTCCTCTACCCTCCCAACCGCGACCCCGGGAAGGACAAGATGAAATACTTGTGCGGCCCGGTCAATTCCATCCGCTGGGAGATCATGCGCGAAGGCATCGAGGATTACGAGTACTTCGTCCTGCTCGAACGGGCGGTGAAGGACGCGAAGGGGAAAGCCAAGAACAAGGCGATCGTCGTCGAGGCGGACAAGCTCCTCGACTTCCCGGCTACGCTCTTCACGAGCGGCACCGAATATACCAAGGACCCGCTGGACCTTCTGCGCTACCGAGCCAAGGTCGCCGAGATGATCGAAAAGCTGACAGCCCGCTGACCTCGGAAAAACGGCCGGCCGCTATTTCCCTGGCTTCAGGAATTTATCGTACCAGGCCAGGTAGCGCTCGTATCTGTCGCGGATGTAGCTCGGCGTCGTGAGGCCATGGAACTGGCCCGGATAGACGACGAGCTCGGTCTCGACCCCCAGGCTCTTGAGTGCCTGATACATCTGCTCCCCCCCGACGATCGGGACGTTGAAGTCCTTCTCGCCGCCCAGAAATAGGGTGGGCGTTTTGATGCGATCGGCCCGGAAGAAAGGATAGGAGATCCGGAGCCACGCGTCCGCGGCCTTCCAGGGTACGCCGATCTCCTGCTCATATTGCCGGATGTACTGATCGCTCCCGTACATCGACAGTTGCAGGGCGCTGCCCGCCCCGCTCGTCGCGGCCTTGAAACGAGTGTCGGAGGCGATCGTGTAGTTCGTCAGAATCCCACCGTAGCTCCAGCCGCCGATGCCGAGCCGCGCGGGATCGGCGATCTTCATGGCCACGGCCTGGTCGACGGCCCCGAGGAGGTCAATGACCTCCTTGTGCCCCCAATCCGCATAGATGGCCTTCTGGAACGCGCTGCCGCGCCCCGAGCTGCCGCGGTAGTTAATGGCCAGAACGACGTAGCCGTTGGCGGCGAAAAGCTCGCGTTCGAAGCTGAAGCTCCATTCGTCCTGGCCGTTGGGCCCGCCGTGGATGCGGAGGAGAGTCGGATAGAGCGTCTCCGGAGAGTAGGAAGCCGGCTTGACGATGAGTCCGTTGACAACCGTGCCGTCCTTGCTCTTCGAGGTGAAGTCCGCCGTGATCGCCAGCTCGATACCGGCGAACAGGGCATCGTTCTGGTGCGTGAGCCGCCGAAGCCGGCCGTTCTCAAGGGCGTTCACTTCGGCGACCTCGGTCGCCGTGCCGGCGAGCAGAGTGATCGCGGCGTCCGGGCCAAGCGAGATGTTCGAGACCGTGCGGCGGCCCGCCGTCATTTTTTCGATGAGACCTCCGCCGACGGAAACCCGGCCGACGTAGACCACGCGGTCGTCGTCGACGAGGAAGGTCAGGTTCTTCCCGTCAGGCGACCAAAGCAGGGGACCCGATACGGCGCGGTCGAGGGTCTCCGTCAGGAGCTTCGGGGCTCCTCCCGCCGACGGCACGACGGCCAGCCGGTTGAGATTGTAGGCCGAGAACTTCGGCTCGTCGCCCAGGAGGAACGCAATCCACTGGCCGTCGGGGCTCCAGGCCAGCCGCCCGCCATCCGGGCCTTCATGGGTCGTGAGCTGCTTAACCTCCGCCCCCGGCCTGGCTTCCACCACAAAGACGTTGGAATCCGGGGCCCGGTCCGGGTCGGGGCCGCGCTCGCTGACGAAGGCGATCCGGGCGCCATCGGGAGACCAGACCGGCGAGGTGTCGCTGTACGGCCCGGCGGTCAAAGGCTCGGCCTTGCGCCCGGCTATGTCGAAGAGCCACAAATGCGAGTCGAGGCGCTTGAGATAGCCCGCCCGGTCCTGCTTGAAGTGATAGCGGTCGATGACGATGGGTGGTTTGGTCTTGCGCTTCCAACCTTCCATCTTCTCCGGCTCGTCGGCCGGGTCCTGGTCGCTGGAGACGATCACCAGGCGCCGGCCGTCCGGCGACCAGGCGTACTCGGCGACCCCACCCTTGATCTCGGTGAGCCTCTGGGCCTCGCCGCCCCTCCGGTCGAGCAGCCAGATTTGGGCACCGAGCTTCTTCTCCTCCTCCGTGCCGCGGGAGGTGAGAAAAGCCAGGTAGCGGCCGTCCGGGCTCCAGCGGGGCGTAGATTCGCCGTCGAGGCTCGAGGTCAGGCGGACTTCTTCGGCGCCGTCCCAGCTGACCATCCAGAGATCGGTGTCCCGCTTGTCTTTCTCAATATCCGTCGTCCCGACGGTGTAAGCGACCCATTTGCCGTCGGGCGATCGCTGAGGGTCGCCGACGCTCCTGATCTTGAAGAGATCGTCCAGCGAGATCGGGCGCTTGGTCGTTTGTCCGGCTGCGGATAGCACAACCGCAACGGCCGCAAGGGCACCGATCAGGACAATGAGACGCGTTCTGGCCGAGGGCTTGATTCTGTGGGGTGACATGAAACGACTTATAGCGTGCAGTTCACAGGCTGTCAAGGCGGAGAAGACCGGGCTGGGCGCGGGCCGGGCCCCATCAGAGGCTCAGGGTCGTGAAAGACAGCTCATCGTGCTGGGGCGGCGGCTCGTCGTCGCCAAGGCCGTCCTCGACGAAGATCTGGATGACGTCGCGGAGGTTGGCCAGCGCCGCCTCGTATGTCGCGCCCCAGGCCCGGCAGTCCGGAAATTCCGGACAGCAGGCGGCCCAACCCTCCCCATCCCGGATGACATATACGGAAAATCGGTATCCGCTCATGATCGACCTCCTAGCGAATTCTAGTGGCACGCACCTCATTCAAGAGGATTAGCGTGTATGTCATCGAATTCTCTTCTCGCATCCCGTTTTATGTCCTCTGTCCTCTTCTATTGCCAAAACCGTGCCAATCTCTTCCCCCTGGAAACCTGTCGATCTTGTAAAGAAAACTCATCAGAACGACCTCAGGAAGGCGCAATCGGTGATCTTGGCGATCCCCTCGCCGTCTTTCCGGACCTCGCCGCGCAGGAAACAGACCGGCGGCGTCCCGTACGTGACGCAGCGCGTCTCGCCGATGCCCTCGAGAAGCCCCGTTTCGTCCTCGAAGAGATAAAAATACTTCGGCCCGCCTCGCCCGTTTCCCCCGCTCGCATCCTCGCCGCCATCTCCCCCGCCGTGGCCGGTGGCGCTCCGCATCATGCCGTAGGTCTCCCTCTGCCGGGCATCGACGACCCGGACGACGAGCTCGACCATCGTCCCGGCGCAGTCCCTGAGGTCCTTGACCCGAAGCGCCGGCCTTTTCCCCTCGTAGAGGTCGAGCTCGTCCCCCTCCGGCAGGAAGCCGAGCGATTCGTAGAGCATGCGCCGCTTCTCGTCCGAGGCGATATCGGCGACCTCCTCCATATGCTCGAGGCCCTGGAAGTAGCGGAGGACCTGGCGCGTCCGCCGCGGCTCGAGGGAATCGAAGACGCCCGCCCGGATGAGGGAGAGGAGCTCGGCCTTGCCCGGCTTCGTCCGGGCCAGGAAGTCCTCGACCGAGGCGTACTCGCCGCCCGCCTTCCGCTCCTCGAGGACGCGCTCGATCGTCTTCGTCCCCAGCCTCTTGATCGACGTCAAGCCGACGCGGATCGCGCCGGGCCCTCCGCCGCTCCCCGCCCCTCCGCCCGAGCCGTTCCCTCCGTTCCCCGTTCCGTTCTCGACCTCGAAGCCGGGTCCGCTGCGGTTCGCGTCAGGTCCCAGGATGCGGATGCCGTTCCTCTTCGCCTCGGCGATGTACTCGGCGAGGTCGTAATAGCCGCCGCCGGCGTTGAGCACGGCCGCGAAGTAGGGCCCGGGGTGACGGACCTTGAGGTAGACGGCCTGGTAGGCCATGTGGGCGTACGAGGCGCTGTGGGCCTTGTTGAAGGAGTAGGAGGAGAACTTCTCCAGGGTCTTCCACAGTCGCTCGACCTCGGCCACCGCGTAGCCGCGCTCCCCGGCCTCGCGGACGAACTTGGCCCGAAGCGTCGGGTCGCCGCCCTTGCCCTTCCGCAAGCTCCGCCGCAGGAGGTCGCCCTCCTCCGGAGGCATGCCGGCCACCCGCTCGGCGACCTGCATGACCTGCTCCTCATAGAGGAGGATGCCGCCGGTCTCGGGCAGGATGCGGGCCAGGAAGGCGTCCGCCACAGGTGTCCCCGCCCCCCGGCCGCTCCGCCGCCGCAGGAGCGCCTCCTTCATCCCGCTCTCGGTCGGCCCCGGCCGGACCAGGGCCAGGGCCTGGGTGATCTCGTGGATGTCGGCCGGCTTCATCCGTCGCAGGAGGTTCATCATGGCCGGGCTCTCGACCTGGAAACAGCCGACCGTCCGGGCCGCCCGGAGGGCCGCATACGTCCCGGCGTCCGCCGGCGGGAGCGTCCCCAGATTCAGCTTCTCTTTCGTCTCCGAGATCGCGGCGAGGCCCCGCACCGAGAGGAGGTCGAGCTTGATCAGCCGGAGGTCCTCGACCGCGTCCTTGTCGAAATGGGTCATGCGCAGGCCCTTGGCCGAGGTCTCGAGCGGGAGGAACCGCTCGACCGGCGCCGGCGTCAGGATGACGCCGCCGACGTGGAGCGAGGTCTCATGGTAGACGTCCTGGAGCTCGGCGGCGAGCTTCCAGACGTCGAGGCGGCCCGGGGCCGGCGCGGCCCGCCGCAGATAGAACGGCTCCGCGGAATACGGGACGCGCTTCGAGAGCCCCCGTGCCTCCTCGGGCGGGACGCCGAAGGCCCGGAGCGTCTCGTAGAGGGCCGAGCGGGCCCCGAAGTTCTTCAGGCTGCAGACGAAGGCCGCGCCCGTATTCCCGGCGCCGTACCGCTTGAGGACGTAGGCCAGGACCTCGTCGCGGCGCCGCGAATCGAAGTCGATGTCGATGTCGGGCGGGTCGGGCCGGCCGCGGTTGAGGAAGCGCTCGAAATAGAGGTCGAACTCCATGGGGTTGACGTGGGACACGCCGAGGAGCCAGGCCAGGAAGGACGAGGCCCCCGACCCCCGCAAATTGTGGAGGATGCCGCGGCCACGGGCGAACTCGACGATGTCGTGGACGGCCAGAAAGTAGGGGCCGAAGCCGGATTGCTCGACAACGGCCAGCTCGCGGCGGGCCCGCTGGCGCTCCTTCCAAGTCAGATTCTTCGCGGCCGCGAGGCGCTCCGTGACAACGTCGCGGAGGGTCCGGGGGAAGAGGTCGGTCGGAAGGTTGGGGATGACGTCCTCGAAGACGAACTTGCACTTTTCGGCGACCTCGGCCGTCCGGGCCAGGGCCGCCTTGACGCCGTCACCGAAGCGGCGCAGGGCGAGTGTTTCCTGGTCCGGCCCAAAAAGCCAGACCTTCGCCAGGAGCCGGTCGCGCTCGGACGGGTAGGGGATCTTTTTCTCGATGGCGTGGAGGAGGACGAGGCGCTCGGGGCTCGTCAGGTACTTGACCGGGTTCGCCCAGACGACGGGCAGGTCGGCGAGGGAATCGGGGACGCATCCCCCAGATTCCCCGCCCCCGCATTCCAAGATCCTCCGAAAATTGGCAAAATCGACGCCGATATAGAAGTCTCCCTGCGCGACTTTTTCGCGGAGGTCGTCGAGCATCGCGGCCGCATCTCCCCCGCTTCCATCCGGAATATAGATCACGACGAGGCCGGACGCGTCGCGGACCTCCTTGCGGTTGAAGATCTCCATCAGGTTCGAGTAACCCTCGCGCGTCTTGACCAGGAAGACGAACCGCCGGCCGCCACACTCGAGCTCACACCCGAAGAGCGGCTTGAAGCCGCCGGTCCCCGCGACCCGCTTCCACTTGCCCCAGCCGTAGATGTTGCCCACATCCGCCAGGGCCGCGGCCGGGAGCCGCTGCCGCCCGGCCCACTCCGCCGCCTCCTCGAGCGTGACGCTCCCCTTCCCCCGGCTGTACACGGAATGAAGGCGGAGCGGGACGAACATGGTTTTCACTTCGTCAGGGACGCCGTCTTCAGGACGTAGCCCCGCCTCGGCTCGAAGGCGTAGACGGCGTCGAGCATCTTCTCCCGGGCCGTCAGCACCGAGCCGAAGCCGTACTTGTCGCGGACCTGGTCGAGGGCCCGGCCCAGCCTCTCCGGCCGCTCCGAGTAGGGCTCGAAGAGCGACAGGGGCCGGACGCGGACGAGGTCCGACACCTTGACCCCGACGAGGCGCAGGGCCAGCCGCGAGCCGGAGAAAAGCTCGAGGAACAGCTCCTCGGCGATCTTGTAGATCTTGCCCATATCCTGGAGCGGCGACAGGACGAGGCGGCGCTTGATCTCGGTCTTGAAGTCGGCATAGCGGGCCTTGACCTCGATGACGTGGGCGTAGAGGCGGTCCTCGCGCAGGGCCAAGGTCAGCCGGTCGCAGAGATAGGCGAGGTGGGCCAGGAGCAGGCGCCTGTCCCAGAGGTCCTCGAGGAAGGTCGTCTCGCGCGACACGGATTTGGGCAGGGTCCGCGTGACGAGCGGCCGGCTGTCGATGCCGCGTGACTGGAGGTAGATGTCGTCCCCGCCCTGGCCGAAGAGCGTGTGGAGGGTCGTCCGCGGCAGCTCCCACAGCTCGCCGATCTTGTGGATGTTCATCAGGCGGAGGACGACCTGGGCCTTGGGGCCAATGCCGGGCAGGGCCTCGATGCCGAGGCCGCGGAGGTAGGTCTCTTCCTCGCCCTCGCGGATCTCGAAAAAGCCGGCCGGCTTGGCCCGGCGGGTGGCCAGCTTGGCCAGGATCTTGTTCGGGGCGGCGCCGACCGAGACCGTGACCCCGATCTCGCGCTCGACTTGCCGCTTGATGTCGCGGGCCGCCGCCGGGAACGAAGGATAGATGTGCCCGCAGCGGGTGAGTTCGAGGTAGGCCTCGTCGAGGGAGGCCTCCTCGGTGTCGGGCGTCGCGGCGTGGAGGACGCGAAAGAAGCGCTCCGAGAAGGCCTGGTAGACCTGGTAGTTGCCGCGGACGAAGACGCCCTCGGGGCAGAGCTGGTAGCACTTGCGCAGGGGCATGCCGGAGTGGACGCCGAACTTGCGGGCCTCGTAGGAGCAGGTCGAGGCCACGCCGCGCTCGTGGGGCAGGCCGCCGACGATGACCGGCTTGCCTTGGAGTGACGGGTCGAGGAGGACCTCGACGGCGGCGAAGAAAGCGTCGATGTCGACGTGGACGATGTAGCGGCGGGGCACGGGATCCGTCCCGTTCAGTACTTACGCATGACGCCGATGACCCGGCCCAGGATCCTCGCGGACGGGGCCTCGATCGGCTGAAAGGCCGGGTTCTCCGGGACGAGGAAAATCTGTCCGTTCGTCCGCCGCAGCCGCTTCAGGGTGACCGAACCGTCCTCGAGCAGGGCCACGACCATCTCGCCCGAGTTGGCCAGGTTGGTCCGCTCGAGCAGGACGTGGTCGCCGTCGTCGATGTAGGCGTCGATCATGCTCTTGCCGTCGACCCGGATGCAGAAGACGTTGCCCCGGCGGCGGCCGACCATCCAGCCCGGAACGTCCATGGCCTCGCCCGAGACGTCGAAAGACTCGCGCGGCCCGCCCGCCGGGACGAGCCCGGCCATCGGCACCCGGACCTGGCTTTCGAGGAGGGCCGGCAGCCCCGCCACGCGGATCTCGGCGCCCTCACGGGTGATGTACCCCTTCCGCTCCAGGCTCTGGAGGTGCTTGAGTACGGCCGAGGGGCTGGGGATCCCGAGGGCCGACCCCAGCTGACGGATGGTCGGGGCGTAGCCGTGCCCCAGGATGAAGTCCTCGACGGCCTTGAGGACCGTGGCCTGCCTGAGGGTCAGTTCGCGTCTCAATGTGTTTACCATTTTGTTCACCTTTTATAAGATAATGCGGCGAAGGGCGCTTGTCAAGATGTTTTGACAGATTTAATTCATTGACTTCTCAGTCGGCTATCGGCTAACATTTCGCCCATCGCAAATCCCCGCCCACAGGAGGCCGAAAACCATGGACCTTAAGGAAGCCATTTATACCCGCCGATCCATCCGGGCTTATGAGAGCAAGTCCATCGACCACGACGTGGTCCAGCAGTTGATCGATGCCGCCGTGCAAGCGCCGTGCGGCATGGGCATCGAGTCTTGGAAGTTCGCCGTCCTCCAGGACCGCGCCATCCTAACCGACCTTTCCGTCCGGACAAAGGCTCATCTGCTCGGAATGATCGACCGGATGCCGCCGCTCGCAACGTACCGCGAGACGCTCGAGGATCCCAATTTTAACGTCCTCTATGGCGCGCCCGTACTGGTCCTTATCTGTTCCAAACCGAACTCCAGCCCGACCGCCGAGACCGATTGCACGTTGGCCGCGGAAAACCTGATGCTCGCGGCACGCGGCCTCGGCCTAGGCACCTGCTGGATGGGCTTCGTGAGAATGTATCTCGGAACCCCCGAGGCCAAGAAGCGTTTCGGCGTCCCGGAAGACCATGCGGTCGTGGCGCCGATCGCAGTCGGCTATCCGGCCGTCAAGTTCACAACCATGAAAAAGACCCCCCCGGAGATAATCTTCTGGAAATAGCCGGCCCTCAGCCGCGTTAAAACGCGGAATCCTCGGCCAGTCGTCGAAATCCTTGTGCAGGCCCGCTTCGTCGTCTGCGTCCAGGCCGGCATATTGGCACAAGGCCCCCGGCCCGGACGAAAAAGCAGTTGACAAAGGGCTTCAGGCGACGTATTATGACCCACTGGTAATAAATCGACCGGCAAGTCGAAACCAGAGATGGAGAACGTCTGATGGGAGTGAAAGAGCGTCGCGAACGGGAGGAAGGCGCCCGCCTGGCGGCCATCTTGTCGGCGGCCGAACGGATCTTCGCCGAACGGGGGTACTTCCATGCCCGTATGGACGATATCGCCGAGGCCTCGGAGCTGGCCAAAGGCACCCTCTACTACTACTTCAAGAGCAAAGACGAGATCTTCGTCCATCTCCTGGAGCGGGAGACCCGGAAGGTCCATGAGGAGTTGCAGCGGCGCATCTCCGGGCGGGAGTCGTTCTTGGAAATTCTCGAAGTATGGATCGAGTTCTATCTCGAGTATTTCGAGAACAACCCGGGTTTCCTGCGTATGTTCTTGCCTTGCATGGGCGGCATGATCCGCTTCGAGGACGAGTCGGCCCGCCTGCGGCTGATCCGGAATGCCGAGCAAGGGCTGGCCCTGCGGGACATGCTCAAAAAGAAGATCGCCCGGGAGCGCGTGCCCTTCAGCCTGGACGAGATTCTCAAATTCCTCAAGACCCTCCAGATCGGCATGGGGGTCAAGCTTCTGGAGGGCGATAAAGCCGACGCCCGGGCGGCCGGCCGGTTCTTTCTCGAAATCATGAAACGAGTCATGGAGGATAAGTCATGAAACAACGCGTCGCAGCGCTGGGACTGCTGCTGGCCTTGACCTGCGCCGGGGCGGCGGCCCAAGACAAGATGTCGCTCAAGAAGGCCGTCGACCTGGTCCTGAATAACAACCAGCAGGTCCAAATTGCCGCTGAAAACGTCGCCGGGGCCGAGTTCAAGATCGACGAGAACAAGAGCCAGTACCTTCCCCAGCTCAACGTCACCGGGAATTACACCCGGATGAGCCTGTTCGGCGAGTTTTCCATCCCCTTCAATGGGGAGATCATGACCATCAAGTTCGGCACGCCCAACAATTATAACTTCCGGGCCTCGGTCATGGAGCAGGTCTTCAACTGGGGGCGCACGGCCCGGACGGTCGACATCAGCAAGTCCGGCCTGGACCTGGCCAACGACGGCGTGGCCCTGACCAAGCACATGCTGTCCTACCAGATCGTCCCCCTGTTCTACGGGACGGTCTTTTTCCGGGAGGCCGACAAGGTCCTGGACGAGACCCTCAAGGCGTACGAAAAAAAGCTGGAGACGGCCAAGCAGCGCTATGACGCCGGCCTGGCTTCGAGCTTCGACGTCGACCTTCTCCAGGTCCAGATCAGCACGGTCCGGGGCCAGCGGCTCGACTTTCTCAACTCCATCGAGAAATTCCGCATCGCCTTCAACACCCTGACCGGCCGCGATCCAAGCGCCGCCTTCGATCCGGACGGCGTCTTCGTCTTCGAGCCGGCGGCCTTCAACGCCGAAGCCCTGCTCAGGGAGGCCCTGGAGAACCGGGTCGAGTTCCAACAGTGGCGGCACCAGGTCGACCTCAACAAGGCTTCGATCGAGCTGGCCAAGACCGGAGACAAGCCGACGGTCACGGCCTCCTTTAACTACGAGTTCCGCAACGGGTTCATGCCCGAGATAGACAAAATCAAGGGCAATTGGACGGCCGCTCTGTCCATGAACTACCCGGTCTTCGACGGCTTCCGCGTCCGGGCCCAGGTGGCCGAGGCCCAGTCCGGCCTGAAAGCGGTGGAGCTGCACAAGATCGACCTGGAGCGCTCCGTCTACCAGGAGATCCAGACCGCCCTGGCCGATCTGAAGGTCGCCGAGCAGAAGCTGGACATCGAGAAGATCAAGATCAAGCAGGCCGAGGACAGCCTGCGCATCGCCGAGGAGCGCTTCCGCAACGGGCTCCTCAGCGCCACCGAACTCATCGACGCCCAGAACGCGGTGGAAAACGCCCGGCTGAACGCCCTGCAGCTCGTCTACGGCCATACCCTGGGCAAATTCACCCTGTATCGTTCCTGCGGGAGGAAAATATGAAAATCGGAAAAATCCTCGTCGTCCTCATCCTGATCGCCCTGGTCGCCTGGGTAGGCTACCGGGCCAACCAGAACATTCAAGCCAAGAAGCGCGAGGCGGCCAAACCGGCCGCGGTGACGATCGTCTCGGTCGAGACCGTGGCGCCCGCCCATCAGGACATCGAGGACAAGATCCATTCCTCGGGTAATTTGCAGGCGGACGCCGAAGTGTCCATCTTCTCCAAGGTCCCGGGCAAGATCGCCAACAATTTGGTCAAAATGGGCAGCGTCGTCTCTCCCGGCCAGGTCGTCAGCGTCGTCAACCGGGACGAGGTGGGCTATGACTATAAACCCTACGAGGTCAAGAGCGATGCCAAGGGCGTTGTCGCCCGCATTCTCCTCAACCCCGGCGCCTCGGTCAATCCCAACTCGCCGATTCTCAACCTGGTCGATCTCGACACCGTCAAGGTCGTGGCCGCGGTCGACGAGAAGAAGATCCGCTTCATCGGGCTGGGCAAGCCGGCGACCGTCACCCTGGAGGCTTTCCCGGGTGAGATATTCAGCGCTCGGGTGACCAACATCAGCCCGATCGCTGACCCCGTGGCCAGGACGATCGACGTCGAGCTGAGCATTTCCAATGCCTCTCATCGCCTCAAGCCCGGGATGTATGCCGAGGTCGAGTGGGTCGAGAGCCGGCGGACATCACTGGTCGTTCCCCTCGTCTCCGTCGTCGACAGGGGCGGCCAGAAAGGCGTCTTCACCGCCGGGGACGGCCGGGCCCGCTTGGTCCCGATCACCGTCGGCGCCGTCGTCGGCGATGTGATCGAGGTCCTTTCCGGCCTGAAGGGCGACGAGCGCGTCGTTACGACCGGCGCCGGCCAGCTCAACGACCAGGACAAGATCACGATCGTTGAGCGCCCGGCCGCTCAGAAGTAAGGAGCGGCCCCGCCATGAGAATCGCCGATATTTCGATCAAGCAGCCCGTCTTCATCACCATGGTCATCGTGGCCCTGGTGGTGGTCGGCGCGTTGTCGTATTCGCGGCTGGGGGTTGACCTCATGCCCGATGTCTCCCTGCCCTACGTGGCCGTGACCATCGCCAACCCCGGCGTCGGCCCCGAGGAGATGGAGACCCAGGTCACCAAGCCGATCGAGGATGCGCTGAGCACCATCAACGGCATCGACAAGGTCACTTCGACCTCGTCCGAGGGCGTCTCCATGATTCTGGCCGCCTTCGTCCTGGAAAAGGACGCCCAGTTGGCGGCTACCGAGGTCCGGGAGAAGGTTGCCGCCATACGCAACACCCTGCCCCGGGAGATCATCGAACCCGTCATCAACAAATTTGATCCCTCGGCCGTGCCCATCGTTTCCTTCGCCGTCCTGAGCAAGAGCGGAAGGATGAGCCTGCCCCAAGTCCGCCAATTCGTCGACGACACCATCAAAGTCCAGATCCAGCAAGTGGAGGGGGTCGGGGCCGTCGACCTCGTCGGCGGCCTGGAGCGCGAAATCCAGGTCGAGGTCAACCTCGACCGCATGAACGCCCAGGGGATTTCCACCGCCCAGGTGACCCAGGCCATCCGCGGGGAGAACCTGAACATGCCGGCCGGCCGGGTCCAAGGCAAGGCCCAGGATTTCCTCATCCGGACCAAGGCCGAGTTCACCAATCTTCCCGAAATGATGGACATCGTCGTGGCCAATGTCGGCGGCCATCCCGTCTACCTGAAGGACCTGGCCGTGGTCAATGACGCTTTCAAGACCAAGCGGACGATCTCCCGCGTCAACGGACAGGAGTGCGTTTCGCTCGTCGTCCAGAAGCAGTCCGGGACGAACACGGTCAAGGTGGCCGACGAAGTCAACAAAATGATCGTGTCCGTCCAGCGGGCCAATCCTGACTTGGATATCCGGCGAACGACGGACACGTCCATCCAGATCAAGGACTCCCGGGACGACGTCCTCAGAACCCTCATCCTGGGCATCCTCTTCGCCGGGCTGGTCGTTCTTTTCTCCTTCGGCGATCTGCGCAACACGATCATCACCGTGGCCGGCCTGCCCGTCTGTCTTATCGCCGCGTTCGCCGTCATGTCCTTCTTCGGCTATACGATCAATATGATCACCCTGCTGGCCCTCAGTCTGTCCGTCGGCCTGCTCATCGACGACGCGATCGTCGTCCGGGAGAACATCTTCCGCCATATGGACAAGCTGGGCCAGGATCCGATGAAGGCGGCCAGCGAGGGGACATCGGAAGTGGGCCTGGCCGTCACGGCCACGACCATGACCATTGTCGCCGTCTTCCTGCCCGTGGCCTTCACCACCGGCATCGCCGGAAAATTCTTCCGCCAATTCGGGGTGACGGTCGCCGCCGCCGTCCTCATCTCGCTGTTCGAAGCGTTCACCTTCGCCCCCATGCTCTCGGCCCATTTCTTCAAGAAGACCGAGCGGAACGGGAAGAAGACCCTGTCCTCGCGGCTGGAGCGCCTGGTGTCGCGGGTCTACGAGAAGCTGGGCGACAATTACCGCCCGCTCCTCCGCTGGGCCCTCAACCACCGCAAGACGATGATTTCTATCACGGCCGTCGTCTTCTTCCTCAGCGCCTACCTCTTCACCGTCGTCGGGACCGGCGGCAATCCCCGCGGCGACCAGCCCGAGTTTAACCTCTCGATCCAAACCGCCTCGGGCAGTTCGCTCGACCGCACGGACGTCGTCGTCCAGGCCATCGAAAAAATCCTCCGGAAGCAGCCGGATATCGGGGACCTGGCCACGGTCGTCGGCTCGACCGACGGCTCGTCCGACAACGCCAGCGTAAACGTCAAGCTGAAGGTCCCGGCCGGCGAATCGCAGGCCTATCGCGACAAGATCCGTCCCCTTTTGGCCCGGGTCCCCGGCGCGACGATCACCTTCCAGGACGCCTCGTCCATGGGCGGTGCCGCGTTCGCGGCGATCCAGCAACTGCCGATCCAGATCTATCTCAAGGGAACCGACCTGGCCGGCCTCTATGCGGCCGGCGACCAGGTCAAGATGGCCCTGCAGGGCGTCAGCGGCCTGACCGACGTCAACAGCGACAACCGTCCCCCCAAGCCCGAGCTTCAGATCCATATCGACCGCGAACGGGCCGCCCGGCTCGGCACCAGCACCGGGCAGATCGCCGCCATCATGCGGTCGATCGTCGACGGCGACCTGGCCTCCAAATACCGGGAGGGCGAAAAGCTCTACGACATCCGCGTCCGGGCGACCGAGGACGTCCGAAACGACGTCCAGAGGCTCGGCCGCGCCTACATCCCGCTGCTGCGCGGCGGCGCGATCACCCTGGACCAGGTCGGGAGCCTGCGCGTCGTCAACGGCCCGACCCAGATCCGCCGCTCCAACCGGACCCGTCAGATCATGATCGCCGCCAACACCCTCAAAGGGCGGGCCTTGAACGAGATCACCCAGAACGTCATGAACGCCCTGGCCAAGATCCCCTATCCCAAAGGGGTCACCTACGAGTTCGGCGGGCAGGTCGAGCTGAACCGCAAGATGTTCGCCTCCTTGGGCCTGGCCATGGCCCTGGCCGTCATCTTCGTCTATATGGTCCTGGCCTCGCAGTTCGGGTCCTTCGTCCAGCCGTTCGTCATCATGCTGGCCCTGCCGTTGTCGATCATCGGCGCGGTCCTGGGTCTCCTGCTGGCTAACAAGCTTTTCGACATGGTCGCCTTCATCGGATTGATCATGCTCATGGGCCTGGTGACGAAGAATTCCATCCTGCTCGTCGATTTCACCAACGTCCTGAGGCGGAGGGGGATGAAGCGCTTCGAGGCTATCGTCGAGGCCGGCTCAACCCGGCTGCGGCCCATTCTCATGACCACCCTGGCCATGATCCTGGGCATGATTCCCGTCGCCGTCGGCTTCGGAGCGAGCTCGAACTTCCGGGCCGCCATCGGCTATACCATCATCGGCGGACTGATCAGCTCGACCGTCCTGACTCTGGTCGTCGTCCCGGTCGTCTACTCGATCATCGACGACATCTCGGCCAAGTTCAGCCGGAAAAAGAAAGCGGCCTGAATGGTCCGCCTGCCTGATCTTCCCCCGGTGAGCGTTGGCGTAGAGCCCGTAATACCGGACCATGACCTGGCCCTCACGCTCCAGGAACAAATAGGAGGGTCCGTCCAGATCAGCGCGATTTTTCTTGGCGATATCGGGACGCCGGTTTTTCGGCGATTCGCTTCAGCCGCTTGTCGCTGTCCTTGCGCCGCGTGACCGCCAGGATGACGACCTCGTCACCGCAGATCCTAGAGTAGGCACGGAAGTCGCCGCTTCGAAGCCTGAACAAGGGCGGCTCGAAGCCGGCGAGCTTCTTGATGCGGGACTTCCCGAACGGGATTGGGCGGACCTCGAGATAGGCCTGGATGTCCTTGACGAGCGGGATGGCCGCCGCAGTTTCGAGACTCTCGACATCCCTGGCCGCGGCGGGGCTGAAGATGACCTTAAGCCGCTTTTCCCGCATTCCGTTTTTCGAGCTTCCTGAGCAGTTCGCCCGCCTCGATCCCGCCTAGGCTCAGGTATTCCGAATAAGCTTCTTCGATTTTCGACCGGAACTCCGGGTCGTTCTCGATGAGATAATCCGCCACGTCTTCCTCGGTGACGTGATGGAGGATCGCCGCCGGTTTTCCATAGGCGGTGATGATGATATCGCCTCTCTCGGATTCCTTCAGAAGATCCATGGTTTTTTGCTTGAGCTCTTTGACTCCAGCATAGCGCATCGGTCGCCTCCCCATATTTGTTACACTATAGTGTAACTTATTCATGGCGCCCCTTCAAGGCTTCTTTTCGTTCTCATAAAAGAAGACGCTCGAAAATCGCCCCAAGCTCATGTCGGACTCTGCCCCGGCTGTCTAATATATATTTTCCTAAACGCATGGAATCAGACAGTTACCATGGTCAGCCGCCGAAATGTCAGGCAGGATCCCGAAATCGTGGTATAATAATCGTGTTCATAAGCAAGGGGAAATCCTTGCTATCAACACCTGAATGAGTAAAGGAAGGGGCCAGAGGCCCTGATCGGTCACACACTCCTCTCCTTTATGACGTTCTAAGATCTTATTTTCCATCGTCAAAAGGAGACGAGAATGAACATCTACGTAGGCAATCTGGTCAAGACCATCAACGAGAGCGACCTGAGGGAAACCTTCCAGGCGTTCGGCGAAGTGTCGACGACCTCCATCATCAAGGACAAGTTCAGCGGCGAGTCCCGCGGCTTCGGCTTCATCGAGATGCCGAACAAGGACGAGGCCGAAAAGGCCATCGCCATGCTGAACGGCAAGGACCTGAAGGGCCGCACGGCCACGGTCAACGAGGCCAAACCGCGCACGGACTCACCGAGATCCGGCGGTTCCAGCGCCGGCCGGCGGTACTAAGACTCCCGGCATCGTCCGGGGTCGCAAACACGGTTCTACGAAGGGAGCGGCTGGTTCAGCCGCTCCCTTTTTTTTGCTCAGTTATCGCGACGGAGCTCGAGCCGGTCGAGGCCGTGCTCGTTGAATTCCTTCTCGTACTTCTCGATGAGCGGCCGCTCCCGCTCCATGCCCTTCTCCGCGTAGAGCTCTTCCAGGGCTTTTTCTCCGAATTTTAGGACGTAGTCGCGGTCGGCCATGCGGTAGATGAGCTGGTCCCAGAAACAGTTATCGTTGTAGAAATCGACGGTTTCGGTCATCTTCTCCTCGAGCTCCCCGGAGGGGATGGCCTTTTTGGTCTCCTCGTCGAAATCCACGTAATCCCCGAGGTCGTGCTTTTGGGCCGCGGCCAGGACAAGGCTCTCGACTTCGTCGTATTCCTCGATGACGTCGTCGGTCCGCCAGTCGTTGGCCATCCTGTTCCCGAGGTAAACGAGCTTAATCAGAGTTGCCAGCTGTTCTTTCGTCAATTGGATGTTCATGGTGACCTCTTCCTCGATAAAAATATACCATTTTCGGGGGAATTCGCCAAACAGCGGACGAGGCTTTCGCGCGCCCGTCGGCTCCTGTTGACAGGAGCCGCGGCTGGGGCTATAGTTCGGGCACGTTCATTCCCATCATTCCCATCCAAGGAGGCGCATCCCATGAAAAGAACATGCCTCGCCCTTGCTGGCGCTCTCGTCCTTCTCTCGGCTGCGGCCAGGCCCGTCCAACAGGCCGCGAAGCCGGCCGTACCGGACTTCCCCGTCCGCTACGAAGAGTTGACGTCGCCGGATTTCGTCCAGGCCGTGGCCCGTTCCGGCGCGACGTGCATCATCCCCCTGGGCATCCTCGAAAAACATGGGCCGCACCTCCCTCTCGGGACGGATCTCATCGACTGCCGGGAGGTTTCGCTCCGGGCGGCGGCCAAAGAATATACGATCGTCTTCCCGCCCTACTTCGTAGGCCAGATATTCGAAGCCAAGAACCAGCCGGGCACGATCGCCTACGGCAGCCGGATGCTGCTCGATGTCCTTCAACAGACGTGCGACGAACTGGCCCGGAACGGCATCCGGAAGATCATCCTCGTCAACGGCCATGGCGGCAACGACTCCCTCCTCAGGTATTTCTGCCAGAGCCAGCTCGAGAGCCGGCGGGACTATGCCGTGTACTTGTTCGACCCGGCTTTTGACGCGGCGACAGAGGCGCGCCTGGCGAAGCTCCGCAAAACTGCTGTCGACGGGCACGCCGGGGAAGAGGAGACCTCGGTCATGCTGGCCCATCATCCCGACCTGGTACACCTCGATAGGGCGGGCGCGGAAAGCGGCGAGGACGTCAAACGCCTGGCCGGGCTGAAATACGCCTACACGGGCATCTGGTGGTACGCCGGCCAGCCCAACCACTACCGGGGCGACGGGAGCGCCGGCAACAAGGAATTCGGCCAGGCCCTTTTCGAGGCGGAATCCGGGCTTCTCGTCGAGATGATCCGTTCGGTCAAGAAAGACACGGTCACGCTCGAGCTCCAGAAGCGCTTTTTCGACGACGCGGCCAAGCCTCTCGAAACCAAGCCTTTCAAGAGATAAGCTGGCTCGTCCGGGGCGAAGAGTGAGTGTGATAATGGCCAAAAGGGAGAAAAGCGCATGAAGACGCGTACAAACAAAGTCCTCATCCTGACCGTCATCGCCCTGAGCCTGGCCTTCCTCGCCTGCGGCGACTCCGGACGGCAGAAGGCGAACGACCCAGGGACTCAGACCGCGGCCGCGGAAACGCGGCCGGGCCTCGGGGAGCCGCCGCCTCGGACGGAGCTTGCCCTGAGCACGGGAGCGGACGCCGGGCAGCCGGCCGGCGCGCCCCGGGCGGAGCAAGTCC
>JAPKZD010000014.1:0-64473 GCA_026393975.1 Candidatus Aminicenantota bacterium | reverse complement strand
AGAGGACGAGCGAAACACCATCGAGGTCGTCAAGAAGACCAAGAATTCCGTCGTCTTCATCACCAACCTCCAGTACGTGCGGGACTTCTTCTACTCGTCCGACCAGCCCGTGCCGCGGGGCAGCGGATCGGGGTTCGTCTGGGATGACCAGGGGCACATCGTCACCAACTTCCACGTCATCGACGAGGGCGATAAGTTCATGGTCAGCCTGCCCAACCAGAAACAGGTCGAGGCGACGCTCGTCGGCCGCGAGCCGAACAAGGACATCGCCGTCCTCAAGCTCGGGGAGAGCGTGTCCGATCTCACGCCGGTCACGATCGGGACGTCGCGGGATCTCTTGGTCGGGCAGAAGGTCATCGCCATCGGCAATCCCTTCGGGTTCGACCACACGGTCACCAAGGGGATCGTCAGCGCCCTGGGCCGGAGCATGCCGGGCGCGGGAGGCGTCACGATACGGGATATGATCCAGACCGACGCCTCGATCAACCCGGGGAATTCGGGCGGGCCGCTCCTCGACTCGGCCGGCGCGCTCATCGGCATGAACACGATGATCGCCAGCCCGTCCGGGGCTTCGAGCGGGGTGGGGTTCGCCGTGCCCGTGGACACCATCCGGAAGATCGTGCCCCAGATCATCCAGTTCGGCAAGGTCACGCGGCCGGGCCTGGGCATCACGTTCGTCCGTGACGAGTACGCCCGCCAGGCCGAGGTCCAAGGGGCGGTCATCGCCGAGGTGCCCCGGGAGAGCTCGGCCTACGACCTGGGTCTGCGAGGGCTCAGCCGCGACGACAGGGGCCGGCTCTTCATCCGGGACGTCATCATCGGGATCGATGGGACGAAGATCGCGTCTTACGACGACCTCTACAACGCGCTCGACGGCTACAAGATCGGGGACACGGTGACGCTCGAGGTCGACCAGAGCGGCAAGAACCGCAAGGTGCGGATCATCCTGGTCAAGATCGACTGACGCCGTTATTCCCGCTTGAGGGGGATGATTCCGGCCATCTCGCCGATGACGTTGACCAGGTCCTTATCGGACGGAACGATGATCTTGGCGTTCGACTGAAGGGCCGTCTCGAGGGCTTGGAGCCGGCGCAGGATTTGGGCATTGCCCACGAAATACTTCTCGGCGGCTTCGTTGACCAGTCGGATGGCCTCGGCCTCGCCCTGGGCCTCGAGGATCGTGGCCTGCCGGATGCCCTCGGCCTTCTTGATCTCGGCCCGGCGCTCGCCGTCGGCGACCGTTTCCCGGGCCGTGGCGAAGTCGACGGCGGCGACTTTCTCGTTCTCGGCCTTGACGACCTTGTTCATCGTCTCCTGGACGTCCTTGGGCGGGTCGATCTCCTTGAGCTCGGTCCGGACAACGTCGATGCCCCAGCGCGCCGTCTCGCTGGATAGGGTCTTGAGGAGCTCCTCGTTGATCTTGCCCCGCTCGCTGTTGGCCGACTTCAGGGTCAGCGTGCCGATGATGTTGCGCAGGGTCGTCCGGGCCAGGTTGACGATCTGCCACTGGTAGTTGTTGACGTTGTACTGGGAGGCCTTGACGCTCCCCTCGTCGTCCTTGACCTTGAAGTAGACCTGGGCGTCGACGCGGGCGTTGAGGTTGTCGTAGGTGATGATCTCCTGGGGCGCCGCGTCGACCATCTGCTCGGTGATGTTGACACTGTGCAGCGTTTCGATGACGGGCACGACCCATTGGAAGCCGGCCTTGACGAACCGGTTATACCTCCCGAGGCGCTCGACCAGCCCGCGGTGCGTCGGCCGGATGACGCGGATCCCGGCCAGGAATATCACGATCACAACGACGGCGATCCAAATATAAACGGCCATAGTTGTCCTCTCCTGTGTGGCGATACGGCTTGAATGTACTCCGGCGACCGGCGTCCTGTCAATCCGGTGAATGGGGTCAAACCGACCTTTTATCAGAAACTAACAAAAGGTCGGTTTGACCCCCCCTTACATCTTCCAAGTGCCGGCGACGATCAGGTTGGCCCCGGTAATGGCGGCCGCCTTGTCCGAAGCGCAGAAGGCCACGGCCTCGGCGACGTCCTCGAACGTCCCCAACTGGGATTCGGAGAGATCCCGGGCGTGGGGCAGGACGCCGCCCCTGATGAGGCCCGGCGAAACCATGTTGACCGTGATGCCGTTTCCGACCTCCGAGGCCGCCGCCGTCCGGGTCAGGACGAGCAGGCCCGTCTTGGCCACGGCGTAGGGCGCGATCGTCGGAAACGCTCCGAGGTGCTCGGCCCGGCTGTAGCCGATATTGACGATCCGTCCCCACTTCCGCTTGCGCATCCCGGCCAGGGCGGCCTTGGCGCAGAAATAGGGCCCGAAGAGGTTGCCGCGGAGGACGCGTTCCCAGTCGGCGACCTCGAGCTGGTCCCAGGGCTTGACGAGGAACGGTCCGACGTTATTGACGAGGATGTCGATGCGGGCGAAGCGCTCCTCGACTTTCTTGATGAGGCCGGCGGACTGGGCTTTCTTGGTCAGGTCGGCCCGGAAGACGGCGCTGAGCTTACCCTTCTCGCGGATGGCGGCGGCCAGCTCCTGGGCCTCGTCGCGACGGGTGAGATAGTGAACGGCGACACCGGAAACGTCCTCGGCCAGCCGGAGAGCGATGGCCCGGCCCAGGCCTCGGCTGGCTCCGGTGACAAGGGCGATCCGCAGGCTCATGGCGTCAAGCGAGCGTCCCGACGGCGGCCTCGACGGCGTCGAGGATCTCGCCCGATTCGACGACCTCCTTGAGCTTGTTGATGTCGTTGTAAAGGGGCCGGTCCTCCTCGAGGTGGGCGACGTACTTGCGGATGACCTCGTAGGCGGCCGCGGTCCCCTTGCCCGGTCTGTGGGGCTTGCGGAAATCGACGGCCTGGGCCCCGGCCATGAGTTCGATCGCCAGCACGGCCTGGGCGTTATCGATGATCTGGCGCGTCTTGAGGGCCGTGGTCATGCCCATGCTGACGAAATCCTCCTGGTCGGCCGCGGCCGGGATGGAGCCGGTGGCCGCCGGGTGGCAAAGCACGCGGTTCTCGCAGACGAGGGCACCGGCCGTGTACTGCGTCAGCATCAAGCCTGAGAACATGCCCGCGCCCTTGGTCAGGAAGGCGGGCAGGCCGGCGCTCAGGTGCGGGTTCATCAGCCGGTTGTGGCGGCGCTCCGAAAGGACGGCGATCGTGGTCACGGCCGTCCCGAGGAGCTCGAGGGGAAGGGCCATGGGCCCAGCCTGAAAGTTGGCGCCGGTCAGAACGAGATCCTCGTCGGGGAAGAAAATGGGATTGTCGGCCGCGCCGTTGAGCTCGATTTCGACCATATACCGGGCCCATTTAAGGGAGTCGCGGACGGCCCCGACGACCTGGGGCGTGCTGCGGAGGCTATAGGCGTCCTGGACTTTTTTCCCGGGCCGAGCCAGGAGTTCGCTCCCCTCGGTGATGCGCCGGATGTTTGCGGCGGACTCCAGGGCACCGGGGTAGCCGCGGGTTTTGTGGACCCTTTCGTCGTAGGCCTTCATGTTGGCGTTGAGGACCTCGAGGGTCATGGCCGCGGCGATCTCGGACATCTTGAGCCAGCGGTGGACGTCGTGGACGATCAAGGCGGACATCCCGGCGATGACGTTCGAGCCGTTGATCATGGCCAGGCCGTCGCGGGCGTGGAGAACGATGGGTGCGATGCCGGCCCGCTTGAGGGCCTCGGCGCCGGGCAGGCGCTCGCCCTTGTAGAAGGCCTCGCCTTCGCCCATGGGGACGAGGGCCATCTGAGCCATCGGCGACAGGTCGCCGCAGGCGCCGACCGAGCCTTTCTCGCACATGACCGGCGTCACGCCCTTGTTGAGGAGCTCGACGAGGGTTTCCGTGACGACCGGGCGGAGGCCCGAGTGGCCGTGGCAATGACAGCTGATGCGGCTGAGTATGGCCGCCCGGACGACATCCCCGGGCATCGGTTTCCCGTATCCCGCGGCGTGGCTGTAGATGAGATAACGCTGGTATTCCTCGACTTGGTCCTGGGTCAGGACGACGTTGGCTAGTTCGCCGATCCCGGTGTTGACACCGTACATAATCTCATTTTTCCGGATCTTGTCCTCGAGCAGGGCCCGGCATTTCTCGATGCGCT
Organism: Candidatus Aminicenantota bacterium; assembly: GCA_026393975.1. GTDB lineage: Bacteria > Acidobacteriota > Aminicenantia > Aminicenantales > Saccharicenantaceae > RBG-16-66-30. The sequence goes on along the minus strand of JAPKZD010000014.1, from coordinate 60,372 downwards.
TCCTGGCCTCAGGCGCGAGGGCCACGGGAGCGCCGTCACGCGCCACCTGGACGACTTTCTCGACGGTCAGACCGGTCCCGTTCAGGATGATGGACATGGGATTGCCTCCTCGGAGTGATTATGGTCAGATCCGTGATGCATATTGAGCCCCATCACTTTAGCCGAAGTCCCCCTTGAAAACAAGAGGGACAGTCCCCCTTTGACTTTCCCCCCGCCTGTGCTATAAGTATCACTCTGTTTTTCGACCATCACCCGAGCGGAGTCGACCCTCATGACTAAAGAAACGAAACGGATCTTGATGACAGGAGCGGCCGGGCAGATCGGGTCCGAGCTGGCCCAGGCCCTGCGGAAAAAACACGGCGCCGACAACGTCGTCGTCACCGACCTCTTCCGCCCCCCGGCCGAGCTGGCCGAAGGCGGGCCGTTCGAGCTGCTCGACGTCACGGACCGCGGCGCCCTCGCCGGGCTCATCGGGAAATACGCCGTCGACACGGTCTACCACCTGGCCGCCCTGCTTTCGGCGACGGGCGAAAAGAACCCCCAGAAGGCCTGGGACGTCAACATGAACGGGCTCTACAACGTCCTCGAGACAGCCCGGGCCCGAGGGTTCGTGCGTGTTTTCTCGCCCAGCTCGATCGCGGTCTTCGGCCCGGCCACGCCCCGGGAGATGACCCCTCAGGACACCGTTCTCGACCCGACGACCATGTACGGCGTGACCAAGGTCTCGGGCGAGCTGCTCTGCGATTACTACGTCCGGAAATACGGCCTCGACGTCCGGGGCTGCCGCTATCCCGGGATCATCAGCCACCAGACCCTGCCCGGCGGCGGCACGACGGATTACGCCGTAGCCATCTTCTACGAGGCCGTCAAGCACGGCCGCTACACCTGCTTCCTGCGGGAGGACACCCGGCTGCCCATGATGTACATGCCCGACTGCCTTAAGTGCACGCTCGACCTCATGGAGGCGGACTTCGGGGGGCTCGAACACCATTCGAATTTCAACGTGACGGCCATGAGCTTCACGGCCGGGGATCTCGCGGCCGAGATCCGCAAGCACATCCCCGCGTTCGAATGCCGCTACGAACCGGATTTCCGCCAGGCCATCGCCGACTCCTGGCCGGCCTCGATCGACGATTCCTCGGCCCGCGAGGAATGGGGTTGGAAGCCGGGATACGGCCTGGCCGCGATGACCGTGGACATGCTCGCGGCTCTCGCCAAACGGCAGGCGGCGGGCACCCTGAATTACTGAGTCCCCTTATTTCGCCTTGGCCTTGGCCAGCTTATCCGCGAGGAAATTCGGCAGGGCGAAGGCCGCCCTATAGATATCCGGGTTGAAGTAGCGCAGTCCATCGGGGACGTAGAGAGTCCGGACGTCCGCCGGATTCACCTTGTCCGAGAGGAAGTTGTAGCACCACATGCCGACGGGATAGGTCGGCACGGGCCCGAGGTAGAGCGGCGAGTGGCGGAAGATCTTCTTCAGGAAGACGCTCTTCCTGGCGTGCGAATCCAGGTGGAGCATGAGCGAGCCGGCCTGGGCGGCGATGATGCCGCCGGGATTGAGCTTGGATTTGAGCTTCCTGTAGAACGATTCCTGGTGAAGGATGGTCGATGGCCCGACCGGGTCCGAGGAATCGACTATGATGACGTCGAACGTCTCCCGGACCTTGTCGATGAAGACGTTGCCGTCGGCGACGACGAGCTCGGCCCGGCCGTCCTTGAGCGTCTTCCTCAGCCAGGGGAAGTGCTCGCGGCAGGCCTCGATGACCTGGCCGTCGATCTCGACGAGCCACGCTTTTTTGACCGGGTGCTTGAGGACCTCGCGAAGCGCGCCTCCGTCTCCCCCGCCGATGATCAGGACCCTCGCGGGCCGCGGGTGTGCGGCCATGGCCGGATGGACGAGCATCTCGTGGTAATAGAATTCGTCCCGCTCGGTCGTCTGGACGAGCCCGTCAAGGAGGAGCACGCGGCCGTAATCCTCGTTGCGGATGATCTCGATCCGCTGGAACTTCGACTTCCCTTCGTAGAGAACGTCTTTCACGGTGAAGAATATTCCGGAGGCGCGGGTTTGGAATTCCCTGGCCTCGGTTTTTTTCGCGTTGAGCGCTTTGGTCGTTTTCATGTCTTGCCTTCCTCTCGAACCCGTATCAACCCATTCGGCTCCCCGGTCTGAAGCCCGGGGTATGCTCAGGGTTAATACTGAGCACCATCAACCCCGTTTTTTAAAACGGGGTTGATGGTATCGAACGTATCATAGCATACGTCGCAAGTCCTTAATTTGCGATTTCGGGGCCCGAAAATAGCCTAATAGAACTTGTCGAGCTTGATGCCGCGATAGTATTTCTTGAGGATGTCCTGGTATTTCTCACCGGCCACGGCCATGCCGTAGGCGCCGACCTGACAGAGGCCGACGCCGTGTCCCCAGCCGCGGCCCGAGAACGTGAACGTATCGACCGACCCCGCCTCGTCGTAGGACCGGTCCACGACGAACAGCGTGTCGCGGAGACCCAGCGCGGCCCGGATCTGGAACCCGTGGACCGTCACGCTGTTGTCCTTCCCGGTGATCACGAGCTCGGTCGCCCGGCCCGACGCGCCCCGCGACTTGACGTTGATGTCGACGAGGCCGCCGATGGGATACGACTGGTTGATCAGGGCCTCGAGCTCCTGGCGCGTTTTCCGGACCTGCCAGCGGTTGAACCGCGAGAACCGGTCGAGGACGTTCGAGTTCGGCGGGTAGAAGACCTCCAGATAGGCGACCTGGCCCTCCCGCTCGAGCCAGCGGACTTTCTCTCCGCCGAGGAGCGTCAGTTTCGTGGCGAACGTCGTCTCCCCTTCGACCGTCCGGAGCAGCCGGACATGGTTGGAAAGGGCGAGCGTCTTCCGTTCGAAATCCTGGCCGACCTCGATCGTGCCCTTCCCCGCCGCCCGGAACGTTCCGGACTGGAAGAAGTCCTTCTGGTCCTTGACGATGCGGGCCAGGGCTATGGCCAGCTCGGCCCGACTGACCGCCCGGAGGGGGTCTCCGGAACGCACGGAGGCCGGGAAAAGCCCCGATTGGAAGCTGTAGGCCAGGGGCCTGCGGTCCTTGCCCTGGACCTGGGGGACGTCCTTGAGGATGAAATCCACCTCGCCCGGCAGAAGCAGCCGCTCGATCCGTTCCTGCCAGCCGAAGGCCTCGATGAGGAGACGGGCCAGGCTGATGAAATTCAGAGCCGCGGAATCGGGAACGAATCCCTGTTCCTTGACGCCGAGGAGCCGGCGCGTGTCCTTGATCCATTCGACGGCCTCGTCGAAGGACACGTCCTGGCGGAAGTCCAAAGGCTCGGCGCCCATGGGCACGACACCCAGGCCGAGAAGGAGGGCGACGTCGAGGCTGGCGTTCCGGCCGTCGACGGTGATGGGCGCGACCGGGGTCTTGGCCTCGAGCTGCCATTCCGGCTGCATCTCGAGGGTGCATTCGACGCTCTTGAGATAAGGCGCGGGACGGCCGGCGAAGACGTTCTCGACGTTCTCGGTCTTGCCGCCGCAGGTGCTCGTGTACAGGGCGTCGATCAGCTCGCCCCGATAGCGCATGACTTCGCCCTTGGTCTCGTCGACAGCCCGGTTGCTCAGGGGGTGCTCGGACGACATCCCCATGTAGAGCTGGGACCGCGGCGTGTCGACGAGGTCGTAACCGAACTGCTTGTACAGGCCTCTGTTCTTCAAGGCATAGGTCCGGGCGGCCACGGCCTGGGCTTTGAGCGCCTCGAGGGCATTGAACTGGCCGGGCGAGAGCTCGCCGGGGACGACGCTCTTCAGATATTCCTCGAGGTTGAGGACGTTGGTGAGGACGATCCCCTTCCGGCTCCCTTTCATGATCAGGAAGCCCCGGTAGCTCCGCCCGTTGAGGCTAAGAAAGCTCTGGGGGTTACCCGGGATGAAGTAGATGGTCGATTCCCGGCCAAGGGGCTTAAGTTCGTTCTTGAGGAACATCCAAATCGGGCGGGAGGGCTCCTCCGTGATGTCCTCGCGGGCGATCCAGACGTCCTTCAGACCGACCACGTTGAGTTCCGCGACCTTGGCTAAGGCGTCGCCGCGGGTCAGGAAATCGCCGAGCTTGATCTCGAAGACGCCGGCGGCGTCCGCTTGGGAGTCCTCGGCGACAGAGACATTGCCGCCGATCTTGCTCTTGAATCCGGCGGCCAGGAGGTCTGCCTCTTCCCGTTCCTTGGCGTGGGCCAGGAGGATGACGTACTTCTCCGTGATCTTCTCCCCTCCCCCCTTGATCTGGACCTCGTCGGCATCGTCGGCGATCAGCTTGTAGTCCGTGTCGACCTGGTAGATCTTCATGCCCGAGGAGGAGCGGATGCGGATGTCCTCGAGGTTCGTGCCAAGGCCGATTCTGATCTCGGGCTTGGGGATCATGAAGCCGTGGAAGAAGGCCCCTTCGGTCCCGAATTCAACAGGAATCCCCCCGAAGAAAAAGAAGGCGGCGAAAAGGATAAACAGGTACTTAATCTTGCGAAATTTCATAGGGAACCCGCTGACTATCGGGACGGTTCTATGCTAGCGGACGCGCGCAAGCTTGTCAAGCGAATAATCTAGCTGTGCTATATTCCCTCGTAATGTCCACAACCTATTGTATTTATCCACGCTAGTTATTGGTAAAACGGGCCGACCAGTCGACCGTCCCGCTCTCGCCGGGGAGCAGTCTGACCCGGACGAGCAGGCCCTCTTTTTTAACCTCAGCGTCCGGGATCCCCGGGCATTCGAAACCCTCCAGCCGGTAGCCTTCGGGCACGGTCAGGTAGATGTCGTAGGGGTCTCCGGCGACAACAAGGCTCCTCCCGGAGAGCGTTCCGTCCCCCCAGTGGGCCTCGACCAGGTCTACCCCGCCGCACGTGACGTGCCGGCTCGTAGCGATGACCTGGGGATGCGGCTTCCTCTCCCGGATGGCCAGGGCCTGGGAGCGGTAGAGCGGGTCGAGCGGCCCGGGCGCGAACGACGTCAGGAAGCTCCCGAGCAGACGCCGCGTCCAGAACTCGAAGACGAAGTATTCCTTTCCGGGGTCGAGACCGAGGTCGGCGAACTGGATCTCTCGGACGGACTCGCCCGTCCGGCCAAGGACCATCCAGTCCTCGAAAGGCCGGGCGATCTCGAGAAGGAAGAGGTCGCAGGTCGGCTGAAGACCGGCATCGAAGACCCGAGAGCCGGAGCCGCTGACCTCGGCGCCGACGCGGCCGAGCTCGCCGGACCTCGACGGGTCGACGTCGAAGACCTGTCCGGGCCGGGTCCAGAGGACGGGCGCCGCCCTGCGGGCGGGCTCGACGGCCTCCGTCCGGTAGAGCTCCGGTTTGTCGGTCAGCAGGAGGATCGACCCGGTGAGCGAGGTCACGAGGGTCGATTTGTAGCGGTCCGCGTTGAGTTCGATGTGGTCCGGGTCATTCCGCCACACGACGTTGTTCCAGGAGTTGAACTGGGCCAGGCCGGCGTATGAGAAGCCGTCCGTCCCGATCCGGCAGCCGTCGAGAAGACCGATGAGCTCGGGACGGATGCCCCAACAGCCGAGAAGAAAAAAATCCCGGCCGATCTCCCCGCGTATCGCTTCGACGTACCCCCTGTACGCTCCGACGAGGCTGCGTTTCTCCCTTTCGAAATAGCCGGCGTGGGCGTTGTAGCCCTCGTAGCGCAGGTGGCGGAGGGCGTCGACCTTGAAATATTCCCAGCCCATCTCCCGCAGGCCGCGGTACACCGGCCTGACCACCGCGTCGACCGCTTCCGCCTTCGAGGCATCGAGGCTGAACTCGACCCAGCTGCCTCGGGCGGGGCTTCCCGTCTCGTCGGTCACGAACCAGTCCGGGCGCGAGGCGGCGAAATCGGCCTGCTTGAAGGCGACGTTGGTCCAGATGCCCGGCTTCAAGCCCTTGCTCTTTATGTAGCGCGGCAGGAATCCCAGCCCCCGGGGAAACTTGGCGTTCGCTTCGAGCCAAAGCTCGGGCAGCCCCTCGCCGCGCTGATAGCCGTCATCGATCTGGAGGTATTCATAACCGAACGGCAGGAGGACGGTCGAGAGCGTGTCGGCCGTCTCCACGATGTCCCTTTCCGTCACCTTGTCATAGAAAGCGAACCAGGAGATCCAGCCGGCGACGGGATGCGGCCAGATCTTGTAGGTCCACGGTTCGAAGAACTCGAGGCCCCGGTGGACCTGGTAGAAGCGAGGCCGGAAGCGGAGGACGATCTCGCCGCCCTCGGCCTCGAAGCCGTATTGCCGGATTCCCGGCTCTTCCTCGAGGGGCCTGACCGAGGCCCGCGGCCCGGCGTCGACCGAAAACACCCAGTCCCGGCCCCGGTCGTAGACGGCCCGGTTGAGCAGGCTGCGACTCGTGCCGGAAACGTGCCGGACCATGATCGGACCGCGGTCGCGGCGGTCGGCTTCGCAGGGGAAGGATTCGGGGCCGCCGAAGAGAGTTCCCTCGAGCCGGACCTTACCTCCGCGCCCGCGGGGGGTCAGGAGGATCACCTGGCTGACGGCATCCCCCGTCCGGAAGACGTTGATTTTGGCCTCGGCCCCGGACTCAACCCCGGAAATCTCACCCGAGAATATTTCCCGGCCATCGTATCGGACGCGGATCTTATCCCTTTTAATGGAAACCCGGGCAGACTCATTCGGCGGCGCCGCCGAAGCCGGCCCCTTTCTGCCGCAAGACACCATGACCGCGGCCGACACAAAGACCGCCACGGTGACGATCACGGACGCTTTTATCCTTTTAGCTGTCAGGAGTTTCTTCATCGGTCTCTCCTCATTAATTGATGGGCGTCCTGGGACTCGCCGTCGCGCTCTCGATCTCGGCTATTTTACCCGGGCTCTGCGCTAATGACAACGTTCACCGCTCATACGGAGCTTTTCCCTTTCACTAAAGAACGTGGACACGTACCGCTTCTCTCGAAGCTATACATGTCCCCCTTCTTCTCAAGAAAACGGCGTAGGGGCGATGCCCGGAGGAGGCTGCGGGACAAGGGGGGTGAGGGCATCGTCGGAGGAAGCATAAAGCGGTGATAGAGGAATTCGCGGCGGCGATTGTGATAGAATTCCGCGAAGCTCATTACGGAGACCGGACCATGAAAAAAGCGCTCCTCACGGCCCTCGCGGGCCTGTGCCTCCTCCAGGCCGGGCTTCCCACCGGCTTTGCAGTGCCGGTGCTGGAAACCGGCAGTCCCGGCCCTACTTGGACCGGAGTAGGGTTGGCCGAAGTCGACAGTCTGTCTCAGCTCTTCGGCCCGGGCAAGGCCGTCCTCGACCTCGACGGAGACGGTTTCCCGGAGAAGCCGGCCGTCACCATCATCATTCCCGACAAGCCGACGGCCCGCGAGGTCGCCCTGGCCGCCGACATCGCCGCCCGGGTCAATTTCGAGAGCCTGGCCGTCGACTTCGGGCTCGTCCGACGGGAATCGGAGGTCGCCAGCCGTCAGTCCCTCCCCTTCCCGATCCTCATCGGCAACAACCTGGCCTGGGTTCGCGAAGCTTTGAAGGAGCGCCGGCTCGATCCCGTCTCGCTCGGCCCGAACCGGGGGCTGGTGTTCCTGTTCGCCCGGAAAAACCAGCGCGGCATCGCCTGCGTCGCCGGGTCGGACGAAGCCCTCCTCCGGACCGGGCGTGCATTTTTCCTGCGCTGGCCGTATTTCTGGGAGGTCTGGGGCCGCGAAACCGGGGCCACCTACATGAGCTTCGAGAACGACCTGACCGCGTTCCTTGCCGAGGCGGGAGTCAAGTTCCAGAAGACGGTCGTCCGGGACGCGCTTTACGAATTCCCCGTCGACCCAGGCTCGTCGGACGGCCTCCGGGCCTTATCCTTCGACCAGGGCCAGATCAAGAACCTCGGTATCGAGATCCACTTCACGGAGGACGGCGACAGGAAAAAAGCGCAGGACGCCCTACTCTTACTCGAGCGGCAGCAGCTCAAGGGCGTCCGGACTGGCGTCCTTTCCTACCCAGCCTGCGCCGCCCTGACCTTCGAACTCTGTTTCGGCGACGCGAAGTCGCAAGTCATCCTGCCGAGGATTGGCGCGACCAAGAGGCTCCTGACGCCCGGTTTCAAGGAGCGGCCCGGCGCCGAGGGGCCGGGCAAGGAATTCGACCTCCTCGGCCTTTTTTCGACCAAGGGTGTCTATTCCGACCAGGACAAGGACGGGATCCCCGACGCGCTCGACTCTTCGATCGTCATTCCCGATGACTTCGGAAGCGGGAATATCGCCGAGCTCTCGAGCCGGCTCGTCCTGGCTACGGCCGGGGCCTCGTTCCCCCTCGTCCAGCTGCAGGCCGAGGTCGAGAGCCGAAAGGCCCTGGCCGCCCCGATCCTCGTCGGGGACAACGCCCTGACGCTCGACCTCATTAAGACCGGGAAGCTGAAACCTCCGGCCCTTGCGAGCGCCGGAGGACTGGTCAAGATCGTCCCCAAGGCCTTCGGAAAGTCCTCGGCCCTCGTCGTCTACGCTCCGGGTCCGCTCGGGCTGGACAAGACCCTTTCCTACCTCGCGCGGACCTTCCCCTACTTCGAGGAATACGGCGAAGGGAAGCCCCAGCTGGCCGACCTCGCAGCGGACATCGACAAGTTCCTGAGCGGGGAGAAAGGGGCCGCGGAGGCTTTCCTCATGAACGCGGTCGAGAAAACGGCGGCCGAGCTCAAGGGACGGGACCTCGAATCCATCGATGCCGAGCTTCTCCTGCCCGGGTCGAACGTGCCCTTCGAAGCGGCCGTCGGCGATATCCTGCGGAACGCGGCGGGAAACGCCGCGGTCTCGGTCAAGGCCTCGACGCTCAGGGAAGGCCGGGCGGTCTTCGAAAAATCGAAGGAGTTCACCTGGGAGGTCGACGACGCCCTCGCCCTGATCCGAGAAAAGGTCGGCGGCCTCGCCGGTACGGCCGGGACAGCCGCTTCCCTCATGGTCAGTCTGGGGGTCAGCGAATCGCCGGGCGTCCGGGAGAAAGTCCGCGGGGAAGTCGAAAAAATCCTCCGTGCGGCCGGATACGCCGCGGCCGACGTAGAGGTCGTTTGCGCCTACAAGCCCGGTTATTTCTGGCTCGTCGAAAAAGTCCTGCCCGCCCTCAGGGGGAAGAGTGTCCACCACATTTCCGTCAGGTTCGCCGAGGAAAGGGAGGACTTCACCCGGCCCAAGCGCGCTTATGCCGAGCCGAGCCGGTGGCTCCAGGAGCTCTACCCCGTGGACGAGATCCTGGCCCGTGAGCTGGCCATCCCCCTCGACCGCATCGAGTTCGAGGTCAAGGAGCCGGGGGGGCCGGTTTACGAGATCAGGGCCTATGACGACAGGAACGCCGTCCTGCTCGACCGGGGCTTCACGCCCCGGACGAGGGACATTCCCCTTTCGAACGTCTTCCCGGAATGGGGGACGGCCAAGGTCACCTGCGGTTGGCTCCGCATCGAGGCCGGCGGGTCCGTCGTCTGCGACCTCCCGCTCGAGACCGACCTCGAAAAATTCTGGGCTTTCTACCAGGAGGACGTCCTTAAGGCGGTCGCCGGCCATGTCCGGAAGAAAACGAGCGGCGAGCCGACGTTCTCCAAACAGCCCTATTTCAAGCGGCTTCTCGTCGACGTCCAGGCGAGCGAGCCGGACTACCGGATCGGCCTCGACGAGGAAATCATCTCGTCCCTCGAGGCGCTTCACGACGAGATCTACTTCGACACGCTCGACCTCCTGCGAGGCATCACCCATTTCGACCCGGAAGACAAAGACCTGCCGGCCGACACCTCCCGGTCATCGGCCCCGGGCAACGTTCTGCCGTCCCTCCATCCCTCGCTCGAGGGCGGCCCGGCCCGGGCCAGGGTCGTCCTTGAGGACTGGCCGGCGGCCGCTCCACAAATGACCGTCCGCTGGAAGGAGAAGGGGCACGAGGAGGTCTCGCGCAAGACCGTCTTCCCGACGCTCAAGCCCAAAGAGACGCGGACGACGGAGCTCGTCTACGACGGCCGGACGGACCGCATCGCCAATGTCGTCGTCGAAACCGATTGGGAGAAGGAGGCCGACTATCTGGCTCTTATCGACATCGTGAGCTCCTGGCGCAAGCTCTTCGCCGCCGGAGCCCTGGGCGACGTCTTCGGCTTCCCGAAAGTCGAAGGCTTCACGCTTCGGCTCCTCTGCCAGACTCTGGAGAAGGATGAGAATTTCAAGGTCGTCCCGCCGCCCGGGGAGACCCCCGCCGCCCCCCCTCCTCCGCGACCCGAAGAGACGGTCGTGACGACTCGGGAAATCATCTCGCCCGTCATGGCCCGGGACCTCATCCGCCGCTTGTCCTCGTTCAAGGCCGTCCGGAGCTACATCGGGGGCAGGTCCTACGAGGGCCGGGACGTGCCCGTCCTCGAGCTTTTCCTGCCGTTCGAAAAATACGTCTCCCTGCCGCGTCTGATCACTTTCAAGCCGACTCTCCAGGTCGTCGCCCGCCAGCATGCCAACGAGGTTTCTTCGACCAATTACCTCCTCCGTTTCGCCGAACTCGTCGCCCGGGACCCCGTTTACCGGGAGGCGCTCAAGAAGATGAACTTCGTCCTCCAACCCTTGGAAAATCCGGACGGGGCCGAGGCGGCCTATGAGATGCAGAAGAACGAGCCCTTCCACAGCCTGCACGCCGGGCGCTACGGATCCCTGGGCGTGGATATCGGCTACCAGACCGGGGCCAAGCCTCTCCTGCCCGAAGCCGCCGTCCGGACGAAGCTTTACGAAAAATGGTCTCCCGATATTTTTCTCAACCTCCACGGCTACCCCTCCCACGAATGGGTCCAGCCGTTCTCCAACTACTCGCCTTACCTTTTCCGGGACTACCGGATCCCCAAGGGTTGGTTCACCTACTTCAAGGCCCTCCGCCTGCCCCTTTACGCCGAGGACAAGGCGGCCGGGGACGCCCTGATGAAACTCATCGCCCGGGAACTCCAGGGGGACGCCCGGTTCGCCGCCTCGAACAAGAAATTCCAAGACCGGTATGAACGCTGGGCCGCCCGCTGGGCTCCCCACATGAACACCCTCGAGACCGCCGACGGTGTCAACATCTACGCCAAGCGCCGGGGTCCTTCGGAGAACAGGCTGACGCCCCGAGCGCAGACGACCTTCGTCGAACAAACACCCGAGGTCATGGACGAGACGGCGACCGGGGACTGGCTCGATTTCCTCTGCGAGCAGGGCCTGGCCTACCTCCGGGCCCATGTCAAGTACCTCGCCCGGACCGGATATGAAGTCGTCAGGATCGAAGAGGAAGGCCACAACCGGACCCGGCTGACCTTCGTCCGGGGCCGGCCGGGGCAGACACCGGAATCGCCGAAATGACGCCTCGCGGAATTCCGGGAGATGCCGGAAAATTCGGGAGAGCCGGAGAAGTTGTTTATTCCGGCCGGAATTGATAAGATAAGGACACCGCCGAGGCACGAGGCCGGGCACCGATGGAAGCGCAGACCAACCTCCTGATCATCTCCGACGATTTCTCGCTTTACGAGACCATCAAGAAGGCCCCTGTGGCCGTCGACTTCAACGTCTTTTTCTCGCAGACCGAAGACGACTATCTCGCCGTCGTCCGGGAGAACGGGATCCGCGTCGTCCTGGTCGACTCCGGCGACTCGCTCGCCGCCGGCCTCCTGGTCATGAAGAAGATCAAGAAAGCCGACGCCCTGGTCGACGTCCTCGTCGGCGGCAAACCCGCCGGTCAAGAGGCCGTCCTCGACATCGTCAACGCCGGGGCGACCGATTTCATCCCCAAGCCGTTCGAGCACGACATCCTCCAGGACGTCCTCCGCCGGATCTCCCGGAAACGGGAACTCCGCCGGGAGACCCTGCACCTGGAAAAGAAGCTCGAGCGAAAATACGTTTTCCGGGGCCTGATCAGCCGCAACCCCTGCATGCTCGAGATCTTCGGCCTCATCGAGAACATCGCCAAGTACTTCTCGAGCGCCCTCGTCACCGGCGAGACCGGGACCGGCAAGGAGGTCGTCGCCCGGGCCCTCCACGGCCTGAGCCCCTACGGGGAGAAGCCCCTGGTCATCTGCTCCTGCGCCTCCATCCCCGAAAACCTCTTCGAGTCCGAGCTCTTCGGCTACAAGAAGGGCGCTTTCACCGGGGCCGACAAGGACAAGCGCGGCATGTTCGATGAGGCCGATGGCGGGGTCATCTTCCTCGACGAGATCGCCGAGATCCCCGTGGCCGTCCAGGCCAAGCTCCTGCGGGTCCTGGAGAACCACGAGTTCCGGCCCTTGGGCGCCAACGAGAACACCGCCGTCGAGGTCCGGGTCCTGGCCGCCACGAACCGGGACCTGGCCGAGATGGTCCGGACCGGAACATTCCGTGAGGACCTTTTCCACCGCCTGAACAAGGTCACCATCGACCTCCCCCCCCTCAGAGAACGGCTGGAGGACATCCCCCTGCTCGTCCGCCATTTCCTCCAAGGCGCGAGCCGGAATTTTTCGAAGAACGTGCGCGGCGTCTCGCGCGAAGTCCAGAAGCTCTTCCTCAAGTACGGCTGGCCGGGCAACATCCGCGAGCTGGCCAACGTCCTGGAAAGCGCGGCCATGCTCTGCAAGAAGGACTTCATCGACGTCGCCAACCTGCCCAAGTACCTCCGCGATTACATCCCGCCGCAGGGAGCGATCGCCTTCGCCGGCCGCGGCCACTTGTCCTCGCTCGACGACTTGGAGAAGGACTACATCGTCTATCTCCTGAAGGTGGCCAAGGGGAACATGCGCCAGACGGCCAAGATCCTGGGCATCTCGCGGACGACGCTCTACAACAAGCTGGCCAAGTACAAGATCCGGAACTGACGGACGGCGACGGTCGTCAGGCGGTCTTCCTCGTACTCTTGTCCTGATACATGTTCCTGTCGGCCGAGGTGATGAGCTCGGCGAGGGTGCAGGGCTTGTCCGGATCATAGCGGGCGGTCCCCAGGCTGAAGGAAACGGAATACTCCTGCCCCGGACGGGAGTTTCGCGCCGCGATCTTTTCCCGGAGCCTGCGGGCCAGGGTCGCCGCCTTCCCTTCCGCGGCGTCGATGGCCAAGACGGCGAACTCGTCCCCGCCGAGGCGGGCGATGATGTCGGAATCGCGGAAGACGTCCCGGAGCATGGCGGCGGCCTCGACCAGTATGGCATCCCCTTTGTCGTGGCCGTAGGTGTCGTTGATTTTCTTCAAGTCGTCGAGGTCGGCATAGAAGATGGACATCTCCTTCTTCGTCCGGTGGGCGACCTTGATCTGCTGTTCGGCCAGGGTCATGAAGCCGCGGCGGTTGTAGACTTTCGTCAACTCGTCGATGAGCGACAGGTCTCGCAACTCGTTCTCCGTCCGGGTCCGGTGGATGGCGATCGCGTATAGGGTGGCCAGGCGTTCGATCGCCGTGCGGTCCCTCTCCACGTAGGGGTTTTCCGCGTTGGCGACGACGATCAGCCCGACGACGCCGCCCGACATGACCGCGGGAACCGCCAGGAACTGGCGGACGGGGAAATGCCATGTGGGCATCCCGGAAAAACGAGGGTCCATGCTGGTGTCGTTCGTCACGATGGGCTTGAGTTTCTCGAGGACCCAGCGCCACATCCCCGAGGCCTCGTGGGGATTCCCGCCGTTCGCGGAATGCCCGGCGAGCAGGTCCCGGGCGTCCGAAGTTAGGGCCGCGGGGACGAGCCGCCCCGTCCGCTCGTCGATATGCCCGACGAACGCGGTGGCGCTCGCGGTCAGCCGCCGGGCGTGCTCCAAGACGACGGAGGACATCTTCGCTCACCGAAGCCTGCAAACGCACGCCCCAGGAGTGGTCTTCTTCCATATGCTTCTTCCGGGAGATGTCTTCGATGACCCCGTCGTAGAACAGGGCGTCCCCCCGGGAGTCTTTGGCCGCCCGGGAAGAATCCTTGGCCCAAAAAAGCGTGCCGTTGCTCCGCCGGAGCTGGGTTTCGAAGATCTCGACCATGGAGCTCGAATCGAGGACGGCCTGCCAGCTGTCCCTGTCGGCCGGGTCGTTATGGATGTCCCAGAAGTTCACCGTCTTGAGCGCGGCGACGTCCGGGTAGCCGAGCATCCGGGCCAGCGTCGGCGTGGCGTCGAGGATCTGCCCCTGGGGCGTCGTTCTGTAGAGGCCGAGGGGATAGCTGAAAATCGTCGTCATCTTCTCTTCCCCGGTCGTCAAGGCGGCTTCGGCAATGGCGGCCCTGTCCCGTTCCGCGTTCAACGCGCGGCTGGTCTTGACGTTCGCTAGGGCCAAACCCGAGATCCTGGCCAGGGCCAGCGCCAGGTCGAGGTCGTGTTCCCGCCGTTCCGGATCGCCGAAGCCGACGACCTCGAGGATGCCCAGGAGCTCCCGGTTATGGGAGATCTTGAGATAGATCGCACGCCGGTCGTCGGTCCAGGCATAATCGGCGTTGAGCGCGATGATCCTGTCCCAGGGAGAGCCTTCGGGGCCGGGCCGGCCGGAAAAGAATTCGACAGGATGGTAGACGACTTCCTGCGGCGAGAGGAGGACGCGGAAAAGCTCGAGGACGCCGGCCAGGGCCTCCTCCAAGCTCTTGACGTTGGTCACGGCTTCCAGGAGATGACCGATCCGGGCGTAGTCGGACATCTGCCGGCGGATCGCGGCCACGTGGTTCTCGACGCCCTCCTTCTCCCGTTCCACGCGCCAGGAGAGGACGATCCGGGCAAGATTCAGTTTGAAATGCTCGAGTCCCGCGGGAAAGACCTCATGCGGGAGCCGAAGAAAGCGGGCAAAGGATTTTAGCTCGCGGTCGATATCGGGATGGACGCCCGTGTCGAGGAGGACCACTTTTTTCGCCAGCTCGCGGAAATAGATTTGGGCGCTCTTCCGGCCGGACGGCCAACGCTTGTCGACCTGGGCTTCCCAGGACCTGAGCCATCCCGGCAGGACGAGAAGCGCGCCGTCTTGGAGAAAACGGTCGAGGATCTCCTTGTCGGCGACCCACTCGAAGCACTGGCCTTTCTGGACGAACCGGCAGGCCTCGCCCAGTCCGAAGTCCTTCTCGGCCCGGGTCAGGCAGTAGCTGCCGAAGATGCAAACGGAACACCCGTCGTTGCGGAAGGACCCGACGGCTTCGCCCAGGCCGTGCCATTCGGCTTCGACCTGGTCACAATCAACAGGCAGCGTTTTGAAACGGACGTCCTGGAAATCCGGGGAGGATTGGATGGCCAGGATTTCCCGGTCAAAGTTCGCGCAGGCGATCAAAGAGAAATTACGGGCCATGTTCCGCACTATCACTATCCCGAAAATATGTCCCAATATTGGACATATTTATTATAACATTATTTATCAATCTAAATCAAGATATATATTATACTTGACAATTTTTATATGTCCTGATTCATTACATTATCTTTATTCTTTAAAGCCATATAACTGGATTATATTGTTTATTTTTAATTATATACAAATGAAATAGACTTCTCCTGAAAAAATGGCTAGACTTACATATTATTAAAGACTAGTCCGAACTTGCCGAGTGGCCGATAAACGAATGCCAAGAAAATTCGCGCAGGTCCGGAAGGTTGGCAAAAGCCGAACTTTCGTTTACAATATCCGTAATATCGAATGATCGCAACTCAGAAGAAACTGGAGGAACCTATGAAAAAAGCAACTGCGTGGATCCTCGGCGCTGCCGTGCTGATGACGCTCGCCGCCCTGCCCGGCTACGGGCAGACAGCCCAGGACGTCCTGAACAAGATGATCGACGCCATGGGCGGACGCAAGGCCCTCGAGGCCATCAAGGACACGACCATCACGGGTACCCTTGAGGTCACCAGCCCCTACCCCATCACGGCGCCCATCACGATGTACCAGAAGGAGCCCGACAAGGTCCGCATGGACATCGATATCGCCGAACTGGGAGTAACCATCACGCAGGCATTTGACGGCCAGAAGGCCTGGTCCACGAATCCCCAGACCGGGACGACGGAAGAGATGCCCGATTTCATGACCAAGGAATTCGCCCGCCAAGCCCTGGGCAATCAGGCTTTCCTCAACCCCCTGAAGCTCGGCATCACCTACGCCCTGAAGCCCAAGGCGAAAATCGAGGACAAGGACTATATCGTCCTCGAGCAGACCCTCCCGGACGGCCACAAGAACACATTCTTCCTCGACCCGGCCACGTACCTTCCCTACAAGGAGCAGGGCAAATCCATCGACCAGACCGGCGGCGAAGTTGACGCGGAGACTTTCCTGAGCAACTACCAGAAGGTCGGCGGCACGACGGTCGCCTTCTCGATCCGCGTCCTCCACAACGGGACCGAAGCCCAGAAAGTGACCATCGCCGGCGTCACCTACAATTCCAACCTCAACGACGCCCTTTTCCTGATGAAATGATCTCCCGTCCGGTATCGCGGGGGTAGAGGTGAGTGGGGCGTCGTCGGATTAGATCTGTCCCGGGCCCTTTTTTCCTTTGAGATCCTCGATGTCGAGGATGCTGGCGTAGATTTCCGCTTCGGCCGCGAGATCCCCGTCCACGAAGGCCTTCCCTTTCATCTGGCAGATCCGCCCTTTCCCCCGGGTCCACTCGACGTCCAGCCGGAGCTGGTCGCCGGGAACGACCATCCGTTTGAACTTGGCCTTGTCGATCTTGCTCATGACGATGAACTTGCTCTCCGGTTCGGGGATGGAGCTGAGGAGGAGGATGGCTCCGGCCTGGGCCATGGCCTCGATGATGAGGACCCCGGGCATGATCTTCCATTCCGGGAAATGGCCCTGGAAGAACTGTTCGTTGCAGGTCACGTTCTTCAGGGCGACGATGGTCTTCGCGGGGACGATTTCGAGGACGCGGTCGACGAGCAGGAAGGGGAAACGGTGGGGCAGAAATTTCGAGATCTGTTCTACCGATATCATGGGCTGCCTCGCTCGGGTCTACTTCTTGGCCGGGGGGGCCGCCTTCAGGGCGTCATACCGCCGGATGACCTCGGCGGTCAGGTCGAGCGACGGGCTCACGAACACGGTGCCGCTCTTGACAAGGTCGAAAATGACGTCAAGCCCCTTGTCCTTCCGGAGCTGTTCAATGATGGGGAGGAGCTGGGTCTGGAGCTGTCCCGAAGTCGCCGCCTGGAGCTCCTGCATGGCCCGGTTGGCGTCCTCGGCCGTCCGCTGCCGTTCCATCTGCGCTTTCTGAATGTCGGCCTGGATCTTCGCGGCCGCCTCGGCCGTCAGGGTCAGCCGCTGCGCGCTCAACCGGTTCTGGAGCTGCTTGATCTGATCGTCCAGCCGGGTGATGCTCTCGGTGTACTTCTTGTCCGCCGCCCGGAGCTGGGCCAGCACCCGCTGGCCTTCCACGGACTTGTCGAGGATCTCCTGGGAATTGACCATCCCCAGCTTGCTCGCCTCCTGAGCGGGGACGAGCCCGGCGAACCCGGCCGCGGCGGCCGCGACCAGCGCGATGAGCCGAAGGTGACTTCTCATATCGGAACCTCCTGTCGGGGAGTCGGAGTGGCCCTAAAACGTCGTGCCCACGGCAAAACGGAAGGCGAAATCCGGGTCGGTCGAATAGATCTTCTTGTTGTTGTAAGCGAAGATCAGGCGGAAGGGCACGCGCAGGGCGGGGATGAAGAGCCGGGCCTCGATGCCCATCGACGAGTACATGTCCTTGAATCCGAGCTTTTCGCTGTAGGGGATGGAATTTCCCACGTCGTAGAAGGCGATCAAATAGAGCGGGCCGCCGACGGGGACGATGTACTCCGCGTTGAAGACCGCAGTCTTTTCGCCGCCCAGGTTGTAGCCGTTCACATCCCTGGGCCCGATCGAGTAGACCTCGTAGCCGCGGATCGAGCGCTCTCCGCCGAGGAAGAACTTCTCCCAATACGGGATCTCGGAGCCGTTTATCGCCTTGACTACCTGGTACTGGGCGTGGAAGCCGATGACGTGGGCCTTGGGGCCGCGGCCGATGATCGGGTGGTAGTAGGTGAATTCGAGCTGGGGCTTGATCAGGTCGATCGCGCCGCCGAGGAAAGTGCCGGCGTACTTTATGCTCAGCGAGTACTGCGTGCCGTGCGTCGGCGTCAGGGGGCTATCGATCGTCGACCGGAAAAGCATCGGGGTGATCGAACTCTCATAGAACGCGCCGGAACCGTAGATCGACGAGATCCCCGCCCCTTGGGGATAGGAGACGTTGAGCTTTTGGATGGTGTACGTCATGTTCGCCCGCCACATCCCGAAAAGCCTCGTCCCGACGGAGAGGTCAATGCCCTTCGTTAACTGCTTGTAGAGACCGAACGAGCTGTAGTCAGTTTTCCGGTCGTAGATGTTGAAGCCCGCCGTGATGGGCTTGTCGAAGAGGTACGGCTCGGAAAAGCCGAAGGAGTAATTCTTGACGAGCTTGCCCTGCTGGGCGGTGAGCTCCAGGGTTTCGCCCGCCCCGAGGAAGTTGACCGTGGAGTAGCTGAAGGCCACGAACGTCCCCTCGTAGCCGCTGTAGCCGGCGGTGAACTGGAGGTTGTTCCGTTGGAGCTCCTTGACGTTGACCAGGACGTTCATCTTGGTCGGGTCGTCCGGGTTGGGCTTGATGTCGGGGTCCTTCTCGAGGTCGACGAGCCCGAGCTGCTTGATCCGCAGGATGCTGTTCTTGAACATGCTCAGGCTGAAGCGGTCGCCCTCCCGGATTATCATCTCCCGCCGGATGACCTTGTCCTTGGTGTAGACGTTGCCGCGGAAGTCGAGACGATTGAGGAAGGCGACCTCCCCTTCGACGATGTTGAAGGTGACGTTGACGATCTTCCTCTTGGGGTCGAGGTTCTCGACGGGAATAACCTGGACATAGACGTAGC
This sequence comes from Candidatus Aminicenantota bacterium, assembly GCA_026393975.1. Classification (GTDB taxonomy): domain Bacteria; phylum Acidobacteriota; class Aminicenantia; order Aminicenantales; family Saccharicenantaceae; genus RBG-16-66-30. The sequence continues at coordinate 41,610 of JAPKZD010000014.1, read as the reverse complement.
CGCCGTCCCGGTAGACCTCCGAGATGTTGTCGACGCTCTTTTCCCGGTCCTTGGTGCTGTAAACCTCCGTGGGCTGGAGCTTGACCATGGCCCGGAGGTACTTGATGTTGACGGCTTTGTTCCCCTCGACCTTGATCTCACCGACGCGGTAGAGATAACCGGCGGTGATGGGGATGGTCAGCCGCATCATCTTCTGCTTCTTGAACGTGACCGTGCGCCTCTCGATCTCCTCGATCCGCGGCTGGCCGACGGCGGCCTCCATGTAGCCGTTCTCCTGGTATTTCTTCTTGATCAGGTCGACGTCGTCGGTGAGCTTGTTCTGCTTGTAGACGTCCTTGCCCAGGACCCAGTTAACTAGGCTGTGGGGCCGGTTGTCTTTCATCGACCACTTGAGCGAGCTCGGCAGGAGCTTGGTGTTGCCCTCGAAGACGACGTCCCCGACCCGAACCTTGGGGCCCTCGTCGATCCTGATCAGGACGTCCACCTCGTTCTTGCCCTGCTTGACGATCTCCGAGTTGATCTTCGAGGCCAGAAGCCCCTTCTCATAAAGGAGGTCGGTGATGGTGTCCTTGATCCGCTGGAGCTTGTAGGGACTGTAATACGAATAGGGCAGGATGGACTGGTCTTTTTCCTTCAGCTTGCTGACGATGTCTTTTTCCTTGACCTTCTTGCCCGTCTTGTAGGTGATGGCCTTGACGACAGGGTTCTCCTCGACCGTGATCCGGACGATCCGGCCCCTCGTCCCGGGGACCTCCTCGAACTTGATGTTCGAGAAAAATCCCGTCGACCAGAGGACGCGGAAGTCCCGGCGGAATTGGTCGGTGACGTAGTAATCGCCTTCCCGGACCGTGAGATAGTAGAGGATCGTCTCCGGCGTCACCCGGTCGTTACCGACAATCTCGATCTTCTCCAGGATCTCCTGGGCGGCCAGGAAACCGGGGATTACGATGAGCAGGAGGGCCAGGACGAACTTTTTCATTTCGGATATCCTTCTAACGTATACCATATCGCCCCGTTTTTTTCAAAAACGGGGCCTGGGGCGGCCGGAGACCTCATACCCGGATTAACTCGGGAGGGAGGATAAAAGTTTCAGCTCCCCCGCCTCCATCATGTAGACCTTGTGGCAGTAACGGGCGATCTTCTCGTTATGGGTGACGAGGATGGAGGACAGCCCCCTGCGCTCGTGGAGGTCGAGGACGAGCCGGAGCACTTTTTCCCCGGTCTTCCAGTCGAGGTTGCCCGTCGGCTCGTCGGCCAGCAGGAGCCGGGGCTCGTTGACGAGCGCCCGGGCGATGGCCACGCGCTGCTGCTCGCCGCCGGAGAGCTGGCTCGGCCGCGAATGGGCCTTGTCCTCGAGGGAGACTTCCTCGAGGATGTCGCGGGCCTTGAGGAAAGCCTCCTTTTTCGGGACGCCCCGGATCATCAGGGGCAAGCTGACGTTCTCGAGGGCGGTGAACTCGGGAAGGAGGTGGAAGACTTGGAAGACGAAGCCGATCTTGCGGTTGCGGACCCCGGCGACCTCCCGGTCCGTTCCCGCGAAGAGGTCTTCCCCGTCGAGAAGGACGCGTCCTTCCGAAGGCCGGTCGAGGGCACCGAGGAGGTTGAGGAACGTCGTCTTGCCCACCCCCGAAGCCCCCATGATGGCCGCGAGCTCGCCCCGCTCGAGCTCGAAACCGAGGCCTTCGAAGACGCGCAGTTCCCCCTTCGGGAGGGGGTAGGTTTTCCCCAGATTTTCGGCGACGAGGACGCGATCACTCATATTTCAACGCCACCACGGGATCCACCTTGGCCGCGCGCCGGGCCGGGAAAAGGGTCGATACGAAGCTGATCGCCAGAGTCACCCCGACGATGAGGGCCAGGTCGAGGGGCCTCAGCCGGAACGGGACGTGGGAGATCTGGTAGATGTCCACGGGGATCTTGATGAGCTCGAAGGTGTTGGCCAGGGCGCACCAGCCGAGGCCGAGGAGGACGCCGAGGGCCGTCCCGATGACGCCGATCAGCGCCCCCTGGTAGAAAAAGATCCGGTTGATCGACCGGGGCGTCGCGCCCATGGCCATGAGGATGCCGATGTCGCGGGTCTTCTCCATGACCATGAGGATGAGCGTGGCGATGATGTTCAGGGCGGCCACGATGACGATCAGGGTGATGGTCAGGAACATGATGTTCTTCTCGAGCTTCAACGCGGAGAAGAGGGACTTGTTGAGCTCCATCCACGTCGTGATGTAGACGACGGGCGGCAAGGCCGCCTTGATCTTCTCGCCCACGGCGGGCGCGGCGAAAATGTCGCGCAGCTTGACCTGGATGTAGCTGGCCCGGCCTTCAAGGCCGAAGAGCTTCTGGGCGACGCCGATCGCAACGAGGGCCGTCGAGTTGTCGAACTCGTAGAGCCCGGTGTTGAAGATCCCCGTCACCTGGAACCTCTTCCTCTTCGGCAAAAGGCCCAACGGCGACAGGGTCGAGGAGGCCGTCACGACGTCGACGGCGTCGCCGACCTGGGCGCCGACCCGCAGGGCGAGCTCCCGGCCGAGGAGGAGGCCTTCCCGGGCCCCGCCCCCATCCGGGATCCGCCCGGCCTCGAGCTTCTGGAGCCAGGCGGCGTCCTGCCGCTCGCGGTCGAAGTCGATGCCCTTGACCAGGGCCCCGGAGCTCTCGCCAAGCCCGGTGATGAGCACTGTGTTGTAGACGACGGGGGTCACGGACTCGACGCCCGGGATGGCCCGGATCTTTTCGGCCAGGCCTTCGTAGCCGGAGAGCCGCTGGCCGCCGAGGTCCGAGACCATGACGTGGGAGGTCGCGCCCAGGATCTTGTCCTGAACGTCCCCCTGGAAGCCGGTGATGAGGGCGATGGCGATGACCAGGGCGGCGACGCCGATGGCGATGCCGAGGACGGAGATCGAGGTGATGACGGAGATGAAGGCCTGCTTCCTCCTGGCCGTGAGGTAGCGCCGGGCGACGAAGAGCTCGAACTTCATGGGTCTATTTCGGCCTCAGCAACGGGAAGAGGATGACCTCCCGGATCGATTTCCGGTTGGCCATGATCATCGTCAGCCGGTCGATACCTATCCCCTCCCCGCCCGTCGGCGGCAGACCGTACTCGAGGGCCTCGACGTAGTCCATATCGACGGGGTGGGATTCCTCGTCGCCCTTCCGCTTCTCCTCGGCCTGGTCCTCGAACCGGGCCAGCTGTTCGGCCGGGTCGGTCAGCTCGGAGAAGGCGTTGGCCACCTCCATCCCGGCGACGAGGAGCTCGAACCGCTCGGCTTCCTCGGGATTGTCGCGGGAGGCCTTGGCCAGCGGCGAGATCTCCTTGGGCGGGTTCGTGATGAACGTCGGCTGGACGATCTTGTCCTTGACGAACCGGTCGAAGAGGACGTCGAGGGCCTTGCCGTAGGTCAGGGGCTTCTTCTCGGGGGCCAGGCCTGCGGCGAACTCGATGAGCTCCGTGCGGTCGGAGAAGCGGCTCGGGGCGAGGCCACTGTAGGAGACGACGGCGTCCATGAACTTCAGCCGCTTGTAGGGCCTCTTGAAAGAGATCGTGTGCTCGCCGAAGGGGACCTCGGCCGTGCCCAGCAGGGCCTCGGCCAAGCCCGTCAGCAACTCCTCGGTCAGGTCCATCATGTCGTAGTAGTCCTTGTAGGCCTCATAGAATTCGAGCATGGTGAACTCGGGGTTGTGCTGGGCGTCGAGGCCCTCGTTGCGGAAGCTGCGGTTGATCTCGTAAACTTTGTCCAGGCCGCCGACGACCAGCCGCTTCAGGAAGAGCTCGGGAGCGATGCGCAGGTAGAGGTCGAGGCCGAGCGCGTTGTGGAAGGTCTTGAAGGGCCGGGCCAGGGCGCCGCCCGGGACGGCGTGCATCATCGGCGTCTCGACTTCGATGTAGCCGCGATCGTCGAAAAACCTGCGGATGTGGGCGACGATGGCGCTCCGCAGGCGGAAGACCTCGCCGGCCTCGGGATTCATGATGAGGTCGAGGTACCTCTGGCGGTAGCGGAGCTCGACGTCCTGGAGGCCGTGCCACTTCTCGGGGAGCGGGTGGAGGGCCTTGGCCAGGAAGGTCACGGAATCGCAGAGGACGGTGAGCTCTCCCGTCCGCGTCTTGAACAGGGTCCCGGCGACGGACACGACGTCGCCGAGGTCGAGCTGGCCGAAGAGCTCGTAGGCCGCGGACCCGGCCTTGTCCTCCCGGACATAAGCCTGGAGCCGCGTCCGGCCGTCCGAGACGTGGAAGAAGGTCGCCCGCCCCATTTTCCGGACGGACATGATCCGGCCGGGGACGGCGACGGCGGCCTTTTTGGCCTCGAGCTCCTCCGCGGTCAGGGCGCCGAAGGTCTCGACGATGTCCTTGATCTCGTGGGTCTTGGCGGCGGTGTAGGGGAACAGCTCGACGCCCGCCTCCCGGAGCTTGCGGTATTTCTCCCGACGGGCGACGTCCTGGTCGAGTTCCGCGCCGTCCTCTTTTTTATTCATGCTCACCTTCTTTGCCCGGCCCGGCCGCCGTTCCCGGCTTGCCGGCTTTCTCCTTGAGCAGCCGCCCCACGGCGTCGAGGACCCCGTTGACGAACACGGCGGACTCTTCGCCGCTGTAGCGCTTGGCGACCTCGATCGCTTCGTTCATGATGATGGCCGGGGCAAGCGTCTTTTCGTAGAGGAGCTCCGCAACCGCGATCCTCAGGATATTCCGGTCGATGACGGCCATGCGGGAGAGGCGCCAGTTCTTCGAGGCCGACTGGATGGCCCGGTCGATGTCCTCCCCGTGGGCGATGATCTCCTCGACGATCCAAGTCCCATATTTCCGGACCTCGGACGACGCTTTCTGGTGTTCCCAGTAGACCTTGACGAGGGCCTTGGGATCGCCGGTATTGAACTCGAACTGGAACAGGATCTGGAGGGCGCACTCCCGCGCTTTACGGCGTTGTCCCATGGCTCGACCCGGTCAACCGCTCAGCGGAGGCCCGCCTCCTTGATCATGCTCAGCGTCTCGATGAGCGAGAAGGCGGCGTCGTAACCCTTATTGCCCGACTTGGTCCCGGCCCGCTCGATGCCCTGCTCGACGGTGTCGACGGTCAGGATGCCGAATGAGACGGGAACGCCGTCCTCCATGGCGATCTGGGCCAGCCCCTTGATGACCTCGGCGCCGAGGAAATCGAAATGGGGCGTGTCCCCGCGGATGAGGGCGCCGATGCAGAGGATGCCGTCGGCCGCCTTGGCCTTGGCGATCTTCTTGGCGACGAGCGGCACTTCGAAAGAGCCCGGCACCTTGTAGACCGTCAGGTCGGCCTCCTGGGCCCCCATTTTCTGGAGGGCTTCCAGGGCGCCTTCGAGGAGCCGCTCCGAGATGAAGCTGTTGAAGCGGCTGACCACGATCGCGACCCTGAACCCTTTGGCCTGGAGCTTGCCTTGATGGATTTTCATGGACGTCTTTCTCCTATCCCGGGTCCGAAGGAGACCTATTTTAGCAGATGTCCGGGGTATTTTCATCAAAAAAGCGCGAGGGCGGCCCCCGTCTTGAGGAAAGCCGGCGATTGTGGTAGGTTGAGGCGAGGAGACGCGGCCATGAAAACGAGAACAGGCTTCGCCGAGCTCACCCCCGACAAACTGCGCTGGACCTGCTGTCCGGACATCATCCCCGTCGCCTCGACGAACGAGGTCCGGGCTAGCGAGGAGATCATCGGCCAGGAACGCGCCCTGCGGGCCATCCAGACGGGCCTGGACATCAAGAGCCTCGGCTATAACGTCTTCATCACCGGCATGGTCGGCACGGGCCGGACGACGACGGTGAAACAGTTCCTCGAGCGGCTGGAGAAAGGCGACCGGACGCCCGACGATATCCTCTACGTCAACAACTTCAAGTACCCCGACGAACCCGTCCTCATCCTGCTCCCCTCCGGCCAGGGAAAGCTCTTCGGCGAGGCCATGGCCAGGATGATCGACCTGCTCCGGACGAACATCCCCAACCTGCTCAAGAGCCCGTACTACGCGGAAAAGCGGGACGCCATCATCGAGAGCCAGCAGAAAAAACAGCGGGACATCCTCCAGCGATTCGAGGAAGAGGCGGCCGAGCAGGGCTTCTCGGTCATCCAGGTCCAGATGGGCATGTTCACCAGGCCCGACCTCATCCCCGTCATCGACGGCCAACCCCTCCCCTTCGCCAAGATCGAGGGACTGGTCAAGGAAAAGAAGATCCCCAAGGAGACCATGGAGACGCTCCGGGCGAAATACGTGGAGCTGTCGGCCAAGTTGGAGGATATCTTCGAGAAGCTCAAGGAGATCGACGAAGAGACACGGACGCTCCTCCGGGCCTGGGACGAGGAATCCATCACGCCCGTCATCAAGGGCGGCATCGGCGAGGTCCGGGCCCGCTTCGCCTTCCCCAAGATCGACGCCTACCTCGAGGACGTCGAGAAGGCCCTTGTCAAGACGATCGACCTGTTCAAGAATCAGAAAAAAGAGGACAAGGAACAGCTCGAGCATCTCCTGGAGTACCGGGTCAACCTGCTCGTCGACAATTCAGACCAGCGCGGCGCACCCGTCGTCATGGAGACCAACCCGAGCTACGTCAACCTCTTCGGGTCGATCGAGGTCTCCTACTCCCGCGCCGGCATGGGCCAGACGGACTTCACCATGATCAAGGCCGGCTCGTTCCTCAAGGCCAACGGCGGCTACCTCGTCATCAACGCCCTGGACGCGCTCGTCGAGCCGGGGGTCTGGGCGACCCTTAAAAGGACCCTGCGGAATCAGATCTTCGAGATCCAGAACTACCTCCAGATGTACCTGTTCTCGAGCGCCCGGCTCAAGCCGGAGTCCATCAAGTCCGACGTCAAGGTCGTCATGATCGGCGACGCCTCGATCTACAACCTGCTCTACTCCATGGACGAGGACTTCAAGAAGATCTTCAAGATCAAGGCGGAGTTCGACTCGGAGATGGACAAGGGCGAGAAAGCCGTCGGAGACTACGTCCGGTTCATCAAGAAGATCTGCGACGATGACGGGCTGATGTCCTTCGACAAGGACGGCATCGCGGCGCTCATCGAATACGCGACGCGCATCGCCGGGCGCCAGCGGAAGCTCTCGACGCGCTTCCACGTCATCGCCGACGTCATCCGCGAATCCAGCTACTGGGCCGGCAAGGACAAGAAGTCGGCCGTCGGCCGCGACGACGTCGAGAAGGCCATCCGCGAGCGCTTCGAACGGGTCAGCCTGATCGAGGACAAGATCCAGGAGATGATCGAGGAGGGGACGATCCTCATCGACACGGAAGGCGCCGTGGTCGGCCAGGTCAACGGGCTGTCGATCTACGACATGGGTCAGTTCATGTTCGGCAAGCCGGCCCGCATCACCGCCCGGACGGCCATGGGCCGGGCCGGGGTCATCAACATCGAGCGGGAGGCCGACATGAGCGGCCCGACCCACAACAAGGGCGTCCTCATCCTCGGCGGCTACCTGCGCGGGAAGTACGCGTCGAAGAGGCCGTTCTCCCTGGCCGCCTCCCTCGCCTTCGAGCAGTCCTACGGCGGCGTCGACGGCGACAGCGCCTCGTCGGCCGAGGTCTACGCCATCCTGTCGAGCCTGTCGGGCCTCGCCCTCCGCCAGGACCTCGCGGTCACGGGGTCCTTGAACCAGAAGGGCGAGATCCAGCCGATCGGCGGGGTCAACGAAAAGATCGAGGGCTTCTTCGGCGTCTGCCGGGCCAAGGGCCTGACCGGGACGCAGGGCGTCCTCATCCCCCACCAGAACGCCCAGAACCTCATGCTCCGCGCCGACGTCGTCGCCGCGGTCCGGGAAGGAAAATTCCACGTCTATCCCGTCCGGACGATCGATGAGGGTATCGAGATCCTGACGGGCATCGAAGCGGGTTTGGTGCGGGAGGACGGGAGCTACGAGGAAGGGACGGTCCACGGCCTCGTCGACCGCGAGCTCCAGCGGCTGGCCAGCGGCTGGAAGTCCTTCTCGGGCGGGAACGACAGGGGCGAAGGTCAGGCCGGCGGGCCGCAATGATCAGCGGCCGGATCTTGCTTTAGGCCGGGCCGCGTTCTCGCGGCGAGGCGGGGCCGCCGCGCCGCTGCCTTCCACGAGCTTCCTCAGTCGCGAGATCTCCGTGGTCTTGAGATAGCGCCAGTGGCCCGGCTTGAGGCCCTCGAGGGTCAGGCCGGCGAACTCGACGCGGACGAGATCGGAGACGGGGTAGCCGACGGCCTCGAAAAGCTTCCGGATCTCCCTCTTCCGGCCTTCGTGGATCTCGACCGCGAGGATCGAATGACGGTGCCCCCGCCGCAAGACCTGGATCCGGGCGGGCGCTGTCTTGCGCCCCTCGAGAAAAATGCCATGACGGACCTTGTTGAGGTCGTCTTCCGTGGGCTCGCCTTCGACCCGGACATGGTAGACTTTCCCCACGCCGTAACGGGGATGGGTCAGCCGGAGGGCCATGTCCCCGTCGTTCGACAGGAGAAGCGCCCCCTCCGTGTCGACGTCGAGGCGCCCGACGGGATAGACCCGGACCGGAAGACGGGGCAGGAGGTCCATGACCGTCGGCCGGCCGAACGGGTCCTTGACGCTGACGACGCGGCCGGCCGGCTTGTTGAGAAGGATGAAGACGGGCCGTTCCTCTTCGCTCTTGACGAGATGGCTGCCGGCGACGACCTTGTCGCGCGAAGCGTCGATCTTCTGGCCCATCTCCTGGACGACCTTGCCGTTGACGCTGACCCGGCCCTCCGCGATGATGCGGTCCGCCTCGCGCCGCGAGCAAACCCCGGCGTGGGCCAGAAACTTGTTCAAGCGCATCGTTGCCATTGCCAGCCCATTATAAACCAAAGCTTCGGCGATTCGTATATATAGGGTACAATAGAGCCCGAAAGTCATGGCTAAGCTGCAGATCAAAGAATCCTTCACCATGGCCGTAGTCTCTCTGCGGTCGAGCAAGCTGCGGACCTTCCTGACCCTCCTCGGCATCATCATCGGCGTCCTGACCATCATCGCCGTGGTCTCGGTCATCCAGGGCTTGAACAACTACGTCTACACGAAAATGTCCTTCTTCGGGGCCAACGATTTCTCGGTCCAGAAATTCTCGATGATCGGGACCTCCCTCAAGGACTTCCGGGAGCAGATGAAGCGCAAGGACCTGACCCTGGTCGAGCGGGATCTCATCCGGGCCCACTGCCCCTCCTGCGAGCTCATCGGGGCCAGCGTGTCGACCAGCCAGACCGTGAAATACGGCAGTCAATCGCTCAAGGAGACGGAGATCCGCGGCGTGACCCATCTCGACCACGAGATCGGCTCGGTCCTCGAGCTCGAGAGCGGCCGACACCTCCAGAGCCAGGACGAGACGAACTCCCGTACGGTCTGCGTCATCGGCTCCGACGTCGCCGAAAAGGTCTTCGGGTCGCTCGACCCCATCGGCCGGTGGCTGAAGGTCGGCGGCCGGGATTTCCAAATCATCGGGGTCGGCAAGAAAAAGGGCAAGATCCTCGGCTTCAGCCAGGATAACTACGTCCGCGTCCCCATCACGACCTTCATGAAGGTCTACGGCTCGCGGCGTTCGATCAGCATCAACATCCACACCAACTCCCAGGAGGAGATGGTCAAGGCCCAGGACGAGGTCCGGACGGTCCTCCGGTCGTGGCGGAAAAGGTCCTACAACGACGCCGACGATTTCTCGTTCGCCACGTCCGAGACCTTCATCCAGTTCTACAAGACGGCCACGTCGGGCATCTACTTCGCCATGATCGCCGTGTCCTCGATCGCCCTCATCGTCGGCGGTATCGTCATCATGAACATCATGTTCGTTTCCGTGTCGGAAAGGACCAAGGAGATCGGCATCCGCATGGCCGTCGGGGCCCGGCGGAAGGACATCCTCTACCAGTTCCTCATCGAGTCCTCGGTCATCTCCGCGCTCGGCGGGTTCATCGGCATCGTCCTCGGCTTTCTGGTCGCCCGGATCATCTCCGCGGCCACGTCCATGCCCTCGAGCGTCGAACCCGTCTCGATCGTCCTGGCCATGGTCATGTCCTGGTCGATCGGGCTGTTCTTCGGCATCTACCCGGCCAACCGGGCGGCCAAGCTCGACCCGGTCGAGGCCCTGAGGTCGGAACAATGAGACTCCATATCCTCGGCGAAGTGTTCCGCATGGCCATCGATTCGCTCCGGGCCCACAAGCTCCGCTCGTTCCTGACCATCCTGGGCATCGTCATCGGCGTCATGACCGTCATCGGCATGGTCTCGATCATCCAGGGCCTCAACAAGAGCTTCCTCTCGGAGCTCCAGGCGGCCGGCTCCGATATGATCATCATCCGGAAGAACGAGGGCATCCAGATGGGGCGCCAGTCGGAGGAGGAGCGGACCCGCAAGGACTTGACCTTCGACGACGTCAAGGCTATCGAAACGGGCGCCCCGCTCGTCAAGGCCGTGGCCGTCAGCGTCTACGTCAGCGTCTTCAATCCCGTCGAGATCAAGTACCATAGCGCCAAGAGCGACAACGCCATGGTCATCGGCATGAACGAGAAGTGGCCCGTCGTCATGTCCCTCTATCTCCCCCGGCTGGGCCGGTTCATCACCGAGTCGGAAGTGACACGCAACGCCCGGATCTGCGTCCTCGGTTCCGAGCTCGCCGACACTCTTTTCCCGACCACGAACCCGATCGGCAAGGAGATCCGCGTCGGCCCCGAGGCCTTCACGGTCGTCGGCGTCCTGAGCAAAAGGGGCCAGATGTTCGGGCAAAGCCGCGACAATTTCGTCGGCCTGCCCATCACCACCCTGATGAAGTACTACAGCTACGAAAAGGACGGCCTGGAGATCATGGCCTCGCCTCGGCAGTCGGAGATGCTCGGCGAGACGATCGAGCAGATCACGGGCGTCCTCCGCCAGCGGCGCAAGGTCCCCTTCGGCAAGCCCAACGACTTCGCCGTCATGACCCAGGACTCGCTCGTCGATCTCTACAACCAGCTGACCGGGGCGGCCTACCTGGTCATGATCGTCATCTCCTCGATCGGCCTCCTCGTCGGCGGCATCGGGGTCATGAACATCATGCTCGTCTCGGTCAAGGAGCGGACGCGGGAGATCGGCATCCGCAAGGCCATCGGCGCCCGGTCGGGCGACATCCTCAAGCAGTTCCTGATCGAGGCCGTCTTCCTGACCGGCAGCGGCGGGCTCATCGGCGTCCTGGCCGGTTTCGGCATCGCCCTCATCGTTCGGGCGGCGACCCCGCTGCCCGCGGCGGTCTCCCCCTGGTCCATCGTCTTGGGGCTATCGGTCTCGGCCACGATCGGCCTCTTCTTCGGGATCGTCCCGGCCCAGAAGGCCGCCCATATGGACCCCATCGTCTCGCTCCGCTACGAGTAGCGGACCGGCGGCCGCTGAAATCCTTGACGCCGGGACCGGCTTCGTTTACTATGGGCGGCCATGGTCATCATACTGAAAGCCGTCCTCGGCCTCCTGACTTCGCTCTTCGGTTTCTACTACCTGACCGACGCCTACAGGAGCAGGAGGGAATTCTCCTCAACTCCCTGGCCCGGACTCCTCGGGACGGGCTTCATCACCAACATGCTCGATACCCTGGGCATCGGGAGCTTCGCCCAGCAGACGGCCATCTTCAAGTTCTTCAAGCTGGTGGACGACCGGGTCATTCCGGGCACGATGAACGTCGGCAACACCATCTGCACGGCCACCCAGGCCTTCATTTTCATGTCCGCTGTCGCCGTCAAGCCCCTGACCCTCGCTTCCATGTCCATCGCGGCCCCGGCCGGAGCGGTCCTCGGCGCCGGAGTGGTATCCCGGATGTCCCGCCGGAAGATCCAGCTCGGCATGGGCTTCGGGCTCCTGGCCGTTGCCCTGATCATCCTCGCCGGCCTGCTCAAATGGTTTCCGGTAGGAGGGGAAGCGATCGGCCTCGAGGGCTGGAAGCTCGTCGTGGCCGTGGTCGTGAGCTTCGCCTTCGGCGCCCTCCAGACGATCGGCGTCGGTTTCTACGCTCCCTGCATGGCCACCGTCTACGCTCTGGGCATGCATCCCAAGACGGCCTTCCCGATCATGATGACGGCCACGGCCATGCTGATGGCCGCGGGGAGCGCCCGGTTCGTCAAGGAAAAAGCCTACGACCCGAAAGCCGCCGTCGCCCTGACGCTGTCCGGGATCTTCGGCGTGCTCCTGGCCGCCTTTGTCGTGAAGTCCCTGCCCTTGACCGTGATGAAATGGGTCGTGCTGGGCGTCGTCCTTTACACGTCGGTGATGATGTTCATCTCGGCACATCAATCACGAAAAACGGCTTAGGCCTATCCGCAAGAAGATCTATCGAATTTCTTCGATTTTCATTTTTAGGAGCTTTTTCAGGAATTTTAAATCTTCCCGATCCTTGGCGCGGCCGGCGGCCTTTTTCATCCGGATCATGTCCTCAAGCGAAGGGAAATACACCTTTGTTTTCCCGATCTTGCTTGTGATTTTATTTTTCCAGATATCCTCGAAGACAACGCCTTTGACAAAAGGATGGATATCGGTTTCCAGGAGATATTGACGGATCAGGACTTTGAGGGACTTCATGACTCTGCGGATATTGGGTCGAGTTGGTTTGACGAAAAGGTCGATATCTAAAGTCGCCCGAGCGTAGCCGTAAGCCGGGAAAGCCGTCGCGCCGATGACGACGAAAACGGCTTTATTTTCGTTTAGTGATCGAAGCAGACGTTCCGTGGCCATGGCGATAGAGAGAGGAACGCATTTCGCGGCTCTTGCGCTCCATCAGGCGGAATCTCTGGGGCGGAGTCAGGGAGATCAAATAACTCAGCTCGAATTCGATCTCCCGCGCCTCGTTCGAGGTCTTCAGGAGAAGAATTCCTTCGTGCTTTTTCCCACGCTCCATGAAAATATTATACCATGAAATTCCTGCTCCGGACAAAGAATCTACCCTCCTAACTATGCTGGGGCCGGCTGCACGGCGCTGTCAATCCCGGGACTCCCCGGCATGAATGCCGGTGCTTGTTCGGGGTTAACCCTGAGCCTCGCTTCTCATCCCCGCCTTGAAAGGCGGGGCTTAGCGTAGGCGAACGGGTCAATAACCACTCATCTGACGATTTAGGTTTTCAGCTTTTCCTCGTTCGTCCGGAGCCAGGCCACGGCCGCGTCAACGGCCTCCTGAAGCCGCTCTTTCTCGGGCGTGACCAGCTCGACCAGGGACGGCCCTCCCCCTCCCTTGCACGGGACGACGGCCCCGACGGCGGGGACGAGCTTCCGTAAGTCCGCCGGCAGGGAATCGGACCGGGCGACGATGAGGTGCCCCTGGCTCTCGCCCCGGACGCCATAGACCACGGCGAATTCGCCGCTCTTGACGATGTTCAAGGCCAGGAAGCGCGCCTCGTCGGGGGTTTTGTCCTCGAGGACGCCGGCGATGAGGGGTCCGGAGGCCGCCTTGATGACCTCCCCGGCCTCGAAAGCAGCCAACCGCTCCTCGAGCCGTCGGGACCGCTTCTTCATGGCCTTGTTATCGGCCGCGAGCTTTTCCACTTGAGCGGCCACGTCTCCGACCGAACAGGAAAACGCCCCGGCCAGCTTCCGGACCGTCCGGTCTTTCCCCCGGTAATCCCGAAGGGCCCTCCCCCCGCAGCGGAATTCGAAGCGCAGATTCCCCCTTATTTTCTCGACCCCGGTGAGCTTGATCATCCCTATCTCGCCGGTGCGGCGGCAATGCGTCCCGCCGCAGGCGGAATAATCGAATCCGTCGACTTCGACGACCCGCAGAAGGCCCTGTTTCTTGGGCGGCCTCCGCAAGGGCACCTCCCCGATCTTCTCTTCGGGCACGAAATAGGTTTTGACCTCGCGGTCCTCCCAGACGATCGCGTTGGCCCTGTCCTCGACCCTGTCCCACTCCGCGTCCGAGATGGCCCGCAGGCCGATCTCGAGCGTGGAGGCATCCGGGCCGAGATGGAAAGAAAGAGTTTCGCCCTTGAGCGTCTCGTAGAAAGCCTGCGAGAGGATGTGCTGTCCGGTATGCTGTTGCATATGGTCGAAGCGGGCCGTCTCGTCGACGCGGCCGTGGACCGTTCCGCCCGCGATCTCGCTCTTCAGCACGTGGAGGATGGCTCCGTCGAGGTCGAGGACCTTGAGGACCTCGACGCCGCCGAGCGTGCCTCTGTCCCACGGCTGGCCGCCGGACTCCGGATAGAAACAGGTTTTGTCGAGGATGTACGCGGGGAGCCCTTCGTACTCGGTCCGGGCCACGACCTCCGCGTCAAATTCCATGAGATAGGCATCTTCGTAATACAGCCGCCGCGTTTCTGGCATCGCGCTTCTCCCGCTGTCGAGACTCACTGATCATCGTAATTATATCAGGGATCGCTGGAACGTAAAGTCGATTAACGCCCCGTCGATTCCCAGAGTCGGACGCGGAGACAGGGGCTGAGGGGTGTCGTCGGAGGAAGCATGAAGCGGGGATTCAGCTGGCCCGGGACGGATACGCGGACTCCTCCCATCGGATCCGACCCGGGACGGCGTTAAGAATCACCGCAGCGGACGACGACGACCCCCGAGGCCCTCCAGCGGCCGACGGCGGGAATACCTCGAGCGATTATGTTTCTGACGACTCTAGAAGACGCGGAACACCAAAACTTCGAGGAGGGCCGCGCCGAAGACCGCGGCCACAGGCCAAGCGAGGATGCGGTAGACGTCCCGCATCTCCGCCTTGAAATAGTCGGCCGTCAGGGCCAAGCAGAGATGGGCCGGCGAAAGAAGGATCCCGACGAACCCGCTGACATAAGCGAAGGTCATGAGGACCATGTCGGGTTTCCCCGTCCCGATGACCGAGAGGAGGAGTGGAAACGAGATGGCCACGAACGCCTGGTTGACGCCCGTCAGCAGGCCGACGACGAAAGGCGCGGCGAAGAGGAGGATGTAGGCGGACAGGCCGTGGGGCGGGACGACCCGGACGACTGCGTCGAGAGCGCCGGAGACCTCGAGGACCTTCTTGAAGACCATCAGGGCGACGATGAGCCAGACGATCTTCGGCGAGAAGCCGCGGACGACGATGCCCCACCGTTTGGCCAGGTCCATCCGGGCCGTGACCTGGGTTAGGACGGAGGCGACGGTCAGGGCCAGGAGCATGTTCATCCGGGCCGCGAAGATGAGGACGATGGTCAGGACGATCGGCCAGATGCTGAAGACGACGAGCCACGCGTCTTTCCACGAGCCGCGGTTCTCTTTTTCCCGCGGCAGGCGCGGCAGCTTTCTGTAGAGAGCGACGAGCCCCGCCCCGAAGGCGACCAGGGTGAAGGGCGCCTGGTAAAGGCTGATTTTCCAGACGGGAACGCGGAAGATGGCCGCCGCCAGGATGATGTTGAGGTAGAGGGGCCACCAGTATTCCCAGATGTGGCGGAACCAGTAGTTGAAGAACGTCTTCCAGGCCGGCTCGAGGTTCCAGCGGCGGCCCGCCTCTTCGACGATGGGAGCGCCCATCATGGCCCCGGCCATCATCGGCAGAAGGCCGATGAACACCGAGGGGATGGCCAGGATCAGGCGGTCGTCGCGGACGATGTTTTTCAGGGCGTTGACCATGGTCCGGAAGGCACCGCTCGTCTGGAGGAACTCGCCCAGGTAAAGGACGAGGACGATGATCCCGGCGAGCTCGAGCGTCTCCCAGGCCGTCGCGCCGGCGAGGACCGCCCGGCCGAAGGCCGCCGGTTTCATGCCGAAGAGGACGGCCGCGAGGCAGGTATTGAGGAAAAGGACCAGGCCCAGATCCCACTTCAGCCGGATGAGGACGAGGAGCAGGGCGACGACGAGCCCGATCTTGGCCAGGACGATCATGTCAGACGAGCTTGGCGACTCCGGCCTGGGCCAGGACGCGGACGGTCGTCTTGAAATGGGTCTTGGCCACCTTGTCGAGCACCTCCGCCCCTTTCCGGCGGACGAGCTTGACCGCGGCCGCTTCGACCAGGTCCGAAGCGCCCTTGGGCAGTTCGACCCCGACATCTTTCGAAAGAAAGTGGAGACGCGTCAGGAACTCAGCCCTGGCCAGGATGGATGCGGCCGCGACCGCGGCGTCCTCCTCGGCCCGGGGCATCTGGACGAGTTCGATCTCACGGCCCTTCTTGAGCAGGGCGTTGCGGACGAACTTCTCGTCGCCGAACTTGTCCGTGACCGCCTTGCCGGCCGAAATCCGCTCGAGGATGTTCTCGATCGCCCGGGCGTGCCCCCAGGCGAGCAGGCGGTTGAGGTTACGGAGCTTGCCGTAGAGCTCGTTGTATTTCTCCGGACCGATGGCGATCACGGAATGATAGGGATAGCCCTTTTTGAGGGTTTCGGCGATCTCGCGGCAGCGGGCGTCCGAAGTCCTTTTCGAATCCTTGACCCCGAGCTCGCGCAGAACCCCCTCCTGGCCCGCGGGCATGAAGAAGGCGGCGATGACGAGGGGGCCGAAGAAATCCCCCTTGCCCGACTCGTCCGTCCCGATGTGCCCGGGCTCGGGGGCGAAAAGTTTCGGTTCCGCCATGAGGTTCTTCGTCAATCCTTCCTGTGAACGATCTTCCCGTCGAAGACGGTCATGGCGACTTTGACGCCGGCGATCTCTTCGGGCGGTATGGTGAAAATATCGCGGTCGAGGACGACCATGTCGGCAAGCTTCCCCGCTTGGATCGTGCCCTTGGCCGCTTCGGCGAACTCCGTGTAAGCGCCGTTGACCGTGTAGGCCCGGACGGCCTCCTCGACGGAGATCTTTTCCTCGGGGATCCAGCCGCCGGGCTTTTTCCCGTCGAGCGTCCGGCGGGTCACGGCGGCGTAAATCCCCAGAACCGGGCTCAGGGGCGCGACGGTCCAATCGGAGCCGAAGACGAGGGTCGCCCCGGCCTCGCGCAGGGAACGGAAGGCGTATGTCGTCCGGGCCCGCTCCGGGCCGATCTTCCCTTCGGCCCAGCGGCCGTCATCGATCAAGTGGTAAGGCTGGACGGAGGCGACGAGGCCCAGCCGCCCGAAGCGTACGATGTCGGCCGGCCTCAAATGCTGGGCATGCTCGACCCGCCAGCGTCTGTCCCGGGGGCCGTTCGCGGCGACGGCCTTTTCATACATGTCGAGGAGCAGACTGTTGGCCTTGTCGCCGATGGCGTGGATCGCGAGCTGGAGGCCGGCCCGATCCGCCTCCATGATCCTCTTTTCCATGATGCCCTCGGGAAACATCTGCCCGTGGAGAAGGCCGGAGGTCCCCGGGTCGTCGGTGTAGGGCTCGAAGAAATAGGCCGTTGCCGAACCGAGGGAACCGTCGACGAACCCCTTCAGGCCGGCCAGCTTGAGATACGGGCTTCCGAATGGCGATTTGAGCTTGAGCCGGGCGAGAGTGTCGACTTCGGTGATGGGGATATAGACATGAACGCGGGCCGTCAGCCGGCTCCGCCTGGCCAGTTCCTCGAAGACCTCGAAGCTCGCCGCGTCGGCCATCTCGTGGACCGAAGTGACGCCGTTCTCGGCGGCGTGGCGCAGGGAGGCTTCGGCCGCCTCGAGCTTCTCGGCGAAGGACGGCTCGGGGATCTTCGCGTAGACGAGGTCCATGGCCATGTCTTTGAGGATTCCGGTGGGCTCTCCGGTCGCCGGGTCCTTGACGATCTCTCCGCCGGGCGGGACGGGCGTGTCCTTGGTGACGCCGGCCAGCTTCAGAGCCGCACTGTTGGCCAGGATCATGTGCCCGTCGAGCCGGTTGACGCAGACCGGGTTGTCGGGGGTCACGGCGTCGATCCAGTCCTTGCGCGGCAGCTCCGGCGGGCTGAACTCCTGGTGGTCCCAGTCGCCGTTGACGACCCAGCGGCCCTTGCCGAGCTCGCGCGCTTTGGCCGCTATAAGGGCGACGAACTCCTCGCGGCTCCGGGCCGCCCGGAGTTGGATGCTCTTCAGGGCAAAGCCGCCGGCCAGGAAATGGGTATGGCTGTCGATGAAGCCGGGCAGGACGAGGGCCCCGCCGAGGTCGACGACGTTCGCCGCGCCCGAGGCGAGCTTCCGGACTTCCGCCGTCGTCCCGACCGCAAAGATCTTATCGCCGCGGACGGCCACGGCTTCGGCCCAGGGCCGGCCGGGGTCGCCCGTCCAGATTTTTCCGTTCAATAAAGCGAGGTCGACCATGTTTCCCTCCGGAGAACGCTTGCAGCCATGGACGAATCCCAGGGCCATGAAAAGAATCAGAGCGAGGCCGGCTGATTTTCGCGTCATTCGACCGCCACCCTTTCACCGTCGGACGGCATGAAGAGACGGCCCGTAAAACGGGTCCGGATTTCCTTCTCCATCTCACCGACCTCGAAATCGAGCTCGGTGAGAAAATGGACCGGGGCCAGAAGCCGGACCCCCGCCCTTTCGCTCCACTCTCCCAAGTCCAGGGCGCTCGTGTGCACGGACTTGAGGACGGGGAACTTTTCGAAAAACCGCGCCGGGGCCCCGCAGTCGTGGACGAGCGCGTCCGCGCCGCGGGCCCATTCAAAAAGCGCGGGGTGGATGGGCGTGTCGCCGGAAAAAACGACCTTCTTCGCTCCCGGACCGACGCGGAATTCGAAGGCCAGCGAGGAGGTCTGGTGGGGAACGCTCCAGGCGGTAACGTCGACTCCGCCGGCGACGGCCGTCTTCTCTCCCGGCGCAAGCGCCACGAATTCGACGCGCGTCTTGTATTTCGGCTCCCGGAGTCCGAAGAGGTCGAGGAGCCGCCGGCAGAAATCGACGGACTCGGCGGAGCCGAAGAGGCGGAAAACGTGGTCCCGGAGCATGAGCCCGTGGACGAGGGACGGCAGGCCGTAGACGTGGTCGGCGTGGACGTGGGTGACGAAGACGCTCCCGACGTCGAGCGGCTTGATCCCCGCGGCTGCGAGCTTGCGGAGCGGGCTGCCCGGACAGTCGACGAGGATCGATGTCTCCCCCGTTTTCAGGAGAAACGCCGCATTGTCCCGTTCCGGCGTAGGAACGTACCCCGACGTGCCGAGAAAGATGATCTCCGTCATGTCCGTTCTTTCGAAGTCTATTTATACAAGGAAACATCTCCAGAAATCAAACATGATGGAGAATGACTGCATCGGCGGCACGAGTGTGGTAAAATATGCGGCTTGACGGACGCTTCGGCGCCCCATCCCCTGGAGGACTTCATGATCGACGCGACTCAGATCCGCAAAGGCATGATCATCGTCATGGACGGGACCCTCTTCCGAGTGATGGAAATGCAGCTCATCACGCCCGGACGGTGGAAGGCCATGGTCCAGACGAAACTGCGCAACATCCAGGTCGGCTCCCAGATCGAGCACCGCTTCCGCTCCGAGGAACGGCTCGAGCAGGCCCACCTCGATGAGGTCGAAATGGAGTTCCTCTACCAGCAGGGCGACGATTATTTCTTCATGAACCTCGATAACTACGAGCAGGTCACGCTGACCGCCAAGACCATCGGCGACTCCGTCAAGTACCTCAAGCCGAACACGGTCATCGAGGTCGAGACGTTCGAGGGCAATCCGGTGGGCGTCAACCTGCCCAAATCCATGGACCTCAAGGTCGTCAGCACCGAGCCCCGGCTCCAGGGCGCGACCAAGACGGCCCTCTACAAGCGCGCCGTCCTCGAGACGGGCGCGGTCGTCCAGGTCCCGGAGTTCATCAAGGAAGGGGACGTCATCCGCGTCGATACGCGGGACGACACGTACCTCGAGCGGGCGAAGACGAAATAGCCCGGCCTCAGAAATTCTGCCGGAAGACCCCGACGTTCCCGTAGCTGTCCCGGACCCGCACCGTGACCTGGTTCTCCGCCCCGGGCGGGAGCTTCACCGAGAACTTGAACGACTCGCTCCGCGAGTCGGCGATCCCGTCGACGGGGAAGACGACGCGCCATTCGCCGGGCCGGACAAGCACCTTGGCCTCTTCGATGTAGGAGTAGGCGTCCTCCGCCTGGAAAGAGATGTCGAGCAGAGCGCCGTTGCGCGCCGCCGTGAAGTTCTTGACCGCGGGGAGGGAGTTGTCGATGACGAAGGGCGGGCTCGTCCTCTCGGACGTGAGCTCGAGCCCCAGGGGGTTGGACGGCGCGTCGGAGGCCGTGATCTTGAGAACGTAGGTCCCGTCGGGGAAGGACAGAGTGTCGAAGGCGTAGATCGTCTCCGTCAAGCCTTCCTCGAGGACGCGCCATTCAGACTCGCCGTCCTTCTGCATGGCCAGCCCGAAGCGAAGCGTGTCTCCGTTCTCGTCAGCCGCGTCCCAGACGACCGTCTGGAAGCCCTTGCGCTCGGCTTTCCGGGTCGGCAGGCCGATCCGCAGCTCGTCTTTTTTCGCCGAGGTTTCGGGAAAGTTCCTCTCGACGCCGAGGATGACGTCATCCGGGTCGGGGAGCTTGAGATAAACCTCGTTGGGCCGGAGGAATTCCGGCCGGGCGACCGACGGGGCGATGTTCGACTGCAGGTAGAACACGGTCACCCGGTCGAGGACGGGCGAAGCTTTCCCGATCTGGACCCGGAGAAGCGCCTTGACTTGGAGGAAACGGGCTCTGGGGCTGAGGATCTGCTCTTCGGTCTTGCCGTAGGGAGGCGACCAGTCGCTCCACATCGCGTTCGGCTCGCTCGTGTTGCCGCTGCGGCTCTGGAACTGGACGGACGCGCCCGCGGCGACGGCAGCGTCCCAAACGATGCGCCCCCACGAGGCCAGCGTCCGCGCGTCGAAGACCGGGCCCGTGTACTCCCCCGCGAACCTCTGCTCTGTGAGCAGGAGCCCAAAATAGCAGGGGTTGTTCGAGAGGACGTAGATCTTGGAATCGAGAGGCGCGAGCTGGTAGACCTGCTCGGAGCTCTGCTGGAGAAGGAGGGCGACCCTCTCCTCTTTGTCGACGGAGTAGATCCGGCCCTTGCCCCCGGTGCCGAAAAGGACTTTTTTCTCGTCCTCCTTCCAGAGGAGCGTGTAGATCATTTCGTCATCGGAGCTCCACAGACGCTTGGCCACCCCGTCTCCGGTCAGCCGGTAGAGGGCTCCGCCGTCCTTCGCTCCGGGCGCCGCGGCGGAGGCCGTTCGGCCGTCGCCGCCCGAAGCGCTGACTGTGATCGAAACCTCGGCGTCGAGCCGGACAGGCGCGGCGGGGCTGGCGTCCTGCCGCGACCTCGTCGGCGTGCCCGACGCGGCTGCATAGATCAAGCCTTCCCGGTCTATGGCCAGGCTGCGGACCTCTTCATACGGCGTCTCGAACAGGACGGAGGCCCGGCCTTCCGGCGTGATCTTGTAGACCAGGCCGTTGCCTCCGCTTCCCGCGATGACGTCTTCCCGCGCCGTTTTTTCGAGGCACAGAATGTGGTTTTCGGCGGCCTTGAAGAACATCCGGCCTTCGCCGAGCGGTGAGATCCGGTAGATCCCGCCGCTCTCTCCGACGGCCGCCCAGAGTTCACCCGAGTCCATGAACAGGAGGTCCCAGATGTATTTTTCAGCCGGATTGAAGAACTCCTCGCCCTTGCCGCTCCCCGTGATCTTGTAGATCCGGCCGTTCGGCGAGGTCGAAGCGTAGAGGACCCCTTTCCTGTCCAGGGCGAGACAAGTCACGTCCATCTCCGGCGCCTGGAACCAAACCTCGGACTTCCCGTCTTTTCCGATCCGGTAGACCTTGCCGCCGTGTCCCGTCCCAAGGAAAGTCGTTCCATCCGGCATCGCCAAAACGGACAAGTAGAACTCCTCCTGGGGGGCGACGATCTTCTCTTCCTTGGGCGCCAGGGCCAGCATCCCGTCGTAGGAGACCGATATGCCGTCGAACTTGCCTCTCAAGTAATCCTCCCGCGTCCGAAGCTCCCATTTCTGGGGGACGACGGCCTGGAGGGAGGTCGCCAGGACGGCCAGTCCCAGGATTCCAACGAGGGGCGTTTTGCGCATGATTCCGGACTCCTACTTTCGGATTTTGACGGGGATCGTCGCCCCGCCCTTGAAGACATAGGGGACGGGCAGTTGGTATTCGCTCAAGGTCGAGCGGGTGATCTCCGTCGGGGGGGATGCCGCGGCCCGCGGCGAGGCGAACATCGACTTCATGGTGGGCGGCAGGTTCGGCATCTCCTCGCCTTTCAGGAACAGACCCGGCTTGGAGGCGATGATCTTAAAATAAATGCGGTTGTTCTTGCGGAGGCTGCCCAGGAGCCGGACGAGCTGGCTGAGGCTCCGCGGCACGAAATCCTGCATCCTGTACTGGGCCCGTTCGACCTGCTGCATCGACGCGGCGTCGCCGACGATGATCTGGAACTCGGTCCCCGCGGGAAGGGCCGGGGTCTGGACCGTGACCTCCTCCATCAGGCTCTCTTCCTTCTGTGTCCTGTAGAAAACCTTGATCTGGATCGGCTCCCCGGGAGACACCTCGTACTTGTCGAGGAGGACCTTCTCGAGCGCGCAGGAGCGGCTTTCCTCGAAGACCCGGACGTTGAGGTCGATACGGAAGATCCCGACGTCCTTGAACTCGTTGTTCATCAGGTAATGCACGACGGCAGCCACGAGCCCGGACAGGCTCACCGGGGCATTGTCGTAACTGCCGGAAAAGAGGTCTTCCAGGTGGACGCTCATCCCGCCCTTGTCGAGGAAAATGTCGGCGTTGAAATCGAGGGCGAGGTCGCCGAGGCTCCGCTCCTCGCTCGTGACCAAGGTCGACACCGCCATGTTGACCAGGGCCGGGGTCAGGAACTTGTCGTTGACGAGCTTGAGCTTGTAGTCCTTCCGGACCGCGGGGCCGGACTGGAGGCTGATGTTGAGAGGGATGAGGCGCGGCATGACGCCGATATCGCCGGCGACCCCCGGTGTCCTGTCCTGGGAGAAACGGCCGATGACCGGGCCCGTCGACGCCAGCTTGAAAGAACTCTCCAGGCTGGGCATGACGGTGATGACGTCGGCCCTGGTCATGGCATAATCCACGGCCCCCAGGTTGTAGAGAGGATGGCCGAAAGCCAGGACCTTGGCGCCGTCCACGTACGTCGCCGTCCCGATGGCGGAAATGTCGAGGTCGCCGCCCAAGAGCTGGACGCCAACCGCGTCCCCTTCCCGGAGGGAGGGGCCGCTCGGCGGCAGGCCCAGCCGCGATTGACCGCCCGTCCCGGCCCTGACGGCCCGAAACCCGAGGGGGGCGAAAAACGACCTCGCCCTCTCGAAGGCCCCGGTGGAAAATCCGCTGAACATGAGCGGAAGCTCGAGAGGGGCGATGGTCAGGCCGGCCGACCGGGCCTGAGGCCTGGACTCGAGCGACTTCAGGAACGTCCCCGAAAGCTCTTCCTGGCTGATGTCGTCGCGGATGGGGACGGTTACGGCACCGCCCGTCTTGAGATCGAGGGAAGCCCTGTCGATGGCCAGCATCTCGTCGATCGGCGTAATCCCGGCGATGGCCTCCTTGGAAAAGCTGAACCCGTAGGCCACGGCGCCGATGAGCTTACCGTCGACGTAGACCGGGCTGCCGCTCATGCCGGCGATGATGCCGGTCGTTTCGAGTCCGCGGCCGCGGAGGCGGGCCAGAATGACGTTCCGCTTGGGCTGGACGTTTTCGAGGACGCCGAGGATCTCGACGTCGAACTCCTCGATCGCCGCGCCCTGGAAGACGCTCTTCCCCCGGCCCTTCATGCCCGGTTTGACCTGGGAGAGAGGAAGGGTCAGTGTGGCGGCGTCGGCTGCCAGGCCGAGGGCAAGCAGGGCCAGGGTGACGACGCAGAAACGGCGAATCAAATGATCTCCAGAGCTTTGCCGCATTTCTCGAAGGCCGCCAGGATCGTGTCCAGCTCTTCGTCGGTGTGGCCGGCCCCGTAGCTCGTCCGGATGAGGGCATGGCCGTGCGGGACGGCGGGATAGACGACGGGCGTCGTGAAGATCCCTTCCTCCCTTAAGAGCCGCCAGAGCATGAAGCACTTCTCGTCGTCGTGGACGAGGATCGGGATAATCGGCGTCCGGGACCGGCCGGTGTCGTAGCCCATGGCCTGGTAGCTCGTTCGCATCCTCTCCGTGATGGCCCAAAGGCGGGTCCGCAGCTCGGGTTGTGTCTCGAGCATGTCCAGGATGGCCAGGACGGAGGAGATGGAACCGGGCGTCGCCGCGGCGCTGAAGATCAGCGACCGGGCGTGATGCTTGATGAAAGAGATGATCTTCGCGTCGCCGACGACGACCCCGCCGATCGAGGCAAAGGTCTTGCTGAATGTGCCCATGACCAGGTCAATGTCCTTTTCGAGGCCGAAATGCTCGGCCGTGCCGCGGCCGTTCGCGCCGAGGACGCCGATGCCGTGGGCGTCGTCGACGAGGATGCGGGCGCCGTATTTTCGGGCCAGGGGGACGATGCCCGGCAGGTCTGCGATGTCGCCCTCCATGCTGAAGACGCCGTCGACAACGATAAGCTTGCCCGCGCCGGGGTCGAGTGAAGCCAGGATCCGGTCGAGGTCCTTCATGCTATTGTGCCTGTACTTGTGGACCGTGGCGAAAGACAGCCGGCAGGCGTCGATGATGCTGGCATGGACCATGCGGTCGATGATGATGTGGTCGCCCTTGCCCGCGATCGCGGATATGATGCCCAGGTTCGTCTGGTAGCCCGTGCTGAAGGTCAGGGCGGCCTCGCGGTTCATGAATTTTGCCAGCCGCTCCTCGAGCTTTTCATGCAGGTCGATCGTGCCGGTCAGGAACCGGGAGCCGCAGGTCCCGACGCCGTAGCGGTCGACCGCCTCCCGGGCGGCCGCCTTGGCTTTCGGATGGTCGGCCAGGCCGAGGTAGTTGTTCGACCCAACCATGATCATGGGATGGCCGTTGACCGTGATCCGGTTCCCGACGGCCTCTTGGATAGGGATGAAATAGGGATAGAGGTCCGCCGCCTTAAGCTCGTCCGCCCGGGTAAAGGCCAAGCACTTGTCGAAAAGGTCCACGATTGTCTCCTTTGACTCCGAGAGATGCCCGGCGGCCTCATTGACCCCCGCGGCCGAATCTCATACAATCCGGGTCATGCGGGTCCTGGTCACCGGTGGAACGGGCTTCCTGGGGAGCCATCTCGTCGAGCGCCTCCTCGAGGAACCCGGGGTGGAGGTCTACGCCCTCGTCCGCAACCCGTCGAAGCTGCGCTGGCTCGAGGGAATCGAACGCGTCCATCTTCTCACGGGCGACCTGCAGAACTTGCCGGCCTTGCCCGCCGGGCTGGACTGCGTCTTCCACCTGGCCGGATTGACCAAAACTCTCAAAACGAGCATGTATTATACCGTAAACCGGGAGGGGACGGCAAATCTCCTCCGGGCCTTCGAGGGCCAGTCCTGCGCCCCGCGCTTCGTCCACCTGGGCAGCATCGCCGCCGGAGGGCCCTCCACGCCGCGGCGGCCGGTCTGCGAGGGGGATCCGCCGCACCCGGTCTCCCCCTACGGGGAGAGCAAGCTCATGGCCGAGGCGGAGATCCTCAAGTACAAGGACCGCTTCCCCGTCGTCACCCTCAGGGCGGCCGCCGTCTACGGCCCCCGCGACGAGGATTTCCTCGAGTACTTCCGCTGGATGAAGCGCGGTATCCTGCCCCTGGTCGGCCAGCGCCGCAAATCCTTGAGCCTCCTCTATGTCCGGGACGCCGTCCGCGCTATTCTGCTGGCGGCGAAGCCCGGGATCCCGAGCGGAGAAGTCTTCAACATCGCCGACCCCAGGATTTACACGTGGGAAGACATCGGCCGGACCGTGGCCGGCTTGCTTGGAAAAAAACTCATCCGGGTTCACTTGCCCCTCTGGACGGCCTACCTGGCTTCGGCCGCCTCGGAGGGCATCGGCCGTCTCGGCGGCGGGGCGAGCGCCCTCAGCGTGAGCAAGTACAAGCAGATGAAGCCGGACTGTTGGGTGGCTGACGTCCGCAAGGCCCGCCAAGGACTCGGCTTCGAAAGCCGCTTTTCCCTTGAAGAAGGCCTGGGAGAGACGATCGCCTGGTATCTCTGGAAAGGTCTGCTTTGACGCCGGCCGGCGAGCCCCGTTGTTTATTTTTCCGGAGGCTTCCTCTATAATGAAAATGTCCATGAATACGCGAACGATCATCACCGGAACCGGCCACTACGTTCCGCCCCGGGTCGTCACCAACCAGGACCTCGAAAAGCTCATGGACACGTCCGACGAATGGATCCGCGAGCGGAGCGGCATCGTCGAACGCCACCACATCGACGGGCGCGTCGGTACGTCCGACCTGGCCGTCGAGGCCGCCCGGCGGGCCATCGCCGACGCGAAGATCGAGCCTTCCTCCATCGACTTCATCGTCGCCGCGACCCTCTCCCCCGATCACTATTTCCCCGGCATCGGGGTCCTCGTCCAGGCCAAGCTGGGCTTGGGCACGATCGGCGCCCTGGACGTCCGCAACCAGTGCAGCGGCTTCATCTACGCCCTGTCCGCGGCCGACCAGTACATCCGCGCGGGTACCTACAAGAGGATCCTCCTCGTCGCCGCCGAGGTGCAATCGACGAACCTCGACTTCTCCGATCAGGGCCGGGACATGTCCGTGCTCTTCGGCGACGGCGCCGGGGCCGTCATCCTCGAGCCGAACGGGAAGGACGACGGGCGTGGCATCCTGTCGACGCACCTCTTCTCCGACGGCCGTTTCGCCGCCCATCTCTGGATGGAAAAGCCCTGCCCCATGGACAACCCAACCTTTCAGCGCGAGTTTTTCGACGAGGGCCGGTTCTTCCCGAAAATGGACGGCCGGAACGTGTTCGTCAACGCCTGCCAGCGCATGCCCGAAGCCGTCCGGGCGGGCCTCGAGGCGAACGGCCTCACCGTCGACGACATCGACGCCCTCATCCCCCATCAAGCCAACGACCGGATTTCGCTCATGGTCGCCAAGGGCCTCAAGATCCCGGTGGAGAAGGTCGTCCGGAACATCCAACGCTTCGGCAACACCACGGCCGCGTCCATCCCCATCGCGCTCGACGAGGCCCTGAAAGAGGGCCGGATCAAGCGGGGGAACCTGATCGCCCTGACCGCCTTCGGGTCGGGCTACACCTGGGCGTCGGCCTTCATCCGGTGGTAAAACGAGCCTTTCGTTCACATACTTCGAGGGTTGTAAAAAGGGTTTGTCAGGGAATGGGCAAGTATGTTAGGATTTTCTAAACGGTTTTGAGGAGGAACGAATGAAGAAAACAGCCATGGCACTCGCCGTGCTGGCCATCCTCGCCTGCGGAACAGGGGCCCTTCTGGCCCAATCGCCCGAGGACGCCAAGTTCAAGAAATTCCAGGACACGTTCTGGGACGCCTACTTCAAGTTCTACCCGACGGCCGGGACCCTGCAGGGCTACACGAAATACAACGACAAGCTCGAGGACCCGAGCGAGGGCAGCCTCGACAAGTTCAACGAGACCCTCGACGGGTTCAACCAGGAGCTCGTGTCCAAGATCGACAAGACCAAGCTCTCCCCGGACATCCAAGTCGAGCACGAGATGTTCCTGGACTTTCTGGACCTGGAGTTCCTCAAGCTCCAGAATCTCGTCCCCTGGGAGTACAATCCCGTCCTGTATAACGACCTCTTCGTCAACAGCCTCCGGAGCCTCCTCCTCAAGAACGGCGGCTCCGCCGCCGCCGCCACCTCCCGGGCCAAGCTCATCCCGGGTCTGGTCAAGCGGGCCAAGGACAACCTGAAGACCCCGCCTCAGGACTATACCCAGGCGGCCATCGACCAGATGCCGGCCATCATCGATTTCTACAGGACGGAGATCCCGAAGCTCTCGGGAGGCGCCCCCGCCCTCCAGGCCGAGGTCGTCAAGGCCGTCGCGGCCCTGGAAGATTACCAGCGGTTCCTGAAGGGCACGCTCCTGGCCAAGTCGACGGGAAATTTCCGGACCGGCGAATCGCACCTGCGGACCCTGCGGATGACGACCCAGGGCCACCTGCCCATCATCGAGGAGATCGTCCAGCGTTCCCTGGCGGATTTCAACAACATCCGCCGCGAGATGCTGTTCGTCTGCATCCCCTTCTACAAGATCATGTATCCCAACGTCGACATCGAACAGCTCGGACGGACGAAGGGCGAGGAGCAGACCCGCAACATGGTCATCCAGGGCGTGCTCGACAAGATCAAGACCGACCATGTCGGCCGGGACGAGTTCATCGGCCGGCTCAACACCGCCGCGGCCGGCATCAAAGACTTCATCCAGAAGCAGGGTCTCATCAACCTGCCCGAGGAGCCCTTGGTCATCGAGCCCATGCCGGCCTATTTGGCCGACGGCCTCTGGACCCGGCTGGCGACGCCCGGCGCCTTCGAAACGGGCGGTACCTACACGCTCTACGTGCGGCCCATTCCCGAGGCCTGGTCCGCGGAGGACACAGCGTCCTTCCTCGAGGAACACAACAACTACTACGTCGACTTCATGGCCGTCCAGAAGATCTTCCCCGGCACGTTCGTGCCCGCCTATTTCACCCGGAAAGATCCCTCTATCATCAAGAGACTGGCCCCCAACCAGGGACTTCTCAAGGGCTGGCCCGTCTTCCTCGAGGACTTGTTCATGGAAAACGGCTACGGCAATTACGACCTGCGGATGCGGCTCAATCAGCTCAAGCTCCTGCTCAAGACCGTCATCGATTTCCAGATGGACATCAACATCCACGAGGGCACCTGGACGAAGGAAAAAGTCGTCGAATACATGACAGTGCGGGGATTCATGACCAAGGCCGAGGCCGAACGTCGCTGGCACCAGATCGTGCTCAACCCGGGCGAAGCGGCCCAGTCCTACATCGGCTACCAAGAGATCCTCGACCTGGAGAAAGACTACCAAAAGCTCAAGGGAGAGGCCTTCAACGCCAAGGACTTCCTGCAGAAACTCCTCAGCTACGGCGCCATCCCGCTCCGGACGTTGAAGGTGAAGATGGTGCAGTAAGACGCCGCCCGTTTTAGCAGCGATGGGAGGAACGCCGAGGCTGGTCGATTCGCACGCCCACCTCGACATGGCCGAGTTCGACGCCGACCGGGCCGACGTCGTCCGCAGGGCCCTCGCCGCGGGCGTCGTCGCCATACTCTGCCCGGCCGACCTGACCCGCGCCGCGAGCCTGCCGGCCATCGCCGGCCTGGCCGTCGAGTTTCCGACCGTGCTGGCCGCCGCCGGCGTCCACCCGCACCAGGCCAAGGACTTCGATTCGAGCCACATTCGCGAACTCGGCGAGCTCGCCGCCCGGGGCGACATCCGGGCGGTCGGTGAAATCGGGCTCGACTACTATTACGATTTTTCGCCCGCCGGTCTCCAGCAAGAGGCCCTGCGCGCCCAGCTCGCCTTCGCCGAGGGCGCCGGCTTGCCGGCAATCCTCCACAGCCGCTTGTCCGGGTCCGACATCATTGCCGCCGTCGACGGGGCGGAGTTCCGGCGCGGCGGTATCCTCCACTGCTACACGGAGGACTGGGCGACGGCCCGGGCCATGCTCGAGCGGGGCTTCTTCATCTCTTTCTCCGGGATCCTGACCTTCCCCAAGGCCGGAGAGCTCCGGGAAGTGGCTGGGAAAGTCCCCCTCGACCGTCTCCTCGTCGAAACCGATTCCCCTTATCTCGCCCCCGTCCCCTACCGCGGCTCGGGACGGCGGAACGAGCCCGCCTTCGTCGTTGAGACGGCCCGCGTCCTGGCCGGGATCCGGGGCCTCTCCCTGGAGGACCTGGCCGGGGCGACGACGCGGAATTTCGCCGGCCTCTTCCCATTTGAAAAAACGGGGGGCGAGTGCTAAGATAACCCCGCCATGGGACAGGACCATTCCTTCGACATCGTCTCCCGCATCGACTTCCAGGAAGTGACCAACGCCGTCAACGTCGCCCTGAAGGAGATCCGGAACCGTTTTGATTTCAAGAACAGCCGCGTCGACATCGTCCTCGAGAAGGACAAGCTGACCCTCGTCGCCGAGAACGACTTCAAGATCAAGGCCCTGCGGACGGCCCTCGAAGAAAAGCTCGTCAAGCGCAAGGTCCCTCTGCGGGCCTTGGATTACCGGAGGATCGAAGACGGGCCCAACCGGACGGTCAAACAAGAGGTCGTCTTCCAGGTCGGCATCCCCATCGAAAAGGCCCGGGAGATCGTCAAGCTCGTCAAGAAAGAAAAGTTCAAGGCCCAAGTGGCCATCCAGGGCGACGAGGTCCGGGTCTCCTCGGCCAAGATCGACGTCCTCCAGGAGGTCATAACCTTCCTCAAAGGCCAGGACCTCGGCATTCACATGCAGTTCTTGAACTACCGATGACGTCGCCGACACCCCTCCTCGACCGCTGGTCGTCCGTCCCCAAGTGGAAGGACATGTCCTCTCTCTATAAGGAGATCCGGTCCGACCTCGACCGGGTCGAGGACCGGCTCGAATCCTGGTCGCATTCGGCCAACCCCCTGACTTCCGAGGTCAGCCGCTACGTCCTCCGCAAGAAGGGGAAGCGGCTCCGTCCGGCGCTCGTCCTGCTGACCTCCCGTCTTTTCAGCCCGGGGAGCGAGGAATCCGTCTTTCTGGCCTCGCTCGTCGAGCTCATCCACACGGCCAGCCTCATCCACGACGACATCGTCGACAACGCCGGCGTCCGGCGCGGCAAGGAGTCGGTCCACGCCAAGTGGGGTCCCAACATTACCGTCCTTCTCGGCGATTACCTCTATATCAAGTCCATCGGCCTCTCCCTCCAGTCCCGTCACGACCGGGTCACCCGTCTCCTCGCCGACGTCACGGCCCGGATGATCGAGGGCGAGCTCGACGAGTACGCCCTCGCCGGCGACGCCCGCATCACCGAAGGGCAGTACCTGAACATCGTCGAGAACAAGACGGCGGTCCTGTTCGCCGCGTGCTGCCGGATCGGGGCCATCCTCGGGCTGGCGTCCCCTGAAGAGGAAGAAGCCGTCGCCGCATTCGGCCTGAACTTAGGCATGACGTTCCAGATCATCGACGACCTTCTCGACTTCACGGGCGACCCCGATGTCCTCGGCAAGCCCGTCCTGTCCGACCTCGCCGAGGGGCGGGTCACGTTGCCGCTGATCCGGGCCCTCAAGACCGGCGGGCGCTCCGGGCGGGAACGCATCAAGGGCCTCGTCGGCCGGAAAGACATCTCCGCCGAAGAGCGGCGGAAATTGCTCGGAACCCTGGCCGACGGCGGTGCCTTCGACTACGCCGGCCTCAAGGCCCGCGAATTCGCGGAGAGGTCGCTCGAGTTCGTCAACCGGTTCCCCGACTCGACGCCCCGCGAGACGCTCCTCCGCCTGGCCGTCTTCGTCCTGACCCGGAAGCGGTGAAACCGGAGGAAAGGGAGCGATGATAGAGATCGAAGTCAAGATCCGGATCCAGGACCCCAAGGCCGTGAGGGAGAAGCTCCTCGGCCTGGGCGCCGCCGTGTCCCGGGAGAGACACCGCGAAACGAACGCCCTCTACGATAACGCGGCGGGCGATCTCCGCGCCGGCCGTCGGGCCCTCCGGCTGCGGGCGGCGGGAAAGCGGGCGACGCTGACGTTCAAGGGCGAGCCCCGAAAATCCAGGTCTTTCAAGGTCCGCGAGGAATTCGAAACCCAGGTCCGCGACCCCAAGGAGCTCCGAAAGATCCTCAAGGCCCTCGGGCTCAAGGAGATATTCGCCTACACGAAGCACCGGACCGTCTTCCGGAAGAGCCGGCTGACCATATGCCTCGACGAGACATCGGTCGGGAACTTCCTCGAGCTCGAAGGGGAAAGACATGAGATCACCAAGTTCGCCCGGTCCCTGGGCTTCGGCCGGACAGATTTCATCACCAGCAGTTACGTCGAGATGATCGTGCAGGCGGGGGAAAAGGGCGGACCTGCCTGAGACGCCGCTGGGTCCGGATTATTCGTCCTTGTCTTCCTTGACGCCGTCTTCCTCGCCCTCGTCGTCCTCGTCACCCTCTTCTTCGACTTCGGGCCCTTCTTCGGGCTCGACGTTGGGTTCTCCCTCGGGGAGGTCCTTGACGGCGACCCCTTCGGCATCCCCGTGCTCGTCGGGGATCGCGGCTCCCACGAAGACGCGATCGTCCCGTTCGGGAACGTCGTCCATCCGGATGGGGATGATCTCGTACTCGATGAGTCCGGCTCTGACCTCGGCCTCGGCGATCCGGATCAGGCTCTTGGATTTGCCCTTGATCTTGGGCTTGGCGCCCTTGAGCAGTTGTTTGGCCCGCTTCGAGGCCAGGATGATGAACCGGTATTTGCTGTCGATGTTTCCGAATTTATCCACCGTCTATCGGCTCCTCGCAGAGAATTGCCTTGGATGGGCTCCTTACCATACCAAAAAACCGGGGAATTATCAAGCCGGCGGATTTTCTTTGACAGAGGCCGCGTCCTATGGTATTTAGTTTTTCTTTCTATCTCGAGGAGGTCTCATGACTCAAGGCCTGACCACCAACGGCTGGTTTTTCCTCGTCTTCGGCTGGGGATTCATCCTGACTCTGACCATCTACTGCTTCTCCCGCGTTCTTTTCGGCAAGAAGCCCGAAGTCGTCGTCGAGGCCGGCGGCCGCGAACAGTGGGGCTCGCGCATCGGCCTCATCCTGGCCGTGGCCGGAAACGCCATCGGCCTGGGCAACTTCCTCCGCTTCCCGGCCAAGGCGGCGGCCAACGGCGGCGGCGCCTTCATGATTCCCTACTTCGTCGCTTTCATCCTGCTCGGCATCCCGATGATGTGGGTCGAGTGGACGATCGGCCGCATGGGCGGGGTCAAGGGCCACGGCACGACCCCCGGCATGTTCCACCTCATGTGGAAGAAGGCGCCGTCGAAGTACCTCGGCGCCCTGGGCATCGTCATCCCCTTCGTCATCGTCATCTACTACAACTTCATCGAGTCGTGGTGCCTGGGCTATTCCTGGTTCTCGGTGACGGGCAAGTACTTCGGCCACGCCAATCGCGACGCCATGGGCAAGTTCCTGCACGGCTTCCAGGGCGTCGAGTCGAACGAGTTCTTCAGCTCGCTGGCCCCCGTCCTGATCTTCTGGGCCATCACGATCAGCCTCAACTTCTACTTCCTCTACAAGGGCATCTCCAAGGGCATCGAGATCCTGGCCAAATACGGCATGCCGCTTCTCTTCATCTTCGGCATCATCCTCGTCGTCCGGGTCCTGACCCTGGGCACGCCCGACCCGTCCCAGCCGGAAATGAACGTCGCCAACGGCATGGGCTTTATCTGGAATCCGGACTTTAGCCGCCTGGGGTCGGCTTCCGTCTGGCTGATCGCCGCCGGGCAGATCTTCTTCACCCTGAGCCTCGGCCAGGGCATCATCAACACCTACGCCTCCTACGTCAGGGAAAAGCAGGACATCACTCTGAACGGCCTGACGACTTCGTCGACCAACGAGTTCGCCGAGGTCATCCTCGGCGGCACGATCGCCATCCCCGTGGCCGTGGCCTTCTTCGGCGTGGCCGAAACCAAGATCATCGCCGAGGGCGGGGCCTTCAACCTCGGCTTCCAGGCCCTGCCGGTCATCTTCCAGAAGATCCCGCTCGGCCAGATCTTCGGCGGCATGTGGTTCTTTCTCCTCTTCATCGCCGGCATCACCTCGTCGGTGGCCATGACCCAGCCGGCCATCGCCTTCCTCGAGGACGAGTTCAAGTGGAAGCGCGAAAAGGCCGTCATCGTCGTCTTCTCCGTGCTGGTCACCCTGACCGCCTTCGTCATCGCCTTCTTCAAGTTCGGCTTCCTCGACGAGCTCGACTTCTGGGCCGGCACCTTCGGCCTGGTCGTCTTCGCGACCATGGAGGTCATCCTCTTCTCCTGGGTCTTCAAGATGAAAAAGGGCTGGGAGGAGATGCACAAGGGCGCCGACCTCAAGGTCCCCCGCATTTTCAAGTTCATCATCACCTACGTCACCCCGGTCTACCTCCTCATCATGCTCGGCGTCTGGACCTACCAGGACGCCGTCAAGGAGTTCCTGATGACGGGGAAGGACCCGGCCCACCGGCCCTACCTTTGGGGCGCCCGGGTCATGATCGTCGCCCTGGTCCTGGTCATGCTCCTCCTCATCCGCAAGGCTTGGAACAAGAAGAAGGGGCACGAGGCGGAAGCCCGGGAAGCCTAGACGGCGCGGCGGGTCACGGTTCGATCGTTTCGCGGACGACCTTGCAAGGGCGTTCCCTGTCGATTGAATTCATGCGGTTTCTGTGGTAAATTTATCTATCGGCGCCAAGGAAAAAATGGATAAGAGGATCTGGGCTATCGGCGGAGGCAAGGGCGGGACGGGCAAGAGCTTCGTCGCCGCGAGCCTCGGCCTCCACCTGGCCTCTCTCGACCGCGAGGTCGTCCTCGTCGACGCCGACCTCGGCGCCCCCAACCTCCACACCCTGCTGGGCATCAAGGCCTCCCACCCGGACCTCGGTGATTTTCTGACCAACAACGTCCCCTCGCTCGAGGAGGCGGCCGTCGAAACGCCCTACCGCGGCCTGCGGATCGTCAAGGGCTCGGAGAATATCCTCTTCATCGCCAACCTCAATCATTACAAGAAGCTCCGCCTCCTCCGCCAGCTCCGCCAGCTCAAGACCCAGAACGTCATCCTCGACCTGGGCACGGGGAGCAGTTTCAACACGCTCGATTTCTTCTTGAGCGCCAACCCCGGGGTCGTCGTCGCCACGCCCGAGCCCACGGCCATCGAAAACACCTATCTGTTCCTGAAGTCCTGCATCATGCGGGTCCTCAAGCTCTATATGGACCACTACAAGATCCAGGACCTCCACCAGAAGATGCTCGACCAGATCGAGAAGAACTCGCAGTCGCTCTACGGCTTCTTCAAGTCGCTCATGGAGAACGACCGGTCCTACGGCACCATCCTCTACCGGGCCCTGCGGGCCTTCCGGCCCTGCCTGGTCATGAACAAGACGCGCGACGAGCGGGACGTCCTCCTCGGGCGGTCCGTGGCCGACGTGGCCCGGAAATACCTCCTCATCGACATGAAGTACCTCGGCGCCGTACCCTATGACGACGACGTCCACGAGTCGCTCCGCGGCCTCAAGCCGTTCTACCTGGAACATAAGGACTCGGCCGCGGCCCGGGCCATCCGCCAGATGTCCGAAGAGCTGGCCTACTCGATCGAATTCACCCTGCGGACTCCCCCGGAGATCCGGCTTCCGGACGTCTGATGCTGAAGAGAATCGAAGACTGGAACTACTACGAGCTGCTGAGCGTCGAAAGGACCGCCTCCCAGGACGAGATCTGGGCAGCCTATCAAGCCGCGTTGACTACCTACCGCGACGGCTCGCTGGCCGTCTATGGCCTGGTCACGGAGGCCGAGCGCGGGCTCATCCTCGAGCGCATCCAGGAGGCCTTCCAGACGCTTCGGGACGCCAAGAAACGGAAAGATTACGACCTGGCCCTCCTCCGGCACGCCGCCTATTTCCCGCCGAAGGCCCCCTTCCGCAAGTCGGTCGGCAAGGTCGAGATCGAGGACATCCCGCCCAAGAATACCCTGTGGGCCCGGCTCAGGCGGATCTTCTTTAGAAATCCTTGACGATGTCATCTTCCGTCTCGAAGACGCCGTCGGGACCAGCGGATCGGAGACGGAACGAAGAATCGGAAAGCCTCTCGTAGCGGATCCTCCTCCCCCACGCGTCCGGAAGGACGGCCGCCGTGGGATGGAATTTCCGGAGCGCCTCGAGGCTTTCGGGAAGGCCCTCGCCTTCGGCCGCGTACGAGAGGACCTCGCGCGAGAGCGATTCCAGGTTGACCGCGGTCAGCTTGATCTTCGTCTGAAGGTATTTGTCGACCTCGATCTGGAGGCCCCCCTTGTTGTCGGCCACCTTGCCGAAAAAGATGAAATAGACGACGACCATGGCCATGACGACGACGATCAGCATGCCCTTGATTTTCATCGCGGTCTCCTAAACGGGTTGTTTCCGGCCCGCCGCCCCGCCGGCGTGGGCGGCGATGCGGTTGGCGATCCTCGCGACCACGGCGTCGGGGACGCCGTCCGGATGAGAGGACTGGAGCCTCATGTCGCAGATCTCGTTGACGTAATCGACGACGAGCAGGCGGCCCCGGGCGTCCCTGGCGATCTCTGTCGAGAAGAACCTGAGCCGGGAGACACGGGCGATCGTCCGCACGATCGCGTAGATCGGGCCGAGAGAACACGCGGCGGCCTCGTCGTAGCCGAGCTCGGCATAGAGATGCGTGCGGTCGTCCCACCACGTGAGATGGACCTCGCCGAGGACATAGAACCCCCTGAACCAGAACCTTTTCCCATCCCTCGCCTCGGGGACGATTCTCTCCTGGAGAAGGTACTTGTCGGCCGGATAGGTCCGGCGTGCGGCGAGGACGTCCGCCGGACCGGCCGCGTCGGCGACGACGCCGACGCTGCCGCCGGTCGTGTTGGCCGGCTTGACGACGAAGGGGACGCCTAAAAGAGCCAGGTCCTCGGGCCTCAGGGAGATGTCCGGCTTCGTCGCGTGGGATGGCAGGATCACGGTGTGCGGAGTGCG
The DNA here is from genome assembly GCA_026393975.1 of Candidatus Aminicenantota bacterium. GTDB lineage: Bacteria > Acidobacteriota > Aminicenantia > Aminicenantales > Saccharicenantaceae > RBG-16-66-30. The sequence goes on along the minus strand of JAPKZD010000014.1, from coordinate 5,317 downwards.
GATGCCCGCGGTCAGGAACTCCAGGTGCATGGTCGCCTTGTCCGAGGCCCAGCGGAGCTTATCCAGGCCTTCGATGACGTCCCGGCCCCTTTCAGCGGCCAGGGCCTGCAGGCCGACGAATTCGGGCGAAGCTCCCGAGGCCCGGTCGAGAAGGACGCGGAAATCGAGCTGGCCCGAGCGGAAGGCTTCGAGGAACCGGCCGGCGTCGGCCGGCGGAACGACGGCCGTCTTGAGGCCGCGTCCCCGCGCGGCCTCCTCGATGACGCGGATGAAATCCCGGTCGTACTCCCAATCGAACGTCAGGGCCAGGTCGTATCGGGATTCGGGCTCCATGCTCAGGCCGTCCGCAACACCCTAGATCTTCCGGAACATGTAGGCCGCGCCCCGGCTCAACCCGGCGCCGTCCTCTCCCGACGCCCCGGAAAGGAGATAAAGGCCGTCGATGGCCACGCTGAACCCGAACCAATCCTCGTTCGCGCCGTCGCTCGCCCGCAGGATCTGGGCTTCGCCCCAGTTATCCGTCCCGCCCTCACTCCGGACGAAGACGTAGACCTGGCCCCTCTCCGAGCCGCCTCCCTTGCTCCAGCCCGCGCCGATGACGACGTAGTCCCCATCGACGGCGACGTCGTAGCCGAAAATGGCGGAATCGTGGGCGTCGCTCGCGGTGAGCTTCTTGAACTGGCCCCAGTTGTCCGCCCCGCCCTGGTCCCTGCCGAAGAGGTAGGCCGCACCCCTGTCGGTCCCGCCGCCGTTGTCCCAGCCCGCTCCGATGACGGCGAGCGCTCCGTCGAGCGCCACCGAGGTCCCGAGCCAGACGTCGTCGGAAGCGTCGTCCGCGGTGAGCTTTTTCAGCTGACCCCAGCCGTCGGCGCCGCCCATGTCGCGGGAGAAGATGTAGGCCGCGCCGCGGTTCGACCCGGCCCCGTTCTTGCCGGGGGAACCGATGACGGCGACATCGCCGCTGAGGCCAATGGAGTATCCGAATTGGTCGGCGTCGTCCGGGTCTCCGGCCACGAGCCTGACGACCGGGCCCCAGTTGTCGGCTCCGCCCCGGTCCTTGTAAAAGACGTAGGCCGCGCCCTCGTCGGTGCCGCCGCCGTCCTCGCCGTCCGCGCCGACGATCAACGTGTCCCCCTCGAGGGCGACGGCGAACCCGAATCCGTCATTGTCCGCCGCGGCGTTCGCGGTGAGCTTCTTGACCTGGCCCCAGTTGTCGGCCCCGCCCTGATTCCTGTAGAAGATATAGGCCGCGCCCCGGCCCGTCCCGGCCCCGTCCTCCGCGACCGCGCCGACCACGGCGTAATCGCCGGAGATGTCCACGGAGACGCCGAAAAGGTCGTCGGCGGCCGCGTCGCTCGCGACGAGCTTCTTGATCTGGCCCCAGCCGTCGAGCCCGCCCAGGTCGCGGGAGAAGATGTAGGCCGCGCCGCTGTTGGTCCCGTTGACGTCATCGCCGGGGGCTCCGACGATGGCCAGATCGCCATCGACGTCGCCGGACATGCCGAAGCTGGTATTGTCGGCGGTATCGCTGGCGACGAGTTTCAAAAGCGAACGGAACGTCGTCTCGGGCATGACCTCATCTTTCGCCTGGCAGCCGGCCAGGAGGAGACAGGCGATCCCGGCGAGAATAACGGTAAGGACCGATCTCATTCTCATGGGCTTGTCCTCATCTTTGTTACGCGTTACGCGTTGCATTCATCCAAATGGCCGGCCTTCTTCATCGATCCCCGGGAACGGCGCAGCGGCGGGCGAAATCCTCGAGCTGGCCCTTGCTCAGCCCGCGGTGATAAACGCCGTCCAGCCGCTTGACCACCTTCCCCTTCTCGAAATAGAGGACCGTGGGGAAGACATCGATGGAGTATTTCGTGGCAACAGGGTCCCCGTCGTCGGCCAGAATCCGCATGTAGCAGGGCTCGCCGGCGGCCGCATGGTTGCGGTAGGTCGGAAGGAAGGCCTGCGAGAACGGACACCAGGAAGCGTAAAAGAGGACCATGAGACGGTCCCGGGATTGGATGGCCGCCTCGAGCTCTTCGGGGCTCTGGGCGAGGATGCAGGGGTCTGCCCCGGGCGCGTCTTCCGGTCTATTCAGCAGGGCTTTCATCATATTACGGATCGTCATGCCTCAATCCAAAGTACCAGCCTGAGAATATTCTTCGACTCCAGCGTCTATATATATCATGCCGACGATACTTGGGGAAGGGCCATATCGGTTCTTTTTCTTCAGTAATGAGAGCACGGAACCCCGGCATGTTCACGTGGAGTCCGGCGCCGGTTACGCAAAATTCTGGCTAGACCCGGTTGAACTTGCCTTATCGATAGGGTATAACGGAAGGGAACTGAACATCATACGGCGTATGGTTCTCGAGAATGTCGACTTTATCAAGGAAAAATGGGATGCGTACTTCGGCCGCTAAAACCTCCGAAATCATGGCCAAAGAGGTCTGGTTTGATCCGGACATGATGCATGTCCGCCTGCTGGACGGGAGGATCATCAGCGTTCCCCTGGGGTGGCTTCCCCGCCTCAGGGATGCCTTACCCGGGCAGAGAGATAACTGGCGGTTCATCGGAGGTGGAGTCGGCATCCAATGGCCCGACATCGATGAGGACATCTCCGTTTCGGCCCTGCTTAAGTGATCGGGAGAGAGGCTATTTTACCGCGCCGCGCAGCTTGAGGCCGTCGAAGGCGCCGGTGTCGTCGAACGAGCCGACGCCGGCGAGGCGGGCTTCAAGACAGGCCGGACGAAACCGCCGCTCTCACCTTTTCCATGAGCTCAGCCATGGTGTCCTGCGTGTAGCCGGTCACGGGGATGGGCTCATGGAGGGTGATTTTGACGGGCCCTTTCCGGACGAGCCACTGCCCGCGCGGCATCAGCTCGTAGGTTCCCTTGATCGACACAGGAACGATGGGCACGCCGGTCTCGAGGGCCAGGAAGAAGCCGCCGCGACGGAACGGCAGAGTTTTTCCGTCCCAGCTCCGTACCCCCTCGGGATAAACGAGGAACGAGTAACGCATCTCTTTGATCAGTTGCGCGGCGCGGGCGATGCTTTTCCGGCCCGCACCGGCGCCCTCCTTGTCCAGGGGCACGTAGCCGGAGAACCGCATGCCCAGTCCCAGGACCGGGATACGGAAGACGAACCGCTTGACGATCACCCGCGCCGGCCGGTCGAGGACGGTCATCAGAAGCGGGGCGTCCAGGAAGCTCAAGTGGTTGCACATGAAAACGTAGGAAGTTCCCCGGTCGATCCGGTCGAGCCCCGCGGCCTCGACGTCGAGGCCGAGGATGAACCGCCCAACCCGCATCATCCAGCAGCCGTAGGCGAGGAACACGTCCCGCAGCCCAAAGAGCGCGCTGACAAGGAGAACGGGAATGGCGAGAAGAGTCAGGATGAGAAAAACGATGACGAGGAGTGCGCTGCGCATGGACCGGCTGATTATAGCACGGCCTTATTTAATGAGTGCCTGCGGCAGCAGCCCAGGCCCATGCTTAATGGTGCGCGAGCTTTTCCGCGGCTTCGGCCTCGGCCTTGGTCTTATGAACGGTGCCGGCCGGATGGTTGGGCGGAGAATAAACCGTATACAGCTTCAACCGTGTTGTTTTTGACGTGTTGATGACATTATGGTACGTGCCGGCCGGCACGATAGCGGCCTCGTTCTTACGGACCACATGCTCTTCCGAACCATTCAGGACGAACTTGGCTTCCCCCTGCTCGACGCGGAAGAACTGGTCGACCTCGGGATGCACCTCGTTGCCGATCTCTTCACCCGGCTGCAGGGACATCACGACGAGTTGGCAGTGCTTGCCGGTGAATAGGACCTGACGAAAATACGTGTTCTTAAGGGTTTGTTCCTCGATCGGACCAAAGTAGCCGGACATGGGTTGTTACTCCTTTCCCAACGGTATGATTCGTTATTATACGACATTTCTTTTTGGGATAAAAAACTCCCCTGGCCGCGCCCCGAGGCCGATTAAGAGGATTGACACCGGGGGCCCATTGCACTACGCTTTTCTTGGGTGGTAAAAGACATCGCATCACCACGGTCGATAGGTGCTGAGGCCATGAGACGAAGCAGGATCCTCCCGTATTTGCTGGTCTTGGGTGTCCTCGTCCCGAGGGTCTGGACCCAGGACAAGGAAATGGCCCTTATCAACGCCTACGCGGCTCTCTCTCCCCATATCGAAAAGGCCAGGGCAGCTTTCCGCAAGGACCGCCTGGATAAGTGCGAAACGGAGGCCCTCACCTGCCTCAGGTTGCTGCCGGAGCACCAGGAAGCCCATTTCCTGATGTCCCTGGTCCTTTACAAGCGAGGCGAATTCAGCCGGGCGCTCGAACATCTTCAGGCGGCCGAAGCGGGCTACCTTATGATCGCCGAGGCTCTTTTTCTCGTGGGGCGGCAGAACCTCCAAAGACAGTCGGAGGACGTGATCCGCCTGACCGATGAGCTCGCGGACCTCGCGGCGGCGTATGCAGCATCCAAGAGCCACGGATCCGGTCTGGCTGAAAAATACGACCAGGCGCTCCAAGATTCAAGACAAGAGATGACCAGAGCAGAGGAAGCGCGAGGCAGGCCGGACTCCAACAGAGAGGCCTCGGCGATCCCGGCCCTCTATCGCTATTGGCATGGCAACATTCTCTTCATGCTCAAGCGGCCGGCGGAGGCCGAGACCGAGTACCGACAGGCCATCGCCAAGGACCCGGACTTCCGCGAAACCTACAACAACCTGATCAATCTCCTGTTCATCGGCGGTCGCGTGGACGAGGCCCGCGCGATCCTATCCCAGGCCGAGGTTCATAAAGCGAAGATCCACCCGGAACTGAAAAAAGCAGTCCTGGGTCAGAAAGACCTCATCCCTTAAAAATGGTCCAGACATAATGTGAGTTTTCTGGCAAAATCTCTAGAGGGATACGCCTTTTCCGACATCCTTTAGCTAATTATTTGGCTGAAGTCATAAAAATACAAGCGTTTGCGAATTCTACGATTCGACCGTCGTCTCTATTTATGAGGCCAGAATCCGCCCTATCAAGGCGTCCCGCAGAATCTTGAGGAGCGCCTGGCAACCGGCCTCCCCAGGCCTCACCTCCAATATTGACGCGACATTGACAACTTTTCTTTTGGCCGAGTATTTATTCGTGTGCGAAGAGGAAGGGCCCATACGGCCGCGAAGTCTTATGGATGGCTGCTCTCGTTCAGATACATAGGTGACACCTTGGGCTATGATAGGAGTCGCCATGTATCCGAAGTCATCAACGATTTACGGGTCAGTCATTCCGGGGTCGGAGTTCATCCGGTCCCTGGTCCGCCAGGGGACGATCTCCC
>JAPKZD010000017.1 GCA_026393975.1 Candidatus Aminicenantota bacterium | reverse complement strand
TCCTCGTCGCCGAGGCCGAGATCGCCAAGTTCTACTCGGCGCGCCTCCCCGGCATCCACGATCTCCGCACCCTGCGCAAGCTCCTCAAGGACCGCGGCGGCGACGATGCCTTCCTGCGCCTCGAAGAGGACGCGCTCCTCAACTATCGCCCCGAGGGCGCCGCGGTATCCGCATTTCCCGACAGCGTCGAGGTGGCCGGCCGCCCCTTCCGCGCCGTCTACAAATTCGCGCCGGGGGAAGAGGACGACGGCGTCACGCTCACCGTGCCGCCCGAGCTTCTGAGCGCCATCCCGGCGGAGCGCCTCGAATGGGGGGTCCCCGGCCAATACCGGGACAAGATCGCCGCGCTCGTCAAGGGCCTGCCCAAGCGCTACCGGAAGCTCCTCGTCCCGGTGGGCGAGAAGGCCGAGATGATCGCCCGCGAGATGCCCCAGGCGCCCGAGGAAGTCCCCCTCTTCAAGGCTGTGGCCGAGTTCGTCAAGCGTCGCTTCGGGGCCGATATCCCGCCGCGCGAATGGGCCCTGGCCGACGTCCCGAGGTATCTGCGGATGCGCGTGGCTGTGACCGACTCGGCCACGGGACGCGTCATCGACGCCGGCCGCGACGTCGAGCTCTTGCGCAAGAAGATCGGCGCCGCCGACCAGGCCCCGTCCAAGGTCGAATCCCCGGCCTGGCGCGAGGCGGTGCGCGCCTGGGAAAAGACCGGCCTCACCGCCTGGACCTTCGGCGACCTGCCCGAGCGCGTCCCCGTCGGAACGTCGCTCACGGCCTACCCGGCCCTCGTCGTCGAGCCTGAGACATCGGGGAAAGGGACAGTCGGCATCCGTCTCTTCGCCATGCGCGCCGAGGCCGCCGCCGCGCACCCAGCCGGCGTCCGCTGGCTCCTGCTGCGGAAGTTCGGAAAAGAGCTAGCGTTCGTCCGACGCTATCACAAGATCCCGGCCGAGTTCGACCGGGCCGCGCTCTATTTCGGCGGGCGCGAAGCGGTGGAGAAGGCCATCGAAGAGGCTCTGGCCCGCGACGTCTTCGAACGCGACATCCGCACCCAGGCCGAATACGCGGCCTACGAAGCCGAGGTCGGACGCACCCTTTTCGAAAAGGGGCATGCCCTGACTCAGACGACGCTTAAAGTCTTTTCCCTGAATGCCTCCATCCGCGCTGAGCTCGGGAAGGGGAGCGGGGGAGGGGCCGGCAAGAGCGGGGCGGCCGGCACGAGCGCCGCGAAAACGGGGGGAAAAACGCTCAGCCTCTACGAGCTCAGCAAGCTCAAGGAACGCGTCACCCCCGAATACCTCGACGCGATCAACGCCGACCTCGATCGCCTCGTCCCCAAAAACTTTCTCCAGATCCACACCGTCGCCCGGCTCGTGCGCATTCCCCGCTATATCGAGGGGCTCAAGATTCGCCTCGAGCGAAGCAGGATTGGCCCCGAAAAGGACAAGGCCAAGGCGGCTCAAGTCGAGCCGTATGTTTTCGAGCTCACGCGCCTCGAAGCGGAACTAAGAAAGCCGGGACAGGGTATTGCGTCCCCGAATTCCGAGAAGCGCCTCGCCGTCGAGGAGCTCCGCTGGATGATCGAGGAATTCAAGCTGGCCCTCTTCGCCCCCGAGATCAAGGCCGCCTTCCCCATCTCCGCCGTCCGTCTGGCCAAGAAGATCCGCGAAATCGACGCCATTGTTGTTTAGTGTATTTCGCGTTTTTTATGGCCGAAAAGGCGGATAGCCCTCTTGATAAATATAGTCTATTAGACCATAATAAATGCGGAGGGAAAATTCATGGAAATCATCCCCATTACTAGGGCGAAAGCGAGATTTTCGGAGATCATCGCACGTCTTATCCATCGGAAGGAGGCGGTCTTGATCACTCGCAAGCGAACGCCGGTCGCGGCCATCGTGCCCTATGAAGAATGGGCGAGCAGGCAGGCGTCGAAACAGGAAGGTCTGGCGGCCGCGGCCGGAGCTCTCGCTGACTTTGACGTCGACATCGACGAGATGATCGAAGCCGTCTATGCCGCCCGGGCGAAGGCCAAAGACAGGAAAGTCACCCTTTGATGTACCTGTTCGACACAGACGTTATGAGCCGGGTCGTCAAGGCGACCCCGCCGAAAAATCTGATCGAGCGCTTGTCAAGGATCCCTCGCGTGCTCCAATTCACGACTTCGATCAATGCCGCCGAGGTCTATTATGGGGCCTGCCGGACCGGCCGCCGCGATGAACTCATCCGGGCCTTCGAGGAGTCGGTCCTATCGCGCCTGACCGTGCTCCCTTTCGACCTCGAAAGTGCCCGGGTCTTCGGCCGGCTGAAAGCCTCTCTCGAAAAGAGTGGTCTCCCGCGGAGCGAACCGGACCTGCGTATCGCCGCGATCGCTCTCCAGTACAGGTTGACTATTGTCACCGGGAACGTCCGGCATTTCTCTGACATCCCCGGCCTTGCCGTCGAGAATTGGCTGGAGTGACGTCCGCCATACACGCCGCGTCCTTCGGATTCCCTGTTCCACCCCTGAGAATACTCGGCATCGTGCGGCGTCCTCTCTTCATATGAGGACCGGGGTTGACAAGCCCGGCAATACACCTTATAATACACATTATGAGGTGTATTGAATGAGGACCAACATTGTGATCGACGATGGTCTCGTGAAGGAAGCCATGGCTCTCTCGAAACTGAAAACGAAGAGGGACGTCGTCCACAGGGCCCTCGAGGAATACGTCCGCGTTCTCAAGAAAAAAGACCTTCGCGAACTCCGGGGCAAAATCCGGCTTGCGGAAGGCTACGACTACAAGAAGCTGAGGGTGCGGTGATCCTCGTCGATTCCTCCGTCCTGATCGATTTCCTGGAAGGACGAGAGAACTCTCCCGTGAGCCGTTTTATCGAGGTCCTGGATCGCGGCATCCCCTTCGGCATCAGCCCCATCACGATTCTCGAAGTCCTTCAAGGCGCCGCGACGGAAAAGGATTTCTCGACACTTCGCGATTATCTCGGCACCCAGACGGTTTACGGCCTTGAAGGGGGCCTTGAATCCTACGCCGCGGCCGCGAAGATATTCTACGTTCTGCGCAGAAAGGGGATGTCCGTCCGGGGATCGATGGATTGCCTGATCGCCCAGACGGCCATCGAGCACGGCCTGCTCCTGCTGCACAACGACTCTGACTTCGATCGGATAGCCCAGGTCTCGTCACTCAAGATCTATGGTACAATCTAGACGTGGCCCAAGATAACCCCTCCTCCTGGGTCGAGGCGCGCGACGCCGCCATCGCCGATTTCCTCGACCGCTTCGCCGACTGCCCCGACCGCGACGTCCTGGCCGACCTGATGGTCGCCATCACCCGTCTCGCCCGCGACGGTGCCGGACGCGGCGAGCTCAAGATGCTGACCACGTCCTTCAAGGAGCTGCGCTACGCCTTCAAGGTCTTCGCCCCTTACCACGACGTCCGCAAGGTCAGCATCTTCGGCTCGAGCCGCACGCCCGCCGACCACCCCGATTACATCCAGGCCGACGCCTTCGCCCGCCACATGCGCCAGCGCCGCTGGATGGTCATCACCGGGGCAGGGGACGGCATCATGGGGGCCGGTCAGTTAGGCGCCGGGCGCGCCGCCAGCTTCGGCGTCGCCATCCGCCTGCCCCACGAGCAAACAACGAACGTCACCATCGCCTCCGATCCCAAGCTCATCAACTTCAAATATTTCTTCACCCGCAAGATCCTCTTCCTCAAGGAGGCCTCGGCCATCGCCCTCTTCCCCGGCGGCTTTGGCACCCAGGACGAGGGCTTCGAGTCCATGACCATGATCCAGACGGGTAAGACCAACCTCATGCCTCTCGTCATGATCGACGCCCCCGGCGGCACCTACTGGCAGCACTGGCGGACCTACATCAAGGCCGAGCTCCTCCACAACGGGATGATCGGCGAAGAGGACATGAACCTGTTCAAGCTGACCGACAACGTCGACGAAGCGGTCGCCGAAATCACCGGCTTCTACCGGCGTTACCACTCGATGCGCTACGTCGGCCCGCTCCTCGTCCTGCGACTCTCCTCGCCCCTTCCCCCCGCCGCGCTCGAGAAGCTTAACGACACCTACGCTTCGATCCTCACGGAGGGCCGCATCGAACAGCACCCCTGCCCGCTCATCGGCGAGGACGACGAGTACCCCGACATGCCGCGCCTCGCGCTCGCCTTCAACCGCAAGAACGTCGGCACCCTGCGCCTGCTCGTCAACGACATCAACGCGGCGTGAGATCAGCTCGCATCCGAATTCCCGAAAGTGCGGGTCGAAGGCGGCTTTGGGTGCTTCAGGGTCGGGAAGTCCTTGACAAACCTCCGTTTCTTGCCTACACTCTGATAAAAATTAGGATATAGTCAGCGGTCCTTCTGATTTCTACGATTTAGGCGTTCACGTATTAGCCGCTTTCGAGCGCTCGCCCTCCGGCCATGACACGGGAGTGTTTTTGGGAAGGAAGGGGATTAGCATGCCCGAGTTCCCCGACGGCCGCGGATCGCGAGCGACATGAGGAGAAAGACGGTGGATCCTCACGAAAAAACCGCGCGCCGGCCGGGACATGGCTTCCTTTTGGTTTTCATCGTCCTCGCGGCGGGCATTGTCGCCAGCGGTTTCTTCTTCTACGGAAATTACAAAAAACATTTCCGCGCTGAGATTGAGCGCCAGCTTTCGGTCGTCGCGGAGCTGAAAGTGAGCGAGCTGGAGGACTGGAGAGCGGAACGTTTGGCGGACGCAGCCCTCTTTTTCAAGAACGCCTCCTTTTCCGGCCTAGTGCGACAATTTTTAGAAAAGCCAAAAGACTCGGCGGGGCGAGATCAACTTCGGATATGGTTAAGCCGTTTCCAGGCGGCCCATGAATATGACAGGATTTTTCTGCTCGATGTCCATGGCGTCGAGCGGATGGCGGTTCCCGACACACCCGAGCCTGTCGGTGCTCATTTATTGGAGCAGGCTCCCGAAATCCTTCGTTCGGGCCGAGTCACTTTCGTGGATTTCCACCGCGACGCCCCGGACGGCCCCATCCACTTATCGGTCTTGGTTCCCGTTCTTGACGATAGGGAAGACATGCGGGCGGCGGGAATCCTTGTCCTCATGATCGATCCCGAGAAATATCTCTACCCCTATATCAACCGGTGGCCCACGCCCAGCCGGACGGCCGAGACCTTGATCGTCCGCCGGGACGGAAACGACGCTCTCTTTCTGAATGAGTTGCGGTTTCAAAAGAATACGGTCCTCAACCTGCGCAGTCCGCTCGGGAATACAGATATGCCGGCCGTCAAAGCCGTGCTGGGGCAGGAAGGGTTCGTCGAAGGAGTGGATTACCGCGGAGTGCCGGTGCTCGCCGCCCTGCGCGCCGTTCCCGGCTCGCCGTGGTTCCTGGTCGCCCGCATGGATGTCGCGGAAGCTTTCGCGCCTTTGAGGGAGCGCGAGTGGGTGATGATCGTGCTCGTCGGCTCTCTGCTCCTCGGCGCGGGCGGAGCGACAGGTTTTGTCTGGCGGCACCAGCGCGCCCATTTCTACCGCGAGCGGTATGAGGCGGCCGAAGCGCTGCGCGCCGTCTCCCTCCGCAAGGAGGCCCTTCTCTCCGCTGTCCTGGACATCATCGTAGAGGTGGACAGCAACAAGGTGTACACCTGGGCGAACCGCGCGGGCCTCGAATTCTTCGGCGAGGACGTCATCGGCAAGGAAGCCGCTTTCTACTTTGAAGGTGAACAGGATACTTACCAAATTGTCAAACCGATGTTCAACGGCCATGAAGCCGTGATCTACGTCGAGAGCTGGCAGCGGCGCAGGGATGGGGAGAAACGGCTGCTCGCTTGGTGGTGCCGGGTGCTCAAAGACGATAACGGCCGAGTGACCGGAGCCCTCTCTTCAGCCCGCGACATCACCGAGAGTAAGCGGTACGAAGAGGAGCTGCAAGCGAAAAACGACGAGCTGACCCGCTTCGCTTACACCGTCTCGCACGACCTGAAAAGCCCTCTGGTGACCATCCGGACTTTTCTAGGCTATTTGGAGCAGGACATCCGGAAGCCGGACGCAGCGATCGTGGACAAAGACCTGACATATATCCGTAACGCGGCCGACAAGGCGTCCAGGCTGCTGGACGAACTGCTGGAGCTGTCGCGTATCGGGCGCAAGGTGAATCCGCCCGTGGAGGTCCCCTTGCAGGAGGTCGTCAACGAAGCTCTGGAACTGGCGGCCGGCCGGATCGCCGAGCGGGGCGTGACGGTCAAGGTCACGAAGGATCCGATCCAGCTCACCGGCGACCGCCCGCGACTGGTGGAGGTCTTCCTGAACTTGGTGGACAACGCCGTCAAGTACATGGGCGACGAGCCGGCGCCGTGCGTGGAAATCGGCGTCGACGAGGTCGGCGGGGAGACGGTGCTCTTTGTGCGCGACAACGGTATCGGGATCGACCCGCAGTACCAGCCGAAGCTCTTCGGGCTGTTCGAAAAGCTCGATCCCGGCACGGAGGGCACCGGCATCGGTCTGGCGCTCGTGAAGCGGATCGTGGACGTGCACGGCGGCCGGATCTGGGTGGAATCGGAAGGCCCCGGCAAAGGTGCTACGTTCCGCTTTACCCTGGCGAAGACAAAGCGAAAACCGGCTTAAGGAGGACATCCTATGATCGAAGGACATCCGATCATTATCCTTCTCGTCGAGGACGACCTCGCCCATGCGGAGATCGTTAGGCGCAACCTCAGGGACTTCCGGGTAGCCAATCGGATCATCCATGTCGAGGACGGACAAGCGGCGCTGGACTATCTTTATCACCGGGACCCTTATGCCGACCCCCTGGCTTGCCCCCCGCCTCATTTGATCCTGTTGGACCTCCGTTTGCCCAAGGTGGACGGCCTGGAGGTGTTGCATAGGATCAAGAAGGACGAGGACCTCAAAAGCATCCCGACGGTCGTCTTGACGACATCGAGCACAGAATCGGATATGGCGGGGGCTTATGAGAACGGTGCCGGAAGCTATCTGGTGAAACCCGTGGATTTCGAGAAGTTCGGCAAGTTGATGGATGCTTTCGGATTTTACTGGCTGGCGTGGAACAAATATCCTGATTGTTGATGACGGGAGGGGAGGGGCTTTCATGACTGAAGCCGTTGTGAACATTCTGCTCTTGGAAGACGAGCCGGCCCACGCCGAGGCGATTCGGCGGGCGCTCGAAGCCTCCGACCTGAAGGCCGCAGTCCATGTCGTGGGCACTCTAAGGGAATATCACGAGGCCGTAGCCGTCCGCCCGCCGAACATCGCCCTGATGGACATGGTCCTGCCGGACGGGCGGGCGCTCGACGCGCTGACCTCTCTGCCGGATGCCTGCCCTTTCCCCATCTTGATCATGACCAGCTACGGCAACGAGCAGACGTCCATGGAGGCGATGAAGGTCGGCGCGCTGGACTACATCGTCAAGTCCCCGGAGGCTTTTGCCACGATGCCTCATGCCGTTGAGCGGGCCCTGCGCGAATGGAACATGCTCCAGGAGCGCAAGCAGGCGTCGGCGGCCCTGCGGGAGAGCGAGGAACGGTTCCGGACCCTCTACGAAAATTCCACACTCGGCCTCTACAGGACGACTCCGGACGGCCGGATCGTTCTGGCCAACCCCGCGCTGGTCACGATGCTCGGCTATTCATCGTTCGATGATCTTTCCAGCCGGGACCTCATAGCAGATGGTTTCGAGCCTTCCTATCCTCGCGGGCAGTTCGTTGAGATGATCAAAAAGGAGGGCGAAATCAGGGGATTGGAGTCTGCCTGGAAGCGGCGGGATGGGACAACCGTCTTTGTCAGGGAGAGCGCCCGGGCCCTCCGCGGCCCTGAGGGGCAGATCCTGTATTTCGACGGGACCGTCGAAGATATTACAGAACGAAAGGAAGCCGAGGAGGAGTTGGCCTATGAGCAGAGCCTCCTGAGGGCCCTCCTGGATAATGCCACTGACCAGGTGTACTTCAAAGATGTCAACAGCCGCTTTATCAGAATCAGCAAGGCCCAGGCCGAGAGATTTGGCCTGAGGGATTCCGCGCAAGCCGTAGGCAAGACGGACTTTGACTTTTTCGCTGAGGATCATGCCCGGCCGGCATTCCTGGATGAACAAGAAATTATGAAAACCGGCCGGCCTTTGGTGGATCAAGAAGAAAAGGAAACGTGGCCCGATGGCCGAGTGGCGTGGGTCTCGACAACTAAGGTGCTTCTCCGCGACAAGCAAGGGCAAACCATCGGCACGTTCGGTATCTCCCGCGACATCACTAAGCGCATGCGGGCGGAGGAAGGTCTGAATGAGACTCTTCGGCTTTTGCGCCAGGCGATCACCTCGACGATCCAAGTGCTGGGCCTGACGGTCGAGGCGAGAGACCCCTACACGGCGGGTCATCAGCAGAGAACGACCATTCTGGCCGAAGCGATCGCCCGGGAGATGGGTTTGCCCCCGGAAAAAATCGAAGGCCTCCATATGGCCGGACTCGTCCACGACATCGGCAAGATCTCCGTTCCCGCGGAAATCCTGAGCAAACCCACCACGCTGACCCCGACCGAATACGCGCTGGTGAAAACGCACGCCAAAAAAGGGTTCGATATCTTGAAAGACGTGGAGTTCCCCTGGCCCCTTGCCGAGATCGTCTACCAGCATCATGAACGGATGGACGGATCCGGCTATCCCCGGGGGCTCAAGGGAGATGATATCCTTATGGAAGCCCGGGTTCTCTCCGTGTCGGACACGGTGGAGGCCATGGTTTCGGATCGTCCCTACCGGCCGGCGCAGGGGGTCAAGACGGCCCTGGCGGAGATCGAGAAGAACAAGGGCATCTTCTACGACGCGGATGTCGCGGAGACGTGCTTGAAGCTGTTCCGGGAAAAGCGCTTCAGCTTCCCAGTTTGAATTCTTTCTTGTTGAAGAGGGTGACGCAAGCCGCGACCGCCGGCGTGTCATAAAGGATCCCTTTTTGTCGGGTGATCTCTTCCAATGTCTTTTTGAGGGTTAACGCTTGTCGATAGGGACGATGGGAGAGCATCGCTTCCACGGCCTCCGCGACGCTCAGGATCCTCGTCTCCGGGAGTATCTCTCGACCCGCCAGGCCCAGAGGATAGCCGGATCCGTCCATCCGTTCGTGGTGCTGATAGACGATTCGGGCAACCTTCTCCATCATGTCGATGGACTTGAGGATATTGTAGCCGGTCGCCGGGTGCTCCCGGACAAGCTGGAGCTCCGCCTCGTCCAAGCGGCCGGGCTTGCTGAGGATTTCCGCGGGAACTGCGATCTTCCCCAAGTCATGGATGAGGCCGGCGACCCGGATCGTGTCGACCTGGTCCGGCGAAAACTTCATCTCGACGGCGATCGCCCGGGCCAAGTCGGAGACTCTCCTTTGATGGCCGGCGGTGTAGGGGTCGCGCATTTCAACGATGGAGGCTATGGCCTGAATGACCGCTTCCCTCGAGTTGATCAGCTTTCGAATATTTTCTTCCAGCAGCTCCTGGGACTTCTTGCGCTCCGTGATGTCCCGGGCGATCCCCAGGACGACCATTTTCCCCTTGACCTTGACGGAACGTGTCAATATTTCGACAGAAACACGACTGCCGTCCTTACGCCTCAATGTGAATTCGTCCGGCCCCGTCGGCAGTCTCACGGCGTTCAAGGCGAGAAGCTTCAGGGACTTGATGATTTGGTCTCCCGGGATGATATTCAAATCCACAAAGCTCTTCCCGATGAGCTCCCCCCTCCGATAGCCGACCAGCGCTTCCGCGGCTCTATTGCCGTCGATGAACCTCCCCTTGGTATCGCTCAAATAATAGGCATCGGGGGCATCCTCGAAAAGGACCTTGAGGAGGTCGTCCGATTCAGGTCGTCCCTCCGCCTTCTGCTCGCGTGCGTTATGTTCCCAAGAGCCCATTATGGAGGGGAGGACAGGAGATGCCAATAGCCGTTTAGAGGGATTTTGGGGGGGGGATTCGGTCCGATCGTATCCTCACCGGAGGGGAGGGAGAATACCACCCCCCTTTCCCTCTCTGGAGGCGATTGACCTGTTTAGCCGCCGGCCTCAGGATGAGGTTATCAAATCGGCAATCTGATAGGGACCAAAGGAGGTCGCTCGGGAACCCGAATCCGAGACAGACAAAATGCGTAACGAAACGGCCGGCCCCAGGGCCCGGCTCGAACCATCGTGGCAAAGCCAGAAACGTTTCCTCTCTATCGCCGCAAACTCCCTCGCGGCCATCCTCATCATGGACTCCGCTTTCCGGGTCGTCTACGCGAACGCGGAAGCCGCTCGGATCATGGAATATGCCCCGGAAGAGCTTATCGGGCGCGATTTTCTGGGATTCGTCGCCCCCGGGACCCTGCCCTTGGTCAGAGACTATACCGGCCGCAGGCGGAGAGGCGAGTACGCTCCTTCGCGCTACGAGTTTTCCATCGTCCGGAAAGACGGGGAAGAGAGACTCGTCGAATGCAGCGCGGACGTGGTCCGGGACTCGGAAGGAAACCCGGAAACCGTCGTGCAATTCATGGATACCACGGAACGCTATCGAACCGAGGAAGAGCTGAAGAATTCGCATGAGATCTTCAAGGTCATTTTCGACTACGCGCCCGACGGCATCTATCTCAACGACCTCAAAGGAAACCTCATCGACGGCAATCGCATGACCGAGCAGCTGACCGGCTATTCGAGGAGAGAACTCATCGGGAAGAATTTCATGACCGCGGGGCTCCTGCCGGCCGGTCAGGTACCAAAAGCCGCCTTCCTCTTGGCCAAAAACCTTGCCGGGGAGCCGAGCGGTCCGGACGAGCTGACCTTGAGAAGAAAAGACGGGACGCTCGTTTCCGTGGAAATCAGCACCTATCCCGTAAAAGCCAAGGGGAAGACCATGGTCCTGGGGATCGCCAGAGACATCACCATCCGCAAGCGCGCGGAGGAAGAGGAGACGAAGAACCGGGAGAACCTCGAAACGGTCGTCAAGGAACGGACCAAGGAGCTCGAGGACGCGAAACAGGCCGCCGACGCGGCCAGCCGGGCCAAGAGCACCTTCCTGGCCCACATGTCCCATGAGATCCGGACGCCGATCAACGCTATCATGGGATTTTCCCAATTGATGCAGCGCGACGACACCCTGGCCCCTCAGCAGCGGCAGCATCTGGATATCATCAACCGGAGCGGCGAGCACCTTCTGGCCCTGATCACCGACGTCCTGGAAATGTCGAAGATCGAGGCCGGGCGGATGACCCTGAACCCGACGACGTTCAGCCTCCGATGCCTGCTCGAAGACCTGGAAATGATGTTCCGGATGCGCACCGACGCGAAAAAGCTGCTGTTCGCCGTGGAGGGCCTCGGCCACATCCCCCAGTACGTGGAGGGGGACGAAGGCAAGTTGCGCCAGATCCTCATCAACCTGCTGGGCAACGCGGTGAAGTTCACCGGAACCGGCGGCATCGTTTTGAGGATCCGGACCGACCGTGAGGACGCCGGGAAGATCCGCCTGGAGGCGGAAGTCGAAGACACGGGGCCGGGCATATCGGCGGACGAACAGGCGAGTCTTTTCCAGCCCTTCCAGCAGACGCAGAGCGGGCGCCTGGTGAGGTCTGGTACGGGCCTGGGTTTGGCCATCTGCAAGGAGTTTGTCAATATCATGGGGGGGGACATCTCCGTCGACAGCCGAGTGGGGAAGGGGAGCCTTTTCAAGTTCCATGTTCTGTTGGGAGAGGGGGACGTCGATTTTTCCGAGAAAAAACCCGAATCCCACCGGATCAAACGCCTGCGGCCCGGCCAGCCCGCGTGCCGCGTCCTGATCGCCGACGACGAGGAGCTCAACGGCGCGTTTTTATCCAAGCTCCTCGGCGACGTCGGCTTTGAAACGAGACAGGTGACCAACGGGAAAGACGCCATCGCCGAGTTCCAGGCCTGGCGGCCGCACCTGATCCTCATGGACATGCAGATGCCCGTGATGGACGGCTGCGAAGCCGCCCGGCGCATCAGAGCGAACGAAGGCGGCGCGGAGGTCAAGATCGTCAGCGTGAGCGCCAGCGTTTTCGAAGAGAACCGGCGGGATGCGTTCGAGGCCGGGGCCGACGACTTCCTGACCAAGCCCTTCCGGGAAGCCGTCCTCTTCGAGAAGATCGAACGGCTTCTGGGCGTCGAGTACGAGCTTTCCGAAAAAAGCGCGTCCGAGAAAGACCTGGCCTCCTCCGCCGGCCGGAGCGCGCTGACGGCGGACGCTCTGGCGGCTCTGCCCAAGGCCTTTATCAAGAAGATGTACGACGCCGTCATCCAGGCGGATTATGACACGATCATGGAGTTGATCGACGGCATCGGCCGCCGCCGCGCCCTCATGGCCGAGGGATTGCGCGACCTCGTCGAACGCTTCGAATACAACAAACTTCTCGACTTGCTGCAGACAAAAAGGAGAGACCGATGAGCATATCACTAACATATCCGGAAAAGCCGAATATCCTCGTGGTGGACGACACGCCCGCGAACCTCCATCTTCTGACGAGCATGCTGAAAGACCGGGGCTACAAAACGCGGCCCGTCCCGAGCGGCATGCTGGGGCTCCAGGCCGCCCTGAGCGACCCCCCCGATCTGATCCTTCTCGACATCCACATGCCGGAGATGAACGGTTTCGAAGTGTGCCAAAGCTTGAAGGCGGACGAAAAGCTGAAGGACATCCCGGTCATCTTCATCAGCGCGCTGAACGAAGTGCTGGACAAGGTCAAGGCTTTCTCGGTGGGCGGCGTGGACTACATCACCAAGCCCTTCCAGTTCGACGAAGTCCAGGCCCGGGTGGACACGCACTTGAAGCTTAGGCGGCTTCAGCAGGAGCTCGAACAGCACAACCGGCAGCTGGGCAAGCTCGTCCAAGTCCAGGTCAAGAAGATCTCGGACACGCAGATGGCCATGATCTTCTCCCTGGCCAAGCTGGCCGAATCCCGGGACGACGATTCGGGCATGCACCTCGAACGCGTCCAGGGGTTCTGCAAGAAGCTGGCCGAGGGGCTGGCCCAGCGGGCCCGCTTCGGCCGGCAGGTCGACGCGAAGTTCATCGAAAACATCTTCCACGCCAGCCCGCTCCACGACATCGGCAAGGTCGCCATCCCAGACCAGATCGTCCTCAAGCCCGGCAAACTGACGCCCGAGGAATTCGAAGTCATGAAGACGCACGCCGCCCGGGGGGCGGAGAAGCTCGAGGCCGTCCAGCGGAAATTCCCCGGAAACGCCATGCTCGACATGGGCATCGCCATCGCCAGGTTCCACCACGAAAAGTGGGACGGCCAGGGCTATCCGCAGGGCTTGGCGGGCGAGGCCATCCCGCTGACCGCGCGTATCATGGCCGTCGTGGACGTCTATGAAACGTTGCGGGCGAAGCGCTGTTACAAGGCCGCCTTTTCCCACGAGGAGAGCGTGGACATCATCGTGTCCTCGAGCGGGACGCACTTCGACCCCGAGATCGTCAAGGTCTTCGTCGAGCTCAAAGGGGACTTCAAGAAGATACGGGACGAGATGAAGGACTGAGCGGCCCGGCGCCGACCAAAAATCACTTTTCGGTCAGCTTATAATATGTCGATTTGCCTTTGCCCAATTTCTTAATTAGTCCCATGCCGATAAGCCTGTTAAGATCTTTGTTGCGAGTTGCTTTTGCGCGCTTTGTAATGGCGGAGTACTCTTTGTCCGTGATGAAGCCGTTTTCTCCGATGTGATCGATGATCTGCTTATCGTGTGTCTTGAGCGCGGTCTCCGGGGTCAGCTCTGCCGACCTCATTTCTTTGCTCACTCTTAAGAGCTCGTCGATTATCCCGTCCGTGAAATATTCAAGCCAGCCGGCAAAATTGATCTTATCTTTTATGTCGTAGTAATTATCACGGACCCCGACTTTTTCAAAATACCGGCCCACATTTGCGCTGTAGTAGTTCTCAAAGCAGAAAAGATCGAATGTATTCAGCCCCATCGCGGCTAAAAGCGCTTTTGTGGCCAGCCGGGCTGTCCTGCCGTTGCCGTCCATGAAGGGATGGATGATAACGAACTGCTTGTGAAAAATGCCGGCTAAAATTAATGGATCTATTTTCCCTTGATTCTTTTTTATGAAATCAAGCAATTCATCAAGCAGGACCTTGACATCTTTATGGTCGGGCGGCCAATAAACGGTTTTCCCTGTCCTTGGATCGTTTACAAATACCGGCTCGCAGCGCAGTTTGCCGCAGAGATGATTTTCTATCAATCCTTTTGTGATCGTTCTTTGGATATCAAAGACCAGTTTATTGTTAAGCAGCGGAGGCCCTTGACGAGATATTTTATTAAGATCTTCCAGCGCCCGGTTGTAATTTATGACCTCGCGCTCCGTGTCCCGCAGGTTTTCCGGCCTGTTTTTTAGTATTCTTTTGACTTCGGCGAGCGGCAGAGGGTTCCCTTCTATGCTTGTCGAGGTATGTGCAGACAGCTCCCGGGCTTCTTTTTCCATTGCGTGCAGAACCACACTGGGAAGCCTCTTGCTGTTGAGCTGCGTGATCAGCGCTGTTATTCTTTTGATATTCTCCAGCAGTTTATTGGTTATGGCATATCTTGGGTTAAACACGGTCATACATCCTTGATTGGCATATTGGCATAGGCGAATAGTAGACGAATAATAGACGAATGTCAAGCTCTGGCGTGAGAGAATATCTCTGACACGGGCTAATCGCCGACAACCAGCTCGTAACCGAATTCTTGGAAGTGCGGGTCGAATGCGAAGGCCGTGCGGACGCCCGTCCGCCGCATGACTTCGAAACTCGCACAGTCGACAAGACTCAGGGCACGGCGGCCCGCCGCTAGGTGAGCCCCGACCGCGGCTTCGTGGACGTCTCTCGTCACTCAGACAGTGCGCAGAACAGGAAGAATATCTTGTTCGAAGACACTCACCGCCTCCATGCCGATCCGCCTCGTTAAAACAGCCGACGTCTCCACGAGGACATAGTTGTGGCAAACGAGGGTGTTATCGCCTCTCAGCATATCTTCCCAAATCCGCTTGGCCGCGGCGTACCGCTCGTCGCCCTTATCAAGGACTGCCAGGAGGGCGCTCGTGTCGACGAAGACGTTCATCGCGAGCCGCCGGCCTTTTTCGAGAGGTCCGAAGCTCCAAGATCCTTGTCGGCGCCGTCCACCGCTTGCTCGTCCGCGAGATAATGGTCGTGGCCTACCGATAGGTCCGGCACTCCGGATTCGAACCGGCCTGCCGCGTTCGTGTCAGCCCTTATCTAAGGCGGGATCAGGCCCGTTCCCCTATGGAAGCAGCTCTTGGAGGGGTCAAGTCTTGACCCCGTGCCTCGTGAGCCAATCTTCCAGATCTTCGAAAGCATGCCCGAATTCTGTCCAATCGACGGGCTTCAGAAGTCGAGGGTACGGGATCAGCCCGTGGCGGCGGACATCATCGATATCCAGGGCCGTGGCCTCCGGGGCGGACCTAAGGATGATTCGCAATCCTTCCTTGAGGCGCATGGCCGCCTCTGAGGGATCGTCGAATATGGCGTCTTTCCTCTTCGCGCGATCGAAGATGAGATCGGCCTTCAATCGGGGAAATTCTTTCTGAAGGAAATAGAAGTCGATGAAATCTTTGGGTTCGACGCGGCCGAGCAGGGTCGCCAACTTGTTGGCGGCGATGGCCTCCAGGGAGTCCACGGTCAGGCGGCCGCCGAACTCGAGGTCGGCCACGGGGCGTTCTTCGAGTTCCGATAAGGGATCGACAACGAAATCGACCTTGACGGTCCGGATGAAGACGGAAACAAAGGATGATTCCCGCACGCTCACGATGATCTCCCCGCCCCACGGTCGGAGAATGATGTCCGTGACGGCCGCCAAATCGAGTGGCTCTCTTGTGAAGAGATCGATATCGTCCGAAACCCGATGTCCGAGGTAAAAAACGGATAGCGCCGTTCCGCCGGTCAGGAAGAATGCGTCTTCAACGATCGGGTCCCGGCTCAGGGCTGCCAGGATGGATTTTTGAGCCGGGGAAGCATAGCCCAGGGAAAATTCTTTAAGGATTTCCATAGTATTCCAAGATCCTTGTCCATTTGGCGGCGGCGCGAGAAGATAACTTCAGCGACGGCATGATCCTCCGGATCTCATCCAGCCGGAAAAAACGCCACGCATCCACTACCCGACCTCTTTCCAAAAAACGGGCTAAATACCAGCGAAAAGCATCTTGAATGGGTGAATCCCGGGCCTCTTGGATCCTTAGGCTCAGCGTCGCCTCCTCGGTCAACTCCGGATAGTCCCAGAATACGGCTTTCAACGGATTCCAGGCCGATTTTCCAGCCGGGGCCGGCGTCGGCTTGTCCGCTTCCGGCTTCTCGTAATCGACCGCCTCCGTTCGGTAGGGGACGGGAGTTTCGCGGACCCGAATCGCGCCGCTGCGAAAACCGATTTTTTCAAAGTCCCGCCCATCTATTCCAGAAACGACGGCAACGGGTTTTCCGTGATTGGTGACGATGATGTCCTCCCCCGCCGCCGCCCGGAGTATTTCCGACGTTTTGCTTTTAAGTTCCCGCACATTGATGAAACGCATATCGAGTTCTTATGTGACTACAAATGCAACTCAAATATAGCTACAAAAGAAGGGTTTGTCAAGAAATATTTTAGGATCCTGACCCTTCGCCCCCTTAAAATGTTCAAAACAGGGCGAAAAACCACATTATAAAGCGGAATTTAGACCCAAGAATGGGCTTATATAATTATTTATCAACCCATTCGACTCTCCGGTCTGAAGCCCGGGGTATGCTCAGGGTTAATACTGAGCACCACCCACCCCGTATTTTTAAGTGGGTGGTGTCGAACGTATCAATAAGATCGCACAGCCAAGCAAGATCAAGATATTACATGCCTGCCGCGTTCGTGTCAGCCCTTATCTAAGACGGGATCAGGTACGTTCCCCTATGGAAGTGGCTCTTGGAGGGGGCCTGACCCCTCGCCATATGGGACGAGGTGATGGACTGAGGGGCATCGCCGGGGCATCACACTCGCCAGCGGCCGGGGCCCCGGCCCCTTGCTAGGGCCGGGACTGGGAAGCCCGGCCCCGGCCTTGCCACCGCCCTTGCCGGTCTCCAGCACCGGCACTGCAAAGCCGGTGGCAGTGCCGCCGGTTGCCAGCACCGGCACTGCAAAGCCGGTGGCGAAGCCGGCAGGACCGGAGGTCCACTTCCGCCGCGAAGGCTCGTCCCTTGACGATGTCCGGCTCAGAGGTATCGCACGAGAAGGGCGAGGTGATGGAGGAAGAACTCCCGGTCCCAGAGATTCAGGGATTCCTGTTCCCGGAGCGGGAGGAACCGTTCGACGTCCCGGCGGGCGGCTTGCCAGTCGATCTCGGCGATCCTCTTCCTCAAGGTCGTCTCTACCCAGCCAGGATCGACCTCGATTCCTTGGCCGGCCCACGGACCCTGCTGGTCGATTGAACGGCTTAAGAGTTCGAGGTCCGGAGCGATTTTTTTGTTGACATACCAGATGAAATCGTACCAGTCCCGACCCTTCACGTATGTTCGACAGAGCATCGCGCCGATCTTCATGGCGAAGCCGGATTCAAGGGATTGGGTCGTGATGGCCGTGGTTACGGGAAAGGCGAGGTAGCGCGTTTCAAAGGTTGACCCGACGGGAGGATTCACATCGATCTCGAGCTTTACCTTGATGAGTTTACGGGGGTCCCTGGAATACGGTAGGGCGGGGGTGAGGTCCTTGCCGAAAGAGTCTGTCCGGAGAAACGCCTTCTTGACCGCCGTCTTATCTTCAGCCTTAGACTGAACGTCGAAGCCGAGGCCTTCGCCGTATCCGTCTCTGACGACATGCTCCAGGTATCTTTTCCAGCTGAAACCCGGCTCAGGCCGCTTCAGAAAGAAGTCCAGGTCCTCGGAGAAGCGGTTCATCCCGTGGACGATGCGGAGGCACGTTCCGCGGTGAAAAACAGCCTGCGTGCTCGAAAAGAGCCCGGCCCGGGAGAGGCTGGCCAAGACGTATAGCTGGACGATCTCCTGCAGGACATTCTCCTGGTCGAGGGCGCTCGTGACCGCGTATTCCTTGATTTTTTCCTCGAGGACGCGATGGATCATTTTTTCAGCTCCCGATACAGCCCCCGGAGATAATCCGTGGTCCGCCGGCTCCTTAAGCTCTCGCAAACCTCGTCCAGGCTTACGAAGGAAATTCCTTCGAGATCGTCCCGTTCGATCCGCATGGATTCCGTCAGGAAGGCGAGGCCATCTTTTGTCCAGCTCACGTCTTTTCTCGTATAGATCAGGTCTGCGACAGCCCGTAGGGGAGTGGCGACGAAGGCCCAGCTTCGGCCGTCGACCTTTAGCGCCTGGACTCCGGCTCTGGGATTCGCGGCAGGAACGCGCACGAAGCTGAAAACGCCGACCGGGGTTTTGAACATGCGGCTTCGTGAGGATGTCACACTGCTGACCTGAAAAACCGCTTCCGGGATGAGGCCGTGATGGGCCAACGCCGACTCGAGACTCACATGGGAAGGAGAGTGCAGGATCGCCGCGACGACAAACGGATGAGGATGCGTTTTCCGAAACTCCGGTGCGAGCAGGAACAGTCCCGGCCTGAGCCGAATGATCTCACCCGCGGCGACGGCGCGATGTGCGAGCACTTTCCTGGCCGCTTCCGACCTGTTGGCGAGAATATTCCGGATGACCGTTTCGTCGAAGATTCCCCCTGGGGGAGAGAGGCGGAAGACCAACTCAGTCACGGTTTGCATTGTGCTCTTAGGTTACATTATTCGTAACCTTATTGCAAGTGCGGGGAGATCGCATTTCGCAGCCCTATCCGAGCCGGTAGGGGATAAGCACGAACGCGTGTTTCTTCTCGTTGAATCCCCGGGCGTTCCGTGTGACCAGCCGTAGGCCGTAGATGATTTTACCGACGACTCCGTGTCTGTTCCAGCTGGCCGGCTTCTGAGCCGCGAAGGCTTGCGTCGAGGGCGTGCCCCTCGACGACCTTGACGGTCAGGCTATTGAAACGTCGTTCGTAAGGGACTTTGACGTCCGGGCAGACAAGGTAATTCCGTCCATGGGGATAACTGGCCCGGAATACCGAAAGGCCATCCGGCTCGAAGCGGTCGGGGTTCAGCTTGCATTCAAAGGTATCGACTTCCCGCCCGCGGCGCAGGACAAAATCCAGCTCCCGACCCGATTTGTCGCGCCAGTAATGCAGGCCTTCTCCTCCGGTCGCCGCCCGCAGGATGTCGAGAACGAGGTGTTCCCAGAGGAGGCCAAGATCGTCGCTCCGGATCTCCGTCCAACCACGAGCGTAGGTCACAAATCCCGTATCGAATCCGTAGACCTTGGGCCTCCGGACAATTTCCCGCCGGCCTCCTCCATGAAAGGGGGGCAGAGGGATGAGCGCATAGGCGATGCTCATGGCCTCCAGGTAGGCCTTGACGGTCGCGCGACTGATGTCGCACTCCCGCGACAGCGCGGAATAATCCGCCAGCCCGGCGCTTTGACGCAGCATCAGCCGGAAAAGATTGAGGAAACCCGCCCTCTCGCGGACCGCGAAAAGTTCCTGGATATCCCGGGCGTAGAAGCTGTCCAGCCATTCCGAGAAAAGCGCCGGATCCTTGACGGGACTTAAAAGAAATTCCGGGAGGCCGCCGTTGAGAAGCCGGCGCTCGATATCCCGGATTCCGAAATCCGCCGTGGTTTCGGTCCAAAGCACGGGAGTCAGATTCAAAACGATCTTGCGCCCGGTCAACGCGTCCTTGAACTTTCGAGTGGCGGCCAGAGTGGAGGATCCGGTTGCCAGAATCCGGAGTCCGGGGAAAGCGTCGGCCGCGATCTTAAGGACCCGGCTCGGGTCGGCCAAGCGATGAATCTCGTCCAGGACAACGATCCCATTCCGGGGGAGAGACCGGAAAAACAGCTCCGGGTCCTCCAAGCGGCGAGTATCGGAAGGGAGGTCGCAATTGAGATATGTCGTATCCGTGATCATTCGGGCCAGCGTGGTTTTCCCGACACGGCGGACGCCGGCCAGCCATACGATCGGCCTCTTCTGCCAGGCTGCTTGGATCCGGCTAAGCCAATAAGGGCGATCGATCACGAAATTATAAATATCATAAGGACGACCAAATGTCAATCATAAATGCAAATAGTCGAAAAACCCGCCGTCTCCCTTCAGCAAAGAGAGTTGTCGGCCCTGACCCTACACATGTATTAACTAAAGAACTTCGTATCCGAATTCTTTGAAGTGCGGGTCGAAAGCGAAGGCCGTGCGGACGCCCGTCCGCCGCATGACTTCGAAACTCGCGCAGTCGACGAGACTGAGGGCGCGGCGGCCCGCCGCCAGGTGCGCCCCGACCGCGGCTTCGTGGATTTCCCGCGTCACCCAGAATAGACGCAGAACCGGTACGACATCACGCTCGAAGACGCGTGCGGCTTCGATCCCGACGCGCCGCGTCAAGACGGCCGATGTCTCCACCAGGACGTAATTGTGGCAGAGAAGCGTGTGGTCGCCGTTCAACATCTCTTCCCAGGTCTGTTTGGCCGCGGCGTGCCGCTCGTCGCTCCGGTCGAGGACGGCCAGGAGGGCGCTCGTGTCGACGAAGACGTTCATCGCGAGCCGCCGTCTTTTTTTGCGCCGCCCTGCGCCGGCCTGCCGTTCGCGACGCCATCCTTCGCCGGCGCGTCCCCCAGATAACGGTCATGCTCGATGGAAAGGTCAGGGACGCCCGATTCGAACCGGCCTGCCGCGGCGACTGCCCTCCGTCCTAATTCCCGCATGTCCGTCAGGTCGGCAGGGCACGGCGATCCATAGGTGCTCCGGTCCTCCTTGACTGAGCCGAATGCCCCAACGGCCTCTCGGACAAACTGGCTCCTGGTCGTCCCGGCTCGGCGCCGCGCCTTCTCCAGGGTCTTAAACTCCGGCGCTGACATGCTGATCGAGAATTTTAGAGTCTTTGCCATGTGTTTCTCTTAACGGTAAGAAATATTCATACCCTAGTATGACCATCGAAGAAGGGAAAGTCAAGCCCTACCCGAGCCGGTAGGGGATAAGCACAAACACGTGTTTCTTCTCGTCGAAATCCCGGGCGTTCCGCGTGACCAGCCTTAGGCCGTGCCTCAACGCCACGGCCGCCTGGAACGCGTCCGGCAGCTTCCATCCGTTTGTCCGTCTCAACTCCGCAGTGCTCGTCGCGTCATCCTTGGTCAGGGGGAGGCACTCGAAGGCGTCGCATAACTCTAAGGCGGCGAGTTCCTCCTTTTCCGTCCCTCCGCAGAGCACCTCGGCGCGCGTGATCGCTGAGAGGACGGCCTCGCCCTCGCTTAGCTTTTTCAGCCACTTGGTCGCCTGCTCGATGCCGCGAAGATGATCTATCAGAATAACCGAATCCAGAAGATAGACCGGCTTCACGTCTGGCGCTCCCATTCCTTTCGCATGGCATCAATATAATCGCGGCTGTCTCCCTTGATTGAGGTCCACGTCCCGGCCGTTTCCCGGAGTACAGCCGCAAGGCTCTTCTCAGGCTTTTTCTGACGGAATTCTCTGATCGCCCTCCTGACGACCTCGGCGCTCGAGATTTCATGGCGCCTGCCGTAGGACTCGAGCCATTTCTTATCATCTTCTGGTATGGAAATGATCGTCCTCGTCATACGTGCCATCCTGGTCACCTCGCCACATATATATCAGCAAGGTGATATCATGTCAATGGGTTTCTCTTCGGCCCAAGTGCCCATTCATTTGGACAGACGCGGCTTGGCCGCTCTTTTTCTCATACGGCTTTAGGCGGCTCATAGGCTCAGATCCGAGATCGTCAAGGTCTTCATATGGGAGAAATCTGCTGTCCCTATTTTCCTCTTGACAATTCCTGTCCGGTATTTATACAATTTGCTCACTTTTTGCTATATGGGAATTGAGATGGGTTATGAAGCAGGCCGAAGCCACAATCGCCTTTTGATTAAAAATCTTCGCGGCTGATGATCAGACGTGTCCGCGCCGCCCAGGCGCCCTGCGGCGTCCATCGGCGGTAGCCTGGAAATTCGGGACATGTAACAATTCTCTTGAATTGGTACGTGTCCCGCGAATTTCCAACATAAAACAATGGCCCGTCTCGCCCGCTCCGTCCTTCTCGGCTACCCCCATGCGGTCAACCAGCGGGGGAACCGCGAGCAGACGGTCTTCGAGGAAAATGCGGACTACCGCCGCTACCTCGGCTGGCTCAGGGAATGCGCAGAGCGCTACGGCCTCGACATCTGGGCCTATTGCCTGATGTCGAATCACGGCCACTACATATGCGTCCCGAGGACGGGCGACGGGCTCTCCCGGACGTTCAATACCCTCCACATGAAGTACACCCAATACTTTCATAAGAAAAAGGGCTCGAGCGGCCGACTCTGGAGGGGGAGGTTCCTGTCCTGCCCCCTGGACGACCCGAGCGTCTTCGAAGAGGTTCGCTTTATTGAGACGAATCCGGTGCGGGCCGGGTTGGTCGAGCGGGCCGAGGATTATCCCTGGTCGAGCGCCCGATGCCACGTGATAGGGGAGCCGGACCCGGTGCTTATCGTCGGGAGTGATACGGGTCGGGCGTTGAACAGGATGGCGGGCGTCCCGATGTACCGGGCGATCCCCGGCTGGCGTTCCTATCTCGCCGCCGGCGGTGACGAGGAGATCGTCAAGCGGACCCGCGAACGCCTGAAGACGGGGCGGCCGGCGGTAGTGTACAGTGAAGTTCGCAATTTGGCATAGGAGGCGGGCCATCGTAAACTCTCTTCGATCGCCAAACCGAAAGAGAGGAGGATTTTTACTACGATGGCCCAACAGCATTATAG
>JAPKZD010000004.1:116255-134792 GCA_026393975.1 Candidatus Aminicenantota bacterium | reverse complement strand
CCTGGGCCTCGACGACGTCGACCGCAAGATCCTCTCGACCATCATCGATAATTTCGGCGGCGGGCCGGTCGGGATCGGCACGATCGCCGCGGCCATCGACGAGGAAAAAGACACGATCGAGAGCATCTACGAGCCCTTCCTCATGCGCATCGGCTTCCTCGACCGGACGACCCGGGGCCGGGTCATTACACCCCGGGCCTACGCCCACCTCGGCTATGAATACGCCGCGGCCGGGTCCAGGGCGAAGACGCGGGCTTCGGGCCAGAAGAAGCTGTTCAAAGACTGAGGATGCTCGTCTCGGAATTTGACTACGACCTGCCGACGGAACTCATCGCCCAGCGTCCCCTCCCCCGCCGCGACGATTCGCGGCTGATGGTCGTCGAGCGGAAGACGGGCAAGATCGATCACGGCCGGTTCAAGGATTTCGCCGAGCACATCCATCCGGACTACCTTCTCGTCCTGAACGACACCAAAGTCATTCCGGCCCGGGTCTGGGGAAAGAGCGGTGAAGCGAACATCGAGTTCCTTTTCGTCAAGGAGCTTGAGCCGGGACTATGGGAAGTGCTGTGCCGCCCCGCGCGGCGAATCCGGCAAGGCGACAGCCTTCACTTCGCGCCGGGGTTTGAGGCCCGCGTGGAGGGGACAGGCGAAGAGGGAAAGCGGCTCCTCCGTTTCAGAGGGAGCGATGTCCGCGCCGAGCTTGGAAAATTCGGCTGTGCTCCCCTGCCCCCTTACATCAAGAGGACCCGGGGGGACCGATCCTCACGGCTCGAAGACCTCGTCAGGTATCAGACGGTCTTCGCCAGGAAAGAGGGCGCGGTCGCGGCCCCGACGGCCGGGCTTCATTTCACTAAAGAAACGCTAACGAGACTGAAATCGAAGGGTGTCAAGATTAGGCGCGTGACCCTCGATGTGGGCCTGGCGACGTTCCAACCGGTCCGGGCGGAGATCGTCCTCGAACATAAGATGCTCGAGGAATGGTATTCCATAACGCCCGTTGTGGCGCGCGCGGTCAACGCGACAAGGTCGGAAGGACGGCCGGTCACGGCGGTGGGCACGACCGTCGTCCGGACGCTCGAGAGCGCCTGGAAAGACGGGAAGGTCCGCTCCGGCCGGCGAGCCTCTTCCCTATTCATCTATCCGGGTTTCGAATTCCACGCCGTCGACCGTCTTCTAACGAACTTCCACCTGCCCAAGTCCACTCTGCTGATGCTCGTCTCTGCCTTCGCCGGCTATGACCTGATCATGGAAGCCTACCGCGTGGCCGTCAAAGAGCGCTACCGCTTCTTCTCCTACGGCGACTGCATGCTCATTCTTTGAGCCATCGCCTTGACGTGGGCCGAGATAATGGCCAAAGTTGAGGTGTCGGTGTCGTAGACGGAATACCAGCCGGCGGGTTCGTGGGGCGGGTCCCCGACCCAGGACATGCCCGGCCGGGCTTTGCCCGCCCAGGCCCAGAAGTTGTCGCCCGCCGCCGGCCCCCCGGCCGCCATGGAATCCATCACCTGCTTGTAAAGGGCCGTGTAAAAGAGGTCCTTGATGGTCGTCGGCGAAGCCGGATTGAGGTTATCGCGCCGGGGAACCCAGTCGCGGGCCAGCCCGAATTCCTCGAGGACGAGCGGTTTCCCCATCGCCGCGGCCTCCCGGGCGTGGGCTTGAAAATAGGCGATGGATTTGGCTTCCGCCGATTGGAACGTCGAAGGCTTCTTGGGATCGAACCAGTCCCAATTCTGCGGCCAGATGTGGATGGTGACGTAATCGATGCCCGGGCCGCTGTGGGTCTTGACGAAATCCTGTGTCGGCTTCCCCGGGAGCGCCCCTTCCGAGCCAGTCGTCACCATATGGTCAGGGTCGAGGGATTTGATGTAGGCCGCCGTTTCATCGATCCAACTTTGGGGGTATCGCCGCGGCTCGTTCGCCAGCTCCCACGAAAACACAGCCGGATCGTCCCGATACTTGAGTCCCGTGTAGGGATTGGTGCGGACGATCAACATCGCGATATGATCGCGGAACCAATTCTGGCACTCCTCATAGGAGTAGAATTTCGCCGAATAATCGATGAACTTTTCATAGTTTCCCGGGTACGGGATGGACGTTTTTTCGTGCCAGGAGACGTATTGGGCCATGCCGCCAGACCACTGCCAGAAGTTGTTGAGGACCATAACGGCCCGCATGCCGCGCTTACCCATCTCGGCCAGCAGGAAATCCAGGCCGTCGAGGACGCTCCCGTCATACTCTCCCGGGGAGGTCATCAGGGCGGGGACCATTCGGTAGGGCTCGGTGTTCGGCCCCTCGGAGGAGGCCATGACGCGAAGATTCGTCACGCCGAGTTGCCGAAGGGTATCGAGTTCCTGAAGGAGCCGGGTCCGGTCGCCGCTCGGACCGTTGACGCCCAAGTTCATCCCTTGCCAGAAATTGGCGCCGACGAAGTAATAGGGCTTCCCGGCCAGGACGAACCGACCGTCCCGGACCGTCACGAACGGACCGTGAGCGGCCGGAGAGCCCGACACGCCGGGTTCTTCCGCCTTGGCCGCGGGGCCCGGCTCCCGGTCGCGCCGGCATCCCCAGGCGGCCAGACCGATGATGAGAACGAACAGGACGGTTTTTCGCATGTTATTCTATCCTTCCGCGATCGGATGGAAAAAATCATAGACCCGGGTAACGGGAGTGTCAAGGCGCTTCTTATTCGAGCTTCTTGTGGAAGCGGGCGACGCTGAGGCCCAGGATCACCGTCCCCAAGACGAGTAGCGCCGCAGCCTGGTCCCAGAGCTCCGGCCAGCCGGCGCCCTTGAGCATGATGCCCCGGATGATGACGAAGAAATAGCGTATCGGGATGACATGGGTGACGAACTGGAAGAACTTCGGCATGTTCTCGATGGGGAAGACGAACCCGCTGAGCAAGGTCATGGGCAGGATGAAGAACAGGGACGTCAGCATGGCCTGCTGCTGGGTCCTCGAGATGGTGGAAATGAAGAGGCCGATGCCGAGCGTGTTGAGCATGAAGGCCAGGCACAGAGCGAAAAGTAGGGGCACACTGCCCCGGACCGGAATGACAAATCCCCACTTGGCGACGGCGACGACGAACATCGCGTCGATGAGGCCAATGAGGACGAACGGCAGGAGCTTCCCCAAAATGAGCTGGTAGGGGCGGATCGGCGTCACGATCAGCTGCTCCATCGTCCCCGTCTCCCTCTCCCGGACGATGCCCTGGGCCGCGAGCGAGGTAGTCATGATCATCAGGATGAGGCCGAGGACGCCGGGCACCATGAAATTCCGGCTGCGGAGCTCGGGGTTGTACCAGACCCTGACCTCGGGGTTGACGAGGACGGGCTTCAGGCCGAGGCCCTTCACGCGCTCGAAGGACTCGAGGAGGATCTTCTGGGAATACTTCGCCGCGATCATCGTCGCGTAGTTGACGCCGATCGTCGCCGACTGGCTCTCCGACCCGTCGGCGATGATCATAACCGAGGCCTGCCTCCCCCCGGCCGTTTTGTCGCCGAAGCCCCGGGGGATGACGAAGGCCATGGCCGCGTCGCCATCATCCAGGTAGCGGTCGATCTCGTCCATCCGTTCGACGCGGGCCTCAACGGCGAAATAGCCGGAATTCAGGAACCCGTCGAGGAAATCGCGGCTCGCGGCCGAACGGTCCATGTCGCAGATGACCGAGGGGATGCGCTTGACGTCGAGGTCCGCGGCGTAGCCGAGCAGGAGGAGCTGGAGGATCGGCGAGATGAAAATCACCGGTAAAAGCCGGGGGTCCCGACGGAGCTGGAGGAATTCCTTGCGGATGATGGAAAGGATGGCCTTCATCGAGTCCTCCTCCCCCGACTTCGTCCGTCCTCTTGCCCCAGCCGGAGCCGGGCCATGGCCAAACCGAGAGTCAGGACGGCGAACGCGGCCAGAAGCAGGGCCTGGTCCCAGAAGGCCCGGAGCCCAGCCCCTTTGAGGATTATGGCCCGGAGGGCGACCAGAAAATATTTGGCCGGGACGAGGTAGGTCACGGCCTGGATCACCGCGGGCATGTTCCTGACCGGGAAGATGAAACCCGAGAGGATGAAGGTCGGCAGGAACGTCGTCAGGACGGAGATCAGGAAGGCCACCTGCTGGGTCCTCGCCATGGCGGAGATTAGGATCCCTTGCGCCAGCCCGCAGACCAGGAACAGGAGCATGGTCAGGAGAAGCAGGAAGTAGTTGCCCTTGATGGCCACGCCAAAGAGGACCCAGCCGAGGGCCAGCACGAAATGGGCCGAGGCCAGGGAGATGAGGACATAGGGGATCATCTTGCCGAGGATGAGCCCCGCGGAACGGACGGGCGAAACCATGATCTGCTCCATGGTCCCCCGCTCCTTCTCCCGGACGAGAGAAAAGGCCGTCGAAACGGTGAGGATGACCATGAGGATGAAGGCCATGAGCCCCGGGACGAGGAACTTGGCGCTCCGGAGCTCCGGGTTGTACCAGACGCGCACTTCGGTCGCGAGCGGAACGGTCGGCTCCCCGATCCCGCGACGCCTCATGGCTTCGAGCGTAATCCGCTGGGAGTAGCTTTGCAGGATGGCCCCGGCGTAACCGGCCGCCGTTGTCCCGCTCATGGCGTTCGCGCCGTCGAGGATGAACTGGACGGAGGGGCTCCGTCCGGCCAGAAGGTCCTCGGAGAATGTCTCCGGGATGACCAGGGCCGCCCGGATGCGTTCGCGGGCCATGAGGCCGTCGACCTCCGCGGGTTTGTTCAGTACGGCCTTGACCTCGAAATACTCCGTCGTCCGGAACTTCTCGACGAGCTCGCGGCTCGTCCGGCTGCCGTCCTGGTCCACGACGGCGAGCGGGATGTGCTTGACGTCGAAGTTCAGGGCGAAGCCGAACAGGAGGAGCATGAAGGCCGGGATGAAGATCATGAAGATGAGCGACCGGGTGTCCCTCCGGATCTGGCGGAACTCCTTCTTCATGACCGGCGGGACGCAGGCGAACGGCGATCCCTTCATGGCGCTGCCTCCGCGCTCCCCTCCCCGCCCGCGGCCTTCTCCTCGATCTTATGGATGAAGACGTCCTCGAGCGACGGGACGATCCGGTCGACGCGCTGGGGCACGATCCCCTCGCGGGCCAGCCGCTCCTGGACGAGCCGCCGGCCTTCCGTCTCTTCGGCGACGCTGACGTGGAGAGAGGTCCCGAAGATCGACGTCTCCAGGACCCACGGCTCCTTCTGGAGGACCTCCAGGGCGTCGACGGTCCTGTCGGTCGCGACCTCGAGGATGGGGTTGCGGATGACCTTGTCCTTGAGCTCCCGGGGGCTGCCGCCGGCGACGATCCGGCCGGCGTGGATGAGCCGGATGTCGTTGCAGTATTCCGCCTCGTCCAGGTAATGGGTGGTCACGAAGACGGTGACCTTTCGCTCGGAGAGATCGTTGATGAGCTCCCAGAAACGCCGCCGCGAGGCCGGGTCGACGCCCCCGGTGGGCTCGTCGAGGAAGACGATCTCGGGCTCGTGGAGGACCGCGCAGCCGAGGGCCAGCCGCTGCTTCCAGCCCACGGATAGCGTCCGCGTCAGGCTCCGCTCCCGCCCCTTGAGGCCGGCCATCCCCAGGACCCAGGGCAGACGGGCATCGACGGACTTTTTCGCGAGGCCGTAAACGCCGCCGAAGAAGCGGATGTTCTCGACGACGGTCAGGTCTTCGTAGAGCGAGAACTTCTGGGACATGTAGCCGATGACCCTCTTGACCCGTTCCGGCTCGCGGCCGACGTCGTAGCCGCCAACCGTGGCCGTCCCTGACGTCGGGTCGAGAAGGCCGCAGAGCATGCGGATGGTCGTCGACTTCCCCGCCCCGTTGGCGCCGAGGAAGCCGAAGATCGCGCCCCGGCCGACCTCGAAGCTGACGGCGTCGACGGCCGTGAAGCCGCCGAACTTTTTCGTCAGCGACTTCACTTCGATGGAATTTCCGGACATGGCCCTTCTCCCCCGCTCTCCGCGCCTCAGCGCCCCAACGCCTTTTCCAACCTGGCCTGGGCCAGGACGAGATCGATCGAGGCCTGGGTCCGGATCATCCGCGCCTGGAGGAGGGCGACGTCGGCGTCCAAGACCTCGGTGTTCAGGGCGACACCCTGCTTGAACCTCTCCCGTGTCATCCGGAGGTTCTCCTCCGCTTGGCCGACGGCCTGGCCGGCCACCCGGACCTTTTCATTGGCCCGGGCGAGGGTCAGGCGGCACTGGGTGACCTCCAGGACGGCCTGGTCTTCCAGGAGTTTGCGGGCGTCCCGGGCCTGGGCCAGCTGGGCCTTGGCCTGCTCCGTCTGGCTCTTCGTCTGGCCCCAGTTCCAAATGTCGAACGAAACGGAGATGCCGAGGTCCCAGGTCCCGTTGAACTTATCCCTGGCCGGCATGAATCGGGGGTTCGGCCGGAGGTAGTAATAGTTGCCGGAGAGGAAAACTTGCGGATAGAAGCCGGCCCGGGCCGTCTTGACGCCGAGCTCGGAGGCCCTGATCCTGAACTCGGCCGACTTGAGTTCGGGCCGATCGGCCAGAGCCGCTTCGATCGAGGGGTCCTCCACGGCGGGAAGCCGGGAGGC
Source organism: Candidatus Aminicenantota bacterium (assembly GCA_026393975.1). Taxonomy (GTDB): domain Bacteria; phylum Acidobacteriota; class Aminicenantia; order Aminicenantales; family Saccharicenantaceae; genus RBG-16-66-30. Next base: position 128,234 of record JAPKZD010000004.1, on the reverse strand, counting down.
TTGGCTCTCGGCTGACGTCGTCAGGTCGACATCCGTGTCGAGGGGCCGGCCGATCAGGCTGTCGAGGGAGGTCAGGGCGACCTCGGCCGCGTTCCGGGTATCGAGCCTCAAGAGCTCCGTGTTCGAGAACTCGAGCTCGGCCCGGAGGACCTCGTTTCTCGTGAGGAGCCCCTGAGCGAAAAACGCCCTGACATCCTTCAGGTGTTCCCCGACCTGACGGATGTTCTCATCGACGATCTTCTCGAATTCCCTGGCCCGCGCCAGGCCCCAGTAGGCGTTCTTCACGGCGAAGATGAACTCCGCCCGGTCCTTTTCGAGATCTTGACCGGCCGACTTCTCGAGCATTCGGGCAGACTCCGCCCCGGCCTGGAGGCGAAAACCCGTGAACAGGGGCTGTTGGACGCCCAGTCGGAGGTTAAAGTTGTTGAAGTAGTTCTGCGAAACGACGATGGGGTTCGGGGAGATAGGCAGGGTCACCTCGAAGGGCGGAACCTCGCTCAGCCGCATGTACCCGCCGCCGAACTTGAGCGACGGCAGGCGGCCGGCCTCGATCTCCCGGGACTTGGCGGCCGTCGACTCGACCTTCATCCGGGAAGCGTGGAGGCCCGGGCTCGCCTCGAGCCCGGCGGCGACGGCCTCTTCCAGGGAGAGCGGCCTTTTCTGGGCCAGGGCTGCGAGCGGCAGGATAAGGATGACCGCAATAACGAAAATTTTTCTAAGCATGACCGGCCTCCGATGTCTGTGATTCGGTCACGGAGATGAAGACGTTCTCCAGTGAAGGAGGGAGAAGCCGCTTCTGGAGGACGGGGATGCCCTCCCTACCGAGAGCGGACTCGATGCGAGAGATTTGCTTCTCCGGCTCGTCGACGACCACGTTCAGCCGGTCCCCGAAGAGCTGGACCTCCCGAACCCCGGCGAGCGTCTTCAAAACGGCGAAGGCCCGCCGGATCTCGGGACAGACGATCTCGACGACCGTCCCCCGCATCAGGAGTTTGATATTCGCCGGAGTGTCGGCGGCGAGCAGTCTCCCATCGCCGAGAAACCCGACCCGCGAGCAACGCTCGGCTTCGTCCATGTACGGCGTGGCCATGACGATGGTGATCCCGGACCGGAGAAGCGACGAGAGGATCTTCCAGAAATCCCGCCGCGAGACGGGGTCGACTCCGGTCGTTGGCTCGTCGAGGAAGATGAGGCGGGGCGTGTGGATGAGCGTACAGGCCAGGGCCAGCTTCTGCCGCATCCCCCCCGAAAGACGCTCGGCCAGGCGATCGCGGAACGGCGTCAGGCGGGTGAATTCAAGGAGCTCCTCGCGCCTCTTGCGGAAATCCCGGACGAGGTGGATCTCGGCGAAAAACTCGATGTTCTCGTCGACGGTCAGGTCACCGTACAGGCTGAATTTCTGGGACAGGTAGCCGATCCGGGTCTTGATCTCGTCGGCCTCCCTCTCCAGATCGTAGCCCAGGACAGACGCCCGGCCGGACGTGGGACCGAGGATGCCGCAGAGCATCCGGATCGTCGTCGTCTTACCGGCGCCGTCCGGGCCGACGAGCCCGAACATCTCCCCTTCCCGGACCGTGAGGTCGAGGGAGCGGACGGCCTCGATCGATTCGAACCTCTTGCCGAGGCCCCGGGTTTCGACGGCGAACGCGCTCATGGGTCGGCCCTTATTATTTGGCTTCCGGGCCGACCCGGATGACGGCGTCGGCGGGCAGGCCCGGCTTGAGCGAACCCTCGCGGTTCTCGATCTCGACCTTGACCCCAAAGACGAGTTTGACCCGGTCCTCTTTCGTCTGGATGTTTTTTGGAGTGAACTCGGCCTCGGATGAAATGTAAGTGATCTTTCCTTCGAAGACCTTGTTCGGGAAAGAATCGATCTTGACCTCCGCCGGGCCGCCCAGCCTGACCCGTCCAAGCTCCTTCTCGGTGACGTAGATCATGACGTAAACGCTGTCGAGCTCGGCCAAGGTCACGACGGTAGCTCCCGCAGTGACGAGCTCGCCGGCTTCGACCGCCTTGTGGGTGACGATGCCGCCGGCCGGGGCCAGGATCGTGCAGTCGGCGATCGTCTTCCGGAGGAGGTCGGCCGATGCCTGGGCTTGGACGAGCCGGGCCTCGGCGGCCTGGATTTCCTCGGGCCGGGCGAGTGTCCGGACCTTGGCCACGGCCGCTGCCGCGGCGTTCCGCTGGGCCGTCCCGACGGTCAAACGGGCTTCGGCGTCCTCGGCCTGCTTCGTCGTGACGCTCCCCGTCTTCGCCAGCGCCCGCATCCTTCGGGCGTCGTCTTCGGCCACGGTGAGGGCGGCCTCAGCCTGCTTCAGCGCCGCCTCCGCCTGCCGGATGTCCTCGCTCCTCGCGCCCTTCACCAGGAGCGCCCGCTGGGCCTCGGCCAGGCGCACGCCGGCCTCGGCCTGGCGGAGCTGGATGTCGAGTGTCGCATGGTCGACGACGGCCAGCTTGTCTCCCGGCTTGACCCGGGTCCCCTCCTCGACTTCGAGCTCCAGGAGTTCGCCGGAAACTTTTGCGGCGACATGGACCTCGACCGTCTCGATCGTTCCCGCCGCGGAGATGAAATCCTTCGCGCCGTTCCCGGCACAGGAAAGGCCGCCGAGGACGGCCAGACAAAGGACGATAATTCTCACTTTCATGACACGCCCTCCTTTCGGGGCTCGAAAAGGGCCGGGGTCCGGGCCGAAATGTCTTTCCGGCCGCTGTCCGTCAGGATGCCCTGGAAGAAGACCTTGATGACCGATTCGAACGTCTCGGCCGGGGACCGTCCCGACCGGACGATCTCCGCCGGGTTGACGAATTCCTCGACGAGCTTGAGGAACATCCTCAAAAGGAGGTCCATGTCGATGTCGCCGCGGAAAAGACCCTGCCTGTGGCCCGCGGCCAGGATGACCTTGAAGTTGGTGATGATCTTGTCCCGGCGGAAGTCGTCGATCTCCTTCCACACGCGGGGGGCGCTCTTCTGGATGTCGCGGATGAACAGCGGCCCGAACTGGGAGAGGCGGCCGCCGACGAAGGTGAAGAGGGCGACCAGCCTTTCGACGAAACCCATGGTATCGTCCTTGATGAGCGCATCGACGCGGCCGATGATCTCGGTCATGAATTCCCGGACCACCTCCCGAAGGATCTCCTCCTTGCTCCGGAATTCCCTGTAGAGGGTCGCCTTGCTGATGCCGAGCTCGGCGGAGAGGTCGTCGGCCGTCACCCGGATGAAGCCCCGGGTCATGAAGAGCCCCCGGGCCGCGGCGACGATCCGGAGGCGGGCCGAGTCCTCCCAGGTGCCGCGCCGGACGGGGTTCGCCGCATAAACTTTGGAAACCCTTTTGGTTTTCATAGTTTTATTATAATCCCGGATTCGGCTTTGTCAAGACCCCGCCACCTTTGACCTGCGTCCGTCCGGGATTGTCTCCGATCCGTGCTATGATGATATTTCATGGACGAGACACCCCGGCTGTTCAAGACGAGGCAGGCCTGGCGGTCCTGGCTGGCGCGCCATCATGCCCGGAAAACGGGCCTATGGCTGGCTTATTATAAAAAGGGCTCCGGAAAAAGATCGGTGACCTACGAAGAGGCCTTGCAGGAGGCCCTCTGCTACGGCTGGATCGATTCGACGGTCGGCCGCGTCGACGCCGCGCGATACAAGCAGAGGTACACGCCGCGCAACGTCAAGTCCGTATGGTCGTCGTCCAACAAGGCCCGCGTCGAAAAGCTCATCGCCGACGGCAGGATGGCCCCGCCCGGGCTGGCCAAGGTCGAGGCGGCCAAGCGCAACGGCTCGTGGGAAAGTCTCAGCGACATCGACAGGATCGGTAAGGGCGCGGATATCCCCGCCGACCTCCTCGATGCGCTGTCAAGGAATGCCCGCGCCCGCGAGATCTTCGATAAGAGGCCGCCCTCGGAAAAGAAACTCTGGGCGTATTGGATCCTCAGCGCCAAGAGGCCGGAAACCCGCGCCAGGCGCGTCGAGGAAACGGTCGAACGCCTCCTCGCCGGACGCCGACCGGGGATGTGACTGCCGCGTGAACTCCTAGACTTCGATGATCCCCAGGGGCGGGTTCGTCTTCCACTTGCCCCGGGTGAAGTCGGGGATGGCCACGGGCTTGCCTTTCCCGGCGACGCTTTGCGCGCTGGCGCCGACGACGGCGCTCCAGGCGGCCGCGTCGTAGACGTCCTGGTCGAGCGGCTCGCCCCGCCGGAGCGACTGCATGAGCCGGTAGTCCTCGATGTAATCCATGCCGCCGTGACCCCTCCCCTCCCCCTTCGAAGCGATGGCCTTCCAGAGCGGGTGCTCGAACTCGGCGGCGAACTTCTCGAAGTCGTCCCACTCGTGGGGCTTGGCCGCCTTGCCCTCGACGTAGATCCGGTCGGGCCACTTGTGGGCCAGGCCCTTGGTCCCCTGGACGAGGTTGATGCGCGTGTAGGGCCGGGGCAGGTTGGTGTCGTGGATGAGGATGATCGTCTTGCCGAGCTTCGTCTTGATCAGGCTCGTGTTGACGTCGCCGAGGACGTAGCGCTCCTTCGCTTGCGGGCTGTCGGCGCCGAACGTCTCGACGGCGTACTCATGGAGGCCCCGGATCGGACTGCTCAGCGAGACGAGGTAATCGAAAGCGTCGCCGCGGTTGACGTTCAGGCATTGGGCCACGGGCCCCAAACCGTGGGTCGGGTAGAGGTTGCCGTTGAGCTTCTGGGCCCAGGCCCGCCGCCACAGCCCTTCGCCCTCCTTGGAGAACTTGACGCCGCGCAGGTCGTGGAGGTAGCCGGCCTCGGCGTGAAGAACTTCGCCCAGGATCCCCTTGCGGACGAGGTTCAGAGTCATCAGCTCGATCCGGTCGTAGCAGCAGTTCTCCATCATCTGGCAGTGCTTCTTAAACTTTTCGGCCGACTCGACGAGCTTCCAACAGTCCTCGAGGGACATGGCCGCGGGGACTTCGGTCGCGGCGTGCTTGCCGTTCTTCATAGCCGCCAGACAGACCGGGACGTGCCATTCCCACGGCGTCGCGGTCATCACCAGGTCGAGCTCCTCGGTCTCGCACATCCGCCGGAAATCCTCCGGCCCCTTGGAGTAGCCCGTCGGTATGGGCTGGCCGGCTTCGACGACCCATTTCTGGGCCCGTTCGACCTTGGCCGGGACGACGTCGCAAATGGCTTTGACCGCGACGCCTTCGATATTGAGGTAATTCTGGACGTGGGTGGAGCCCATGCCGCCGACCCCGACGAAACCCACCCGGACGGTCGGAATGGGGGTCGTCTTGAATTGGGACCGGGCCTCGCCCGGGAGCGCGGCCGTGCCCTTGGCTTCGAGCCCGAGCCCGGCTACAGCCGCACCCAGACCTGCGGCAGTACCGATCTTGAGAAAATCCCTTCGGCTTTGACTTCTGTCGTCGTTCATGGACCCTCCTGGTCGAAAATTCTCGATCGACCTCAAAAAATCTTGAAGGCCACGCCCCCCAATAGCTGGAGCCCGCCCAAATTGACTTCGTTGACAAAGGGCGAACCGGCTCCCGTGGGAATGGTGTCATAAGTTGCTGAACCGAAGAGCGAGAGTCGGCCGAGCAGGGCGACCGAAACCGCCGCGACGAACCGGGGGGAGACCTTGTTCCCCTTGAACCCAAGGTCGACTGTCTCCCACGTCTCCTCGTAGCGATGGGCGCACAGCCCGGCCCCGAGGCGGATATCGACGGCTTTGAGATCGAGCTGGTAAAAAACGACGACGGGGATCGAGGTCCGGCGAAATTTGACCGGGTATTCGGCGTCGCCTCCGTCCATGGGGACGGCCAACCCCGAATCGCCAACCCATCCATACCCGGCGGCGAGTCCAAAACGACCTTTGAACTTCAACCAGACATCCACGGAAAAGGGCAAGCCGGAGCCGTAGATCTCCCGGTAGGCTTTCTCCGAGGCGGAGAAGCTTCCGGCCGCGAGCGAGAGCGAGAGCTCCTGGGCCCGGGCGGCCGCGGCCAAGCCGAGAAGGACGAGGAACGCCGCGATCCGGCGGCCGGCATTCATCGTCCGCCTCCGAACAGCAGGGAGCCCAAAGTCCGGAGGGCCGCCGTCGTCTGAGAGAGATCGGGAGCCACCCCGGCTTGCCTCGAGCGGTTGCTCTCGAGGCCCGTTCCGCCGACGGCCGTGACGACATAATAATACGGCAGGTCCGTGCGTACATCGTCGTCCGAGTACGTCGTCCCGACGACGGGCGCATCGTTGATCTTGATGTAGTCGATATGGGAGGAGTTCGTCCGGTAGACATTGTATCCGGCCGCGTCGGCCTGGGCGCTCCAGGTCAGACGGACGGCCTTCAAGGCACTGAAGAGCGAGCTGTAGACGACCGAAGTCGCGCTCAATCCGACCGGAGTCCCCGGGTACCCTTCCTTGATGGGCTGGGCCAGCTCGGCCAGAAGGCCCAGGGAGGCCCGGGTGGCGCTCGTGAAGAAATCGAGGTTGATCTTGTCGAGCGTGTCCGTCGTCTGGTGATAATAGGGGTTGTTCAGGGGGTCGTCCTCGATGGCCAGAAGGGCCGGGTAGCCGCTGTCCCAGAATGGGGCGTGGTCGGAGTAGACGAAAGAGGCGTCGACCGTCTTCGTGGCGCCCAGCACTCCGTAATTCGCGGCAGCGTCGAGGAAACGGTCGGCCAACCATCCCGAAGCCGAATTGACGATGATCTGGAGGTCCTCGGGCATAGCGTCGGCGAAGGCGATCATGTCCAGGTTGATGACGCCGACGATACTCTCTCCCGCTTGCCGGGCCGCCGTGGCGTAAGCCCGGCTCCCATAAAGGCCCCACTCCTCCGCCGAAAAGGCGATGAAGCGGACGGTGAAGTCGAGAGGATATGAGGCCAGGATCCTTGCCGCCTCGAGGACGGCCGCGGTTCCGCTGGCGTTGTCGTCGGCGCCCGGGGCAAGGGTCTGACGCGAAGCGGAGGGAGAAGTCGAATCGTAATGGGCACAAATGATGACGATGTCGTCCGGGTAGGTTTCGCCCGTATTCTCGGCAACGACGTTTCGCGAGCTGTATGATCCGGAGAAGGTGAACGGAGCGAAATGGACGTCGTCGAGACCGAGGCCCGAAAAGGTGTTGTAGATGTATTGGCCGGAGGCCTCGCAGTTCGAGGTCGAGGCATAGCGCGTCTGGAAGTCCTGGAGGGACTGGACATCCGAGCTCAGATCGGAGCTCGATACGAGCGAAACGATCGTCTCGACGAACGGGTCCTGGGCGACGGCCTGGGGCGCGGGACGTTTGGCGCTCGCGGCCGGCCGGAGGTCCATCCGGACGGTCCGCGATGAGAGGACTTTTCGCGGCAGGCCGGTCGGGACGGCCTCGGAGGGATTGCCCGTCTCCGTCCAGAAAACCGCGGTTCCCGGCTCCACTGCGATGGCCTCACCGGCCGAACGGAGGGCGGCCAGGGCGGCCGGAGAATCGGTCCGAACAACGAGCATATCGCGATCCGCCGCGTTGCGGACCAGGATCGAGAAGCGGACACCGTTGCGGCGCAGGAGAGCGATATCCTCGCGGTCGGCCAGGGCCAGCAGGCAGCTCCCGAGCTCCTGCCGGACGTCGACCTGGAGGCGGGAGAAAATACGGACGGAAAAATCGGGGCCCTTGGGGATCCTGATCAGGCTGAGCGGCCCCCGGTTCGCCGAGAAGGAGGACATGAAGAGGAGGCCGCACATCAGCAGAACCGAGATAATGATCTTGGCGCTCTTCATGGCTAGTTTATTTAATCAGATTTCGAACCCGGCGGTCAATTAGATCAAGAGCTTTCTTTTGCGGTCCCAGCGCTGGCGCAGCCGGACCGAGTCCAGGCCGAGATAATTCCCTTTGGAAAGAGCGTTCCGACCGGCGCCCTCGAAGCGGAGCGTGTGCTTTCCGGGCACGAGCTTGAAGCTGCCCAGGTCGACGTCCTTGACCTCGAGGTCCCGGGAATAGAAATCGAAGGCTGCGCTTTCCGCCGTGACCGAACCGTCCTCAGCGAGCGGGACGTTCTTGCCGTCGAGAAAGATCTTATAGGCGCCGTAGTCCGCAGCATAGGTCATCCGCAGGACGAGGGCCCGGTATTCCTCTTTGGCGACATCGAATGTGACCTCGAGGCCGGGCCGGTCTCCGGTGGGCCGGAAAAAGACCTGCCCCTCTCCCGTCCAGTCGTAGCCTTTCTGGAGCTCCGCCGTCCCACGGAATTTTCTGGAGGCCGCAGCAAGTGTTTTGCCCTCGACGATGATGTCCAGGTTCGGGAAGCGGCGCTCGGCGAGAGGCGGGAGCGAGGTGAACCGCTTGGGCTCCCCGGCCTGGTACCAGAAGCCGACGGTGGCGATATCGTCTTCCCTTTCGACGTGGCCCTCAACTTTGCCGCTCTCGGTCTCGTCGGCCGACATCCAACCGGTGTGCTCGATCTCGAAGCGCAGTGATTTTTCGAACCGGACCGGGTCGGCGATGTGCCAGCGGTACATGCAATATTCGGTGCCCACGGCCTCGATATCGGGGCTGAGGTAGGTGCAGCCGAAGTAGGGATAGAGGCCGACGGTCATGCCCCAGGCCATGAGGAAATAGTCCTCGGTGCCCGTGCCCTGGATGGAGGGCTTCGTCTCGCCGTCGACATAGAAGCGGGCATCTCCTTCGCCGAACCATTGGGGACTGCGCGAGCGGGCGGACATCACCGTCCCGACGTACAGGCCCTTCCCCGCGAGGTCGGCGATGAGGTAATCGCGGCCGAGTTTCTCCGGGAAGGCCTGGTTGTACTGGGCGCAGAAGTAGGCCGTATCCCGCAGCAACCCGGGGTCTTCGGTATAGTCGATGTGGAAATAGAACGAGCGGACGTTTTTTGCACTCTCGTTGGTCACTGTGACGAGGCCGCGCTTGAAGAAGGGCATGGGCCAGAAAGAATTGTAGCCGTCGCCGCCCGCTTCGACCTGGACGGGGACCGAAATGAGTTCCAACCTCTTGCCGAAACCCGCCCCGAAAAAGTCGCCGAGGGGAGCTTCGACGGCCGGCTCTTTCGCTCCGTCCCAGTACATGCGGAGGACGATCTCGTCGGGCGCGGCCGAGCCGCCGGCCTCGAGCCAGTTCGGCCGGGCGTCGTTGAAGGTCAGCCAGATGTGGCGGATGACGGCCGGCCCCTTGAGGTCGGCCAGGACCCGGGTCTCGCCCGGCGCGATGTACTTGATCCGGTCGGCATTCCCGGTGAAGCTCGGGTCGGTCGAGGTCACGGCCCTCGACCGTCCCGGCTTGAGCTTCATCAGCCCATCGAGGTCCTGCGCTGCGGAAAAGAGCGGGAAGAGGCCAACGATGACCCCCATGACGATCCCCCCCGCGATTATTTGGCGAATGCGTCTTTTCATGATCGTCCCTCCGTTCTCCCTTGTTTGTATTCCCTCGCCAAATAAAAATCAATTGAAGATTTGTATTGACATGGCCGGAGACGTTCCCTATAATCCGCAAATCATGGACAGCCTGAACGTTCTCCAGATCCCGACCGAAGCGCTGTCCTCCCTTCTGTCCTGGAACTGGTGGGCGGCCTCCCCCGCCCGATAAGTCCGTTCCCCCGCCCATTCCCCTTCCCGGGGACACGTGTATGTACCTAGCGATTTCCGCCCGTCTCCCCAAAGCCAGGAACCCATCGGACACGACGGGAAAGACGTCGTGAAAGGACATTGACCATTATGCGCTACGCGTCGCGGAATACAGATTATCTGCCGAAGGCCTTTTACAATATCAAGGCGGACCTGCCGTCCCCTCCCAAGCCGCCCCTTCACCCGGGGACGAAGGAACCCATCAAGCCGGAAGACCTCGAAGTCATTTTCCCGAAAGGCTTCATCCGCCAGGAGGGAGTGACCGCACGCGAGGTCCCTATCCCGGGGCCCGTGCTCGAGGCCTATTCGGTCTTCCGGCCGACGCCGCTCGTCGAGGCGACGGCCCTCAGGAAATACCTCGACACGCCGGCCCGCATTTTCTACAAGTATGAGGGCGTCGGACCCGTCGGCAGTCACAAGACGAACACGGCTATCATGCAGGCTTACCTGGCCGCCGAGGAGGGGGTTTCCACCCTGGCCACTGAAACCGGCGCCGGCCAGTGGGGCTCCGCCCTCGCCTACGCCGGATCCCGATTCGGCATCGAAACCAAAGTCTTCATGGTCCGGTCGAGCTATCGCCACAAGCCCGGCCGGCGGGTGCTCATGGAGCTGTTCGGCGGTTCCGTCCTCGAGAGTCCCAGCCCGACGACCGAGGCCGGCCGGAAATTTTTCGACAAGGACCCCGAACACCCGGGCAGTCTCGGCATCGCCATTTCGGAGGCCGTGGAGATCGCCGTCAAGAACCCCGGCATCAAGTACGCCCTGGGCTCGGTCCTCGACAGCGTCCTCATGCACCAGACGGTCATCGGGCTCGAGGCCGAAAAGCAGATGGAGGAGATGGGCGCGGTCCCGGATACGGTCATCGGCTGCGTCGGCGGCGGCTCGAACTTCGCCGGTCTGGCCTTCCCCTTCGTCCGGCACAACCTCGGCGGCTCCCGTCGAACGCGCTTCATCGCCGTCGAGCCGGACGCCTGCCCGTCCCTGACGCAGGGCGAGCTGCGCTACGACTTCGGGGACAGCGTCGGCCTGACGCCTCTCCTCTACATGCACACGCTGGGGATGGAGTTCGTGCCTCCCCCCCTCCACGCCGGCGGACTGCGCTACCATGGCATGGCCCCTCTCGTCAGCCATCTCACGGCAATGGGCATCGTCGAACCCCGGGCTATCGACCAGAAGACGGTCTTCGAGGCGGCGGTTCTCTTCATGAAAACAGAGGGGATTCTCCCGGCCCCCGAATCCTCCCACGCCATCGCTGTGGCCATCGAAGAAGCCCTGAGGGCAAAGGCCGAGGGAAAGGAGCGCGTGATACTGTTCAACCTGTCCGGGCATGGGTTCCTGGACATCAGCGCCTACAACGGACACAAGCACGGCTCGTTTTGAGGATCCGGCTCGCCGAAGTACTACCCGTTCAAGCCGGGGGAACTCCGGGCCCGGCTTTTTCGTATACAGGGATAGGACGAAAAAGAATGACAGGAGGCCTATCGATGAGCTCTTCCCGCATGAGAATTGTTTTGATCATCCTCGCCCTCACGGCCCTCGTCGCCGCGTGTGACGAGCCGAGGGACGTCAGGACGGAAACGCAGACGGTCGCGCTCGAAGGCGCGACCCGTGCTGAAGTCGGCCTGCACATGAATGCCGGCGAGCTCCGAGTCCACGGCGCCGACCAGGAGGCCCTCCTCGAAGCTTCGTTCGAATATAACCGGGACCGGGACCGTCCGGTCGTCGACTATCGCCGCTTCGGCGACAAGGGCACCCTCCAGGTCCGGCGCTCCCGCCGTAACGGCATCCCCTTCGGCCGGGTCCGCAACCGCTGGGATCTCAATTTGAGCAAGGCCGTTCCCCTCGACCTCGACATCGACCTCGGCGCCGGGCAGAGCGACCTCGACCTCAGGGGCCTCAAGCTCCAGCGGGTCGAGATCAACATGGGTGTCGGCGAGATGACCCTTGACCTCCAGGGCCCGCACCAAGAGAGTTTCAACGTTAAGATCGCTGGCGGCGTCGGCAGCGGCAAGCTCTACCTGCCTTTAGCGGTCGGCGTGCGGGTCAAGGTGGACGGCGGCATCGGCTCGGTCAATGCCCACGGCCTGACCAAGCAGGGCGGCTTCTATATCAACGACGCTTACGGAAAGAGCGCCGTCGTCATCGATGTAGATATCAACGCCGGGATCGGCAGTCTCGACCTGAGCGTCGAGTCCCCCGCCCGAATTAGAACCTAGATTTCCTCCAACTGGGCCGTGAAGTGCCGGAGGAAGGGCGACTCGCGGACGATGCGCAGGCCCCTAACTTTGTCCCGGTTCTTGTGGAGCTCGATCAGGGACTCAGCGACAAACCTCAGGTGTGAGGCCGTGTAGACCCGGCGCGGGATGGCCAGCCGGACCATCCCCCGTTCCGGATAGATTTCCTGCCTCCCCTT
>JAPKZD010000004.1:34176-116225 GCA_026393975.1 Candidatus Aminicenantota bacterium | reverse complement strand
CGGCCCGGATGCCGAACTCCCTGTAGAGGGCGACCGTCAGGGCCCAACCCGGATACTGGGCGCGCGGGATATGGGGCAGAAAGCGGTCGGCCAGGATGTAGACGGCGTGTCCCCCAAACGGCTTGAAGACAGGCACCCCGGCCTGGTCGAGAAGGCCACCGAGGTAGGCCACCTGGGCGGTTCGGTGCTCGAGGTAATCCTCGTCGAGCCCTTCTTTGAGCCCCCGGGCCATGGCCTCCAGGTCGCGACCGGCCAGGCCGCCGTAAGTCGGGAACCCTTCACTGATGATGAGGAGGTTCTTGATCTTTTCTGCCAGGGCGTCGTCGTCGAGGGTGACGAACCCGCCGATGTTGACCAGGGCGTCCTTCTTGCCGCTCACCGTCGCCCCGTCGGCGTAGGAGAACATCTCCTGGGCGATCTCGAGGACGCTCTTCTTGGCGTAGGCTTTCTCTCGCTTCTTGATGAAGAAGGCGTTCTCGGCGAAGCGGCAGGCGTCGAAGAAGAAAGGGATGCCGTGGTGGGCGCAGACCTCGCTCACGTGCTTGATATTCTTCAGGGAAACGGGCTGTCCGCCGCCGCTGTTGTTGGTGACCGTCATCATAACAAGCGGGATCCTTTCGACGCCGCGCTTGTCGATGAATTTTTTGAGCTTTTCGACGTCCATGTCGCCCTTGAACGGGTGGCTCGAATCGGGATCATAGGCCTCGGCGGCGACCAGGTTCTCGGCCCTTGCCCCGAGGATCTCGACGTTGGCCCGGGTCGTGTCGAAATGGATGTTGTTGGGTACGCTGTCCCCCTTCTTGACGGCAGAACCGAAGAGGATCCTTTCCGCCGCCCTCCCCTGGTGAGTGGGGATGACGTGGCGGAAGCCGAAGATCGAGCGGACCGAATCTTCGAGATGGAAGAAATTTCGCGCTCCGGCGTAAGACTCGTCCCCGGACATGATGCCGGCCCACTGGTCGTCGCTCATGGCCCCGGTCCCGGAATCCGTCAGAAGGTCGATGGTGACCTTCTCGGCCGGGATGCCGAAGATGTTGAACCCGGATTGGCTGAGCAGGGCCTCGCGCTCCCGGCGCGCCACCGGGCGGATGGGCTCCACGACCTTGATGCGGAAAGGCTCCATGGGGGCCTTGATGTCAGCCATTTCTTTCCTCCCTGGCCGCCCCCGGCGATCCCAGGGGCCTAGCGCATTCTAGAATGTCGACAGCTTGCGGAATTGCTTGAATCGCCCCTCGATCTGGCCTTGGCCGAGGGACAGCCGCCCGGCGGACGTCCTTTCCGGCCAGCCCGGGCGTCTTGTCGAGGTAGCCCAGGAATCCTCCGGCGAAGCTGTCGCCGGCCCCGGTCGGGTCGATGACCTGCTCGCACGGATGGGCCAGGACGCCGAAGACGAAACCCCGGCCGAAGACGAGAGCGCCGTGCTCCCCCTTCTTCAAAAGGACGAGCGACGGACCGAGCCCGACGAGGGCCTTGCCGGCGCTGATGAGGTTCATCTCCCCGGTGATGAGCCGGGCCTCCTCGTCGTTGGCGAAGAAGATGTCGACCCGGCCGAGCTCCTTGAGCAGGACATCCCTCTTCGTGTCAATCCAGAGCCGGATCGTGTCCATGGCCAGCAGGGCCGGCTTTTTGAACTGGCCGAGGACAAAGTCGTGGTGCTCCGGGTTGAGGTTGGCCAGGTAGACGATGCGTGAGCCCTTATAGTGCGCGGGGATCTGCGGCCGGAAGTCGGCGAAGACGTTGAGTTCCGTCCGGAGGGTCGTTCGACGGTTGGGGTCCTCTTCGTACTTCCCTTCCCAGTGGAAGGTCTTCCCGGCCTTGACTTTGAGGCCCTCGAGGTCGATGCCGCGCGATTTGAGCAAGGCCAGGGTTTTTCGCGGGAAGTCCCGGCCGACGACGCCGACGATGCGGGGCCGGGTGAAGTAGCTCGCCGCGAGCGAACAGTATGTCCCCGAGCCGCCGACGATCCTCTCGCGATCACCCCACGGCGTCCGGATGGTGTCGAAGGCGACCGAACCGACGATGACGAGACTCATGGTATTCCCCAAACCTAACGCAGGTATTTATCGACGAGGATACCCAGCTTCCGCCGCGTCGCGGCGGGGATGCGGGCCGGGTCGGTCACGATGGTGTTCCGCAGGGACGAACCGCAGTCGCAGGCGCGGACGCCTTCGCCGCCGAGCGCCGCCAGCGCTTTCTTGATCACGGTTTTAGCGTTGCCGATGTTGTGCGACAGGTTCTGGAGGATGAGCTCGACGGTAACCGGTTCCTCGGTTTCGTGCCAGACGTCGTAGTCCGTAGCCAGGCTCAGCGTGGCGTAGCAGATTTCCGCTTCGCGGCAGAGCCGGGCTTCCGTGGCGCTGGTCATGCCGATGACGTCCGCTCCCCACGACCGGTAGGCGAGCGACTCGGCCTTGCTGGAGAACGCCGGACCGTCGATCGAGATGTATGTGCCGCCGCGGTGCGCCCTCATCCCCTGCCCCACCGCAGTTTCATAAAGGACCTTGACGAGTTCCGGGCAGACGGGCTGGCCGAAGCTGACGTGGGCGACGATCCCCTGGCCGAAGAATGTGTTGGGCCGGCGGGTCCGGTCGAAGAATTGGTCGGCGAGGATGATGTCGCGGGGCCGGATCTCTTCACGGAGAGAGCCGACGGAGTTGACCGAGATGATCCGTTCGACGCCTAACTTCTTGAAACCGAAGATGTTGGCCCGGTAGTTGACCTCGGAGGGGAGGAGCCGGTGCCCTTTGCCGTGCCTGGCCAGAAAGGCCACCCGGCAGCCTTCGAGCGTTCCGATGACATACGGGTCGGAGGGCTCGCCGAACGGGGTTCGGAGGCGGACCTCACGCGTGTTCTTGATGCCGTCGATCTCGTAGAGCCCCGTCCCGCCCAAGATGCCGATCGAGGCATGCGGTTTTTCGGTGGTTTTCTTCCCGGCCATGAGTTCTTCCCGATTTGATATACCCTTTTCCGCGAGGCCGAGTCAAGCAGGGAACGCACGATCTCGCACCTTTGCATTTTACCGGGGAAAACGATATCCTATGGAAACTATGAAGTACGTGTATTTCGACGCCTCCTCTGGGGCGAGCGGCGATATGATCCTCGGCGCCCTCCTCGACCTGGGCGTCGACCCCGCCTTGTTCAAGCAGAAGATGGCCGGGTTCCATCTGCCCGTGGAGATCGCCGTCCGGCGCGTCCGCCGCGGCGGCTTCGGGGCGGTCAAGGTCGACGTCCGCGTCAAGGGCCACGAGCACATCGAACGGACCTTCGCCGACGTCGAACGCGTCATCCGCCGCTCCCGATTCTCACCTTCCGTCAAGGACAAGGCGCTGGCCATTTTCGAGCGGCTCTTCGTGGCCGAGGCCAAGGTCCACGGCCGCAGGCTTAAGGAGGCCCATCTCCACGAGGCCGGGGCCGACGACGCCCTCGTAGATGTCGTCGGGGCCGCGTTCCTCCTCGACGAACTGGGTGTCGGCGACGTTTATTGTTCGCCCCTCAACGTCGGCTCCGGGTGGGTCAAGACATCTCACGGCGTCCTCTCCGTCCCCCCCCCGGCCGTGGTCGAGCTCCTGAAAAACGCGCCGGTCTACTCGGCCTGGGTCGAGTCCGAGCTGGTCACTCCGACCGGAGCGGCCATCGTTTCAACCCTGGCCAAGCGTTTCACCAAGCTTCCCGAGCTCGTCTACGAGAGGATCGGCTGCGGCGCAGGGACGAAGGAATTCCCCGAGATCCCGAATATTCTGAGGGCTTTTTACGGCGAAGCCCTGAGTTTCGACGAGGCAAGGCACGTCTACATCATCGAGGCGACACTGGACGACGCTTCGCCTCAGCTGCTGGCCCACTTCCTGGAGAGGGCTTTCGAAGAGGGAGCCATGGACGCCACCCTCTCCCCCGTGGTCATGAAGAAAAATCGCCTGGGCACGAAGCTGACCCTGCTCGCCGGCGTCGATAAAATGGACGCTCTCATCGAGGCCGTCTTTAGAGAAACGACGTCGATCGGCGTCCGCTACTACCCCGTCGGGCGGCGCGTCCTCGAGCGGGAATTCCGGACCGTTCGGGTCGGCGGCGAGAAGATCAGCATCAAAGTCGCCGCGCTCGGCGGTCGGCCGGTCAACGTCCAGCCGGAATACGAGGACCTTCTGAAGGTCGCCCGGAAAACGAAGCGGCCGCTCAAGGAGATCGCCCACCTGGCCGTCAGCGAGTTCGCCAAAAAGCGCTAGAGGCGGGTCGGCGCGAGGCCGGAGGAACCATCATGGACATCAAGAAGATCGAAAAGGGCGTGACGCTCGTCCTCGAGGGCGTGGGCGAAGACCCCCACCGTCCAGGCATCCGGGCGACGCCCCGCCGGGTGGCCCGGATGCTCACCGATATCCTCGGCGGCACGGAGCGCGAAGCGACGCGCAACCTCCGCGTCATCGAGGACGAAAAGCACGACGAAATGGTCCTCATCAAGAACATTCCCCTCTACTCGATGTGCGAGCACCATCTTCTCCCTTTCGCGGGAGTGGCCCACGTGGCCTATATCCCGAAATCCGGGCGGATCGTCGGTCTGAGCAAGATCGCCCGGGTGGTGGAGACCCTGTCCAGGCGGCTTCAGATCCAGGAGCGGTTGACGAAACAGATCGCCGACCTGCTCGACGAGCACCTCAAGCCCCTGGGCGTCATGGTCGTCATCGAGGCCGAGCACATGTGCATGTCCATGCGCGGGGCGAAAAAGCCCAAGTCCATCACCGTGACTTCGGCCGTCCGCGGCTCGTTCCGGAAGAACCCGGCCACGCGCGCCGAAGCCATGATGCTCATCCGAGGAGGACCGATCAGTGGAAAAGAATACTAAGAAAACGTTTTACATCACGACGCCGATCTACTACGTCAACGACGTGCCCCACATCGGGCACGCCTACACGACGATCATCGCCGACGCCCTGGCCCGGTTCCAGAAACTGGCCGGGAAGGACGTCTTCTTCATGACCGGGACCGACGAACACGGCCAGAAGATCGAGAAGGCGGCGGCCGAGCGGGGGTTGACCCCCAAGGCCCTGGCCGACTCGGTCGTCGGCCGGGCCCAGGACCTGTGGAGGTCCCTCGACATCTCGCACGATTTCTTCATCCGGACGACCATGGACTTCCACGAGAAAGGCGTCCAGAAGATCTTCCAGATGCTCGTCGACAAGGGCGATATCACCAAGGGCGAATACAAGGGCTGGTACTGCGTCTCCGACGAGAATTTCCTCCCCGACGACGTGCCGCTCGAGGCGGAAGGGTGCAAGACCTGCCCGGATTGCGGCAAAAAGGCCTACGGCGTTTCCGAAGAAACCTACTTCTTCCGTCTCTCGGTCTACCAGGACAAGCTCCTAACCCTCTACGCCGAGCACCCCGAATTCGTCCGGCCGCAGAGCCGCCTCAACGAAGTCACGAGCTTCGTCCGCGGCGGGCTCAAGGATCTGAGCATCACCCGGACGACGGTCAAGTGGGGTGTCCCCGTGCCGGGCGACCCCAAGCACACGATCTACGTCTGGTTCGACGCCCTCCACAACTACGTCACGGGCATCGGCTACGACTGGAACCCGGAACTCTTCAAGAAATTCTGGCCGGCCGACATCCATCTCGTCGGGAAGGATATCCTCAGGTTCCACGCCGTCTACTGGCCGGCCTTCCTCATGGCCGCGGGTTTCCCCCTGCCGCGGACGGTCTACGGCCACGGCTGGTGGCTCAAGGACGACACCAAAATGTCCAAGTCCAAGGGCAACGTCCTCGACCCCCAGGCCATCCTGAAGGTCTTCGGTCCCGACCCCCTGCGCTATTTCCTGCTCCGGGAGATCCCCATCGGCCAGGACGGCAACTTCTCCCACGAGGCCTTCCTCCACCGGGTCAACTCCGACCTGGCCAACGACCTCGGCAACCTCGTCCAGCGGACGCTGACCATGATCCGGAACTACTTCGACGGCGGGATCATCGACCCCGAGGAGGAGACGGTCGCGGACCTTAAAATACGGACCGATTTCGAGGACCTCAAGGCCCGGGTTTTCGATCTCTACGACACCTGCGCCATCAACAAGGCCCTCGAAGAGATCTGGTCCTACATCGGCCTGGTCAACAAGTATCTTGCGGCGAACCAGCCCTGGATCATGGCCAAGGACCCGGCCCGAAGGCCAAGGCTGGCCCGCGTGCTCCTCCAGGCCGCGGCGGCCATCCGCGGCGTGAGCTATCTCGTCTTCCCTGTCATGCCCGGGTCGGCGGAGAAGATCTGGGGTTTCCTCGGCGAAGAGAAGAAACCCTCGGAGGTCCCCTACGAGGAGATCGAGTTCGACGGCTTCGGCCCCGGCCGGAAGGTCGGCCTGCCCCAGGCGCTCTTCCCGAGGGTTGCCTTGAAGGATTTTCTCGGAGAGGAGGCCGCCGCTCCCGAGACCCCGCCGGCCCCCCGGCCGGAACCGACGAAGGAGGGAAAAGAAGCGATGGACATCATCACCTACGACGAATTCAAGAGAATGGACCTTCGGGTCGCCCACATCCTCGCGGCCGAACGCGTCCCCGGCGCAACGAAGATCCTCAAGCTCCAAGTCGACATCGGGACGGAGAAACGCCAGATGGTGGCCGGGATCGCCGAAACCTACACGCCCGAGGAGCTCGTCGGCAAGAAGCTCATCGTCATCGTCAACCTCAAGCCCGCCGTCATCCGCGGCATCGAATCCCAGGCCATGCTCCTCGCGGCCATCACCCCGGACAACACGGCCCTCATCCCCTTCTTCGACCGGGATATCGCGGCGGGCGCGGTCGTGAAGTAAGACGCCCGCGGGAGGGGGCCGGAAAAGGCCCTCGGTAACGGCCTCAGGATTGGAGTACTGCCCGGATCCGGACTTCGGGAATCGTTCCTAGCCTGAGGATCCGGGGTTCGGACGAGGTCAAATCCACGATCGTCGAGGGGGCGCCGCCCGGCGCCGGACCGCCGTCGACGATGACATCGACTTTGCCCCGAAAGACGGCGGCCACCTCGGCCGGGTCGGCCAGCTCTTTTTCCCCGGACAAGTTAGCGCTCGTCGCGGTCAAGGGCTCGCCGACCTCCCGGACGAGCGCCCTCAGCCACGGCAGGGGCGGAATCCGGACGGCGATCGTCCGGCCCGGCCCGAGGATAAAATCGGGGAGGCGGGCCGCGGCCGGGAGAACGAGAGTCAGCGGACCCGGCCAGAACTCCCCGGCCAGGGCCCTAAAGGCCGGCGGGAGGGAGACCGATAGCTCCCCGACCATGTCCAGATCGGAAGCGATGACCGAGAGGGGCTTCCCGGCATCGCGCTTTTTCAGGCGATAGATCTTTTCCACGGCCCTCCTCGAAAAAGCCGCGGCGCCGAGGGCGTAGAAAGTCTCCGTCGGATAGGCGGCGACGGCGTCTTCGAGGAGCGCGGCGGCGATCTCCCCGACCGGGACGGTGTTCTTCCCGACAGGGTCTATCCCGATGAAACGGGTCTTTATCAAGCCTGGCCTCCCTGTCCGGGATGGTAGCCGTCCCCCGTCCAAAAGTCAAACCCTAGACTCCCCGGCATGAATGCCGGGGCTTGTTCGGGGTTAACCCTGAGCCTCGCTTCTCATCCCCGCCTTGAAAGTCGGGGCTTAGCATCGGCGAACGGGTCAATTACGGCCGTCCAGGCCGTCTTCCGGAGGACACCTGACCTGTTTTGGGCACAGCCGCCGGGGCGTCCCCTCCCTGGAAAGGGGCCCGCACGGCCTGGCATATTTTTTGCTATAATGATGGGTGTACAGGAGGAAAGACATGAAAAAACTGACCGTCCTCGTCGCCGGATTGCTTATTCTCGTACCCGCCCTCGCTTTTTCCGATTCGATCTCCCTTCGGGGGGGGTACTTCATGCCGCGCGCTTTATCCAATGCTTATCTTGCGGCCCATCCCGACAGCCTCTGGGCCATCGAATTCAACCAGATGAGCTTCAACAAGAGCAAATTCCAGGGGTCCATACTCGGGTTCAGCTACGAGCATTTCATCGGCAAGAACCTCAGCCTCGCTTTTACCCTCGACTCTTACAGCAAGAACAGGCCGGGCTACTATGTCGATTACGTCCAGTTCGCGCTTGACGAAGGCGACTTCGCGTTCCCCTATGAATACTACGACGGAGACATCATCGAGCACGCCTTCAGCGTTTCGAGCACGCCCCTCCAGGTCTCCTTCAAGTTCACTCCCCTGGGCCGAAAAACGCGGCTCATCCCCTTCGTGGGCGGCGGCGCCGGACTCTATTTCTGGAGCGTCCGGATGTACGGCCAGATGGTCAATTTTTCCGACCCCTGGGTCTACACTGACCCCGACCTGGGCGACATCGACATTTACCCCGTCGAAGGGGTCAATAGCAGGGAGAAAGGATCCGTTTTCGGCTACCACGCCTTCGCCGGTTTCCAGATCCCCATCGGGTTCCGGGCGACCCTCGAGGCCGAGGCCCGCTATCACTGGGCCAAGGCCAAGTTCACCGAGTGGTTCCAAGGATTCGAGGACTTCGACATCGGCGGTCTGGCTTTGACCGTCGGGTTCAATTACTGGTTCTGATCAAGGAGTCTTTTCGAAGCGCAGGCCCTGGGTCTTGTCGAAATGGATGAGAAGCCGGCCCCAGACCGACATGACCTCGATCTCGCCGGCAAAGCGGCAAGGGATCTCGTCCTTCTGGAAATCCTCCCGCATCTTCTCCCCGGCCTCGAAGAAATCGAGGAGGAAAGGCAGGGAGAACGTCTTCTCCCCCGTCCGGGGAAGGCTCTTGTCCTCCGGGATCTGCCCGGAGAGAACTTCCCGGCCGCCGAAGAAAAGGGCGAAGCTGATTTTGTCGACGATGAGCTCGTAGCCGTTGGGGTTCCTGAACCTGGGGCGGAAGACGACGTCGGCCCCGCCCACGGTCAGGTCGTTGACCTTGAGGGGAAGGACCTCGATCTCGGGGTCCTGGAAGATGGGGAACTCCCCGCTGAAGGCGAACGGAGCCCGCTGTTCTTTTTTCCGCTCGTTCTGAAAAAACATGTCCCCGACGATGTCGCAGAGGGCTTGGCCTTCGACCGGGCCCATGGCGGCGAAGAGCAGGTCGTAGGAAATCTTGACCGGCAGGGCGATGAGCGTTTCCCCGTCCGGCGGTACCGGCAGGGGCTCGTCGAGAGACACCGTCATGTTGAGGAATTCCCTCTGGTTGATAGTCACCCGGTAACGATAACGGACGAGCTCGCGGGGCGCCGAGGACGGGTTCGTTAGGCCGATGTGGAAGGCCAGTGTCAGCCCCGAGGAGCTGAGGTTCCGGATGACCTTGTCCTTCAGGGCCACGACGATGTCGTCCTTGGCGGCCGGTTCGCCGGCAGCCCATGCCATGAGTCCCCCCGAGAAAAGCGCCAGGCAGATGACTCCAAGCATCTGCCGGACAAGATTCGTTCGCTTTCTCATGTCTTCCTGCCAGAATACCTGAAACGCAGGGCCCAGACAAGCCTGGCGTTGCAGTTCCCTGCCACGGGTCCTATAATGGGAGTCCATGCCGCCGGCATGATCCCCGGGAAGGAGGGATATCCATGAACAATCGCTCACAAGTCAGCCTCGGCCTCGTTCTCCTGCTCGCCGCCGGCCTGGCCGTTTCCTGCGGCCCTCGGAAGCCGGCGGGAAGCGAACCGGCCGCCGGACAGGTCAAGCACGACCAGGCCCTCTACACCGAGGAGTCGTCCGAAGGGAAAACCCGGACGGTCCTGTCAGCCGACCTCACGGGCCTCGAAAAACCGGCCGACCCGGCCGAGTTCACCAAGTTCTTCCATCTTCCCCCCATACGCCAGGACAACACGGGGACGTGCTGGTCGTTCGCCGCGACCTCCCTTCTCGAATCCGAACTGAGGCGGCAGGGAAAAGCGGACGTTAAGCTGTCCGAGATGTTCACCGTCTACTGGGAATACGTCGAAAAGGCCCGCCGGTTCGTCCGAGAAAAGGGCGATTCTTTCCTCGGCCAGGGCTCCGAGCCCAACTCGGCCATGGAGCGGATCAGGCAGTACGGCCTCGTCCGCGCCTCCGATTTCACGGGGCTTCTCGACGGGAAGACGACCCATGACCACGGCCCGCTCTTCCGCGAGTTCCGGGACTACCTCTCCGGCCTCGCCGCCAAGAAGGAGTGGGACGAGGCCAGGGCCCTAGCCGGGGTCCGGGCCATCCTCGACAAGCATCTGGGCCGGCCGCCCGACAGGATAACCGTCGATGGGCGGTCGCTCACGCCCCTGGAATATCTCAAGAGCCTGGGGCTCGACCCGGGCGATTATGTGGCCTTCGTCAGCTTCATGTACCTCCCCTTCTACACCAAGGGCGAGTTCCGGGTCCCCGACAACTGGTGGCACAGCCGGGATTTCCATAACCTGCCCCTCTACGAATTCTCTTTGGCCCTCCTGCGGGCCCTGCGCAGAGGGTACACGGCCACTCTGGCCGTCGATTTCTCCGAGCCCGGCTACAGCGGCGAGAACGACGTCGCCGTAGTGCCCACCTTCGACATCCCCTCGAACTATATCGACCAATCCAGCCGGGAGTACCGGTTCACGAACGGCAGCTCCACCGACGACCACTCCGTCCACTGCGTCGGCTACCTGGAATCCGCCAAGGGCAACTGGTTCCTGATCAAGGATTCCTGGGAGAACGCCTACTGGGGGAAAGCCAAGGGCTATTTTTTCTACCAGGACGATTACGTCCGGCTGAAGGGCCTGATGTTCCTCGTCCACAAGGACGCCGTCAAGGAGGTCCTCGACAAGTTCGCCGCCGCCCAGTGATCCGGCCGGACCCCGGCTTTCCCGGGAGAGGCGAAACCTGTTAGAATAATAGACCTCATGAGGAAGCTCGACTTCGACTTCGCCGACCGGGCTCTCTTCGTCCGCCTTTTCGGCGGCGACGTCTACGCCGTCGGGGGCTTCGTCCGCGACCTCATCCGCGGCCACCCCTCCCCCGACGTCGACATCCTCGTCGCCCTACACGAGCTCGCGGCGATCGTCCACAAGCTCGAAAAACACGGCCGCGTCGACCTCGTCGGGAAGAGCTTCGGGATCGTCAAGTTCACGGTCCGCGGCAAGACCTACGACGTCGCCCTGCCGCGGACCGACCGGGCCCGGGGCGAGGGCGTCAGGAGCCACAAGGACATCCTCGTCTCCGCGGACCCCGGCCTGCCCGTCGAAAAAGACCTTGAAAGGCGCGATTTCCGGACGAACAGCATGGCCCTCAAGCTCAAGGACGGCCTGCTCATCGACCCCTTCGAAGGGCGCGCCGACACCCTGGCCGGGAAGATCCGCCTGACCAACCCGGCCGCCTTCCCCGAGGATCCCCTGCGCGTCGTCCGCGTCGCCCGCTTCGCCTCCGTCCTCGGCTTCAAGGTCGACCCGGCGATCTACCCCGCCGCGCGGGCCGTCGACCTCTCCGGCCTCAGCGTCGAGAGGGTCAACGAAGAGATGTTCAAGGTCCTCCTCGGGTCGCCGCGGCCGTCGGTCGGGCTCGAGGAAATGTTCCGGCTCGGCGTCCTCGACCAGTGGTTCCCCGAGCTTCAGGCACTGGCCCTCGTCATCCAGGATTCGGTCTTCCACCCGGAGAAGGACGCCTTCGGCCACCACACGGTCTGGGCCCACACCAAGCTCTCCGTCGACCAGGCGACCGCCTTGGCCGGGCTGGCCGGGTTTCCGGCGCCTAAAAAGCTGGCCCTGATGCTCGCCGCGCTCTACCACGACCTGGGCAAGGTCTCGACGACGCGCTGGGAATACAAACGGGGGCGGATGGCCGTGACCTCTTGCGGCCACGACATCCAGAGCGAGCGGGCCGCCCGCCGCATCCTGGCCCGGTTCAAGGTCCAGACCTGGAACGGGTTCGCCATCGGCCGCATGGTTCCCCTCCTCATCCGGACGCACCACCGGGCCGGGGAGCTCTGGCAGAACCGCGAGGACGTGACGAAAAAGGCCTTCAACCGCCTCGCGGCCGACGTCGACGGGGAGATCGAGCTCCTCGTCTATCTTGACGCCGCCGACCGGGCCGGACGGGGGACCCGCCTCGTCCGGGGGCTCGACCGGCAGGCGCGCTGGCTTTTCAAGAAGTTCGACGACCTCCGCGTCAACCGGGAGACGATCAAGCCCCTGGTCATGGGCCGGGACCTCATCAAGCTGGGCGTCCCGCCCGGCCCGGAAATGGGCAAGCTCTTGAAGAAACTCTGTAAGGTCCAGCTCGACAACGGCTTCGAGACGAAAGCCCGGGGGCTCGAACGGGCCCGCCGGCTCGTCGAAAGGAAAGCGCCATGACCATCCTCGTCGCCGGCGGCGCCGGGTACATCGGCTCGCACACCGTGAAGGAGCTCCACCGGGAGGGGTTCGACGTCCTCGTCTTCGACAATTTCTCGAGCGGTAAGCCGGAGCTCGTCGGGACCAGGCCCTGCGTCCAGGGCGACCTCCTCGACCGGGAGGCCCTGCGGCAGGTTTTCCGGACCCGGAAAATCGGGGCCGTCCTCCATTTCGCTTCCCTCATCCAGGTCGGCGAATCCTACGCCGATCCCAGGAAATACTATGCCCATAACTTGACGACGAGCCTCAACCTGCTCGACGCCATGCTCGAGGCCGGAGTCAAGACGCTCATTTTCTCATCGACTGCGGCGGTTTACGGCGACCCTCTCGAGACGCCCATCCCCGAAACCCATCCGACCAACCCGGTCAACCCCTACGGCCGGACCAAGCTCATGGTCGAGGAAATCCTCCGGGATTACGACCGGGCCTACGGCCTGCGCTCGATCTCGCTCCGCTACTTCAACGCCGCCGGTGCGGACCCCGACGGGGAGACGGGCGAATGCCACGACCCGGAAACCCACCTCGTGCCCAACATCCTGCTCAGCCTCCTCGGGAAGCGGCCCCGGCTCGGGGTCTTTGGGAACGACTTCGCGACCCCCGACGGCACAGCCGTCAGGGATTACATCCACGTCACCGATTTGGCTGCGGCCCACGTCCTCGCCCTGAGGGCCCTCCTCGCCAGCCGGCCGAGCGACGTCATCAACCTCGGCACCGAATCGGGGCATTCCGTCCTCGAGGTCATCGAGGCGGCCGAGAAGGTGACCGGCCGGGCCGTCCCCTACGACGTCGGGCCGAAACGGGAGGGCGACGTGGCCGTGCTCCTGGCCTCCAGGGAAAAGGCGGAAAAATCCCTCGGCTGGAAACCCCGCCTGTCCTCGCTCGAGACGATCATCGAAACAGCCTGGAACTGGCACCGCAAGGCCCGTTAGGACCGGGCCCGAAAGCCCCTTGTTGACGGTCCCCCGCCGTTATGGTATAAAACGTTTTCGATATGAAGTGTAAACGACCCTCCACGCTTTTATTTGCCGTCCTTTCCCTGATCCTCCTTTTGGCTGCCTGTTCTTCGGCCGCAAAACCGGTGAAAACCACGCCCAAGCCGGTTCCGGCCGTCACGGACGAGCCGCCAGCGGCAAAGAAGCCCGCGGCGGCGACCAAAAACCCTGCCCACCCCCGCCAGGAGGTCGGTCAGAACATCCGCGCCCTGTCCGAAAAGGGCGAACAGTCGGAAAAGGACGCCTCGGCCCTTCTCGAGGACGCCTTCGGGGCCTACGAGGAAGCCCAGGCGGCCATCGCGCGGGAAGACATGGACGGCGCCCTGGCCAAACTCGACCAGGCCTACGGCCTCCTCCTGAAGATATCCCTTGCGGCCGACTCCCCCCTCCTCCAGGAAAAGAACGACCTCCGCATCCTCGTCGCCCAGCGTATCCAGAAAATATCGGTCTCCCGGACGACCCTGGCCTCCTCCGTCAACGGCTCGATCCCCCTCGTCGAAAACCAGTGGGTCATGAAGGAGATCAAGTCCTTCCAGACGGTCGAACGGAAGGCCTTCGAGGAATCCTACCGGCGTTCGGGCCTCTACATGAAGATGATCCTCGGAGAGCTCCACAAGGAAGGGCTCCCGGAACAGCTCGCTTGGATCCCCCTCATCGAGAGCGCCTTCCGGCCGCGCGCCCTGTCCCGCGCCCGGGCCCTGGGCATGTGGCAGTTCATCCGCTCGACGGGCTACCGCTACGGCCTCAAGCAGGACAAGTACGTCGACGAGCGCATGGACCCGGTCAAGGCCACCCACGCGGCCATCCAATACATGATCGAACTCCACGACCTCTTCGGGGACTGGACGACCGCCATCGCCGCCTACAACTGCGGCGAGGGCCAGGTCCAGCGGGTCATCCGGGCTCAAAAGGTCGACTATTTCGACAGTTTTTGGGACTTGTTCGGGAACCTCCCCTTCGAAACGGCGCGTCACGTCCCGCGGTTCATCGCGACACTCCTCATCGTCGGCGACCCGGGAAAGTACGGCTTCGATCTTCCCTCCCCCGACCCGACCCTCCGGTATGAAACGGTTCGGGTCAACGCGCCCGTCAAGCTGGACACTCTCTCCCAGAACCTGGGGATCGACCCCACGCTTCTCGTCACCCTGAACTCCGAGCTCCGCCACGATTCGACGCCGAACTACCCCTATGACATACGCGTCCCCACCGGCTATGGCGAGCAATGCCTGGCCTGTGTCGCCTCCCTTCCGCAATACATCCCTCCCGACGTCGTCACCGACCGCCACACCGTCCGCAAGGGCGACACCCTGGGCGCCATCGCCGAGCGCTACCGCACCTCCGTCGACGCCCTCGTCCGCCTCAACGGCCTCCGGAGCCGGACCATGATTTATCCGGGCCAGGTGCTCCGCGTCCCTTCGCGGGGAGGCGTCGAAACGGCGGCCACCGCGCCGCAGCCGAAGCCGGGGGAAACCGTCGCCTATGTCGTCCAGAACGGAGACACGTTGTTCCAGATCGCCAAGACCTTCAATACGACCGTGGACAAGGTCAAGGCCGCCAACGGCCTCGTTTCGGACATCCTCGTCGTCGGTCAGAAGCTCGTCATCCAGACCGGCCGCGCCCAATAGCTCGGGCCTCCCGAAATCGTTTATCCCCTTCCCCACGCTGCCCTGTTTGACATCCCCGACGGCCTTGAGATAATGTTAACCAGAAACTAGGAGGCCCCATGACCACACGAAAAACAGCCGGCGGAATTCTTATGTTGATGGCATTGACGGCTCTCCCCTCCCCGGCCCAGAGCCGTTTCCCGGCCCTCCTCGACGCGAAGTTCCAGACGGCGGTCCGCGACGCCGAAGCGGGCCTCGACGGCGTCCTCGGGCTCGCTCTAAAAGACCTCAAGACAGGAAAAGCCTTCCTCATCAACGAGCGCGAAGTCTTTCCCCAGGCGAGCTCGATCAAGATCGCCATCCTTTTCGAGGCCTTCAAACAGGCGGAGGAGGGACGGCTCCAGCTCGACGAGTTCATTGCTCTCGAAGAGAGCCGGAAAGTCGCCGGTTCGGGCGTCCTCTATTACCTCGGCCGTCCCAGCCTCCGGCTCTCCGTCCACGACACAGCCGTCCTAATGATCGTCCTCTCGGACAACACGGCCACGAACCTGCTCATCGACCGGGTCGGAATGGACGCCGTCAACAAGAGGATGGACGCCATGGGCCTTCCCAAAACCCGCCTTCGCCGCAAAATGATGGACCTCACGGCCGCCGGAGAGGGCCGGGAGAACGTCTCGACGCCCCTCGAGATGATGACTCTTCTGGAGAGACTCTGGAAGGGCGACATCCTCAAGGAGCCCTACCGGAAGGATTTTCTGGAAATCCTGGCCATCCCCAAGGAAAGCCCGCTCCGCTCCGGCGTCCCCGAAGGGATCGATGTCGCCGAGAAACCGGGCGAGCTCGAGGCCGTCAGATGCGACTCGGGCATCGTTATGCTCCCCGGCCGCCCCTACATACTCTGCGTCATGACGACCTACCTTAAGCGGGACACCGACGGCAATCCGGTCATAGCCAAAATATCCCGGCTCGCTTTCGAGCACTTTTCGCGGCTCGAACGCTCGAGCGAGATCGGCCGGGTCGTCTCGGATAAATAGCCGGCGGCGGAGCCGGTCAGAAGAGATCGCCCTCGACGCCGAGCCCCGGCTTGTCGTCGAGGATGAGCCTGTCCTTGACCGTCCGGACGCCGCGGAACGGGTCGTTCGAGATGAGCAGGTTCCCGTCGAGGTCGGCGTAGTCGAAGAGCGAGGCCACGGCCGCGCCGGCCGAAATGCCCAGCGAGCTCTCGATCATGCACCCGATCATGAGTTTCAGCCCCAGGGCCCTGGCCATGGCCGCCAGCCGGACGGCCTCCTGGACCCCGCCGCACTTCATGAGCTTGATGTTGATGCCGTGAAAATAGGGGGCGATCCGCGGCAGGTCGGAAGCTTGGATGAGACTCTCGTCGGCGAAGACAGGGATCTTGACCCTCTCTTTGAGCCAGGCGTAATCCTGGAGTTGGGAGGCGGGCAGGGGCTGTTCGACGAGCTCGACGCCCAAGCCGGCCATCCAGTTGATCATCTCCAGGGCCTCTTCTTTCGTTTTCCAACCCTCGTTGGCGTCGGCCCGCAGCGGCTTGGAGGTGACGGCCCGGATGCCGTCCATGATCTTCCTGTCGTCTGCGGTGCCGACCTTGATCTTGTAGACGCCAAAATCCCCCGCGTCCCGGACCTTCTGTTGCATGACCGGCACTTCGTCGATGCCGATGGAGTAGGTCGTCGTGACGGTCTTCTCCCGGCCGAGGCCGAGGAGCTTCCACAGCGGGACCTTGAGCCGCCGGCCGACCCAATCCATGACGGCCATGTCCAGGGCGGCCTTGGCCGCGTGCTCTCCCGGCCCGACGGCGTCGACCTCGCCGAAGCGGACGGCGTATTCCCCCAAGTCCCTCTCGAGGACGGGGCGGGCCTTGTCGATGAAAGCCGCGGCGCTCTCCGCGGTTTCGTTGTAGCGAGCGAGCGGGGCCGCTTCGCCGAGCCCGGCGACGCCGTCGCGCTCGATACGAATATAGCAGTTGCGCCGCGTCGTCCAAGTCCCCCGGGATAGGCCCCAGGCCTGCCGGAGTTTGAGTTCAAAGAGCTTTACCGAGACCCGCGTCTTCCCCTCCGCGCCCGCCCAGGCCTCGCGGACGGCCGCTCCTGGCCCCAGGAGCGAGCCGGCCGCAGCGGCGCCGGCCAGCGTCAGGAATTCTTTCCGTTTCATGGCGTCACCTCTCGTCAGTATTATAACCCCAAAATGCCTTTTGGGGTTATAATATCCCGGCAATTTTGGTATGATAGAGTTCCCAAGGAGGTCCGAAGATGATGAAAACGCCGACCGTCATCGTCCTACTCGTCGTTCTCGCCGGTCTGGCCTTCCCGGCGGTCCAGAAGCCCGCCGGTCCGGCCGCGGCTGTCGTGATCAACGCCGTCGAGAACATGCACAGCCGCTCGACCTCGTCGACTGACGTCGTCAGCCAGGCCCTGCTCGGAGAAAATGTCACGATCCTCAAGAAGGAGAGGAACTCGGACGGAGAAGATTGGTACCAGGTCGAAACGCCCGATACCTACAAGGGCTGGGTCATCTCTTCGGCCCTGCGCTTCCTCAAGCCGGGCGAAAAGCCCTACGCCTCCTCCGGAAAGATCTTCGTCGTCACCGCCCTCCTGGCCAATACCTATCGTGAACCGGACGTCACCAAGCACAAGCCGGTCAAGGTCGCCCCGATCAGCGTGGTCCTCGAGGTCGTCGGAGAACGCGACGCGCGCTGGCTCGAGGTCAGCCTTCCCTGCAACACGAGAGTTTGGATCCAGCGGGGCGACGGCGAGGTCCGCGAGGCGCCCATGGTCTGGCCGCGGACGTCTCTCGAAGACATGGTCGCCCTATCGAAGCGCTTCATCGGACTCCCCTACTTCTGGGGCGGGACGTCCCCCCTCGGCCTGGACTGCTCGGGCTTCGTCCAGCTCATCTATAAGATGAGCGGGGTCCCCATCCTGAGGGATGCTGACATCCAGCTCGAGGGCAGCGGCCTTGTCGAGGTGGTCGCCGGGGCCGAGGCGGCCGGAGACCTCGTCTTCTTCGGCAGCGCCAAGAACAAGATCGGCCACGTTGGCATGATGATCGATGCCGAAGAGTTCATCAACGCGACCGTTCACGAGAAGCCCATAGTCCAGATATCCCGGCTCAAGGACGCTTACTGGCAGAAGATCTACCAGGGCGCACGCCGGGCTAAATAAAAGGACCCCGATACATTAGCACTGTTCCCGATATGGGGGGAGTTCGTCATGAGGCGGCAATGGATTTCGCCCTGAAGACCCCCGTAGCGGGGGGGGGACCCGCCGGGACAGGTCCCCGGGGGTGCCGGGGGGCTAAGGGCGAGATCCTTCGCCAAGCCGAATACGGAACTTCCCCGCAATCGGGAGATGAATAAAAAAAGGGCCCGACGAATGTCGGGCCCCTGTGAATGTCGTTAGATCTACTTCGCCGCCGGTTTCTTAGCGTCCTTGGCTTTCTTCTTCGTCTTCTTCTTGAATTCCGCGCCGACGAGCTCGAGCATGGCCATCGAGGCCCCGTCCCCCGCGCGCTTGTCGAGCTTGACGATCCGGGTGTAGCCGCCCGGCCTCTCGGCGAAGCGGGGCCCGAGCTCAGTGAAGAGCTTCTGCACCGCCGCTTCCTTGGTCATGTAGGCCAGGGCCTGGCGGCGGGCATGGAGGGTGCCCCTCTTGGCCAGGGTGATCATCTTTTCAGCGACAGGGCGGGCCGCCCGGGCCTTGGCCAAGGTCGTCCGTACCCGTTCGCACTCGAGAAACGACGTCACCAGGTTGCGCAAGAGCGCCCGGCGGTGGGCGGTGTTCCTCCCGAGTTTTCCCTTCTGGACCTGGTGCCTCATGCCTCTGTCTCCTTCTCGGGCATGCCTTCTTTGATGTCCGCCTGGATCCTCTCGACGAGCCGGGGGTGGAGTTCGAGGTTCAGCCCGAGGTTCAAATTGATCAGGGTCTCCTTGATCTCCGCCAGAGACTTGCGGCCGAAGTTCTTGGTCTTGAGGAGCTCGTCCTCGGTCTTCAGCACGAGCTCGTAGATCCTTTCGATGCCGGCCGAGCGGAGGCAGTTGTTGGACCGGACCGACAGCTCCAGGTGGTCGATCGTCTTAGCCAGAATGTCGGCCTGGAGCAGGTACGGGATCTCCTTCTTCGAAGTGGCCGCCTCCCGTTCGAGGGGCTCGTCGACGATGTTCAGGAAGATCCCCAGGTGGTCACGCATGATCTTGGCCGCAGGCTCTCGTAGTCGATCCTCTTGCCGACGCGGGCCGGCTCGACCTTGTAGTTGACCTTGAGGACGGGCGAATGGGAGGAGTCGAGCGGGATGTAGTCGAGGCTCTGCTCCTCGTCGAAATTCTGGTCGGCCGGGATGTAGCCACGACCGTTCTTGACGACCATCTCGACCTCGAGCGTCCCGTCGGTGTCGAGAGAGGCGATGCTGACGGTCTCGTCGAGGATCTCAATGTCGGAATCGCGGGCGATGTCGGCCGATTTGACCAGGACGGGGCCGGTCTTCTTGAGAGTCATCCGCTTCGGCTCGTTCCCCAGGAGCTTCAGAGGGATGCTCTTGAGGTTGAGGATGATGTCGGTGACGTCTTCCACGACCCCGGGAATGGTCGAGAACTCGTGGAGAACGCCTTGGAGGCGGACGGCCGTGATGGCGGCTCCGGTGATCGACGAAAGGAGGATCCGCCGCAGGGCGTTGCCCACGGTCACCCCGTATCCCCGCTCGAACGGCTGGGCCTGGAAGCGCCCGTACTGCCCGGTCAGCGTGTCGAAATCGCACTCCAAGTTCTTGGGTCTCTGGAAATTCATTTCTGTCATGTGACCTCCTTTGGGAGATGTCCTCCAATCGGTCCGGGGACCTTACTTGGAGTACAGCTCGACGACCAGGTGTTCCTCGACCGGAAGGGTGACGTCCTGGCGCGTAGGAAGCGCGCAGACCTTCCCCTTCAAGTTCTCCCAATCCACCTCGAGCCAGCCGGGAACGGTCTTCGACCGGTTCGAGGCGACGACGGCCTTGACGTCCTCGCTCTTGGCCGACCGCGGCCTGAAGGCGACGACATCCCCCGTCTTGACCAGGGCGGACGCAATGTCGGCCCTATGGTTATTGAGCCGGAAATGCCCGTGGCCGATGAGCTGGCGGGCGTGCCCCCGGGACAGGGAGAATCCCATCAGGTAAACGACGTTGTCCAGCCTCCGTTCGAGCATGGACAAAAGGTTCTCGCCGGTGATGCCCTTCTGGCGCTCGGCCCGTTCGAAGAAGAACCGGAATTGCTCCTCGGACATGCCGTAGAACCTTTTAAGCTTCTGCTTCTCGCGGAGCTGGATGGCGTAGCCCAGCACCCTCTTCCTGGAACGCCCGTGCTGTCCCGGAGGGTAGGCTCTCCGTTCGAGGGGGCACTTCTCCGTCAGGCATTTGTGGCCCTTGATGAACAGCTTGTTCTTCTCGACGCGGCAGAGCCGGCAATCGGCTCCTTCGTATTTCGCCATGGTGCTCTCCTTCCGGCCCTCAGACCCGCCGCCGGCGGCGGACCCGGCAGCCGTTGTGCGGGATGGGCGTCACGTCCTTGATGGATTTGATCTCGATGCCGGCCGCCTGCATGGCGCGGATGCTGGACTCCCGTCCCGCGCCCGGTCCCTTGAGACGGACGTCGACGTAGCGGAGGCCGAACTCCCGGGCCTTGGTGGCCGCATCCTTGGCCGCGAGCTGGGCGGCGAAGGGCGTCCCCTTGCGGGCCCCCTTGAAACCGGAGGTGCCGGCGCTGGCCCAGACGATGGTCGCGCCCACGTGGTCGGTGATGGTGATGATCGTATTGTTGAAGGTGGCCTGGATGTGGGCCACCCCGAGTCCGATTTCCCTTCGGGTTTTTTTCTTCTTGACGTTGGATTTAGGCATGTCCGCTGGCCCTCCTTACGCTTTCTTGTCTTTGAGTTTCTTGATCCGCTGACCGCGGGCGCCCTTCCGGGTCCGGGCGTTGGTTTTCGTCCGCTGGCCCCGAACGGGGAGTTTCTTCTTGTGCCGGAGGCCCCGGTAGCAGCCGATATCCACGAGCCGCTTGATGTTCATGGCGACTTCCTGGCGGAGGTCGCCTTCGATCTTCTCCCGCTTTTCGATGATCTGGCGGATCTTGTTGATCTCGTCCTCGGAAAGGGCCTTGGCCTTCTTGTTCCGGTCGATCTTGGCTTCGTCCAGGATCTTGCGGGACTTGGAGCTGCCGATCCCGTAGATGTAGGTCAGCCCGACCTCGATCCGCTTATCCGGGGGGAGCGTAATGCCTGCGATTCTTGCCATGTTGACCTCGTTTATCCCTGTTTTTGTTTATGCCTCGGGTTGGAGCAGATGACCCGCACCACGCCCTTGCGCCGGACGATCTTGCAGTTCCGGCAGATTTTCTTCACGGATGCTTTAACTTTCATCGTCCCGTCCTTTTATTTGAATCGATAGGTGATGCGTCCCTTGGTCAGGTCGTAGGGCGAGAGCTCCAAGAGGACGCGGTCGCCAGGCAGGATGCGGATGAAATGCTTGCGCATCTTCCCGGAGATGTGGGCCAGGATGACGTGCTTGTTGGAGAGCTCCACCCGGAACATGGCGTTCGGGAGGGTTTCCCGGACCACGCCTTCGGCTTCGAACATGTCCTGTCTAGGCATGGGGGCTCTCCTTGAGGAGGGTTGGCCGCGGCCGGGCGGCGGCCGGCGTCCTGGCGCTCAGGATCTCCGGCCCATTCTCGGTCATGGCCACCGTATGCTCGAAATGGGCCGAGAGGCTCCGGTCCCGGGTCACGGCCGTCCAGCCGTCCTCCAGGATCTCGACCTCGTAGCCGCCGGCGGCGATCATCGGCTCGATGGCCAGGGTCATCCCAGGCCGGAGCTTCGGCCCGCGCCCCGGGGCCCCGAAATTCGGCACTTGGGGCTCCTCGTGGAGGGCCCGGCCGATGCCGTGGCCGATGAACTGGCGGATGACGGAAAAGCCCTCGCTCTCGACTGACTGCTGGACGGCGGCCGAGATGTCGGACAGGCGGTTCCCTTCTTTCATCTTCTCGAGGCCCTTGAAGAACGACCGTTCGGCCGCGGCGATGAGCTTCAGGGCCTCCGGGCTCGTCCGGCCGACGGGGGCGGTCAGGGCCGAGTCGCTGAAAAAGCCCTCGTAGAGGACGCCGAAATCGAGGCTGACGATGTCGCCCTCCTGGAGGATCCGGCCCGAAGGGATGCCGTGGATGATCTCCTCGTTGACCGAGATGCAGACCGAGGCCGGGTAGCCCCGGTAGCCCTTGAACGCCGGGACGGCCCCGAGTTCGCGGGTCCTCTTCTCGGCGTAGAGGTCGAGGTCGCGCGTCCGGATCCCGGGCTGGATGAGCGGCTCGAGCTCCCCGAGGACCGCGGCCACGATGCGGCTGCTCTGGCGCATGGCCTCGAGTTCGGCGGCCGACTTGTAGATGATCATCCTCGACCCCGTGCCGGCCCGGTCTCGCCCATGACGGCATCCAGGACTTTCTTGACCTCGGCGAAGGTCGCCGCTGGCGTCCGGCCGCCGTCGATCCTGTGGAGAGTCCCCTTGGCCGCGTAACGGGCGATCAGGGGCTCGGTTTTCGCAAGATGGGTCTTGAGCCGTTCCGCGATGACCTCGGGCCTGTCGTCGGCCCTCTGGACGAGCGCGGTCCCGCAGACGTCGCAGATGTCGTCCTTTTTCGGCTTCTTATTGATGACGTGGTAGATCGCCTCGCACAAAGGGCAGATCCTCCGGTTGGTCAGCCGGCCGAGGATGACCTCCTCGCCGACCTGGAGGTCGAAGACGACCTCCGGCCCGGACGCGCCGAGCGCCTCCAGGCTCTCGGCCTGGGCGATGTTGCGCGGGAATCCGTCGAGGGTGTACCCGTCACGGCAATCCTCGCGGGCCAACCGCTCGCCGAGGAGGGCCAGGACGGTCGCATCGTCGACGAGGCCGCCCTTGCCCATCTGGGCTTCGGCCTTCAGGCCGAGGGGGGTCCGCTCCCGGACGGCGGCGCGAAGCAGGTCTCCCGTGGAGATCTTGGGGAAACCGTAGGCAGAACGGAGTTCTTCGGCCACGGTCCCCTTCCCGCTTCCCGGCGCGCCCAGGAGGATGACTCTCATCCCCTTCTCCCCCGGATCCGGCTGCGGCGCATGAAACCGTCGTAGTGGCGCATGACGAGCTGGGCCTCGATCTGCTGCATGGTGTCCATGGCCACGCCTACGACGATGAGGATGGACGTGCCGCCGAACATGAATTCGACGCCGAGGCCCTGGGTGATGAACTTGGGCAGGTTGGCCTCGAGGAAGGGGCCGATCCAGGGCAGGGCCTGGGCCTTGAAGCCCGTGATCAAGAACTCGGGCAGGATAGCCACGGCAGCGAGGTAGATCGCGCCGGCGAGGGTGATCCGGCTGAGGACGTCGTCGATGTAGTCCGAGGTGGTCTTCCCCGGCCGGATGCCCGGGATGAAGCCGCCGTACTTGCGGAGGTTGTCGGCGACGTCGACCGGGTTGAAGATGATCGAGATGTAGAAATAGGTGAAGAAGATGATGGCCGCGATGTAGACCAGGTTGTAGAGGGGCATGCCTAGCCCGAACTGGGCGGCGACCGTCTGGATGACGGGGACCTTGATGAGGTTGGCCGCCGTGGCCGGGATGGTGATGACCGAGGCGGCGAAGATGATCGGGATGACGCCGCCCGTGTTGACGCGGAGCGGCAGGTGGGTGCTCTGGCCGCCGTAGACTTTCCGGCCGACGACCCGTTTCGCATAGGAGACGGGGATGCGGCGCTGACCCCGTTCGACGAAGACGATGAAGGCGATGACCGCGACCATGATGGCGCCCAGGAAGATCATCTTGAGGGGGTCCATGGCGCCGGTCCGCAGGCCGGAGACCATCTTGTTGAGCCCGGTCGGGAAATTGACGACGATACCGGCGAAGATGATGAGCGAGATGCCGTTGCCGATGCCGCGCTCCGAGATCTGCTCGCCGAGCCACATGACAAAGACGGTCCCCGTCGTCAGGGTCAGGACGGTCAGCAGCTTGAAGCCCCAGCCCGGGTTGAGGACGATGGGCGCCCCGGCGGGGGTCCTCAGGGCCTG
This sequence comes from Candidatus Aminicenantota bacterium, assembly GCA_026393975.1. Lineage (GTDB taxonomy): Bacteria > Acidobacteriota > Aminicenantia > Aminicenantales > Saccharicenantaceae > RBG-16-66-30. Next base: position 92,253 of record JAPKZD010000004.1, on the reverse strand, counting down.
GAGGAAGATGGAGATGCCGATGGCCTGGATGAGGCAGATGACGATCGTGCCGTAACGCGTGTACTGGGTGATCTTCTTCCGGCCGAGCTCCCCTTCCTTGGACAGGCGCTCGAGGTAGGGCCAGACGACCGTCAGCAGCTGCAGGATGATGGACGCGCTGATGTAGGGCATGATGCCCAGGGCGAAGATCGTCATGCGGGACATGTTCCGGCCGGAGAACAGGTCGATGAAGCCGAGCAGGGACCCCTTCTGCGACTGCCAGAACTCCTGGAGGGCCGTCGCGCTGAGGCCTGGGTTCGGGATCTGCCCGCCGATCCGGTAGACCGCGAGGAGGAGGAGGGTGAAGATGACCCTCTTCCGCAGCTCGGGAATGCTGAAGATATTGCGGATGCTGTCTAACATGGGTCTTTCCCGATGACGACGGCCTTGCCGCCCTTGGCCTCGATCTTCTTCACGGCCGACTCGGAGAATTGGTGGGCGTGGATGGTCTTGGCCGAGGTGAGATCGCCCCGCCCGAGGATCTTCACCCGCTCGGATTCCTTCTTGATCAGGCCGTGGTCGGCCATGTCCTTGGGCCGGATCTCTTCTTTCCGGAGCTTGGCCAGGCGATCCAGATTGACGACCGTCAACTCGGTCCGAAAGATGTTGGTGAAGCCGCGCTTGGGGATGCGCCGGGTGAGCGGCATCTGGCCGCCCTCGAACCCGCGCTTACGGGAATAGCCGCTGCCCGATTTCTGACCCTTGCTGCCGCGCCCGGCGGTCTTTCCCAGGCCGGAGCCGGGGCCCCGCCCCACCCTCTTTCGGTCCTTCCTCGATCCTTGGGCCGGTTTCAGGTTGCTGAGGTTCATGGCTTCTCCACCGTTTCCACCTTGAGCGCGTGGATGATCTTGCGGACCATCCCGAGCGTCTCTGGAGTCTCCTTGAGTACCGCATGAGAGTTGAGCTTACGCAGGCCGAGGCCCTTGGCCGTCTCCCGCTGGATGCGGGGGGTGCCGATGAGGCTTCGGACGAGAGTGACCTTCACGTACGTCACGGAGGCCGCCGCTATTTCCGCGCGCTTCGGCGTCTTCTTGGGTTTGGTTTCTTTGTCCGTCATAGCGCACCTTTCGCCTTTCCGCGCATCTTGGCCACGTCCTCGGGGTTCCGGATCTGCCGCAGGGCGTCCAGGGTCGCGTTGGCGACGCTGAGGGGGTTGTTGCTGCGGATGGACTTGGTCAGGATGTCCCGGATCCCAGCGAGCTGCATGATGACGCGGACCGCGCCGCCGGCGATGACGCCCGTGCCCTTCGAAGCCGGACGCAGGACGACCAGCCCGGCCCCGTCCACCCCCTTGACGAGATGGGGGATGGTCGTGTCGGCCAGGGGCACCCGGATCATGCTCTTCCGCGCCGCTTCGACGCCCTTAGCGATGGCCTGGGGGACTTCGCGGGCCTTGCCCTTGCCGATGCCGACCCGGCCCCGTTCGTCGCCGACGGCGACGAGGGCCGAAAAGCTCATATTCTTGCCGCCCTTGACGACCTTGGTGACCCGGCGGATGGAAATGACCTGGTCCTTGAGCTCCATGCCCTCTTCATCGAGAACTCCGATTTTCCTGTGTTTACGATCGTCCACGCTTGTCTCTCCTTATTCGGCCGTCCGCTCAGAACTGGATGCCTTCTTTCCGAATGGCGTCCGCTAGGGTCTTGATGCGTCCGTGGTAGGGGTGGACCCCCCGGTCGAAAACGACCCTCTCGATCTTGGCCGCCTTGAGCCGCTTGCCCAGGAGTTCGCCGAGAAGGCCACAGGCGTCCTTGTTCTTGGTGCTCTTGGCTTTTTCGCGGAACTCCTTCTCCAGGGTCGAAGCGGTCAGGAGGACCGAACCCTCCCGGTCGTCGATCACTTGGGTATAGATATAGGCGTTGCTCTTGAACACGTGGACCCGGGGCCGCTCGGGCGTCCCCTTGACCTTCTCCCGGATCCGTTTCCGGAGACGGTCGTCCCGCACCTTTTTTTCGATCGTCTTGTCTTTAAGCACCGGTCACCCCCGCCTTTCGTTCTTTTTTGATGAGCTTCTCGCCGAGGTAGCGGACGCCCTTCTGCTTGTAGGGGTCCGGGATGCGGAGTCTCTTGATGTCGTCGGCGACCTGGCCTACTTTCTGCCGGTCGATGCCCCGGACGGTGAGCAGCGTGGGCTTCTCGGCGACGACCTCGACGCCCTCGGGGATGGCGTAGATGATCGGCCGAGAATAGCCCAGGTTGAGCTCAAGCTTGTTCTTGTCGACCTTGGCCTTGTAGCCGACGCCGACGATCTCCAGCTTCTTGGAGAATCCTTCGGATACCCCGGCGACGGCGTTCCGGGCCAGGGCCCGGCAGAGGCCGTGGTTGGCCCGGGCGGTCTGGGTCTCTTCGGCCCGGGTCAGGACGAGGTTCGTCCCTTCCAGGACGGCCGAGATGCCCGGCTGGAGCGGAGAGGAGAGCTTCCCCTTCTTCCCCTCAAAATCGATCCTGTCCGGATGGGGCGTGACGGTCACGCCCGCCGGTATCGTGATGGGCTTTTTCCCGATTCTTGACATGCTACCCTCTCCTCGCGCCTACCAGATGCTGCAGAGGACTTCGCCGCCCGCCCCCAGCTCCTCGCACGACCGCCCCGTCAGCACGCCCCGGGAAGTGGAGACGATGACGAGGCCCAGGCCGTCCAGGACCTTGGGAACGGAATCCTTGGTGCAGTAGATCCGGCAGCCCGGCTTGCTGACCCGCTTGATGCCGCTGATGACGCTCTTGTTGTCATCGGTGTACTTGAGCGTCACGTTGAGGATCCCCTGCTTGCTGTCCTCGATGACCTTGTAGTTCTTGACGTACCCCTCCTCCCTGAGGATCTTGACGACCTCGATTCCCAGCCGGCAGGAGGGGATGTTGACTTCCCTCTTCTTGGACTTCGCGCCGTTACGAATCCGGGTAAGCAGATCTGAAATGGAATCCATGGTTTGATCCTTTCTCCGATGTCACCAGGACGACTTCGTGACGCCCGGGATCTCCCCCTTGAGGGCGAGCTCGCGGAAGCACAGGCGGCAGAGGTCGAACTTCCGGTAATAGGCCCGGGGGCGGCCGCAGAGCCGGCAGCGGTGGCGGATCCGTATCGCGTATTTCGGTTTCCTGACCATTTTGGCCATGCGCGCTGAAGTTGCCACGTTTACCTCGCTTCTCAGGATTCCCGGAAAGGCATGCCCAGCTTCTTGAGGAGAGCCTGGGCTTCCTTGTCCGTCCGGGCCGTCGTGACGATGGTGATGTTCATCCCCCGCGGCCGCTCGACCTTGGTGTAATCGATCTCGGGGAACACGAGCTGGTCGCGCATCCCCAGGGTGTAGTTGCCCCGGCTGTCGAAGGACGTGGGCGGGACGCCGCGGAAGTCCCGGACCCGCGGCAGGACGATGTTAACCAGCCGGTCGAAGAACTCATACATCCTCCGGTTGCGGAGGGTGACGTAGCAGGCGATGGGCTGGCCCTTCCTCAGCTTGAAGGACGAAATCGACTTCTTGGCCCGCCCGATGCCGGGGAGCTGGCCGGTGATCAAGGCCAGCTCGGCCTTGGCCGTGTCCAGGAGCTTGCTGTTCTGGATAGCGTCGCCGACGCCGACGTTGACGATGATCTTGTCCAGGCGTGGCACGGCCATGATATTCGTGATGCCGAGCTCCTTCTGGAGCTCGGGGACCACGTCTTTCCGGTACCTGTCATATAAGCGGCTCATTGGGGCATCCTCACTTCTGCTTCTCGATCATCGTCTCGCACCGGTGGCAGAGCCGGATCTTGCTGCCGTCCTCGAGCCTCCGGCTCCGGGCGCGCACGCCCTGCCCGCACTCCGAGCAGTAGAGCATGACGTTGGCCACGGCGATCGGGGCTTCCTTCTCCATGACCCCGCCCTGGACGTTCCGGCTGCGGTCGGCCTTGACGAAGTGCTTGCTGAAATTGATCCTCTCGACGATGACCCGGTTGGTCTCGGGGATGAGCTTCAGGACCTTGCCCGTCTTCCCCTTGTCCTTGCCGCGGATGACGAAGACGAGGTCGTTCTTCTTGAGCTGGATCTTGTGCATCACAGGACCTCCGGGGCGAGGGAGATGATCTTCATGAACTTCCGTTCCCGGAGTTCGCGCCCCACGGGGCCGAACACGCGCGTCCCCACGGGTTCTCCCGTCTTGTCGATGATCACCGCGGCGTTGTCCTCGAACCGGATGTAGGACCCGTCCTTGCGGCGCATCTCCTTGCGGGTGCGGACGACGACCGCCCGGATGACCGTGCCCTTCTTGACCTTGCTTTCCGGGGCGGCTTCCTTGACAGTCGCGGAGATGACGTCCCCGATCCGGGCGATCCGGCCGACGCTGCCGCCGAGCGGCGTGATGGCCATGATCCGCCGGGCGCCGGAGTTGTCGGCGACCTTGAGCATCGTGTTCATCTGGATCATTTCAACTCTCCGCTATCGATCTCGGACGCCGTCGCGGCCGGCGTCAGGCCGACGATCTCGAGGACGCGCCAGCGCTTCGTCTTGCTGATCGGCCGCGTCTCGATAATCCGGACGACGTCGCCGAGCTTGCACTTCTCGGTCTCATCGTGGACGAGGAACGTCTGCTTCCTCCGGATGGTCTTCTTGTAGAGAGGGTGACGGATCTGCCGTTCCACCTGGACCGTGACCGTCTTCTTCATCTTCTTGGCGACGACCTTCCCGACCTTGGTCGTCTTCCGTTTCTGTCCTGTGGTGTCCATGCGCTACTCCGTTGCCTTCGGCGTTTGGTTCACGAGCGTCTTGATACGGGCGATGTCCCTCCTGATGTTCTTGATCTTCATCGGGCTCTCCAACTGCCCCAGGGACTTCTGGAACCGGAGCTTGAAGAGCTGTTCGACGAGCTCTGCCTCCCTGTGCTTCAGCTCGTCCGTCGACATCTCTTTCAGTTCTTTGATCTTCATCTGAGTTCTCTCGCTTCCCGGGAGATGAAACGCGTCTTGACGGGCAGCTTGTGGCCGGCCAGGCGCATGGCCTCCCGGGCCTCCTCGAGAGTGACCCCTTCGAGCTCGAAAAGGATCTTGCCCGGGCGGATGACGTCGACCCAGAACTCGGGGTCGCCCTTGCCCTTGCCCATGCGGACCTCGGTCGGCTTCTTGGTGACCGACTTCCAGGGGAAGGTCCGGATCCACAGCTTGCCCTTTCTCTTCATGTGCCGGGAAATGGTGATGCGGCCGGCCTCGATCTGACGCGAGGACAGCCAGCCGGGTTCGAGGGCCTGCAGGCCGAACTCCCCGAACGTCAGCGTGCCGCCCCGCAGGGCCTTGCCCCGCATGCGGCCGCGCTGCTGCTTGCGATACTTGACTTTCGCGGGCATCAACATGGCTAGATCTCCTCGACTTCGGCTACCTGGGATGTCATCTTGGGCTTCTCGACGTCGCCCCGGTAAACCCAGACCTTGATGCCGATCTGGCCGTAGGTTGTGAAGGCCTCGGTGCGGGCGAAGTCGATGTCCGCCCGCAGCGTCTGCAAGGGGAGCCGCCCCTTCAGGTACCACTCCGAGCGGGCGATCTCCACGCCGCCGAGACGGCCGGCGCACATGACCTTGATGCCCTTGGCCCCCATCTTGAGGGCGAATTCCACGGCCTTCCGCATGGCCCGGCGGTAGGCGATGCGCTTCTCGAGCTGGACGGCGATGCTCTCGCCGATGAGGAGGGCGTTGAGCTCGGGTCTGTCGACTTCGCGGATGTCGACGTAGACATCCCTCTTGGCGATCGTCTCCAGTAAGGCCTTGAGGCTCTCGATCTCCTTGCCGCCGCGGCCGATGATGATCCCCGGCCGGGCCGTGTGGATGATGACCCGGATCTTCGGGCCGATGCGCTCGACGTCGATCTCGGCAATGCCGGCGTGGAAATACTTCTCCTTGATGGCCTTTTTCATCCGCAGGTCCTCATGGATGAGCCGGGGGTAGTCCGGGCCCTTGGCGAACCAGCGGGACGTCCACTGCTTGTTGAAGCCGAGCCTAAACCCGTATGGATGCGTTTTCTGTCCCACGTCTCATCTCCCTTTTTCGTCGAGAAAGATATGCACATGGCTCGTCCGCTTCTGGACGCGGTAGGCCCGACCCATGGGCGCCGGACGGATCCGCTTGGCCATGGGGCCTCCGTTGATCTGGATCCGCGAGATATAAAGGTTGTCGACGTCGACGTTCGGCGACTTCTGCTGGGCGTTGGCGATGGCCGAGCGGAGGACCTTCTGCAGGATGGCGGCGATCTTTTTCTTGTCGCTGAAGCGCAGGATCGTCAGGGCCTCCCCGGCGAGCCTGTCCCGGATGAGGTCGGCCACGAGGCGGCCCTTTGGACGTGTGGCCCTTGAAATACCGGGTCGGGGAGAACTCCCCGAGCTTGTGCCCGACCATGTTCTCGGTGACGAAGACCGGAATGAACTTCCGGCCGTTGTGGACGCCGATGGTCATGCCGACCATCTCGGGGATGATCGTGGACCGGCGGGACCAGGTCTTGATGACCTGGCGCTTGCCCCCGGGCGTCGCCAGGGCCTGGACCTTCTCCAGGAGGTGGCCGTCGATGAACGGGCCCTTCTTCAATGATCTGCTCATGGTTACTTACTCCTCCGCCGGATGATCAAGGACTGCGTCCGCTTATTCCGCCGCGTCTTGAAGCCCTTGGTCGGGATGCCCTCCGGGCTCACCGGATGGCGGCCGCCCTTGGAGCGGCCTTCGCCGCCGCCGTGCGGATGGTCGACCGGGTTCATGGCCGTGCCGCGGACATGGGGCCGGATGCCCTTCCAGCGGCTTCGACCGGCCTTGCCGACGCTGATGTTGGAGTGGTCGAGGTTGCCGATCTGGCCGATCGTCGCCCGGCAGTCGAGGTGGACCTTCCGGATCTCGGACGACGGCATCCGAACCTGGGCGTAGTCCCCTTCCTTGGCCAGGATCTGGGCGCCGGCTCCGGCGGACTTGGCGACCTGGCCGCCCTTGTCCTTCCGGAGCTCGATGTTGTGGATGACCGTTCCGAGCGGGATGAAGCGCAGGGGCATGGCGTTGCCCGGCAGGATGTCGGCCTGGCGGTCGGTCGAAATGATCGCCTGCCCGACCTGCAGTCCAACGGGGTAGATGATGTAGCGCCTCTCGCCGTCCCGGTACTTCACGAGGGAGATGAAGGACGAGCGGTTGGGGTCGTATTCGACGGTCTCCACGGTGCCCGGGATGTCGATCTTGTCCCTCTTGAAATCGATGACCCGGTAGAGCCTCTTGTGACCGCCTCCCCTGTTCCTCATGGACAGGTGCCCGCGGCTGTCGCGCCCGCCGGACTTGGGCAGGAACACGAGCAGGGGCTTGTAAGGGCCGTCGCCGCTCAACTCTTCGAACCGGTTGCCCGTCCTGTGACGCAAGCCGGGTGTTCTTGGCCTGTATGTTTTGATGCCCATGTTTATACCGCCTCGAAGTATTCGATCGGTTTCTCGCCTTCCTGGAGTCGGACGTAGGCCTTCTTCCAGTCCTTCGTCCTGCCCATGTTCCGGCCGACGCGGCGGACCTTGCCCGTCTTCATCTGGGTCCGGACTTCGGCGACCTTGGTCTTGAACAGCAGCTCGATGGCATTCTTGATCTCGATCTTGTTGGCGCACCGGGCGACCTCGAAGCAGATGACCCCGCTCGTTCCCTTGAGCTGGGTCGTCTTTTCCGTGATGACCGGACGGATGATGATTTTATGGGGGTCTTTGATCACTTCAATTTCTCCAGGACGGCCTCGAACGCCCTGCGGCTGAAGACCAGCCGCTTGTGGGCGAGGACATCGTAGATGTTGAGGCCGGAGACATCGACCGCCTTGACCCGGGGCAGGTTCCGGACCGCGAGGAACAGGTTCGCGTTGTCGTGAAGGTCGACGAGCAGGGCCGAGTCGAGCTTGAACGCCTTGAGCAGGGCGACGGCCTCCCGGGTCTTGGGTTCCTTGACCTCGAACTCGCTGACGACGACGAGCTCCCCGGACGCGTGCTTCCCGGCCAGGGCCGCGCGGAGGGCGCTCCGCTTGGCCTTCTTCGGCAGCTCGTAGGAATAATCGCGAGGCTGGGGGCCGAAGACCGTGCCGCCCTTTCTCCAGAGAGGTGACCGTGTGCTGCCGACACGGGCCCGGCCCGTCCCCTTCTGCCGCCAGGGCTTCTTGCCGCCGCCGCGGACGAAGGCCCGGGTTTTCGTCGCCGCGTTTCCCTGGCGCTGGTTGGCCCGGTAGTTGACGACGGCCTCGTAGATCAGGTGGTCGTTCGCGGTTTTGGAGAAGACGCTCTCCGGCAGGTCCACCTGGGCCGCCGCCTGGCCGCTTCGGTCGATGATGTCGAGTTTCTCCATGGTGCCCTCTTCTCCGTTCACTTCGCCCGCGGGGAAACGAATGTCCCTTTCTTGATCAGGACGTATCCCCCCTTGGCTCCGGGCACCGCGCCCTTGACCAGGAGGAGATTGTTGTCCTTGTCCGTGGCCACGACCTTGAGCTTCCGGACGGTGACCCGCTCATCGCCCATGTGGCCGCCCATGCGCATGCCCTTGACGACGCGCGAGGGGTAGGACGAGGCGCCGATCGAACCGGGCGCCCGATGGAACATGGAGCCGTGGGAGGCGCCGCCGCCGGCGAAATGGTGCCTCTTGACGACGCCGGCGAAGCCCTTGCCCTTGCTCGTCCCGACGACGTGGATCGTCTCGCCGACCTCGAAGATGTCGACGAGGATCTGGTCGCCTTCCTTGACCGCGGCGGGGTCGCTGCAGCCGACTTCCTGGAGCTTCCTGACAACGGGGACGCCGGATCTCTTGAAATGGCCGATCTGGGGCTTCAGCGGTTTACGGACGCCCCGCTCCTCGACGAACCCGAGCTGGACCGCGACGTAGCCGTCCTTCTCGACGGTCTTCATCTGGATGACCGTGCAAGGCCCGGCCTTGAGGATGGTGATGGGGATGACGTTGCCGGCGTCGTCGAACTGCTGGGTCATGCCGATTTTCTTGCCGATCAATCCTTCGACCATGGTTACTCTCCCGCTCCGTAGGCCTGGATCTCGACGTCGATCCCGGCCGGCAGGTCCAGCTTCTGGAGTTCCTCGATCGTCTCGTTGTTGTACTCGCTGATATCGATGAGCCGCTTGTGGATCCGCATCTCGAATTGCTCACGCGACTTCTTGTCGACGTGCGGAGAACGGAGGACGCAGAACTTATGGATGCGCGTCGGCAGGGGGATGGGGCCCGCGACACTGGCGCCCGTGCGTTTCGCCTTGACGACGATATCCTTCACGGATTGATCCAGCAGGCGGTGGTCAAAGGACTTTAAGCGGATTCTAATTTTTTCCATCGTTCGTTCCTCTGTTCTCCGAATTCCTCTCCCGGGCCGTCGGGCCCGGCGGACCCTCGGCGGCGGCCGCCGCTACTGGATGATCTCGGTGACCGTTCCGGCGCCGACCGTCCGGCCGCCTTCGCGGATGGCGAAGCGCAGGGCCTTCTCCATGGCGACGTCGGTGATCAGCTCGATCTCGAGGTTGATGGAGTCGCCGGGCATGACCATCTCGACGTTGTCGGGGAGTTTGACGGAGCCCGTCACGTCGGTCGTCCGGAAGTAGAACTGGGGCCGGTAGCCCTTGAAGAACGGCGTGTGCCGGCCGCCCTCTTCCTTGGTCAGGGCGACGATCTGGGCCCGGAACTTCCGGTGCGGGGTGATCGACCCCGGCTTGGCCAAGACCTGGCCGCGTTCGACCTCGTCCTTGCCGACGCCGCGGAGCAAGGCCCCGATGTTGTCGCCGGCCTGGGCCTGGTCAAGGAGCTTTTTGAACATCTCGACGCCCGTCACGACGGTCTTCCGCGTCTCGCGCAGTCCGATGATCTCGCACTCGTCGCCGACCTTGACGACGCCGCGCTCGACCCGGCCCGTCACGACCGTGCCGCGGCCGGTAATCGAGAAGACGTCCTCGATGGCCATCTGGAAGGGCTTGTCGATCTCGCGCAAGGGCTCGGGGATGAAATCGTCCAGGGCCTTGACCAGGTCCCAAATAGGCTTGGCGGCTTCGCCGTTGACGTCGGCCGCGGCCTTCGTGGCGCTGCCGCGGATGACCGGCAGCTTGTCCCCGGGGAAGTCGTACTTCGAGAGGAGCTCGCGTACTTCGAGCTCAACGAGGTCCAGGATCTCGGGGTCGTCGACGAGGTCGCATTTGTTCATGAAGACGACGATCGACGGCACATTGACCTGTTTGGCCAGCAGGATGTGCTCCCGCGTCTGGGGCATCGGGCCGTCGGCCGCGGAGACGACGAGAATGGCGCCGTCCATCTGGGCCGCGCCCGAGATCATGTTCTTGATGTAGTCGGCATGACCGGGGCAGTCGATGTGGGCGTAGTGCCGTTTTTCGCTCTCGTACTCCACGTGGCTCAAGGCGACCGTCAGGATCTTCGTCGCGTCCCGGCGGAACATCTTGGCGTCGGCCTTGGCCACTTCGTCGTAGCTCTTCGCCTTGGCCAGGCCCTTGGTCGCCAGAACCTTGGTTATGGCGGCCGTCAGCGTCGTCTTGCCGTGATCGATGTGTCCGATCGTGCCGACGTTGACATGGGGTTTCGTCCTCGCATACTTTTCTTTCGCCATCACTCACCTCCTGTATGGCTTACGTTGCTAAAAGACTCGCTTTATGCGCTAGCCCGGAACGGGGTCCTGCCCTCGATCCGGGCGACGATCTCTTCCTGGACGCCGGCCGGCGTCCGGTCGTACTGGGAAAACTCCATGGCGAACACGCCCCGCCCCTGAGTCAACGTCCTCAGCGTCGTCGCGTAGCCGAACATCCCGGCCAGGGGGACATGGATCTTGATGACCCGGGAGCCGCTGCGCATCTCCATACCCTCGATCTTCCCCCGCCGGGCGTTGATGTCGCCGACGATGTTGCCCAGGTAATCGTCCGGAGTGACGATCTCGAGGTCCATGACCGGCTCGAGGATGACCGGGCCGGCCTTCCTGGCGGCCTCCCGGAAGGCCAGGGTCCCCGCGGTCTTGTAGGCGACGGGCGCCGAATCGACCTCGTGGTACGACCCGCCGACGAGCGCCGCCCGGAGGTCCGTGACCGGGTATCCCGCCACGATCCCCCCCTCCATGGCCTCGCGCACTCCGTTCTCGACATCGGCGATGAACTCCCGGGGGATGACGCCGCCCCGGGTCCTGTCGACGAACTCGAAGCCGCGGCCGCGGCCCAGGGGTTCGAGGTGAAGCACGCAGTGCCCGTAAAGGCCCTTTCCCCCGGCCTGGCGGAGATACTTGCCCTCGCCCTCGGCGGCAGTCTGGATGGTTTCCTTGGAGGCGACCTGGGGCTTTCCCAGGTTGGCCCGGACGCCGAACTCCCGTTCCATCCGGTCCATGACGATCTCGAGATGGAGCTCGCCCATGCCCCGGAGCAGGGTCTGCCCGGTCATCGGGTCCTGGGTGACCTTGAGGGTGGGGTCCTCTCGGGTCAGCTTGGCCAGGGCGGTGGCGAGCTTGGGGTGGTCGGCCTTGCTCTTGGGCTCGATCGTCGCCGCAATGACCGGCTCGGGGAAGCGGATGGACTCGAGGACGATGGGGTGGCTCTTGAGGCAGAGGGTGTCGCCCGTCGAGATGGCCTTCGTCGACCCCATCGCGGCGATGTCCCCGGCGTAGACCTCTTTGATCTCCTTGCGCTTGTTGGCGTGCATCTCGAGGAGCCGGGAGAGCTTCTCCTCCTCGCCCTTGGTCGAATTGTAGACGACCTGGCCGACCTTGGCCTTCCCGGAATAGACCCGGAAGTAGGCCAGGTTGCCGAGGAAAGGATCATTGACGATCTTGAACACCAGCCCGGAGAACGGCGCCTCGTCCGAGGCGGGCCGGGTTTCCTCGGCCTGGGTGCGCGGGTGGTGGCCGGCGACAGGCCGGATGTCGGCGGGGGACGGCAGATAGTCGACGATGGCGTCGAGGAGCGGGTGGACGCCCTTGTTCCGGAAGGAGGCACCGTAGAGGACCGGGACGACCTCCAGGGCGAGGGTCGCCCGGCGGACGGCGTTCCGCAGCTCCGGCGCGGAGACCTCGACCCCGTCGAGGTACTTCTGCATCAAGCCGTCGTCGGTCTCACTCAACATTTCGATCATGTCCTGTCGCTTCTTTTCGACGTCTTCGCGGTTTTCCGCCGCGACCTCGCGGACGACGTAATCCGTCCCGAGGATGTCCTGACCCCAGTCGTACGCCTTGCGTTCGATGAGGTCGATCACTCCGCGGAATCCGTCTTCCCGTCCCAGGGGAATCTGGATCGGCAGGGGCTTGGCCGCAACCCGGGTCCTCAACTGCAGGACGGCCCGTTCCGGGTCGGCCCCGATCCGGTCCATCTTGTTGATGAACACGATGCGGGGCACCCGATATTTGTCGGCCTGGCGCCACACTGTCTCGGACTGCGGTTCGACGCCGCCAACTCCACACAGTATGGCTATTGCGCCGTCGAGCACTCGTAAGGAGCGCTCGACCTCCGCGGTAAAATCCACGTGACCGGGCGTATCGATAATATTGATACGGTGGTCACGCCAGGCGGACGTCGTCGCGGCCGAGGTGATGGTGATCCCGCGCTCCTGCTCCTGGACCATCCAATCCATCACGGCCGTCCCGTCGTCCACCTCGCCCATCTTGTAGGTCATACCCGTGTAAAAGAGGATCCTCTCCGTCGTGGTCGTCTTCCCGGCGTCGATATGGGCCATGATACCGATGTTCCGTACTTTCTCGATCGGGTATGACCGCATATTTCCGTCTCTCCATATCGACCCGGTGCACTCTATAAGCTCTTTCTCTTGAGACTACCATTTATAATGGGCGAAGGCTCGGTTGGCCTCCGCCATCTTGTGCGTGTCCTCGCGTTTCTTGACCGCGCCGCCGCGGTTGTTGACGGCGTCGATGATCTCGGCGGAAAGCTTTTCCTGCATGCTCTTGCCGCCGCGCTCCTTGGCGTACTTGATCAGCCAGCGGAACCCCAGCGAGTAGGACCGGCCGGACGAGACCTCGATGGGGACCTGGTAGTTCGCACCGCCGACCCGTCGCGATTTCGTCTCGAGGAAGGGCCGGATGTTCTCCAGGGCCTTCTCGAGGATCTTGAGGGGGTCCTCCTTGGTCTTGGCCTTGAGGATGTCCATCGTCCCATAGACGACTTTCTGGGCGATCGTCTTCTTCCCCTTGCGGAGGAAGAGGTTGATGAACCGGGCGACGACCGTGCTTCCGTAGAACGGGTCGGCCGGGGTCTTGCGCTTCTTGATGATTCCGCGTCTCGGCATGGGGATGCTCCTGTCTAGGCGGCCGCCCGTTTCTCTTTCGGCCTCTTCGCCCCGTACCGGGAACGCGCCTTCAAGCGGTTCTGCACCCCCTCGGCGTCGAGTTTGCCGCGGATGATGTGGTAGCGGACGCCGGGCAGGTCCTTGATGCGGCCTCCCCGGATCATGACGATCGAGTGCTCCTGGAGGTTGTGGCCGACGCCGGGGATGTATCCCGTGACCTCGATGTTGTTGGTCAGCCTGACCCGGGCCACCTTCCGCATGGCCGAATTCGGCTTCTTGGGCGTCGTCGTGAAGACCCGGGTACAGACGCCCCTCTTCTGCGGACAGGCGTCGAGGGCCGGGGATTTGCTCTTATATTTTTTGGGCGATCTGCCTTTTCTGACGAGTTGATTTACGGTCGGCAATGAAAAATACTCCTCTACATGAAATTCGAACGTGAGTTTTATTCAGCCCCAGGAAGATAGTCCCGAGACGAATGGACGGATAATAACAAAATTCGGCCTCCCTGTCAAGAAATTTAAGGGGATTCCCGCCTCGAGAACGGCCTCACAGGCCGGGCAGGATCTCCTTCTCCTTTTCGGCGAGGACCGGCGGCTTGTCCTCCTTGAGTTCCACGTTCCGGTAATATTTGTAGCCCGTGCCGGCCGGGATGAGCCGTCCCATGATGATATTTTCCTTCAGCCGCCTGAGGTAATCCACCTTTCCGTAAAGGCTGGCCTCCGTCAGGACCCGGGTCGTCTCCTGGAAGGAGGCGGCCGAGATGAAGCTGTCGGTGCTCAGGGCGCTCTTGGTGATCCCCAGGAGAAGCGACCGGGCCTTGGCCGGTTTGCCGCCCTTCTTCATGATCTTCTCGTTCTCCGCCTGGAAGATGAACTTGTCGACCTGCTCGTCGATGAGGAACTCGGTGTCCCCCACCTCCTCCACCTTGACCCAGCGCAGCATCATCCGGATGATCGTCTCGATGTGCTTGTCGTTGATGGACACGCCCTGGAGGCGGTAAACGGACTGGACCTCCTTCAGGAGGTACTCGGCCAACTCCTTCTCGCCGAGGACCCTGAGGATGTCGTGAGGGTTGACCGGACCGTCCATCAAGGCGTCGCCGGCCCGGATCCTCTCCCCGTCGGAGACGCTGAGGTGAGCGCCCTTGGGGACGAGGTATTCCTTCTCGCCGCCGCGCTCGTTACGGACGGAGATCTTGCGGGAGCTGCGGACGAGGCCGCCGATCTGGACGATCCCGTCGATCTCGGAGATGGCCGCCGGGAACTTGGGCCGCCGGGCCTCGAAGAGCTCCTCGGCCCGGGGCAGGCCGCCCGTGATGTCCTTCGTGCGGGCCGCCTCGCGGGGGATCTTGGCCAGGACGTCACCGGCGAAGACCCTCTCCTCGTCCTTGATAACGAGGTTCGCCCCCGAAGGGAGGAAGTACTTCCGCAGGACGACCGGCCGGCCCTTGTCGTCGGTCTTCTTGAGATCGAGGATCTCGATCTGGGGCTGGAGTTTCTCGTCCTTGGGGTCGATGATGACCTTCTTTCGGAGGCCGGTGAACTCGTCCTGGACCTCCTCCATGCTGACCTCCAGGACGACGTCGTGGAAGCGCACGATCCCCGTCTCCTCGGTCAGGATGAAGGTGTTGAAGGCGTCCCACTCGGCGAATGCCTGACGGGCCTTGATCTCCCCGCGATCGGGGACGAGGATCTTGGCGCCGTAGGGGACTTGGTAATGTTCCACCTCGCGGCCCCGGTGGTCGAGGATGGCGATGTTGGCGTTACGGTTGACGACGATCGACGTCCCGTCCTTGTTGACGACGGCCTTGAGGTTGGTGAACTTGAGCACACCCTCGTTCTTGGCCTCCAGCTTGGATTTTTCGGCGCCGCCCATGGCGATGCCGCCGACATGGAACGTCCGCATCGTGAGCTGGGTGCCGGGCTCGCCGATGGATTGGGCGGCGACGATGCCCGCGGCCTCGCCGAGCTCGACCAGCTTGCCGGAGGCCGGGCTCCGCCCGTAGCAGAGCTGGCAGATGCCGCGCTTGGCTTCGCAGGCCAGGACCGAGCGGATCTTGACCCGCTCGATGCCCAGGTTCTGGAATTCCTGGGCGACCTTCTCGGTGATCTCCTGGTTCGTATCGACGATAGTGACGCCGGTATCCGGGTTGACGACGCGCGCGAGGGCCATGCGGCCAACGACACGGTCGATGAAGGGCTCGATGATCTCGCCGTTCTCGACGATGGCGGAGACGTTGATCCCCTTGAGGGTGCCGCAGTCGTGCTCGTCGACGATGACCTCCTGGCAGACATCGACGAGTTTCCGCGTCAGGTAGCCGGAGTTGGCCGTCTTGAGGGCCGTATCGGCCAGGCCCTTGCGGGCACCGTGGGTCGAGATGAAGTACTGGAGGACGTTCAGTCCCTCCCGGAGGTTGGAGACGATGGGCGTCTCCAGGATCTCGCCCGAGGGCTTGGACATGAGGCCGCGCATCCCGGCGAGCTGGCGAATCTGCTGCTTGTTGCCCCGGGACCCGGAGTCGGCCATGACGTAGAGCGGATTGAGTTCTTTGCCTTCGAGGCTGATCCTTTTCATTTCCTTGAGCATGGCTTTCGAGACGTCTTCCGTGGCCGTGCCCCAGGTCTCGATGACCCGGTTGAACCGCTCGCCCGAGGAGATCGTGCCGGCCCGGTAGAGTTTCTCGATGTCCTGGACGTCCTTCTCGGCCTTTTCGACGAGCCCCTTCTTTTCCCCGGGGATGACGAAGTCGTCGATGCTCAGGGAGAATCCGGCCCGCGTCGCGTAGGCAAAGCCGAGCTCCTTCAAGGCGTCGAGAATCAGGACCGTCGGCTGGAGCCCTGCCTTGAGATAGGCGTAGAAAATGAGGTTTTCCATGCCCTTTTTCCTAAGCATCCCGTTGACATAGGGTAAGCTCTTGGGCAGGACGCTGTTGAAGATGATCCGGCCCGGTGTCGTCTCGACGAGCTCGTTCTTGAAATCCTGGACGGGACAGTTCATGACCCCTTGGTCGTCGTCATAAGTGTCCAGGTTCATGAAAGGACCGCTGAACCTCAGCTTGATGATGCTCTGGAGCGAGATCTCCTTGTTCTCCTCGGCCAGGAGGGCTTCATCACGCGAGCCGAAGATCCGGCCCTCCCCTTTCTGGCCCATCTTGGCCAGGGTCAGGTAATAGCATCCGAGGACCATGTCCTGGCTGGGGATGGTCAGCGGCCGGCCGTGCGCGGGAGAGAGGATGTTGTTCGTCGAGAGCATCAAAGTCCGGGCCTCGATCTGGGCTTCGACCGACAGCGGGATGTGGACGGCCATCTGGTCGCCGTCGAAGTCGGCGTTGAAGGCGGCGCAGACGAGCGGGTGGATCTGGATGGCCTTGCCCTCGATGAGGATGGGCTCGAAGGCCTGAATGCCGAGGCGGTGCAGGGTGGGCGCCCGGTTGAGGAAAATGGGGTGCTCGCGGACGACCTCTTCGAGGTAGTCCCAGACTTCGGGCCTCTCCTGCTCGTGCCATTCCCGGGCGACCTTGACGCTCGGGACGAGGCCTTCCTTTTCCAGCTTGTTGAAAATGAAGGGCTTGAACAGTTCGAGGGCCATCTTCTTGGGCAGGCCGCACTGGTTCAGCTTGAGCTCGGGGCCGACGACGATGACGGAACGGCCCGAATAGTCGACGCGCTTGCCGAGGAGATTCTGGCGGAACCTCCCCTGCTTGCCGCGAAGGGCCTCGCTGAGAGACTTGAGGGGCCGGCGGTTGGCGCCGAGGTGGACGCGGCCGCGCTTGCCGTTGTCGAAGAGGGCGTCGACGGCCTCCTGGAGCATCCGTTTCTCGTTGCGGATGATGAGCTCGGGGGCCTTGAGCTCGATGAGCTTCTTGAGCCGGTTGTTGCGGTTGATGACCCGGCGGTAGAGGTCGTTGAGGTCGGAGGTGGCGAAGCGTCCGCCATCGAGACGGACGAGGGGACGGAGGTCGGGAGGAATGACCGGGATGACGTCGAGGACCATCCACTCCGGCCGGTTCCCGGACCGCTTGAGGGCCTTGAAGACGCGCAGCCGCTTGGCGTAGCGGAGCTTGCGCTGCTGGGAGGCATCCTTCTTCATCAGCTTGCGGAGACGCTCGGCCTCCTTCTGGATGTTGATCTTCAAGAGGAGGATCTTGATCGCCTCGGCCCCGATCGAGGCCTCGAACTTGTCGCCATACTTCTCCTGGGCGTCCTTGAACTCCTCCTCGTTGAGGAGCTGCTTTTCCTTGAGCGGCGTGTCGGCGGGGTCGATGACGATGTAGGACTCGAAATAGAGAACTTTCTCCAGGTCCTTGATGGACAGGTCGAGGACGAGCCCGACGCGGCTCGGCGGGCTCTTGAAGAACCAGATGTGGGCGACGGGAGACGCCAGCTGGATGTGGCCCATCCGTTCTCGGCGGACCTTGGACTTGGTGACCTCGACGCCGCAGCGCTCGCAGATGATGCCCCGGTACTTCATCCGCTTGTACTTGCCGCAGAGGCACTCGTAGTCGTTGATGGGGCCGAAGATCTTGGCGCAGAACAAGCCGTCCTTCTCGGGCTTGAACGTCCTGTAGTTGATGGTCTCGGGCTTGGTCACCTCGCCCCAGGACCAACTCTTGATCTTGTCCGGGGAGGCGATGCTGATCCGGACCCGGTCGAATTCGAGCCGCGGCCGCGGAGCGGTCGTGATCGGTGTCCTGATGTCCATTAAGCTTCTCCTTTGCCCGCTTGGGGGGGTATGGCGATGCCCCAAGGCAGCACTTCTTCCTTGTCCCCCTTCTCCAGCTCCACGTTCAGGCAGAGGCTCTGGAGCTCCCGGATGAGGACGTTGACGGATTCGGGGAGACCGGGCGTGAATTCCAGGTCGCCTTTGACGATGGCCTCGTAGATCTTGGCCCGTCCTTCGACGTCGTCGGACTTGACCGTCAGGAGCTCCTGGAGGCAGTAGGCCGCGCCGTAGGCTTCGAGGGCCCAGACCTCCATCTCGCCGAACCGCTGGCCGCCGAACTGGGCCTTGCCGCCGAGCGGCTGCTGAGTGATGAGGGAGTACGGCCCGGTCGAGCGGGCGTGGATCTTGTCGTCGACGAGGTGGTAAAGCTTCATCATATAGATGTAGCCCACGGTCACTTCCTGATCGATGATTTCGCCGCCCATGCCGTCGAAGAGCGGGGTCTTGCCACTCTCCGGCAGTCCGGCTTTCTTGAGCATCTGCTTGATCTCGTTCTCGCTCGCGCCGTCGAAGACGGGCGTGGCTATCCAGATGTCGAGGGTCCGGGCGGCCCACCCGGCGTGGGTCTCCAGGATCTGGCCGACGTTCATGCGGGAGGGGACGCCGAGCGGATTGAGGACGATCTCGACGGGCGTCCCGTCGGGCAGCCGGGGCATGTCCTCCAAGGGCACGATCTTGGCGACGATGCCCTTGTTGCCGTGCCGGCCGGAGACCTTGTCGCCCACGGACAGCTTCCGCTTCATGGCGATGAAGACCTTGATCGACTGAATGACACCCGGGGCGAGCTCATCGCCCTTCTTGAGGTTGTCGACCTTCTCCTTGAAGACGGCCCGGAGGGCCTCGATCTGGCGCTTGATCTTCTTGTCGAGGTCCTTGATCTCGCGGTCGCGGTCCGCGTCGTCGTCGAGCTTGAGCTTCGCCGCGCCGTCGGAGTCCAGAGTTTCCAGGACCTTCTCGGTCAGCTTGGTCCCTTTTTCGAGGGTCAGGTCGCCGGCCTTCTGGGTCTTCTCGACGACCGAGCCCTTGAGGAGCGCCCGGACTTTCTCCCATTTCTCGTTTTCCATGATGACGATCTCGTCGTCGAGGTTCCGCTTGAGCGTGGCGATCTCGTCTTTTTCGATGGCCTTGGCCCGGGGCCCCTTCTCAATGCCCCGGCGCGAGAAGATGCGGACGTCGATGATGGTCCCTTCGACGCCGGGCGAGCAGGAGAGAGAGGCGTCCTTGACGTCGAGGGCCTTCTCGCCGAAGATCGCCTTGAGGAGCTTCTCCTCGGGCGACAGCTGGGTCTCCCCTTTCGGGGCCACCTTCCCGACGAGAATGTCGCCCGACTTGACGTGGGCGCCGATGCGGACGATGCCGTTCTCGTCGAGGTTGCGGAGCAGGTTATCGGGAACGTTGGGGATATCGCGGGTGATCTCCTCGGGACCGAGCTTGGTATCGCGGGCCTCGATCGTCTCCTCGACGATGTGAAGGGACGTGAAAATATCTTCCTTGATCAGCTTCTCGCTGACGATGATAGCGTCCTCGAAGTTGTAGCCTCGCCAGGGCATAAACGCGCAGAGGACGTTGCGGCCGAGGGCGAGCTCGCCGCCGTCCGTGCAGGAGCTGTCGGCCAGAACCTGTCCCTGGACGACCGTGTCCCCCTTCCGGACGATGGGCCGGTGGTTAGTGGAGGTGTTCTGGTTGGTCCGGAGGAACTTGATCAGGGTGTAGAGGTCCGTGCCGACGTCGTAGCTTCGGCTGGCCTTCTTTTCGTCCACCCGGACGATGATCCGTTCGGCGTCCACGAACTCGACGACCCCATCCCGGCGGCAGACGATGACGTCGCCCGAGCCGACGGCGACCAGACCCTCGATCCCGGTCCCGATGAGCGGGGCCTCCGGGCGGATGAGCGGGACGGCCTGGCGCTGCATGTTGGAGCCCATCAGGGCGCGGTTGGCGTCATCGTGCTCGAGGAACGGGATGAGCGCGGCCGACAGCGAGACGAGCTGCTTCGGGGAGACGTCGATGTAGTGGATCTGCTCGCGGGGGATGAACTTGAAGTTGCCCCGTTCCCGGGCGCTGACGAGGTCGTTCTTGAAACAGCCTTTCTCGTCGACGGGAGCGTTGGCCTGGGCGATGTTGTACTTCTCTTCCTCCCAGGCGGTGAGGTAGAAGCAGTAGGGTTGGACGACCGGGAGCTGGCGGGTCTTCTGATCTTTGAGCCGTTCGACGGCCTTGAGCATCTTGTCCTTCTCGACGATCTCGCCGATCTTGTAGTCGCTCGTCCCGGGATGGAGGATCTTGACGTAGTCGATGATCCGGCAGTTTTCGACCTTTTGGTAGGGGGTCTCGATGAAACCGTACTCATTGACCCGGGCGAAACAGCTGAGGGAGGAGATGAGGCCGATGTTCGGGCCTTCCGGGGTCTCGACCGGGCAGATCCGGCCGTAGTGGGAGGCCTGGATGTCGCGGACCTCGAAGCCGGCCCGTTCCCGGCTGAGGCCGCCCGGGCCGAGGGCGGAGAGGCGCCGCTTGTGGGTGATCTCGGCCAGGCTGTTGATCTGGTCCATGAACTGGGAGAGCTGGGAACTGCCGAAGAACTCCTTGAGGGCGGCGATGACCGGCTTGGAGTTGATGAGGTCCTGGGGCATGGCCGCCGCCAGGTCGGCGGTAATGGTCATCTTTTCCTTGATCGTCCGCTCCATCCGGGTCAGACCGATACGGAAGGCGTTCTCGACCAGTTCGCCGACGGAACGGACCCGCCGGTTGCCCAGATGGTCGATGTCGTCGACCAGGCCCTCCCCGAAGCGGAGGTTGAGCAGGTACTTGAGGACTTCCACGTAGTCGAGCGGCGTCAGCGTCTTGTCGTCGAGAGGGGTCTCGAGCCCGAGCTTGATGTTGAACTTGAGCCGGCCGATCCGGGAGAAGTTGTATTTCTGGGGGTTGAAGAACAGGCTGCGGAAGAGGTTGTGGGCGCTCTCCTGAGTGTGGGGCTCGCCCGGCCGCAGCTTGCGGTAGATCTCACCGAGCGCGGACGGCTGGTCCTTGCGGAGGTCCTTCTTCAGGGTCGTGCTCAGGATGAGCCCGGCCCGGTCCTCCTCGGGGAAGAAAACTTCGAACGGCTCTCCCCGCCCGACGAGGAGGTCGAGCTGGGCGTCGCCGATGTCCTCGTTGACCCTGACTTTGCCCTTGATCCCAACGAGGGAGTAAGCCCCCTGGAGCTCCTTCTTGAGGAGCGGGACCCGGGTGACGCCGGCGGCCTTCAGGGCGGCCAGGACATCCGGGACGATCTTCTTCTTGCCGGGGGCGAGGACCTTGCGGCCTTTGGCGTCGGAAACGTCGTCCGCCGGGGACTTCCCGACAAGGCTGTCCGTGACTTCCCAGTACAGCTTACCGTCTTCGGGGATGACCTTATAGGTCTTGTGGAAGAGCTTGAGGATCTCCTCGTCCGTGCCGAAGCCGAGGGCCCGCAGGAAGACCGTGGCCAGGAATTTTTTCTTCCTGTCCAGCCGGACCCAGATGAGGCTTTTCGAGTCGTGTTCGAACTCGACCCAGGCGCCGCGGTACGGGATGATCTTGGCGATGAAGAAGCCCTTGTTCTCCGCTTGGCGGAAAAACACGCCCGGCGAGCGCTGGAGCTGGCTGACGACGACCCGCTCGATACCGTTGAAGATGAAAGCCCCCTTCTCGGTCATGAGCGGGATGTCGCCGAAATAGACTTCCTGCTGTTTGATGTGCTTGAGGCGCTTGGCCTTGGTCACGGCGTCCTTTTCCCAGGACACGAGCTGGATCTTGAGCTTGAGGGGGATGGAGTAGCTGTAGCCCTTCTGGATGCACTCCATCGGCGTGTATTTGAGCTTGATGCTGACGCGGTCGCCGCAGTGCTCGCACAGGGGAAGCTCGATCTTTCGGACCGCGCCGCAGAAGGGGCAAACCTCTTTCTCGGCGAACTCCATGTCCGCCGGAAGGAGGGTCTGGCAGGCGCTGCACCGGGCCCGGGAGTTCTCGACCCCCTTGAGCCGCCCGCACTTGCATTCCCAGGTCCCGATCGAATAGCTTAGGAACTCCAGCTCCGTCGTTTCCTTGAAGTCGGAGATGGGGAAGACATCCTTCAAGGCGGCCTGGAGGCCGGTGTCCTTGCGCTCTTCGGGCAGGAGCTCCATCTGGAGGAATTCGGCATAGGACTTCGTTTGGATGTCCAGAAGGTCGGGCATGGGGAAGACCGCCTTGATCTTCGAAAAATCGACCCTCTCGCGGTACGGTTTCTTAGGTTCTTTGAGCATGCTGTCTCACTCTCAAGCAGAAATGGAGTGTCCTCGTTTCCGAGACCGGACAAACGGACGCTCAGCCAACCGGGTCACTTACTGAAGCTCGATGACGGCTCCGACTTCGGCGAACTTGGCCTTGATGGCTTCGGCCTCTTCCTTGGTCACTCCCTCTTTGACCGCCTTGGGGGCGCTGTCGACGAGGTCCTTGGCCTCTTTGAGGCCGAGGTTGGTGACTTCCCGGACGACCTTGATGACGTTGATCTTCTTGTCGCCCACGGTTTTCAGGATGACGCTGAATTCGGTCTTCTCCTCGGCGGGCTTGGCGTCGGCCTGGGCGGCGGCACCGGCCACCATGACGGGAGCGGCAGCGGCGGCGCTGATGCCGTACCGGGTCTCGAACTCCTTGATGTAGTCCGAGAGTTCCAGGATGGTCAGGGTGTCGAGGTGGGTGAAAAACTGTTCCTTGGTGAGTTTTTCCATGTCACGAGTCTCCTTATTATTAGTTTTCGGTGTTTTTCGTCTTCTTGAGTTCGCCGAGAAGGATCCCGACGTTGGCCAGCGGCGCCTGGAGGGTCCGCATGAGCCGGTGGAGCGGGTTGGCCATGATATAGGCGATCTTGCCGACCAGGTCCTCGCGGGAGATGAGCTTGCTGACCTCGTCGAAACGGCCGGGGGCGAGGACCTGGCCCTCGACCCGACCGCCCTTGACCGCCAGGACCTTCCCCTGGTTGGAGAAATCCTTGAGGATCTTGGCCAGCTGGATCGGATCCTTGCCGGCGAAGGCGATGGCCGTGGGCTTCTGGAAGAAGGGACGGAGAGGCTCCGGGCAGCGCTCACCCAAGGCCCGCAGGGCCAGCCGGTTCTTGATGACCTTATAGGTAAAGGCGTTCTTCCGCAGGATCTTCCGCAGCTCGACCGACTGGGAGACCTTCATCTTTTTGAAGTCCACCAGGTAGTAGGTGCTGTTCGTCTCGAAGAGACGCTCGAGCGTCTGGATGATGGGTTGTTTGGCTTCCTTTTTCACTTCGCTCGCTCCTAGCTCTCTAAGATGTCCTCGGAAATCTTGAAGGATGGCCCCATGGTCGAAGACACGAACATCGTCCGGATGTACTTGCCCTTGGCGGCCGGCGGCTTGGCGTGGGCGATGGCCTGGACGAAGGTCCGCAGGTTCTCGACGAGCTTGGCCTCCGGGAAGGAGACCTTCCCAACGGTGGAATGGACGATGCTCGTCTTGTCGACGCGGAACTCGACCTTGCCCGCCTTGGTCTCCTCGACGGCCTTCTTGACATCGAAGGTGACCGTCCCCGACTTGGGGTTGGGCATGAGGCCCTTTGTGCCCAGGATGCGGCCGAGCTTGCCGACGCCGCGCATGACGTCGGGCGTGGCGATGACGATGTCGAAGTCGATCCAGCCGCCGGCGATCTTCTCGATGATCTCGTCCCCGCCGAAGTAGTCGGCGCCGGCCGCCTCGGCCTCCTTGAGCTTCTCCCCAGCGGCGATGACGCAGATCTTCTTCGTCTTGCCGGTGCCGTGGGGAAGGACGACGGTGCCGCGGACCATCTGGTCCGAATGCTTGGGGTTGACGCCCAGCCGGATGTCCATGTCGACGGACTCGTCGAACTTGGCGAAGTGGGCCTTCTTGAGGAGACTGACGGCCTCCTCCAGGGAGTAATCCCTGGGCTCCGGCCCCTTGACCTCCCGGGCCTTGGTGGTGTTCTTGCCGTGTTTACTCACTGATGATCTCCAATCCCATGTTTCTCGCGGTCCCCTCGATAATCTTCTTCGCGGCCTCGATATCGTAGGCGTTGAGGTCGGGGAGCTTCGTCCGGGCGATGTCCTCAATCTGCTTCTGGGTGACCGTGCCGACCTTCTCCTTGTTCGGCGTCCCGGACCCCTTGGCGATCCCGGCCGCCTTTTTCAGGAGATAGGACGCCGGCGGGGTCTTGACCACGAAATTGAACGACTTGTCCTTGAACACGGTGATCAGGACGGGGACGACAGTGCCCTCGTCCATCTTCTTCGTCCGTTCGTTGAACTCCCGGACGAAGCCCATGATATTGACGCCGTGCTGGCCCAGGGCGGGGCCGACCGGAGGGGCGGGGCTCGCCTGTCCCGCGACGATCTCCAGTTTGATCTTGGCAATGACTTCTTTCGACATCTCGTCCTCCTAAAGCTTTTCCACCTGCAGGAACTCGAGCTCCACGGGAGTGGACCGGCCGAAGATGGTGACCAGGACCTTGAGGGTGCTCCGCTCGGCGTTGACCTCTTCGACGATCCCGCTGAAGTTGAAGAAGGGGCCGTCGATGATCCGGACGGCCTCACCTTTCTCGAAGGAGTGCTTGGGCTTGGGCTTTTCCGAGGTCGTCTGCATGTGCTCGACGATCTGGTCGACCTCTTTCTTGCTCAGGGAGGTGGGGGTCCGGCCGGAGCCGACGAAGCCCGTCACCTTGGGGACCTGGCGGATCATCAGCCAGTTCTCGTCGTTCATCTCCATTTCGACGAGGATGTACCCCGGGTACGACCTCTTCGTGGAGACGACCTTCTTCCCGCCCCGGATCTCGATGACGTCCTCGGTTGGGATGATGATCTGCCCGACCTGGTCCTCAAGATGGAGCTCGATCGCCTTCTGTTTGATCGATTCGGCGACGAACTTCTCGAAGCCGGAGTAGGTGTGAACGACAAACCAGTTTTTTGCCATCGTCCGATTCCTTGCGTTTATCCGAATAGGGACTTGATCCGGCCGATCACCCAGGAGAAGATCACGTCCATGAAGAACAGGTAAAAGCCGAAGAAGATCGTGGCGGCGATGACGACGATCGTCGTGCTGGTGACCTCGTTCTTGGAGGGCCAGGTGACCTTCTTGAGTTCCGACTTGACGTCCTTGATAAAATTCCAGAACCGTTTGTACCAGCGAATCTTGTCGTTCATGGCATGTCCTTTGTCCGACTTGCTCGGCCTGACCGTCCCGGTCCCGTCGCCGCTCGCCTTGCGGGCAGAAGATGGCAGGTGAGGCAGGGCTCGAACCCGCAACCTGCGGTTTTGGAGACCGCTGCTCTACCAATTGAGCTACTCACCTGTCGTCCCGTCATGGCCGTTCGCTTATTTGCCTTCCTTGTGGGCCGTGTGCTTCCGGCAGGAGGGGCAGAACTTGCGCGTCTCGAGCTTCTCCGTCTGCTTCTTCTTGTTCCGCGTCGAGGAATAGTTCCGCCGCTTGCATTCGCCGCACTGGAGCGTGATGATCTCTCGCATGTTCAACCTTTCCTTCCGTCGGACGTCCTCTCGGACGTCTCGGCTTTGTCGCCTCGAACCCGGTCCTCGCGGACCTGACGTTGACTACGCGAAAAAGCCCAAGACCAGAATTGAACTGGTGACCCCGTCCTTACCAAGGACGTGCTCTACCAACTGAGCTACTTGGGCCCGACGAGCTCGATGAAGAGCGGGAAACGGGATTCGAACCCGTGACGTTCAGCTTGGAAGGCTGACGCTCTACCAACTGAGCTATTCCCGCGGAAGTGGGCAGGGAAGGATTCGAACCTCCGAAGCGTTTCCGCAACGGGTTTACAGCCCGTCCCATTTGGCCACTCTGGAACCTGCCCAACTTAAGATGCATTTTCGTCGCCCTCAATCGGCCGGCCGGCGATCCCTCCTTCTTTAGGGATATCCGCAGCCTGCAAACGCGCTCAAGCCTCGTTTCTAAGCCAGCGAAGGGACTCGAACCCCTGACCCGCTGATTACAAATCAGCCGCTCTACCTACTGAGCTACGCTGGCGTGCCCTCAACCTGACTGTCCGAATACCTTACCTATATGGGGGAAATACGGAAAAATAGATGAAAAAAGGAAAAAGCCTCTCTCCTCGAGCTCGAATATGTTCTTTTTTTCAGAGATTTAATCTGAAATATACAGAACGACCTCAGATATCCTAGAGGAAATCGAAATTCTTGTCAAGGGGTTCTTTTTATCGGCCCTTTCAGGCCCCTGGCCCTCTCCAGGTTCTCCCCGATACTCCGGAGGAAATCCACTGTGAAAATAAGATATCGGGCCTTCTGGACGGGGGTCAGGACACCGTCGAGGACGTCCTCAACCTCGTTGTCCTTCGCCCTGATCGCCCGGCGGGTCTCCCGGATCCGGGCGACCAAGCCGAGGATCCTCTCCTCCCCCGCCGGAGTCGCGGCCAGCTCCGCCCGAAGGTCCCGCAGATCCAGGCCCATCTGGCGCTGAATGACGGCCTTTTCCTTCTCGACCCGGGTCAGGAAGGGATAGAGCTTGGCCGTCTGCTCCTCGGTAAGTTCGAGGGCGCGGGTCAGCCTGAGGAGATAAAGGTTGCTGATATTCTCCCTCAGCCTCATCCGGGCCTGCGGATCACCCTGAAGGGCACCCTGGACCGGAGCCCAGGTCCCCAGGGCCAGGACAAGAACGAGGACGGCGGCGGGCGCATATTTTTTCATTTCGGACCTCCACGACCTGTTTCTCTCTCCAATTCCGAGGCGATGTATCGGAGTTCGTCCTCGCTCAAGCCCTCCCAGAAAAGAGGGTCCTCGGCGGGGGGAACGGCGAGGTCTTTTTCCGGGACCAGGGTCAGCTCCTCGATCGAAGCCAGGATTTCCCGGTTGACGAGACTCCCGAGCTCCGGATTCGCTTCCGCCGCCTGGAGTAGCGGGGCCAGCGAATCCTCGTACGGAACCCAGGCCGTCTCCACGTTCCCCGCGGCGCGGCCGACCACGAAATATGTCCCGGCCGCGGCGACGGCCAGAAAACCGGCGGCCGCCCAGGCCCATCTCCGGCGGGCGGAAAAGGGAACGCAGACGGTTCGGCGTCCCGGCTCGATTCCCGCGAGCTTCGACCCCAGCCTCTCCTCGAACCCGCTCCAGTATTCCGGAGAACGGTCCGCCGCCCGCGCGGCGCCGGACTGAAGCCGGACGAGGCCGGCCCGATAAGCCCGGCAACCGGGGCATCCCCGGAGATGGACTTCGAGACGGGCCTTCTTTGCCGGCGTGAGGGCCCCGTCGAAGTCGTCCGAAAGCCGTTTTTTCATCTTCTCACATCTCATGACCGGACCTCCCCGAGGTAGGGTTTGAGCCGGGCCTGGAGGAGCTTGCGGGCCTTGTGCATCCTCCAAGAGACCGTGTTTTCCGAACAGCCGATGGCTCGGGCCGCTTCGGCATGGCTCAGGCCCTGGCTCACGACCAAATGGAAAGAGGCCCGGAAATGTTCCGGCAGGGACTCGATGGCCTCGTCCACCCGACCCTTAAGCTCGTTCAGGGCAGAGCTTCCTTCAGGGGACGCGGAAGCGCCGCCGCGGGCGGCGGCGCCGGCCAGATTCTCATCGAATTCCACCCTGCCCTTCTCGCGGCTTCTCTTCCGCAGGAACGTCAACGAGGTATTGACGGCGATCCTGTAGAGCCAGGTGTAGAAACTCGAGCCCCGTCTGAACGAGGCGATCGACCTCCAAGCTGTCAAGAAAACCTCCTGAGCCAGGTCGTCGGCATCGGAATGATTCCCGGCCATCCGGAAGACGAGACCGTAGACCCTCCGCTCGTGGTGCCGGACGAGCCCGGCGAAGGCCTCCCGGCTGCCCCGCCGCGCGTCCTCCACGAGATCGTCTTCCGGACGTTCATCCATCGTGTTCTCACTCGATTAGACGGACATTATAGTAAATCCTTTGAGCCCGGACCAGGTTCGTTGACAAGCCCTTCGTCCAACTGCTATGATTTCGTTCTCCACACGAAAGGCTGAAGCGCCATGATCGAACGCTATACCCGCCCCGGGATGGGGGCGATCTGGACCGAAGAGAACAGGTACCACAAGTGGCTCGAGGTCGAACTGGCCGTCTGCGACGCCTGGGCCAGGCTCGGCAAGATCCCCCGGCCCGCGCTCCGGGCCATCAAGGAAAAAGCCGGATTCTCCGTCGAGCGGATCGACGCCATCGAGCAGGTCGTCAAGCACGACCTCGTCGCCTTCCTGACCTCGATCGCCGAGAAGGTCGGGGCCGACTCCCGCTACATCCACCTCGGCCTGACCTCCTACGACGTCGTCGACACGGCCCTGTCCCTGCTCATCAAGGAGTCGCTGGAGATGGTCCTCGGCGACCTCCGCGCCTTCCGGCGGCTCTTGAAAAAGCAGGCGCTCAAACACCGCAAGACCGTCTGCATCGGCAGGACGCACGGCATCCATGCCGAGCCCGTGACCTTCGGCTTCAAGCTCCTCGTCTGGTACGAGGAGGTCGGGCGCCACATCGGCCGCCTCGAAAACGCCCTGCGGACGATCTCCGTCGGACGGATCTCGGGTTCGGTGGGGACGTACATCCACCTCGACCCGAGGGTCGAGGTCATGGCCCTGAAGAAGCTCAAGCTCGAGCCGGCCAAGGTTTCGACCCAGGTCCTTCAGCGCGACCGCCACGCCGAAGTCCTCTCGGTCCTGGCCCTCCTCGCTTCCTCCATCGAAAAGTTCGCCGTCGAGATCCGCCACCTCCAGCGGACCGAGGTCCTCGAAGTCGAAGAGCCCTTCACCAAGGGGCAGAAGGGGTCTTCGTCCATGCCCCACAAGAAGAACCCCGTCCGCTCCGAGAGGATCTCGGGCCTGGCCCGCATCGTCCGCGCCAACGCTCAGGTCGGCCTGGAGAATATCGCCCTCTGGCACGAGCGGGACATCTCCCACTCCTCGGCCGAGCGGATCGTTTTCCCGGACTCGTTCATCCTGACCGATTTCCTTCTGGCCGACGCCGCCGACATCATCGGGTACTGGGTCGTCCATCCCGACCGCATGAAGGCCAACATCGGCGCGACCCGGGGCCTCATCTTCTCCCAGAGCGTCCTCCTGGCCCTGACCAAAAAGGGCCTGACCCGCGAGGAGGCCTACCAGGTCGTCCAAAGGAACAGCCTCAAGGCCTGGAAGGACGGCCTCGAATTCCGCGAACTCGTCGCCACCGACCCCGACGTCGCGCGTGTCCTCGGGCCGAAGGACATCGAGCGCTGCTTTTCGCTGGGCCCGTACCTCGACAAGATCGACTACATTTTCGAAAGGGTTTTCCGCGATGAAAGTTAGAATCCTCGTGTCATTCAAGGACAGCGTCCTCGATCCGCAGGGGCAGACCGTGAAGAACGCCCTCCACACCCTGGGCTACGCCGCCGTCAAGGACGTCCGTCAGGGCAAGGTCTTCGAGCTCGAGCTCGAAGGGGCGACGAAGAAAGAGGCCGAGACCCTCGTCCCCGAGATCGCCCGACGGGTCCTGGCCAACCCCATCATCGAGAAGTTCGACTGGCAGATCATCAAGGACCGGTAAGGGCCGCCGCCATGAAATTCGGAGTCGTCCAATTCCCCGGTTCCAACTGTGACTTCGACACGTTCCACGTCCTGCGGAACGTCATGAAGCGGGAAACGGCCCTGCTCTGGCACAAGGACCACGACCTCCAGGGCGTCGACTGCGTCGTCCTGCCGGGAGGTTTCTCCTACGGCGACTATCTCCGCTCGGGGGCCATCGCCCGCTTCTCCCCTCTCATGCAGGAAGTCAAGGCCTTCGCCCGCGCGGGCGGCCACGTTCTGGGCATCTGCAACGGTTTCCAGATCCTCCTCGAGCTCGGCCTCCTGCCCGGGGCCATGATCCGGAACAAGAACCTCAAGTTCCTCTGCCAGCACGTCCGCATCCGGATCGAGAACGAGAAGACGGACTTCACCCGGGCCGGCCGCAAGGGTCAGGTCCTCCGCATCCCCATCGCCCACTTCGACGGCAACTACTACGCTCCGGCCCGCGTCCTGAAGGACATCGAGAGACACCGCCAAGTTGTCTTCCGCTACTGCGACGCCGAGGGGAACATCACCGAGGAGGCCAACGTCAACGGCTCCCTCGGAAATATCGCCGGCATCCGGAACCGGGAAGGCAACGTCCTCGGCCTGATGCCCCACCCGGAGCGGGCCTCGGAGGCCCTCCTCGGGAGCGAGGACGGCCGGACGATCTTCGCCTCCCTCATCCTCAGCCTCGAACGGCGGAAACCGGCCCGCCGCCCCGTCCGCCGGGAAAGGGCCCGCCATGATTGACAAGAAGACCCTCGACCAGCACGGCCTCACCGAAGACGAATACGGGCTCATCGTCGGCATGATCGGCCGGGAGCCGAACCTGACCGAGCTCGGTATCTTTTCGGTCATGTGGTCGGAGCACTGCGGCTACAAGAGCTCCCGCGTCCATCTCAAGAAGCTGCCGACCGAAGGGAAGCACGTCGTCCAAGGGCCGGGTGAGAACGCCGGCATCCTCGACATCGGCGACGGCCAGGTCATCGTCTTCAAGATCGAATCCCACAACCACCCCTCCTTCATCGAGCCCTACCAAGGCGCGGCCACGGGCGTCGGCGGCATCCTGCGCGACATTTTCACCATGGGCGCCCGGCCCATCGCCGTCCTCGACTCCCTGCGCTTCGGCCCGCCCGACGACCCTAAGAACAGGTCGGTCATGGAGGGCGTCGTGTCCGGGATCGCCGGCTACGGGAATTCGATCGGCGTCCCGACGGTCGGCGGCGAGGTCTATTTCAACCCGTGCTACGACCTCAATCCCTTGGTCAACGTCTTCTGCCTGGGCCTGGCCGACAAGGACAAGATCTTCTACGCCAAGGCCGAGGGCGCCGGAAACAAGGTCCTCTACGTCGGGGCCAAGACGGGCCGGGACGGCATCCACGGCGCGACCATGGCCTCGGCAGAGTTCGGCAAGGAGACGGAGCACAAGAGGCCGAACGTCCAGGTCGGCGACCCCTTCAAGGAGAAACTCCTCCTCGAGGCCTGCCTCGAGGTCATGGACCGCGGCCGCATCGTCGGCATCCAGCAGATGGGCGCCGCCGGCCTGACCTGCTCGACGACCGAGATGGCGGCCAAGGGCGGCATGGGCATCGTCGTCGACCTCGACAAGGTCCCCCAGCGGGAAGCCGGGATGACCCCCTACGAGATCCTGCTCTCGGAATCCCAGGAACGGATGCTCATCGTGGCGTCGCCGGAGAAGGTCGCGGCGGTTCAGGAGGTCTTCGCGAAATGGGATTTGGACGCGCCCGTCATCGGCGAGGTCGTCGAGGGCGGCAGGGCCCGGATCAGCTTCAAGGGCGAGGTCGTCGTCGACATCCCGGTCGACGCGGTCGTCAACCTCTGTCCCGCCTACAATAGGCCGAGCCGGGCGCCGGCCGTGCTTCCGAACCCGGCGGACCTCCCTCCCCTGCCCCTCCCCGGCGATTACGCGGACGTGTTCCTGAAGCTCCTGGCCTCGCCGACGATCGCCGACAAGGAATGGGTCTTCCGGCAATATGATCACATGGTCCAGGTGAACACGGCCTTCCTGCCCGGCGCTGACGCGGCCCTGCTGCGGATCAAGGGCTCGAAGAAGGCCCTGGCCGTGTCCTTGGACGGCAATTCCCTCTACACCCGGCTCGACCCAAAGACGGGAGCCAGGATCGCGGTCGCCGAAGCCTGCCGCAACCTCGTCTGCGTCGGGGCCCGGCCGGTCGGCGTCACCAACTGCCTGAATTTCGGCAACCCCGAAAAGCCCGAGGTCATGTGGCAGTTCGAGCAGGCGGTCGACGGCATGGCCGAGGCCTGCCGGGCCTTCGGCATCCCGGTCACGGGCGGCAATGTCAGCTTCTACAACGACACGGAGGGGCTGTCCATCCACCCCACGCCCGTGCTGGGGATCGTCGGCATCCTCGACGACATCCGCAAGGCCGTGCGTCCGGGCTTCAAGGCCACGGGCGACGCCGTCGTCCTCCTCGGCGAGAACATGGAGGAACTGGGCGGGTCGGAGTATATCCGGATCGTTCATAACCTCGAGGCCGGGGCTCCGCCGGCCATGGACCTCGAACGGGAGAAGCGGCTCCAGGAATTCCTGCTCGAGGCCATGGGCGCCGGGCTCGTCCGCTCTGCCCACGACCTCGCCGAGGGCGGCCTGTCCGTGGCCCTCGCGGAATGCGCTTTCCACGGCGCCCGGAAAACGGGCTGTGAAGTCGACCTCACCGACACTTTCCGCCCCGACGCCCTGCTTTTCGGCGAAACCCAATCCCGCATCGTCGTCACCTGCCGCCCGGCGAACCTCGGCCGCTTCCTGAAAATGGCCGCGGCCGGCGGCGTTCCGGCGAAATCCATCGGCCGGACCGGCGGCCGCGACATCGCGGTCAGGCAACAAGGCCGGGAGCTCTTCCGCGTCCCCGTCGAAAAAGCCTACCGGGCCTGGAAAGACGCCCTGCCGAACTTTTTCAAGGTCCGGACTTAGGGGAGAATCATGGACGACGTCGTCTTCCGGAGTCAACGGAAAAGGGGCCGCATCGCCGTCTTCCTGTCCGGTCGCGGCTCGAACTTCATGGCCATCCGCGAGGCCGTCCGGAAGGGCGGGATCGACGCGGACATCGGCCTCGTCTTCAGCAATAAAGAGGATGCCCCGGGCCTCGTCAAGGCCCGCGAATGGGGCCTTGAGACCCTCTCTCTCAACCCCAAGCTCTTCGCCACCCGCGAGGACTACGACCGGGCCATCATCCGGGAGCTCGGACAGAGGCGGATCGACCTCGTCTGCCTGGCCGGATACATGAAAGTCCTCACGCCGGAGCTCTGCGACGCCTTCCGACACAGGCTGATCAACGTCCACCCCGCTCTCCTGCCGTCATTCCCGGGCCTCCACGTCCAGCAGAAAGCCATCGACTGGGGCGTCCGCTTCTCGGGCTGCACGGTCCACTTCGTGGCCGCCGAGGTCGACATGGGCCCCATCATCCTCCAATCCGTCGTCCCCGTCCTCCAGGACGACACGGAGGAAACCCTGGCCGCCCGCATCCTCGTCGAAGAACACCGGATCTATCCGGAAGCCGTCCGGCTCTACTTCGAGGGCCGCATCGAGGTCAGGGGGCGGCGCGTCTTCGTCCTCGAGCCCGGGGCCTGAGCCCGGCTCCATCGCGCGATGTCCGGCATGAAGATGGTCTTCGAGAAAAAACTCAAGCGGACCGGCCTGGCGGTCGCGCTCGTCATCGTCTTTGCCGCGACGTGGGTGATCCTCGACCATACGGAACATCGTCCCGGCTGGCTCACCGTCGAAGCGCCGGCGGCCGCGGTCGTCGGGCAGCCGCTCGAAATCAAGGTCACCCTGAAAAAATCCGTCGAAGCAACCCAAATCGCCTGCACACTTAATAGGGCGGGAGCCGACCGGAAGATCCGGGGGTACCTCGCCTCCTCCGGACCGACGCGCGAGGCGGCCGGGGGCGGAACCTTCTCGTTCATCTTCGAGGTCCCGGAACGGGAGGACATGGCCTTCGCTTCCGCCATCATCTTCCTGAGCCCGACGGGCAAATGGCAGGACGGGACGCGGGCCGTCAGCACGAAGCTGATGCCGGTCAAGAGGGATGGCACGGCCGCACAAAATCGGGGACTCGAAAAAACCCGGGTCTACCATTATTCGACCGCCGCAGAGTCCGCGGCAGCGAAGGCGGCCGAGCGGGGCCCGCGGCGCGGTCCCTCGCCGTGGGCCCATCCCATCATTTTCGTCATCCTCATCTCTTCGGCAGCCCTCTGCCGGGCGAAGGCCGGCCGCAAGAGGCCGGGTGCATCCTCGGGAGAGACGAGGGAGCGGACGATCTGGCTGGCGTTCGCGGCCGTCTTCGTCCTCGGCGCCTTCCTCGAGCTCTCCGGCGTCGTCGGGCATTTGGCCTCGTGGGGCCGCCGGCTGGCCGAGGAGGGAAACCTCTACGATCTCCGCAAGCCTTACCAGAAAGCGGCCATGGCCGCCGTGGCCGCCGGTGCGCTGGGGCTTTTCTTCCTCTTTCTCCGAGCGATGAAGAAGCCGGGTTCCCACCGCTACGCCTGGGGAGTCGGGATCGGCCTCGCCGCCTACCTCTCGGTATCATTCGTCAGCGTGCTCTCCTTCCACGCCATCGACGTCGTCGGGAGCATGACCTGGCATGGGGTCTCTCCCGTGGATACGGTCAGGGGCATGGGCGCGCTGGTCTCGCTCATCTCGGCCGTCGCCGCGCTGAGGTCGAGAAAGAGAACTCCTGGCGGATGAGCCCGCCCTTCGTTCCGCCTACTGGATTATTTTTGGCGGAGCCATCTTGGGCGGACGGCCGAAAACCCTGGCGTAGATCTCCGGGTAGGCGTCTTTCCCGCCGAGCATGAGGCAGGTGAGCGGCAGGACTTTCTTGGCCAGACGGGACATCTCGGCCGCAGCACGCCGGATCTCCCATTGGGCCGAGGCATCCTCGCGGAGCCGGGAGATGTGGTAGAGCTCGCGGACGTTAACCTTGAGCAGGGCCCGGCGCCTGTGGGCGTTGGTCAGGACATAGTCGGCCGCCGGCCCGATCTCCTTTTCGAGCACGGCGTGGACTTCATTGGTCCGGTCGACGACGGCCAGGAACTCTTTTTCGGCGCCGACCTCCCGGATCGAGGGCGGCACGGTCACGCCCAGTCCGGGGTCGTAGCGCTGCCAGGTCAGCGTCGCCATGCGGTGCCTTTTGAGCTGAGCGAAACACGAGGCGGAGACGACGAGGTCGTAGACGAGCTCGGCGTGCTCGAATTCGCGCGGCGGAAAATCGTAGAATTCCATCCGCTTGAAAGCCCGGCGGACGATGTCCTTCCGGACGGCCGGACCGGCCTTCTTTGCCCGGTCCAGGCACTCCTTATAAGAGAGCCGCGTGACCGTGTGGAGCAGGGCGGCGATGACGCTTGCGTCCCCGTCGGCCGCAAAGCCGGCCAGGACGACTTCTTTGGCCTCGCCTCCCCGCCGTTTCCCTCGGTGCGCCGGCGGCGCGAACCCGTCCGCGGCGGCCATGTCGGCGTAGGTCTCCGCGTCGAATTCGTTCGGGTCGGTGAACAGGATGAGGGACGGGGCGACGCCCTTGGCCAACGCTTGGATCCTGGCGTTGAACGCCCGGAGCTCCTCGAGACCCTTGGCCGCGAAACGACGGACGAGGAGCTCGAGGTTGCGGGCGTTCAGGGTCAGGCCGAGCTGGCCTTCCGTGGCCAGGCTGACGATGTAGCGGGCGTCTTCCTTGGCCCAGCCGTCGAGGACGGAGTGGTTTTTCGGGTTGGCCGCGGCGGCCGCGTATTTTTCGAAGACGAACGGCTTGAGGCGTTCGTAAAGCCGGTGATAGAGGGCGTTCTGGGCCTTGACCGTCCCGACGAAGAGGTCCTCCCTTCCCGCCCGGCGCACCTCCTCGGGGACAACGAAATCGGAGCCGAGGGTGATGTATCTCTGCGACTTCTCCGTGAACGAGCAGAGCCGGAAGCGCTCGATCTCCTCGATGGCCAGCCGGCTCACGCCGATGACGTCGAAATTGAAGACGGCGTGCTCGGCCACGGAGTGGTGTCCCATCTTGAAGATGATGGACTGGTTGGAGCGCCGGGCCCGCTCGACCTCGATCCGGGCCGCAGCCCTGAGCTCGTCGGCCGGGCGCGGGTCGCGCGAGATCCGAGCATACGCCGCGGCCAGGGTCTCGGGTGTGACGTCCTCGCGCGGCGGAGAATTCTTCTTGAGTTCGTCGAGGACGGCGCTGTCGACGTTGTATCCGGCCAGGATGACTTTCATGGCGCCTCTACCTTAGAAGGCGTCGATAGAATTGTCAAATCGGGCTCGCCGCTTCGTCGGCCGCGGAGGGGCTTTGGGCATCGTCTTCGTCCGCTGCGGTGATTCTTAACGCCATCACGGTCCTTATCCGTAGGGACGTATTCGGACCGTGATGACTAAATCACCGCTTTATGCTTCCTCCGACGATACCCTCAGCCCTCTATTCCACGGCCTCCTCAAGGCATCTCCATGATGCCGGCAGGAACCGGACTTCCCCCAGTCATGCATTTGGGGTAACCTAAAGGGTAGAGGGACAAGACGATGAAGAACCGGGAAGTCGCCGACCTGTTCGACAGGATCGCCGACGCCCTCGAGATCAAGGGCGAAACGGGGTTCAAAGTCGTCGCCTATCGGAAGGCCTCCCGCATCCTCCAGGACATGACCGAGGACGTCGAAACGGTCGCCCGCGAGGGCCGGCTGGAGACGATCCCGGGCATCGGCGACGGGCTGGCCAAGAAGATCGGCGAATACCTCGAAACCGGGACGATGACGAAATACCGTGAGGTCATGACGGGCGTCCCGGAGAGCCTCCTCGGCCTGCTCGAGATCCAGGGTCTCGGCGGCAAGACCGTCCATCTCATGAACAAGGAGCTCGGGGTCAAGGACCTCGCCGGCCTCAAGCGCGCGATCGCCGACGGATCGCTGGCCGGACTCTACGGCATGGGCGAGAAAAAGGTCGAGAACATTCGCAAGAGCATCGGAGCGCGGGAGCGCGTGGCGGAGCGGATCTCCATCTGCGGGGCCGCCCTCATAGCCGACGAGGTCATCGCCTATCTCGAAAAGGCGCCCGGTATCAGCCGCGTCTCGGCCGCCGGATCCCTCCGCCGCATGAAAGAGACCGTCGGCGACATCGACATCCTGGCCTGCGGGAAAAACGGCAAGGAGATCATCCGCTACTTCGCGCACAACCCGAACGCGGTCCGCATCCTGGCGGAGGGCGATACCAGAGGTTCGATCGTCGTCCGGGCGGGCGAGATCGAGCGTCAGGTCGACCTTCGCATCGTCGATGAGTCGGAATACGGCGCCGCCCTCCTCTACTTCACGGGCTCCAAGGCCCACAACATCAAGCTCCGCGGCCTGGCCAAGGACCGCGGCCTGAAGATATCCGAATACGGAGTCTTCCGCGGCACGAAGCGCCTGGCGTCCCGGGAGGAGGAGGACTGTTACCGGGTCCTGAGGATGCCCTGGATCGCGCCGGAAATGCGCGAGGACCGCGGCGAGGTCGAGCTCGGACTGGCAGGCCGCCTGCCCCGCCTCGTCGAGACCGGGAACATCAAAGGCGACCTCCACGTTCACACCCGGGCGAGCGACGGCGACCTGTCCCTGGGCGAGGTCGTCGGCCTGGCCCGGAAGATGGGTTACTCTTACGTCGCGATCTGCGACCACTCCCAAGCGGCAAAATACGCCCATGGCCTCGCGGCCGACCGGCTCGCCGCCGAGATCCAAGAGATCGAGGCCTTCAACAGAACGCTCAAGGGTTTCCGGGTCCTCAAGGGAAGCGAAGTCGATATCCTGGCCGACGGGTCCCTGGATTTCCCCGACGAGCTTCTCGCCCGGTTGGACTTCGTCGTCGCCGCCGTCCATTCGGGTTTCAAGAAGAACGTCACCGAGCGGATACTCAAGGCCCTGGAGAATCCGTATGTTCGGACGATCGCCCACCCGACGGGCCGGCTGATATCCGGACGCGAAGGCTACAACGTCGACGTCGATAAGGTCATCGACGGGGCGGCCCGCCACGGCAAGGCCCTGGAGCTCAACTCCTACTACGACCGGCTCGACCTTAACGAGCTCAACCTCAAGAAAGCCAAGGAAAAAGGCGTTAAGATCACGATCGGGACCGATACCCACTTCGCCGATGGGCTGGCCATGATGCGCTTCGGCTTGGGCATCGCCCGCCGGGCCTGGCTCGGGCCGGACGATATCTTGAACTGTTTGAGCGCCCATGCGCTCTTGGGAAAAAGATCTAGCCTTTCATGACCCCGATGGGGACGACCTTGGCGACGAGGCGGCCGAGCCCGACCTCGTGGGAGACGCGGACGACCTCGTCCACGTCCTTGTAAGCCTCGGCGGCCTCCTCGGCGACACCCTTCCAATTCGTCGCTCTGAGTTCGATCCCCTTGCGGGCCAGGTCGTCCCGGATCCTCTCGCCGCGAAAACGGCGGACGGCCTCGTGCCGGGACATGACCCGGCCGGCGCCGTGGGCCGTGGAGCTAAAACTCAGGTCCTCGGCCTCCTTCGTCCCGGCCAGAATAAACGACGCCGTCCCCATGCTGCCGGGGATGATGACCGGCTGGCCCACGGAGCGGTAGCATTCGGGGATCTCGGAGCGGCCGGGGCCGAAGCTCCGCGTCGCCCCCTTCCGGTGGACGACGAGCCTCCTCGAGCGTCCGCCCGCTTCGTGCGTCTCGACCTTGGCCACGTTGTGGCAGACGTCGTAGACCTGGTCCATCCCTTTGGAGGTGCCGAGAACCCGGGCGAAGACATCGCGAACCCAGTGGGCGATCATCTGGCGGTTGGCGAAGGCGTAGTTGACCGCCGCGCACATCGACCGGTAATACTGCTGACCCTGGGGGGACTTGAAGGGGGCGTGGACGAGCTCGCGGTCGGGCAGGCCCTTGACGCCGAAAGCGTTCTCCATGAGCTCGATGTAATCGGTGGCCACCTGGTGGCCGAATCCCCGGCTGCCGCAGTGGATCATGACCAGGACCTGGCCGGCGGCACGGATGCCGAACGCCCGGGCCGCGTCCTCATCGTAGATCTCGTGGACTTTCTGGATCTCGAGGAAGTGGTTCCCGGAACCCAATGTCCCGAGCTGGGGAAGGCCTCTCTCCATGGCCCTGTCCGAAATGGCGTCGGCGGCGGCGTCCTTCATCCGACCGTATTCTTCGGTCCGCTCGAGGTCCTCTTTCCGGCCGTAGCCGTTCTCGACGGCCCACTCGGCGCCTTTGACCAGGATCTCTTTGAGGACGCCCCGGCTGAGCTTGGTCACGCCCCCCTTCCCCACCCCGGCCGGGACCTCCTTGAAGATCTCGGCCAGGAGCTCCTTGCGCTTGCCGGCGACGTCCGTCTCCGTGTAATCGGTCTTGAGCAGGCGGACGCCGCAGTTGATGTCGTAGCCGACCCCTCCCGGCGAGATGATGCCCGAGTCGAGGTCGAAGGCGGCCACGCCGCCGATCGGGAAACCGTAGCCCTGGTGGGCGTCGGGCATGACGTAGGACATTCGCTCGATGCCGGGCAGGCAGGCGACGTTCCGGGCCTGAGTAAGGGTCATGTCGCGGCGGATATCTTCGAGGAGACGGGCTGAGGAGTAGATGACAGCCGGGACCCTCATGTCGCCCTGCTTCGGGATCTCCCAGACGTTGTCTCCGATTTTTCTGAGGTCCATGGTCGCGCTCACATGTCCACGACGACCTGGACGGTGAAGCCGTCGCACTCCTCGATCTTCAGGTCGTTATAGGTCACCGCCTTGACCTCTCCGTAGAGCTCGTAGCGGTCGGAGATCGTGTCGCCCCCCAAAAGCGCCTCAAGGCTGAAGCCCTCGAATTCCGGACGGATCCTGAGCCCGTCGACTTTCGCCAGGAGGAACCGCTGGGTCTCGAAGAGATAGATGGTTTCGCCGAGGAACTTGACCAGGAGCTGTTCCCTATCGATGCCCTTGAGGTGGACGAAATGATGGGCCCTCGGTTCAACCTTCGACCAATCCCACATCAGGGAGGCCGTGGCCAGGGCGGCGTTCCCGAAGGCTTCTTCGAGCGTCCGGCCGTAGGCCTGGAACTTGCCGTCGGCGGTGTGGGGCAGGATCCTATACTTATCCATGGCGATTAGGGGCCATCCCTTCGGGAATCTTACCCCAACCGCCCCGAAAAGTCAGCCCGGCCTTATTTTACGTCGGCGACGACGGCGTTCAGGACCTTCCCCGTCCCTTTCTCCTGGACGAAAAAGATGACCTTGAGACCTTTGCGAGGTAGGGTGTTGCGCCGGACCTCCCATTTGAAGTCCGGGACCCGGGTGTAGGTCTTCTCGAACTCGGTCAAATAGGCGTCGGCCGCCTTTTCCGAGGCGGCCAGGTCGAACACGGCCGATCGCGGCGCGGCGGAGTCGGCCACGAGGAGATCGCGGACGACCATCTTGTGATAGACGATGCCGTTCGAGCCCTTGTGCTCCTGCTCGTCCTGGACGAGGACAAGAAGGTAATCGGCTCCCGGCACCGCCTTGTCGAAATCGTAAGAGACATTGACCGTGTCCCCGGCCAAGGAAGCCCGCGCTTTCAACAGGACGGCCGGGGCGGCCGCAAGGAGCGGCTCGATCGCGGCCCGGTACTGGGCGAATTTGCCCTCGGCGGCGCCACGACCTCCCCCGCCGAGGGACTTGTTGGTGCCGTCGATGACGACCGTCGGCGTGCTGTTGACGTTGTAAGCTTTTTGCCGCACCTGGGTCGCCGGGTTCATCATCGGGTCGGGCCGGGGGATGGGCAGGTGGTAGACGAGGACGGCCAGATACTTCGCCGGGACGGCTTCGACGAGTCCGTCGAAGGCGAGGTCGGCCCCGACGCAGGGGGGACACTCCGAGCCCGTGAAGAGTTCGGCGAGCACGGCCTTGCCTTTCCAGTCGGCCGGAGCCTTGAACGGCTCGGGGCGGAAGGGCAGGGCCTTGAACTTGGCCTCGAGCGCCGCCTCGAAACCATCGGCCTGGCCGTGGATCTTGACGTAGAGCGCCTTGGCCCTGTCGGCCGCATCCTCGTAGTTCTCGACGGCCGCCGTGAGGTAGGCGTCATAAGCCCCTTCGATTTTGCCCGTCCTTTCGAGGACCGC
This sequence comes from Candidatus Aminicenantota bacterium, assembly GCA_026393975.1. Lineage (GTDB taxonomy): Bacteria > Acidobacteriota > Aminicenantia > Aminicenantales > Saccharicenantaceae > RBG-16-66-30. Next base: position 51,646 of record JAPKZD010000004.1, on the reverse strand, counting down.
GGCCAGAACGTATTGATAGTTGCCGCCGGTCGGGCCGCCGGCTTTTTTATAACTCTCGAGCGCCCCCATGGCCTTGGCCGCGTCCCCGGCATTCAGGTAGGCCTTGGCCCCCAGGAGCTCGAACGCGTTGATGACTTGGGACTTGAAGAATCCCCGCTGGTCCTGCGGAAGCTCCTCGTAGACCGCGGGGTCCTCCGCGATCTTGAAAGCTTCTTCCCGGAACTTCAGGACGGCGTCCAGGACCTCCGACGCGTCGAAGGTCCCGAGCCTCGGATGGTTGAGCAGCTGGACCGCCAAGATGACGGGGTTCTGGAGACGGGCAGGCCCCCGTCCCTTGGCCATGAAGTCCTTCTGCAGGGCGAGGATGTCCTTGAGGGTTTCGGCCAGCTCCACCTTGGCCTCCAGGATGCTCCCCTCGATCGCTTCCGTGAACCGGCTGTCCGGGTAAGCGGCCTTGATCCTTTCGAATTCCTTGAGCCGGACCGCGGCATCCTGGATGTCGTGGGCCGCGACGAGCTCCTTGTACTCGGGAGGAGGAGCCTGCCGGCCCTGGGCGAACAGTCGGCCCGCGGCCGGCCAGGCCAACGCGAGAAGCAGAACGAGAACCGTTCCGGACCATGTCTTGATGTTCATGGGGCCTCCTGGCAAAGGATCCATTATATAGGAATCCCCAGGGAAAAAAAGAGGAACGGGGACGTCAGTCGAACAGGCCGGCGAGGACAGCGCCGCAGGAGGGACAGCGGGACTCGCGCAGGACGTTGCCGACGACCGAGAAACCCCGCCGGCGGATGAGAACGAAGCCGCACGTCGCGCAGAGCGTGTCTTCCGATTCGCCGAGGACGTTGCCGATGTAGATGTGCCGGAGGCCCTCCCGCCGGCCCGTTTCGGCCGCGGCTCGGAGGGTGGCGGCGGGCGTCGGCGGCGCCTGGGTGTATTCGTAGTCCGGGTGGAACCGGCTGAGGTGCCAGGGGATGTCGGGGTCCACGGAGACGACGAACCGGGCGATCGCCGCAAGCTCCTCCCCGCCGTCGTTGAGGTCCGGGACGACGAGGGTCGTGACCTCGACCCAGATGCCGAGCCGGCGCATCAGGCGGATGGTTTCGAGGACGGGCTCGAGCCGGGCGCCGCAGATCTTCTTATAGGTTTCGTCCTTGAACGCCTTGAGGTCGACGTTGGCAGCGTCGAGATAAGGCCGGATCGCCTCCAGGGCCTCGGCCGTCATGTAGCCGTTGGTGACGAAATTGTTGAGAAGGCCCGCCTCCCGGGCCAGCCGGGCCGTGTCGAAAGCGTACTCGAAAAAGATCGTTGGCTCGGTGTAGGTGTAGGAGATGCTCCGGCAGCCCTGGTCGAGGGCGGCCCGGACGACGTCCTCGGGCGCGAACGGGTCTCCCGCGATCCCGCCGCCCTTGCGGCGCGGCGCCTGCGAGATCTCCCAGTTCTGGCAGAAGCCACAGCGGAAATTACAGCCCGGCGTCGCGATGGAGAGGGCCTTCGAACCGGGATAAAAATGATAGAGCGGCTTCTTTTCGATGGGGTCGACGTGGGCGGCGACGACTTCGCCGTAGACGAGCGTCTGGAGACGGCCGCCGCGGTTCTCGCGGACGCCGCATATCCCCTGCTTGCCGGGCGCGATGACGCAGCGGTGGGCGCAGAGGCCGCAGCCGGCCTGACCGCCTTCGAGGGGCTTCCAGAGCATGGCCTCGCGGGTCATTTCAGTTTTCCGCCTAAAATTAGGGCCTCGGCCGACGGGCAGATCCGCCGCAGGAAACACTCCGGGCACTTCGGCTTGCGCGCCTGACATAGAGCTCGGCCGTGTTCGACGAGCAGGAAATTGAAATCCAGCCAGTCGTCCTTGGGCACCACGGCCAGGAGGTCGCGCTCGATCTTCTCCGGGTCCTCGTGCCGGCTTAGGCCGAGCCGCCGGGACAGGCGCCGAGCGTGGGTGTCGACGGCGATCCCCTCGGCCTTGCCGTAGCCCGCCGACAGGACGATGTTGGCCGTCTTGCGAGCGACCCCGGGCAGCGTCACGAGCGCGGCCATGGAATCCGGGACGGCACCGCCGAACTCCTCGACGATCCGACGGGCCGCGCCGATGATATTCTTGGCCTTGTTCCGGAAAAAACCGGCCGAGCGGATCTCCTGCTCGAGCTCGGTCCGGTCGGCCCGGGCGAAGGCGGCCGCCGTCGGGTATTTCCGGAAAAGGCCCGGCGTGATCCGGTTGACCCGCTCGTCCGTGCACTGGGCGGCCAAGATCGTGGCGACGAGGATCTGGAGCGGGTTCTGAAACTCGAGGGCGGTCCGGGGCTGCGGATATCGCTCCCGGAGGAGCCCGATGATCCGCCCGATACGCTTGGGCGCCGGTTCCATGACCCCTCCCCGCCTCCCCGCGTCAGGGCCCGACGTGGAAGAGGTCCTGGCCAATGTGGAAGTCTTCGACGCTGTAGTAGTCGGGGAACTTGCGGAGGAGCTCCAGCTCGGACTTGATCATGGCCTGGTGGCTTCTCTCGACGCGGCCGAGGTAGGCCAGGATATTACGGCCGGCCTCGTCCTCCGCCCTCTCGCCGGCCTCGTTGTAAAAGGCCTCGGCCGTTTCCTCGGCCTTGAGCGCCGCCCCGAAAAGGGCCGGGACCGTGGGCTCGGTGCCGACGGAGACGGTGATCGGCGGCATCAGGGACGACTCGGGGACGTCCTTAGGCTTGTCGGGATATTTCTGCCCGAGGAGCCGCTCGAGGATCTTCTTGTGGTGCTCTTCCTCCAGGGCCAGGAACTTGAGCTTCTGGACGAGGATGACGTTCTTCACCCGCTCCTGGAGCCGTTGGTAGAAGGCGGCGGCGTCGACCTCGGAGCGAATGGCCACGCCGAGGATCTCCCAAGCCGTGAGTTTCTTATCGATGGCCATGGCAACCTCCCTTAAGCCGTGCTTCAGAACGTGACGAACTTGACTTTCGGAGTGCCGCAGACGGGACACTTGTCCGGCGCGTCGCCTTCCATCGTGAAACCGCAGACGGAGCAGACGTGGATAGGCTTGGGATCGATGTCCCGGCCCGACTCAACGGCCGCGGCGGCACCCCGGTAGATACCGGCATGGACTTTTTCGGCGGCCAGGGCCCAGTTGAAGAATTTCTCGGCCGTCTTCTCGCCCTGGGCCTGGGCCACGGCGATATAGGACGGGTACATCTCCTCGATCTCGAAGGACTCGCCGCCGAGGGCCGCCTCGAGGTTGTCCTTCGACCTGCCGAGAGCGCCGAGCGTCTTAACGTAGTTGGTGGCGTGGACCTGCTCGGCATAGGAGTTGGCCTTGAAAGCGCGGGCCACGTTGGGGAGCTTCTCCGCGGCGGCCTTGTCGGCGAAGGCGAGATACTTGATATGGGCCTGGCTCTCGCCGGCGAGGGCGGCCTTGACATTCTCTTCGGTCATCTTTTTCATGTCGCGAATCTCCTTCAGGATATCTCGAGCATGGCTTGGATCGAGCCCCGGGCCCGGTCGGCGATGTCTTTGGGGACCTCGATCCGGCTGGTCCCGGTCTCGAGAGCCCGCAGGACCTTGGCCAGGGTCGTCATCTTCATGTGGGCGCAGAGCGCGGTCTCCCGGGCCGGATAGAATTTCACGGCCGGGTTCTCCTTGCCCAGGCGGTAGAGGATGCCCTTCTCGGTACCGATGATGACCTCGCGGCAGGAGGTTGCCCGCGCCTCGAGGACCATCTTCCCGGTCGAGAGAACCTTGTCGGCGAGGTCGATGACGTCGAGGGGGCACTCCGGGTGGACCCAGACCTCGGCCCCGGGATGGAGGGCCCGGGCGTCCCGGATGTCCCGTGGGGTGAACCTGTGATGGACGTAGCAGTAGCCGTCCCAGGCGATGAGCCGCTTTCCCGTTTCCCGGGCGACCCAGGCGGCCAGGTTCTTATCGGGAACGAAGAGGGCTTCCTCGACGCCCAGGGAATTGACGACGTTTACGGCGTTGCTGGACGTGCAGCAGATGTCGCTTTCGGCCTTGACCTCGGCGCTGGTGTTGACGTAACAGACGACCTTGAGCCCCGGGTAGCGCTCTTTCCAGGCGCGGAGCTCGCGGCCGTTGATCATATCGGCCATCGGGCAGCCCGCTTCGGCCTCGGGCAGGAGGACCGTCTTGCCGGGGGCGAGGACAGCGGCCGTCTCGGCCATGAAGCGGACGCCGCAAAAGACGATGAGGTCGGCGTCAAGCCCGGCGGCCTTACGGCTGAGTTCGAGGGAGTCCCCGACGAAGTCGGCCGCGTCCTGGACCTCGGGGATCTGATAGTTGTGGGCCAGGATGACGGCATTTTTCCGCCGCTTGAGCTCGCCGATCTTTTCGAGGATGTCCCCTGTTTTCAATTATCCTCCCGGCTCAAGTCTTGTTCCCGAGCGGTTTCCCGCAATGGATGCAAGACGCGTCGCCCTTTTTTGTTATCCCGCCGCAGGAAGGGCATTCCTCGAACTCGATATGGCAGGCGCGGCAGACCGTCTTGTCCTCCTCTTCGAGGGAGCTCTCGCAATAGGGGCAGGCGCAGCCTTCGTGTTCGTGGAGGTCGACGGGCCCGCGTTCGCCGGGAGCGCGGCCCGCCCGCTTATCCTTGAAATTCTTGATGGCTTCGTGGAGGGCGTCGGCGCCGAGGTTCGAGCAGTGCATCTTGTTCTTGGGCAGACCGCCGAGCTCTTCGGCCACGAGGTCGTTGGTGATGGCCATGGCCTCGTCGAGCGTCTTGCCCTTGGCCATCTCGCTGACCATGCTGGAGACGGCGATAGCGGCGCCGCAACCGAAGGTCTGGAACTTGACGTCGGCCAGCCGGTCGTTCTCGACCTTGATGTAGAACGTCATCATGTCGCCGCAGACGGGGTTGCCCACCTGCCCGACGCCGTCGGCATCGGCGAGGACGCCCACGTTGCGGGGGTTGGCGAAATGGTCCATGACTTTATCGCTGTACATTATGAGCCTCTCTCTTTCAGGAATTGCGTGTAGAGCGGAGACATGAGCCGGAGCCGCTCGACGATCGGGGGAAAGACTTCGAGCAGATAGTCCGCGTCCTCGTCCGTCGTCGTCCCGATCAGGCTGAAAACGAGTGACCCCTGGGCCGTGGCGTGGTCGAGGCCCATGGCCAGGAGGACGTGGGAGGCCTTGAGCGCCTTGGACGTGCAGGCCGAGCCGCTCGAGGCGGCGACACCCTTCATGTCCAGGCTCAGGAGCATGGCCTCGCCCTCGACGAATTCAACGCAGAAGCTGGCGTGGTGGGGCAGGCGGTCGGTCCGAGACCCCGTCACAACCACGTTCTCGATCCTCCGGGGCAGCTCTTCGAAGAGGCGGTCCCTCAGGGGCAGGAGAGCGGCCGTCCGCTCCTCCATCTCCACGCGCGCCAGCCGAGCGGCCCGGCCCATCCCGACGATACCGGCAACGTTCTCCGTTCCGCCGCGGCGTCCGCCTTCCTGGATGCCGCCGTCGATGAGCGGCAGGATGCGCGCGCCCTTGCGGACGAAAAGCGCGGCCGAACCCTTGGGCCCGTAGAACTGGTCGCCGGCCAGGCTCAGGGCGTCGACGCCCATCGCCTTGACGTCGAGCGGGATACTGCCGGCGGCGGCCACGGCGTCGGTGTGGAAAAGGACGCTCCGCGAGCGGCAGACGGCCGCGATCGCCGCGACCGGTTCGACCGTGCCGACCTCGCTATTGGCCGTCATGACGGAGACCAGGACCGTCTCCTTGGTCAGGGCCTTCTCGACCTCGGCCGGGTCGACCTTCCCGAAGCGGTCGACGGGGACGAGCGTCGACGAGAAGCCCAGCTTTTCCAGGGCCTTGACGGAATTGAGGACCGAGGAGTGCTCGACGGCCGAGACGACGATGTGCTTGCCGCGGGCCTGCTGGCCGAGGGCCAGTCCCTTGACGGCGAAATTGTTGGCCTCGGTACCGCTCGAGGTGAAATAGATCTCAGAGCTCGCGGCGCCGATGAGCCCGGCGACGTCTTCGCGGGCCGATTCGACGGCCTCCAGGGCCTCGCGGCCGGCGGAATGGAGGCTCTGGGGATTGCCGAAGGCCTCACCGAGGTACGGACGCATGGCCTCCAAGGCCTCAGGGTGCAGGGGTGTGGCCGCGATGTGATCGAGATACACTTTTTTCATGACCTCCCCCTGCTTTCCCAAATGCCCCCGCGGCAGGACCGGCAAGAAACCGCTCCTGGCGCGAAAAAATTTTCAGACGGCCTCGACTGACGTGACCTCGGGAACCTCTTTCTTCAGGATCCGTTCGATCCCCATTTTGAGGGTGAGCTGGGACATCGGACAGCCGCCGCAGGCGCCTTTGAGCCGGACCTTGACGACGCCGTTCGCTCCGACATCCACGAGTTCCACGTCGCCGCCGTCCGCCTGGAGGGTGGGGCGGATCTTGTTCAAAGCCTGTTCGATTCTTTCTTTCATCAAGGACTCCCTATCTCTTCTTGGCCGGCTTCTTCGCGGCTTTTTTCATCGGCTTGTCGCAGCAGACTAAGACGTGTTCCTCGGCGCAGCCGCAGGCCTCGTCGATGATGATACGATAGCCGCAAATCCGGCATTCATAGGCGTCGTTCTTCTTCACTTTCGCGGCGCTTTTCGTCGTTTTCTTGATTGCCATGTCGGCCTCCTTTGCGATTTTCATTCATACCACCGAGCCGGATGGAAGTCAAACATCCAGGCCCGGCGGCCACGGCCCGCCGGAGCGCTCCGGGCATTATTAGTCTTTGCGTCGATGGTCATGCTCTCACCTCTCCGGTCCCTCTATTATACAATATTTCCTACTGATTTAGTAGTATTTAAGCATTTTTTTCTTTCAGATCCGGCCCGGGAAGGCGTGAAGAATCACCGCAGCGAACGGAGACGACCGCTAAACCCGGGGCCGAGGGGTATCGTCGACGGTAGCATGAAGCGGTGATTTAGTCATCACGGACCGGATTTGATCGAAGTTCCTAAAGTATCTGGTCCGTGATGGCGTGAAGAATCACCGCGGCGAACGGAGACGATGCCCCGAGGCCCCTTCAGACGACGACGCGCGGCACGAACGGGTTGATCCGGGAGAGGATCTCATAGCTGATCGTCCCGGCGAGCGTGGCCAGGTCCTCGGCCGAGATCCGTTCCCGGCCGTCGGCGCCGAGGAGCGTCACGTCATCTTCGAGTTTGACGCCGGGGATGTCCGTGACGTCGGCCATGAAGAAATCCATGGCCACCCTCCCCCGCACCGGGGCCCGCCGTCCCTTGACGAGGACATGCGCGGCGTTCGAAAGGCCGCGGTCGTAGCCGTCATAATAGCCGACGGGGACGACCGCCAGGACCGTCGGCCGGGTCGTGCGGTAAGTGCAACCGTAGCCGACGTAGGCCCCGGCCGGAACTTTCTTGACCTGGGCGATCCGGGCCTTCCAGGAGAGGACCGGATCGAGCGAGAGGGGCTTCTTCTTTTCGAGGATGCAAGAGAGGTAGGTCTCCTTGGAGGGCCACAGGCCGTAGAGACCGATGCCGACCCGGGCCAGGTTGAATTCCGGCTCCGGAAAAAGGATGGTCGAGGCCGTACAGGACATGTGCTTGAGCGGGACATCGAGGCCGCGCGCCTCGAGGTCCCGGCAGGCCGACCGGTAGCTTTCGAGCTGACGGCGGGGATAATCGTGCTTCGTCGTGTCCTCGATGTTGGCGAAATGGGAGGAGAGGCCCTCGACGACGAGCCCGGGGCGCTTCTGGATGTCCCGGACGAATGCCCCGATGTCCTTGACGTCGACGCCTTGCCGCCACGTCCCGGTCTCCACCTTGACATGCAGGGGGATCGTTTTCCGGAAGCGGACAGCCAGGGCCGCCAGGCGTCTGACCGTCTCCCTGTTGTAAACGGTCAGGCGCAGGTCCCGGGTCACGGCCTCCTCGAGCCCGAGGAAGGGCACGTAGCCGATAACGAGGATCGGAGCCTCGACACCCGTCTCCCGGAGCGCCGCGCCTTCCTCCACGGAATTGACGCCGAGCCAGTCGACGCCGCTCTGGAGGGCGATCCGCGAGACCTCGAGGAGCCCGTGGCCGTAGGCGTTGGCCTTGACCACGGCCAGGAACTTCCGCTTCCGGCCGACGAGGCGGCGGAATTCGCGGATATTGTGGATAAGGGCCGATTTTTTGATCTCGACGCGCTCGACCAGGGCCCCGGCCATCCCCCCTCTCCCTTAGGCCGCGCGCCCCGTCCGAACCCTGGCCAGGTCGACGATACCCCTGAGCTCGGGTTCGATTAGGACCGTCTGACCGCGCTCGACGCCCGTCGAAACCACGGCGACGCGGGTTTCGACGAGGTCCTCGAGGACGCGGAGGTAGTCGACGAACGCCGGCGGCAGGGCATCGAAATCGGCGGTGCCATGGAGGGACTCCGGCCAGCCCGGGAGCGTCCGGTATTCGGGGACGACCTCGTCGAGCACCCACGACTCCGTCGGAAAACTCTTCAGGATCTCCCGTTTGTAGCGGTAGCCCGTACAGACCGGGATTTCCCCGGTCCCGGACAGGACGTCGGGCTTGGTCAGGGCGATCCTGTCGACCCCGTTGACCCGGCAGGCGGTCCGGACGGCCACGGCGTCGAACCAGCCGCAGCGCCGGGGGCGTCCGGTCGTCGCCCCGAATTCGTCGCCGCGGGCGGCGATCGTCTTGCCCCTCTCGTCATGGAGCTCGGTCGGGAAGGGCCCGCCGCCGACCCGCGTCGTGTAGGCCTTAGTGATGCCGAGGACGCCGTGGATCGCCTTCGGACCGACGCCCAGTCCGGTCGAGGCGCCGCCGGCCGTCGAGTTCGAGGACGTCACGTAGGGATAGGTGCCGTGGTCGACGTCGAGGAGAGTCCCCTGGGCACCCTCGAAGAGCACGTTCTCGCCGCGCTTCATGCGCTCGTGGAGAAGCTCCGAGACGTCGCGGAGATAGGGGCCGAGTTTCTCAGCCCAGCCCTCGTACTCCCGGTATATGGACTCCGCGTCAAGCGGCGGCAGGCCGAATATCCCGAAGACGCGGTTCTTGGCCGTGACGTTTTCCGCGATCTTCTCCCGGAGGACGCGGAGGTCGAGGAGGTCCCCCGCCCGGACCCCGAAACGGGCCGCCTTGTCTTCGTAGGCCGGACCGATGCCGCGACAGGTCGTCCCGATCTTTTTCTCGCCGCGCAGCTCCTCGCTCACCCGCTCGAGCAGCGGATGCCAGGGCATGATCAGGTGGGCGCTTCGGCTGACGGCGACCCGCGACGGGTCGACGCGCACGCCCTGGTTCCCGAGGTCGCTTGTCTCTTTGAAAAAAGCGGCCGGCGAGATGACCAGGCCGTTCCCGATGACGCAGAAAGTCCCGGGATGGAGGATACCCGACGGAATGAGATGGAGGACGACCTTATTGCCGCGGATATAGACGGTGTGGCCGGCGTTATGACCGCCCTGGTAGCGGGCGACGACGTCGAAGGCCGGCGTGAGCAAGTCGACGATCTTCCCTTTGCCTTCGTCGCCCCATTGTGTTCCGAGAACGAGCAGATTGGCCATGCCTCATCCTTTGACCGTGAATGCCGTCGCGAACGGGATATCGGAAGCGAGCCGCCCCGCGATTTTATCAAAATGCCGCGGCCGACTCAAGGTCCAGGGCTCAGAAGCTCACGCCCAGCTGGACTTGGAGCTGGTTGTTCTTGAGGATGGGTTCCTTTTCCTTGTTCCAGTCGTACTCGGCCTTGAGGAAAAACGTGGAGCTCAGGACGTAGCGCAAGCCCAGCGTCCAGCGGTTCTGGTCGCGGAGGATGCCCCCGCCGTGGTAGGGGTCATCGTATTTGACCTTCTGGAAGCTCCCGATGGGCTGTAAGCTCCGGAAGCCCATGGACGCCCAGATGGCATAGCCCTCGGACTTACCGTTTTCGAAGGGCTGGGGGTTCTCGATGATGGCCTTGGTGTATTCGCCGTGGACTTCCCACTGGCCTGTCACCCACGCGAAGTCGGCGCCTTCGAGGGTCAGGTCGCGCATGTCCTGGTCATCCATCTTGCCCGTATAGTACGAGACCCCCGCCCGGGCCGCATCGCCGAGGGCGAGCCCGACACGTCCCCCTTTGGCCTTGTCCGCGTTGTTGTCACGGAACTGCTGGCCGGCGCCGAGCGTCTCGGACTCTGCCAGACCGTTGCCAAAGTAGGCCGCGTAGGATAGGACGCCGACCTCGCCTTCGATGAGGACGCCCAGGTCGCGCCACATCGGGGGATAGAGGTATTCCAGGTTGAGCGGAGTGCGGATGAGGAGCGTCTCGTGGGGGCGGCTGGACCGGTTCCAGGCCCCGAAGGGCACGACAAAAAGCCCGGCTTTGATCGTGAATGCTTGGGCCGGCAGGAACCCAACCCAGGCCTGGGCCAAGTCGAAGGACGATAGGCTGAGGGCGCGGGCTTCAATGGCGAACCCGAATTTCTGCCCCACCTGGCCGGCGGCCAGGAAACCGACGAGGGGATATTGGATGACCCCCTTGGGAAAGGCGCTTTCGATCTGTCCTTTGATATACTCCAATGACAGGTAACCCCCGTACTTGACTTGGCTCTGGCTCTGGCTCTGGCCCTGGCTCTGGCCCTGGCCCCGGGCCGGGGGCGCGAGAACCAGGAAAACGGCGAGGGCGACGGCAATGACGGCATATTTCCTGTTCATAACATCTCCGTGAAATCAAATGTGTCCTCGAGCAGGTACCCTTTCCGGATCTCGATGTCCTTCTTCAGGGCGACGAAGCGACCGATCTCCGAGGCTCCCTTTTTCGTCCCCATCCAAATCGCGCCGACGAGACGGCCTTCCTTGAGCACGATTTTCTTGTAAAGCCCGGTCTCGGGAACTGACCGGACGAGGACCTCGTGGCCGCGCGCCTCGGGGTTGACTTCTCCGGCCGAAGTCACGTAGAGGCCCGCGACCTTGAGCGTGTTGGACGGCACCGTCCCCGAGTAGGGCATATCCATGCCCAGCATGTTGTGGGCGGCGGCCCGGGCCTGCTCGAACGAGGCCGGAATAATCCCGTAGACCCTTCCCTGGTGCTCCGCGGCGTCCCCGGCCGCGAAGATCTCGGGGCGACTGGTGCGCAGACGGTCGTCGACGACGATGCCCCGATCGACGGTGAGCCCGGCGTCCTTGGCCAGCGCGAGCTCGGGCTTGGCACCCGTGGCGATGACGACGAGATCCGCTTCGACATCGTCCCCGGATTCGAAGCGGATGCCGCGGACCTCCGCCGCGCCGAGGATCTCGCGGCTGACCGCGCCAAGCCGGACGGAGATTCCCGATTTTTCGATCTGGTTCTTGAGGATCCCGGCCGCCGCCGGATCGAGTTGAAGGGGCAGGAGACGGTCGAAGATTTCAACGACAGAGACCTCGGCGCCCCTATCGCGGATGGCCCGGGCGATCTCCAGGCCGAGGATCCCGCCGCCGAGCACGACGACACGGGCATGGGTCCGAAGATGGTCGAGGATGGCCAGCGCATCGTCCAAAGTTCTCAGGACGAAAACGCCCTTCAGTCCGCTGCCCGTGAGCGGGGGGGCGGCCGCCCGGGCACCGCTCGCCAGCAACAGGGCGTCATAGGGAAAGATCCCGCCTGTCCCGGTCTCGACGGTCCGTTCGTCCGGCCGTATCCTCGCGACCCTCTCGCCGAAATGGAGGCCGATCCTCTGCCGGGTGCTCCAGATCTCCGGAAAGGCAAAGAGCTTCTCGTAGGGCAGGCGGCCGGCCAGGAACTCGATCAGGTTCGGCCGGGGGTAGTAGGCATATTTTTCCTCTCCGAAGATCTCGATCCCGGCTTCCTGGTCGAGCTCACGAACGGTCTTGGCGGCCAGTGTGCCCGCCAATCCGTTGCCGACGATGACGATCTTCATGGCCTGGAAAACGACGCCCCGCCCGGGCTCAGTCGACCTTCGAAAAGAGTTCCTTGCCGACGCCGCACTGGGGGCAAACCCAGGAGTCGGGAAGGTCCTCGAACTTCGTCCCTGAAACGACCCCGTTGTCCGGGTCACCCACGGCCGGGTCGTAAACGTATCCGCACGCCTGGCATTCCCACTTCTCCATCGAGTCCTCCTTTCAATTCTCCTGCAGGACGTTCTTTTCGTACTCGGCTTCGATCTTGAGCTTGTGGGCCCGCTCCTGGCCGGCGAGGAATTCGAAAACCCGGTGGTGGCCCGAAGCCTTGGCCATCCGGGCCAGTGTGTCGTAGAGCTCGGCGGACTTCTTCTCTTTCTGGGCGGCGAAGATCAGCAGTTCCTGGAGGGACATGTCGTCGGTGAGTTTCTCCTCCACGAGGTAGTCGATGAGGCGAAGGTCGGGGACGAAGGCCGGGGCCAGGCCGCCGATCTCTTCGGCCGTCAGTTCTTCGAGGAGGCGCCGGTGGGACTCTTCTTCCTGGCGGAGGAAGAGCAGGAACTCCCGCAGACCCGAGGTCTTGGCCAGGCCGGCCATCCGGCCGTAGTCGGCGGCCGCTTCTTTTTCCCGCTCGACGGCGAAGGCGATGATGTCCGGGACGGATCGGAAACGGCGATGGGGCATGGCGCGTCCGTCCTTTCACATGGTCAGGGGCCCGAGGATGAACTCATTATAATGGATTCGTCCGGGGAGTCAAACAACGCCGCCGAGCCGGATGAGCTTGTCCTTGACGAGCGAATTCCTCTTGACGGGCTTGTCGTTCTTGATGGCGATGTAGAGCGCCTTGTAGGAGCCGACGACCACGCTCAGCTTCTTGGCCCGGGTCAGGGCCGTGTAGAAGAGGTTGCGCTGGAGCATGATGAAGTGCTGGGTCAGGAGGGGCATGATGACGGCCTGGTACTCGCTGCCCTGGGCCTTGTGGACGGAGATGGCGTAGGCCAGGGTGACGTCGTTGAGCTCGTCCCTCTCGTAGCTCACCGTCCGGCCGTCGAAGTCGACGAACAGCCGGAACTTGGCCTTGTCCGCGTGGAGGACGATCCCGATGTCGCCGTTGAAGACGTCCTTGTCGTAGTCGTTGCGCACCTGCATGACCTTGTCGCGGGCACGGAACTCGCGGCTCCCGACCTGGAGGCCTTCCCGCCCGGGATTGAGCCGCGCCTGGAGCTCCGTGTTGAGGTTGTCGACGCCGACGATGCCCTTGTACATGGGGCTGATGACCTGGATCTGAGTGGAGATCGGGCTCAGGCCGAGCTTGTAGGGGATGCTCGAGGAGCACATCTTGAGGATGGTCTGGAAGGCCTTCCTCTCGTCGTCCTGACGGATGAAGTAGAAATCGGCGTTCTTGTCCGTCCGCGGCGCGTAGACGAGGGACTGTCCCTGGTTGACGCGGTGGGCGTTGATGACGATGAGGCTCTCCTTCTCCTGCCGGAAGATCTCTTCGAGCCGGACGACGTCGACGGTGCCCGACTCGATGATGTCCCGGAGCAGGGTCCCGGGCCCGACCGAGGGGAGCTGGTCCTTATCGCCGACGAGGATGAGCCGCATCCAGGGCGGGACGGCCTTGAGGAGGTGGTACATGAGCGGCAGGTCGACCATCGAGAACTCGTCGATGACCAAGGCCTCGCCGCGGAGGGGGTTCGACTCGTTCCGCTTGAACGTCCCCTTCTTGGGCTGGAATTCGAGAACCCGGTGGATCGTCCGGGCATCCTGTCCGGTCGTCTCCATGAGACGCTTGGCCGCGCGGCCCGTGGGGGCGGCCAGGAGGACCTCCCTCCCCCACTTGCGAAAGATGTCCACGACGGCCCGGACGATGGTCGTCTTGCCCGTGCCGGGACCGCCGGTGATGACCAGGATCTTCCGCTCGAAGCTCTCCCGGATGGCCAGCTTCTGCAGGGGCGAGAAGGCCATTCCGAGTCCTTTTTCCGTGTCGGCGACGGCCTGGCCGATGTCGAAGTCCGGAACCCGGCAGGGAAACCCGGCCAGCTTGTGGATGGAGCGTACGACCTCTTCCTGGGCCTGGTAGAAGAAGGGCAGGTAGAGGGCCCGGCCGCCGCCCCACTCCTCGCTGACCACTTTCTCGCCTTTGAGCAGGTCGGCCAAGGCGACTTCGGCCTTGTCCGCGGGGACCTCCAGGTCGGTCCCGCATTTCTCCAGGACCTCCGAAGCGAGAGAAAAAATGTGGCCTTGCTCGTTGTCTTTTTCGAGGACATAAAGGATATAGGCCTTGACCCGGTCGAGCGAGCCCGGATCCAGGCCGAGCTTCAGGGCGATCTGGTCGGCCGTCTTGAAGCCGACGCCCCAGATGTCGAAGCTCAGCTGGTAGGGATTCGTCTTGAGGACGGTGAACGACCGGTCCCCGTATTGCCGGTAGATCTTCGTGGCCAGGCTGGTCGAGACGCTGTGCTCCTGGAGGAACATGATCAGGTCCCGGATGTCTTGGTGCTCGGCCCAGGATCTCCGGATCTCTTTCAGCTTGACGGCGCCGACCCCTCCGACCTCGCGGAGCCGCTCCGGGTCCCGGGTTAGGATGTCGATCGTCCCGGCGCCGAACATCCCGACGATGCGCTTGGCCAGCACCGGGCCGATCCCCTTGACCAGGCCCGAGGCTAGGAATTTTTCGATGCCCTTGACCGAGGCGGGCAGGGTGAGCGTGAAGTGATCGACCTTGAACTGCCGGCCGAAGCGCGGGTTGAGCTCCCACTGGCCGCGGATGCGGAGGACCTCGCCGGGCGTCAGAGGCGGGAACGAGCCGACGACGGTCATCACCTCGCCGCTTTCGGGCTGAAAGCGGCAGACCGTATAGCCGTTGTCGGGATTGGTGAAGACGATCTCGTCGATGACGCCGTCGATGAATTCCCGGCCGGTGACGAGCGTCGCCTTCTTCATTTGGCCCTCATGACAGCTTCATCTTAAGTTTTTCCGGAGGACCGGTCAACCCGGGCCGCGGCGATCGGCGGTTTTGACGCCACCCTGGCTCGGGGACATGTACCTACGGTACATGTCCCCTTCCTTCACCACGCAGGACTTTATTCAGATATCTCCCAGAACTACGGCTCCGAGCCGCTCCGCCGTACTTCTGCCGGTCGCTTCTCAGAATTCGCTCCCTGCCGGTCCCCGTTACTGCCCGGGTGGCGCTCCGACCGCCTGGGCGAGCAGCATCCGTCGATCAAGAGAGTCGGTTAAATCGTTAGGCACGAATCCACAAAGGACGCACATGGGTGTTCCCGGAGGAGGCTGATAGCAGGGGCCGAGGGGATCGCCGGAGTGAAGCGGCAGGGAGCGGAAGCTTTTGAAGCGACCGGCAGAATCGTGGCGGAGTACCCGAAGCCGCGATTCTGGGAAATATCTGAAAAGAAAGGGGACACGTACCGCTTCGAGAGAAGCGGTACGTGTCCCCGGATCCGGACCGGGAAGGCGTATTAAATCACTGCGGCGGACGGAGGCGATCCCTGAGGACCCTCCCCGGCCGACTTCGGGAATACCCCGAGCGTTTGTGAGTGTGTTTCGTGCCGGCAATCCCGGCGTCAATTTATGATGCGGAGCATGCGGCCCCAACGGGCCTTGGGGATGAAGCTGACGATCTTCTTCAGCCGATCGCGGAAGCCGGTCTTCTGCCACGCGTCCCGCTCGGCTTTGTAGGAGAAATAGATGACCCAGGGCTTGCCCTTGATCGAGGTCATCGGCAGGAATCCCCAGTAGCGGCTGTCCATGCTGTTGTCGCGGTTGTCGCCCATGACGAAGCAGTGGCCCGCCGGCACCGTGACCGGCCCGTAGTTGTCGCGAATGACGTCCTCGTAGTTGTAGAAATCGTTCTTGGAGTTGACGTGGCTGTCGATGTGGACCTTGTAGGCCTCGTCGAGCGGCTTGTCGTTGACGAAGACCTGCTTGTCCTTGACCTCGACTTTTTCGCCCTCGAGCGCGATGACTCGCTTGACGAAGTCCTTGGTCAGGTCCTTCGGGTACTTGAAGACGACGATGTTGCCCCGCGCGATCGGCTTGCGGGGCAGGATGGCGCCCTCGAGGGGCAGCACGGTACGGGCGTAGGCGAGCTTGTTGACGAGCAGGAAGTCGCCGACGAGGAGGGTCGGCTCCATGGAGCCGGTGGGGATCTGGAAGGCCTGGACAACGAAGGTCATGACGAAAAAGACGAAGACCGCCGTTTCGGCGATGAGCTCGAAATACTCCCGGAAGATGCCCTTGTCTTTTTTGCGGGTCTCTTTTTTCATGTCTTTCACGGCCAATAAAGCGCTACTATAAAGGAAAACGCGCCGGACATCAAGACCGTTACCGCGGCACCTTGACCCGTTCGCCGACAGACAGCGGCCGGGGCCCCGGGCTTGCCCGGGGGTCCACTTCCGCCGTACTCGCCCGTGTATAAGAGCCACGGGCGAGTGGCGAGCCGAAGGCTCGTCCCTTGACGCCAGTCCCCGCCTTTCAAGGCGGGGACGCGAAGCGAGGCTCAGGGTTAACCCCGGAAAGGTCCCGGCTCCTGGGGTTGACACTCCCGCCGAATCCGGCTTTACTAGACCCGTGAATATCACCCTGTTCGGCTACCCCAAGACGGGCAAGACGACGCTTTTCAACCTCGTGACGGGCGCTGGCGTCGAGGTCCGGGCCTACGACGACGGGAAGCGGGAGCCGAACGTGCGCGCCGTCCCCCTCCCCGATGGGCGCCTCGACCGCATCGCGGCCGTCTACCCCGAGAAAAAGAAGATCGCCGCTTCGACGGACCTCACCGACCTGGTCGGAATCTCTTTCGGCGAGGTCAAGGACAGCCTCCTGCTCGGCCATCTGCGGAAGGCCGACGGCCTCGTCCACGTCGTCAGGGGCTTCGAAAACGAGGACGTCCCCCCTCCCAAGGGACGGCTCGACCCGGCCGGGGACATCCGGGTCATGGAAGAGGAACTCGTCCTGGCCGACCTCCTTCTCGCCGACGGGCGGCTGGAGCGCCTCGAAAAGGACCGGAAGAAGATGAAGGACCCGGAAGGGGAAAAAGAGCGCGAACTGCTCCAGAGGCTCCGGCCCGGGCTCGAGTCCGGCCGCGGTCTCCGCGACCTCCCGCTCGCCCCCGCCGAGGAAAAACTCATCCGCAGCTTCGCCTTCCTGAGCCTCAAACCGCTCCTCCACGTCATCAACATGGACGAGAAGGACTTGGCCTCGCTCCGCCGGCCCGAGGCGCTCTTCCCGGCGCTCGGCGCCTCGCGGCGCATCATGGCCTTCTGCGGCCGGATCGAAACCGACATCGCCCGGCTCGAAGAGGGCGAAAAGCAGGCCTTCATGACCGAATACGGGCTGGACGACATGAGCGCCTCCCGGTTCACCGGGCAGGCCGTCGCATTCCTGGACCGTATTTCGTTCTTCACCGTCGGGAAGGACGAAGTCCGGGCCTGGACGGTGAAGCGTGGCGCTTCCGCGGCGGAGGCGGCCGGCGCCATCCATTCCGACATCGCTAAAGGCTTTATCCGGGCCGAAGTCGTCGCGGCCGAGGAGCTCCTGCGCTTCGGCTCTCTCCATCACGCCAAGGAGGCGGGGGCGATCCGGCTCGAGGGAAAAGACTACGCCGTCCAGGACGGGGACGTCATCTACTTCAGGTTCGCTCC
>JAPKZD010000004.1:0-34114 GCA_026393975.1 Candidatus Aminicenantota bacterium | reverse complement strand
CTCCATGAACACCGCCTTCCGGACGACCTCCGAGGACCCGCTCTCCGCGGCCCGCACCGGCCTCCTCGAAACGCCTCACGGGATGGTCGAAACCCCGGCCTTCATGCCCGTGGCCAGCCAGGGCACGGTCAAGGGCCTGACCCACGCCCAGGTCGAGGCCCTCGGCGCCCAGATCATCCTCGTCAATTCCTATCATCTCTTCCTCCGCCCGGGGGTCGATGCCGTCGCGGCCATGGGCGGGCTCCATTCCTTTATATCCTGGCCCAAGCCGATCCTGACCGACAGCGGCGGTTTCCAGATCTACAGCCTGTCGCCGCTCGTCCGGACGAACGACGAGGGGGTCCAGTTCGCCTCCCACCTCGACGGCTCCAAGATCTTCCTCAAACCCGAGGACGTCGTCGACCTCCAGGTCAGGATGGGGACCGATGTCCTGATGTGCCTGGACCATTTCCCGCCCTATCCTTATTCCGAAGAGACGATGAAGGAATCCGTCCGGCTGACGACGGCCTGGGCCGGCCGCTCTAAGGCCCGTTTCGTGGAGACCGACACGCGTCAGCAACTCTGGGGGATAAGCCAGGGCGGGATCTATCCCGACCTTAGGGCGAAGTCGATCGAGGACCTGCTCGAGCTCGACTTCTCGGGCTACGCCTACGGCGGGTTGGGCCTGGGGGAGCCGAAGACCCGGCTTTTCGAGACCCTCGAGCACGGCAACCTCCTCCTCCCCCGCGACCGGCCCCGCTACCTCATGGGCATGGGCTACGTCGAGGACGTCGTCGAGGCCGTGGCCCGGGGCGTGGACTTCTTCGATTGCGTCCTGCCGACACGCAACGCCCGCAACGGCACGCTTTTCACGAGCCGCGGCCGAGTGGCCATCAAAAACCAAAAATACGCCCGGGACGAACGGCCCCTCGACGAGGCCTGCCCGTGCTACACGTGCCGCAACTTCTCCCGGGCCTATCTCCGCCACCTCTTCGAGCGCGACGAGATCACGGCGGCTGTCCTGAACACCATCCACAACCTGCACTTCTATCTTGACATCTTCCGCAAAATACGCCATTCTATCCAATCTAACTCCTTCGATCTCATGAAGAAGAGTTTGATTTCTAACGTCTCGACAAAGGAAGAAACGACATGATTTTCGGAGCAACCTCGATCCTGGCCGGCCAGGCCGGAGGGGCGCAGGCCGCCCGTCCCAACATGCTGGGCGCCCTCCTTCCCTTCGTCCTCGTTTTCGTCATTTTCTACCTCCTCATCATCATGCCTCAGAAGAAAAAACAGAAAAAGCACCAGGACCTCGTGGAGAACCTGAAGCCGGGCGACCGGATCATCACGACCGCCGGCATCTTCGGCACGGTCATGGGCGTCCAGAAAGACCGCATCGAGCTCAAGATCGCGGCCAACGTCAAGGTCGACATCACCAAGAGTGCCGTGGGCGTCATCCTGGGCGCTTCCGACAAACCCGAGGGCGCATAAGGCCCTGGCGGACGGGCGACGCCCCTCGCCGGCCATGAATCTCTCGCGAGAGTGAAGGTCCCATGAAAAAGAATCTCCAATGGAAGGTCATCTTGTCGCTGGCCGTCATCGTCGGCGCGATCATCCTCGCCTACCCCTTCAACGACAAAAAGATCAAGCGGGGGCTCGACCTCAAGGGAGGCATCCACCTCGTCCTCCAAGTCATCACCGACGATTCCATCAACATGGAAACGGACCAGGAGGTCTCCCGGCTCGAGGAACTCCTCAAGAAGAACACCATTACCTTCCAGAAGATCACGAAGGAAGGCCTCGGCCGGATCGCCGTGCAGGGGACGCTCGCAAATGAGGAAAGCAAGACCCGCGACATGTTCGACCAGTACTCCCGGGACTGGGAATACAGTTTCACGGGCGACCGGGCCAACCTGACCCTGAAGCCGCTCGTCGCCCAGTTGCTCCGCGACCAGTCCGTCAGCCAGGCAAAGGAGACGATCGACAACCGGATCAATCAGTTCGGCGTCGCCGAGCCCCTGATCCAGAGGCAGGGCACGGACAAGATCATCGTCGAACTGCCCGGCGTCGACAACCCCGAGCAGGTCAAGGAGCTCATAAAGGTCACCGCCGTCCTGGAGTGGAAGCTGGTCAAGGCCGGCCCCGCCGCCGACGAGGCGACGCTCCTCCAGGCGACGAACGGCCAGGTCCCCGACGACGCCGAAATCCTCCGGGGCGACCCGAAGAGGGGCCAGGGGGGGTTCTACCTCGTCAACAAGGTCGCTGTGGTCACGGGCAAGGACCTGCGGACGATTCGGCGAACCCAGGACGAGTGGAACAACCCGGCCGTCTCCTTCACTTTGAACTCGGACGGCGGCGCCCGGTTCGAGCTGGTCACCGGCGCCAACATCGGTAAGCAGATCGCCATCATCCTCGACAAGAAGGTCCAGTCCGCCCCCGGCATCGAGGACAAGATCATGCGGACCCAGGGCGGCGTCATCCGCGGCCGGTACACGGCCGCGGAGGCCGACGACCTGGTCATCATCCTCAAGGCGGGCGCCCTCCCGGCAGGCATCAGGTACCTCGAGGAGAGGACGATCGGCCCGGCCCTCGGCGCCGACTCCGTCCGGCAGGGGCTCATCGCCGGGCTCGTGGCCATCATGGCCGTCATGGGCTTCATGCTCATCTTCTATAAGCTCTCCGGGCTCAACGCGGTTTTCGCCCTCCTGCTCAACGTGCTCATCCTCTTCGGCGCCCTGGCCTACTTCAAGGCCACGCTGACCCTGCCGGGCATCGCCGGCATCATCCTGGCCATCGGCATGGCCGTCGACGCCAACGTCCTGGTCTTCGAGAGGATCAAGGAGGAGATCGCCCTGGGCAAGGGCGTCATGAGCTCGGTCTCCCAGGGCTTCTCCCGGGCCTTCACGGCCATCTTCGACTCCAACCTGACGACCATCATCTCGGCCGTCTTCCTCTTCCAGTTCGGCACAGGCCCGATCCGCGGCTATGCCGTGACGCTGACGGTCAGCCTCATAGCCAACCTGTTCACGGCCGTTTTCGTCTCCCATCTCCTGTTTGACCTGACGATCAAGAAAACCGCCAAGAAGCTGAGTATCTGACATGCAACTCTTCAAAACCCCCAACATCAAGTTCCTGAAATACAAGTACATCGCCCTGGCCGTGACCGGCATCATCGTGCTCGCCGGCATCCTCAACATCACGGTCTTCAAGGGGCTCAAGCTCGGCGTCGATTTCGGGGAAGGGACCATGCTCCGGATCATGCTGAGGGCCCCCTCGTCCGAGGGCCAGGTCCGCGACCTTCTCAGCAGCGTCGGCCTGGGCAAAAGCCAGGTCCAGAGGACCGGGACGACGGGGCGGGAATTCCAGATCCGGGCCATAGAGACGGTCAACACCAAGACCGGCGGGCAGGACCAGCTCGAGGCCCACGAGGCGCTGGCCGACAAGATCATTTCCGCCCTCCGCGGCGACGACGGCAAGGCGGACCTCGCCCGCGGCCTGGTCGATCTGAACGCCGTCGACGAGAGGACCCTCACTGGGCTCCTCGAGACGGCCTTCCCCGGGTCGGGGCCCGAGGCCGCCCAGAAGGTCATCGCCTACAGGACCGCCACCGGCGTCATCGCCGATTTCCAGGATCTGGCCGGGCTCGGCCTCAAACCCGAAGCCCTGGCCTTCCTCAAGGACAAGACCTTCCTCGGCAAGATGACCGTCCTCAGCCGGGAGACGGTCGGCCCGCAGGTCGGCGCCGACCTCCGCCGCAAGGCCGTCCAGGCGACCATCTGGTCCCTCCTCGGCATGCTCGTCTACATCGCCCTCCGTTTCAAGCTCGAATACGGCGTCGCGGCCATCTTCACGCTGGCCCAGGACGTCCTGATCACGATGAGCCTCTACTCGTTCACCAACCGCGAGGTCAACCTGCCCATCATCGCCGGCATCCTGACTATCGTCGGGTTCTCGATCAACGACACGATCGTCATCTTCGACCGCGTCCGGGAGAACCAGAAGACGATGCGCAGCAAGGCTCTCGAAGAGGTCATGAACATCAGCCTCAACCAGTGCCTGGCACGGACGATCATCACCTCGGGCACGGTCTTCCTGACGGTCCTCGCCCTCTTCCTCTTCGGCGGCGAGGTCATCAACGACTTCGCTTTCCTCATGCTCATCGGCACGATCGAGGGCGTCTACTCGACGGTCTACCTGTCCTGCCCGGTCGTCCTTTTCTGGCAGAAATTGTTCAAACCGAAAAATGCCCGCCGGAGATGAATTTCCCTTGTCAAAAAGACTTTTTTATTTTATAATATCTGTTGTGTGAATCTGCATTAACACGAGCGTGAGGTAAGCATCATGGCGGAAGTCAAAAAGAAGATCCAGACGACGGATGTGCCCGACCTCTTCAAGGATTCTTTCTTCACGGGCGATAAGGGCACTACGCGGAGAGCCCTGGTCTTCCCGATCGCCTTGATCCTCCACGTGGGCCTGATCGTCACGGCCATCGTTCTTCCCTTGCTGTCGACGGGCGCGTTGCCGACGGTCGAGGTCTACAGCGCCTTCCTCGCACCCCCTCCCCCGCCGCCGCCGCCGCCCCCGCCGCCGGCCAAGAAGAAGAGCGCTACGGTGAGCGCGCGGATCAAGCGCGTCCAGGCCACGGCCCAGGTCGACCCGGGACGCCTCGTCGCCCCCGTTGAAATCCCCGAGCAGATCGCCGAAGAAACGCTTTCGGACATCGGTGTCGAAGGCGGCGTCGAGGGCGGAGTCGAGGGCGGCGTCGTCGGCGGCGTCCTCGGTGGTGTCGTCGGCGGAGTCTTGGGTGGTGTCGTCGGCGAAGTGGAAGCCCCCGTCCGGGCCATCGGCGACATCAAGCCGCCGAAGCTCGTCAAGGAGGTCGCCCCGGTCTATCCGGAGATCGCCCGCCAGGCGCGTGTGGAAGGCATCGTCATCGTCGAGGCGACGACGGACGTCTACGGGCGCGTCATCGGGGTGAAGGTCCTGCGGTCGATCCCGCTTCTCGACCAGGCGGCAATCGACGCCGTGCGCCAGTGGGTCTACGAGCCGATGGTCATCAACGGGCGTCCCCGGCCGGTCATCTTCACCGTTACCGTCCGGTTCCAGCTGAAGTAGTAAAGTCAGTCAATGGCTTTCGATATCTAACAGGAGGTAAAACCCATGCAATTCGGACTTCTCGAAATGTGGGCGGCCATGGGAGCAGTGGCCAAGACAGTCTCGTTCATTCTGATCGCCATGTCCATCATCTCGATCTACATGTTCATCGAGCGGCAGCTCGTCTTCGCCCGGGCCCGGAAAAAATCCCGCGAAGTGGCCCCCAAGCTGGCGGAGCTGCTGAAGAGCGGCAACATCAAGGACGCGCTCGCCCTGTCCAACAAAAGGGACTACAAGGGCAGCCACCTGGCCCGCATCACCTCGGCCGGCATCCAGGCCTTCATCGAAGGCAAGGAAGCGAAGCTCAGTTTCGATCAGCAGATCGAGACGGCGTTGCGCGGCTGCGAACGCGCCCAGGTCCTGTTCAACCAGGAACTCCGGCGCGGCCTGCCCATCCTGGCCACCATCGCCACATCGGCCCCCTTCATCGGGCTGTTCGGGACGATCTTCGGCATCATCAACGCGTTCCGCGGCATGCAGCTGACGGGTTCGGGCGGCATCGGCGCCGTGGCCGGCGGCATCTCCGAGGCGCTCGTGACGACGGCCGTCGGCATCGGCGTCGCGGTCCTCGCCCTGTGGTGCTTCAGCATGCTCAATTCGAAGATCGAGGTCTATGACGCCGAGATGTCCAACACGTCGTCTCAGGTCATCGACTTCTTCATCAAGTCCGGCGAAGCCCGTTAAGGAACCAGGTCCCGGTCTTCGTTAGACCGGATTGAGAGAGAGGCAAACAATGGGATTTTCAGTATCGACAGGCGGCAAAGAATCCGTCAAATCCGAACCGAATGTCGTCCCTCTCTGTGACGTCCTGCTCGTCCTTCTCATCATCTTCATGATCGTGACGCCGCTCATCCAGAAAGGCGTCGACGTCAGGCTCCCCAACGCCCAGTTCACGTCGAACATGCCGGAGAACCCCGACGTCGTCCTGGCAATCAAGAAGGACGCGCGCGACCCCAAGGGTTTCCTCCTTTATGTCAACCAGGATAAGGTGACGATGGAGACCTTGCAGAACGCGCTCGAAGAGGCTTTTCTGACCGTCGCCGACAAGAAGCTCTACCTCAAAGCGGACCAGGAGCTTGAGTACGGAAACATCGTGGACATCATCGACATCATCCGCGGGGCAGGCATCGAGATGGTCGGCATCATCACGGAGAAGAAGACGGAAAAGATCGACTGAGCGCGCGGCTCACCCCCACGTGCACCTTCGATTGTAATCGAGAACCGGACGGGGGAAGGGAGCGAGAAATCGTTCCCTTCCCCCGTTTTTTTTATCTCTTGCGGGGCTTCAGGGTTTCGTTGAGGCTGCCGGTCCGGTAGCCGTCGAGGTCGAGGGCCACGTAAGCGTAACCGAGCTTTTTCAACCCCCGGCTGATCTTCCCCCTGACATCGGCCTTCACCAGTCGCGGTATCATGGCCGGATCGACTTCGAGCCGGGCGACGGCGCCGTGGTGGCGGACCCTGACCCGGCCGAAGCCGAGCTCGCGCATCAGGTCCTCGGCCTTTCCGACCCGTTCCAGGCTTCCCTTGTCGATCTTCGTGCCATACGGGAAGCGCGAGGCTAGGCAGGCCAGAGCCGGTTTGGCTGCGGTAGGCAGGCCGAGGAACCGTGAGAGCCGACGGATCTCTCCTTTG
Organism: Candidatus Aminicenantota bacterium; assembly: GCA_026393975.1. Lineage (GTDB taxonomy): Bacteria > Acidobacteriota > Aminicenantia > Aminicenantales > Saccharicenantaceae > RBG-16-66-30. The sequence goes on along the minus strand of JAPKZD010000004.1, from coordinate 27,346 downwards.
TCGAGTCCGGCCTCTTTGAGGGGCGACCGGATGCCGAGCTCTGTAAGGGCTTTCATGCCGGGACGGAAATCCCCGGCATCATCGGCGTTCGTCCCGTCGAGGACCCAGGGAATACCCCGGCTCCGGGCGATCTCCAGAAAGCGGGAGAAGATCTTCCTCTTGCAGAGATAACAGCGCTCGGGCGGATTTCGAGCGAAGGCGCGGTCCTCGAGCGGATCGACCCGAAGGACACGGAGCGGGGCCCCGATCGCCCGGGCGATGTCCCTCGCTTCCCGGGTTTCCCAAGCTGGGTGGATCACGGACGCCGCCGTCACGGCAACGGCGCCGCGGCCAAGAGCGTCATGGGCGGCCTTGAGGAGAAGCGTGCTGTCGACGCCCCCGGAAAAGGCGACGAGGACGCGTTCCATGTCTCCGAGGATCGACACGAGCCGGGCATATTTCCGCTCTAGCGCCCGGGGGAGGCTCTCCCCCGTTCTTCTGGCCATAGGGTCAACCCTCCTTTCGGCCGGATTCTGCGGCGAGCTTCAAAACTTCGCCGATGAATTCGTCGGCCATCCGGACGCCCGAGACCCGCCGCAGGAGCTTTCCCTTCCTGAAGATGACGCCGCTTCCCCGGCCGCAGGCTAGGCCGATATCCGCTTCCCGGGCCTCGCCGGGCCCGTTGACCGTGCATCCCATGACCGCCACCGTGAGCGGCGCGCGAAGCCCGAGGACGGCCTTTTCCACGCGGGCCGCGAGGGTCATCAGGTCGACTTCGCACCGGCCGCAGGTGGGGCAGGAAACGAAGTTCGCGCCGCGGACGCGGACGCCCAGGCTCTGGAGGATCTGCCAGGCCACGAAGACCTCCTTCTCGGGCGAGGCCGTCAGGGATACCCGGACGGTGTCGGCCAGGCCCTCGGCCAGGAGCAGGGCGAGCCCGGCCGCCGACTTGACGCTCCCGGCCAGGAGCCTCCCCGCCTCGGTGATCCCGGCATGAAAGGGATAGTCCACACGGGCCGCCAGGAGCCGGTAGGCCTCGAGGGTTCGGGGGATGTCGGAGGCCTTGAGGGAGATCTTGATCAGCCGGAAATCGAGGTCCTCGAGCAGGCGGACGTGCCGCAGGGCGCTTTCGACCATGGCCGCGGCCGTCACTCCTCCCGCCCGGGCCAGGATGTCCTTTTCGAGGGAGCCCGAGTTGACGCCGATCCGGATGGGCGCCCTCCTCTCGGCCGCCGCCCGGACGACTTCGCGGACTTTTTCGCGAGAGCCGATGTTCCCGGGGTTGATGCGCAGGCCGTCGACGCCCGCGTCGAGCGCGGCCAGGGCCAGCCGATGGTCGAAGTGGATGTCGGCGATGAGCGGGACCCGGGTCATTTTTCTAATATCTCGGAGTGCCCGAGCGGCCGCCCGGTCCGGGACGGCCAGGCGGACGATCTCGGCCCCGGCCTTCTCCAGCCGTCGCACCTGGGCGACGGTGGCCCGGACGTCCCGGGTGTCCGTCTTGGTCATGGCCTGGACGACGACGGGGGCGCCGCCGCCGATGACGACGCCTGCGACCGAGATGGAACGAGTCTTCCGGCGCGGAAACATCCGTACCTCCTCCGTCTAGAATGGAACGAGGCTGTTCCAGCCGTTGGGCAGCCGCTTGACGATATCGTTGAGGATGACGAAGACGATCAGGGCGACGAAGATGACGAACCCGATCTGCATCCAGACCTGACGGGCCTTGGGGCCGAGGTCGCGGCGGGTGATCCCCTCGACGATGAGGACGAAGATCTGGCCGCCGTCGAAGACCGGGATGGGGAAGAGGTTCAGGACGCCGAGCTGGAGGCTGATGATGGCGATCCAGCCGAGGAGGGCCATCCAGCCCATGCGGAAGGCCGCGTAGGAGAAGTTGGCGATCTCGAGCGGGCCGCCGAGCTGGCGGGTCGAGGCCTCGCCCGTAAAGAGGTCTTTGATAAAGCGGATGACCAGGAAGACGTTGCGCAGGTTCTCCTTGAACGACTGGCCGATGGCCGCGAAGAAGCCGTATTTCTTGAGGACGGACTTGGGAACCTGGGAGATGCCGATCTTGCCGACCCTGCCTTCGAGGCGCGGGGTGACCGGCAGGCTCATGATCCGGCCGGCCCTCTCCAGGGAGAACTGGAGCTCCTTGTCCGGGTTTTTCTCGAGGACCTGGATGAACTGGTAAAAATATACGGTTTTCCCCTCGACGGCCAGGATGACATCCCCGGGCTTGAGGCCGGCCTTCTCGGCCGGGGAGTTCGGCAGGACCATCTGGATCTGGGTCAGGATCTTGCCCCGGAACCCGGCATAGCCCATCTGGTAGCGCGTCACCGACTCCGTTTGGAGGTCGACCGGAAGGACGCCGCCGTCCCGCCGGATCTCGAGCCGGACGAGCCGGTCGGGCTTCGAGCCGACGGCTAGCTCGACGTCGCTCCAGGTCTTGACCTCGCGACCGCCGATCCGGAGGATCTCGTCGTCGACCCTCAGCCCCGCTTTTTCCGCCGGCGAGCCGGTTTCGATCCAGCCGATGACCGGTTTCTCGTTCTGGTACTCGGGGACGGATATGCCGACACCGTTCATGAAGGCCACGATAACGAAGGCCAGGATGAGGTTCATGACCGAGCCCATGGCCATGATCAGGAACCGCTCGAAGCGGGTCTTGGCCATCATGTCGTCGGGTGCGACGGGGCGGTCCTTCTCGAACATGCCCTCGCCCAGGAGCTTGACGTAACCGCCCATGGGGATAAGGCTTATCCGGTAGTCCGTATCGCCCCTCTTGACGCCGAAGAGCCGTTTCCCGTAGCCGAAGGAGAAGACCTCGACCCGGACACCGACGAGCTTGGCCGTGAAGAAATGGCCGAATTCGTGGACGAAGACGAGGATGCCGAAGACGACGGTGAACGCCAGGATGGTGCCGAAGATGTTGGCCATGTCTACCTCTGGGGGATGAAGCGGCGGGCTTCGCGCCGCGCCTCCCTATCAATGTTGAATATCGCTTCGATCGAATCCGCCGGGCGGGCCCGGTGCGCTGCCATGACTTTCGCGACGATGGCCGGGATGTCGGGAAAGAGGATCTTCTCCTCGAGAAACGCCCCGACCGCCACCTCGTTCGCCGCGTTGAGGGCCACGGGCAAGCTCTCCCCCGCGCGGAGGGCCTCTTTGGCCAGGGCGAAGAGCGGGTAGCGGCGGTCGTCCACGGGGAAGAATTCGAGGCGCCCGACCTTCCCCAAATCGAGTCCGGGCAGGCCCGAGTCGAGCCGTTCCGGCCACGTCAGGGCGTACTGGATGGGGATGCGCATATCCGTAGCGCTCATTTGGGCGAGAACGGAGCCGTCCTCCATCTCGACCAGGGAATGGACGGCGCTCTGCGGGTGGATGAGGACGTCGAGTTTCGCCGGCTCGATGTCGAACAGCCAGCGGGCCTCGATGAGCTCGAGCCCCTTGTTCATGAGCGTCGCCGAGTCCACGGTCACTTTTTTGCCCATGACCCAGCGGGGGTGGCGGAGGGCTTCCTCGAGGGTCTTCTTTTTGAGATCCTCGAGCGGCGTCCGGAAAAAGGGACCGCCCGAAGCCGTCAGGATGACCCTGCGGACGTGCCTCTTTTTCTCCTTGTTCAGGCATTGGAAGACGCCGCTGTGCTCGCTGTCGACGGGGATGATCCGGGCCCCCGAGCGGGCCGCCTCTTTAAGGAGGAGGTTGCCGCCGACGACCATGGACTCCTTGTTGGCCAGGGCCACCCGGCGGCCGGCCCGGACGGCCTCGAGGGTCGGCCCGAAACCGCTCATCCCAGTGATCGCCGAGACGACGATGTCGGCCCCTTCGGCGCGGGCGACCTCGAGGGCCCCTTCGGACCCGTGGACGACCTTCGTCCGCCACCGCCGCGAAAGGCTGCGGATCTCCCCGGCATCGCTCTTGTCGCTGACCGAGACAAGGGCGGGCCGGTATTTCTCCACCTGGGCGGCCAGGCGAGGGATGTTGGACCCGGCGGCCAGGGCGGTCACCCGGAACCTCCCGCCCAACCGGTCAACGACGTCCAGGACCGATGTCCCGATCGACCCCGTCGAACCAAGGATGGCGATGCCGCGCGTCATTGAACCCGTCGCCTATTTCCAGAAGTACTTGACGATGAAATAGAAAAGGGGGCCGGCCAGGATCAGGCTGTCGATCCGGTCGAAGAACCCGCCATGTCCGGGCAGGACGTTCGAGGAATCCTTGACCCCCACGGCCCTCTTGAAAAGGGACTCCAGCGGGTCGCTGACCTGGGCGGCGGCGTGGACGACGACCCCGCTCGCGGCGGCCAGCCAGAGAGGGACCTCGGGGAGACGGAGGGTGCGGGCCAGGACGGCCCCGCCGAGGGCGAAGAGGATCCCTCCCGCGCTCCCCTCCCAGGTCTTGTTCGGGCTGGCGATGGGCGTCATTTTTTTCCGGCCGAACGGTTTGCCGATGAGATAGCCGCCCGTGTCCCCTAGGAAAATGACGGCGAAGAGGAAATAGAGGGTGAATGGGCCGGCCTCGGCGCGGATCCTGAAGAGAAAGTTGAGGGGAAAGCTGATGTAGACCATGCCGATGACGGTGACGGCGAAGGAAGCGGGAAAATAGGGCAGTTTTTCGAGGGTGTTGAAGGTGACGACGAAATAGACTGCCGCGACGAGGAGGCCGCCGAAAAGGGCGGCTTCGAGGGGGATAGCCGGGAAATAGAAGGTCAGGCTGACCAGCAGGGCCATCCCGCATCCCAGGATCTTCTGGGGCAGGAGCTGTTTCCGCTCGGCCAGGTTGTAGAACTCGACCAGGGCGGCCAAGATGAAGGCCTGCACGAAGAGGAAAAAGACCCAGTCCGGGGCATATTGGACGACGATAAACAGGATTCCGATCAGGGGCAGGGCCGTGAAGGTGCGCTTGCGCAGACTCATGTCAGCTCATTTCTTCGGAGGGGTTCCCGCGTGGATGTCACCGAATCTCCTGTCCCGTTTTTGGTATTCGAGGACGGCCTCGAGAAGGTGCCTCTTCCGGAAATCCGGCCAAAGCACGGGTGTGACGTAGATCTCGGTGTAGGCGATCTGCCAGAGGAGGAAGTTCGACACCCTGAGCTCGCCGCTCGTCCGGATGAGGAGGTCCGGGTCGGGGATGCCCTCCGTGTAGAGATGGGCGGCGAACTCTTTCTCGTCCAAGTCGCCCGGGCCCAGCTGTCCCTCTTCCAGGATCCGCCGGACGGCGTCGACGATCTCGCTCCGGCCGCCGTAGTTGAGGGCGATGACAAGCGTCATCCGGCAGTTCGTCCGGGTCATTTCCTCGACGCGCTCGAGTTCCCTGAGGACCGGCCGGGGAATGCCCGCTTTCCGGCCGATGACCCGCATCCGGATGTCGTTCTCGATGAGGAGCTTGTCCTCTTTACCCAGGTATTCCCGGAGGAGCCGCCAGAGCTGGCCGACTTCCAGGCGGGGCCTTTTCCAGTTCTCCCGAGAAAAGGCGTAGAGGGTCAGGAACTCGATGCCGAGCCGGGCCGAAGCCTCGACGACCTCGCGAACGGAAGCCGAGCCGGCGTTGTGGCCCTCGGCCCGGGAGAGGCCCCTCTGCTGGGCCCAGCGCCCGTTGCCGTCCATGATCACGGCGACATGTCCGGGCAGACGGCGGAGATCGATCTTGAGTAGGAGGTCGTGCTCCTCTGTCCCGGGGGGGAAATACTCCTCGAGCTTCTTCAGCATTGGCCCCCCATTATATCACGGGCCGGGGCGGAAACAAGCGCGGCTCGGGGCAGCGAGATGTTGCCCGTTTTGTCAGTGATGGGGGCCATGCATATCCCCCGGCCCCCCTGAGAACCAGTCCCGGCGGTTCCCCCGCCGTAAGCGGCGGGTCCCCCTCCGCTACGGGGGCTCTACATGGCCCCCATCACTGCCCGGGCAACGTCCCGCCCCGATGCCGCGAGCTAGGAAGTAGAACAGCTGCGGGAATTCTGGTAGAGTATTGGCCTGGAGCAAAACGAAAATGTGCCTAGCCGTGCCCGCAAAGATCACCCGGCTCGAGGATTCGGGCCAAGGGACCGCCAATTACATGGGCAGCGAGGTCAAGGCCAATTTCTCCCTCGTTCCGAAGGCCCGGCTGGGCGATTGGGTCATCATCCACGCGGGCTTCGCCATCTCCCTCCTGGACAAAAAAGAAGCCCGAGAAACGCTCCAGCTTTTCAAAGAAATGGGCGCCGCTTCCCGCCGATGAAGGAGCTCAGGGACCCCAAAGCGATCCGGCGGCCAAAACGCTGGGCCGGCCGCTGTCGATCATGGAAGTCTGCGGCACGCACACGGTGTCGATCTTCCGGCACGGGCTGCGGAGCCTGCTGCCGGGCAACGTCCGGCTGATCAGCGGGCCGGGCTGTCCCGTGTGCATCACCCCAGCCGCTACCCATGAAGCGGCGATCACGCTCGTTTCCGAAAAAGAGGGCCTGACTCTGGCCACCTTCGGCGACATGACCCGGGTCCCGACCCTGAAGGGTTCGTTGCAGACGGCCGTTCCCGCCCCGGGCTCGCGGATAAAAATCGTCTATTCCCCCGAGGAAGCGCTCGAAGAGGCCCGCCGGGAACCGTCGCGGCAGGTGGTTTTCTTCGGGGCGGGTTTCGAGACGACCATCCCGGCCATCGCTTTTACCGCCAAGCGGGCCGCGGCCGAAGGACTCGGCAACTTCTCGGTTCTGCCGGCGCTCTGGCTCGTCCCTCCCGCCCTGAGGGCCATCCTGGAAGCGGGAGAGATCGCCGTCAGCGGCTTCATCTATCCGGGCCATGTGAGCGCCATCATCGGCGCGGAACCCTACGAGTTTGTCGCCCGGGACCACGGCCTCCCCGGGGCCATCGCCGGCTTCGAACCGGGGGACATTCTGCTCGCCGTCCACTCGGTCCTGGAGCAGGCCGTGGCGGGAACCCCGCGCGTCGCCCTGGAATACTCGAGGGCCATGCGCGCCGGGGGTAACCCGGTGGCCCGGGCCCTCATGGAGGAGGTCTTCGAGCCGTTCGATGCGGCTTGGAGAGGCCTGGGGATCATCCCGGCGAGCGGCCTCCGCTTCCGGGAGAGGTTCGCCGGATTCGACGCCACGCCGAAATTCGGGCTGGCAAGGCCGGGCGCTGCCGGCCGCGACTTGCCCGGTTGCCGTTGCGGCGACGTCCTGAGGGGGGTCATCCGGCCCGAAGGCTGCCGCCTCTTCGGGAAAAAGTGCCTCCCCGATTCCCCGCTCGGGCCCTGCATGGTCTCCTACGAAGGCGCCTGTCTCATCCACTTCAAGTACGGCCGGACGCGCAGGCCCTCGCCATGAAGAAAGTCAGCTTGGAGCTCGGCAGCGGCGGCCGCTTAATGCGGGATTTCATCGCCGGCACGATCCTCCCCTCCTTCGGCAATCCTGTCCTCGACGAGCTCTCCGACGCCAGCCATCTTCCGGGCGGGATCGCCTTCACCACGGACAGCTACGTCGTCGACCCGCTCTTTTTCCCCGGCGGGGACATCGGGCACCTGGCCGTCAACGGGACGGTCAACGACCTCGTCGTCTCCGGCGCCGAGCCGAGATTCCTGTCGCTCGCCTTCATTCTCGAGGAAGGCCTCGACCTCGACGTCCTCGAACGGGTCATCCGCTCGATCCGCACCGCGGCCCGAGCCGCGAACGTCCGTGTCGTCACCGGCGACACCAAGGTCGTCCGCCGGGGCCAGGGGGACAAGATCTACATCAACACGGCCGGCATCGGCCGGACGATCGCCCGTCCGGAAGTCCGGAAGATCCGCCCCGGGGACAAGGTCATCCTGACGGGGACGCTCGGCGACCACAGCCTGGCGGTCATGCTCGCCCGCGGCGAATTCGGCTTGAGCTCCAGTGTCCGGAGCGACTGCGCGCCCCTCCTTTTTCTACTGCCCCTGTGGAAGAAGAGCGCCCTGTGGATGCGGGACGTCACCCGGGGGGGATTGGCCACGGTCCTCTTCGAACTAGCCGAGCGGCTCCGCTATCCTATTCTTATCGAAGAAGATAAGGTTCCATTGTCAAGGCCCGTGCGGGCGGCGAGCGAGCTCTTGGGGATCGACCCCCTCTACATGGCCTGCGAGGGAAAAGCCGTCATCATCGTGCCGAAGGCCAAGGCCGGGGAATTCCTCCGCCTTATCCGCAGGCACCCCCTGGGCCGGAAAGCCGCCGTCATCGGCGAGATCCAGAGCCGCGTCGGCAGGCCCGGCGAGCTCCTCCTTCAGACGGCCACCGGAGGCCTCCGTCTCCTCGAGCCCCTGACCTCCGAGCTCTTGCCTCGCATTTGTTGACTAATAAGAAGATTTTCCTTCCCTATTTCTTCCCCCTCCCCCTAGACGACGTCAAGACTGATCGCAAATCGGCCCGGCCACCACAAGCTTTTCCTCGGGCGTGATCAAAGATGGTGGAGCCATGTGATTCAAGAACGGGGACACGTACCTAAGGGTACATGTCCCCCGACTACGCGGACGCCGAGCGAGTTGTTTTGGCGCCGAGTCCGCCGCGCCGACCGGCGTGAAAAATAAACCCATTCGACTCCCCGGCCTTAAGCCCGGGGATATGCGCAGGGTTAATACTGAGCAGCGCTTGGCGCTAGCGAACGTATCACCGCAGCGGACGGAGATGATGCCCGAGGCCCCTCAGCGGCCGACGGCCTAAGCCTTGACGACGTTTTTCCTGCGCCGCTTGATGGCGTTCCGGGTGTCGACGACGAGCGGCGCGTGCTTGACGATCCAGTCGTAATCGTAGGACGTATGGTCCGTGGAGATGACGACGGCATCGGATTTCCGGAGCAGGGCCGGGGTCAACGGGACGGACGTGAGCTCCATCCCCGGGTATTCGCGGTGCCCGGTCAGCTTCGGGATGTAGGGGTCGTTGTAGGAGACTTTCGCCCCCTTCTTCTGGAAGAGGCTGATGATCTTCAGGGACGGAGATTCGCGCGAGTCGTCGATATCCTTCTTGTAGGCCAGCCCGAGAACGAGCACCTTGGCGCCCTTGATCGATTTTCCCCGATCGTTCAGGGCGGCGCGGCTACGGTTTTCTCCCTGACGTAGTAGGGCATGAACGTGTTGATCTCGCCGGCGAGCTCGATGAACTTCGTTTGGTAATCGACCTCCTTGGCCTTCCAAGTCAGGTAGAAGGGGTCGAGCGGGATGCAGTGCCCGCCGAGGCCGGGCCCGGGATAGAACGGCATGAAGCCGAAAGGCTTGGAGGAAGCGGCCCGGATGACCTCCCAGACGTCGATGCCCATGCGGTCGAAGATCATCTTCAGCTCGTTGACCAGGGCGATGTTGACGGAGCGGAAGATGTTCTCGAGCAGCTTGGTCGACTCGGCCGCCTTGGTCGACGACACGGGGACGGTCCGGACGATGATCTGGTCGTAGAGGGCCTTGGCCACTCGCAGACAGTCGGGCGTCAGGCCGCCGACGACCTTGGGGGTCGTGGCCGTCGAGAAATTCTTGTTCCCGGGGTCCTCCCGTTCGGGAGAGAAGGCCAGGAAGGAGTCGCGGCCGCCCCGGAGGCCGCCGGCCTCGAGGATAGGCAGCATCTCGTCGTCGGTCGTCCCCGGGTAGGTCGTGCTCTCGAGGATGACGAGCTGGCCCTTGCGGATGTGTTCGGCGACGGTGATCGTCGAGTTGAGAACGTAGGAGAGGTCGGGACTCCCATGGCCGTCGAGCGGCGTCGGCACACAGATGAGGATCGCGTCGATGTCCCGCAGGCCCTGGAAATTCGAAGAGGCTTTGAACTTTTTCCGGCCTAAAAAGTCCTTGAGCTCGGCCGCCGAGATGTGGCGGATGTAGCTCCTGCCGCGGTTGAGCATGTCGATCTTTTTCTGATCGATGTCGAACCCGGTGACGCGGAAACCCTTTTGAAGGAAGGTCTTGACCAAGGGCAGGCCGACGTAGCCCAGGCCGATGACCCCGATGCGGGCCTCCTTCGCCTCGATCTTCTTGAGTAGTTTCGTAACTTCTTTGTTCATGATCTTATCTCCTTTTCTTGTACCAGGCGGCGGTCTCCCTGAGACCGTCCATGAAAGAAACGCCGGGCGTGAAGTCCATGAGGCGCCGGGCCTTACGGACGTCGGCGGTCGAGTGCTTGATGTCGCCGGGCCTCGGGTCGGCATAAACGGCCTCGACTTTCGTGCCGAGGACCTCGTTTACAGCCGCAAGAAGGCCGTTGACCGTCATCCCGTCCCCGCAGGCGACGTTGAGGACCTCTCCCGCCGCGGCGGCCGATCCGGCGGCCTCGATATTGGCCCTGACGACATTCCCCACGAATATGAAATCCCGGGACTGTTCTCCGTCCCCATAGACGACGGGACGCTCCCCCCCGAGGATCTTGGTGATGAACAACGGGATGACGGCGGCGTACTGGGAGAACGGGTCCTGCCGCGGCCCGAACACGTTGAAATAGCGGAGGGCGACGGTGTTCAACCCATAGAGGGCATGAAAGGCCTGGGCGTATTTCTCGTCGACGAGCTTGCTGACCGCGTACGGCGATAGGGGCCGGCCTTCCCGGCCCTCGACCTTGGGTATGGCCGGGTCGTCGCCGTAGACGGCGGACGAGGAAGCCAGGACGAAGCTCTTGACGCCTGCGTCCCTGGCCGCAAGGAGTATGTTGAGCGTGCCCGTGACGTTGATGGCGTTGGTCAGGAGGGGGTCCTCGACCGAGCGAACGACGGAGGCGAGGGCGGCTTCATGGAGGACGTGGTCCACTCCCTTGACGGCCCTGGCGCAGGTTTGGGGGTCACGGATGTCCCCTTCGACAAACTCGATCCGGCCGGCAACCGCTTCCAGGTTCTCTTTTTTCCCGGTTGTGAGGTTGTCGAGGACACGGACGGCGTCCCCCCGCTCGACGAGGGTTTCCGCGATGTGCGAGCCGATGAAGCCCGCCCCGCCGGTGACCAAGTATTTCGCCATCGTTCTTTATTATAGCAGGCCGAGCTCCGTCAGGCGGCGGAGGACCTTTTGGACGCTCTCCTCGACGGTCTCCTTGTCGGTCTCGAGGACGATCTCGGCGCTCTGCGGCTCCTCATAGGGATCGGAGATGCCGGTGAACTCCTTGATCTCGCCGCGGATGGCCTTCTGGTACATGCCCTTGACATCGCGCTGGATGCAGATGTCGAGGGGGCACTTGGCGTAGATCTCGACGAAATTCGTCGTCTCCTTCCGGGCCCGGTCACGCATCTCCCGGTAGGGCGAGATGAACGACGTCAGGACGGCGACGCCGTTCCGGGAGAGGAGCTTGGCCACGAAGGTGACCCGGCGGATGTTCTCGTCCCTGTCCTTCTTCGAAAAGCCCAGGTCCCGGGTCAGCTCCTGGCGGACGACGTCGCCGTCGAGCCTCTCGACTCGGTGTCCCCGTTCTTTGAGGATCGCGGCGACGCGGTCGCCGACGGCGGATTTCCCGGAGCACGGCAGTCCGGTGAACCACAGGGTGAAGCCGTCATGTTCTTCGCACATGTTCTCTGTTTCCTTTCGTTCAGGGTCTTAGAACCTTCGCTTTGAGACCCGGCGGGATGGGCAGGCCCATGATGTCGAGGACGGTCGGGGCGATGTCGAGGATGTCGGCGTCGCGCTTCCCCGTCCGGCCGGACCTGGGGTCGTGGAGGATGTAGATCCCATGCTGGGCGTGGACGGCATCGTCCGGGCCGGTGTCGTTCTCCGGAAGGTACTTCGTCCCGTGGCCGAGGGTGCCCGCCGACCGCCAGTAGAGGTCGTCGAAATAGACCATGAGGTCCGGGTACTCGCCTTCGAGCTCCTCGTAGTATTCCTGGGGCTTGATGACCCGGGTCGCCCAGGCCTCCCCTTTCGGCCCGCGGACAGCCTCGAGTTCGGCGAGGAGCTCGTCCCGGACCTTCTCGTAGTCCTCGGGCGGGATGATGCCCTTGGGCTCGCGACCCTCGATGTTGAAGAAGACGCGAGCGTAATAGCCGCCCCAGGCCCAAGCCCTGGTCTTCGACCAATCGATGGCCAGGTCGTCGATGCTCGTCGGCTTCGAGGGCTTTTCCTTGACGGCCAGCCAACCCTTTTCGATGAGCCATTCGTTGACGCAGAAGGCTCCCTTCATCCTTTTCGCCCCGTGGTCGGACACGACCAGGACGACGGTGTCGTCGCCGGCCTTGGCGATGAGCCGGCCGATCTTCCCGTCGAGGACCTTGTAGTAGTCGATGATGGCGTTCTCGAACCTGTTCCCCGGTTCATAGAGATGGTGGGCCGGGTCCATGTACTTCCAGAAGGCGTGGTGGACCCTGTCGACGCCGATCTCGACGAACATGAACAGGTTCCAGGGCTTGGCCGTCATGAGCCAGTCCATGATCTCGAATCTCTTCTCGGTCATGGCGTAGATCTCCCGGAGGATCTGGTCGCGGTCCTCGGTCCGGAAGACGACGTCGAAGATGTAGGGCCCGAAGCGCTCCTCGATCTCCGCCTTGAGACCCGGCGGAAAAGTCGTTTCCTTCCCCGGCCCGGGCGGCGTGATGAAACAAGAGATAAGGTTCCCGGCCACGGGATAGGGCGGGTAGCTCGGCGGCACGCTGACAAGGGTGCTTTGGCCGCCGGCCTCGCCGATGTAATCCCAGAGCTTCTTCTCGCGGACGGCCTTGGAGTTGGCGATCCACATCTCGTCGTAGGAATAGCCCTTCCGGTGGCGGAAGCCGTAGAGGCCCAGGCGGCCCGGGTCGCGGCCCGTGACCATGACCATCCAGGCGGGGATGGTGATGGGCGGGTCCGAGCTCCGGAGCCGGCCGTGAATCCCGCCCTCCATGAGGCCCTTGAGGACGGGGAACTCGTCGCGGCGGTCGAAGACGATCTCGGGCGGCGCGCAGTCGAGCCCGACGACAAGGACTTTCCGGTCATTCATTGAAAGGGTCCTTGAAGCGCATGATGACCGCGGCCACCTCGGGCCGCATGAGCTCGGCCGGGGGATACTCCCCTTTGACCAGGAGGTCCCTGATCTTCGTGCCGCTGAACTGGATCTGGTCGGCCGGCGGGTGGGGGCAGATCTTCTCGTTGACCACCGAGCCGCACTTCTTGCAATAGGAGAAGGACCGGAAGAACATGGGCGCGATGCCCAGGTCGGGGAAGGCCTCGAAGATGTCCTGGGCGGCGAAGGGAGGATAATAGGACCCCACGCCGGCATGGTCGCGGCCGATGATGATGTGGGTACAGCCGAAGTTCTTGCGCAGGATGGCGTGGTGGATGGCCTCCCGGGGCCCGGCGTAGCGCATCTCCATCTGGAGGATGGCCATGACCGTCCGCTCTTTCAGGTAGTAGTGGCGGATGGCCTCCTCATAAGAGGCCAAAATGACTTCGTCCTTGAAATCGCCCTTCTTCTTCCGGCCGATGACGGGATTGATGAACAGGCCGTCAGTGAAGGTCAGGGCGGCCTTCTGGACGTATTCGTGGCCGAGGTGGGGCGTGTTCCGCGTCTGAAAGCCGACGACCGTCCGCCAGCCCTTGGCTTCGAAAAGGACACGGGTCTCCTTGGGCGTCAGCTTGTAGCGGTCGAACGGGGTCGGCGTCACATCGATGAGGTCCACGGGCCCGGCCAGGAGGATATCCTTCATCCCCAGGACCTTGGCCACACCGGGGTGGGCCGGGTCGCGGGTCCCGAAGACCTTATCGGCGGTCTCACCCTTGTCATAAGCGTACTTTTCCTCGAGATGGAGGAGGGCGACGGGCCGGCCGTCCTCGCCCGCAAGGAGGACATCTTCGCCCGTCTTCAGCCTGGCCGCAGTCTCCCGGTCGGTGTCGAGAACGATGGGCACGGTCCAGGGGATATCGTTCCGGAGCCGCATGCCGGTGAGAACTCCATGGAAATCCGCCTCCCCCAGGAAACCCTCGAGGGGGCTGTAGACGCCGGTGGCGATGTTTTCGACGTCCGAGACGAGCTCGGAATCGATGGCCAGGCGGGGCAGGCGCGCGGCGCGGGCCAGCGCTTCGTCCCTCTTCTTCCCCGAGAGAACCCTGTCGACGAGCTTTCCGCCGTGGGGTTGGATCATGGGCTCCTCCTTGATTCCGGTACCGGGGGGGATTGCGGTTTCGGACCGCCGGGCGGGTTAATCGATATATCCCAGAGCTTTCAGGCGCTCCTTGACCTTCTCTTCTTCGTCCTTACTGAAAACCTCGGTCGCGGGTTCCGCCTTGGACAGGCTTTCCCTGAGGACCTTGGCCGCATAGCTCGAGACGGACCCGTATTCGGTCCCCTTGATAAACTCCTCGATCTTCTTGTGGAGCGAGGTCGGTATGGAAACGGTCGTAAATTCTTTGTCCATACCGGTTTTTATATACCAGCCGGCCTTTTTTTTCAAGGTCGGTCGGCTTGACAAGAACCGCGGGCACGTGGTTATAATGCCGTGGTCATGACCGAAACCGAAGACCCCTCCCCCACCCCCCCCCGAAACATGGAAAAAATCCTCCAGCCCCTGATGAACGAATCCACCCTGTCCGGCGTCCTGGACAAAAACCTCAAAAAGCTAGGATCCCGCCTGGGCGTCAGCTTGGCCTTGCGCGGCGACCAACTCCTTATCGACGGCGACTCCCAGAGGACCGCCTTCGCCAAGGACTACTTCGAGAAGCTCCGCAAGCTCGGGGAAAAGGGCCGGGAGCTCCGCGAGGAAGACCTGTTCATCGCCCTGGACATGCTCGAGGAGGGGGCGATCACGTCCCTGGACGACTTCCGCCCTTCCGAACCGCTGAACCTGTCCCGCAAGTCCGTCAGCCCCAAGAGCCTGAACCAGCAGGCCTATCTCCAGGCCATCAAGAACTACGACCTCGTCTTCGGGATCGGGCCGGCGGGCACGGGCAAGACCTACCTGGCCATGGCCATGGCCCTCGTCTTCCTGCAGAACAAGGCCGTCAATCGGATCATCCTCACCCGCCCGGCCGTCGAAGCCGGGGAAAAGCTCGGCTTCCTGCCCGGCGACATCATCCAGAAAGTCAACCCTTACTTGCGCCCCCTCTACGACGCCCTCTTCGACCTCTTCCAGTACGAACAGGCCAACCGCCTCATCGAACGGGGGGTCATCGAGATCGGACCCGGGCCGGGTTCGATTCGAAGCTGGTCATCACGGCCGACGTCACCCAGATCGACCTGCCCCAGCCCCGGAAATCGGGCGTCCTCCAGGCCATGAAGATCCTCTCCCCGCTCGAGGAGATCGCCTTCGTCCATTTCAACGACAGGGACGTCGTCCGCCACCCCCTGGTCCAGAAGATCATTCGAGCCTACCAGAAGGCCGAGTCCCAAGAGGACTGAGGACCCATGCCGACCTCCTTCTTCGACAAGATCAAGCTCTTCAAGGGGGCCGAGATCCAACCCGGGCGCACCACCGCGGAACACACCGAAGAGGAAAAGAAACTCCCGCTCGGCGAGAGGCTGCTCAAGGGCCATTGGCTGTTCCTCGCCGTGACCGCCATCGTCATCGCCCTATTTCTGACCGCCCGCCCCTCCCGGAGCCTGTCGGCGCTCGTCGCGGGCGCCGTCGCGCCGGCGGACGTCACGGCGCCCTTCGACCTCCTCATCGAGGATCCGGAGGTGACGGACCTGAAGAAAGAAGAGGCCGCGGCCGCGGTCCTTCCCGTCTACAGCTTCGACGCTAACGTCTTCGCCAACACGGAGGACAAGGTCCGCCTTCTCTTCGCCGAGGGTCGGGGATGGACCGCCCGCTACCCGGGGAACCACACGACCGACGAGCTTCGGACCCTGCTCCTCGACAAGCTCAGCATCGACATCGAGCTCCAGGACCTCGCCTTGCTCGTCCGGCTGAAGTTCCCGGCCGAACTCGAAGAAGTTCTGGTCGGCCTGTCCGCGAAGATCTTCAGCCAGGGCATCATCCTGTCGAAGAATCTCTTCATCCACGGCGAAGCAGAACACGGCCTGACCCTCCACGACCTCCTGGGCGCCGAAAGGACCGTCCGGGTCGGGGACATCCTGGACATCGGGGAAAGCGAGCGTCGCTGCGTCGACGAGCTGGAGAAGATCGAGATCCCGGCCCGGAGCCGGACGCTTCTCTCGAATCTGGGCCAGCTCTTCCTGACCGCCAACGTCACCTACAACAAGATAGAAACGGAGAAAAGGAAGGCCCAGGCCCGCGCCGAAGTAGGCATGGTCACCTACACCGTCAAGAAGGACCGGGTCATCGTCCGGAAGGGCGACGAGGTCACGGCCGACACGCTCAAGGTCCTGGACGAGTACAACCGGCGGATCCTCCGGAGGTCGAGCTGGCTCCCCAACTTCGTCGGCAGCCTCCTCCTCTACCTTTTCCTCTTCTCCACCCTCTGGCACTATCTCCAGACCGTCTTCAAGCCGCAGCCGGCCGAAAGGCAGTTCCGGATGGCGGGGACCGCCCTCGTCGGCAGCCTCGTCCTCTATAAGGTGTTCCTGGCCCTGGCCGTGACGATCAGCGGGGCAGTCACCTCGCCCGCCCTCTCGCGGTTAGAGACGTATCATTACGCCTTCCCCCTCCAGGCCGGCACGCTGATCTTCGCCTTCCTCGTCCCGGACCCGATGGCGCTCCTCTACATCATCCTCAACAGCCTGACCGTCGGGATTCTTCTCGGCGGGGATTTCCTTCTGACCATCTTCTCCTTGATCGGCGGCCTGGCCGCGGTCTACGGCGTCAAGTACTACAAGAAACGCTACCGGGCAGCGACGCTCCGGGTCGGGTTCATCATTCTGCCGGCCGTCAACGCCTTCGTCATCCTGGCCTTCCATCTCATCGAGAGGAGCGCGGACATCGCCCTCTTCTCGTCGGAGGTTGCCATGGGCCTCCTCGGCGGGGCGGCCAGCGCCGTCCTGGCCTTCCTCCTCCTGCCGCTCGTCGAAACGGCCTTCGGCTTCGTCACCGGCTCCAAGCTCCTCGAGCTGACGAATTCCGACCTGCCCATTTTCCGGCAGCTCTCCCTGGAGGCACCGGGGTCGTACCACCACTCCCTCATCGTCGCCACGCTGGCCGAGAAGGCCGCCGAGGAACTGGGCCTCGACGCCCAGCTGGCCAAGGCCGGGGCCCTCTATCACGACATCGGCAAGTCCAAGATGCCCGAGTATTTCATCGAGAACCGGTCGCGGGAATTCGACCTGCACAAGGACCTGGCGCCCTCCATGAGCACGCTCGTCATCAAGAACCACGTCAAGGAAGGCGTCGAGCTCGCCCGCAAGCTCAAGCTCCCCCGGCCCCTCCGGGATATTATCGAACAGCACCACGGCAGTTCGCTCGTCCGTTTTTTCTACGCCAAGGCCAAGCAGACCACCGACCCCGAACAGCAGACCGTCGGCGAGGAGTCCTACCGCTACGCCGGGCCGGCGCCGCAGACCAAGGAAGCCGGCCTGGTCATGCTGGCCGACTCCATCGAGGCCGCCTCGCGGAGCCTCAAGTTCCCGACCAAGGACAACCTCAAGAGGGTCATCACCGACATCATCAACTCGACGCTCCAGGACGGCCAGCTCGACGGCTGCGACTTCTCCCTCCGAGAACTCCGCTCCGTCGCCGCCTCCTTCCTGACCATCCTCTTCGCCATCTACCATCCCCGGGTCGAATACCCGGGCTTCGGCTTCAACGGCCGGAAGCCTAAACAAACCACCCCGGCCAGGAAAAAGGACAATGATCGAGATCATCAACCGCCAGAAAAAGTACCCGATCCGGACGAAGGCGTTTAAACGCCTCCTCGGCGAGCTCAGCGCGCGCTACCGTCTCGCCGACCCGGAAGTCACCCTGGCTTTCGTGGGCGAGCGGGCCATCCGCACCCTCAACCGAAAGTTCTTGAAGAAGGACAGGCCTACCGACGTCCTGAGCTTCCCCCTCGGGGAAAAAGGGGCCGACGGCAAGTTCTACCTGGGCGACATCGTCATCGCCGTGCCCGTGGCCTTCCGCCAGAGCCGGACCAAGGGCCACAGCCTCGACCGGGAGCTCCGGTTGCTCGCCATCCACGGCTTCCTCCACCTCCTCGGCTACGACCATTCCGCCGGCATCGAGGATGAGGAGCGGAAGGCCCACCGGCTCTACCTGACATGACCATGGCCACCGTCACCTGGACAGGATTGGCCTTCGCCTTCCTCGCCGCGTTCCTCCTGTCGCTCATCCATGTCTGCCTGGACTCGTACTCGAAGATATCGCTGAGCCGTTTCCTCGAGAACTGGGACAAGGCCGCCCGGGCAAAGATCCTCGGGAACTTCGAGGAAACCCGGCTGGCCGTCGAATTCCTGAGGATCCTGGTCATCCTGGCCCTGGTCGTCTACGGTTTCGTCGTCCTGCCCGACTCCGGGCTCCGGCCCCTGTGGCTGTTCCTGGCCGCCGTGGCCGTCTACGGGACCTTTCTCGACCTCGTCCCCCGCTTGCTCGTCTCCGCCGGCAAGGACGTCCTCCTGCGGATGTTCCTGCCGGCCTTCTCCCTCGTCCGCTTCCTCGCCTCCCCCGTGCTCGCCGTCTCCCGCAACCTCCTCGAGCGGGAGGAACAGCGGGAGGAGAAGGAGGAGGACCGCGAGGCCTCGGACGAGGAGATCGAAACGTTCATCGACGAGGCGACGGAGGAGGGGATCATCGACAAGGGCGAGGACGAGCTCCTGCGGAGCGTCGTCGAGTTCGGCGACACCGTGGTCCGGGAGGTCATGACGCCCCGGGTCAACATGGTCTGCATCCGCAAGGACGCGACCATCGACAACCTCAAGGACCTCATCATCAAGGATAAGTACTCGCGGATCCCTGTTTACAAGGACAGGCTCGACAATATGGAAGGCGTCGTCATGGCCAAGGACATCCTCGAGTACTCCGACGAGAAGCACAAGGGCCAGCCTATCGAGGCCCTCATCCGGCCCGTCGCCTTCGTCCCCGAGTCCATGCCCGTCGCCGGACTCCTGCGCGAGTTCCAGAAGGTCAAGCAAAAGCTGGCCATCGTCGTCGACGAGCACGGCGGGGTTTCCGGCCTGGTGACGATGGAAGACGTGGTCGAGGAGATCGTCGGGGAGATCCAGGACGAGTACGACACCGAGGAGGCCCAGATCACCGAGAACGGTCCCCTCGATTTCACGGTTTCGGGGGCGACGGAGGTCGAGGAGCTCGAGGAGCTTTTCGACGTCGAGCTGGCCGAGGACGACTTCATCACCGTCGGCGGCCTCATCACCCACGATCTGGGACGGCTTCCCTACAAGGGCGAAACCCTGACCATCAAGGGCCTCCTTCTCGAGGTCCTCGATATCGACCAGAAGAAAGTCAAGAAGCTGAGGATCCGGAAGGCCTGAAACGGGCCGAGGGGGAACAGTGCCGAGGACGACGAAAACCAAGACGCCTGCGGAAAAAGCCGCGAAGCCGGCCGCTCCGAAAAAGACACGCGCGAAAACGGCTGGGCCAAAAAAGGCCGGCCCGAAAAAGGCGGCACCGAAGCCCGTCTTCAAGACCGGATACGTAGCCCTCGTCGGGCGGCCGAACACGGGGAAATCGACGCTCCTCAACGCCCTGCTCGGCCAGAAAGTGGCCATCGTCTCGGACAAACCCCAGACGACCCGGATCAGCATCCTGGGGATCAAGACGACCGACAAGGGGCAAACGGTCTTCGTCGACAACCCGGGCATCCACAAGCCGCTCCACTCTTTGAACAAGAGGATGATGAATTTCGTCTACTCCTCGCTCGAAACCTCGGACGTCGTCTGCCTCCTCGTCGACGCGACCGAAAAATTCGGCCACGGTGACGAGTTCGTCCTGGAGACGCTCCGCAAGGTGAAAACGCCCGTCTTCCTGCTTATCAACAAGGTCGACATCGTCCGCAAGGACAAGGTCCTGCCGATCATCGCCCATTACAATGATCTTTTCCCCTTCCGCGAGATCATCCCCATCTCGGCCCTGACCGGCATCAACCTCGACCTCCTGGAGAGGCTCCTCGCGGAAATCCTGCCCGAAGCGCCGAAGCTCTACTCGGACGAGGAGATCTCGGACCAGTCGGAGCGGTTCCTCTTCGCCGAGATCGTCCGGGAGAAGATCCTCAAGTACGTCAAGGAGGAACTGCCCTTCGTCACCGCCGTCTACATCGAGACGATCGAAAAGAAAGAGCAGGCGGACTGGAAGAAGCCGGGCGAGACGAGGCCGCTGACCCTGATCCGCGCCTCGATCTTCGTCGAGAAGGACAACCACCGCAAGATCGTCATCGGCCGCCACGGCTCGCTCGTCAAGCAGGTCGGCATCGAGGCCCGCCGCGAGATCGAGGAGTACGTCGGGCACAAGGTCTACCTGGAGCTCCACGTCAAGGTCCGCGAGGGCTGGCGCGACTCCGAGGACGTCCTTGACCTCATCGAGGGCCAGAAGGGCAGCGTTCCCCTCTCCGACCCATCTACCCGTTGACTACTCGGGGCCGCCGTGCGATAATTTAGCTCCAATCGGACGGTGGGTGTAGCTCAACGGTTAGAGCATCGGACTGTGGATCCGAAGGTTGGGGGTTCGATTCCCCTCACTCACCCCACTCATTTTTCCCCTGTTGTCCCGAGAGAATCAGCGAGTTGCGGGTCAGGGCCGCGAAAATCGACGTGACCGGCTTTCACCAGTTTAGCCCCCTTTTTGCCCACAAAGCGGACGCAAAAACGGACAACCTAAGATCATGCTCAATCGACGTCTATAAAACCTCTGACTTCAAAATCAAGATACCGTTTGCTTATTCTCTTTAAGCTCGCATGCTGGCGTAGGTCAAGACGCACATAAATTTCTATCTCTGAATCCAATGGACCATTCTCTCTTCCGATAACGTAGGGAAATTCTTCCTTTATGGTCTTTATCTGCTGAAGAAAATCCTCATGTCCTGAACCTATCGGATTTTTGTCGGTACGCCGGACGCGTAGGGTCCACGTAACACGGTTTCTCGTCGGAGTTGCAATTATAGTGGCTGAAACGCTTATACCATCCACACTTGAAGCGTTCTTGACGAATTGGCTAAGCCGCCCGCCCTTTTGAAAAAGTAAAAATAGACGCAGATCCTCCCGGATATACTCGTCCATGACATCCTTGTATTCAAAGCATTCCGTGATGAGTGGGTCGGCTGCCCTCTTGATAAACCCGGCGCCACATACGAGTTTGCCCCTTTTCCTTAAGGCACGTACGGCGGGAACGTAATCAGCATCTTGCGATACGATAGTGGCGGTTTTCCAATGATCCATTGTATCGAACAGATGGGTAATTAGCGAGCTGTCTATTCCTTTTTCCGATTGCGTCTGTGTATCATTCTCTGCGCGGCATTTTGAACAAGTAAACCTAAACGATTCACCCTGTTCGCCGGGAATACCGACATCTATCGCACTTATTCCAGAAATCCGGTTATGCCTCTTGGCGAACTCCTTGAGTTCCTCAGCCGAGAGTCTCGCAGGGCCACGTCCCATTGCCCGGTTTGAATAGAAGATCCATGTTCCTATCGACGCGGAGGGATCGGGATTTATCACTGATGCCAAGAGCTCCAGATCGAGCCAATCCATGAAATACGCCCTTGTCAGTCCTGGACCGACGGAAGATTCAGCGATAAGCCCGTTGAAAAAGTTGGACAAATCAATTAAGACCATGCTCATTTTATTGCCTCAGAGCGACTTATTGGGCCTCATTTATGGGAACAGCTACTCCCTTGAGGCGTGAATCCCAATAGATTCCGTCCCCGTACTTATAATCCTCCGAAATCTTCGTCAGCTCTAAGGAATCGGTTTCAAATAGCGTAAACCTATATGTCTTCAGAACGCGAGCTCCTCCAGGAACCGTGTCAATAGAAACCTGCATTTCATATTCTCCGGGCGTCCATTCAAACATCGCCTGAAACATATCTAATAAGGGCTTAACAAGTTCGCTGTCTGCTTCAATATTCTTATCTTTGTTTTCTGGGACTTCCCTTTTTTTAATAACATTTTCTCTAAGAGCTGCTTCGGCCGTTCTGTATTTCTTTTCAGTATTCCGAGAAAAGACCTTAAAGAAGTGAACCGAATAACTCCAGTCATCCTTGGGTTTCAGACTGAAAGGTGTGAACAGCACAGTCGTTGTAACGTCATTTGGATTTCGAAGGTAGGTTTGTGCAGTCATAGCACCGATGTCCTTCCCTTCCCGTTTTAAATAAATGGTTGCGCCTTTGATCCTAACAGACTTCCCTCCAATATTACTGAGAACAAGATTCACGTGAGCGTTCAGATTCCCCACTTTATGAGTGATGAAGATTCGAGAAAATAATTCTAAGTCCAATTTGGCTCGTTTAAACAAATTGTATAGTGGGGGCAACTGCGAAAGGATCAGTGCGATCGTTGCAATTACAACCGCCCAAAATGTCCAATTTTGATAAAACGGAATACTTGAGACTTGTGGCATTCTATCCTCCCATTGCTGAACTCGTAATGTTTTGATTTTATCGCAACACTGCCAGCGACGCAACGGAAATAATCCTGGGCGGCTAAGGTTGGGAGGCGGCGAAATCCGGCTGTTCCAAAAAATAAATGCAAAAAGTTCCCAATATTTCATCTCGTTAATAATAAACTGTTTTGGTCCTATCAAAGGCGTTGCATCAATTTCATTTTGAGAACATAATCTGACTATGGAAACCGGGGTGAAGTGTCCGCTCTGTGGCCTTGATTCAGAAACCTTACCTCATCGGGCAAGAGATGAGATGGGGGTTTCTTGTAAGAGGTGTGGCGACTTCTATATTGATGGGATGCTAATTTGCAAAGGACCTCCAGCAGATACTGAAGCAAGAGCCATAATGTCAGGACACACGAAATGGGCCAAGATCTTGGGAAAACCTCCCGTAGATATAACCGTAAACAATTTCAACGAGATTATCATAAGCCATACAAGACTATCGCATCTTGATAAGGTAGATTTACTACTCATATTTTACTCAATAAAAGAGCCACGGCCTGGCCACTATATTAATTTCGATGAGAGACTTGAGATTCCAATTATTTATTCAGCAGATGATAAAGAATTCACGTACTTAATCTCGGATTTAGCACGACAGAAGCTGGGATACCTCGACTATGTCGCTCGTGGAACCATTCGCATCACGCCACATGGATGGGAACGGATAGACAGGCTACAAAGAGTCCAGCTTGCCAATGAGAAAATCGAGTTGATCAGCGTGAAGATTGATAAGGATACTAACTTTAGAATAGCTAATGCGAAAGAAAAGGTTGGCGTGATAGGTAATAGATACTCAAGCACCATGGCTCGTCAGATCAGAGACATTTTACTTGAGTCAATAAAACTAAAGTTAGAAAAAAAGCTTGAGATAGACAAAGAGGTTATTATCGGTGCTGAAGTGGTCTCATATCTCGATAATATTAATTTCTTATCGGAGCGGATCAGGAGCTTTTGGGAAGAAAAGAAGGAATCTGTTCTGAATAACCTTAAGGACCAATACGAAGATTGCCACGGGATGACTTATTACGAGTCGGCCAAAGACGAATTCTTGAAAGAGGTAGGAAGAGAGGTAAGGTTATTGCAGATAGACCTTAAGACGGGAGAAACCAGAACGGATAAAGAGCTGGCGGAGGGAAAAAAATTGACCGATAGGATAGAAACACCGGATCCTAAAAGGATTTTAGTAGTCTACGGAAGGAATGAAAAGGCGAGAAAAGCAATATTCGAACTTCTCCGAGCAGTTGACCTGAAGCCCTTTGAATGGGGTGAGGCAGTTAAGAAGACAGGGAAAGCTTCTCCTTATGTTGGAGAAATATTAGATGAAGCATTCAAGGAATCCCAAGCAGTCATCGTTTTATTGACAGGAGATGATATTGCCCACTTGAGGGAAGAATACATAAAACCTAATGACACCGAGCATGAAGGACGTCCATCTCTACAAGCGAGAACAAATGTTGTTTTCGAGGCGGGCAGGGCTTTTGGAACTCATCCGGATAGAACGGTCCTGGTGGAATTGGATAAAGAAAGGACGAAAGCGTTCAGCGATATTGGTGGACGCTATGTATTGCGAATGTCTAATCAACCCGAAAAACGGAAAGAACTGGTTGATAGACTAAAAATGGCCGGATGTGACGTCTGCATTGACGATCGAACAGATTGGATGAGTGCGGGGGATTTTGATGGCGCGGCCCTGGGATGGCTTAGCGGCACACCCGAACAACCTAATCAGATCAGGGGAGAACGGCAAGCGCGGAAACCGGGGTTTGATAAGGAATTGGGGACTGCGAACCTTACGGGTTTCTCGAAGAAGCAGGTGTGGACTGCCGCCATGACGGTTCTAAAGGCAGAGAAGATCGAGGTGGCAAAAACTTCGGAGAGTTGGATCTTCGCACGGCAGACAACGGGGGATAAGGTGGAGGTAGATATCGGGATTGTTGATCATCCAGAACGTGATGATCTTCGGCCATGGGCTCCGGCAGTGTCGATTGGAATTGATGTTCCAATCCTCGGTGAACTGGGGGACAATCGAACCTGGACCCCGGAACAACGGCGTACCCTGAGCCACGAGATATATGAGAAGATAACCGACGTGCTTTACAGTGGCCCCGCAAAATGAAAGGGCGATTTTTTCTGTCGGTTGCTCGTAAAGACGCCGGTTAAGGCCGTGATCGCGCCTCGTAAGGGATAGACGCTTGGGGAAGGGTGCATAAAATGAAAACAGCGATCTCAGTATTGAAGGTATTAGCTTCATGGCCTGTGATCGTGCTTATTCTGGTTCTTATTTTCAGGGACAAGGTTGGGAATCTATTAGATAGACTAAAGAAGGCTGGCCCACTCGAGTGGGGCCAATCCCCTGCTGATGAACTACCTAAAGGAAAGGTGGCTAAACAAGATACCCAGATCGAGCTAGAATCGGATAAGCGCGATAATATCAAATGGGAAAAAGTAGCGAGTATTTATTGGGCCGGCCATGACGTTATGTGGACCTGCGATGTAATCTTACGAAACGCTCCACGAGATATTATCGTCTGGGGGCTGGGTCAATCTCTTCACCACATTAGAGAGATAGGTCTAATAAATGATCCTATCGAAGTACGATCATCTCGATTGCTTGTTGACGCACGCACTATGCTTGAAAAAGATTGGACCCCGCAGGTGAGGAATGATTATGTTCGAGAATTGCTGTCTGTCCGAGAATACGTTGGTTCACTTATGAACGCACATCAGAAGGGTTTTAAACCGAGACCTGAATAGGTTAACGCTACCGTTGGGCTATCTCGTCTAATCGGGTTCAAAGAGATAGACGTTTGGGGAGGCGCGGAAGTCTCAGTGGGGTGATGGGTAATGAAAGAACATGAAAAGTTAGACGAGGCTAAGCACTTCTACGATCGCATGATTGAAGTTCAGAAGAACAATATCCAAAACAACCGAATATTTTTCACTTATAACTTCAGCGCGTTTCTTTCGGCATCACGCTCGGTTCTCCAATATATGTGCGACGAGATAAAGCGCAAGACGGAGACAACTGCGAAACAAGAAGCAAAGACATGGTATGAAGACAAAATGGTGGCTAGTCCTGTGCTCCGATTTTTTAAAGGCAAGCGGGATATCAATATCCATTCAACCCCAATTATGCCGATCGGTCACATTGTTGCAATTGGATCAAGTTCAGTATCTTTTCGATACTCATTTAGTGCTCGGCCAGAACCTGATAAGGAAGTTCTCCATCTATGCGAGGTCTACCTGGACGAATTAGAGAAGTTCATAAACGAAGGACTCTCGAAGGGACATATTACAAAATAGGCAGAGGAAGGAGATCAACAATGACGCTAGCTGAGTGGATTTCTGGGGCTGTGTCCCTCGTGGCTATTGTGTTGATCTTCATCCCAAACAAAATCCATTTCGGGTCGGTCATGGATCATCTTGGAGAACTTGATCAGGCGGGCAAGCCGGTGCCAAATCAATGGATGGTGCGTCAGGCGAGGAGAAACCGGATGCTTCGTTGGGCACTGGTGGCGGTTGCGTCAGGCGGATTGATCAACGCCATTTTGAAAATACTTGGACGGGATTAATCCCTCGTCTTCTTGGCCAACTGCTTGAACCACTTTTGCACATTGGGGAGTTCATCTTCGGTAATAAAAGACTGAACCGGAAATGTCAGCAATTCTCCGTGCCTGGCATAATAGACCCCAACGTGGTTGATCGTGTGGGGGCGTGGCGGTTCACCGACCCCGCCAATACTCGACAGAATATAGTACCCCAAGAGCTGGTGAAACACCCCGCCAAAGAACTCCCGGTGTTTGGCGCATTTAATATCCACCAACACATCGTCTAAGACAAGATCGGCATCTGCATTGCCTACCAGTGCTGACCCCTTGCCGAAGGTCGGATTCAGGAAGATACGTTTCTTGCCCCTCAGCCATTTCTGTTTCTCGAAGAGGTGGAACAGAGCAACCAAGTCCTCAACGTCTTTGGGGTCAGTTATGCCCAACCATGGGTCCGGGCGGCTGGCTCTGTAAATGGGATCAATCTGAGCGAGTTTAAGGCATTGTTCGGCAAGTTTCTTTAAAGGGACTCGCGCGCCCGAAACATAGCGCTCCCTTGTCTCCTTTGCTTCATTGACGATATCTTGGACTTCAGCGGCATAGGCCGACGCAACGGCTCTGGTCAGCCAGGCTTCTCTATGCAGTAAAAACGGATAGGTACAAGGCTCGTCCGCCGAGGTTTGGGCGTCTTGCAGAGCGGCCAGTAGGGGGAAGTCCAAAAGCCCTTGAACGATATCGAAGGACATACCAAACACGATGCCAGCCCAGGCATTGAATTCATCACTCCAAGCGGTGGGTTTGTTCAACTGCTTGGCAGTCATTTCGGCCACGGTCTGCTGGCGCTTAGCTTTTGGATACATTCTCAGCAGATAAAGTCGTGCCATGTAATCGAATGCCGTGCCGACCAATATATAGTGCTTGGTCAAGGCCTTGCACATAGGTTCAGGGTGGCCGAGGACTTTGGGTTTTGTGAACTCAGTATAAAACTTTTGTCGGACGGCCTTATCATATAGAAAAGTGGTTAGATTCATTACTGCCCCCGGAAACAATATCCTCTGTTGTTCGTCACATGTCAAGGACCTGGTCTCGTCCACTACATTAGTGACGCGGAGGGCTGAGGATGAGTTTTCAGCCAGCCCTGATAGTATTCGGCCGGCGTCAGATAATCAAGCGACTGATGCGGCCGGATATGGTTATAGATCTTATCCCACTCTTCTAGTTGCCTATTATGCTCCTCCATCTTCAGGCCGATATCTTCGACTTCATAAAACTCTACCCGATGTGTTTTATTAGCGCTCTCCACATAGCCTTGCAGCTTAGGAGTTCTAGGGGGGATGATAAAGAGTCGGATCCCCCGCTCCCGGCAAGCCTGTTCGAAGTGCTTTTTAAACTCCGACCCGCCATCGATCTGGATGGCCTGGATGGGGAAAGGGAACTTCTTTTCCATATACTCGAGGAATAGGGCCGCGG
>JAPKZD010000010.1 GCA_026393975.1 Candidatus Aminicenantota bacterium | reverse complement strand
TTGAGGGGTTCGACCAGTACTCCGCGGTCCTTGAGCCGCTTCATGACCCGTCCTACCGTCGAGGTCGAGACCCGGATCCCCTCTCTTCTCAAGAGAACCACGAGCTTGTCCTTCCCCCATCGGGGATACTTAGTCCTGAGCTCGAGGATCCGGTCTTCGATCGGGGCCGGGGCCGGACATGGTGGGGTCGTCGGCTCCAAGCCTCCAGGGTGGTCAAGTCATAGGAATCGAACCGGTTCTTCCAACGGTAGAAGGTCTGGGGCGAGATGCCAAAATGACGGCAAGTCAGCCGGGCATCCTCACATCTTTTGTAATAATCGAACCAGCGCAGGCGCCTGGCGGCGTCCTGGGAGATCGTCCCCTGGCGGACCAGAGACCGGATGAACTCCGATCCCGGAATGACTGACCCGTAAATCGTTGATGACTTCGGATACATGGCGACTGCCATCATAGCCCAAGGTGTCACCTATGTATCTGAACGAGAGCAGACCTCTAAAACTGACGGACATGGTTTACACCTGGGACTTTCTTGGGTAGGCTGATGGCATTTAGGAAAGAAGACGTCGGTGGGGGCGGAAATTAGGCCTCACAGGAGTAGACGCATGACCAAGGCTGAGATTGCGAGGCTACGGTGACCTCTCTACCGCCCTCGATAATTGGGATAGAACGTCTGACTACCGAATCAGCAGGTCGGGTGTTCGAGTCACCCCGGGCGCGCTCTCTTTTTCCCCCTCATCCCGGGGTCGTTATCCTGTTTGCGCTCGAGCTCGGGTCCTTCTTCTCCTGAACTCGGCGCAGGCTCTCGATGAAGGACTGGACCATGCTTTTTTCCACCCGTGAGCTCGCGTTCCGTTCCATCGTCTTGGCAAGCTTCAAGGCCTCTTCGTACCGGCCCAATCGGACCAGCACGTTCCCAAGCATCATCTGATTCGAGAAGCTCCCAGGCTCGAGGTCCACGGCCTGGCGGGCCATCACGAGAGCCCGATCCACCTTCTGGTCGTCCCTGAGATAGAGCCTGGCGAGGGCGATGTAAGCAGGGACGAAGTACGGATTGAGCTGGAGGGCCCTCTCCAGGCTGGCCGCGGCCTGCCCGGCTCCGTCCGTCGTTCCCAGTTCGATCAGGGTCAGCGTGGCGTGGTAATAGTGGGCCAGGAAGCTCCTAGAATCGCCGGCGATCGCCCGGTCGAACCAGCGCAGGGCCTCTGCGCGATCGCCTTGCCGCATGAAGAGGAACCCCAGGCTCTCCTGGGCGGAGGCCAGGTCGGGCTGGAGGCGCAGGGCCTCTTCGAGAAGAGGCTTTGCGTCCTGCGGCCGGCGGCCCTGCAGCCGGAAATCGCCGAGCCTCGCGGCCGTCTCGGCCGGCGACAGCACCCGCGCACCGAAATCCTTGGGCGTGCCCGCCGCCTTCGTTTTAATCCGGATGTAGGGAAAGGTGACCCGGCGCAGATACCCTTCCAGGTCGGCCTGGAGCTTGCCGAGGTCGTCGAAAACCTGGCGGATCGCCTCGTCCTGGTCGATGCCTTGGCGCAGCAGGGACAGGAATTGAGACAGACGGTTGGGCTGGCCGGCCTCCCCCCTCTCCCTCTCGAAGAGCATTAGGTAATGCGTGAGGACCCACGACTCGGCATAGAACATCGGCACCTTGGCCGCTTCCGTATAGTGGGGGGAGTCGTAGGTGACCCGGAAGAGCTCCGCGAGCGGGAGCAGCTTGCCCTCGCGCAGGGTCTGGATGCGGTAGGCGTCCGGCCGGCCCAAACCGACCTCCTTCTCGCCGATCATGCTATGGCTGTAGAATTCCGCCAGGCCCTCGCTCATCCAAAGGGGCAGCGAGCGTTCGTTGAGGTGCAGGACCATATGGGTGTATTCGTGATAGACGATGCTGTAAGGATCCTCTCCACCGGCGTCCAGCCGGATGACCGCATAGATCTTGTCTCCGCTGGGCATGAACCATCCCGCGGGATGGGCCTGGCCCTTCTTCTCCCAGTACTCGGGCATGGCCGCCCGCATGGACTTCTCGTCCTTGAAGGCCATCACGACGAAGGGCTTGCCGGACTCGACGCGCAGTCCCAAGGTCTGCTCGAAAACGGACCTGATCGCTTCGAATTGGTATGCCAGCTGCCGCCCCTGCCGCTCGCTTCCGTTGGTTACGACCGAGAAGTGGGGGCTTTGAACCTCCGTCCATTTCTGGGTCTTGCCCTGGGGGTAGGCCCGGGAGGCCAGGAGAAGGACGACCTGAAGGGCGATGAGAAACCGGACAAACCGTGCGGGCTCTTTCACGGTGCTATCCTTTATCTCCGCGAATTCTCTGTTCAGCGGCTCCCGTGATCTCCTCTGGATAGCCAACGTGACGCAGGAGTTTGATGGCGTTCCTGGTTTCTGACGGACCTTTGCGTAATTGATAATTGAAAATAAGTCCGTGTTCGCCGATCTCTTCTTGGAAATGGTAATTGACATACGCGTCGGCAACAAGCCGGGTAAGTTCAAGATCGTGTGTTGAAGCGAAAACCAGACCGTTGTTTTTGGCCAGATACAGCAGGACTTCCGCCGAAGCGGAAATCCTTTCAACGGAATTGGTCCCCCTGAAGAGTTCATCTATCAGGCAAAGACACGGAACGTCCTGCCGAGAGGCTTGAATGATGCGTAAGAGGGTAAGGATCTCGTCAAGATAATAGCTTTTGCCTTCGATGATGTTGTCCTTCCGTCCGATGAGGGTCAATGTGTTGAAGAAGGAAGAACTGAATCTCTTGGCCAGACAGAAATGGAGGGTCTGGGCAAAGAGCATATTGACGCCGATAGTTTTTAAAAAAGTTGTTTTCCCCGACATGTTGGATCCCGTTACCAGCATCCCCCCTGTTCTCAAGCTAAAAGAATTCGGCACGGGTTTCTCCAACAACGGATGCGCAACGTTTTCGATATCGAGGGATGGAGTCGAATCCGTAAGCTCCGGCTCTACGGACTCATTCAATCCGGCCTTGTAAGACGCCGCGGCCACCATTGCATCCAAAAAGCCGATGGTTTCAAAGACATCCCGCAGTTGATTCACATGTTTTTCCATCAGCTTTAAATAAGAATGGAAGGCCCGGACCTCGATCAGAAAAAGAATATTAAGATATTCATAAAGAGGATTATTTTCGCCCATGCTCAGCAAGGCTGTTTTGGGGACGATGCTGGATACTTTGTCCAGCGCTGATTTCAACCGCGTCATATAAGCGTCCAGGGGCGAATCCGGGAGACTGCTGAGGCGAGAGGCACATTTGACCATCCTTCCCAAATACCGGATAGAAGGAAGGTCCTCGGCAAATTTCCGTTTAGTCCGGTAATGGATCACCGCGTTGCCCAGGGATAAAGCGATAAGGCCAACCCAGCCCAGGTTTTCACCTGACAGTCCCCAGATGACAAAAACGGGAATGAGGAGCAGAATCCATGGATAGAGGAATGCCAGCTTATTCCGTGCTGGACGTTCGTCCCACAACAAATCAACGACAAAATTGCCTCCGCTCTTACCCAGCTTTGATAAAACCATCTGGATCCGCTCTCGCTTCTCCTGGTTTTTGATCAAACCGTTAATGATCTCACTCCGTTCTTCCAGCGGCTTCCGAGCAAAAACGGGCGTCCTGAGGAGGGCATAAAGCACCTGCTCGCCCGGAATGGTCAGAGTCTGGTTCATCCGGCTATAGATGAGATCCATGTCCAAGTCGGTCCATGTTCTGTCATCGACTACACATTTCGACTCTCGGATCGCTGTGGTTTTTCTAAAATACTTACTAATCTCGGCAGAGTCTGTTTCGCGAGTCTCGGATATACCCCATCGTTTCCGCAACGACATCAGGAGCTTGTTTTTCCGCAATCCCCACTTTTTCATTCTTGTTAAAATAATATATCAGAAAATTCGAGAATTGGAAGAGCTTGATTTGTGGTACCCGGGAGTTTTGTTTAAGGAAAACACCTTCGGGATCATGCAGAACGACCCAAAGGCGCACTGCATCCCGGCTACATACGGTTACCGCCGCCGACATAAAGCACTTGCCCGGTGATCCAGTCCGCCTGCCGGGAAGCGAAGAAGACTACCGCCGAGGCGATGTCTTCGGGTGTCCCTATGCGGCGCAGCGGATAAGTCTTGGCCAGGGCTTCGGCCGCGTCCTTCGTCAACCAGCCGGTCTGAACGGCTCCGGGAGAAACGACGTTCGCCGTAATCCCATAAGGACCCAGCTCGGCGGCAGCGGCCCTTGCGTAGCTTTCTGCGGCATACTTGCTGGCGCCGTATGAGGCGTTCCAGCCGTGGCCTGAGGCCCCGTCCGTGCTGATATTGATGATACGTCCCCAACTCGCTTTCCTGGCGATGTGCCTTCGGGCGAATTCGGCCATGAGCAGAGCGGCGGCGCGGCAGTTGACCGCGAAGTGCTCGTCGTGGGAGGCGGCCGACACCGTCCGGAGGGAATAATCGCCTCCGAACAACCCGCTGTCGGGCAGTTCCGCCGGCGGCAGGAATGAGTCGGGCCGGTCGTACGCGGCGTTGTTAACAAGGACGTCGACCTTTCCGAACGCGTCCTCCGCCTCGTCCATCAGGCGTGGTATGTTGCCGGGATCGGACAAGTCCGTTTCCCGGGCCTGACATCGTCCTCCCAGCGCGCGGGTCGAGGCGATGACTGCCTCCGCATCTCGCCCGAGAATCCGGTAATAGTAGTCAGGGCCCGGCTCTTCCGCCATTTTGACGGCCCGCGCGCCTATCGCCCCATGTTTTTCAGGGGAGAGCCGCATGTACGTGAGGAAGACGTCCGCTCCTTCGCGGGCGAAGGCGACGGCCGTGGCCGCTCCTATGCCGTGATTTGCACCGGTGATTAGAGCGACTTTGCCTTTAAGTCCGGTATCCACCATAGTTTTCCTCCCTTTCAAGAAATGGAAATCAACGAAACCCGTCCGGACGCCCGGACGCGTCAAAAGCAGGAGAGGCCTGGCGGGATCCTATTTCATGGATTGAACCTTCTGATCAGAATATAGACCGTCTTAGAACGTGTGTCAACGAGCGCCAAGTTTCATGCTAAGGGGCTTTCTGATAAGAGCTAGTTTATAATTTTCAATATTCGTCCCCAGCGGGCCTTGGGGATAAAGTTCAATATTTTTTTCAATCGGTCGCGGAAGTTTGTTTTCTGCCATGCGTCCCGTTCTGCTTCGTATGAAAAATAAATGACCCAGGGCCTCCCCTTGATATTAGCTAGAGGTACGAAGCCCCACGTCCGGCTGTCCGCGCTGTCGTCGCGGTTGTCTCCCATAACAAAGAGGTGTCCCGCCGGAACGACTATTGGTCCATAATTATCTCGTATAGCCAGGTCGTAGTGATACGCGTCGTCCTTTGAATAGGCCTGGCTGTCCTTATGGATTTTGTAAGGCTCATCGATAGGCCCATCATTGATGTAGAGCTGTTTGGCTCGGATTTCAACCTTGTCCCCTTCCAGGCCGATCACGCGCTTTACATAGTCCTTTGTTAAATCTTTTGGCCACTTGAAGACAATGATATCCTTTCTCTCAATTTTCTTCCGCGGCAGCAGCATGCCCTCAAGTGGAAACGAGGCCCGCACGTATGCCATCTTGTTAACCAAGAGGAAATCTCCAACGAGGAGTTTCGGGATCATCGACCCGGTAGGAATCTGAAAGGCCTGGACGACAAACGTCATGACGAAGAAAACGAAGACAGCTGTCTCAGCGATGAGTTCGAAATATTCCCGGACGACATTCTTGCCCTTTTTCTGCATCTCATCCTCCAGCGTCTTTCCCTATGAGGCGCGATCTCCGCGAATAGCGTCACTTATTCTTTCGGGCTATCCGCCTATTAGGACTATCGCTTTTCCCTTAAGGCTTCTTATAAAACGAATAATCGCTCGCATAATAATGCCAATTAGCCTTATCATCAAAGAAGCATCCGTCGTCATTTATTTCTCCTTATCCTGGGCCTCTGGCTCCTCCGTGCTTCAACTATTATATCACCCTAGTGCTAGTCTACTCGTAATCATAACAAAACCAGCAGCGAACTAAACCCGGTTTTCTTGTTCCTCGAGCTGAAAAACCTCTTCAATCAGGATTTCGAATACCCGGGCGATGCGATAAGCGAGCAGCAGGGATGGAACGTACCGGTTGGCTTCGAGCGCGATAATCGTCTGGCGGGTTACCCCAGCCTTCTGCGCTAATTCCTGCTGCGTCATCTCGCCATGGTCAAACCGCAGCCGTCGGATCTGATTACGCAACTCACTCATCGCCCGTCTGCCCCCCGCGCCGATAATTGACTAAAATGGATATGGACCAAGCCATCATAAAGACAATAAACCCTGTCATAAGTGTCCACGGTAGCCATTCCACTGGAACAGAACGGGCTTCCACTGCCGCCAGGCCCGACCGAAACGCTACCCAGAGCCATGGCCCCATGCATACCAAACACCAATAGAGCCATGTGGCGCGCCAGGCGATCACTTGCGAACGGTCTCCGATCTGCTTGTCGCGTTCATCAAGGACCACGCTGCCCACGCCCGTTTTCTTATGGTAAAAGGTCGGGCCCAAGCCGAGCAGTCCCAGAAATCCCAGGAATCCAAAAGCGCCCCGAGCCCTGTGCGGACCGACGGAACCCAATAACACCAAATAGGCTGCCACCGTTATCAACAAAACTATCGCGCATACTGTTAGGTTAAATCGTGCGTGTTTGACTTGTGGATGCATTTTGTAGGCCTCCATTCATCTTCGCAACTAAATCAAAACTAATGTAAGACAATTTATACATATTGTCAAGTATATAGTACATTGTTGTTCATGAATTAATAATTGCATAACGATAAATATTTCTTGACAAACGATATATTTGGCTTATTATTATTATTGATAAACGATAATCAAGGAGGTAAAAATGACAGGAAAGACCATTTCGAGAGTAGGGACCGAGGTCAAGGCGCTCCGGATCGTGCTCATCACGCTTCTCATCCTTTACGGTGTGGTGTCAGTTAGTTCCGCTTTCATTATGGCCAAGGTGGTTCCTTCGCTCGTTAACCGCCCTTCTGGACGTCTCTTTTTGGGGAGTATTAGTGTTTTTTGCGACAGGGTTCTGCCTGGTGTGGTCTTTTTTTTCATGGCCTACAGCATCTTCAAGCTTATTAGCCTTATTTCTCGCGGCGAGCCTTTTAGCCCTGCAAGCCCTCGTTATATCCGGAGGGTCGGCTACGCGGTTTTTGGCTTAGCTGCCGCGAATACGGTGGTCGATGCGATCTCGGCGTTCACCCCGCCGGTGGACTTCCTTTCAAAAGCTGTAATTTGGATTCTTTTTAGCGGCCTAAATACGCTGCTTATGGGGTTCGGGTTCCTGGTCATCGCCAAAGTTATTGAGATCGGGGTCCGGCTCCAGCAGGACCAAAACCTGACCGTCTGAGGTTTAATCATGCCGATTGAAGTCAATCTTGACCTGATAATGGTTAAGCGGAAGATGTCGCTCACCGAGCTTTCGGAGAAGGTGGGCATCACCATGGCCAACCTCTCGGTCCTCAAGCAGGGCCACGCCCGAGCTATCCGCTTCTCGACGCTTGAGAAGGTCTGTGAAGTCCTGGACTGCCAGCCGGGGGATCTCCTGAGCTATAAGAAGGAAGAATAGATTTCATTTCTCTATCCGCCTTTGACCGACATTTACTGCGTCCTTTTCAACCGCTGAGGAGTCCACGCCTCTCGGGGCCTTTGGCTCCCCACGGCGCGTCAATCTTCCAGGCTATCCGTTTAATAAGACTATCGCTTTTCCCTTAAGGCTTCTTATAAAACGAATAATCGCTCGCATAATAATGCCAAACAGCCTTAGCATTAAAGAAGCATCGGTGGTCATTTATTTCTCCTTTTTCACAAGGCTATTTTATAACGTTTTGTTTTGGGCGCACACTACTTTTTTACGCCCCCGTCCCTCGTGCTGGGGAGAGTGCACAAAATGCCCGAGGTGACGCAGGAGGGGCAGGAAAGGGCGGGCTAAGAAGGAATGCCCAAGGACAACCTCTTTGCCCTCATTTTTTTTCCCACGTCAAGGCGAATGGAATTCTCATATGTAGCCCAACTTGACGCACCAACTTAATATCGTCATCACTGTGAGGCGGATACTTGAGCAGACTCGTGAATAGCCAAGTTCCCAGTGCATCGGAAAACGCGAAGTCTTTATCATATTTCTTGTCTGCATATAATTGTTTGGCGAGACCGTCGACGAATTCGTTGCACTCTTCAAGAATTAGCGCGAATCCGGGGAAGACCCGAGATGCTTCGGCACTTGTCTCATCAAGTATCCTCGTGATTTCCTTTTCATCAATGCCCTCGGTCACAAGTCTGCACATTGCTGAATATAGGCTGCCTATCGTAAAAATAGTATCCCAATTCTTTTGATCTACTGACCCTAGTTTTGGGCACTCTCGCAGAAATGTCTTATATACCGATTCTGCCGTAAGCCTGGCCGAAATAAGTAAGCCGCCGGCCATGTTTTGGATGCTATTCTCTTTCGAATGCATATGATCTTTCTTGTTCCCTTCGCAGGCCTCCCAAACTAGGCCGCTATTCCCTTATTTCTCCGTCTAACAGAATCACGTTCTTGTGCTTTATCTGCTTGATCTTTTCCTTCAACAAATCCGTGAACGTAGTTTCGCTTAAGAATATCTGATCGATGTCGCGGAATCCAAAAAACACAACTTCTGCCGCGTGTGCTTTTTTCAACGCTTCTTTAATGCAGTTATCTGTGAACCCAAACATGGAGACAAAAACTCCTTCACGACACCGCATTTCTTGCGCCCTGCTCCCCAGGAGCTCGACAGGCCCCGGCTCAGTCGGTTCATTCTCCCATTTGCAGGAAATCAGGTAATAATCATTCCCTCTGTTGATGACTATATCGTGCTCCTTGCCTCTTGGCTTCACGTTCGTGTCCACTTCCCAGCCTTCGTCACGAATAACGTCGGCCAAAAGGCGTTCGAATTTATGACCGCGAGTTTGCGGGGTCATGGCGACGAGGTCGACGAGTTTTTCAAATTCTTCGCGTCGCTGTTTTTTTGTCCGGAAGTCTTTTACGGCGTCTCTCCCTTTTTGCGTAATATTCCAGAAATTGAAAACAAGATTTTTGTCCACTTGTTCAGTGTAAACAAGTATTCCAATATTATTGTAAAAATCCTGCTCGTTAATATTGGTGCGCCGATTTATTTCGTCCCAACCCTCTCCACGATCGCTTAATTTTTCTTCATAGAGATCTGCATAGGCCTCAAGAATTCTTTTTCGGAGATTATCCTGTTTACTGATTAATTCCTTATCGCCAAGTTGATGGCTTTCGCAATGAGTAAGCGTTTTAAAACTGGGTCGAACAATCATTCCTAAAGCACATATCCACAAAAATCCTTCGCGTTCTAATTCAACACATACTCGTTCCATTAATCCGCTTTCTATTCCTATCTCAATTGCAACATCTTTGAGGTCGGCTTGATACTCTGCAATGCCATCCTTAAATGTCCCATTATAGAGCCGCCGCAACACTATTATTTTTATTTCTTCTTTGTCCATGGTCCCACCGCCTAATATGCTTTCCCTTAGTATAGCACCGTTCCTGTTGAGCCGGGAACGGGTTGATGTTGCCTCCTATGAGAATTCCCCAGTCTCTCCAGTGTCTATCTCTGTGAGGCCAACATCCGCTCAGCGTCCCGCGCTAGCCAGGGGGAGCG
The DNA here is from genome assembly GCA_026393975.1 of Candidatus Aminicenantota bacterium. Taxonomy (GTDB): domain Bacteria; phylum Acidobacteriota; class Aminicenantia; order Aminicenantales; family Saccharicenantaceae; genus RBG-16-66-30. Next base: position 132,175 of record JAPKZD010000010.1, on the reverse strand, counting down.
CCCGTGCTCAGGTCGTTACTAGAAAAAAAATCAATTTGCTGTCGCTGATATTGCCATTCTTAGAATTTAGTCGTGCTTGCATCCCCGTGGAAATAATGCTATGTAATGTTTAATTAAGGGAACCGGGAATGCCAATAAGCGAGTTCATTCTAGGATTAGTTAGAGCTCTTGCGTGGCCATTAACCGTCTTTCTGATTGCACTGATTTTCCGTCACGAAATGCGCGGGATATTAAAGCGCCTTTCTCGAGTTAAGTATGGGGACTGGGAAGCACACTTCGAGAAGGATCTCGAGAGAGCAGAAAGAAACGCCAGTCTCATTCAGATCCCAGATAATCGAACCTTAGAGGTTACCGAACCAACCGAATACGAACGCATGATTAGGTTGACAGAAATATCGCCATGCGCAGCACTCATGGAAGCATGGAAGGGAATCGAGTTGGCGGTATCAAGGGTGATACAGACTGAAGGAATTGACGTTAAACACAAGATTATTGGCACACCCGAAGTTCACGAACTCGTCCGGCGAGGGCTTTTGCCCAAAGATATGCTTCTTGTTTATTCTGATTTGAAGCAACTCCGTAATCGCACCGCACATCGTGCTGCCGACGAGATGGATCAAACTGCAGCTAGGCGCTATATTGAATTGGCCTCAATATTTATCGCTAAATTGAACGAAATCTCGAATATGAGCATGCCCTCTCCGTAGAGGAGATTGAGCGATTATCCATTAGGAGGAAACACTATGGCAGATAAACATCCGTATGCGACCTCTCTTCCGGGCCTAATCCAGACAATTAACCACTTGCGCTCGTCTTTCCCCGCGTCTGTCGATGCTGAAGTGCTCAAGAAACTCGGATTCGCCCCGCTGAACGAGAGCTATGTAATATATACACTCCGTTTTCTCGACATAATAGATGACGAAGGTAAACGGACAGCAAAAGCACAAACAGCATTTACCCAGCACGAGGACAAGGATTTTCAAAGGGAATTCCAAAAACTCCTCAAAGGAGCATATAAAGATCTGTTTGGCTTACACGGTGAAGAAGCAGGGACTTTGGATTTAGATAAACTGATAACCTTTTTTAGGCAATCGGATAAAACTAGCGCCGTAATAGGGCGCCGTCAGGCAAACACCTTCATAGCTTTGGCGGGACTTGCTGGGCTTCGGGACCTCCCCGAACAAAGGGCCACAAAAAGGCCAAAGAGCACACCACGTCCCAAAAGCGAAGCCAAAAAATCCAAGCCTAACTTGCCTGAAACCTCGAAGACTGACAAAGGCCAGCCTCCTCCTGGGTCTGCACAAAAAAGGGATTTTGGTCTAACTGTTCGAATTGAAATTAACCTTCCCACTGAAGCCAGTCAGGATACTTATGATAAGATTTTCAAGAGCATAAAAACTAATTTGCTAAATGAGTGAGTTCCTCCGTAAGTTTGAGCTGATAGCGCGAAAGGCTTTCAAGTTTTCGCAACTTGAAACACGCGAACTGGGGCCTGTACATCCATTCGATATCAGGAATATCCACCAGAGCCTGCCCCATGACGTTAGAACGTTATTTGACAATGGCCATTATTCCCAGGCTACGTTTGAGGCCTTCAAGTTTGTGGATAAAACAGTTCAGCATTTGTCAGAAATCAATAAATCCGGCTTTGACCTGATGATGAGAGCATTTTCCGAAACATCGCCGCAAATCTTGTTGAACGCAAACGTTTCCGTCTCAGAAAAGGACGAACAGCAAGGTTATAAATTCATTTTTTCGGGATGTGCTCTCGGTGTCAGAAATCCAAGGGGGCACGAGTGTGATCTAAAGGACCCTCCAGAACTTTGTTTAGACCACTTATGCTTAGCCTCTATGCTCCTCCGCAAACTAGAATCTGCTGGTTATGACATCCCATAAACAATTGCGTCGTCTTGTTTCATAAAATATCCTCGAAAATCCCCTCTGTTTTCTTTCCCGTATCAGAAAATCTGACCCGCTTGTGCCGCAGCCACGTCTTACTCCTGATGGGACTCGCTCCCCTGACCGCCATCATGATCGCCGTGGTATGACGCAGAGAGTTGACGGAAAAATCCTTCGGCAACTCGGCCCGCCCGGCGACTTCCTTGAAAAGAGCCTTTAGCCTAAGTTTTCCTAATGGCCTGGAAGAACGCCTTCAACTGGCCTTCGTCCAGGTATTTCAACCCGCCCTTTGTCGTTCCCTTAGGCCTTCCACGTTTTTTCATTCGTCCATCGGCCACTGCCGGCCTCACTTCGGGCCTTTCATGAACGCCTTCCATTGGCGGCGTGTTCTTTCCGCTGCCCCCTTCGTCGCATACCCTCCGGTCAGGGGCCAGGCCAAGGCCCACTGTTTGCATCCACGTTCGCGAGTCATCCGATCGGCAGTATCCACTTCGCGGGCAACAACCGCCGCTTTCTCAAGGAAAACCTCAAACCTGTCGCCCACTCGACGGACGAAGGCATAATAGCAATTGCGCCCTTTCCACTTACGGGCACCTTCGCCTATCGGCCAGAAGGTCACCTTCGACTTACTCGTCTTCACTTGAAGGAAAACAAAACGCTTTCCGTCTGGATCAGCAACAAAGATATCTGCGCCCTTGACGTTCCTGATGCTAGGGAGAGCGACCCAGCCTGCCATACTCAATTCTGACGCCACATGGAATACTCCCGCGGCCCCTGTGAGTTGTTGATTCATGGTTACTCCTTTCAGTTTTTCCCTCTGGGGATATTCTAGAAGAATATTCCCCAGAGGGAAAGCTCATTCTGCTGTAGTCGTTAGGCCTCGGGCCCGTCTCGCCCTTGGTGCCCTTGGGTTTCTTTGGCATTATGCCTCCTGGGGAGATCTCTACCGGGTTCCCCGGGAAAAGCACACAGTTACTTTCAAATTATTTTGGCTATAAAAATTATTGGAATCTGACCGGCAATCGGGTAAAAACGCTCGGCGAGTTATTATTTCGGGCGGGAGAGCGGCCCGACTGGCCATGGGGGTGGAGACGTTTAAGGCAGCCGGCCGACAGCCGCAGATAAACGGAGGCAAACGGCCGGCCTGCGAGGTGAAGGATCCCCGGTCATGGCTTTTAGAATCGCCCTCAACCTGTCATCAGGGCGATAATCCGCTATAATCTATATTCGTGTCCCCGGGACGCGGAGTGACAGAAGATAAAAAGGAGCCCTGTGCGCAGAGAAGATATCCGCAACGTCGCCATCATCGCCCATGTCGATCATGGGAAAACGACGCTTGTCGACGCGATGATGCGACAGTGCAAGCTGTTCCGCAATATCGACCAGATGGGCGATTGCATCCTCGATTCGGGCGATCTCGAACGCGAGCGGGGCATCACCATCGTCTCCAAGAATATGTCGCTGACCTGGCAGGGCGTCAAGATCAACATCGTCGACACGCCCGGCCACTCGGACTTCGGCGGCGAGGTCGAACGCGTCCTCCGGATGGTCGACGGCGTCCTGCTGCTCATCGATGCGGCGGAAGGCCCTCTGCCGCAGACCCGTTTCGTGCTCAAAAAAGCCCTGGAGCTGGGCCTCCGGCCCATCGTCGTCATCAACAAAACCGACCGTCCGGACGCCCGGATCCACGAGGTCCTCAACGAGACCGTCGATCTCTTCATCGAGCTCGACGCCGACGATGAGCAATGGAATTTCCCGGTTATCTACGCGTCGGGCCGGAACGGCACGTCGACGACCAACTTGGCCGACCCGGCGCGGGACCTGACCCCGCTCTTCCAATCTATCCTGGATCATGTGCCCGCCCCGGAATACGATCCTGAGAGCCCGCTCTCCGGACTGATCACCAATATCACCCATGACGATTATATCGGGCGCATCGGCATCGGCCGCCTTTTGGGAGGCCGGGTCCGGACCGGCGACCCGATCGCAGTCCTGTCCGGGGGTGATAAGCAGGTTTTAGGACAGGTCCAGAGGTTGTTCGTTTTTGAGGGACTGGAACGGACGGTCGTGCCCGTCGTCGAGGCGGGCGAACTCTTCGCCTTCGCGGGCATCCCTTCCGTGACCATCGGAGATTCCATCGCCGACCCCGAAAGGCCCATCCGCCTCAACATCCTGACCATCGAGCCGCCGACCGTTTCCATGATGTTCCTGGTCAACAACAGCCCGTTCGGAGGCCGGGAAGGCAAGCATGTCACCTCCAGCAAATTGCGCGAACGCGTCGAAAAGGAGCTGAGGACGAACGTGTCCATCTCCGTCGAATGGGGCGATTCTCCGGACCGGTTCACGGTCGCCGGCCGCGGCGAGCTGCAGCTGGCCATCCTCATCGAACAGATGCGCCGCGAAGGCTACGAGTTCCAGGTTTCGATGCCCCAGGTCATCACAAAGACGGATGGAGACAAGGTGCTTGAACCCTACGAGACCCTGGTCGCGGACATGCCGAAGGAGTGCTCCGGCACGGTCATCCGCATGCTGGGCGGGAAAAAAGGCGTGTTGGAAAAAATAATCGACCTGAAGGGGACCTATACCCGCCTGACCTTTACCATTCCCATGCGGGGGCTATTCGGTTTTCGGATGGAGTTCCTGAGCCAGACGAGGGGCAACGGCGTCATGGCCCACACGTATCTCGGCTACCGTGAGTGGGCCGGGAAGATCGGCGGCCGCAGGAACGGCGTCCTGGTCTCCGACCATACCGGGACCGTCGCCACCTATGCCGTGGCGAACATCCAGGACCGCGGCCGCCTTTTCGTGTCCGCCGGGGACATGGTCTACACCGGACAGATCGTCGGCGAAACCATGCACGCCCACGACCTGAAGGTCAATCCCACCAAGCAGAAACATCTCACGAACATGCGGTCCTCCACATCGGATATCGCCGCCAAGATTGATGCGCCCGCCCTCCTGGCGCTGGACCAGATGATGGACTACATCAACGATGACGAACTGCTGGAGGTCACGCCCACATCACTCCGCATGCGCAAGAAGCTCCTGGACTTCAAGGAGAGAAAACGCGCCGGGCTGGGCCATATCTCTCATGTCTTGCGCGATCGAGCCGGGGAGATTCATTGAATTGAAAAATCGGGCGGAATCGGCTAAAATTGAAGCAAGCGGAATGATTCCACAAAAGAGCTCGAGGAGATAAAATGAAAAAAGCGGCTTTGTTGGTTCTTTTGGGACTTATCTCGGTTATTGCGGCCGGCTGCATGCTTTCCTATCCGAGGTCAGGCCCTCCCTCGCCTAGAGAAGAAAGCATGATTGGCCGCCAGGGACCCGGCCAAGTTTGGATCAGCGGCTACTGGCGGTGGTCGGGGGGGAGCTACTCCTGGCAATCAGGACACTGGGCCAGGGCCAAGGCGGGCAAGACTTGGGCGCCCGGCCAGTGGGAGCAGAGAGGACAGAAAGGGCAGAAAGGACAAAAAGGACAGAAATGGGTCTGGCGGAACGGCCACTGGAAATAAATAGAGAACGAACATAGCGACTGGCTTCTCCCGGCCATTCTAAAAACCTTCGGCGAGGCGCGTGGTATTTTGTATATACAGCCCTCGCTAGCACGATGAAAAATAACGTCTCGTTGGTGATTTGCCTCGTCTGCCTGGCCGCTCTCTGGCCGGCGCAAGGTTCTTTCGCCCAGGAGAAAAAGCAAGACCAAGCCGCTTACGAGTACACCGTCCGGGCCATCACCATCGCCGTCACCGTGCAGGACTCCAAGGGGCGGTTCGTCAACAACCTCGTCGAAAAAGACTTCGCCGTCTTCGAAAACAACAAGAAGAAGCCCCTGACCTATTTCATGCACGATTTCGGGGCGCCGCTCAGCCTGACCGTCCTCCTCGACGTCAGCGGCAGCATGGCCCTCGAAAACAAACTGGCCGAGTGCAAGGCCGCTCTCCGGAACCTGGTCACTCGCCTGCTCCGTCCCCGGGACGAGGTCGCCCTGCTCATCTTCGCCGACGGCCAGGTCGAGGTCGCCGCCAAGCACGCGACGGACAAGACGGAATTCCTCCGCGTCCTCGAAAAAACCGAGGCCTACGGCCAGACCGCCCTCAACGACGCCGTGGCCGTCTCGCCCGAGTTCGCAACGAGGGCCAAGAACGAGAAGAGGGCCCTGCTCCTCCTCACGGACGGCCTCGAGAACGACAGCCAGGCAAGCCCGGAGCAAGCCCTCGAGATCGCCCGGCGGGTCGACGTCCCCATCTACACCATCGGCTACAAGATCCCCCGGAGCGAGCAGATCCTCAAGAGCCACAAGCGGTCGGCCTCCCTGACGGCGGCCGGAATCATCGAAACCCTCGACCGCTTCTCCCAGGCCACGGGCGGCAAGGCCTATTTCCTGAACGAGCCCGCCGACCTGGCCTCGGTCGTCCAAGAGATCAAGAACGAGCAGACCCACCAGTACATCCTCGGCTACACGTCCTACCAGGATACGGCGGACATCTTCCGTTCGATCCGGGTGACCACGCCGAACTACAAGCACAAGGTCCGCACCCGGCAGGGGTATTGAAGCCGGTTTTTGTTTTTTGCACCAAACGTGATAAAATAGAGTCTCTAAGGAGCTAGGGGATTCGTCGGCGGGCCGCCGGCGGGCCATACATCAATCCAAATGGAGGTTCTTATGAAGAACAGGCAACTCGTATTTTTCGCCGGTTTCGTCGTCCTCATCGCGCTCGTCGTCGGACCGGCCTGCGCCACCAAGAAGTTCGTCAAGTCTGAGTCGGCCGCCCTCGACCAGAAGATCGCGGGCGTCTCGACCGAGGTCGAGGCCAGCCAGAAGCGGATCAAGGAACACGACGATAAGCTGGCGACGATCGGCTCGCTCCTCACCCAGCAAGAAGGCCAGATCAAGGCGGTCGACGGCAAAGTCGAAGAGGTCAAGACGCTCATCCGCGGCAACCTCGTCATGACGGCGACCTTGAAGAACAGCGATGCCAAGTTCAAGTTCGACAGCTCCGAGCTGAGCGCGGAGGCCAAGGGCATCCTCGACCAGTTCGTCCAGAAGCTCATCGAGGAGAACAAGGGCGTCTTCATCGAGATCCAGGGGCACACCGACAACACCGGCACGGACGAAGTCAACATGGTTCTCGGCCAGAAGCGGGCCGAGGCGGTCATGATGTACCTCTACAAGCAGCACCGCATCCCGCTCCACCGCATGTCCGTCGTCAGCCTGGGCAGCTCCGTGCCCGTGGCCGACAACTCCAGCCGGGACGGCCGGAGCCAGAACAGGCGGGTCGAGATCCTCGTCTACGAATAAAGCCGGAGGTCAGCGGGCCGTGGCCGTCGCCGCCAGGCCCTCCCGGTCGAGATTGCCGACGCCGACGACCTCGTACACGTAGGTCCCCGAGGCGCTGACGCCCCGGTGCAGGTAGCGGTAGGACATGTTCCGCGGGCCCTTGGCGATCTCGGTCAGGAGGGCGCGGCCCGTCCCCGTGACCTGGTAGACCCGGTATTTAAGGACGCTCGTATTTCTCGAGTTATCCACCCAGCTGACGACGTTGACATACTCCCTGAGCAGAAGGCTCCTGTTGACGACCTTAGTCGCCTTCAGGCTGGCCGGGGCGAAGAGGTTGTCCGTGACGACGGAAACGGAGGCCGTGCCCGGCTGGAGGATCGTGTCATAGGCGCGGATCCAGATCGTGTGCGTCCCGTTCGAAAGCGGCGTCGTGTCGAGAAGGAAGGAGAATGGCGGCGCCGTGAGCGTCTGCCACAGCGTCGTATCCGTGTAGAGTTCCACCCGGCTGATCCCGTTGTCGTCGCTGGCTGTGGCCTCGACCGGGATCGTGCCGTAGACCGTTTGGCCGTCCGCGATGTTGGCGATGCCGGCAACGGGCGGCGAGTCGCTCGAAAAGACCGTCAGGCTCATGGGCGTCGTCGTCCCGGTGATGTTCGTCATCCCCATCGCCGAGGGCAGCCCGTCGTAGCGGGCCGAACTCGGAACCGTGAACTGCCCGAAGGTCATGCCCGCCTTGTAGTAGTCGCCGGCGTTGGCCGAGGCGTTGTACGTCTCGATGTCCTCGAGGCCGTCGGCCTCCATGAGCCGCAGGAGCTTGTGAGCCGTGTAAGAGTTGTCGTAGACGAAATTGGTGTTCCAGGTGTTGAGCCGCGAGTCCACGTGCCAGAGGATCAAGCCGTCGGACCCGGTGAACAGGTTCGTGTCGTTGCCCGACCGGCAGCGGTTCTGGACCATGAAGAACTCGTTGAAGATCTGTCCGGGAACGGCGCCGGGCATGAAAAGGAGCGCGTCCGGGTAGACGCCGGAAGCCCGGAGCGTGACCGTCTGCGAACCCGCGGAGACGACCGTCGGCGTGATCCAGTCGAGCATGAACTTGGAGAAGCAGTTGTGGTCGCCCGTCCCGTCCATGATGTCGAGGCCGCCGACGCCCCCCCGCGGCCCGATCGCGTCGTCGTAATCGTAATAGTCGGGTACCCCGAGACCGTGGCCCGTCTCGTGGATGATGGTGCTCGGCCCGAAGGTGCCGTTCGGATAGTTGGAGAGCTCCCATTGCCAGGAGTAATTCGTCAGCCGCTTGCCGTCGAGATGGAACGTCGAATCGGAGAACCCGGTATAGTAGCCCCACCAGAACGATGACCATTCCCCGTGCGGGCCTGACCAGAAGACACAAAAATAGTCGATGGCCCCGTCGCCGTCGTTGTCGTACTGGGAGAAATCGTGCCCCTGGCCCTCGTAAAAGCTCAGGGCTTCCTTGATCAGGTTCTGGCGGCCCGTATCGGTCTCGGCGACCGTGCTCCGCGCATAGGGCGCCTGGTACCAGCCGAGCACGTTGCCCTCGATGGTCAGCTGGTCGTAGGACGAACGCCGGTAGAAGTTCCTCAGGCTGTCGAACGGTGGGCCGCCCACGCCGTCCCCGAAAAGCCGCGAGTTGAAATATTCCGGGGTCGTCGTTCCGGGATAATCGGAAAAGGAAATGAGCAAGGCCAGGACCTTGACGGTACCCCTCGTCGGCATGCCCCTCCAGGCCGGCGGCGGGGCGAGAAGGAGGCTGGGCTTGTCGGCGGCCAGCCCGGCGCGCTCGAGCGACAGGCTTTTCATCTTGTAGTCCAACCGGTCCAGCATGCGCTGCGGCATCTTGTGGTTGCCGATGGCCTTGGCCTGGGCGATGCGCATGGCCAGCGTTCCGTCCAGCTTGTAGCGCTCGATCTGCTCCCTGGTCGGCGGCTCGAGGGCGAACGCCGGGGCGAAGCCGACAAGGAATAAAACAAAGATGACTCCGGCGGCCAGGCCGGCGCGAACGATAGGCTTCATGATGCCGCTCCCTTTCACGCGGCCAATATAATTCAGCCGCCCGCCCAAGTCAAACCGGCCGCTTGCCGTAGCCGTCAGCGGACGCCGAAGTTGAACTCGGTCTTCTCTTCGTTCCGGTCCGTGGCCGGGGCCGGTTCGGGCGTGAGGGCGGAGATCTCGGCCCGGAGCACGGGGGTCATGGGGATGTCCAAGGCCGCGAGCAGAGGACCGAGTTGGGCCGTGTTCCTGGCGCCGATGATGGGCGCCGTGACCGCCGGATGGGACGCCGCCCAGGCCACGGCCAGGCCGGCGGGGTCGAAGCCGCGCTCTCTAGCGAAGGCCGTGAAGCGCTCGGCCACCTCGAAGTTCAGGGCGTCGCTGTAGCGCGTTCCGTAGATCTTGTTGTTGACGAGCCGCCCCGACTCGGGCCGGCGACCAACCCCGTATTTCCCGCTGAGAAGGCCGCCGCCGAGCGGGCCGTAGGGGAAAACGCCGAGCCCCTCGGCCTGGGCCATGGGCAGGATCTCCGACTCGGCCTGGCGCTTGACGAGGTTGTACATGGGCTGGATGCAGGCGAACGCGGCCAGGCCTTCCTTCGCCGATATCCCCAGCGCCTTGGCCACCTGCCAAGCGGCGAAATTGCTGGCCCCCGTATAGACGACCTTGCCCTGGCGGACGAGGTCGTCGAAGGCCCGCAGGGTCTCTTCGAGCGGCGTCCGGTCGTCGAAGCGGTGGATGTAATAGATGTCGATGCGGTCGGTCGCCAACCGGCGAAGGCTGGCCTCGACGGCGTACATGACGTGGCGGCGGGAGGCGCCCATGGCGTTGACGTCCTTGGATGTGGCGAAATAGGCCTTGCTGGTGATGACGACCTCTTCCCGGCAGTCCTTGATGAGCCGGCCCAAGATCTCCTCAGAGCGGCCGCCGGCGTACATGTCGGCGCAGTCGAAGACGTTGACTCCGGCGGCGCGGCAGGCCTCGAACAGGGATTTCGACCCCGCTTCATCGGCGTCGCCGCCGAAGGACATCGTCCCGTAGGCGATGGTCGAAACCTTGACCCCGGTCTTCCCCAGGAATTTGTAGGTCATGGCGCTTCCCTATTATTGGACTTTCTTCTTCAATTCGAGCCCGTGCCCGACCGGGTAAAGGCCCGGAATCGACACGGGCAGCTTTCCGGCGACGTCCATCTCCCCGGTCAAAGCCCGGGCGGCGATGTCCTGCGTCTCCGGCGTGTTCCTGTACATGCAGACATAGGCGTCCGTTTCCGGAAAATGCCGCAGGAAATAGGGACTGCCGAAGGACACGACGACGACAGCCGGGCCGTTCTCCAGGGCGGCGAACTTTCTGATGAGGTCGACGTGCTTGGGCTCGAGGTCGACGCTCCCCTTTCCGGCACTGACCTTGGAGAAGAGGGCGAAAACGACGGTCCCAACCCCGGCGGCCGAGGCCTCGGTGAAGGCCTCGTCCAGGGCTTCCTGTCCCGTGTCTCCGTCGGCGTAGAAGGCGGCCGCGTCCGGGAACCTCTTCTTCATCGCCGTGACGAACGCCCGTCCGGCGAAGTAGTCGCCGAGGTCGCTGCTCAGCGAGAGGACGGCGACCTTGCCGCCCGCGGCGGCGAGCGGCAGCGCTCCGCCCTCGTTTTTCACAAGGGTTGTCGAGCTTTCAAATGTCTTCAAGGCCTGCTCGAGGAAAGGACGCGGCGCGATCTTCCGGGAGAGCTCCTCGATCCTGACGAAACGGTTCCGGTGGAGGCCGAGAGCGGCCTTGGTTTCGAGGATGCGGCGCACCGACTCGTCGATCCGCTGAATCGATATCCTCCCGTCGCGGACCGCCCCGGCGAGATAGGCGATGACCTTGGCCGGCTCGGGCGGCAGGAGAAGCTGGTCGACGCCGGCCAGGACCGCCCGGAGCGAGGCCTCCTCTGTGGTGAAGGCGTTGGTCACCCCGCCCATTTCGAGGGCATCCGAGACGATGAGCCCACGGAAACCGAGTTTCTGCCGGAGGACGCCCGTCAGGATCGGGGCCGAGAGGGTCGCCGGCAGGCCTGGCGTCGGGTCGAGGGCCGGGACGGAGAGGTGGGCCGTCATGACGGCCTTGACGCCGGCGTCGATGGCCGCCTTGAACGGGACGAGCTCGACTTTCTCCAGGCGTTCGAGCCCGGCTTCGATCGTCGGCAGGAGGCTGTGGGAATCCTGGGACGTGTCGCCGTGGCCGGGGAAGTGCTTGGCCGTGGCGATCATACCGTTATCCTGCACCCCCCGGATGAAGGCGTTGGCGATGCGGCTGACGAGCCCGGGGTCGGCGCCGACGGCCCGGGTGTTGATGATGGGATTATCGGGGTTGATGTTGACGTCGACGACCGGGGCGTAGGCCACGTGGATGCCCATAGCCCGGCCTTCGAGGGCGGTGACGCGCCCCATGCCGTAGGCCAGCTCCTCGGAGCCAGCCGCGCCCAGGGACATGAGCGGCGGGAAAAGGGTGGCGCCCGTGACCTGGTTGCCCGTCCCCCGCTCGAAGTCCGAGGCCATGAGGAGCGGGACCTTGGCCAGCTTCTGGAAGGCGTTTGTGAGCTCCGCCGTCTCGTAAACCTCGCCGCCGAAGAGGATTAGCCCGCCAATCCCGGACTTGACGACGAGGTCGTCGAGTTCCCGGAGATACGCGCTGTCGACGTTGCGGAAGGAGCCGGCGAAGCGGCAGGCGACCATCTGACCGATCTTCTCCTCGATGGTCATCTTCTTCAGGGTCCTGGCGACCCAGCCGCCGTCCGGCGCGGCGAGACGCGGGGCCGCCCCTGGCGCGGGCAGCCTGGCGCAACTCGAGATCAACAGGACGAGGAGGGCGGCCGCGGCGGCGGTTCGTTTTTTCGTCATGGTCTTCTTCCCTTTCTTCATTTGACTCCGGCCGGCTTACTTGACGACGTATCGGACAAAGAACGGTCCGGCGCCCCGGCCCCGGGCTCAGTACCGGACGAGGGCATGGACCTCGACCCCCGGATGGGCCCGCAGGATGTTCTCGACACCCTTGAGGAATGAGAGCTCGACGACGGCCCCGAAACCCGCGACGTCGCCCTTAAGCAGCTTGACGAGGTTGATGGCGCTCACCGAAGAGGAGCCGGTGGCAATGAGGTCGTCGATGATCAGGACGCGCTGGCCCGGCGCGACGCCGTCCTCGTGCATTTCGAAATATTCGACGGCGTACTCGTTGGGGGCGAGGACGCAGGCGGACTTGCGGGGGAGCTTGCCCTTCTTGCGGATGACGGTCAGCCCGAGACGGAGCTCCCGGGCCAGCGCGGCGGCGAAGAGGAAACCCCGGGATTCGATCCCGGCGATGAGCTCCGGCCTCCGGGGCCGGGCCCAGGCGGCGAGCTCGTCGATGGCGAAGTTGAAGGCCTGGGCGCTCTGGACGACAGGCGTGATGTCCTTGAAGACGATTCCCGGCTTGGGAAAATCCGGAACGTCGAGGATGAAGGATTTGAGATCGAGGGCCATGGGCACATCCTTTCCGGCGAGCCGCCCGAATTCGGACGGCCCTCATTTTTAATCAAACGCCGGGGGATGTCAATTCCGCCGCGACGACGGGCCAAAGGTACCAGGTCTACGCAATGCCAGAAACTGGCATTGCGTAGACCTGGTACCTTCTTTTTCTTGTGTCCTCGAAACTGGGGTATACTAAGATGAGAGGCCCTCATGCCCATCGATTATTCGCTCACCCTCGTCGCCGACGCCGATTTCTTTAAGAAGATTGCCGTCCCGAGCGCCGCGGACCGGGACTTTCTCGGGATTGTCGATGCCGCCGTCCAAGGCGGGGTGACGGTCGTCCAGCTCCGGGCGAAGACCCTCCCCTTCCGGGAGTTTCTCGACCTCGGCCTCAGGGCGGCGGACCGGCTCGCCGGGACCGGCGTGCCTCTCATCATCAACGACCGGATGGATATCGCCCTGGCCTGCGGCGCCGATGGCGTCCATCTCGGCCAGGAAGACATGCCTTTGGCCACGGCCAGGAAAATCCTGGGCGGGGACAGGATAATCGGCATATCCGTCCATACCGCCGTGGAGGCCCGCGCGGCGGAAGTCGGGGGGGCCGATTACGTCGGCGCCGGCCCGGCCTTCGCCACGGCCACGAAGGAAACCGCTCTCCCCGTTCTCGGCCCGGAGGGTATCCGCTCGATCAAACGGGCCGTCCGCATCGCGGTCGTGGCCATCGGGGGAATAAACGCCGGGAACGCGGCGGCCCTCGCCCATTCCGGCGCGGACGGGATCGCCGTCGTCTCGGCCATCCTCGGCGCGCCGGACGCGAGACGCGCGGCCGAGGATTTGAGAAAAGCTTATAAACGCTAGCTTAGAAAAGGAGAAAGACATGCCGCATCAAAAAATAACGGGATATCTCGCGGCCATCCTCGTCGCCGTGCCCCTGGCTCTTTCCGGCTCGGCTCCCGGGCCGCTCCCGGCGGGCGAACAGATCCCGGCCGCCGCCCAGGTCAAGAAGGTTGAAGACGCGATCCGTGTCCTCGAGGAGATGATGAAGGAGTCGGACAAGAGCATCCCGGTCGGCCTCATCGAAGACTGCGCCGGCCTGGCCATCATCCCCGACGTCATCAAGGCGGGGCTGGTCATCGGCGGCCGCCACGGCAAGGGCGTTCTCCTCGTCCGGACGAAGGGCGGCTGGACGAACCCGTCTTTTATCGACATCAAGGGCGGGAGCGTCGGCTGGCAGGTCGGCGTCGAATCGGCCGATGTCATCCTCGTCTTCCGGACGCCCCGGAGCATCGAGAACATTACCCACGGAAAATTCACTTTAGGCGCGGACGCGGGAGTTGCCGCCGGCCCGCTCGGCCGGTCGGCTGAAGCCAGTACGGACTCGGAGCTCAAGGCCGAGATCCTGGCCTACTCGCGGAGCCGCGGCCTCTATGCCGGACTAACCCTGCAGGGTTCGTCGATCCAGGAGGACCGCAAGGCCAACCGGAATTTCTACGGGACGGAAAGCGTCTCCCCTCAGGCTATTTTCGAGGGGAAGGTCACGGCGGTCCCGGAAGTCGCGGCGAAACTCAAGAGCGCGCTGGCCGAATTGGTTAAGCGTTAATCGTGATCCGGCGCTCGTCGTCACCGACGACCTCGATCCGGACGCGGATCCCGGCCAGGGCAAGAGTCAGCTTCTCCGCCCACTCGACGAGGACGATCCCCTCTCCCAGGAAATCCTCCCAGCCGAGGTCGAGGATCTCGGCCTCCCGCTCGAGCCGGTAGAGGTCGATGTGGTAGACGCGGCACTTCCCCTCGTAGATGTTGACGAGTGTGAACGACGGGCTCGAAACCCGGTCCGTGTTGGCGACTCCTGCGCCTGCGGCGATGCCTTTGGCAAAGACGGTTTTCCCCGCGCCGAGCTCGCCGGTCATCAGGACGATCTCTTTTCCCTTGAATCCGGCGGCCAGCTTTCGGGCGAGGGCGAAGGTTTCCTCCGCCGAATGCGTCGTGAAGACCCCGGCTCGGGTCGGGGCTTCGGCCCTCCTGACGGCCATTCCCATCACTCCCCCGCCAGCGCCTTCAGGGTCGGCGGCAGGCAGCGGATGATATCCCCGGCGGTGAGGGATTTCTCGCCGACCCTTTCGGCGGCGATGTCCCCGGCTAGTCCGTGGGCGTAAACGGCCGAGAGGACGGCCCCAAGGAAGTCCTTCTCCTGGATGATCTGGGAAGCGATGATGCCGCCGAGGACGTCCCCCGCCCCCCCCGTTGCCATGCCCGGGTTGCCCGTCGGGTTGACGAAAACGCGGCCGTCGGGGGCCGCGATGAGCGTCCGGTACCCCTTGAGAACGACGGTGACACCGAATTTCGCGGCGAATTCGGGCACGAGCTCCAGGCGGTGTTTGAGGACCTCGGCGGCGGACCGGCCGACGAGCCGGGCGAACTCCCCGGGATGCGGGGTGAGGACGGCCGGCCCCGATAGGCGGCGCAGGATATCCGGCTTCACAGCGATGATGTTGAGTCCGTCGGCGTCGATGACGGCCGGAACTTTGAGTTTGGGGAGAAGGCCGAGAACGAATTCGGCGGTCGAGGGATTTGTGGACAGCCCGGGCCCCAGGAGCACGGCGCTTTTCCCATTGATGAGCTCGAGAGCGCGCGGCAGGGCCTCCTTGGCGATCGTTTTTTCGGCTGTTTCCGTGAGCGGCTCGGTCATGAGCTCGGCCATGGACCGGGCGACTATCGGGAGGACGCTCTGAGCCGTGGCTACCGTGACCAGGCCGGCGCCCGTCCGGAAAGCGGCCTTGCCAGCGAGCGCGGCCGCGCCCGTCTTCCCCAACGACCCCGCGAAGATGAGGAGGTGGCCATAAGAGCCCTTGTGCGTATCCCGTTTCCGCTTGCCGAAGAACGGCAGGACCGTTTTTCCCTCGACGAGCTCGAGCCTCAGCTCCGGCTTGTCGAAAAGGAAAGGCGGAACGCCGATAGGCGCGACGACGAGGTCGCCGATGCATTCGGCGGCGGGCGGGAAAATGTGGGCGATCTTGGGGGCGGCCAACGCCACCGTCAAATCCGCTTTGACGCAGGGACCGATCATCTCGAAGGTGTCGCTCGAAAGCCCGGAGGGGATATCGACGGCGACCTTGAACGCCGCGGACGTGTTCATGTCTTCGACAGCCAGGGCGAAGATCCCGTCGAGCGGTTTGAGGAGGCCGGTCCCGAACAGCGCGTCGACGAGGACGGTCGCGTGAAAGACCTTGACCCGGACCTTTTTCCACTCGGCGGGAGTGCGGATCTCGGTGACGGGGATGCCGAGCTTAAGGACGACGGCCAGGTTGACCGCGGCGTCACCCTTGACCTCTTCCTTCGCCGCGAGGAGCAGGACCTCGGGCGCAGCCCCGGAATTGAAGAGATGGCGGGCGACGACGAGCCCGTCCCCTCCGTTGTTGCCTTTCCCGGCCACGATGACGATCGTCTCATCCTCGGGCTTCGGGAACCGGCCCTTGAGCGCTCTAACGATCCGCAGGCCGGCGTTCTCCATGAGCACCGTCCCCGGGATGCCGATCTCCTCGATCGCGATCCGGTCGACCTTCTTCATTTCCTGGGAGGTCAATATCTTCATGGGAGCAATTTTAGCATATTTTTAGCAATTTCCGCGGAAATTCAGACCTCACGAAAAAGGGGAGGATTTCCGGGCAAACCACAACAAATAGGGCCGTCCGAGATATCTCCCTCAATATATTGACATTCGATCGGGCCTTGTGTTAGGTATGGCTCGATCGATTGTTTGCCTGTTTGGCCGACAAGGCAAGACGGAGAGCCATCAACGTGACTGATTCCGGCAAGCGCCGCGCCGTATCGCGCAGGTTTCCCTGGCAGTTCATCGTCGTTTTCATCCTTCTCGCCGCGGGATTGTTCACGCTCTCCCTGGTTTTTTACGGTATTCAGGTCAAGCATGGCCGCGCCTATAAAGAGGACGCCCTGGCCGCTCGGGCCAATCTAAATGCGCTTCAGATCGCGAGCTGGAGGGACGGGCTCCTGGCCCTGGCCGACGCCTATTCCGGGGATCCCGCTCACGCGGCGCTGGCGCAGGACCTCATCGAGAGCCGGAATGCGGGCCAGGCTAACCAGGGAATCATCGACGGCCTCTCCGGGTTCCGGAAACATTTCCCGTTCGAATGGGCGACGCTCGCCCTCGCGGGGGGGGAAATCGTCCTCAAGACTCCCGAGTCGGCCGAGGTCCGATCGACGCCCGATTCGATACGGTTGGGCCACGAAGTCTGGCGGACCAAGAAAGCCGGGCTCGGGACGATCAGCATCGACGAAGCGACCGGACGCCGCTCGATCGACTTGCTCATCCCCGTCCTCGCGGCCAAGGGCCAAAGCCTGGAACCGATCGCCCTCCTGCGGCTGAACTTCGACCCTTCCAAGTCCCTCGATCCGCTCCTGAAAACCCCGCCCTTCCAGAGCCCGACATCCGAGACGCTTCTCCTCGAACGAGTCGGGGATGACTTCTTCGCCCTGGCCGCGCCTCGCCTCCGGGAACTGACGACGGTGATGACCTCCCAGTACCGGGTCATGCTCGGAATCGCCGGCGCCTTTGTCCTCCTTTGCGGGATCCTGCTCTGCCTGTTCTGGCGCAAGACCCTGGCCGCCCAAGACGCCGCCGAGCGGGCCAAGTGGGGCCAGGCGAACAGGCATATGGACGAGTTCATCCAGCTCGTGATCGACATCATGCCCAACCCAGCCTTCTTCAAAGACACGCAGGGGCTCTACCGGGGTACCAACTCGGCCTTCGAGAAGCTGCTCGGCTTGTCCAAGAGCGACATTATCGGAAAAACCATCGGCGATGTCGCCCCGGCTGAGATCGCCAAAAGGCACCAGGAACACGATCAGGCCCTCCTCGAAAAACCCGGCCATCAGGTCTATGAAGCTCCCCTGCAGGCCTGGGACGGCGCGCACCACGTCATTTTCATCAAGACGGCCTACGTCCGCCCGGACGGTGCGCTCGGCGGGATCTTCGGCATCCTCAAGGACATCACCCAGAGACTGCGCTCGGAAGAGGAGCTCGAACAGCTCCGCAAGTTCAGCGACAGCACCGTCCAGACCATGACCGAAGGCCTCGTCCTAACCGACACCGAAGGCAGATTCACGTTCATCAACCCGGCCGCGGCCCTGATGCTGGGCTACACGCCGGCGGAGATGATCGACAGGGAGGTCCTGTCCTTCGTCCCCAAGGACCAGCATGCCATCGTCCGCCGGGCGGACGAGAAGCGCTCCCAGGGCATCTCCGACCGCTACGAGCTCGTCTTTTTGCACAAGGACGGCACCCGCCGCACGTTCCTCGTCAGCGCCGGGCCCCGCGTCCAGGGCGCCCTGGTCGGCGGGACGATGGCCGTCCTGACGGACATCTCCGAGCGCAAGCGGCTGGAGGAGGAGATCAGCGCCCTGTCCCTGCTGGACGAGCTGACAACCCTTTACAACCGCCGCGGCTTCATGACCTTGGCCGAGCAGCAGCTCAAGACCGCCAGCCGCCTGAAAAAGCGAGTGGCCCTGCTCTACCTCGACATGGATGACCTGAAAAAAATCAATGACACCGGCGGGCACAGGATGGGCGACCGGGCCCTCGCCGAGATCGCCTTCATCCTGAAAAAGAGCTTCCGCGAGTCTGACATCGTCGGCCGGCTGGGGGGGGACGAGTTCTCCATCCTGGCCATGGAGGCGACCGATTTGAACGTCAACATCCTCACGGCGCGGCTCCAGGAGAAGCTCGATCTTTTCAACTCGCGGTCCTCTGCCGAGGCCGGTTTCTGTCTGTCCGTCAGCGTGGGCGTGTGCACCCGCGAGCCGGAAAACCCGGCGACGGTCGAGGAGATGCTGAGCCGGGCAGACCTCCTCATGTACGAGCAGAAACGGAGCAAGAAGAACGGCGAGCCGGGCAAGCCGCCCGGACCCTCGAAATAGGCCGGAGTGCGGCTCCCCGGCGCGGCCTTGAAATAAGGCTCCGTTTGTGTTATTTTCTGGTTCACTTTCTCCCGAAAACATGAGGAGGTTTTCATGGCTATCAGGATAGGTATAAACGGTTTCGGACGGATAGGCCGGAACATGCTCCGGGCGTCCTGGAACGACCCCAACATCGAATACGTCGCGGTCAACGACATCACCGACGCCAAGACATTGGCCCATCTGCTCAAGTACGACTCGGTCCTGGGCACCTTCAAGGCCGACGTCAAGGCGACCGAGGACGCCATCATCGTCAACGGCAAGAAGGTCCGGGTGCTGGCCGAAAAAGAGGTCGGGAAGCTCCCCTGGAAAGACCTCGGCGTCTCCGTCGTCATCGAGTCGACCGGAAAGTACACCAAGCGTCAGGACGTCATCCAGCACATCGAGAAGGGCGGCGCCGCGAAGGTCATCGTCTCCGCGCCGGCCACCGACCCGGACGTCACGCTCGTCCTGGGCGTCAACGAGAAGAGCTACGACCCGGCGAAACACCACGTCATCTCCAACGCTTCGTGCACGACGAATTGCCTGGCTCCCGTCGTCAAGGTCCTCCATGAGACCTTCGGCGTCGAGAAAGGCTTCATGACGACCATCCACTCCTACACCAACGACCAGAAGATCCTCGACGCACCCCACAAGGACCTGCGCCGGGCCCGGGCCGCGGCCATTTCCCAGATCCCGACGACGACCGGCGCGGCCAAGGCCGTGGGTCTGGTCATACCCGAGCTCAAAGGCCGGATCGACGGTTTCTCCGTCCGCGTCCCGACCCCCAACGTGTCCCTCGTCGACTTCGTCGCCGTCCTCAAGAGAACGACGACGGCCGAGGAGATCAACGCCGCGTTCAAGAGCGCCGCCGAAGGCCCGCTCAAGGGCATCCTCGGCGTCACGGACGAGCCCCTCGTCTCCGTGGACTTCATGGGCGACCCCCGCTCGGGCATCGTCGACCTGCTCTCGACCAAGGTCATCGACGGCAACCTGGCCAAGGTCATCGCCTGGTACGACAACGAGTGGGGTTACTCCTGCCGGCTCGTCGACCTGGCCAAGTTCATCTCCAAGTGAGACAGACATGAATTTAATCACCGACTTGGACGTCAAAGGAAAGCGCGTTTTCCTGCGCGTCGACTTCAACGTCCCCCTGGACGAAAACGGCGGCATCCGGGACGACACCCGGATCAGGGCTTCCCTGCCCACCATCCGCTATCTGTTGGACCACGGCGCCCGGCTCGTCATCGCGTCCCACATGGGCCGACCGAAGGGCAAGGCCGACCCGAAGATGAGCCTCAAGCCGGCCGCGAAACGGCTGGCCGAGCTCATCCCCAACAAGGTGATCATGGCCCCTGACGTCATCGGCGACGAGGTCGCCCGCCTCAAGCGCGGCCTCGGCGAAGGCGAGGCACTCCTGCTCGAGAACGTCCGCTTCTACAAGGAAGAAGAGAAGAACGACCCCGAGTTCGCCAGGAAACTCGCCGAGGACATCGACATCTTCGTCAACGACGCCTTCGGCTCGAGCCACCGGGCCCACGCCTCCGTCGTCGGCATCGCCGGATTCGTCCCGGCCAAGGCCGCCGGCTACTTGATGAAGAAAGAGGTCGACTATTTGAAAAAGGCCATTCACGCGCCCGAGAAACCCTACGTCGCCATCCTCGGGGGAGCCAAGGTCTCAGACAAGATCGAGATCATCGAAAGTCTGCTCGGCAAGGCCGACCACATCCTCATCGGCGGGGCCATGGCCTACACCTTCCTGAAGGCGCAGGGCCTGGGCGTGGGAAAATCACTGGTCGAGGACGACCAGAGGGAGATCGCCCTGGTCATCCTGGAGAAGTCCCGGACGAAGAGCGGCAGTTTCCATCTTCCGCTCGATCATGTCCTGGCTGAGTCCGCCAAGGCCGGAGCCGTGACCCGGATCGTGGAATCCCTCCCCTTCCCCGAAGACATGATGGGCGTCGACATCGGCCCCAAGACGGTCGCCGCTTATTCGGCCGTCATCGCCGGGGCCAAGACGATCTTTTGGAACGGCCCGATGGGCATCTTCGAGATCGAGGAGTTTGCCCAGGGCACGGTCGGCATCGCCAAGGCCGTCGCCGAGTCCAGAGCGGTCTCCATCGTCGGGGGCGGCGATTCCGTCGCGGCGGTGAAGAAGGCCGGCGTCATGGACAGGATCAGTTACCTCTCGACGGGCGGCGGCGCCTCCCTCGAATACATCGCCTACGAAACCCTCCCCGGGATAACCGCCCTGGAAAACTAGATGGCCGGCAGCGGGCAAGGTCCCTTCGTCGCGGGCAACTGGAAAATGCACCTGACGCGCCCGGAGGCCCGGGCGCTCGCTCAAAAGGTGGCCACGGCCATGCCCGGCCTGCAGGAAAGCCGCATCGTCCTCATCCCCCCGTTCACGGTTCTCGGTGAAGTCGGGGCGGTCCTCGCCGGCTCGGACGTCCGGCTCGGCGCCCAAGACCTCTTCTGGGAGGACAAGGGGGCCTACACGGGCGAGGTCTCGGCCCCCATGCTCAAGGAGGCCGGCTGCTCGCACGTCCTCGTCGGCCATTCCGAGAGGCGACAGTATTTCGGGGAGACCGACGAAACGGTCAACCGGAAGGTCCACGCCGCCTTGCGCTCGGGCCTCTCGCCCATCGTCTGCGTCGGGGAAGTCCTCGAGGAGCGGGAGAGCGGCCGGACGACCGAGCGGATCGACGCCCAGCTTTCGGCCGGACTCCGGGGCCTCTCGTCCGCCGAAATGGGGGAGATCGTCCTCGCCTATGAGCCCGTCTGGGCCATCGGCACGGGAAAAACCGCCTCCCCCGGCCAGGCCGAAGAGGTCCACGCCCACATCCGGAGGCGTCTCCGGGACAACTATGGAAATGACAGGGCCACCTGTGCTATAATTCTCTACGGCGGCTCCGTCAAGCTGGCCAATTCTTATCCGCTGTTCAAAGAAAAGAACATCGACGGATTTTTGGTCGGAGGAGCATCCCTCGATGCGGTCGATTTCATCGGCATCGCCGGGGAGGCCCTCCGCGCCTACGGGGAAGAGAAGTGAGCGCTTTAATCATCGTCGTGCACATCGTCGTTTGTCTGATCCTGATCTTCGCGATCCTCCTGCAGTCGGGCAAGGCCGCGGACCTGGCCGGGGCCTTCGGCGGAGGCGGCAGTCAAACCGCTTTCGGGGGCCGCGGGTCCGTTTCCCTACTCTCGAAGGTGACGACCGCTTCGGCGATCATCTTCATGCTGACCTCGCTCGGCCTCTGGATCATATCCGGCCGGGGGGGGTCCTCCGTCGTCGGCAGAGAGAAGGCCCCGGCGACGGCCGCCGAAAAGGCCGCCCCGCCTATGGCCAAGCCCGCGGACAAGACCGGGACCGACAAGAAGGCGGCTCCGCCCGCCGAGAAAACCGTTCCGCAAAAGCCCCCCGCTACCGGGGGGACGGCCGCGAAGAAATAATTGCCGAAGTGGTGGAATTGGCAGACACGCTAGCTTGAGGGGTTAGTTCCCGCAAGGGATTGGGGGTTCGAGTCCCCCCTTCGGCATTCTCCCCAATCTCCCCTATTTCTTGATCGGGTACGGCGGGATCGGCGGAATCTCCCGTCCCTTCGTTTTCAGCTCTTCCAGGATCACTTCGATCGCCTTGTTGAGCTGGTCGTCGATGCCCGCGAATTCACGGGCCGGGTCGTTGTCAACGACGATGTCGGGTTCGACGCCGATGCCCTCGATGATCCAGCCCTTCCCGTCCGGACTGTAAGGCGCGAATTCCGGCTTGCTGAGTGCGCCGCCATCGAGCAGGGGCAGCCCGCCGCGGATACCGACGACACCTCCCCAGGTCCGCTTGCCGATGAGCTGGCCGAGCTTCAGGGTCTTGAACCTGTAGGGGAAGATATCGCCGTCCGAGGCCGAGAACTCGTCGGCCAGGCAGACCTTGGGCCCGAGGAAGGCCGCGCCCGGGTCCGGGACGCCGACCGCGTTCCGGGCCATCTCGACCATGACCATCTCCCGGACGAGGCGGTCGATGATCATGGGCGAGACGTTGCCGCCGCCGTTACCGCGGACGTCGATGATCAGGGCCTTCTTGCGGAGCTGGGGGTAGAAGTGCTTGACGAACTCGTTCAGGCCGTCGGCGACCATGTTCGGGATGTGGATGTAGCCCACCTTGCCCCCCGTAGCCTTGTCGACCTTGGCGATGTTGCCCTCCACCCAGTCGTTGTAATAGAGCTTGTTCTCGGTCTCGATGGGGACGACGACGACCTCCCGGCCGGCCTTCTCGTCGGGCGCCGGGCCGACCTTGAGCGTGACCTGCTTTCCGACCGTGTTGTAGAGGGCCTCGTACATGTCGGCGAGCTTGTCGAGCGGCCGGCCGTTAACGGCCAGGAGGTACTCCCCTTCCCGAACGTTGACGCCGGCCTCGGTCAGGGGCGAGCGCAGGGCCTGGTTCCAGTTCTGCCCCTTGAGGATCTTGACGATTTTGTAATAACCCGTCGCGGCGTCGCGCTCGAACTTCGCGCCGAGCATCCCGACCTTGACCTTTTTCGCGACGGGCAGCTCGCCGCCGCCGACGTAGGTGTGTCCGGAGCTGAGCTCGCCGATGAGCTCGCCGATGACGTAGGTCAGGTCCGCCCGGTGGTTGACGGCCGCGGCCAGCGGCTTGTAGCGGAGACGGAGCGCGTCCCAGTCGACGCCGTGCATGTTCGGGGCGTAGAAGAACTCCTTCATCTGCCGCCAACACTCCTCGTAGATCTGGTCCCACTCCTGACGGAGGTCGAGGGCCATCTCCATCCCCGAGAGGTCGAGCTTCGTCTCGATGTTGACCGGACCCTTGGGCAGGTCGATGATGCCGAAAGCGCCGTCCTTGGCGACGAGCATCTTCTTCCTGTCGGCCGAGATCTCGTAGTCGCCGACCTTGCCCAGGTCCTTCTCCTTGAGCTCGGCCAGGTCGTAGAGCATCAGGGACGGGGCCTGTTCCATGTCCTTCTGTTTGGTGTAGTAAACGGAATCGCCGACGGCGCTGATCCTGCCGTAGTGGGCCGTCTCGACGGGCAGGGCGATCGTCCGGTCCATGAGGCCCTCGGGGTCAACCCTGACACCGGATGACTCCTTTTTAGCTGAGGTTTTTGGAGCATCCGGTGCTGGAGGGGCCGATTTTTCGGCCTTGACCGCGACCTCGTCGCTTTTCGGCTCGAAGGGCGACTTCAAGTCCTTGGCCAGGGTCACGAAATAGACCCGGGACATGGCCAGGTAGGCGTGATTCCATTCGGTCGCGCTGTAGACCGGGTTGAAGTCCCTGTCCGAGACGAAAAAGAGGTACTTGCCGTCGCTGCTGAAGGAGGGGTCGCCGGAGTTATACCAGGCGTCCGTCGCCGCGAAGGTCTTTTTCGCGTCGAGCGAGTAGAGATAGATCCGGTTCATGCCCTCGGTCTCGGGCTTGCCGTAGGCGACCCAGCGGCTGTCGGGGGACCAGGCGAACTGGACGATCTCGCCGGCCTCGGCTTTGGCCGCGAGCGTGACCGCCTTGGTCGCGAGGTCGACAGAGCAGAGCCGCTGCATCTTGTCGTTCCAGAGGATCTTCGTTCCGTCGGGCGACCAGAGGATCTCGTACTTGTAGGTGTCGCCGCCGGAGGTGAGCTGCTGCGGCGCGCCACTGCCGTCCTGGTTCATGACCCAGATCTCCTCCATGCCGCTGCGGTCGGAGATAAAGGCGATGGTCTTCCCGTCGGGCGACCACTTGGAGTTGCGCTCGTGGACGCCGGACGTCCCGGTCAAGTTCCGGGTGTTGCCATGCTGGGCGGGCACGGTGAAGATCTCGCCGCGGGCGCCGAAGAGGGCCCGCTTGCCGTCCGGGCCGATCTCGAAATTGGTCACCCGCTCATTGACCTTGACGACCTTCGCCCGGCCGGAGACCATGTCGTCAGCGATGACGACGGGGACCTTGGCCGTTTTTTCCGCGGCCAGGTCGAACGTGTAGAGGTATCCCCCGTTCTCGAAGACGATGTGCTTGGGGCCGAGGGAGGGGAACTTGATGTCGAAATCGGCGAAGTCCGTCAGCTTCCTCGTCAGCTTGGAGGCGAGGTCGTAGACGTAGAGGTTCATCCGCTTGTTCTCGTCGCGGTCGGACAGAAAATAGATCTTGTCGCCGGTCCACATGGGGATGATGTCCAGGGCCGGATTGACGGTGATGTTCTCGACCTTCTTCGAGGCAAAATCGTAGATCCAGATGTCGTCAGCCATGCCGCCCCGGTAGCGTTTCCAGGTCCGGAACTCGCGGAAGATGCGGTTGTAGGCCAATTTCGTATCGTCCGGCGAGAACGAACAGAAGCCGCCCCGCGGCAGCGGGATCCGCTCCGGCGTCCCGCCGTCCTTGCCGGCCAGGTAGAGCTGGCCGTTGAAGTCGTTCCATTCGGCCATCCTGGAGCGGAAGACGATGCGCTTCCCGTCGTGCGTCCAACCCATGACCAGGTTGTTCGGCCCCATCCGGTCCGAGATGTCGTCGCGGCCGAGCGAGGGCGTGTAGGTCAGCCGTTTCGGGACGCCGCCTTCGGCCGGGATGAGGTAGACCTCACGGTTGCCGTCGTACTCGCCGGTAAAAGCGATGGACGCGCCGTCGGGCGAAAACCGGGCAAACGCCTCGTAGCCTTCGGCGAACGAGGTGAGCTTGCGGGCCACTCCCCCGGCGATGGGCACCGTGTACAGGTCTCCGGCATAGCTGAAGACGATCTGGTCCGCCGAGACCGCCGGGAAGCGGAGGACGCGGGCTTCCTGGGGCCCGAAGGACAGGGTCGTCAGGGCCAGCAGAAAAGTCACGAGGATGGTCAGCCTTTTCGTTTTCATCGGGACTCCTTCCAAATCGCCCTTGACCGTTTCCTTGAAGTATCTCTCCGCACCCCTGGCCTTGACGGGGTCCGCCAGAGACTCGAGGCGGGAGAGAGCGGTCCGCGCGACTTCGCGGGGATTCGCCTTTTTCTCGGCCATGCCACCCTCCCGGGCCGGGATGCAAGAATGCATTCTAAGGGATTCCGCGGACCCGGTCAAACGAACTTCGCCAGGATTCGGTTGGAGACGAGGAAATTCCGTGACGGAATCCTCAGCCGGCCGGCCGAGAGGACGAGCAACCCCTCCGCAACGAGCTCGTTGATTTCCCGGCCGAAAAGGGCCATGATGTCGACGTTGAACCGCTCGGTGAACGCGCCAAGGTCGACCCCCTCGACGAGCCTCAGGCCGAAAACCAGCGCTTCGCGGGCGGCGAGGCTGGGAGTCAATTCAACGACATCCTCGCGGATTGTCTCGTTCCGGCTCAAGGCATCGGCCCAATCGTCGAGGCATGTCTTGTTGCACCACCGCCTGCCAGGGAGGTGCGAGCCAGCCGAAGGGCCCAGTCCGATGAACGGCTCGTACCGCCAGTATTTCAGGTTGTGGCGGCATTCCTTCCCCAGCCGGGCGAAGTTCGAGATTTCGTACTGGCGGAGGCCGGCCGCCTCGAGCGCGTCCCGGATCCTGTCGTAGGCGTCGACGACCGCGTCCTCGTCGACGGGATGTCGGACGAGGAGCTCCTCGAACGGCAGTCCCTCGACGTTCTCGAGGATATAGACGGAAACATGATCCGGTTCGAGGCCGAGCGCGGTATCGAGGGAGCGCTCGACGGCCGCGGGGGTTTCGCCGGGGATCCCGATCATCAGGTCGATCGAGAGGGCGTCGAATCCAGCCCTGCGTCCGGTCCGACAGAATCGCAAAGCCTCCTCGGCCGTGTAGGGCCGCCCGAGCGTCCGCAGGACGGCTTCGTCGAAGGATTGGACGCCGACGCTCAGCCGGGTGACTCCCGCCTCCCGCCAGCCCCCGAAGAAGTTCGTCCGGGACGCGACGGGGTTGGCTTCGAGCGTGAATTCCTCGATCTTCAGGAAGAAGTGGGCCTGGACGAGCTCCCGGACCCAAACGACCTCGTCCGGCCCGAGGAGGGACGGCGTTCCTCCGCCCAGGTAAACCGTATCGAACTCGTAGCCCGCTTCCCTTGGAGCGGCCGCTTCCCGTTCCAGGCCTTGCCTCCAGGTTCGATATGACGTTTCATCCCAGGGCAGGCTCGAAAAATGGCAATACGGGCACTTGGCCGCGCAGAAAGGAAAATGGATGTAGAGGCCGGCGCGCATGGGTCCTTAGATGAAAAGTCCTTGCGCCCCGTCCGTTTCCTCAGTCCATCTCTTCGTATCCCACTGCCGCGTAGAAGATGGCCCGGTCGAAGAACACGATCACCCTGTGGTAGAGATCCATGGCCTGGTACAGGTCGAGGGCGGTATCCATCAGCCCAGCCACTTGGATCTTTCCCCAGAGGAGACGCCGGATGTGGCAGAGCGAGAGTACGATCTCCGAGAACGGGAAGCCCTCCCGCCGGCGCTGTCGGCCGAGGGCAGTCCAATAGCTCCGGACCTCCTCCTTGGTCGTTTCGTGGGAGATCCACTTGCCGAGCTGGCTGTAGACACGGAAGGCCCGCCTGTAGATCTCCTTCTGATCGAATCCCTGGTAGCTGGGCATCCTCGGGTCGCGCCGGATGTCCTCGACGTAGCCCAGAGTCAGCTCGTCGGCGTTGCGCTCGATGAGGTCGACCAGCTTGCGAGAAGCGGTAGATTCAAAAAAGACGTCCTC
Source organism: Candidatus Aminicenantota bacterium (assembly GCA_026393975.1). Classification (GTDB taxonomy): domain Bacteria; phylum Acidobacteriota; class Aminicenantia; order Aminicenantales; family Saccharicenantaceae; genus RBG-16-66-30. The sequence continues at coordinate 104,926 of JAPKZD010000010.1, read as the reverse complement.
ACCTGACTCTGGCACGGTTCCCCTCCATCTCGTCCGGAATGTAGCACGGGGCCCGGGCCTTGTCAATGAAAAAGCCCCCTTCCCCGGCCGGGGGAAGAGGGCTTTTCGTTATAGGTCGGGGCGAGATTACTTGATGACGTCCTTCTTCATCATCGGGCAATTTGCGCAGCAGGCTCCCTCGGGGGTCTTGTCGGCCTTAGCGGCTTCCTCTTTCATCTTATTCATCATGGCCACGTGTTCTGTCATGTGTTCCTGGATGGCCTTGACGGTCTCGGCGTTCTTCGAGGTCACTTTGAGCGTGACGCCGTCCTTGGTCGACTCGACCGTCATCTCGACGTCGGCGCCGAGGAGCGGACAGTTCGGGCCGCAGGCCATGCCCATGCCGCCGTGCATCATTCCCATCCGGCCCATCCGGCCGCGCATCTTCATGCCGCGGGCCATCATCGGACAGCCGGCCATCGGGGTTCCCTCGGGCATGGGGGCCTGTCCCATGTGCTGGCCGGGCATCATGCCCGCTTTCTCTGCCTGGGCCTTGAGATACTTTTCGGGGTCCTTGGCGAAAGCCTCCTTGCAACCGGTGTTGCAGAAGTAATAGGCCATCCCCTTGTACTCGTAGGTGGCCTTGGCCGTGGCCTTGACGACGGTCATCCCGCAGACGGGGTCGATGGCCGTATCGCCGCTTTTCTGCTGGGCCAGCACCCCGATGACGAGAACGAAGGCCAGGGCGGCCATGAGCATGATCGAACGCATATTTTTGTTCATGAAGTTCCTCCTCAATTCTTAGATATTATATCGTATTGCTCGGGAAAAGGCAAGGCCCGGCAAGTCGAGGTAGTAGACTTTTTTTTGTAGCGCTCGACGAACTCCCGGAAGGCCCGCTGGTCGCCCCGGGCCATTCCTTCGATAAGCGCGTTTTCGTCCATCAGGTCCATCTCCGGCTTTCACTCCATTAGACGGACGACCGGGCCGACGGGTTGGCAGGATTTGAAAAGCCGCGGCCGCCCGCCAAGCGGGCCTGAGATGCAGGCTCAGACCGTCCATGGCTCCCGGTGCGGGTAGTCCAGGCGGCGGTTAGCCTCATCGTCCCCGACGAAGCGCTCGGCCGAGGGGTCCCAGGCGAGCTTGCGGCCGAGTTTCATGGCGATATGGGTCATCATGCAGATGGTGTTGGAACGATGGCCCACCTCGACCGGGGCCGCCGGCGCCTTCCGGCTCCGCACGGCCTCCAGGAAATTCTTCATGTGGTTGCCGCTCTGGACGAGTTTGACCTCGCCCTGGCCGGGCTTCCAGCGCAGGATCTCCGGGTCCGAGGCCTTGATCGCTCCGCGTTCAACGAAGACCCAGCCCTTGTCCCCCTCGAACCGGACGCCGGCCGGGTCTCCGGTCTCCATGATCATCCGGACGCCGTTCGCGTAAACCGCCTCGGCCTGGAACTTGGTATGGACGTTGAAGAGGCCCCGGTCCGGGAATTCGGCCTTGGCCTCGACGCTGACGGGGCCCGTCTCGTCGGTGCCGTTGCCCCACTGGGCGATGTCCATCATGTGGGAGCCCCAGCCCGTGACCATGCCCAGGCAATACGGTTCGATCTGGAGCCAGCCAGGCCGCTCGTAACTCGTCTGGGGATGGACCCGGTCTTCGGCGAACGGGGCCGTCGCCGTCGGGCCCATCCAAAGGTCGTAATCGAGGTTCGGCGGCACAGGTGACGGCCGCGGGTCGCCGCTGCCCTGGTCCTCGGGCAGCCAGACGCGGATCGTCTGGAGCTTTCCGACACGCCCGTTGCGGGCGAGCTCGCAGGCCATGAGGAAGTGGATGGAGGAGCGTTGTTGCGATCCCACCTGGAGGATGCGCTTGTTTTTTTTAACCGCCTCGATGAGTTTGCGGCCCTCGGCGATGGAGTAAGTCAGCGGTTTCTCCAGGTAGATGTCCTTGCCCGCCTTTGCGGCCGCAGTGCCCATCGCCCCGTGCCAGAAGTCGGGCGTGACGATGAGGACGCCGTCGAGGTCCTTCCGGGCCAGGAGTTCGCGGAAGTCCCGATAAGCGGCGACGCTTTTTGCCGCGTCCTTGCCCGTTTCGAGGGTGTAGATCTTCTCGGCCAGCCACTGGGCGTCTTCGAGTCGGTGCGAGTCGGCGTCGCAGACGGCGGTGACCCGGGCCCCGGTCTCAAGACCGCGGTAGATGAGCTCTTGCATGTCGGCCTGGCCCTGACGGCCGACGCCGATACAGCCGAACTGGAGAGTGTCGCTCGGCGCGGGCCGGGCGAAGACGGACGAAGGGACGATGGCCGGAGCGATGGCCGTGACTGCGGCGGCCTTTAAAAAGCTCCTTCGGGTCATGTCACTGGATGTCTGCTTACGACTCATGATTGCCTCCCCGCTCAAAACCTATCATGGGGAAAACGCCCTTGTCAACGCATGGGGTTCGGGTCTCGCTGCCTGATACGTCCGGAAAAATAAGGGGGTCCCCGGCCTGTCGCAACTAGGGCCTGATCGAAAGGGAGATCTTGACGACGCCCCGGTCCCCGAGCGGGGCGAACCGGCTCATGGGGTCCCAACGGCGCTCCCAGTTCTTGTTGTAGACCAGGAAGATCTCGTTGCCGGGCGAGATCTGCCAGCGCAGACGGGCGCTCCAGCCCAGCGTGTTGGAGATGTCGTCGAACTGGACGTAGTTCATCAGGCCGAGGTCGGGAGAGAGGAAGATGTCGGCCTTGACCTGGTAGACGTTCTCGTTGAAGCGGCCTTCGGGCAGGCGGCCGCGGACGAGGTTGGCGTCGAAGGCCAGAGTCGCGTAGCCCTTGAATTTCAGCGTCAGGCCCAAGTTGACGTCGTCGTAACGGCCCGAATAGAATTCCCCGAAATTGTAGCCCGCATCGATGACGACGGGCCGGTGGCTGGCCGTGCTCGCTTCGAGCCGAAAGCTCGTGAAATCGTACGGGCCGGCCGGCAGGATGATCCCTTCGGCGATTTCGAAATCGTAAGACAGGACGTCCCGGTTGGCGACGACGCTGAAGCCGAGTCTTTCGCCGCTTTGGGTCCTGAACGCGAGCGGTGAAGCGTTGATCTGGCTCGTCTCCAGGTTTCCCGAGAGGTCCCAATAGTAATCCGCGCTCGCTTCAAAGAAGAACTGCCGGACAAACCGCCCGAGGAAGCCCCCGGCCGGACGGGGCTGGAAGGCGACCCGGGCGAAAGCGGTCTGGATCCCCTGACGCATCATGTATCCCAGCCCGGGGTCGAGGGCCTCGCCGTAGTAGGCGTAGGTCGTCTGGACGTTCCAAAGGTCGTTCGGATAATCGGCCCGGAAGCCGAATCCGTGGTGACGTCCCTCTTCCCGCTCGTTCCAGTTATAGGCCCCCCACGCGGCGAGCATCATGTTCTTGTCCCCCAGGAACTTCGACGAGGAGTAGTTGAAGTCGACGCCCGCGAGCGAGTTCCGCTCGCCCGTCGGACTGCCGTTGGTGAAGATCCAGCCGACCTTGCTCTGGGCGAAGATGTTCTGGGTCATCCGCGCCGCCAGGAGGTTGCGGCCCGAAAGGTCACCGTAGGCGCCGGTCTGGACGTCCAGGACGGCCAAGTTAGTGTTGCCTATCTTGCCGTAGAGCTTGGCGCCGAACCGGACGGGGATCTGGGCCCCCTCGAAGAGTCCGATCTTCCGGCTGAAGAAGGGCATGAAGCTGACGCTCGAGCTGAAGCTGAAGACCTCGGATCCCTCGAGGAAGAACATCCTCTTCTCCGGGAAAAAGAGCGGGAACCGGGTCAGGTTGATGCGGCGCTCGTCGACCTCGGTCTCGGCAAAATCCATGTTGTAGCTGGCGACGCCGACGAGGTTCGGCGTGAAACTCTTGTAGAGGTCGAAGCCGCCGTCGAGCTCGCCGTGGTAGGTGCCCGCCACGAGGTTGTCTTTCGAGGCGCTGGCCAGGCCGTAGGGGCGGAAGGTGATGCCCAGCCCCTGCCTGACGCCCTCGATCCCCTGCAGGGCGGCCGCTTCGTTCGGGTTATTGAAGTTGCTGTCCCGCGTCGTGCCGGAGAGCCGGATGACCTCCATCTTGCGGGCGATCGTCCGCTCGATGTTCAGGCCCCAGACGGTGAGGCCGGGCCGGAAGGAGATGGTCTTGAAGGGGATGCGGATCTCCGTCGACCAACCGTCCTCGAGGCGCCGGCTCTCGGCCTCCCAGATGCCGTCCCAGTTGAGGCTGGAGCTCCCGGCGTAGACCAAACCTTCGCCGCGTGCGCCCTGGGAATTGACGAAGAAGACGTAGGCGTTGCGTTTGTCTTGGAACGGGTCGAGGAGGACGCGGACGACGTCGTCGCTTGCCGTCTGCGGGCTGTGGCCGTAGCCCATGTCGGATTGGACGTTGCCGCTGTCGTGGGCCATGGTGTTGGCCGAGATCCGGGCGGGTTCACTGTCGTGGCAGTAAACGCCGATGTAGAGGCTCGTGTCGTCGTAGAGGACGCGGGCTTCGGTCTTCTCGCTCGGGTCCTCGCCGGGCCGGGGTTCGACCATGCGGAAACCGGTGATGGCGGAAGCCGACTGCCAAACCGGGTCGGTGAGAAGCCCGTCGATCTTGGGACCTTCCTTGACCCGGACGGCCTTGATTTCCTCGGCGCGAACGGCGGCGCTCAGGACAAACAGGCCCAAGATCACGGCCAGAACGCGGACGGAACGGCGGGCGGCGAGTTTTTTCAAGTTCACCTTTCGCAGCTTATTATCTTCGGGGCGGCCTAATAGCCGGGCTAAAGATCGTTTATTCTAGCGGCTGGGCCCGTTTTCTTCAAGTGCGGCCGGGCGTCGTCACTGGGGAAGCCAGCTCACGATCCGCCGCGCAACTTGGCCGGCCGTGGGCGGGTCGAAGTTGGTCAGCACGATGACGGTGGTGCCGCTGCGCGGGTCCCACTCGAGGATAGAGTTGATCCCCGGCGCCCCTCCGGCGATGCCCAACCCGTTCGCCGCGTCGGGCAGGTAGATCTTCTTGTCCTTCAAGGCCAGCGCGTATTTCAGCATGTCCTCCGCGGTGGAGTAACCGCCTCCGGCCGAACTGCCCCGCCCGGGAAGGGTCGCGTGGTTGAGGACGCGCGCCGTCGCCGACTCGCCCTCGAGGGCATAGCCCCGGGCGAGGTTGGGCACATCCGCGTCCCGGGCGAAGGAGTCCGTGTTCAGCATGCCGCACGGTTTGAAGATATTCTCCCGGACGTAGGTGTAATAGTCGGCCCCGCTGGCCTTTTCGATGATGACCCCCAGGACGACGTAGCCTCCGTTCGAGTAGCGGTTGTTCGTCCCCGGTTCGAACTCGAGAGGGAGGTCGGCGAAGAGGGGCAGGTAGTCCTGGAGGGTCCTGATCTTGTCCTTGGGCGTCGCATCGTAGCGGCTGCCGAAGAAATCGCCGATGCCCGAGGTCATGTTGAGCAAGTGCCGGATGGTCACCTTCTCCGCGGCCTGGGCGTTGGGGTAGTCGGGCAGGAACTTTTTGATCGGGTCGTCGAGCGAGAGCTTCCCCTGCTTTGCCAGCTGATGGATGGCGACGCGGGTGAAATTCTTGTTGATCGAGCCCAGGTTGAACTTGGTGTCCTTCCGATTGGGAATCTTCTTCTCCCGGTCGGCATTGCCGTAGGCTTCATGGAACAGGATCCGGGAATCCTTGGCGATGAGCACGACGCCGGAGAACTCGTCCGCCTTGGTCTGGCCTTCGAGGAGGGCCCGGACGGCGGCGACCAGTTCTTTCTCGTCGGCTTTGGGTTCCGGAACGACGATGTTCGCCGGGTCATCGACCAGCTCGATCGTGATGGACGCCAGCTTGTGCGGCGGCGTTTTCTCGACCGTCGCCTTGAGGAGGACGTATTTGCCGTTGCCGGCCTTGGTCAGGAGGAACGTCTGGAAGGGCTGTTCGGCGATTATTTTTTCGAGCTGCATGGAGTTGAGCTCGGCCTTGACCCCCCGGAGGCGGGTCACCCTCTGCTCGATGGGGATCTCTTTGAGGGCGGACGCGGCGAAGTGCGCTTCGAAGAAGGCCCTCATCTGCCCCGGGATCCCGGAATTGAAAGCCTCGAGATAGGCCTTGAGGTGGTCGGTGGCGGACTGTTCCGTAGATGCCGGTCCCTGGGCGAACCCGCTCGGGGCCAGGGCGCAGATCATGACGGCGGCCGCCGCCAGGGAGACGATTCGGTTTTGCGATCTCATGTGTCCTCCTAAAAAAACGTTGCCGTTTTCCCTTGGTTACTTTTTCAGCAGCTCCTTCACCGCCGCCTCGATCTGCTGGTCGCGGCCGGAGGACATCACATCCGGATCGTTCTTGACCAGGATGTCGGGCTCGAGCTGGTTGTTCTCACAGAGCTTACCATCCGGCGTCTTCCAGCCGCCCTGGGGGATGCCGAACCGCAGGGTCGGATCGATCTGGCGCTCCCACCGGGTCTTTCCGATGCCCTTGATCTTGTATTCCACGGGGAACAGGTGGGCGTCCGAGTAGTTGCACTCGCCCATCAGGACGATGGAAGGCTTGATCCACTTGTTGTAAGGCTCGTAGCCGATGAGCTGGCCGCGGGGCAGGATGTCGAAGACCTTCTTTCCGTTCAGGAAATCCGCGAGATGGTCGTGCAGACTGCCGCCGCCGTTGAACCGGGTGTCGACGATCAGGGCCTCCTTGTCGATGCTCAGGCCCAGGACCTCCTCGATGACCGTCCGGAAGCTGGAGTCGTTCATGCCCTGGACGTGGACGTAGCCGATCCGGCCGCCGGACAGGCGGTCCACTTCGGCCCGGCGGGCCTTGACCCACCGCCGGTAGAGGAGCGCGCCCTCTTCGCCCATGGAAATGGGCTTGGCGGCCTCCTCCCACCGGGTCTTCGAGGCCGGGTCATAGACGGAAAGCAGGGTGAGCTGGCCGGCTTTCCGGTTCAGGAATTTGTAGTGATCGACCGAGCCGTCCAGGGCCAGGCCGTCGATCTTTTCGACGATATGCCCGGCCCTTATCTTGAGGGTCGCCTTGTCCAAGGGACCGCCGCTCAAGACCTCGGCGACTTTCAGGCCGGGACCGGCGTGGTCGTAGTCCACGAAAAAGCCTAGGGAGGCCGTGGCGTCCGAGACCGGCGTACGCGGCCCGGAATAATAGCAGCCGGTATGGGAGGCGTTCAGCTCGCCAAGCAGTTCGCTGAGCATCTCGGCGTAATCGTAGTTGTTGGCGATGAAGGGGAGGAACTTCTTGTAGGTCGTGTAATAGAAGTCCCAGTCCGCGCCATAGAGGTCGGCGACCAGGAATTTTTGCTTGATCTGACGCCACATGTGATCGAACATGTAAGCCTTTTCCGCGGCCTGGTCGAGGACCATCTCCCCGCCGATGGCGACGGACTCCATCTTGCCGCTTTCCGGATCGATCTTGGCCACCCGTCCGTCAGCCAGGACGAAGAGGGCCTTGCCGTCAGCCGAGAGCTCCATGCTCGCGCTCGAGGCCCCCAACTTGACGAACAGCTTGGTATCCCGCGTCCGCAGCTCGTTCACCCACAGGTCGTATCCCTTTTCGAACCGGGCCAGGTAGAAGAGCTTATCGCCGGTCTTGGTCAGGGCCACGTCGGCGATGTCGGCGGAGTGGATGGTGAAGCGGGCCTTGCGCTGGTCCAGCCCTTCGAGCTCGATGACGATGTCTTTCTTCGGCTCTTCCTTCTTGGCGGCCTCGGCTTTGGCCTGCGGATCTTTCGGCTTGTCCTTCTCGGCCTTGTCCTTCTCTTCCTTGGCCTTGTCTTCCTGCTCCTTCAAAAGGGCGTAATCCGTCTTGGAAAGTTTGAACCGGTCGAAAGCGTCCCGGGTGAAAAATAGGCCGTACACGTCGTAGGTCACGGGTGACCCGTCCACGTTGGCCGCCCCTTCCCGCGTGCATTCCCAATACATCATCTTGCCGTCCATGCCCCAGCGTGCGGCGACGTTGTCGAAGCCGCTCTTGGTCAGGTTGACGACCTGGCCCTTTCCATCGCTCGAGACCAGCCCGACCTGCGGCGTGAGCAGGCGGACGTATCCGTACTGGACCAGGAACCACTTCCCGTCCGGGCTCCAGCGGTAATTCTGGTCGCCATCGGCGTAGGAATAATTGTGTTCCGCCGGCAGGATCGTACGGATCTGTTTGGAGGCCAGGTTGACGACCTTGAGGACGACGCGGTTTTCCAGGTAGGCAATGTCCTTTCCGTCGGGCGAGAATTCCGGCTGGAATTCCTCGGCCGGGGTGGCCACGACCGAGTCCTCCTTGAGGATGGTCGAGGCGTAGAAATACGGCTCCTCCTTGCGCGCGATCGAGGTCGTATAGACGTTCCAGTTGTTGTCCTTTTCCGCGGCGTAGACGAGGGTCCGGCCGTCGGGGCTGAAGCTCACGCTCCGCTCCTGCCAGGGCGTGTTGGTGACGCGCTTGGCGACGCCGCCTTCCACGCTGCCGGCGAAGATCTCGCCGCGGAAGATGTAGGCGATCTCCTTGCCGTTGGGTGACAGCCGCATTTCCGTGATGCCGTCTCCGACCGGGACGATCCGCTCCAGGACCTGGCGTCCGTCCTGGGCGACGCGGACGTCGATCTTGCGCGGGACCGCGTTGGCCGACATGGTATAGATCTCCCCGTCATATCCGAAACACAGGAGGCCGGAATCGGCGCGGGTCAGGAAGCGGATGGGATTCCCGGCGAATTTGGTCAGGGGGCTCGACACCGAGGGCTGGCTCAGGGAGCTCTTATAGACGTTGAACGAGCCGCCCTGCTCGCTCAGATAATAGTAATCGTCGCCGTTGCCGTCGAAGACGGGGTTCCTGTCCTCTCCCTTGAACGTCGTGAGCTGGGTATTCTTCTTCGTCTTCAGGTCATAGACCCAGATGTCCCGGGTCACCGAGGACGTATGGTGCTTGCGCCATTCGCTCTCATAGCCTTTCTGGTCGTGATAAATGATCTTGTCCCCGGCCGGATTGACCGTGGCCGAGATGGCCGGCTGGGTCAGCACGAACGCCGCCTCCCCGCCATTCACGGAAACGCCGTAGAGCTCGGGGAACACAGACATCGGGAACTGCACGTTGGCCGCCGAATCCTGGCGGGCCGACGTGAAAAGGACCCTCTTGTCGTCGGCCGTGAAACTGCTGGGGACGTCGGAAGAGGAATGGAAGGTCAGGCGCTTGGCCTCGCCCCCGGACGCCGGCATGACATAGACGTCGAAGTTCCCGAAGCGGTCGGAGGCGAAGGCGATGGACTTCCCGTCATGGCTCCAAACGGGAGCGTAGTCGTAAGCCTCGCTGATCGTGAGCGGGAAGGCCTGGCCGCCCGCGGCCGGAACCTTGTAAATATCGCCTTTATAACAAAATAGGATCGTCCCGCCGTCGGGAGAAATGGCCGGATATCTCAGCCAAAGAAGATGCTCCTGGGCTGGAAGCGGAAAAGCCCCGGCCAGAACAGCGAACAGGAACACCAAAAGGACGGCGGGTTTCAAGGCGAGGATTCGGGAAAACGGCATGTGACCCTCCAATAAGTCGAATTTGTCCATTTTAATAGACGTCCGAGGGCGGACTTAGGCCATCGGCTTTTTCAACGAGAGCGCGCCCGGCAAGATTCGAACTTGCGACCTTTGGATTCGAAGTCCACTGCTCTATCCACTGAGCTACGGGCGCGCATCGGGCCCTAAGGCCACCCCATCATATGGGGAGGCCGCGCGGAAATCAAGAATTATCCCGCCGTTTGGGCGGCAGGTCAGCCCTTCTCTCTCCCCAACGCGAAAAGAGCGAGGCCGACGGCGATCGTAACCAGCTTGCGGACCCTGCGGATGACGCCAAGGCTGAGTCCCAGCGCGGCAGAGAAGCCCAAGCTCTGGAGGATCACGACGTGGGCGCTTTCCATGACCCCGAAATGTCCGGGAACGATAAAAAACACCGTATTGATAATGGTGACGCCAGTCGCCGTGAAAAAGGCCTGGATGAAAGAAACCTGGCTTCCGAGCACCCTCAGGATGATATAGATCTCGGCCACTCCGAGAAAGCGGGCAAAAAAATGCAGCGCCGCCGCCGCGATCGTCCTCGGATTGAGGTTCGTGTAAACGAGGCGGAGGTTATCGTCGAGGCCCTTGACCTGGCTTTCCCTCTTGGCGACGAATCTCCCGACCCTCGGGACGACCTTCGCGATGCGGCCCAGGGTCCAGAGGACGCCCTTTAGCTGGAAAACGACGAGGAGGACGATCCCAAATACGGTGGCACTCAGGCAGACCACGGCCGCCCCGTTCATCCACCCTGGGAGATCGAGGAAGAGGAGGCTGAGGAGGAAGCCGGTCATGATAAATAAAATCCCCGCGGAGAACTCGATGGTCTTGTCGACCAGGACGCAGGGGATGCCCTCGGTCAAGGGAACGTGCCGCCGAATCAGGAAGGCCCGGGCCGCGTCGCCGCCGACGCTGGCCGAGGGGATGAGCCCGTTCAGGGAGTCGCTGATGATCTTGGTCCGGTACAGGCGCAGCAGCGGAACCGGGCGGAAATGCGCGGCCTGGATGAGGGACCAGGCGCAAGCCTGGAGGAAGATCCAGATGAAAGCGAGGCCGACGATGGCCAGGAACCAGGGGCCGAAACGGGCCAGGTGGTCGAGGACGGTCCCCGTGCCGATCTTCAACAACAAGAAGACAAGGAGCAGAAGCCCGGCCCCGGTCAGGAGCACCCGGATCCCTTTCCAGGATAACCGGAAGGCGCGGCGGACGGGGGGACGGCCGGCCAACCCGGAGGCGATCGCTTCTTCGGCCTTTCGCCAGGCCCGCTCGTCATCGACGTCGATCCAGAACACATCCCCGATTCTCCAGGTCCTGGCCTTCCCCTTCTCGGCCAACGCCCGGATGCCGCCGGAGAGGGAAAAATCGCCGCGCCGCTGGCTGTCCTCGAGCGCGGCGAAAAGCGCCGGCGTGCACAGGAAAACCCCCGTGTCGAAAGTGTTGTAAAGAGGGATATTTTTTCCGATGGCGGCGATCCGGCCGTCCTCGTCCCTGACCTTGGTCACGTCCTCGAGGTCGACGTGGGGATGACCCTCGACACGGGGATCCACGGCCAGAATGACCTCATCCTCGCCAATCGGCTGGCGGCCCAGGCCGTCGAGAAGCCGCGGGTCGAAGATGTGGTCGGCCATCATGAGAAAGAACCGTTCGCCGGCCAGGCTTTTGGACTTGAGGACCGAAAGCCCGTTTTCCTTCTCCCATTCCTCGTTCCGGACGGCCGCAATGGAGATCCCGTCCGCGGCTGCTTTGGATCCGAGATGTTTCTCGAGCTCGTCGCCGGCGTAGCCCGTCACCACGACGAACTCCCGGACGCCGGCCCGGTGCGCGGCGTCGATGGCCCAGTCGATCAGGGGTTTCCCGGCGACCTCGAGGAGGGGCTTGCTCGCCGCCCTATCCGCCAGACGGCTCCCCCGCCCGGCGGCGATGATGACGCATTTAGTCTGTCCGCTCACGCGGCCCGCTTTCTGGCCCGGACGAGAATAGTCAGCCCGCACGTTGCAGATCCCCGCTTCCCGCCGCGGAAAACCGCAGTGGCTTTCCAGACGGCGCCCAGGACGAGGTAGCCCAGGAAGCGGAGGGGGATGAGCGCCGCAGGGAAGTCATCGAGCTTCCAGGAAATCCGGACGAGCCTCAGGGCGCCGGGCGTGGACAGGACATAGCCCGTTTCTTCGATATCGAAGCCGCCGCGAGAGAGCTTCTCCCGCACGATGTCTTCCGTGTAGAACGTTTTTACCGCGTAGCGCCGCCGGTGGCGCTCCCTTTCTTCCGGCCTGATCTCGGCGTTCGACAGGCTGTCGGCCGAAAAGGTGAACCGGCCGCCGGGCTTCAGGGCCCGGGAGACGTTCCGCATGACCCGCTCGTCGTCCCCCAGGTGCTCCATGACGCACAGGCTCAGGGCCTTGTCGAACGAGCCATCCGGAAAGTCCGCCTTTTCGGCGTCCATGGCCAGGAACTCCGTCCGGCCGTTCTTGTAGTGCTTTCGGGCGAAGGCCAGCCGCTTCTCATGGAGGTCGATCCCCGTGACGTGCGCTCCCTTCCGGCTGATCCGCCAATCGTAATAGCCGTCGCCGCACCCGACGTCGAGGACCCGCTCCCCCGCCCCGGGGTCCAGCCAACGGAGGATGACGTTGCCTTCTTCGACGCGGCGGAAATTAAGACGGCTGAAGGAGCGGCCCCAGCAGGCGGGAGCAAAACGCCCTAGGCTCCGGTTCTTCATATGGGCATCCTTTTATTGGCTTAATAAGTTTCTCATTATAGGCCAAGGCCGCAGGGACGGCAAGGTCGGCCGGTTTGTAAAACCCTGAATCCCGGTGGTATAATGGGGCCCATGTTGGACAAAACGGACGCCGCTCCGGACTTCGACTTCAAGAAATCTTTGAAGCCATCCTCGCCCTCTCATCTTCCCAAATTCATCGAGCTCGACAGGCTCGTCAACCGCCCCGTCGCCGCCCTGATCGTCCGGGCGGCCCTGAAAATGAACCTCCAGCCGAACCATCTTACGCTAGCGGCGTTCGTCCTGGGCACGGCCGGGGCGCTCTTTTTTCTCGGGGGGACCCACCGAAGCTTCATCCTCGCCGGCATCATGATCTATGCCGGCACCCTTCTCGACGGGGCCGACGGGATGCTCGCCCGCTCCAAGAACCTCTGCACGCGGTTCGGCGCCTATTTCGACCTCTATCTCGACCGGGTCACAGATTTTCTGGTCCTGGGGGCCATGGCGACGGGCTACTATCGCCAATCGGGAAGGCTCGGCTTCTACATCCTGGGCCTCTTCGGGCTCGCCGCCTACATGCTGCAGATCCTCCTCTATTATCTGGAACGGGAATACCAGAAGCTCCAGTCGGGCTCGGGCGCCAGCGGCGAGTTCCGGGGCCTCGTCTACCTGGGGATCCTCGTCTTTTCGCTGCTCAACCGCTTGGACCTGGTGATCTCCATTCTGCTCTGCGTGCCTGTCCTCAACATCATCTATCGCTTCGTCCGTTTCTGGATCATCGAGCGGCCGTCGGAGCCCCCGCCGCAAGAGATTTAACGTCCTATTTTAAGGAGTCCCGATCATGCCCGAAATCCTGAGAGGCAAAGATATCGCGCCGGCCCGGGGCAAGCTCGGCGTCTTGATGCCCGGCATCGGGGCCGTGGCCTCGACCCTGCTGACCGGCCTGTTCTCCGCCCGCAAGGGGCTCGCCCGCCCGGTCGGCTCGCTGACCCAGATGGGGAAGATCCGGCTGGGGAAGAGGACCGATCGCCGTTTCGAGCTCATCAAAGACTTCATCGGCCTGACCGACCTCGCCGACATGGTCTTCGGAGGATGGGATTGCTTCCCCGACTCCGCCTACCTGGCGGCCCGCAAGGCCAAGGTCTTGACGCCGGAGCACATCGAGGCGGTCCGGGAGGAACTCGAAGCGATCGAGCCGATGCCCGCGGTCTTCGATAGGAAATTCGTCCAGAACCTCGACGGCCGTCACGTCAAGAAGGGCGCGACGAAGATGGACCTGGCCGGGATGTTAATGAAGGACATCGACGCTTTCCGCACGCAGCACCGGACGTCGCGGCTAGTCATGTGCTGGACGGCTTCGACCGAGGCCTACCGGGAGGCCCGTCGGGTCCACGCCTCCGTCAAGAACTTCGAGGCCGGCCTCAAGACGAGTTCCCCGGACATCAGCCCCAGCCAGATCTACGCCTACGCGGCGCTGAAGATGGGGATCCCCTACATCAACGGAGCCCCTCACATCACCACGGATTGCCCGGCGTTCCTCGAGCTGGCCGGCGAAAACCGCGTGCCCGTCTGCGGCAAGGACTTCAAAACGGGCCAGACCCTGATGAAAACCATCCTCGCGCCCGGTTTCGCAGCCCGCCTGCTGGGGATCTCGGGCTGGTTCTCGACGAACATCCTCGGCAACCGGGACGGCGAGGTCCTCGACAACCCCGAGTCGTTCCGCTCCAAGGAGATCTCCAAGCTCGGCGTCCTGGACACCATCTTGAGGCCGGACCTGTACCCGGAGCTCTATGGCGATTTCTACCACAAGGTCAAGATCAACTACTATCCCCCCCGGGGCGACAACAAGGAGTCGTGGGACAACATCGACATCTACGGCTGGATGGACTATCCGATGCAGATCAAGGTCAACTTCCTCTGCCGCGATTCCATCTTGGCCGCGCCCGTCGTGCTCGATCTCATCCTATTCACCGACCTGGCCGCGCGGGCCAAAATGGGCGGTATCCAGGAATGGCTGTCCTTCTATTTCAAGAGCCCCATGGTCCGGGAAGGCCTCTACGCCGAGAACGATCTCTTCGTCCAGCGGATCAAGCTCCTGAACACGCTGCGCTACCTGATGCGTGAGGAACTCATCCACCACACCGGGCTCGACTACTACTACGACCTCGAGGAGACGCGGCCTTCGCCGAGGCGCGTCACGGCCTCGAAGAGGTCTTCGAAGACGTCAAAGGGATAGGACACTCGGGCCAGCCGGGTTTCGGGGAGATCCCGGCCGTGCCCCGTGCGCACCAGGACGGGCCGGACTCCCGCCGCCTTAGCGGTCTCCAAATCCCTCAGGTCATCGCCGACGAGCCAGGAGGCGGCGAGGTCGATGTCGAGTTCGCGGGCGGCCTTCAAAATCAAGCCGGGCCGGGGCTTGCGGCACGGGCAGTCCTCGTCCGGACGGTGGGGGCAATAGTAAACGGCGTCGATCCGCCCGCCGCTCCGGCGGACGGCCTCCGTCATGCAGGCGTGGATCTCGTCTACCATCGCCCGGCCCACGAGACCCCGCCCAATGCAGGACTGGTTACTGATGACGACGACCTGATGCAGCCCCAACGCCAGCACGCGGAACGCTTCCAGGACGCCCGGCAGGAACTCGAATTCCTCCCAGGATTTCACGTAGTCAGAGCGATCCCTGTTGATCACCCCGTCCCGGTCGAGAAAAACAGCGGCTTTAGGCATTCTGTCGCGGCATCAGGCCTTTCTTGGCGATGGGGTCTTCTGGGGTCGGCCCTTTCCGGAGACGGCCGTCCCGGAGCGCACGGCGGAGCTGGTCTCCGGTGATGGCCGACGTCCCGACGTGTTCCACGGCGATCCCGGCGGCCAGGTTGGCTAGCTCGACCGTGACGGCGAGACTCGCGCCCGCCGCCAGAGCCAGGCCGATCGTCGCGACCACCGTATCGCCGGCCCCGGTCACGTCGTACACGGTCCGGGCCCGCGTCGGAAAAATCACCGGGTCGCAACCCCGTTCGAACAGCGTCATGCCCTCTTCACTCTGGGTGATAAGCACGGCCTCGACCTCCAGGGCCTCGAGCAGCCGGGTCCCGGCAACGATAACGCTGTCGGGCCGGTCGGGGGCGACCCCGGCCGCCGCCGCCGCTTCCGTCCGATTGGGAGTCAACAGGTATGCCCCCTTGAAGGAGGAATAGTCCGCGGCCTTGGAATCGACGATCACGCGACGCTCCCGGTCATGGGCCATCCGGATGACCTGACCGGCCAGTTCCGGAAGAACCAAGCCTTTGGCGTAATCGGAGATGACCAGGATGTCGACGGAAGAGAGAAGAGCGCCGATCGTCTCGGCTATTCGCGCCAGGATGGATGGACCGGCCGGAGCGGTCTCCTCTTCGTCCACCCTGACGACCTGCTGATTTTGGGCGATGATCCGTGTTTTGATGGTCGTGGGCCGGCCCGCTTCGACGATCAGATGCTCCAGGCCGATCCCCCGTTCTTCCAGGATGCCCCTCAGCTCGCGGCCGGCATCGTCGCCCCCGATCGTGCCGACGAGAATGGGGACGCCTCCGAGAGAGGCGATGTTGGCGGCGACATTGGCGGAGCCGCCGGGAGCGAGCGCGTTGCCGCGTTTTTTGATGATGGGGACGGGGGCTTCTGGCGAGATCCGGTTCACCGTCCCGAACCAGTAGCGGTCCAGCATGATATCGCCGAGGACGAGGACCCTCCTCCCCCGGAAAGAATCCAGGATCCCGGGCGTCGGCGAACCCGGACGGACGGCGGCCGCCGGGAACGGATGAGAGGACGCTGTGATCCGCTCGACGAGGCCGGTTGTGGAGTACGGCAGCCGGAAGGGAAGCGAGATCACCCGGCCGCCCCGGCGGAGAACGGCCGCGGCCCCGACGATCCGGTCGACCGGCCAATCCCCGCCCTTGACGAGGACGTCCGGCGACAGCTCCTCGATGAGCCGCTCAGGCGTCGGTTCGTCAAAAATGATGACCTCGTCGACCGAGCGGAGCGAGCGCAGCATCAAGGCGCGCTCCTCCTGAGGAACGAGCGGTCGGCCAGGCCCTTTGAGGGCGCGGACCGAAGCGTCGCTGTTCAAGCCCACGACCAGGCGGTCGCCCAGGCTCCGGGCCCGCTCCAGCAGGTCGACGTGCCCCGGATGGAGCACATCGAAGCAGCCGTTCGTGAAGACGGTTGTCATAGCCTCACCGCCGATCCCAGCTTAGAGATGATCCTGATAAAATTATAGACGAAAAAGAAGGACAAGACAAAAAGGCCGATTCCCAGCCAATAATTGACTTTCTCGATCGCCTTCAAGGGGATGAAGTGCTTGATGCGATACATCACCAGCGAAAGCCCCGCCAGATACGCTCCAAGCCCCAGCGCGCCACCCGAGATGAAGATCGCCTTGGCCTGGGCCGTGAACGGAGTGGCCAGGCCAAGGTGCTTGGCCAGTGTCACGCCGTAGAGCCAGATGAGGATCATGGGCGGGTTGGTGACCGCCAGGGAGAATCCCGCAACGTAGGCCCAGCGCTTGCTTTTCAGCGAGTTCATGTCCAACCGCAGGTGGTGGGGCTTCTTGCTCTCGCGGAGCGCCAGGTAGGCCAGGACCCAGAGGACGACAGCCCCAACGGCGCTGAAAACGGCCATGGCCCAGGGAATTTCCAGGAAGGGAGCAACCCCGAAGAGGGCGATGACGCCGTACATGATGTCCGAGGAAACGGAGCCGAGGACGACCATCCAGGCGGCCCGCAGATGCCCGTAGATGGCCCTTTTCGCCGCCTCGATCTGGGAGCCGCCGATGGGGATCGCCGCGACGAAACCCAAGCCGACGGCCAGCAGAAAAAGATAGAGATTTTTCATCGGCGGGCCGCGCTCTCCAGATAATCCTCGATCAGTCCAACCAAGGCCTCGATGTCGATATCGTCGAAGCAGCGGACGTCGCGGCAGGTCTTGAAGATCTTGTTCACGCAGGTGATATTCCGGCAGGGGCTCCCGGCCGTGTAGGACCAGGACGGGGCCTCCTGATTCGCCGGCAGGTAGCCCGGCCGGAAGGAATCGTATCCGGACATCCGCCCGGGCGTGGCGCCGAAGATCGACAGCACGCCTGTCTGGTTGCGGAAGTCGTGCCGTCCCGACCGGGAAAATTTCCGGGCGGCGGCCAGATGCATCGGGCCCGTATCCCCCGTCACAAAAACGTCGCAGAGGTCGATGAGCGCCGTATAGGCCTCGAGGCTCAGGTTGGCCGGGACGAGGATCGTCTTCGATCGAAGGGAGGATGGCAGGGTCGCGATGACGCGCTCCCCTATGCCGGCCTCTGTGTGCCCGGCGCCTACGAGGATCGCGGCGTCCAGCCGCGCGATGGCCGCCAGCAGCCGGGCCAGTTTCTTCTCGGGAAGGCGCGTGAATGGGGAGGACGCATCCGGGTTGATCATGATGATCGGTATCCCCGCCGGCAGGCCGGCCTCCGCGACGAACCGCTGGGCATCCTCCACGGCCGCATCCCCAACGTTCACACGCAAACCTGGGAAGCCTTCCGGGCGGCGAGGGGCGGCCACGAGGGACAGCAGGGCGAAGGTGAACTTGTATGTCTGGAAGGCGAAATGATTGATCAGGGCGGGCCGTCGCTCGTTCCTGACCATGGCTGGCGCGTGCGACATGAAATTGATCAGTCCGGTTCCGGGGAAGCCGATGTCCCTGTCATTGATATGAGGGCCGAAATTGAGGACCAGGTCGTACCGTTCGTCCCGGATCAAATCCCGCAGGGCGGAGATGTCGGCGGCGGAGGGAAAGGACCCTTTGGCGAAGAACGGGAGCACCCGTGTCGCTTCGGCGTTGCCTTCGATCAAGGGGAAAGCCGTCGGATGGACGATGTAGTCCAAGCGGGCGTCCGGGAAGAAGTCGCGCACGGCGGCGAGTGCCGCTTGGGAAAGGACCGCATCGCCGATATGGATGGCGGGGACGACGAGGAAGCTGCGGCAGGACCTCAGGCCCCGCAACACACGCCGGTTGCGACGGGCGAGAAGCGCGGACAGCAACCGACTGCCGGCCAGGGGCCGAACGGTCAACTCGAGGAAGCGCGAGCCGGCTCGTGGAAAACGTCCGGTGAGCCGGCTCGCCTCCTCGAACAGAGCCCTCTGGGTCCTGTTATAGAGTCTCCGCGCTCCCGGCCAGTCCGAATAACCCGGAGGCTCGCGGGCGCCAAGTCCAGAGGCCGGGGCCGGCCGGCCAGGCCGGGCCGACGCAGACCGCTCCGTTTCCCTGATGTGCCTCAAATTCCGCCTCTTTCCGATTCTATGGAATCCGTGGCCCGTGTCAAGAAACGATCGGCGGCGGGACGCGCCTATTTTTCTATTTCGGTCTTGATGACAAGTCCGGTCTTGGCGTCGACGTGGACTTCCTTGAGCTCGGTCGCGGACGGGGACGGCAGGATATCGAAGCTGAAAATGAGCAAGCCAGCCTCGTTCTCGAGCTCGGCCGCGAGGGCCGTTCCGGGGGCGGCCTTGAGGGCCGTCTGCAGGGCCGCGGCCATCGTCACCTTGGCCGTCTTGGCCAGGGACTGCATGTCCGCGATGGACGGTTCCTCGGCGCCTTCGGCCGCCTCTGCTTTCTTTCCCTCCACCTCTTCCTTTTCGGTCTCTTCCACGGCCTTGACGACGGCGCCCGTCTTGGCGTCGACGTGGATCTCCGTGATCTCTTCGCTCGTGAGCTTGGGCAGGATATCGAACGTGAAGATGAGCATGTTCTTTTCCTGCTCGAGCTCGCCTGAGAGAACGGTGCCGGGAGCGGCCTTGAGAGCCTTATCCAGCGCGGCGGCGAGCGTGACCTTGGCCGCGCCGGCCAGGGCTTTAGCGTCGCTCGCGGCATTCCTTTCCTTCTTCTCCTGCCTCTGGGCGGTTCCGATCACCGGAACGAGCAAGGCCAGGACAAGGACGGCACCAAGAACCTTAGCGAAATTCTTCATTTGACGACTCCTTTCTTGCGGATTTCTTTTCTTCCTCTGCCATAGCATCTATCCCTCATCGGGCCTTGCCGGGCCGCGTTATTTCGTGCCGAAATACCAGACGAACTTGACCATGGCCACGGTCTTGTTTATCCGCAATCGCCGGGGGTCCAGGGTATCACCGAATTGATTGAAAACGAAATAGAGGATGGCCCCGGGCTTGGGGATCCAGGTGACGCGGAAGTTGAAGAGGAGCTCGTTCGCGTCGTTGTTCCATTGGGCCAAGACGGCGCCGAACAGCTTCGGCGTCAAGGAAAAATTCATCCGTCCCACGATTTCGTCGATGACGAACCCGCTCGGCGGGAGGCTGATGTCGTTGCGTTGATAGGACAGTCCCAATCCATAAAATTTGGTCGGCTTCCAGGTCAGGTTAGCGCTCCACTCCGTGCTCGACCCGTCGTAGAATTTTCCCCAATTGACGCCGGCGCCGAAGACGAGCGGGCGCCCGTCGAACGTATCGAACTGGATCTCCCCGCGGTTGGTCCAGTAGCGCCCGGCGGGAACGATGGTCCCCGGCCGGATCTCGAAATCCTCGGTCAGGTTTTCGGCGTTGCGCTGGATGTTGATCTCCAGCATCTCGCCGCTCTTAAAAAACACGGCCAGCGGCCGGAACTCCATGTAGACGGACTGCATCTGGTGTGTCCGGTCGTCGATATAATAATTGATATCGAGAGGTTTGAATTGGAGCTTCTGGATCCATGGCAAAAAGCCCGGCCGGGGGTTGATCCGCCATTTCGCGGTATAGAGCTGGTAGCTCGTCCGGCTCAGGAACCCAACCTCGGGGTTAAAATCCTGACCGACCCTCTCCCAAGAGGAGCTGATCTCCATCAGGTCGTTGGGAAAGTTGAAAAACAGGCGGTGGGCGCTTCCGGACTTTGTCTCCCGGTCCGAGGTGTAGGTCGCGGCGTAGGCCCCGCCGATCTGGAAGTTCTTGTTCCCGAAGAGCTTGGACGTGGAATAGAGCGCGTCCACGCCGCCCGTTCCGTTGAAACGCCCGTTCTGGACCGACCCGACGGCCAGGAAGCCGACCGAGGATTGCTCCAGGATGTCCTGCTTCCATCGGACCAGGGAGAAATTCGTTGCGGCCGAGACGTCCGTTCTTTGGGTTTGAAGGACCATGACGCCGAGCGTCGACGGACCCATTTTCCCCAGAAAACGGGCGCCGCCGAGAATGGGCGTAAGCTGTTCCTCAAAGATGCCGATCCGACGGCTGTAGAAGGCCCGGGCCCCGCCGAGGGGAAAGTCAAAGAAGTTCTGGGCCTCGAGGAAGAATTGCCGCTTTTCCGGGAGACGGACGGAGAACCTGGTCAAGTTGACGATCAGGTTGTCCGATTCGACCTGAGCGAAGTCAGGGTTGACGGTGAAGTCCATCTTGACCGTCGGGTTGACGAGGTAGCTCCAATCCAACCCCAGGTCGCCCACCGTCTTTCCGGGCGTGCCGCTCTCCTTTTCCACCCCGGCCAGGGCGTAGGGCCTGAACTCGAAGACTTTCATCCGGGTCAGGTTTTTGAGCCCGGCGAGAGATCCTGCCCGGTTGACCTGGACGATCGAGGCGTCGCGCGACCATCCTTGCCAGAGGACCTGTTCGCGCTTGCGCCGGATGTTGCGCTCGAAGTTGATCCCCCAAGTCTGCCCCTCCGCCGCGCTGAACTTGAGCGTCGAAAAAGGGATCTTGATCTCGGCGAACCAGCCCTCGCTCGTCCGCTTGGCGGCGACATACCACACCCCGTTCCAGTCGACGTTGGTCCTTCGGCTGTTATCGACGACGAGGGCGTCGTACTGGGCGCCGTTGGGGTTCGTAGCGAAGAGATAGGCATTCCGTTTATCCGCATAGGTGTCGAGGACGAAGAGGAAATTATCCTCCACGCCGTACTCGAAGTCCCACTTCATCTTTTGGGCGACGATCTTGTCCGGCTCGTCATCGAAGCACCAGACGCCGATGGTGAGCTCCGTCCGGTTGTAAAGGACCGCGACTTCGGTCCTCTCCGTGGCCGGCGCGTTCTCGGCTAGCTCGCGCTGGGTGAAATTCGAGATATGCGGAGCCTTGGCCCAGACTTTCTCATCCAGGACACCGTCGAGCTTGACGGGAGTCTCGACGCGCATGGCTTGGAGCTTGTCGGGGACGCTGGTCTGGGCGCCAGCCGGGGCGGCCACGGAGGCAAACAGGAGCGCCGCCAGGGCAACGGCCGGCGTGCGGAGAGCGTTCCGAAATGTCATGCAGATCTCCTCATGGTCAGCATAACTCTGCGCACATGAACGGAT
This sequence comes from Candidatus Aminicenantota bacterium, assembly GCA_026393975.1. Lineage (GTDB taxonomy): Bacteria > Acidobacteriota > Aminicenantia > Aminicenantales > Saccharicenantaceae > RBG-16-66-30. The sequence continues at coordinate 83,486 of JAPKZD010000010.1, read as the reverse complement.
GATGAACGGGGGGCGGGGGTTCAGGCTTCCGGGAGAATGATGGAGAAAACGCTCCCCGACGGGCCGCTCGAGGCCAAGATCCGCCCGCCGTGAGCTTCGACGATCTTCCGGGCGATGGATAAGCCCAGCCCGCATCCTCCCGTCTCCTCGGAACGCGAAGAGTCGACGCGGTGGAATCGGTCGAAGACCAAGGGAAGCTGGTCCGCCGGGATGCCCATCCCCGAATCCCTGACCTCCACGACGAGCCCTTCGGGGGACCTTCGGGCCCCGACAGTGACGCTCCCATCCGGACGGTTGTAGCGGACGGCGTTGTCGACGAGATTTGCCAGAACGATTTTCATCTGGTCGGGGTCGATATCGGCCCGCAGCGCGGCATCGACGTCTTGGCTCAGCCGGAGATTCCGTTTCTGAGCCTCTGGCCCGGCCGCGGCCAGGATCTCGCCGACGAGGGCCGCGAGCGGGGTGGACTGCCTTCGCGGACTCGCCTTCCCCGCGTCCATGCGGGCGAGAAGGAGCAGCCGCTCGATCATGGACTGCATGGAGCGGCCGATTTCGAGGTTGTCCTCGTGGGCCTCTCTGAGCTCTTTTTCGGAGCGTTCTTTCCGGAGCAGGACCTCGATGGTGCTGAGGATCCCGGCCACCGGTGTCCGCAGCTCATGGGAAACGTCGGCCGTGAACTGCCGCTCTCTCCGGAAGGCCTCTTCGAGCCGGTCCAAGGCCGCGTTCAGCTGGCCGATGAGCGGATGGAGCTCCTTGTCGAACGGACGGGGGTCGAGCCGTTCGTCGAGCCGGGTTTCGGAAACGTTGGCCAGCGCCTCATTGATGCGCCGGATCGGCCGGAGGGCCCGCCCGGCCAGCAGGAAACTGCCGCCGCCGGCGATGAGGAAGGCGGCCAGGGCCAGGACGGCCAGCTGGGAGACGAACTCCCTGAGCTCGTGGCTGATCGGCCCGAGCGGTGTCGCGCACTGGATCGTGACCACGGCGGCCGGCGTCATGCTCGGCTCGTTCTCTTCGGCGCGGTCCTGTTCGCCGGAGATGCGTGAGGAAAATGTCACGACACGCCAGCGGCCGTCCTTTCCCGTTCCCATCGTTGCCAAAAGGGAACGTCCTTCCACCGGCCGCTCCACGGGCCAAGCCGGGGAAGATCCTGCGGCCGACCGCGCGATCTCCCGGCCCTGCTCGTCGATGATCCGGTAGGCCGGGGGCAGCTCCCCGCGGATGTCATAATCCTCGGCGGGCGCGAAGATGAGCCGTCCAGAATCCCGTTCAACGTGACTGGCCAGCGCCTTCACGCCCGCCGCGAGCCGGCCGTCCATAACGGACAGGAGGGCGCGGCTTTTGGCGAAATAGACGAACAGGCCAAAGCTGATGATGACCGTCCCGAGGACGAAGAGAGAGCCCAAGATCAATTTCAGCCGGAGCGAACGCATGTCATCCACCCTTCAACTGGTAGCCGGCGCCGCGCACCGTGTGGATCAGGGGCGGCAGACCCGGCCGGTCGATTTTCTTGCGCAGCCGGCTGATAAAGACGTCTATGGTGTTGCTGATCGATTCGTCCTGCCAGTCGTAGAGGTGTTCCCAGATCATCGACCGCGGGACAACCTCTCCGGCGTGATGGGCGAGGAATTCGAGCAGGGCATATTCCTTTGGCCGCAGGGGAACGTCCTTTCCGCGGCGCCGGACGTTGCGGGCGACCGTGTCGATCTCCAGATCGGCGACGACGAGACGCGGGTCTTTTTTCTGGTACTTCCGGCGGAGCAGGGCCCGGACCCGGGCTAAGAGCTCCTCGAAACGGAACGGCTTGGTCATGTAATCGTCGGCGCCCGTGTTCAACCCGCGGACCGTTTCGTCGACGGCGTCGAGTGCCGTCAGGACGAGGACGTGAGTTTGAATGTCGGCGCGCCGCAGGGCCTGAAGGAGCTTCAGACCGTCGAGCTTCGGCAGCAACAAGTCCAGGATGACGACGTCGTATTCGTTGTGCTCGGCCAGGAACAAGCCCTCTTCCCCGTCGTCGGCGGCGTCCACCGTGAAGCCCTCTTCCTGGAGTCCCTTCCTGAGGCTCTTGAGGAGAGCACGGTTGTCTTCGACGATCAGGAGGCGCATGGCATCGATCCCGGACTATTATGCCATAAACGAAGATGAACGGGAGATGAACGGAATGGGCCCGGCCCCTTATCTGCCCTTATTCCAATCCGGCGGATTGGCTCCGAGAAGATTCCTGACGAAGAAATCGAACATCTTCCGCTCGCCGTAGGCGCCGCCCATGCCGTGCCCGGCTCCGGGGATGACCAAGAGGTCGAACACTTTGTTCGCCTTGATCAAAGCGTTGACGACCTGCATGGTCGAGGCCGGGTCGACGTTTGTGTCCATCTCGCCGACGATGAGCAGGAGCTGTCCCTGGAGCCGCCCGGCGTTGTCGACGTTCGACGAAGCGGCGTATTCGGGGCCGAGAGGCCAGCCCATCCACTGCTCGTTCCACCACATCTTGTCCATGCGGTTGTCATGACAGCCGCAGGAGGCGACGCCGGCCTTGTAGAAGTCGGGCTGGAACAGGAGCCCGCCGAGGGCGTTCTGACCGCCGGCCGAATTCCCGTAGATGCCGACCCGGGTGAGGTCGTAGTACGGGTACTTCGCGGCCGCGGCCTTGTGCCAGAGGACCCGGTCCGGGAACCCGGCGTCGCCCAGGTTCTTCCAGCAGACGTCGTGGAAGGCCTTGGAGCGGTTGCTCGTCCCCAGGCCGTCGCACTGGCTGACGATGAAGCCCAGTTCGGCCAGAGCCCGCATGGAGCTGTAAGCCTGGAAGGATTTGGGGACGAACGAGCCCTGCGGCCCGGCGTAGATGTACTCGATGACGGGGTATTTTTTCTTGGGATCGAAGTTCGACGGCCGGACGATGATGCCCCAGATATCGGTTTTCCCGTCCCGGGCCTTGGCCACGAAGACCTCGGGCGCCCGCCAGCCGGCCTTGAGGAGACCGCCGATGTCCCCCTTTTCCACGGTCATGACGATGCTCCGATCGGCGACCCGACGGATCTCGCTCGTCGTGGCGGTGTCGACGCACGACCAAGTGTCGACGAAATAGGTCATGTCCGGCGAATAGGCGACCGTGTGGTTGCCCTCTCCTTCGGTCAGCCGGATAAGGCCCGTCCCGTCGAGGTTGATCCTGAACGCGTCCGTGAAGTACGGGTCCCGGCCGGGGGTAGTGCCGCTCGCTTGGAAATAAACCTGGCGTTTTTCCTCGTCGACCTTGTCGACGGAGCGGACAACCCACTCCCCTTGAGTGATCTGATTCTTGACCGCGCCGGTGGTCCCGTCGTAGAGATAGAGGTGGTTCCAGCCGTCGCGCTCCGACATCCAGACGACCTCGCGGCCGTCGTCGATGTCATATCGAAACTTTTTCCCGCTGTAGCAGAAGAATGTCTTCGCCTCTTCGTCGATGACGGCCCGGGCCGTGCCCGTCGTCCCGTCGACCTCGACGACCCGGTAGACCTGGTGGCCGCGCTGGTTGACCTCGAAGGTGAATGCCCGGCTGTCCTTGCGCCAAGCCAAGTCCGTCAGTTCGTAGGGGTTCCGGAAAAGCGCGTCCTCTACTTCGATCCGCGCCTTGGTCTCGACGAGGAACAGGACCGGCCGCTCGATGTCGAGGACGTCGCCCGGCTTGGCGTATTCCATGGTGTAGGACTTCGGCTGGAGTTGGTCGGACGGCGACGACTCGACGTAATGGACGAGACGGTGGTATCCGCGGCGCAGGCGGAACGAGGCAATTTTCTTCGAATCGGGCGACCAGGTCAGGGATTCGAAGGTGTAGTAATCGCCCTCCGTGCCGTCGCGGCTCAGGATCGATTCCTCCTTCTTCTCTTTGTCCCGGAGATACACGTTATAGTTCTTTATGAAAACTTCCCACTTCCCGTCCGGAGAGGCTTTCGTTTCTTTCGAAGCGGCCTCGGGGGCCGGCCCCCTTTCCCACATAGTCATCCCACCGCCTCGGCCGCCTCTCGGCTCGACCGGTCCGAGCTTCTTGCAGGCATAGGTCGCGAGGTCATAGGAATAGCGGAAACCCGCTGCGGCGAATTCGACGGACTTCTCGTCCTCGGCGAAGGTGATCGTCTGGAACGGGAGGTTGAGAGCTTCCACTTTCTCGCCCGAGGCCGCGGCTAGGGCGGCGGCCAGCTTGGCGTGGTCAAAGGCGATTTTTTTGTCGCGGCTGACCGCGTCGGCGACCCAGAATTCGTTGCCGCCCGCAACGGATTTCCTATACCAATAACGGGAGGTCTTGCCGATCCACCCTCCCCGGTCGACGATGTTGAGGGCCAGGGGCTGGAGCTTAGCCCTGAGGCCTGTTGCCCTCTCGTAATCGGCCCGGGTGACTTGAGCGGAAAGGAAAGCGGGCAGGAAAGCGGCGATCAACAAGAGCGTGGCGATAATCGTCCGACGGGTGTGTTTCATGGAACCTCCTCGGCAGACAGCTTTCGCTCATCATATTAAAGGGAGATTTGTTTGGCAAGGCCAAGGGACGAGCCTTCGGCTCGCCACTCGCCCGTGACTTATATCCACTGGCGAGTACGGCGGAAGTGGACCCCCGGGCAAGCCCGGGGCCCCGGCCGCTGCGGAAGAGGCGGAAAAAGAGGGAAGACACGTGGACCTTGCTCCCCACCGGCTTCAGGTGAGGGTGAGCTGGGCGGTCGCGCGGTTCAGGCAAAACGCAGGGGCTGGATAGAATCCGGCCCCTGCGCTTCTTAGACGAAACTAAAAGGAAAAAACAGGTCCGCTTACTTCTTCTTCGCGGTCCACTCGATCACGCGATCCCTCATGGACATGGTGCCCTTCATGGAGTCGCCTTCGACGGTCCCTTTGTAGCTGATGACCGTTTCGCCCTGGGGGGTCTGGCGGACGACCTTCCATTCGATCGCATTGCCCTCAATGGTGCCATCGACCGTGACCGGATCCCCGCCCCGGGGTCCGGGAGGCATGGTCACCTTGATCTTGTTGCCTTCCTGGACGATGGTGATGTCCTGGGTCGTCATCGCGCCGTCGCGGCCCGGCCGGCTCAGGGCCCAGGTGCCGGAAACGTCGACGGCCCAGGCGGCGAGGGACAGAACGACCAGGATGGCAAGTGCGCCAAGTGTGGCTTTCTTCATAACGTGTTCTCCTTTTTTATAGAGATAGCCTTCATAGGATTAGACTGCGAAGCGTTTCTTTTCTTCCAACATCCGCGGGCCGCCCGGCAAGCTAGATCCCCTGAAAAATCATGGCCAGAACGACCTGGCCGACGGCCTTCAGGGTGTCGACGTCGATCTTGTCCAGGGTGTCCCCGGCGGTGTGCCAACTCGCGGGAAAACCCTGCTTTTCGGTGTCGTAATGGATGATGTCGACGGTCGGGATGCCCGCTATCGTGTTGATATAGAGGTGGTCGTCGATGAGGGGATCCGCTTCACGGGCGAGGAAGTACTTGGAGAGGCCGAGCCCGCGGGCCGTTTCCCAGACCTTTTTCATGACCGCCGGGGCGTAGGACATGGACGTCCCCTCCATGGGAAAGACGGCGTCGGACGCCCCGACCATGTCGAGCAGGATGCCGAAACGGGCTCTGTAGCCGGGGCGGTGGGGATTCCGGGCCCAGTACTGGGAACCCAGGGCCCAACTGTCCTTGGCGGCGCCGCGCCAGTTCCTGTGTTCGCCGAAATCCTCGAGGTCGAGGAGAAGGATGTCGACGCCGGCGGCGGGCTTCCTGAGCGAGAGTTGGCGGGCGACCTCGAGCAGGACCCCGACGCCGCTCGCCCCGTCGTTGGCCCCCATGACCGGCCTGAAATGATTGGCCGGGTCCGGGTCGTGGTCGGCGAAGGGCCGCGAATCCCAGTGAGCGCAGAGAAGAATCCTGTCCTTCGCCTCGGCGTTGAACGAGGCAACGATGTTCTTCCCGTCGAGAACCCTCCCGTCATAGGCCTTGGCCTGGAAGGCTTGCACGACGACGTCGGGCGTCCACTGTTTGAGGGTCTTGACGAGCCAATCGGCGCAGGCGGCGTGGGCCGGGGTGTTGGGTACGCGCGGCCCGAACTCGACCTGCTTCTTGACGAAGCCGTAGGCCGATGAAGCATCGAACCCCAGCTTGCTTTCCCCAGAGCATAGGGAAAACACCGCGACTAGAATAATCAGCGCCGGTATCGATATCGCTTTACTCTGCATGCTCCATCTATTATACGCCATTTCTCCGCTTGTTGCCCCGGCGCCGCGTTTTCAATATAATCCGCCCTTATCGTCCCTCTTTTAAGGAGATCTTTATGAAAAATAGAGTCAAGACGGCGCTCCGTGTCTGCGCCCTTCTCCTCCTGGTCATGGCCTTCGCCGGCCCGTTCGCGGCCCAGCAGGCCGGGCCCGGCCCGGAAAGCCAGGCCCTGACCAGACACCTTCGCTGGCGAAACATCGGCCCGGCCAACATGGTCGGCCGCATCTCCGACTTCGAAGCCCTGGATAACGACTTCACCCAGGTTCTCGTGGCCTCGGCCTCGGGCGGCGTGTTCAAATCCATCAACGCCGGGACGACCTGGGAGCCCATCTTCGACAAATACGGCTCGGCCTCCATCGGCGACGTCGCCTTCTTCCAGAAGGACCCGAACATCATTTGGGTCGGGACGGGCGAGGAATGCGTCCGCAACAGCGTCGCCTGGGGCGACGGCGTCTATAAGTCGACCGACGGCGGCAAAACCTTCACCCGGATGGGCCTCGAGACGACCCAGACGATCGCCCGCGTCATCACCCACCCCACGGATCCCGACACCGTGTACGTCGCGGCCTCGGGCCACCCCTGGGGCACCACCGGCGACCGGGGCCTCTTCAAGACGACCGACGGCGGCAAGTCCTGGACCAAGCTCGCCGGCGGACTGCCGAACGACGGCAAGACCGGCGCCATCGACTTGATCATGCACCCGACCGATCCCGAGACGCTCTATGTCTCTTTCTGGGAGCGCCTCCGCCAGCCCTGGCGCTTCGACTCCGGCGGCCCGAACGGCGGCATCTTCAAGACGACCGACGGCGGCGTGTCCTGGACCAAGCTCACCCAGGGCCTGCCCACGGGCGAGCTCGGCCGCATCGGCCTGGCGATTTCCCGCTCTAAGCCCGACGTCCTCATGGCCGTCGTCGAGCACGGCTACCAGCCGCCGCAGACCATCCGCTCCGGAAACGAACAGAAGCCCAACCCCGAATACGCCGAAATGACCAAGCTCGGCACGGGCATCTACCGATCCGAGGACGGCGGCGCGTCCTGGCAGTACATGAACCGGATGAACAACCGGCCGTTCTACTACAGCCACATCTATATCAACCCGCTCGAGAACAAGTGGGTCTACTTCCTGGCCACGAACATGAGCTTCTCGAACGATGGCGGGAAGACGTGGAGTCCGATCGGCGGCCTCCACCCCGACTTCCACACCATGTGGATCGACCCGACGAACAAGAACCGCTTCTACGTCGGGCAGGACGGCGGCGCCTCCGTCACCTACGACCACGGCCGCACTTGGGTCTTCTTCGACAACCTCAGCGTCGCCCAGTTCTATGCCGTGAGCGCCGACATGCGCGACCCCTATTACGTCTACGGCGGGCTCCAGGACAACGGCAGCTGGGGCGGCCCATCGATGAGCCGCGAAGGGCAGATCCTGACCGATTTCTGGTACAACATCGGCAGCGGCGACGGCTTCCACACTCAGAACGACCCTCAGGACTGGCGGACCGTCTACGTCGAAAGCCAGGGCGGCTCCCTCCAGCGGGTCGACGTCGAGACGCGCGAGGCGAAGAGCATCCGGCCGAACCCGATGAATATCGCCAACTATAAGGACTACTTCCCTCCGGCACCGCCCGAGAAGAAAGCCCCCGCCGCCAAGGCCGCGGCCAAGCCGGCCGCCAAGCCCGAGGCCGGGCTTCCCAGTCCCGGTCCTGGCAAGGCCGGGGCCAAGGCCGAGCCGGCCTCCCCCGAGGCGGCCAGGCAGGCTAGAATGCAGCAGGACCGCGGCCCTTTCCGGTTCAACTGGAGCTCGCCGATCGTCATGTCCCCCCACAACCCGGAGACGATCCTCTTCGGCGGCAACCACCTTTTCAAGTCCACCGACCGGGGCGACCATTGGATGCTCCTCAGCCCCGACCTGACGACGAACGATAAGACGAAGTATGCCCCCGTCAAGCCCACCGGCGGCATCACGCCCGACGTCACCGGCGCCGAGACCTACTGCACCATCATCACCATCTCGGAATCGCCCCGCCTCCCCGGCCTGATCTGGGTCGGGACCGACGACGGCAACGTCCAGGTCACCCGCAACGGCGGCGTCACCTGGGCCAACGTCCGGCCGAACATCAAGGGCGTTCCCCCCGGCATCTGGTGCAGCCGGGTCGAGGCCTCGCGCTTCGACGAGGCGACCTGCTACGTGACCTTCGACGGGCACCGCTCCGACGATTTCCACCCCTACGTGTTCAAGACGACCGACTTCGGCAAGACCTGGACAGCGGCAGCAGTCGGCATCCCGGACGGCCAGCCCGTCTACGTCGTCCGGGAGGACCCGGTCAACAAGAACCTCCTTTTCCTGGGCACGGAATTCGGGGTCTACTTCAGCCGCAACGCCGCCGCGACATGGTCCAGCCTGGGCCTCAACATGCCCACGGTCGCCTGCCACGATCTCCTCATCCACCCCCGGGACAACGACCTCATCGCCGCGACGCACGGCCGGGGTTTCTGGATCCTCGACGACATCACGGCCCTGCGCAAGGCGACCGACGAGGTCCTCGGCCAGGACGCCGTCCTCTTCGAACCGGGCAAGGCCGGCACGCGCTGGCTCCGGATCCAGCGGGGCGGCTACGGCCGGGGCGACCTCTTCTTCAAGGGCGAGAACCCGCCCGACGGCGCCCTGCTCAACTTCTACCTCAAGACGAAGCCCGAAGCTCCGGCCACTCTCGAGATCGCCGACTTCGCGGGCAACCTGAAGACGACCTATCTCCTCGATACCGCCGAGGCGGGCATCAACCGCGTCGCTTGGGACCTCCGTTTCGACCCGCCAGCGGCGACCGTCCAGAACCTCGCGGACAACCTCAAGAAGCAGATCGACCCGGCACTCGCGCGGACCGACCTCCTGGACGACCAGAAGGCCGCGCTGAAAAAGGCCGCGGCGGACCTCGACAAAGTCGGGACGAACTACCGCAAGGTCGCCGAGATCCAGAGGGCGGTCTTCTCCATCATCCGGGGCGGGATGCCCTTCGGGATGGGCGGCGGAGGGCGCGGCGGGATGGGCGGCGGCCAGGTCGCCGAGCCCGGCGTTTACGCCGTCAAGCTGACCGTCGGCGGCAAGACGCTCACGACCAAGGTCACCGTCCGTCTCGACCCCATCCAGGCCACGGCCAAATAGGCGACGACAGCGCGGAAAAAAAAGTCAGAGGATCACTTGAACATCGGGTCGGGGCTGAGCTTCACCGTCTTGGTGGCGATGTCCTTTCCGTCCACGGTCAGGGTCACCTTGTAAGTGCCGTAGTCCGCGAAATTGCCCCGGCCACCGCGGCCTCCGCCGCCGGGCCGCCCGCCAGCGGGCTGCTGCGCGGGGTCGACGCGCTTAGTCAGGTTCCAGGTCGCTTTCTGGAGGCCCTTCTTGGCGTTGCCGCCGAGCTCCTGGACGAGGTTGCCCTCGAGGTCCTTGACGACGAGCTTGACGGACTTGGGCTCCGCCTTGAGATAGTAGTAGATGGTCGAAGCGATCTCCGGGTTCCCGACCTTGGCGAATTCGCCGTACTGCTCGCCCCGCCGCTCCAGACGGTTCCAGCGGATGGCCTCTTCGATGTCGAAGAGGTAGGCGTCCTTGGCCAGATTCTCTGCCGTGAATTCCTTGATGGGGGCGATATCGGCAATGTAGATACCCCGTCCGTAGGTGCCGATGACGAGGTCCCGGTCCCGTTTCTGGATGGCCATGTCGCGGACGATAACGTTCGGCGCTGCGGTCGAGAAAGCCGTCCAGGTCTTGCCCTTATCGATGCTCACATAGATGCCGTAGTCGCCGGCGAGGTAGAGGACGTTGGCGTTATCCGGGTCCTCCTCGACGTCGAAGATCGGGTTCATGAGGCCGCCGGAGATGTCCTCCCAGGTCTTGCCCAGGTCGTGGGTGACGAAGAGCCAGGTCTTATCTTCGTTGTGGGTCCGGTAGCCGCTGAAGCCCACGTAGCAGGTCTTCTCGTCGTACCGGGAGGGCACGACCCTCTTGACCCAGCGGTCGAACGGGATCAGGACGCCCTTGACGCCGGCCTTGGGCTTGCCCGTCTTCATGTCGTAGAAATTGGCCGTGATGTTGGTCCAGGTCACGCCGCTGTCGGGCGACATCTGGACGTTCCCGTCGTCGGTCCCGGCCCAGTAGAGGCCGGGCTTCTTGGCCGACTCGGCGAAGGAGTAGATCGTCGCGTACTGGAGGTTGGTCTTCTTCGCCTCCTCGAGGCGCGCCTTGTCGGCCCGGGTCAGGTCGGGGCTGATCGTGGCGAAGGTGTCGCGGTCGCCGCGGCTGAAGGAGCGGTGGACGAACTGGGAGCAGATGTAGACGATGCCCGGGTTGAACGGCGAGAGAACGATCGGGGCGTTCCACTGGTAGCGTTGGGCCGGAAGGCCCTTGGCCAGCTCCTCGGGGGTCGTTCGCTTGGCCAGCTGCGAGATCTCGCCCGTCTTGAGGTTCTGCCGGCTCGAGGCGCCGAACTGGCTCTCGTAATAGATGTATTCGGGGTTCCACCAATCGCGGAGGACGTAGTAGGCATCGCCCGTGGGCAGGGAGTTCCAGTCGGCGGCATAGACGCCGTTCTGGTTGCGGTTCTGCGAGGGGCCGATCCAGGCGCCGTTGTCCTGCGTGCCGCCCATGACGTTGTAGGGCTGTTCGTTGTCCGCCGAAACGTCGTAGAACTGCTGGGCGCTGATCGTCGCCTTCTGGCTCCAGTGCTTGCCGCCGTCCCAGCTCTCCCCCGCTCCGCCGTCGTTGGCGCTCATGATGTGGTTGGAATTCTGCGGGTCGATCCACATGCCGCGGTGATCGACGTGGAGCTTGAAGACGCCGGCGTCCCAGCCCGCGGCCTTGAACGTCTTGCCGCCGTCCGTCGAGACGGTGGCGTTGGTGTCGACGCAGTAGACCGTCTGGTCGTTCTGGGGGTCGATGTAGATACGGCCGTAGTAGCCGCCCTCGGTCTGGTTGACGAGGCCGCTGCCTCCGGACTGCTTGTACTCGGTCATCTTCTTCCAGGTCTCGCCCTGGTCGTCGGAACGGTAAACGACCCCGTCCCGCTTGACCGGCTGCTGGTTGCGGAAAACGCCGGCGTAGAGGACCTCAAGGACGTGGCGGTTGACGATTTGGGCGCGGCCCTTGGCCTCGGTCGAATCAGCCTTCGGGGCCTCCCGCTTCAAGAGCGCCTCGACCTCGCCGATCGCGGCGACGAGGTCCTTGTTCTTGGCCTGGACCTTGCGGGCCGCGGCGTTGAGCTTGGCTAGGTCGACGCCGGATTTGGTCAGGAAATCCTTGTCGGCGACGAGCTCGTTGAGCTTCTTGACCAGGCCGGCTTCGTCCTCGGCTGTGACCGGGACGAACTTGGGGGCCAGCTTGGCCAACTCGGGTTTGATCTTGGTGGTCTTGAACTTGTCGAAGGTGTATTCGTCCGTGAACAGGCCGCCGCCTCCGAACCCCCCGCCGACCCGGAAATTAGCCACGCCGTCGCGCTCGGCCAGGCCGAGGTTGACCTGCTCGTCGATGCGGGCGTAGACGACGTTCGGGTTCTTTTCGTAGATGTCGAGGCCGGCGCGGCCGAGCTCGGCGTTGACGGGCAGGCCCTCGACGAGCTTCTTCCACGTCTTACCGCCGTCGGTCGTCTTGTAGAGATGGTTCCCCGGCTGGCGGTCGATGTACGTCCAGGTCCGCCGGTAGGTTTTATAGGCCGCGGCGATGACGACGTCGAAATTGCGCGGGTCGACGACGAAGTCGCCGACGCCCCGGTCGTCGAGCGGCCACAGCCGTTCCCAGGTCTTGCCGCCGTCGGTCGTCTTGTAGAAGCCGCGCTCGCAATCCATGGCGTTGTCGTAGAGCTTACCCTCGGCGGCGACATAGACGATATCCGGGTTCTTGGGGTCGACGGCGACCTTGGGGATGAAGAAGCTCTTCTCCAGGCCGATCTTCGTCCAGGTCTTGCCGGCGTCGGTCGACTTCCACATCCCGTTGCCGTGGGAGCTCGCGCGGGCGTGCATCGGCTCGCCCGTGCCCAGATAGAGGACGCTGGGGTTGGACGGGGCGATGGCCAGGAAGCCCATGCTCATGTTGCCGTACTTGTCGAAGATGGACTCGAAGTGCGTGCCCGCATCCTCGGTCTTCCATAGACCGCCGCTCGCGGTCAGAACGTAGTAGACCTGGGCTTGCCCCGGGGGCACGGCGAATTCGGTGATCCGTCCCGAAAAGTTGACCGGACCGACCCAGCGCCAGCTGAACTGGTTGAAATCTTCGGCCGTGACCTGCGCCTGGGCCAGGACCGTCGCCCCGGCGCCCAGGACGAAGCCCAGGGCCAGAAGGGTCAAAAAGAAACGAGAGATGCGGAAATGCATGAAGTTTCCTCCCGTGGGATTTTCTTATTTTAGATGGCGCCCGTCGCGCGTTTCTTTCATTATTCCCCCCATTTTTAGCTTAAATCGGCCCGAAAAGCAACCGTCACGCCGCCGGCCGAAGGCGCTTGTGGAACCAGGGCCGGAGGGCCTTCATCTTTTCGATCTGGGAGGCGGGGGCCCGCCGGCGCGCGGTCGAGCGCTCCTCGCTGCCCTCGGGTGCCCCCCAGCGGACCTCCACGCTGTCGTTCGGGTTGTAGCCCATCTCGAAGGCGTCCCGGCGGGCGAAGATGTCCTCGAGCGTCAGGACCCGGGACGCCCCGTCCGACCGCCGGTAGGTGATGGAGAGGCCGGCCGCTAAGTTTTTCTGGAGGGCGAGGAGCCCGCGCCGGACCTCGTCGGGCGTCTTCTTCCCGGATATGTCATATGCTCCGGGATTCGCGGCGACCTTGTCCGGGAATTCTAGGATGGTGTCGATGGCGATGAGCAGGCGCAGATCGCGGTTCGGCGTCGAGAAATCCTCCCACCGCCCCAGGGTCTGGTAAACGGCCGGGCCCGACGGCATGGGGATGACCGTGCCCGGGTGCGCCCTCATGAACTCCTCGCCGTTCGCCACCGAGTCGACGCGGACGATGAGCTGTTCGTGGAGAGCCTGGAAGAGGTCCTCGAAGGCGGCTGGGGCGTCGAGGGGCTCGGGGTTGATGAGCTTCTCCATCGCCGCGTGGAACGCGTCGCCCGTCATCTTCTCCTGCTCGAGCGAAAAATCGCCGAAGTCGGGGTCCGCGGCGATCTCCCGGTTCGTCAGGAGACGCGGGCGCCCGTTTTCGAGGGCGATCGGACGGAAGGCCTTGAACCCCGGCTCGCCGATGACATCTTCCGTCGTAAACAGGAAATTCCCCTTCCAGAATCTCTTGACCCCGATCGTCCCGTCGGGCTGGGCGTCGACGGCCAGGAGCAGGCCCGGGCGCTTCGCGGTCTGTGGGATCCACCGGACGATCGTCAGAGTGTGCCCGTACGGGTCGGCGTAAACCGTGCCTGGTTTGAGGGCCTTCCTGGTGAGAGGGAGCGGGTAATAGTCGGTTTCGTCCGCACGAAGCGCGGTCCTGCCGTTCCCGGCGTGGACGGTGTTCTTGACCACGGCGAGCAGGCGCCTGAATTTGTCGGGCCCGGCCGCGGGAGCTTCGGTCCGCCAGCGCAGGCCGCGCGGTGCCTGCTCCCGAGTCCCCCAGCTCGTTTCGTGGAAGCCGAACGGCAAGCCCAGCTTCCAGGCGAAGTAGGCCCGCAGGAAATAGGGGTTGTCGGCGCAGTCCGGGGTCATGACGAGCGCGTTCGGGCCGGAAGCCTCGTCCTCGCCGAGACCGAAATGGTCGTGGAGGATGTTCCGCGCCGGGTCGCGCATGACCTCGTGGAGGGCTTTCCAGGACGAGCGCTCGTCCGCCTCGGCGAAGAGCGCCTCGATCCAGGCGGCGTAGAGGCTTTCTTCGGCCCACGACCAGCCCTTCGCGCCGAACGGGCCCCCGGCCAGACCGGCCTTCGGGGTGCCGCCCGCCGAAACTTCGATGGTCAGTGCCGGCAATTCAACCCGGCCCTCTTTGAGCATCAAGGCGTAAGACCCCGCCGGACCGGTCGAAAACTCGGCCGCGACCCAGAACGGAGGCCCCACTCCCCTCTTCATCTTGAGGGGTTCGAGGGCGCCCGCCGGTCCGCGGAGAAAGGCCTGGACCTTGGCGGCGTCGGCTTCGAAGGCAACCAGGACGCGCAGGCGCCCGCCCGGGCGGGGGGACTGAGGAGAGACCAGAATAGCCCGGGGGCCGGAAAGCGTAGTCGGACCCGGGAAGATGAGGCCTCCGGCCAGGACGGCCGCGCCGGCCACGGCCCACAGGAGTCTCCGCCGCCCTTTCGTCGGCTCGGAAGGCCCGGAGGTTTTAGCGGCCGTTGTTACCCAGCCCTCGAGAGATGATCATCAGAAATAATAGCGGAAGCCGGCGCCGCCGCCGATCCCGACCTCGGTGGCCGGGACGATGTCGAGCATGGGGACGACTTCGAGGAAAAGCTCGATCGCCGTCTTCTCGAACTGGTAGGAGATGCCGATCGGGACGCGGACGCTGACGATCGTTTGGTCGGCCAGCTTCACCCGGCCGCCGAAGCCGTAGTAGAGAGCCATCTTGCCCTTATCGACCTTGAAGATGTCGAAGTTGTGGAAGAGGAAGTCGCCGTGGACCTGGAAGAATCCGCCGCTGACGAACGACCAGGCGGCCCCGGCGTCGAAGGCCGTGGTCTTGCCGGTCCACAACTTGCCGCTGAGGCCTGTCGGCTCGCCGAAGATGAGGCCCAACCCGATGTTGCCGTTGCGTCCGAAGGACAATCCGGCGAGACAGCCGAGAATAATCAACATGAGAGCTGCTTTTTTCATGAAAACGACTCCTTTTTAATACTCTATTATTAAATCAGAAATAAGAATAAGCGTCAACAAACTCCGACTTCGGCGCTTGAAAGAGGCGGCGACGTTCTTCGGCCGGGCGCCGCGGCTCAGGCACATTTGCTCCAGCCGCAGTTGATGCAAACGGGACACTTCTCGTCGGGCAGGAGGGCCCCGCAGATCTTGCAGCGGACGGTGTAGAAGTCCTTGGCGTTTTGCTTGACCTCGCCGAAGTGCTTTTCCAGGACCTTGGCGATGGCGTCCGGAATGGATTGGATGAGGCCGCCCTCGGTGAAGATGGGTTCGGAGCCGCCGATGCCCTTGAGCTGCTGGATGACCTCCTCGGCCTCGACGCCGCTCCGGAGGGCCATCGAGATGAGCCGGCCGAGGGCCTCGGCGTCGGCCATGGTCGAGTAGCCGCTCTTGCCGATCGAGGCGAAGACCTCGAAGGGCTTCTGGTTGTGGAACGAGATGGTCACATAGAGGTTGCCGAAGCCGGTCTTGATCTTGTCGGTGACCGAGGGGAGCGAGGTCGGCCGCCCCTGGGGATGGAGGATCTCCGTCCCGTTCTTATAGAGGACCTGGCTCTCGCGGCAGCCGTCGCGGTAGATGGTGATCCCCTTGGTCCCCATGTTCCAGGCCAGCATGTAGGCCTTCTCGACGTCGTCGACCGAGGCCTCGTGGGGGAAGTTGATCGTCTTGGAGACGGAGTTGTCGACGTGCTTCTGGAAGGCGGCCTGGGTCCGGACGTGCCACTCGGGCGGGATCTCGTGCGCGGCCCGGAAATAGTCCGGGAGCGGCTTCCCCGGGTTCTTCTCCTTCCACTCGGCGTAGATCGGGTGGACGTCCTTGAGCTCGGAGTCGATGATCTTCGAGGTCACCTCGAAGGCGAAGACGGGCTCGATCGAGGACGAACAGCCGGCGATGCGCGAGATGGTGCCGGTCGGGGCGATGGTGAAGACCGTGGCGTTGCGCATCTTCGTGCCCTTGTAGACCGACTGGCCGACGGCCGGGAAGCTCCCCCGCTCGGCGGCCAGCCCGCGCGAGGCGGCCGTGGCCTCGGCCCGCAGGAACGCGCCGACCTTGTCGGCCAGGACCAGGGCCTTGGCCGAGTCGTACCTGACCTTCATCATGAGCAGCAGGTCGGCCCAGCCCATGACCCCGAGCCCGATGCGGCGCGAAGCCCGCGTCGTCTTGTCGATCTGGGGCAGAGGATATTTGTTGACGTCGATGACGTTGTCGAGGAAGCGGACGCCGAGGCGGACGACCTTCGCGAAGCGGTCCCAGTCGAAGCGGCCCTTTTTCTTGGCGTCGAAGAAGTTGGCCAGGTTGACGGAGCCGAGG
Source organism: Candidatus Aminicenantota bacterium (assembly GCA_026393975.1). Taxonomy (GTDB): domain Bacteria; phylum Acidobacteriota; class Aminicenantia; order Aminicenantales; family Saccharicenantaceae; genus RBG-16-66-30. The sequence goes on along the minus strand of JAPKZD010000010.1, from coordinate 67,146 downwards.
TTGCAGGACTCGTAGTCGTGGAGGGGCTGTTCGCCGCAGGGGTTGGTCGCCCGGATGGGGCCGAGGCCGGCCGTCGGGTTGCCGGCGTTGACGCGGTCGATGAAGATGAGGCCGGGATCGCCGACCGCCCAGGCCGACTCGACGATGAGCGCGAAGACCTTGCGGGCGTCCTTCTTGCCGCCGGGCGTTCCCTGGTGCGGGTCGACGAGGTCGTATTCGGAGCCGGCCTTGAGGGCGGCCATGAAAGCGTCGGTGACGGCCACGGAGATGTTGAAGTTCGCGGCGCTCGTCCCGTCGAGCTTCATCTGGATGAACTCCTCGACGTCGGGGTGGTCGACCCGGAGGATGCCCATGTTGGCGCCGCGGCGGGTGCCGCCCTGCTTGACGGCCTCGGTCGCGGCGTCGATGACCTTGAGGAAGGAGACGGGGCCGGAGGCGACGCCCTGGGTCTTACGGACGAAACTGCCCTTGGGCCGGAGAAGGCTGAAGTCGAAGCCCGTGCCGCCCCCTTCTTTATGGACGAGAGCCGCGTTCTTGACCGTCTCGAAGATGGAATCGAGCGAGTCCTCGATGGGCAGGACGAAGCAGGCGCTCAGGCACATGCCCCGGCCGGCGCCGGTCAGAGTGGGGCTATTGGGCAGGAAGTCGCGGGCCGCCATGACCCGCAGGAATTCCTCGGCGTATTTTTTCCGGTCGCCCTTGTTCTTTTCGGCCGAGGCGACGTAGGTCGCCACGCGCCGGAAAAGGTCCTCGGGGGACTTGTCGACGGGCTCGCCTTCCTCGTTCTTCAGGAAGTAGCGGGCCTTCAGGATCTTCAGGGCGTTCTCGTTGAAACCTCCGTTCTCGTTGAAACCGCTGGTCGCAGCCATTCTATCCTCCAACTTGTCGATGAATTTTCGCCCGGGGAAATAATCACTAGTGGAATAGTATGGATTATATTCCGGTCGCCGCCCAAAAGCAATATTTTTTATTTAATTTTCTTATTTCCTCGGGCAGTAGCACGCAGGCTCAGGCCATGATAAAATCGATTTTGGCGCGCACGAAGGAGAAATGAGCATGGACGATTTCGGCGTTCCGAAAAAATTGGGCGAGCCCGAGATAGACCCGGAGGGCTGGGTCGCGCCCGGGGCCGTCCTCGTCGGCAAGGTCATCATCCGCAAGGGGGCGAGCGTCTGGTACGGCTGTGTCCTCCGTTCCGACATGGAGGGCACCGTGATCGACATCGGCGAGGACGCCAACATCCAAGACGGGTCGGTCGTCCACGTGGACCGGGACATGTCCTGCCTGGTGGGAGCGCGAGTGACGGTGGGCCACGGCGCCGTCCTGCACGCGGCCGTGATCGAAGATGATGCCTTGATCGCCATGGGCGCCACGATCCTCTCCGGAGCCAAGGTCGGGAAGGGCTCGGTCGTCGCGGCCGGCGCCGTCGTCCCCGAGGGGATGGAGATCCCGCCGGGCGTCCTCGCCGCCGGAGTCCCGGCCAAGATCAGGCGGGAGCTCACCGGCGAGGACCGGACCCGCCTCGAAAACGCCTGGAAGACCTACGCCCGCCTCCGCGACCTCCATAAATCCGGCAAATAGGAAATGAGTATTGTGTCCCCGAATTACCGGGCCGTGATTTTCGACCTCGACGGGACTCTCCTCGACACGATCGAAGACATCGCCGGAGCCACGAACCGGGTCCTCGAAGCCCGCGGCCTGGCGCCCTTCAGCGTCGAGGAAACGAAGCTTCTCGTCGGCGACGGCATCGAGGAGATGGTCCGGCGAACCTTCGCCCTGCGCGGCTTCGTCACGCTCTCCGACGCCGACGTCGCCGGCGTCGTCACCGACTACCGCCGTGAGTATCAATCGTGCTGGCGCTCTCACAGCCGCCCCTACCCCGGAGTCCCCGAACTCCTCGCCGAGATCGGCCGGCGCGGCGTCAAAACGGCCGTCCTCTCGAACAAGTCCCACACCTTCACGACCCTGATGACGGCTGAGCTTCTTGCCGGTTTCCGGTTCGACTCCGTCCACGGCGCCCTTCCCGGCGTCCCGCTCAAGCCCGACCCCGCTCCGGCCCTCTCAATCGCCGGCGAGCTGGGCGTCGAACCGGCAGCCTGCATTTTTCTCGGCGACACCGGCGTCGACATGAACACGGCCCGCGCCGCCGGCATGTTCCCCGTCGGGGCGCTCTGGGGTTTCCGCACGGCCGAGGAGCTCCGCGAAAGTGGCGCCGCCGCCCTGATCGCATCGCCCCTCGACCTGCTCGAGTGCTTCTAGGCCGGAGGTCATCAATGAAAAAAATAACACTCCTATTCGTCGCCGTTGCCGTCGGATGGATCGCCGGCACGCTCCTCCCCGTCCCCTTGTTCAAAGGCGGAGCGGCGCCGCTTCCCGCCATTTCGCTCCCCGTCTCCCCAGTCGCCCTGCCCTCGCTGCTCGAAGGCATCCCCGACGTCCGTCAGAGCACCGGCTACACCTGCGGCGCATCCGCGCTTCAGGCCGTCCTGGCCTACTGGGGGACGGAAGAACGCGAGGACCGTCTCGCCGCCCGCCTTCACAGCACCCCCGAGGCCGGGACGCATCCACTCGCCATTGTCCGCGTCGCCCGCGAATTCGGCCTCTCGGCCGACCTCCGCGAGGGCCTCGAGCTCTCCGACCTCGAAGCTGCCCTCGCCGCCGGGACGACGGTCATCGTCGACCTCCAGGCCTGGCGCGACCGCGCCGATCTCCCCTGGACCGAAACTTGGGACGACGGCCACTACATGGTCCTCCTGGGCATGGACGGCGAAAACCTCTATTTCGAGGACCCATCCCTCCTCGGTTCGCGCGGCACGATCCCCCGGTCCGAATTCGTCGACCGCTGGCACGACTACGAGGGTGACCCGCCCCTCGACCCGACAGACCGGAAATACGTCCGCATGGCCATATTCCTCCGCGGCAGCCGGACCGCGCCCGCCGCCCCCTCCCCTTTCTCGAGGGTGTACCGCCCCTAATTCCCCTGACCTCCCCGGCCCTCCGACCCCTCGCCGAGGGGGGCCCTCTTTTGAGGGCCGAGGGGGGGGAGGGATAATCCCCCCCTGTTTCACCCCCAACGGCGATGGACCCGATTTTTGGCCGGTTTATCATCAGTGCGGAGAACGGAATCGCCGACCGCGATGGAGCACAAGGTCCGGAAAGAGAGCGCATGATGCGCGAAAGCAGAAAAGACAAGAGACTCACCGAGGAAAACAGGGTCGCCATCGAGCTCCCCGGTGCGCCCACCTCTCCCGACTCCCGCGTCATCAACGCCCTGACCAAGGACCTCTCCTTGGGCGGCGCGCGGATCGTCACGGACAAGCTTTTCGAGGTCGGTTCCTCTCTCCGGATGACGCTTTACCTATCCAAATCGAAACAGATCACCAAGGTCCGGGCCGATGTCCGCTGGACCCGGATGATCGAAGACGGCCTCTACGAGATCGGGGTCGAATTCGAACACGGCATCCCCACCGGCGTCCTGGTCCTCATCACCCATCTTTATGGAAAAGGCCAAAACGTCCCGACGACCGTCCAGGCCTAAAGGAGTTCCCCATGAATCATATCGCCGAACACCGCACCGAGCCGACAGCCTTCCTCGACGACATCGAACGACGCGTCAGCGAGATCTTCTCGGCCCAGAAAACCGAGGTGGAACAGGGCCTCATCGAAACGATCACCCGCGAGAAGGAAGAGGCGCTCAGGAAGATCGAGGCCGTCAACCAGGAATTCGCCCAGGTCCGGGGCTTCCTCGACGAGCACAAGTCGGTCATGGCCGAGCTTCAGGGGGCTGAGGAGAATATCCGGGGCCAGATCCGGGGGCACCTCGACCGCGCCGCAAATTTCCAGAAGATGATGGAGAACGCGGCCGGCCTGGCCGGGGACGAGCTCGAAAGGATCGCCGGCCTCAACCAGGACCTCGAAAAGATCCGCCTGCGGGCCGAGGACGAATACAAGAACATCAGGAAGAACCTCGCCGGATACGCCGGCATCGCTGCCCGGATCCCCGCGCCCACCGATAGCGCGGCGAGCGGCGTGGACTGGAACGAAGAGGTGCTCAAGCTGAAGAAGGTCCGCGACCTCCTGTCGACGCTCCGGCAGGCCGAATTCGCCCCGGCGCCCGAGGCCGTGATGCCCGAACCGTCCGCCATCCCCGAGACCTTCGCGTCCCCCGTGTCCGCGGAAGACGACGGGGTCCGGGACGACGTCGAGTTCGTCGACTCTAACCCCGCCTGGGGCGACATCCCCAGCAGCCAGGCCGGGAACGTCACGGTCTCACCGGTTCTCGCCGAAGAGCCTTACGAGGAAGCCGCTGTCCTGCCCGCCGAGCCCCAGCCCGATGTCGAGCCGGCCGCGCCGGCTCCGGACGCGGAACGCGAATTCTGCCTCGCCTCCCTGGCCCGTTACCGCCGGACCGAGCCCGTGAACAACGGCATCGAGCTCGGCTTTTTCGCGGCCGAGGCCGGCGCCGTCCTCGACGCCGAATCCTTCATGACGGCGGTCGGCAAGATCGTCGAGAGCGCCGGCCATCTCCATTCCCAGCTCGACAAGACCGGATCGGTGAAGGACCTCTTCCTGCTCAAGCAGGAGATCCTCAACCAACAGGAAGTCCTGCGCAAGGTCTTCTTCCGCGTCGTCCGGTTCTGCGATAAGGAGAACGGCAAGCTGCCCGAGACCCTCGCCGAGGTCGTCAGCGCCCAGGGCATGAAGGAAATCATCGAGCGGCTGACGATGGCCAACTGGAGCGACCCCTCCGACTTCCGGCCCTTCCTGAAAGAGCTGACGGCCCTGAAGAACGCCTTCGAAGTCCGGATGGTCGCCTCCGGCAATTACGTCAAGGCCGTCCTCGATCAGGTCGAAGGCCGCGACAACTGAGCCGCTCTGCTAAATGATCTCCAGGTAATCCTTGTCCGGGAGCTTGGGGAACTTGGCATGCGGCTCCTGCTGGTACCAGAACGCGACCGAAGCGATGTCGTCCTGGAGGGGCAAGTAGCGCCCGCCTGTCCGCCAGCCCAGCGCTTGGATCGTCACCTTGAGGTCCTTCTCGAAGCGGATGGGGTCGGTGATGTGCCAGCGGTACAGCCCGAACCTCTGCTGGACCTGGTAGTGCCCGTCGCCGCGGATGACCTGGGAGAGGCCCGTGTACGGCGTCGTGAACTCGTGGTACTGGATCGAGCCGTCCGGGGCCTTGGCGTCGAAGTCGTAGGAGCCGCAGAAATAATCCTCGGTGCCCGTGCCGGCGATCGTCGGGAACTTCGTGTCGCCGTCGAGGAAGAACTTGATCTCGCCCTCGCCCCACCAGCCGTTGTTGTTGACGCCCCAAGCCATGTAAGTGCCGACATAGTGGCCCCAGCCCTTGACGCCGTCGAGGATGGTGTAGACGTCCTTATAGGGAAGCGGGTTGACGCGCCGGAACTGGGCGTGGAAATAGGCCGCGTCGTCGGGGACGCTCGTCAGGGCGTAGTTGATCTGGTAGTACACCGTGAAGATGTCGTCAGCGAGGTTCTCGATGGTGATCTTGAAGCCCTTGCGGAAGGGCATCTCCCAGTACGAATTGAAGGCGCTGCCCGGATTGACGCAGACGGGGAGCGACGAGATCTGGGCGTACTGGCCCCAGCCGCTGGCGAAGAAGTCGCCGACGGGGCATTCGACCGAGGGCTCGGTCTCGCCGTCCCAGTAAAAGCGGAGGATGGCGAAGCGCCAGTTGCCGGCCGGCGTCAGCCAGATCTGCTGGATGGCGCCCTCGCCCTTGACGTCGGCCATGACGAACGTCTCCTTGGGCGGAACGCGGACGTAGGGCGACACTTTCCAACCCTGTCCGAGGTCGCGGGCCGATTTCATGGCCGGGCCGTCGGTCGACATGCCGGCCTTGCCCTTCTCCCCGGTGAAGTTCTCCGGGCTGATGGACCGCGTCTGGGCCTTCGAGAGGCGCGACAAGTTGCCGAGGCCCGTGCCGATGCCGTTGAATTTCTTCTCGTCCTGGGCCGGGCTTCCCACCGGCTTTGCAGTGCCGGTGCTGGAAACCGGCAGTCCCGGTCCTGGCAAGGCCGGGGCCCCGGCCAAGACAAAGACGGCCAAAGCGAGGACGGCCAGGCCGGCCTGGAGGAAGTGTCGTTTGTTCATGCGTGCCCTCCTTCGGGCTCATTCTATGCCAGCCGACTCGCCGCGGTCAATTCCAATATGTCGCTTGACAGGCGCGTTTTTCTGTCCTAATATTTGACCAACATTATTGGTCATATGGCCAATGGTTCTGGTCGGTTGTGAGGACTCCATGCTAGAGCCGCTTTTTGAATCTCCGATAAAGAGCCAAGTGCTCCTCTACGTCTACACGCACGGAGAATCATATGGTCGGGAGATTGCTAGGGAATTCGGTTTCTACCCCAATGCGGTGCAATATCAGCTACTGAAATTAGAAATGGGCGGGGTCCTTTTCAGCAAGCTCAGGGGTAAAGTCCGACTCTTCGGGTTCAATCCCCGCTACCCATTCAAAAAAGAGCTTGAGGCCTTGCTGGAAAAGTCCCTCACATTTGTCCCCCAGGAAGAAAAAGAGAGGCTATATCAACCCCGGCTGAGACCCCGTCGGACCGGAAAACCACTGCCGTGATCCCGAATAAATTCCTACTTCGCGGGCATGAAAAATCGAACTCAGGGGACTATTTTTTTTCGACGGTTGTATCTATCGATGAGGCCGTTGCCCATCAACGCTCGAGATGACGGCGGGCGGACCGCCGGGAGGAACGCATGAACAGCCAAGAACCCGACAAGAAATCCCCGACGAAAGATCGCTCCCGGAAGCGGTTTCCGGTCGTCGCCGCGGCAGCAGTCCTGGCCGCCGTCCTTGCCACCGGTCTCTTCGCAATCATCGCCAACCGCCCTTGCCCCCTGTCCGCGGGACGCGTGGCCCCTTCTTCGTTGACCCCTCTTTCGGTATCGACCCGGGCGCCACGAACCGACGATACCAAGGATACATCCATGGCTGCCGAAGCCCAATCGAAGCTCAAGGCCGCCCGCCAGGCCGTCGAAAAGCTCGTCGCGGAACAGAAATTCGAAGCCGCGGCCGAGGAAGCCGCCCGCGTCCGCGAAGAGGCCAAGAAAGCCGGCGACAACTCCCTCTGGGCCTGGGCCCTGATCAAAGAGGGCCAGCTGCGAGCGGCGCTTCACGGCTACGAAACGGCGGTCCGGTTCTTCAAAGAGCAGGCCTGGCCGGACTCCCCTCTCGAGCGCGACATGCTCGATCTTTTCTTCGGCCATTCTCTCGTCGTTTATTACCAGGCCTACTCCTGGGACATCGACCGCCGCGAGCGCGTCGAGGCCAAAGGCCCCATCGACCTCAAGTCCTGGACGAGAGACCAGATCTTCGACGAGGCCTGGAAGTCGGCCCTTCGCGTTTGGAAGGACCGCGAGCGCCTGGCCGCCCACAAGACCGGCGAGTTCCCCGACTTCTGGACGGCCGGCAACTACCCGGCCGGCGTGCGTGACACCCTGCGCGACGGCGTCGTCTACCTCATGGCCCGGCTCCTCGCCGACACGGGCTTCTGGACGCCGCGCCAGTCGAACGAGACCTGGCTCCTCGACCTCGATAAACTCCTGGCGCAAGCTGGGAAATCCGGCTCCGGTGACACCGCCGCCGCCCGCGCTCTCGAATCGCCCGCCAACCACCCGGTTGAAAAAATCTGCGCCCTCCTCGGCGAGCACGAATCCTTCAGCCGCCGCGCCTCCCGCCCCGAAGCCGCCCTCGAAGCCCGCTTCGAGCTCGTCCGGGCGCTCTACGCCGCGTTCGACTCCGACGAAAGCCGCGCCGCCATCCGCGCGCACCTAGCCGAATTCCTGCCCTCCCAACGCAAGCACGCCTGGTGGGCCGTCGGGCAGGCCCTCCTCGCCGAATACACCCGGGAGGAGGCCGCCCCCGACGCCCTCGTCCGCGCCCGCAAACTCGCCGCCGAAGGCGTTGAGCGCTTCCCCTCCTCTCCCGGCGGCCTGCACTGCCTGCATATCCTCAAATCGATCGAGGCGCCCGAGTATTCGATCGAATCGATGCGCATCGACGCCCCGGGCCGCCGCTCCGTCCGCGTCAGCCACCGCAACCTCGACCGGGTGTTCCTGCGCGCCTACGCCCTCGACATCGAGGCGCTCGTCAAGACGGCCCAGGACTACAACATCTTCCCGGAGGGCGACGAAGCCCGCAAGATCGTCGACGGCCGCCGCCCCGACGCCGCCTGGGCCGTCGACCTGCCCAAGAGCTCGGACTACCGGGACCACCACACATTCGCCGTCCTGCCGCAATCACTCGCACCCGGCCTCTACCTCATCGCCGCGTCCGCGCGCGAGGATTTCGCCGCGTCCGGCAACCGCACGATCGGCCTCAGCGTCGTCCTCGGCGACCTGGTCATGATCAAGCGCGACGGCGGCGGCCGGGCCCGCGTCCGGAACGCCGACATCGCGGGCGGCAAGGAAGTCCTCGTCCTCTCCGGCACGACGGGCCGCCCCCTCTCCGAGGTGACGGTCGACCTCTACGCCTTCGAATGGCGAAAGGGCCACACCCGGGTCGAGTCGAAAACGACCGACGCCCAGGGCCGCGTCTGGTTCGCTCCTCGCGAGCGATCCGGCCCCTATTTTCTCTTCGCGAAAAAGGGCCGGGATATCGCCTTCGACCCCGACTACCTCTATCTTTCCGGCGGCCCCGAGCCGCGCGATTCCCGGGCCGCCCTCATCTACACCGACCGCAGCATCTATCGCCCCGGACAGAAGATCTTCTGGAAGATCCTCGCCTATAAAGGCCGCGCCGACCTGGGCAAACTCAGCCCCGACGCGGGAACCGGCGTCTCGGTCTGGCTCGAGGACATCAACAATCAACGCGTCGCCGAGGCGACCGCCTCGACCAACGCTTTCGGCACGGCGAGCGGCGAGTTCGTCGTACCGGCGGCCGGCCGGCCCCTCGGCGGCTGGCGCCTCCGCTCCTCTCCCGACGGCCAGGCCGCGGTGCGCGTCGAAGAGTACAAGCGGCCGACCTTCGAGGTTTCTGTCAAGGACCCGGAAAAGCCCTTGCGCCTGAACCGGCCCGCGGCGCTCAAAGGCGAAGCCCGGTATTACTTCGGACTTCCCGTCACAGGGGGCGAGGCCGTCTGGCAGGTCAAGCGCCAGCCGGTCTACCCGCGCTGGTGGTGGTGGGAGACCGGCGGCGGCCGCAGTCAGACCGTCGACGGCGGACGGGCGAAGATCGGCGGGGACGGCGCGTTCGACGTCGAATTCACCCCCCGCGCTGAAGAAAAAAGGGACGGGGCGGAATCGGGATTGTCCTACCGCTACACGCTCTCGGTCGATGTCACCGACGAGGGCGGCGAGACGCGCTCGGCCTCACGTTCGTTCAGGCTCGGCTTCGTCAGCGTAGAGGCCCGCATCGAAGCGGAGAGCGAGTTCGTCCGCGCCGACGCAAAGGGCGTCTTCTCGGTCACCCGCTCCGACCTCAACGGAACGCCGAAAGCCGGAAAGGGCGCGTGGCACGTCGTCCGTCTCATCCAGCCCGAGGCGACGCTCCTGCCGGCCGACCAGCCCCTCCCCGCTCCCCAGCCGGGGACGGAAGACCCGATGTTCCCGCCGACGCCCGGCGACCGCCTGCGGGCCCGGTGGGATTCAAGCTCTCCGGATGCCATCCTTCACCTGTGGAAGGAAGGAAGCGAAGCAGCCAAGGGAGCGGCCGATCACGACGCCAAGGGGATGGCGACGGTCGCCGTCCCGGCGCTCGGGCCGGGAGCCTACCGCCTGCTCTACGAGACAAAGGACGATTTCGGGGCCGTCTGCCGCGACAGCCTGGACTTCCTGGTCGTCGGCGGCACGAAGCCCGCCCTCAAGCTCAACCTGCCTCTCGTCCTGCGGGCCGAAAAATCGTCCGTGCCGGTCGGCGGCACCGCGCGCCTCTTCGTTGACTGCGGCTGGAACGGCCAGCCGGTCCTCCTCGAGACGTTCCGCGGCGGCGAACTCTGGGAGCGCCGCTGGCTCGAGGCTGGAAAGGACGGCGGCGTCATCGACATGCCCGTCACGGAAGACCTGAGGGGCGGCTTCGGCGCCCGCGTCACGGCCGTCCGCGACCACCAGTTCATGAGCGAAGAGGCCTCGGTCTTCGTACCCTGGGACAACAAGGAGCTCGGGATCTCCTTCTCCACGTTCCGCGATAAGCTCACGCCCGGCGGCCGGGAGACCTGGCGCGTGACGGTCAAGACTCCGGACGGGAAAACGGCCATCCAAGGCGCGGCCGAGCTCCTGGCCTACATGTACGACCGGAGCCTCGACCTCTTCGCGCCGCACCGGCCGCCGCGCCTGCTGGGCCTCTATCCCGGACGGACGGGCACGGCCTGGTGGGACGCCGCTCTCGGGACGGCACCAATGTCTTTCACGTTCGATTACGACTGGAACCGCATCCCCGGCTACCCCACCTTCAATCCGGACGAGCTCTTCGCACTCGGCGGCTATGGGATCGGGGGCCCGGGCGGCCGGATGCGCGGCGGCGTCGAGGGCGGGGTGGTCGGCGGCGTCCTGGGCGGCGTCGTCGGCGGCGTCCTGGGCGGTGTCGTCCAAGAGAGAATGCCCTCGCCCCAAATGGCCAAATCCGCTTCCATGAATGATATGGCGTTGGCAAAAGAAGAGAAGGCGGTGACCGTCGGGCAAGAAGCACAGCCGCAGCTCCGCTCGAATTTTGCCGAGACCGCTTTCTGGCAGGCCCACCTGCTCACGGGGGCGGACGGGACGGCGACGATCGAGTTCACCGTGCCCGATTCCGTGACGGGGTGGCGTGTTTTCGTGCATGGCGTGACGCGCGACCTCTTGGGCGGGACGCTCGAGACAGAAGCCCGAACGGTCAAGGACCTCATGGTCCGGCCGTACCTGCCGCGTTTCTTCCGTGAAGGCGACAAGGCCGAGCTCCGGGTGATGGTCAACAACGCCGGGGTCGCGGCGCTCGCGGGTGACGTTTCTCTCGAGATTTACGACCCGCTGACGAACGAGAACCTGGCCCTGGCCTTCGGACTGCCGGCGAGCGTTCCGGCCAGGGCGTTCAGCGTCGCGGCGGGAGGAGGGGCAACGGTCGTCTTCCCGCTCCTCGCGCCGGCGCGCGTCGGGACGGTCGCCTTCAAGGTCGTGGCCAAATCCGGCGCCCTGTCCGACGGCGAGCTCCGGCCGCTCCCGGTCCTCCCGGGGCGGATGCACCTCGTCCAGTCGCGGTTCGTGACGGTCAAGGAGGGCAAGCCGCGCGAGCTCAGGTTCGACGACCTGGCCAAGACGGACGATCCGACGCGGATCAACGAACAGCTCGTGGTCACCGTTGACGCCCAGCTTTTCTACGGGCTCCTCGAAGCCCTGCCCTACCTCGTCAACTATCCCTACGAGTGCACGGAACAGACGCTCAACCGCTTCCTGTCGACGGGCATCCTGACGAGCCTCTACGATAAATATCCGCAGGTCGCGCGGATGGCCCAGGCCCTGAGCAAACGGGAGACGATCTACGAGACGTTCGACGCCGCCGACCCGAACCGGAAGATGGCCCTCGAGGAGACGCCCTGGCTCGAAACGGCGCAGGGCGGCAAGGACGCAGGTTTTGGCGCGGCGAATGTGCTCGACCCGCGCGTGGCCAAGGCCCAGCGCGAATCGTCGCTGGCCAAGCTCCTCAAGGCCCAGACGTCGCTCGGCGCCTTCCCGTGGTGGCCGGGCGGGCCGCCGTCGCCCTACATGACCCTCTACATCGTCCAGGGTTTTTCCAAGGCGCTCGAGTTCGGCGTCGACGTGCCCAAGGAGGCGGTGGTCAAGGCCTTCGCCTACCTGCACCGGCATTACCTCGACGAGATCGTGTCGACGATGATGGCCCACGATACGGGCTGGGAATTCGTCACCTTCCTCAACTACACGATCAGCAATTTTCCCGACGCGTCGTGGACGGGCGGCGTCTTCACCGACGCCGACCGGAAGCAGATGCTCGACTTCTCGTTCAAGCACTGGAAGGACCACGCGCCATACCTCAAGGGATACCTGGCCCTGACGCTCAAGCGGACCGGGCGGCCGAAGGACGCGGCGCTTGTCTGGGCGAGCGTCATGGACAGCGCCAAGACGACGGTCGACGGCGTGACAAGCTGGGCGCCGGAGGACCGCGGCTGGCTCTGGTACAACGACACGATCGAAACCCACGCCTTCGCCCTGCGGACGCTCATGGAGCTCATGCCGACGGACACGCGGAGCGAGGGGCTCGTCCAGTGGCTCTTCCTCAACAAGAAGCTCAACCACTGGAAGTCGACCCGGGCCACGTCCGAAGTCATCTACTCGGTGGCGTATTTTCTGAAGAAAACGGGCGCGCTGGGCGTCCGGGAGTCGGTCGCGGCCGAGGCCTGCGGCACGCGGACGGTGTTCCTCTTCGAGCCGGACAAGTACACCGGCAAGAAAAACCAGCTGGTCGTCCCGGGCGATAAAATGGGGCCGGAGTGCGCCACGGTGCGCGTCTCAAAAGAAGGCAAAGGAATGGCCTTCGCCAGCGCGACCTGGCACTTCAGCACCGAGAGGATGCCCGAGAAGGGCGACGGCGACCTGTTCGCGGTCGAACGGACCTATTTCAAGCGGGAGAAGAAGGGCGAGGAGGTCGTCCTGAAGCCGCTCGCGGACGGCACGGCGCTCGCCGTGGGCGACGAGATCGAGGTTCAGCTGTCGATTCGGGCCCGCCATCAGGCCGAATACGTCCACTTGAGGGACCCGCGACCGTCGGGGTGCGAGCCGGCGACGCTCACGTCGGGCTACAAGTGGGACCTGGGGCTCGTCCGCTACGAGGAGATCCGCGACAGCGGGACGAACTTCTTCATGGAGGGACTGCCGGAGGGCGAGTACACGCTCAAGCACCGGATGCGCTGCGCCATGGCCGGGACGTTCAAGGCCGCGCCGGCGACGCTCCAGTCGATGTACGCCCCCGAATTCGCGGCCTACTCCGCCGGCGCGCTGGTGACCATCAAGTGAGAGAGGGCGGGGCGTCTATTAAATAAGGGGACATGTACCTCCGGTACATGTCCCCGTTCTTGTTGTTTTATTTCTTGAGGTCGTTTTTGATCTGGGTCGTCGAAATGCCTTCGGTGCGGGGCAGGTAGATGACCTCGCAGTAGGGCGTGAGGAAGTCGAACTTCCCCTTCCAATCTTCGCCGATGACGAAGACCGAGACGCCGTGTTTGACGACGTCATCGACCTTTTGCTCCCAGCACGTTTCCGGGATGACCTCGTCGACGTACTTGATGGCCTCGAGGATGAGCTTGCGTTCCCCGTAGCTGTAGTAGGCCTCTTTGCCCTTGCCGGCGTCGAACTCGTCGGTCGACAGGGCGACGATGAGGTAGTCGCCCATGGCCTTGGCCCGGCGCAGGATATTGATGTGCCCGTGGTGGATTAGGTCGAACGTGCCGTACGTGATGACCTTTTTCATATCTTTATCATATCCCTTTTGCGGGCGTTTTCAATAGTTGCAACAGCCAAGGCAACTAGGTTATCCTCCGGTCATGAGAAAACGAACCGTCGCCCTTGTCATAGCCGTTTTAGTCGTCGCATTGGCGTTAATTCCGGCCTCGGCCGCTTCCCAAACCACGCCTAAGGCCGCCCCGCGCGCGACCGCGGCCCCCGCCCTCCGCTCCCCCGCTACTGCTACCGCCGCCGCCGTCCTCCCGCCCGGTTTCGACGCCCTCGTCGCCCGGGCGATGAAGACCTTCGAGGTCCCCGGCATGGGTATCGCCGTGGTCAAGGACGGCCGGGTCGTCCTGGCCAAGGGCTACGGCGTCCGCAGGCTCGGCGAACCGGCGCCCGTCGACGCCCAAACCCTTTTCGGCATCGCCTCGAACACCAAGGCCTTCACGGCCACGGCCCTCGGCCTCCTCGTCGAAGAGGGGAAAGTCGCGTGGGACGCCCCGGTCATCCGCTACCTGCCCTGGTTCCAGATGTGGGACCCTTACGTCACGCGGGAGATGACCGTCCGCGACCTCCTCGTCCATAGGAGCGGCCTCGGGCTCGGCGCGGGCGACCTCCTCATCTTTCCGGAGTCGACTTATAGCCGGCGCGAGATCCTCGAGCGCCTCCGCTTCGTCAAGACGGCGACGAGTTTCCGCGGCGCCTACGCCTACGACAACATCCTCTACCTGGCCGCGGGCGAGGTCATCGCCGCCGTGAGCGGCCGGACGTGGGAGGACTTCGTCGCCGAGCGCATCCTGAAGAAAGTGGGGATGGCGGGGAGCCGGCCTCGCCACTCAGCCGATGTCACGGGCATGAACGTAGCCATCCCCCACGTCTCGCTCGAAACGGGTATCGTCCCGGTGCCGCCCGACGAGAACGACAACATGAATCCCGCCGGCGGGATCCTGTCATGCGCCGAGGACATGGCCAAGTGGATGCTCGTCCACCTCGGTGAGGGACGCCTCGCCGACGGGACGAGGCTGTTCGCGGCCAAAACGGAGCGCGAACTGACTTCGCTCGTGACGCCGATCCCCATTTCCGACCCGCCGGCGGAGCTTGCCGCCCAGCGGATGAACTTCCGCGGCTACGCTCTCGGCTTCAGCGTCAACGACTACCGCGGCCGCAAGGTCGTCAGCCACACGGGCGGGCTTTCGGGCTACGTCTCCCGGCTGGTCATGGTCCCCGAGCTCGGGCTGGGCATCGCCGTCCTAACCAACCAGGAGTCGGACGACGCCTACAACTCCGTCATCTACGCCGTCCTCGACCAGGCCATGGGCGTCCCCCCGACCGACTGGGCGCAGGCCTACCTGAAGGTGAACGAGAGGGGGATCGCGGGGACGGCCGAGGCGTTGAAGAAAGCGGCGGCGAAGAGGGACGCGGCGACCCGGCCGTCGCTTCCGCTCGCGGACTACGCCGGGACCTACGAGGACGCCTGGTACGGACCGATCTCGATCGCGCTCGATGGCGGCAAGCTCGTCATGAGCTTCACCAAGACGCCGGGCATGGTCGGCGACATGGAGCACTGGAGCCGGGAGACGTTCGTCGTCCGCTGGCGCGACCGCGCGCTTCGGGCCGACGCCTACGTCACCTTCACGCTCGACCCGGACGGGGCCATCCTCGAGGCCCGGATGAAAGCCTTCTCGCCTGACACGGACTTCAGCTACGACTTCCAGGATTTGCTGCTGAAACCGGCGCGGAAATAACCGAGCGGATCGAACATCGCTTGACAAGTCTCTTCGAAGCAATTAGAATACAAGTGCATCATTTAGAGGGAGAATGCATCATGTCCAAAACGATCACTTTGCGCATTTCCGAGGACCATTACGAGGCGTTCAAACAATACGCGAAGACGGAGAACCGGAAAATATCCAACGCCATCGAGACTCTGGCCATGAAAGAACTCGAGAATACCCTGTTCACGGACTCTTTCGAAATGGAAGGGATCCTCTCCGACGAGAACCTCCTGGAGAGGATCAAGGCGGGGACGAAGCAGGCGAAGGAAAGAAAAGGACGGTTCGTTGAGTGATTTCCGGGTCTTCGAGACCGTTCAATTCCTAGACGACCTCGAGAAAATCAGTAGCCTTGTCTATCCCCAACTCAGAGAGCAACCCTATTTCGGGACGAACATCAAGAAACTGAAGGGTTTCAAACCCGAAACCTGGAGATACAGGATCGGGTCTTACCGGTTTTTCTATATCGTCAACGACAAGGAAAAGATCGTATTCATGGTCGCGGCCGACACGCGCCAACAGAGCTACTGAAGCTCGGCCAATATTCCTTTCGGGAAGCGTGACGCGAATTCCCGAAGCCTTCCCTTTGACAGCCTGTCGACGTCCAGCTCCTCGAGCGGAATCGCAGTCCTACCCCTCTTCATCATGTAGAGCTCGTCCAACAGCGCCTTCTCCGGCTCGGCGACATAAAGACCGCCTTCGAGTCTGTACCCGAAAAACAGATCCTTCTTGATCTGCCGGAATTCCGCCTCCCGGCCGCCAATCGTCATCCTCTTGGACCGCCGGGTCGTGGCGAACGTCATGCTGTAAGGGATCTGGCTCAGGATCCCATGACGTGCCAGGGCCGACTCGAAAGACAAATAAGAAGGCCTGTATAGGACGTTGGCCAGGGCGGCCTCGTCCGCGGGGCGCGTCGAAACCCGGTAATAACCCCGGCGGACCCTTTCCAGGATCCCCGACGCGGTCAGCCTGTGGAGCGCGACGAGGAGGCTCTTCCTGGACCCGTACCCCAGGACCTTCTCAAGGTCGGCCACCGACCAGAAAGGCTTGTTGAACCTGGCCAGTTGTCTGACGAGGTCCATATCCCGCGGCTTTATCCTGTCCATTGGTCGATGACGCTCCAGTGGGCCTTGGGAAGATATTTCCTGAGCTCCCGCCTGACGATCCTCGGGTCGAAACCGGCGAGGTCCGCCTTAAAGGGGAGCCCCAGCTTCTGGGAGATGAACCACAGGTCGTATAGGTCGCGCGGCTGGCGCCTCGCAGCAAAGGCGGCCTTCTTGTCTTCGAGGGCCCGTTCGAGCGTCGCGACCCGGGCGAGGACCGAGAGATTCGTGACCTCGCTCGAAAGGAGCCGGAGCTCCGACTCGTCGGCCTGGCGGCGGCTTTCCTCCCGGGTGGAAACCTCGACCTTAATTGAGAAGGGACGCGCGATGTAGGGAACATTGAACCTGTAAAGGGCGAACAGGGTGAAGCGCTTGGCCAGCGCTTCTACGAGGCTTGCCTCGGGCAGGGCTTTCAGAGCCGCCCGGGCGGCCTTCTGGAAAGCCGCCTCGGGGATGGCGAAGCTTGCGTAGAAATCCAGGTCATCCGAGAAACGCGGGGAACCGAACGCGATGCGGAGAGCCGTCCCGCCCTTGAATACGAGGGCCTTGCCGATCCCGGATTCGAAAAGGCTCTTCAGAAGAGAAAGCTCAAACTCCTCCCTGACGACCTGTTCGACAGCGATTTTGAGCCTCTCGGCCAGGCTTTCAGCAAGATTTTGGTTCATCTAGCAATTCCTAGTTAATTAACATATATGTTAATTATGTGATAATGTCAAGTGTGAAGAATTAACCGGGTCTTAAGCCTTGCGCATTGCTTAATTGCGAAAAGCCGGTCTTAAAGCCGTGTTTTCTGGGCGAAAAAGAGTTCTTTAAGGCAATAAAAGAGGCCGATATTTTGACGATCTTGTTTTATTGCTTATAGTTGCGACAGCCAAGCAACCTACTCCCGGCCCAACCTACTCCGGCCTTGACAGCGATAAGCGAAGCTATTAGAATATATTTGCATCATCTGGAGGATAAACGCATCATGTCCAAAACGATCACTTTGCGCATCTCGGAAGACCATTACGAAGCGTTCAAGAAATACGCCCAGACGGAAAACCGGAAGATCTCCAACGCCATTGAGACCCTTGCCATGAAGGAACTCGAGAATACCCTGTTCACGGACTCTTTCGAAACGGAAGGGATCCTCTCCGACGGAAATCTTCTAGCGAGGATCAAGGCGGGGACGAATCAGGCGAAGGAAAGAAAAGGCCGGTTCGTTGAGTGATTTCCGGGTCTTCGAGACCGTTCAATTCCTAGACGACCTCGAGAAAATCAGTAGCCTTGTCTATCCCCAACTCAGCGAGCAACCCTATTTCGGGACGAACATCAAGAAGCTGAAGGGTTTCAAACCCGAAACCTGGAGATATAGGATCGGATCGTATCGGTTTTTCTATATCGTCGATGACAAGGAAAAGATCGTATTCATGGTCGCGGCCGACACGCGCCAACAGAGCTACTGAAGCTCGTCCAACAGCGCCTTCTCCGGCTCGGCGACATAAAGATCGCCTTCGAGTCTGTACCCGAAAATGGGAATGTCAAGCAATCGACGTTATACAGATCGGTCGCCTTGTTCTAAATATTCCAACACATACTATATATCGCATCCATTGTCGCCCGGGCCTCAGAACACCACAATTCAGGTTGTGTTAACCGGCGCGTTAATCAAAGCGGATTTCAGGATCTCAGCCCACCCCGGGGCCAAAACATAGTTTCGAATCCTTTGAACGCCGGTCTTAATGCCGTGTTTTCTGGGCAAAAAAGAAGCAACCTACTCCGGGTCTAGTCGGATAGTCCTAAGTACTTCTTAATGTGCTTGGCCAGAGGCTCTTCGATTTCCCCATGACGGGGAACGGGTTGTTTTTTACCGTTGATGGCGTTTATGTAGATGTCGTGACGGGAACCGTGACGATATAGAACACAACCGCCTTCAGTGAGTTGGCGGATAAATTCCTTTCGTTTCATACGGAGATTTCGAGAGTTCGGTAATCCGCGGGGACCTCGTCGAGGGTCATCTGATAATAGGCGTCCTTAATGTTCTCGATCAACTCTTTGAGGGTCTTGCCTTGGGACATGATCTCTGGATTCTCGACGAGTTTTCCCAGCCAGTAGCGTTTGCCCTTCCAATATATTAGAGTCAGGTTTTTTTGGACTTTCGTTTCTTTTTTCATTGTTTACCCTCGTGTGATCAGTATGCCCTTTTTTGGCCTGAAAATCAATTTCGCCAGATCCTCATCAGACCGCTCCTGCGCCGGCGCGGGAGGTCACTGCATCTCGGCCAGGATGGCGGCGAGGCGGTCGGCCGTCTTGAAGCTCTGCTTCCAGCGGGCCTCGAGCTTGGCGGCGAAAGCGGGGTCGCGAGCGACGGCCTGGCGGTAGAGGCCTGCCGCGTAGACTTTCTCCGCGTTCTCGAGCGTCTGCCACCAGGAAAAATAGAGAAAGATGACGTTCAGGTTGAGGTTATCGTCGGCCGGCTTGAGCTCGAGGGCCTTGCGGAAGTAGGTCTTGGCCCGGTCGGCGTAGGTCATCAGCGGATAGTTGGAGAGGAGATAGACGAACCCCGTCTCGTAATAGGCGAAGGCGTGGACGGGATTCGCGGCGATGGCCCGCTCGTAGGCCGAGGCGGCACGGTCGCAGAAAGCTTCGCGTTCCTCGTCGCGGCCGGCGTCGTTGGCGACACGGGCCATCTCCGTGTAGAGCCGGGCCAGCTCTATTCGGAACTCGGACAGGGGGGAGGCGTTCACGGCCTTCTCGAGGAGAGCTTCGAGCCGCGGGAAAGCGCTCTCGACGCTCCTCGCCTCGCTCCGGGCCCGGCGGTATTGCCCCAGGTAATGGAAGCCGCGGAAGTCGTGGAAGGCGGCGACGAAGAGGCCCAAGGCCAGGAGGACCGCGACCGGCGGGCCGAGCCGCTTGAGGCGCCCCGCTTTTCCGGGGACACGTACCTGCGGTACATGTCCCCCTTCTTTCCCGCCAGCCTCTTTGGGGACATGTACCTCGGGTACGTGTCCCCCCTGTTCGTTTCGTCCCGCTCTTCCCAGCACAACCACCCCCAACATGGCCAGCGCCGTGAAATAGACCGCGTTGGCCGGGATCTGGAGGTTGAAGTCCGTGAAGCCGTGGATAAGGATGGCCGTGACGCCCAGCATGGCTCCGAGCCCGATGCCCTTGGCGAACGAGCTCCGGCGACGACGCCACATCGCGGCGAGCCAGACGGCCAATCCGATGCCGGCCGCGGCGAGCGCCCCTCCAGCGACGATCCCGTTCTCGGCCGCGAACTCCAGGTAGTCGTTATGGGCGTACGAAAGCTTCAGGCCGTCGTCGATTTTCTCATACATGGCGTAGGCATCGACATAGGTCCCCTTGCCCGTCCCGGCCAAAGGAAAATCGCCGATCATGTGGAGTGTGTTCTCGTAAAAAAGGCGCCGGGCCTCGTAGGAAATGTCCATCTCGGAAAACCGATCGATGACCGGACCGATGCCGAGCCAGACCGCCGCGGCCAGGACGACCATGACGACGAGGCGGACGATCCTCCCGAAACGGCGCTTCGTGCCCGGCCCGGACCCCTCTCCTTCCTCCTCGGAGAATTCGCGCCACGAAGCGGTCGCCGCGGCAGCGAGGACGGCCGTAACGACGAGGACCATAATGCCGGAACGTGATTTGGAAAAGACAAGGCCGACCCCGATGAATGCCGGCACGAGCCCCAGGAGGAGCGTCCACTGAAGGCTTTCCTGGCCGAACCAGAGGATTCTCCTCCGGAGCGACAGCCCCTTCTCCATGGCGAAATAGCGGGCCTTGACCAGGAGATAGCCCAG
Source organism: Candidatus Aminicenantota bacterium (assembly GCA_026393975.1). Lineage (GTDB taxonomy): Bacteria > Acidobacteriota > Aminicenantia > Aminicenantales > Saccharicenantaceae > RBG-16-66-30. The sequence goes on along the minus strand of JAPKZD010000010.1, from coordinate 47,070 downwards.
GCTCAGCGGGAAGGCCATCTCCAGGAAGCCGGCGAAGTGGTTGCGGTTGACGTAAGTCCCGGTGACCGAGCCGGCCCCAAAGCGCTTGACGCGGCCGAAAATCATCTCGTGGCCGCTGAACATTTCGGCCATGCCGTAGAGGGCCTGGAAGAGGGCCGAGGCGACGATGACCAGAACAAAGATCTCGACCTGGCGCCGGGAGCGGACCGTGCGCAGGACAAGAAAACCGAAAATCCCGTAGCAGAGGATGAGGACGAGCTCGGACAGGGTGGCGCTCGGCGTAAGCGATAGCGTCAGCCATCCCGACGGTGCGGCGAGTCCGTCGCGGACGAGGCCGAGGGTGATTCCGTAGGCGCGGGGCGAGAGGATCTTGACGATTGATGCGGGAAGCGGCACGACTTGTAGAAAAGAGACCGCCAGGAAGACAGCGAGGAGGATCTTGAAGACGAGAGGAAGGCAGGCCGGACCAAGCGCCAGGGGATCGTCCTCCATGAGGCGTTTTCTTCGGCTGCCTATCTCCCCGCCCAGGTAAACGAGGAACAGGCCGATCGTCGCCGCTTCGAAGACGAAAACGGCCCACTCCTCGACCGAGCCGATAGGCAGGGGGACGAAGACGAGGACCGCGCAAAGCCCCCAGAAGACGATGTGCTTGGTCAATTTATGCTCATTCCCGTTTCACCCAAGCCTGTATCATATGAAAAATCGGGCAAAAAAAGAAGGCACCGAGTCTACGCTATGCCAAAATTGGCATCTCGTAGACCCAATGCCTTCTTGACTTCGAGTTCTGCGGCTTACCGGATCGGTGAGGTCTCGCCTTCGTGGAAGATAACGAAGAGAAGTGCCCCGGCCACCACAACCACTGTGATGATCCCTATCGGCGACTTGAAGAAGCTCTTCTTCGGTGCGTCTGAGCCCGTGGTCTGCCCCCCGGGTGCCAGGGCGACCGACAGCTTGGCCATCTCGCCGCCCTTGAGGAGCATGACGTAGTCGAAGTTGAAATCGCCCTGCGTCGCCGTGACGCCTAGAATGTACCGGCCTTCATCGACGCCGTCGATCTTGTACATCCCATTGGCGTCGGTCGTGCCGCTCGCGAATTCCTTCTGGTTGGCGATATTCCGGACCTTGACGACGGCGCCGACTACGGGCGTCTTCAAGTCCTGCGCATAGACGAACCCGACGAGCGAGCCGCCCTCGGCCTTCGCCCAGGCCACTTCGCCGACCGGGACGATAAAGAGCGAGAACGCCGCCAGCGCTCCCCAGATCATCCACCTAGACTTCGAAACCGATTTTCTCATAAAAAACCTCCCCTTTTTTGAGCCTCCCGGGCTCCCGGAATCGTATGCAGCTTAGCGGATCGGCGAAGTTTCACCTTCGCTCAGGACGATGGCGAAAAGCGTGGCTTCTACGACGGTGATCAGGCTCAGGATGCCGGCCGGCGACTTGAAGAACTCCATGACCCCCTTTTTTTTCTCGTTCGCGCTCGTCCCTTGCTCGATCCGTACGGGGGCGCTGTTGGGCTTCATGGCCACCGAGAGCTTAGCCAGCGCGTCCGACTTGATGAGGATGCTGTAATGGAAGTTGTAGTCTCCCTGGACGGACATGACCCCCATCACATAACGGCCTTCCTCGATCCCGGGGATCCTGTACATCCCCTCGAGATCAGTCGGCTCGCTCTCGTACTCCTTCTGGCTGGCCACGTTACGGAGCTTGACCACGGCGTTGCGGATGGGTGTCCTCATGTCCTCGCCGTAGATGTAGCCGGAAAGCGCCCCATTCGCTTTAGGCGCCCCCGCGGCGAATTGCCGGACGGGAATCGTCAGCAGGATGAACGCCGCAGCCAAAAACACAACCAAGACTTTGGAACGAAAAATTGGAGATTTTCTCATTTTTGGCCTCCCCTATCTTACCGGCGAAGCTTCCTTTTCTTTGGTCAGCTCATAAACGCCGAACCCTACTCCGGCCCCGAGGGCCACGATGGTCAGGATCCCGGCCGGCGTCTTGAAAAAGCCCTTTTTCCCGCTTCCGTTCCCGCCCTTACCTTCGAGCATCCCCCCGGGGAGCATCGCGACGGAGAGCTTGGCCGCCACGCCGGCCTTGACGTAGACGCCGTAATTCAGGTTGAAGTCCCCGGCGGCCGTGCTGACGCCGAGCGTGTACCAGCCTTCCTCGACCCCCAGGATCTTATAGCCGCCCTTGGCGTCGGTCGGCTGGCTCGTATATTCCTTCTGGTTGTTGAGGTTCCTGAGTTTGACGACGGCGTTCGTGACGCGCGATCTCATCCCTTCCGAGTAAACGTTCCCCTGGAGCGACCCCTGTCTCGCGTAAGACTGAGGCTGTTCCTGCGAGAAACTCGGCAAAGGCATCAAAAGGAGCACAAAGGCCGCGATCAACCCTCCGGCCAGACTCCTAGAACGAAATGAAGTTACTTTTAACATTTTTCGGGCTCCTTATGGTAATTATACACCATTTTTTGTCTGTCAAGTACTATTTTTTTTGATTTTCAGGACGGTCGTGTGGCCGGAACCGGTCCGCTGCCCCCCGCCCCCTCCCCAGCCCGCAGGCCTCGTCGACCGCCGCGGCATCCCGAGGAGCCGCTGGGTCCAAGTCTTGTGCCGGAGCGGGTTCTCCGGCTCGCCCCAGTCCGGCAGGGCTTTGTTGTCGAGGATCGCCCGCGGCACCTCGGTGACCATGGCCCGGGCCTTGCTCTCGCCGACGATCTTCGATGCCGCCTCGACGGCGCCGCTGAGACCGGGAGGCCGGCCGATCGTCCGGTGGGCGTCGCTGGCAATGATGTGGACCAGGTTATTGACCAGGAACAGACCGGCCGTCGTCCGCGTCTCCTTCCCCAGCTCACCGGTCAAGCTCGCCGCCGTCACTTGGGCCGCGCAGCCCATATTAACGAACTCGAAGAGGAGCTCGGGCCGGGCGGCGAACCCCTTATTCCGCTCCGGGTGGCTGATGATGGGCACGAAGCCCTTGCTCATCAGCTGGGCCAGCATGTTGGCCGCTCCGACCGGCACGCCGTCGGCAGCGAACTCGAGGAAGACATAGCTCGTCTGGTCGACGGTGAACCTGAATTTCTCGACCGCCCGGACAACCTCGGCATGGACGTAGACCTCGGCCCCCCAGTGGAACTCGATGCCGATGCCGGACGTGCGCATCTCCTCGTCGAACTCGACCATCCTCTGGCGGAGTAATTCCAGGTTGTCGCCGTACCGGTTCGCCCGGAAGAGGTGGGGCGTGAGGCAGATTGCCTTGGTCCCGTCCTTCTCGGCCATCCGGCACATCTCCAGGGCTTGGACGCGGTCATCCGGCCCGTCGTCCCAGTCCCAGAGCAAGTGCGTGTGCAGATCGATCATGAATTACGACCTGTGATAGCTGTGATAGGAGTCCTTGTAATAATACGCCCCGTGATGGGGCAAGGTGACGTTGTTGATGATGACGCCGAGCGTCCTGACCTTGAGCATATCCAGCTTCTCCCGCGCCTTCTTAAGCGCCTCTCGCGACGTCTTGTCGCCCCAGACGACGAGGACAACACCGTCGACCTTAGCCCCGAGGACGAGCGCGTCGGAGATCTCGAGCATGGGCGGCAGGTCGAAGAGCATGTAATCGCACTCCTCGCCCATCATTTTGATGAAGCGCGTCATTTTCTCCGAGCCCAACAACTCGGCCGGGTTGGGCGGGATCGGCCCGGCATTAATCAGGAACAGGTTCGGGATCTCGGTCGACTTGATGACGTCCTTTATCGGCACGGAGTCGGTGAGGTAAGTCGTCAGCCCGAAGGTGTTCTTGACCTTGAAGAGACGGTGCTGGCGCGGCCTTCTCAGGTCGGCGTCCACAAGGACAACGGTTTTCCCCGACTGGGCCAGAGTGACGGCCAGGTTGGCCGTCGAGGCCGTTTTCCCCTCCCCGGGCAGGGCCGAGGTCACGACAATCGTCTTGACGGGATGGTCGGCGGACGACAGGAGCAGGGCTGTCCGGATGGAGCGGTAGCTCTCGGCCAGACGCGAGTTCGGGAAGTAATGCGGCACGAGCTCGATCGCCCGGTGCGCCTCGGCGGTTTCGACGGCGGCCACGAATGGCACGGCGGCGCCGGCGCTAACGTCCGCAGATCCCTCCCCCGACGGTGCGGCGCCCGCCTCGACCGCCTCTCCTGTCCCCGCCTCGAGCTGTTTCGGCTCCCTCTTCCCCTTCAACCTCCGCCCATAGCTATAGGCCTTATTCGCGCCCTCCAGGCTGAACTTGGGCACGACCCCGAGCGTCGGCAATCCTGCATACCTTTCCACGTCCTCGCTCGTCTTGACGCTGTTGTCGAGGAAATCGAACAGGAACGCCAGCCCGATTCCCCCGCCCAGCCCCAGAATCAGGGCCAGCATCAAATTCCTCCTCTTGTTCGGGCTCGATGGCCGCACCGGTACTCGGGCCCTGTCCACGACCCTGACGTTCGATGTCCGGAGCCCCTTGAGCCGAGCCTCGACCCCCGTCTCGCTTTCCCGCCTCAACAGCGAATCAAGGAGCGTTTTCTTGTTCTGGATCTCGACCTTCAGCCCGTTGTAAAGGACGGCGCTCGAGTTCATCTTGAAGGCCGCGCTTTTCTGCTCGTTGAACTCGGTCTCGAGCGACCGCTCCCTGTTGAGGGCAGTCTGGTATTCCGAGTAGGCCCCCTTAACCAGGTTCTGGGTCTCATCGTCGAGCGACTTGCGGGCCGACTCCATCTCGACCTTGGTCCGTTGGAGCTCAGGGTAATCAGGCTGGAAACGCTCCTCCATCTTCTGGAATTCGCGTTTGAGCCGGACGTAGTCCTCGCGCAGACGCTGGATGAGCGGGTTGTTGATGGCTTCGGGCACATAGTCGGGGCCGACGTTCTTCAGCCCGTTCCATGTGGCCTCCTTGTCCGACCGGTCTATCTGGGCCTCGGTCAGGGCCTTGTTGAGCTGGCTCAGCCGGTCGATGACGGTCGTCTCGTTGTCGCTCAGGGCGACGATGTTGGCCTCGGCCTCGAATCCCTGGAGCTGTTTTCCCTTCTGCTCGATCTCGCTCTGGAGCCCCTTGATCTGCTCCGAGAGGAAGGTCGTCGCCTGTTCGGTCGCGGCGTACTTAATGTTGATGTTGAGATCGATGAAGGCGGCGGCCAGCTCGTTGGCGCACTCGGCGGCGAGCTTAGGATCTCCGGCTGAGAACGAGACTTCTACTAGGCGCGTCAAGCGCACGGGCTTGATCGAGAGCCTACCAAGGAATCCGCCGACGAGGCCCTCGCGAAAGACGTAGTCGGTCGGGTCGATAGGCTTTTTCCGCTTGCCTGGCTTGCCGACGAACTCCGGGTTCTCATAGAGCTTGAGCCTGTCGACAACGCTTTCGGCCAGGCCCCGGCTGCTCAGGAGCTTAAACTGCGTTTCGTAGTAATCGTCCCTCCCGGATTCGATCTGGAGGACCTGGTCGAAGGATAGAATATTCGGCTCCTTCTCGATGAGGAGCGTCGATTTCGCCGTGTAGACGGGCTTCTGGATGAACGTCCAGAAGGCCCCGAGGATAAAGACGCCCAGCGTGACCGAGAGGACGGTGCCTTTGCGCCTGCGGATTTTCTCCCAGTACTCCCGGAGGTTGATCTCCTGCTCGGGCCCCAGATCGTAATCAGCGACCTGAATTTCGTTACCGTTTTTCATCTATGGCCTCTCTCTACCAAAACGACTCCGGCACATACACCACATCCCCCTCTTTGAGCACGACGTCCTTCTTCTTTCCCTTGATAATGTCCTTGAGGTTGACCTTTATCTTCTGCTCTTTCCCCGTCTTGTCCTTGCGCGTGATCGTTATCTTGCTCTCCTTGGCCCCCTCGGCCAGCCCGCCCGCGTCGGCGATGGCCTGGAGGAGCGTCACGCCCTCGGAGAGCTTGGCCTTGACGGCCCCGGGCTTGGTGACCCGGCCCATGACAAACACCCGGATCTCTCTATCGACCGGCACGTTGATGACATCGTTAGGCTCGATGGGGATGTTGAGCTTCTGGTTGCCGTTGACGAGGAGGTCCTTGAGGTCGATGGCCACGCTCGAAGTCACGCCATCCGTTCCCTCGCGCAGGATGAAGATCTCATTCCCGGCGGTCTCACTGAAACCGCCGGCCATGGAAATGATCTGGAGGAGGTTCTTGCGGCCGACGAGCTCGTAGCTCCCGGCTTTTTCGACCGCCCCGATCACGGCCACCTGCTGGTTCTTGTACTCCTTGATGAAAATGGTCACCTGGGGGTTCTTGACATACTTGGCCTGCAGCAGGCCGGTGAGCTTCTGGACGACCCCTTCCTGGGTCAGGCCCTCGACGACAATGCGCCCGACGAGCGGCAGCGTGATCGAGCCGTCTTCCGAGACGCGGACGGTCTGGCTGAGCTCGTCCACTTGGAAAACCTTGAGCTCGAGCAGGTCCCCCGGCCCGACCCGGTAGGCCCGGACGAAGACATCCCGTGCCTCCTGAGCTTGAGCTTGGGCTGGAGCCTGGCCCGGTGCGGCTACGATTGCGACGGCGAATACGAGCGCGGCGATATTCATCTTCATCCTCTCCAACTATTCAGTCCCATCATAAGGGGACATGTACTTTTTGTACGTGTCCCCTTTCTTCTCTTTTCTTTAATCTTAAAAGTCGTAAGTCAAGTTTAACCCAAAAAAGGTCCTCTTGTCATCTTCCGCGGCGAGGTTCGATTTCCGCGTCCACCAACTGGCGATGAATCCGAGAGCAACGCTCTTCTTAATCCGGAAGTATATTCCGGCCGAATGAATCGAGTATTCATCGAGCCGCTTGACATCCGGCCCGCCTCCCCCGACTACAGGATATCTGTTCCTCCCTAGCGAATAATCGTAATCAAGGCGCAGGAACCGCAGCGGGTAAAGCGACACGCCAGCGCCCGGCCGGCTCTCGATGTAGTAGGGGTTCGAGTACCAGAGCGAAAAGCGGACGTCGCGAACATATGACCCGCGGATGACGAAGGGTTTGGCAAGTCGGACCCAAAGCTGAGAATCGCCAACGAAACCCTGATAGTCGGGCCCGTTCACGGCTCGGACGTCGAACTTCTTATAACCGACACGGATGCGCCCTCGCACCCTGCGCCCAAGCCGCGAAAATTCGAGCCCTGCGTATGCGGCACCACTTCTCGAATTTCCGATAGCCGCCTGGGTGGCAAACTCGAATTGATAGAGGCCGTATTCGAAGTCCAGGAAAAAGCGCCTCTGGGTCGATGCCTGGTAGAAGAGCGAGAAGTTGGCGTAGCTCTCCTTCCTGTTCAGCCGTTCCCGGACGTCGAAACTATCCCCATAAACAACGCTCTGATAGTCGTATTTGACCGTCCGGTAGCCCAGGGAGAACGATGTCTTCCAAGCGGCCTTGACCAGGACCGAGCCGCCGTATCCTTCTTCTTTTCTCCTAGGCCGGATATCTATTTCCGTGTTCCAACGTTCCCGGGCATCAGAGTAGTTTCCCTCAAGGCTGAAGAAGACATTCTTCAAACTCAGCTGGGCCGCCCCGCTGAAATAATAATTCCATGTCCTCTCCCGGTCCGTCTTGGAGTACCAGACATACTGCGGCGAACCGTATAGGGACAGGACGAATTTCCTGTGGATCGGGACGTAAAGTGTCGCCGCCGGCCCCGCGGTTATCGTAAAGTCCTTGATCGGCTCATTCGTCGAATAGTAGAGGTTCGAATCTACTCCGGCATTCGAAATTACGAGCGACGGCTGAATACGGAACGGCCCGAACTTCCAAGCGGCGTCGTGCCATTTCCTCTCAAGCTCGAGCCCTTTCCACGTTTCGGCGAATGATATGCCTGAGCCCGTTACGAGCAGGACTATCGCAGCGGCAAGAACTCTTCGTCCAAGCATGTGTTTAAAGCCCCGCTTTAAGCCCGCTTCCCAGTGTGCCCGGCTTGTAGGTCGGGACGATATCCACCAGGCCGTCAATGATGTTCCTCCGATCGCTCCCATCATAACATACGTTGATCAGCTTCTCGATCTTTTGGAGCGTTTCGTCCTCGGGCCTGACCTTGGGGTTTCGCACCCTGAAGATCCTGGCATGCTCGGTCGGTTCCGACCCTTCCTCTGCTCCCAGCAACTCCTCGAAGAGCTTCTCCCCGGGCCTGAGCCCGCTGAATACGATGGGGATATCGACATCCGGCTCGTGACCGCTGAGCCTGATCATTTCCTTGGCGAGGTCGAGGATCCTAATGGGCTCGCCCATATCGAGGACATAGGCTTCGCCCCCCCCTCCGCTCGCCGCCGCTTCGAGCACGAGAAGCACGGCTTCCGATGTCGCCATGAAATATCTCTTCATCTCGGGATGGGTCACCATCACCGGCCCTCCCTTCTTGATCTGCTCTTCGAAAAGCGGGATGACGCTCCCGCGACTGCCCAGGACATTTCCGAACCTTACCGAGATGAACTTTGTTCCATTCCTCCCGTTGAGGACCTTGAGCATCTCCTCTCCCACCCGTTTGGTCGAGCCCATGACGCTCGTGGGGTTAACGGCCTTGTCCGTCGATATGTAGACGAATTTCTCGACCTTATATTTCAAGGCCAGCTCACCCAATATTTTCGTCCCCAGAACGTTTGTTTTTACCGCTTCTTCAGGATAGCTCTCGAGCACGGGAACATGCTTGTAGGCGGCAGAGTGGAGGATGATTTCAGGACGGAAGTTGGCAAAGACGTCCTCCATTTTGACCCTGTCCCGTATATCCCCTATCACTTCAACGATCTCCACGCCTGTCCCGCGGAAACGATTCATTAAGTGAAAAAGCTCAGTTTCATCGATATCCAGGAAGGCGACTGCACGCGGTTCATACTGAAGCACGGTCCGGGCGAGCTCGCTGCCGATGGACCCACCGGCCCCCGTTATCAAAACTCGCTTCTTGTTCAAAAAGGCGCGTATGGCCGCAAAATCTATCTCGACTTTTTCCCTCCCCAACAGATCTTCGACCCGTACCTCCTTAATATTGGAAAGGGTGATATTCCCGTCGACAAGATCTAGGATCCCCGGCAGAATCTTGACCTTGGCCGGTCCGCCCGAATTTCGGATGATCTCCATAACGGCCCGGATATCTTCTGAACGAAAAGACGGAATGGCAATCAGGACTTCATCGATCGCGTTCGTTTTCAACAGCGCCGGGATATCATTCCTCGTCCCAAGCACTTTAATGCCATGAATGTTCATCCCCTTTTTGGATAAATTGTCATCCACATATCCAACAGGAAAATACTTGGACTTCTTAGTGATCAGCATATCCCGCCCGATGGCACTGCCGGCATCGCCGGCGCCGACGATCAGGACCCGGGACCGCCCGTGCCTCATTCTCCCCGACTTACTGAGGTATTCGATAACGGCTCTCTTGGAGATGCGGAGCACACCAAGGGCACCCAGGGTGATGACATAATCGGCAAGCATTACAGCCCGAGGAAACCCGGAAAACGGCCCTCGGGTTCGAAAGCCCAGAAAAATCGCCGCCAGGCCGAGGGAGGCCAGAGAGACTGCCGCGAACAGTTTCCGCAAGTCGCTAAGTCCGAAAAACCGCCAAGAAACCTTGTACATGCCGAAAACAGCAAGGAACGCTACTTTGATGATAAGAGCGAGTCCGAAATAATCCGGAAATTTACGAGTAAACTCGCCTGGGATCGCGCCATCGAACCGCAACCAGAACGATACATATAGCGAGATCGCGATTAAGAGCGAATCGGCGAGGAAGAAAAACGCGAGCCTCTTGAGCGGCGAAATTCGGGCCGTTCCTTCTTTGAATTTCAATAAACGCATATTCATTTCATCAACCCCTAAATCAGTTCTGCTGGTTTTCTATTAGCAGATAAAATCAGCCGCTACGCTCCTGAATGTGCGCGTGATTCGGCTCTGATGGCAAATCGCCACAACCCAACGAAGAGCAGGATTGGGAGCACAATTACAGCTACATTAACAAAAGGCGCTCTTTTATACCATAGCAAAGCGATGAAGGTCCCTATTAAGGCCAATCCCATATAGATAAGCGTTACAAAACGATGGTTGTATCCTGCAATGACGAGCCGCTGATATATGTGGGACCGATGAGCTTCGAAAATGTTCTCTTTTCTAATCATGCGGCGAGCCAACGTGAAAGAAGTATCAAAAACAAACGGCCAAACCAATAGAATTCCTGCGATCATGAAGCGCGGATCCCTCTGGCCTCCAATTATGGGGAGAACCGCCAGGGTAAATCCAATAAATGCACTTCCCACATCCCCCATAAAAATTCGAGCAGGAGGCCAGTTGTGGAATAGAAAACCTAGGCTGGACGCGGCTAAGAGCAATCCAATTAGGCCAACGAACGATTGGCCGCTCATAAAGCCAATAATTACCCATCCTAATCCTGCGATTAGCGCTTGCCCACCCGCAATCCCATCAATTCCATCCATGAAATTATAAGCGTTGGTTAAGCCCACTATCCATACAAGCGCGAACGGGATACCTATCGAATACAGATGAATATCACCAACGAAAGGGACTGTTATTGTATGAAAATAACCGATCGCAACTAAGATAATCGCCGAACTTATCCCTTGGACGACCAAGCGTATTGAATACGGCAGCCGATGAATATCATCAAGCCACCCGACTAATGCAACGATCCCCCCCCCCAAGCTTATAGCCGCGATCTCCCTAAACGGCATGCTTAGGATTCGGAAAATAAATAAGCTCCCGGCACCGATAAAAACGCCGATAACAATGCCTAGCCCTCCTCCCCGGGGAGTTGGCTGAGTATGAGAACTTCGGGCGTTCGGGATATCGAGCATTCGTTCGACAGCCCAGCATCGTGCTCCCGCGACGCACAGCGTCGATATGCCAAGCGCGCCGAATGCAACGGCAAGACTAATGGCCAGCACTCTTAGAAATCTCCCCTTACGTACATTTCCTCTATAAGCACTTTCCATCCAGAGATAAAATCATATTTCGGTCTAAACCCGATTTCGTCTTGTATCCTATGCCCGTCAACAACCATATCTTCGGTGCGCTTGCCCAATGTTCCCCTAAAGCCTGGAAGCCCGAGGCCGAAAAGCCTAACTCCTTTGCCAACAATCTCCGCATCGGAGCGCAGAGGAGCGACGGAGAGATGCATTCGAAGCGATCTTCTCCCCAAAGCGTCCGGGACACCCGTCAACAGGATTGGATGGCGGCTATCACCTAAATAGATCACTAATCAGAATCCTTGGTAAATTCATCAAGCAATTGTTCAAATATATCCAATAAATGCATATTGGCACCTATTTTTTCCTTTTCTGAAACGTCAGCTGTTTTATGGATTATTTTGATGGAATATTTGCCTTATACCAGTCTATTGTTTTTTTTATACCCTCTTCTATTTTTACTTTAGGCTCAAAGCCAGTTAATTTTTTTAATAACTTTGTGTCTGCTACATGCCGTCTAACATCTCCTGGCCTGGCTTCTTTAAAAATAAACTCCTTCTTGTAATTCATATTATCAGCAATTAATTTTAGAAGGTTAAGCACGGTTATTTCTTGGCCAGTTCCTACATTTATCACTTTATTTCTTGCATTTGCTGTTTTAGAGATTGCAATTGCTGCTTCTGCAGTGTCAGTTACAAATATGTAATCTCTAGTCTGCAATCCATCGCCAAATATTGTTAGAGGAGCATTTTCTAATATTCTCTTTATTGACAAGGGTATTATTCCAGCATAATTTCCCCAATTTTGACGAGGCCCATAATTATTGAATGGCCTAATGATTTTGACATCGATGCCGAAAGTCCTTCCATAAGAAAATGCTAAATGATCTGTAGCTGCTTTGCTTGCAGCATATGGCGTCTCAGGATTTATCGGATGTTGTTCATCCATAGGTGAATAAAGCGCTGAGCCATATGCTTCTGATGAAGAGAATTGAATCAGAGACTTAAATTTGTCTTCTCTGGCCAATTTACATAAATTGAGCGTCATGTTCACATTTTCGGAAAATGTCCATTCAGGCTTTTCCAGAGAGGTTGGTAGGGGAATTACTGCCAGATTAAAAACAATATCTACAGAATATTTTTCTAGGATCTGTCTCATCTCACCATAGTCTGAAACATCTACTTTCACGATCTTAAGTTTTGGGAATTTTCTTAAAGCATCTAGCAAATTGCTTTCTTTTCCTAAAAAGAAATTAGAGCATACGATGAGCTCTTTTGGCTGCTCAGAGATCAATCTATCCACTAAATGGCTTCCGATAAAACCTGCCCCTCCTGTAACTATTATTGACTTATTGTTTAAGTTCATTTTTAAGTTCACATAAGATATGTCTACTAACTTCTTTATCTAGCTTTAGATTTACTTTTTTCATTGCATCAATTTGTTTTCTGTCTGATAATAAATATTTAACTGTTTCAATGATTTTTCTTGGCTCAGTTCCAATAAGCATATTTTTTTTTGCATCCGTAAGATAAGTCCACTCAGTTTCATTTCTTAATATTAGGCAAGGAACATTTAACGCTGCTGCTTCCTCTTGGATACCTCCAGAATCGCTCATAACAAATAAGGAGTTATCTAGAAGCTTGAGGAAGTTCAAGTATCCTTGAGGTTCAATTATTTTTATTTTTTTGTTTATTGGGCTATTATCATTTAATATAGCCTTTTTTGTCCTGGGATGCATTGGAAACACTATTTGAATGGATTTTGCTATCTCATTTAAGGAGCACAATATATTCCTTAAAATATTTAAGTCGTCAGTATTTTCAGCTCGATGGATTGTACATAAGATATATTTTCCGCTTTGTAGATTTAGTTCTTTAAGTATATTGGAATTTCTAGCTAATTCCCTATTTCTTAAAGAAGCCTCAATTGCCGTGCTTCCAACTATCTTAATTCTTTCTTTAGGCAAACCCTCCTTTAGCAGATTGTTATAAGCTTTTTTGTCCGGAGCTAATAATAGATCTGAGCAATGGTCAATCAATATCCTATTAATTTCTTCAGGCATTTTTTTGTTGAATGAACGGCAGCCAGCTTCAAGATGCACTAAATAAATATTTAATTTACTTGCAGCCAAAGCTCCTGCTAATGGAGTATTAGGATCAGCAAAGACCAATACTGCATTAGGATTTTCCTTTAATAGGATCTTCTCTATTTCTATCATCATTTTCCCTGTTTGTTCAGCATGTGTTCCTGAACCTATATCTAGTCGATAATCAGGTTCCCTGATGCCTAGCTCATGGAAAAAAATCTTATCCATGTTAAAGGAATAATGCTGACCTGTGTGGATAATAATGTGCTCAAACTCTTTATCTAGCAAAGGAAGAAGAGGAGAAAGCTTAGTTATTTCCGGCCTTGTCCCCAATATAGTTATTATTTTTTTCATTTCAGATTATTTTTGTAATTATTGATATTATTAATTTCGTTTTCACCGACCATACGGAATGGAGCACGGATGAGATCGTTCTGGCCTATCGGGACGGCTACAAGATCGAAACGGCCTTCCGTCAAACCAAGAGCCCGGAGCTCATCCGCTGGCAGCCAATGTATGACCCTCTCCCCATTCTTTGGACAGTTTAGGGGCTTCCTGAAGGTGGATCGGAAGCCTGCCTCTCGTGAGCATTTTATCCATTTTGAAGGCTGAAAGCCATTTTAACGTGAACCCCGAAAAAGCGGCTTCGCCATTTGCCTTAGGAACATCGATCTCAATCCGGCCCATGTTAAAAACCATGGCCGCCGAGGCCAGCGCCAGGGCCGACCGCGTCCCAAAATAAACTTCATGCGGCGTCCGGTATCCCAGCGCCTCATGCGGCCGTTCGGTGTTGTAAAACCCGAAATAATCGGAAAGGTGCGCTCTCGCCGCCGGGACCGTCTGGTAATCGTGAAGATAAACCTCCTCGTATTTGACCGAGCGCCAAAGCCGTTCGATGAAGATGTTGTCGTACACCCGGCCGCGGCCATCCATGCTCACTTGAATCCCCTCGTCGAGAAGACAACGCGTGAAATCCACGCTCGTGAACTGCTGAGCCTGGTCCGTGTTGAAAATCTCCGGCTTCGAGATCCGGAGCGCTTTCCGCAGCGCCTCCAGACAGAATCCGCTGTCCAGTGTCGTCGAAAGCTCCCAGGAGACGACATGCCGGCTGTACCATTCCAGGATCGCTATGAGATAAACGAATCCATGGGTGAGACGGACGTAGGTGATATCGGTTGCCCACGCCTGATCCGGCCGATCGACCGTAACTTCTTTCAAAAGATAGGGATAAACCTTATGGAGGTGCTTCGGGCCATCCGGCGGGCCGTCTATATTTATCCTGGGAGCCGTAAACCGATTCGCAAACTTTGCCAGCTGGGTAGCACCGAGGAAGAGCTCCTAAAAGCGTTGGACCTCGAAATCGAGGTGGTTAGGTAGCACAACGACCCGGCTCGTATCCTTATGATATATAATCAATTAAGCGGCCTGTCCGACGATAATGGCGAAAGTCGGGACGGAGAGATGCATTCGAAGCGATCTTCTCCCCAAAGCGTCCGGGGCACCCGTCAACAGGATTGGATGGCGGCTATCACCTAAATAGATCACTAATCAGAATCCTCGGAAAATTCATCCAGCCATTGTTCAAATATATCCAATAAATGCGTATTAGAAAAATGCATTTCATAATACTTACGAGCATTTTGGCCCATGACCTTAAGCTGTTCTTGATCGAGCTCATTCAATCGCAGAACTGCATTCGCCAACTCATTTGGATTCTCAGCAGGTACAGTTATGCCCGCCTGTGCTTCCTGGATTATACGGGCGCCCTCACCATCGAGGGAAGCAAGAATGGCTTTGCCACAGGCAAGATAAGCTTGAACCTTTGAGGGAACCGTCAAAGCAAATAATGGTTTTCGTTTGAGCGTAATCAGCAAAACATCTGCCAATGAAAAGAAAGCTGGCATTCTTTCTTTTGGATGACGGCCAAGCAAATGCACGTTATTCAACTCACGATGATGTATTTCCTGCTCAACCCATAACCTATGTCTTCCATCACCTAGAATTACCCATTGAATGCCTGGCTTCCCTAGAGTCAATTCGGCGGCGGATAGTATTGTTTCGAAATCTTGAGACTTCCCAATATTCCCGGCGAACATCACACGAAATCCCGGAAGCATTAAAGCGTTTTCGGAAGTGCACTTTTGAGGATTGACCGGGCGGAAATAATCTTCGGCACAATTAGGAAAATATCGTATCTTTTTACTGTCTACTCCATACCTAAGTACGGATTCAATGAATGCTCGAGATTGAACTAGGATAAGATCACATCCCTTGTAAATCCATCGCGTAAGTTCACCAAACCATTTTAAAATAGAATCTGATTGAATTACCCCTGTAGCCGAAAGGCTCTCGGGCCACAAGTCCTGAACCCAGAAAAACAACTTCGCTCCTGTAAGAGCCTTCATTGCGCGGGCAGGTATACCCACTGTGATGGGCGAGAGTTGGTAAACCAGAATGACATCAAAACTGCGCCAACAGGCCAAGAAGCCCCGTATACCAGCTAAGAGTGCAAAGGAGAAATAGTTAATAATTAAACGCCATCCGGATGCATTACCCCTCGGGAATATCGGGCTACGCCAGATTTGAATGCGATTATACTCATCGTGATATGGACCCCTAAAGCTATACCCTGGATATATTTTTCCGGATGGATAGTTGGGGAATCCAGTAAGTACCTCGACATCATGCCCGCGATCACACAAGTTCTTCGCGAAATCGTTGATTAAAAATTCTTCTGGCCAAAAATACTGTGAAAGAATAAGGATTCTCATTGTTTATTCGGGACTGACTATCAACTAAAATAGGGAATATAATTAAATCTTTTATTGCTTTCGCCGCCACTCTTGTTCAGCAAGATCAGGCAATCGATATCCGAGCATGATTCGGGCTGCCGTCCATGACACATTATCGGCTAGGTACTCCGCCGGAGGTACCCACAAACCCTTCTGGGCGACCACAAGGTTGACGAGATTCAATATAGTCTTTGGATCGCAGCCCGAAAGTATATTCGAGCCACACTCAATTGTTTCTGGGCGTTCGGTGACATCGCGGATTGTTACGTTCGGAATACCTAGGATACAGGCCTCTTCCTGAACCGTACCGCTGTCCGATAGTATACAGAACGCGGACTTTTCAAGATTGACGAAATCGAAAAAGCCAAGAGGTTCCACGAACTTCAGTCCCTTGTGCTTAATATCTACGCCAAAACGCTGGACCTTCTCCCTTGTGCGTGGATGGAATGAGCATATTACCGGATAGCCGTATTCCTTATTCAGCATCTCCAATGCTTCAACCAATTTTCTCAATCGCTCCTCGATATCCACATTCTCGGCTCGGTGCATAGTGACCAGAAAATACTTGCCTTTCTCTACTTCATGTTCCTCAAGCATAGTAGAACTTGAAATATTCGTGGAAAAGTAATCGATCACTTCCTTGATCGGATTTCCTGTGACATATATTCTATCCCCCGCTATTCCCTCGCGAATCAGGTTTTCTTTGCTCCGATTGGTATATGGCATCAGAACACTGCTGGAGTGGTCGATGACACGGCGGTTTACTTCCTCCGGCACTCGGTCGTCGTAGCAGCGATTCCCCGCCTCCATATGATAAACAGGTATCCCAAGTCGGCGTGCGATCAGTGCGGTAAGGCCGCTGTTGGTGTCGCCAAGTACGAGAAGGCGGTCAGGCTTATGCTCAAGAAATAGCGGCTCACACCCCGCCAGTATCTGCCCGACTTGGTCAGCAAACCCCCGCCCGCGTACGCCCATGTATACATCCGGCTCCCGAACCTGCAGCTCACGGAAAAATAATGCGCTCAATCGGTCGTCATAATTTTGACCGGTATGTACAAAAACATGCTGGGCATATTGGTCCAATAACTTGATAATGAGACTCAACCTGATTATTTCTGGCCGCGTCCCGACAATACTCATTATTTTCATCGTAACGTCTCCGCCTCATATGGATTTAGATCCTCTAGCATAAGCTTTCGGCTTTTTAAAAGTTGAATCGTTTCTTCTAAACTCATTATTTTTTCGGCGGAAGAATATTCTTTTGTGCGCGCCGGTTTTAGCGGTTTGTCTCCAGTAACTTCCGGAAGCATCGGCACGATTACATAATGATTTCCGCGTTCAATTGTGCGAGAGACTTCCTCTTCGCTTATCATAATCTCATGGACCTTTTCGCCGGGCCGAATTCCGGTGAATATTATCTTAATATCCCTATCGCCCATGAGAGCTTTTGCAATATTTAATACCAGGGATGACTGCACGTGCGGTACCCATGTCTCTCCAGGCGCTGCCGCCTGAATTGCATCAATTACCAAAGTAACGGCATCTTCCAAACTGAGAAGAAACCTCGTCATCTCGGGAGTTGTGATTGTTATCGGTCCCCCTTTTCTGATCTGATCTAAAAATAAAGGGATAACGGACCCGCGCGAAGCAAGAACGTTTCCATAACGCGTGCAGATAAACCGGGTTCTCGGGCAACGCATGTTGGCTTGCACGAATATTCGCTCCTGTATCGCTTTAGTCATGCCCATAACGTTGACAGGCTTACACGCTTTATCGGTTGATACGCCCACCACGGTCTTTACCGGCAAATTGTGTTCCTGGATAGCTCTCACGATGTTTTCAGCACCCAATACGTTGGTGCTAACGGCTTCGTAAGGGGAATATTCGCAAGTCGGCACTTGCTTCATTGCCGCCGTATTTATTACTATGTCAACTCCAGGCAGGACCGATGTAACACTCCCATAATTCCTTATATCGCCAATCCTAAATTCCAGCTTCTGTAGAAAATTACGATAAATGATCTCGTCGGTTGCAGCCATCCGATTTTGATATTCCAACCGCATGAAATGCTGCTTCGCCTCATCGCGCGAAAAAACAATTATCTTCTTAGGATTACCCATCTCTCCGCTTAGCAGCTTTCGAATGAGTACCTTGCCTAGCGATCCTGTTCCTCCAGTTATTAACAAACATTGATCCTCAAATAGTTTCATTTATCTTATCTCCATTTCCCGTAGGGAGTCGGATCATTTGCTAATTGTGCGGCTAGCTCAATCCATGGCGGACAGACAAGACCTGTAGCGTTTCTAAATTTGTCTCCAATCATACTGCGATCACAGGTCTCTGTTACGTCCGAAAGAATTTCGACATCTATCTTAAAAGCATTTCGTAACATGCACAATAGGTCATACTTTGAAATTGTATCTCCAACAACCTGAAAAAGGCCATACAACTCAGGAAAGCGTTCGATCAATTCTCCAACAAGAGTAGCTAGATAGTTAGTTGTGACACCAGAATAAATATGTCGCTTAAAACCCCGAACTATTTTATTATCTTGCGCAAGGAACCATTCAAGTAACGACTTGAATTTATTCAACTCGCGTCCTATTATCGAAGTCCTAATTGTCAGCACGTTACATGTGCAAGATACTTCTCCAAGATATTTACTTTTTCCGTAAAGGTCTTCAGCGTTCGAAACATCCTCCTCTGTATATCTTCCCCGCTTGCCATCGAATACACAATCTGTGCTGAAGTGGATCACTCGCCCCCCCCATTCGGAGGCAATCGTGGCAAGCTTATGCGGCAGCAGTGAGTTCAAAGTTATGCTTATCAGTGCGTTGTGGGCCTCTTCCCTCTGTTTGACAATTCCAATACAGTTAACGATAATGTCCCATTTTTTACTTCTTATCGACTTCTCAAAAGCGGGAAGGTTCATAGCGTTCAATTTCTCAATTACAGGCCCTTGGCTGAATAACTCAATTTTCCTATAATATTCTTCTTTCAAAGATCCTATGATCGAACATGCTGTATTAGGGAACCTCATCCGAAGTATCTGAGTCATCTTATGGCCAAGCATACCTTCGCCGCCAAGAACAAGAATATTTTTCACTAGTTTTCAGCCTCTTCCTTTATATACGCATTATTTTTAATACTAAAACCAGAGTATGCCGAGCCTATGTAGAGCAGCTCGAAACAGCACCCAGGCAAATCCGGGACCCTCCCTCAAGAACTTAAACTTAGAGATCCCATAGATACGAACCCCCTGACTTCCGGGCACATAGACAATCTTTCCACCTGTTAGCAAGGTTTTGAACGTGATTTCGGGGCTGATGCTGAAACGATTCGACGAAAGACCAACCGCCATCATAAGAATTCGATTATGCATTTTGAACGAATAGGTGCTATCGCGTATCTCCTGTCCTATCAAGAATTTCACGAGTGCTCGGTATATCGTTTGGTAAAATTTATATTTGAATGGAATTGTCTCAGCATCTTTTGGTCTGGAATACCGCGAGCATTGTACAAGGTCAGCGCCATTGCGCATGTGCTCGAGGAATACTGGGATTACATCAATTGGATCCACATCATCGGCTGACACTGGAATCGCGTAACGCCCTATAGCATGGGCTAATCCAAATCGCATTATCGCCCCATACCCTCGTCTCGGTTCATGGCGTTGGTACAACGACCATTTAATTTCAGTATGCTGGCTCATGATTCTCTCTGCTAATCTATAAGTATCGTCAGTACTCGCATCATCGAGAATCACTAATTCGGCATTCAGGCTGTTTGCCAAGATTAGGTTGGCGAGCTTAGGCAAGATGATAGGCAAATTATCATTTTCATTCAAGCAAGGAACAATGATACTTAATTCGACGAGTCGACCATTTTGCATCCAACTCTCCATTCTGGTTTCCAGAATAAAAAGAGCAGGCAGTGAATATGAAGGTTAACAAATACAAGCGTTTTCAACTCGCCTGCTACAAAGCATCGCATTACCGACGCAAGAATCGAAAAATCCAAATCCGGTCTCGGCCAAGCGCGGCAGAAATCCATCTCCTTAATAATTGAACACATCTTCATCTGTGTAATTTAAATATCTCAACACGGAATTCTGCGAATTCTTTGTTGAAAAACTTTTTCTTTTTCATGTATTTCGGATCACGAAGAAACCGGTTAGTGTCGACTACGGTAAAGCCACATTGATTCATAATGTCCTGGCGCAGTTGCTTGCCAGATATGGTATTAACTGGGTTACCGACAACGAGCCAGAGGGTATCTGCTTTACAGATGTCTACAGTGCCAAATGAGGCAGTATCTGTTAAGAGCCGATTCTGTAAGCCATATCTTGGGAGATAATAATTCGTGAGCGAGGGGCTAGAATTCACAATAATCTTGCTAGTTGGATCATCTCCAATATGTTCTTGTAAAAACTTGGCTACCTCGCGCCATGGATCCACTGTGGCCATAACGTGAAAATCATGGCCAGTGTAGTAGTTGATTCCCGAAACAACCCAGCTAAACAACAGCATTGTGGTGAATACCAGAGACATGATTCGAGATTTCATGCTCGTGATCCCAATAGCTATGCCAATACAAATGAGCGGTATCATGAAAAGGTAGTAGCGGGGCATGTCGTGAGAAATTGCGGGGCCAACCACAAACACAACAAACCCATATGATACTAACAATAATAGGAAATTGTGATTTGATCGATTGTTCCAGATGCCGTTTACGAATAGGGCCGCAATTCCCAAACCACCAATCAGGGCAATAGGATTCCACGGCATGATCGTCTGCCCAAGTGTAAGCGAAAAGATCAGATAGCCTCTAGAAACGAGAATTGATTTGGCGCCAGATCGCCACATTTCGCCAGTGGTACCAAGCGCTTCCCGTAAAGCAGGAATGAAGGGTATGAATAGAAGGATTGCTACGAAAGATGCCAGCATGAATTTAAAGATGAAACGCGAGCGATTATGCACTCTGGCTAAGCGTAAAAGGAAAAATATCCCCTGTGCCAGTAATATGAGAAATCCATGGTAGTGTGTAATCAGGGTCATGAAAGTGAATAAAGAGAATAAAATCCAGTCTGCTGTACGATCTTCTTCAAGACATCTCAATAGGAACAAAAGCGACAGGCAAGAAAGCATCACGAGCAACGAGTACATACGCACTTCGCGGTTGTAAATTAACATCAGAGGCATTATCGAGTACAACAACGAAGCTATTACTCCCGTTGAGGAGCTAAACAGTAGTCTTCCCAGTTTATACACAAATGGGATGGTCAAGAGTGCAAACAACACTGAAAGGAGCCGAGTCCAGCTTTCACTTTCACCACCTAAAAATAACCATGCGCGCAAGAGTATAAAATACAAAGGCGGATGGGCATTGAAGAATTGCATAGAGAGGATCGATGATACGCTTGTTAACGATCGCGCATGAAGAATGCTCAACATCTCGTCGCCCCAGAGACTGTAAGAGCCTAGGTTATATGTCCAAAGTATCCCTGCTAGGAGGACAATCGCTGTCAGCAAATAGGCAACCGTATTGCTCGAATAAAAATGGCTTTGGCCAAGCTTGATATGACGTATTGTCACGAGGCTTCCTCCGCTAGTACGGCTACCAGCTAATATTCTGCTTTCCCCCTGATCGATGTAGTTGGATTAGCTGAACCCATATGGTGGACTCATTTATTGTCGAGGCTTTCACAAATAAGTTCCTTTATGGTATTGACACGCGCATTCCAGCTATTCAGTTCCGCAACAGCCAATCTTTTGGATATCTTTTCTTGATCATCTTGCGTCAAAAGCGCATGCTCAATTCTCCGCACAAAGTCCACGTGCGTGGCAGCCACGCATACCACATCACCATATGGTCTAACCTCAGGCAGATTTGTAGATACTATAGGTTTTCCGGCAGCCAAATACTCAAACATCTTGACTGGCAACACAGTTGCACCAATCCCTTCCGTGCGGAATGGAATGAGACATGCATCGAAGCTCTTGATGTAATCTGGAAGTTGTGAGTATGATTTGCGGCCAAGGTAGTATACATTGCCAGGCTGGACTGATCTCGGCGGGGATAGATAGCATGGGCCGATCAGAACAATTGACCAATCCGGGTGTTGGAACGCAATAAATCGCACCAAATCATCGTCAAACCAATCAGCGATTCCCCCGACATAGCCAATTATCGGGCGTTGGATACTCGACAAGTCTTCAGGTAGTTGCAGACCGACATTGATCGCCCTACGAAAATGTTCAGGCTCGCATGCGTTTGGCACGAGAAATGTATGGCGGTTAGCCTGGTTGAGACGATTGTACAAGCCTCTGGATACTGCAATCACTAAATCAGACTTGGTCAACAGCGCTGTTTCGTCGACTGTGATCCGCTGTGCATTTCCAGGTACTAATCGCGCATATTCGTCGACGTAGTCGAATACTACCAGCGAATAATCGTTGCAGTCGGCTAAAGCAACGGCTGCACTAGACGGAGCACTGACGAACAACACTGGCTGCTTTAGGTTGTAGCGCTTAAGTAATTTCCTAATTTGCCAGACAGCAAGCACCTTGTTGACCTGGCATACCCAATTAACTTGCGGAAAAGGAATATACCAAGCGTTGTGTACATGCAGACTTGGCGAAACAGGCTCATGTCGTAATCTCGTTGTATCGCCCTTGCCGAACCACCGCGTTACCCTTCGAACCAACCTAGGCAAATCTGAAAGGCGTATGCAGCGCAAGCCGAAAGGCTCCATGTAGATCACTGTCCGACTGAGAGCTAAACGCGAGGCCAGTTGATGCATCCGAGTCCAATGAAAATCCCAGTCCACAGATGACAAGAACACCACATCGAATACACAATTTCCCGGTTTAAGCATCTTAATCGCTTTGCCTGCTACATGAGTTATTAATCATCGAGAGTTTCTGACTATTTTTAATTTTTTAAATCCAATATTTCTGTCGGACAACGCTTTGTCAGCAAAACTGACGATCACGCCTGCCGAAGCAATTAGCAAATAGAACAGCTTTTCTGTGCGAGAATCCAAAAACACCGCTCCGACCAAGAAAGCTCCGAGCCCAACAAATAGGGCCCTTTTTATCGATCTGGGACTTCCGCCCGATGAAAGAAAAGCCTTGAAACATAGGACCAACATCGCAACGAACGGTAGAAACCCAACAAGACCGCTCTCAGCCAGGATAGATATATAAGTATTATGAGATCCGATTGCGATTACTCCAAGATTGACCAGGCGAGAGGGCAGCATATCAACGCTGAATACAGGAATACTACCTATGCCCGTACCAAACACAGGCGATTGCTGAAACAGCTGCAAGCCGATTTTCCACGCTGCCAATCTTGAGTCAATGGAAGCATCCTTATTCACGTTGGCAATAGTGGCAAGTCGCTCCCAATAGCGGTATGGAGACATGTCGGTAATCAGCATACTACCGAGCACAATCAAAACAGACAACGATATGAGTAGGATTGCCCTCCAGTATATTCTTTTCTTAGACAAAGCAAGGCGCTTGTGTTCTTTCCAGAGAATAACTGGGAACAGAATGAGCAATACCGCCAAGCCAACAGCCGCTCCTCGGGAGAAAGATCGGACAACCAGCATCAGACTCGCTCCCACTGAAAGAATACCAAACAGTTGTCCTTTCTTACTCCTGCTGGTGAATGCTAGCCAGATCGCAATCGCCAACGCAATCAGACCGTTCAGACCCGCATTGTTTTCTTCTAGGAATCCACCTGACGCCCTGAACGCTACCCCGTTAATTACCTCCATGCCAAGAGGCGTCAGTGAAATTGCTGTCGACAACAAAAAACCAAATAACACCGCGCGCCACAGCTTATCCAAAAGCTGAGCGTCGCATAGCGATCTAACAACCAGATAAAACGCTAGAAGGGATATATAAGATATTGCCACTGTGAGAACTAATATGTTCGTTGTGTATGAATCGTTCAGAAACAACCTGAAAAGCGAGGGAATCACAGCGCCTATAATGTAGATGATTACTAAGCAATCGAGCGAGTTCATTTTGGTGATGATCGGTCTGCGGCGGACAAGACTTCGAACCACGACACTAGTAAACAATAATAGACCAAGTGCTTTGGCAACCGTAATGTACTCAATAGGCCCAACTCCAAGAGCTCCGAACTTCTCTAATGGGATAATAAAGCCAATGATCAACAGCACTCCTTTAGGCTTTAAAAAAGCGAGAATAAAGAATAATATACCGGCGCATATCGCAACGGCTACCTTTACTAGATCAGAGCCCATGCTGACAATCACTCCTACTAGCAGACCAATAGTAAGGGTAACGCTAAAAAGCCCCACGAACTGTCTTCGATCTAAGTCTATGGATCTGTTACTAGCCATCTATTCTGTCCCTTGTTAAACGCCCCGCCGATATCTCTCGCCACACGCTCTCATATAAATTCGCAATCTCTTGGGCTTCGTGTCCTAGCGTATGTTGCTCTGCCCAGTTATGAATTGCCTTGCTATTCCATGTCCGATCCAGAGCTCGTGCTAATGCGTCCGCAAGAGACACTGAGTCACCTGGTGGAACCATAAATCCCCTTTCCGGCCCAACAATTTCTGGTGTTCCACCAACGTTTGTCGCGACCACTGGTCTTCCGCACGCAAATGCCTCAGTGACTACAAGCGGCAACCCCTCTCTGTAGCTTGGCAAACACAGAACATCACATGCTGCCATAAGACGAGCGACATCCTTGCGTTCCTTCCAACCTACAAACTGCACCGAGTCCTGCACTCCATAGTCATGCGTTTGACCTTCGAGTTGAGGGCGGTATGTTCCATCCCCTACGACAATCAGTAACACATCCCGGCCGCCTTTCTGAAGAAGCTCGACGGCCTTTAGAAGATGCTGGACTCCTTTCTCAAAAACCAAGTTTCCAACAAACAGAACAACTGCCCTATGTACGGGAATGCATTGCGATTCGCGTGCCGTTCCTTTATCTGCCAAATAAAATATAGAGTGATTAGCCGCATTTGGAATGCAAATAATTCTATCCGGCTTAACACCAAGATCTATGACTTTCTGTCTTAATGCCTGGCTTACCGCGATCACTTTCTTAGCCCGGGTCAATCCAAAAGCTATCATCGGCCGGAGCACTCGCCGCTGGCACAGCATATTAATGTCGTCACCATGGACGGTAGTGACAACAGGTTTATTGAATAGCTTGCCCAAAAGAATTGCGGCGTAACCATCAGGAAAGGCCTGATGTGCATGCAAAATGTCAAAATCTCTTACTTTCTGAAGAGAGCGGACTAGCGATACAATCCGAATAAAGTAAGAATAACCATCTAACCATCGAAAGATCTTGGGGATTGCAGGGTAGCGTGGATGATAAACAACCCTGTTGAGCCATGATTGTTGCTTGGGTATCTGAGAAAATACGTAGCGCCGTCCGAAGACACGAAGAGGCGGCACATAGGGAACAGGCGAAATGACCGCCCTGATGTCGCACAGAGAGCACAGCTTTTCAAGTTGCTCTTGGACAAAGATACCATATACCGGATTTTGCGGTCTGGGAAACATAGAGCTCAAGATCAGGACACTGATCCTGGGCTGTTTTTGCATTTAAGGAAAACTAGAGAAATTTCCGTAATTGGCTAATGAGAGCATGGCAGGCCTGCGCTACTCCCAAAAAACTGGGCAGGCGGCATTACTGGATTCTGGTCCCGCCATTTTTCAAAAGGAGGTATGGTATGCATTCGAGTATGAGGAAGACCTAGGACGCGGCCTGCAAGGAAAAGTGGCTCTGGAAGCACTCAAGACAGAGAAGACGATCGCCCAGATCGCTTCGGGGAATCGCGTTCACCCAAATCAAGTCCGCCAAGGGCGTAAGCATCTTTTGGAGGCGCTTCCGGAAGTATTTTCAACGATGATACGGTTGACCTCCTCGGGCATTGTGCGGCTAATATTTCGCATACCAGCTTCAATGTGGACAATGGGAATTCTCAATTGGGCTGCCGCTAACGCACCGGCTAGTGTCGAGTTCGTATCGCCCCGCACAATCACGTAATTCGGCTGTTCATGTATCAGAACCTTTTCGATATGCAAAAGAATCTGCGCGGTCTGTACAGCACTTGATCCGGATCCCACACCTAGAGAGTAATTTGGTTCGGGCAACTCAAGCTCATCAAAAAAGACATTGGACATCTCATAGTCATAGTGTTGCCCAGTGTGGATTAGCACCTCGGTGTAGCGCTGTCGTAAGGCCCGGCTGACCGGCCAAGCTTGTATGAACTCGAGCCGTGTACCAACAAGAGACACAATCTTCATGGTTGTTCAGGACTCCTCGCCGTATATCAACACTCGATGCTCCCGACTGGAGCGAATCAAATCTTCTGCAAGTTTCAGCGCTATCAATCCATCTTCTCCCTTCACGGTTGGCGAACGTGTCTGACGCACCGCTTCTACAAAATCCTCGAGTTCTTTCCGCAATGGCTCTTGCTTCTGAATTCGAAAGCGGACCATGCTTCCCTCTCCTACACCACGCAGAATCTGCAAATTGGGCCAGCCTTCATCAGTAAATTGACCATTTTCGAAGAAAAAAAGATCTTGGGACAGAAGGCTAGCTAAAAACATTCCACGCTCACCTGTTAGGTACAATTCGCGAATCTTGGTTGGCGTCAACCAACTGAGCTCCAAAGTACCGGTCGCGCCATTAGCAAACTTCAGCACACCGGTCAACATGTCTTCAAGGGACAGATGCAAAACGTGTTGCACCTCGGCATACAAACGGGTGATCTCACTTCCAGTCAAGTAACGCATCAAATCCAAATCATGGGTAGCTAGGTCAATGACTACTCCAACATCTCCGATCTGCATTGG
Source organism: Candidatus Aminicenantota bacterium (assembly GCA_026393975.1). Taxonomy (GTDB): domain Bacteria; phylum Acidobacteriota; class Aminicenantia; order Aminicenantales; family Saccharicenantaceae; genus RBG-16-66-30. The sequence continues at coordinate 20,431 of JAPKZD010000010.1, read as the reverse complement.
GAGAGGTCCTAACCGATAAGCGCGAAAATTAAGAATTCGGCCCAATTCACCTTGCGCGAGTCGTCGCTTAAGTTCTATTACGACTGGGTTGAATCGCTCAACGTGGCCAACTGCTAACCGTACACGCGCCTGCTCAGCAGCGATAATGAGTCTCTCCGCCTCATCTACCGTTCTAGCGATGGGCTTCTCAATTAATACGTGTACGCCCCGCTCAATCGCTGCCAGCGCTACTTTATAATGCAAGCTGGTCGGCACTGCAATCGATACCGCATCTGGTCGAGTTTCTTCTAGCAATTCGTGATAGTCAGCAAAACTCCGCAGCCGATACCGATGAGCGAGCCTTTCACACATTGCCGCGTCAGTATCGGCAATGCCAACCAATTCAACGCCCGGCAATTCCGCATAAATTCGAGCATGGTGTTGTCCCATGGAACCTACACCGATAACAGCAGCTTTTAACATCATCTGCTTATATCCTTTGGAAATCACTTAAATTAGCCCGCCATGAACTCGTTAATGGTCGCGACTATGGCCTCAAGATCGGCCGAACTCAAAGCCGGGTGGACAGGCAACGAAAGCAGTTCCTGTGCCGCCCGTTCGGTCTCATAGAAACTTTGTTTATAGCCAAGGTCCTTCATGTAGAATGTCTGCCGATGGATCGGGACCGGATAGTAGACTTCCGAACCGACGCCTCGTTCCTGCAAGTAGATGCGGAGGGCATCCCGCTTGCCGCTAGGGACGCGCACTGTGTACAGGTTATACACGTGTTTGCAGCCCTCAGGCACCATCGGAACGACCACACCCTTGAGGTGGGTGCTCAAGAATTTGGCATTCGCCTGGCGAATCTCATTGAAGCGCTCAAGCTTCTTCAATTGTTCTATTCCAATGGCAGCTTGAATATCGGTCATGCGGAAGTTGTAGCCCAGTTCGTCGTGATAATAACGCTTGCGCATCCCATGCTGGCGGATGACGCGGCACTTCTCGTCAATGATTGGAGCATTAGTGGTGATCATGCCACCTTCGCCCGAAGTGATGTTTTTGGTTGGATAAAACGAGAAGGCTCCAGTACCGAAAGAGCCGACGCGCTTGTCTTTATATTCGGCTCCATGAGCTTGGCATGCATCTTCGATAATGACAAGATTATATTTCTCAGCTAATTCTATAAGGGGCACCATATCACAGGGCAACCCAAATAAGTGAACGGGCATAATAGCCATCGTATGCTCTGTAATTGCTGCTTCAATTTTTTTTGCATCTATATTGAAAGTGTAGGGATCAATATCTACAAAAACAGGCTTGGCTCCTGTGTAGAGGACGCTGTTGGCTGAAGCGATGAAAGTAAATGGCGAAGTAATCACCTCATCGCCAGGACCTATGCCATGGGCTAAAAGAGCGACATGAAGTGCTGTGGTACCGCTGGTTGTGGCAATAGCATATTTGACCCCACACATCCTTGCAAATTTTTCTTCGAAGGCCTTAACACAGGGGCCCTGTGCGATAGTACCAGAATCAAGAACCTCTAAAACAGCCTTTTTCTCTTCTTCACCAATTTGGGGCTTGGCAATGGGAATCATATAGCTTGCCTCCATGTTTCAATTGGAATTTCTATGGTTTTTCCACATTTCGGGCAGCTAGCGTGCATTATATTGTTTTGTTCTTGGCCTGCCATAAGTTTCTCACCGCAGGCACAAACAAAACCATGCAAGCGCGCAGGATTACTATAAACCATCCCATGGTCAGGGACATCATGCGTTATCACTGACCCAGCACCGACCATTGCCCACCGACCAATAGTCACACCACAGACAATTGTGGCATGCGCACCTATTGAAGCACCGGCCTTTACTAAAGTTCTGCTAAGGCTCCAATCATCCGCACTCTTGAGCGTTCCGTCCGGGTTGATTGCGCGAGGCTGTTTATCATTGGTAAAGACACAATGAGGGCCGCAAAAAACGCCATCTTCAAGAATTACTCCATGATAAATGGAGATGCCGTTTTGAACCTTGACGTTATTACCTATTCGAACTCCGGCATCAATGTAGACGCCCATGCTTAAAATACAATTGCTACCGATGACTGCATTTTCACGAACCTGGCAATGATGCCAGATTTTCGTACCCTCTCCGATTTCGGCAAGAGACGAAACTTCGGCAGTATGATGAATGAAGATTAATTTGCTAGAATTATTCATTAATCCTCCATAAAGTTGGAATTATCATTTAGTGTCATAGGGCGTTCAGTGATCACCAAATGTGAATAAGTTTTATACGCACTACACTAGATCAATGATAGGCATTTATAAAACATCCAGATGCGAAGCAAGGTTATGGGCGATGTTCCGTCGATTATAGCATCCTAGATATTTATCATACCACGAGCAAGCTTGAGCACAATTATCACCCTTTCCATGATTATTCAGCCAATGGAAGAAGTCAGCAATTGCTTCTTGACTTGGATTTTCACCGATGAAAAACACGCGGTCAAGCCCAGTTGTCAGCTTGCGTAGAAGTTGCGATTCTCCCGCCACCAAAATAGGGCGACCGCTTGCTATATATTCAAAGACCTTACTGGAAGTCTCAGCATTTGACTGAGCATGCCGTCCAATAAGCAATAAGAGGACATCGGCGCCCAGTTCCAAAGCAAGGGCTTCTTTATAGGATGCTCGCCTCTGGCGTTCGAGAATGAGCTTAGATGAATATGCAGAATGAGGCATCAACAATACATTCGGCACGCTGCCGGTGAATTGAACTCTAATTGTGGGAGCGTCAGAACGAACTGTCAAATAATCGTTAAGAGCATTGAGCAAAGAACGGGTCGTTGCAGCACGCGCTCCATAGATAGCTCCCATATGGCGAATCACTATCTCAGACCTGAGGTCATATCCTGCACTTCGATCTGGCCTTACGCCTTCGAAGTCCTTTAGGTCAAAACCATTTGGTATGACTATTGCTTTTGGCGAACTAATTTTCCAATATTCATTATGCTCGGCCAGTCGACCGGTATTTGAGGCAACTACTAGCCTTGAATATTTCAACACTTGCGCTTCTAACCATCTATCCCATATCCTGTAGAAACGCGGACCAGTACGGTATGGAGAAAGGGTCCATTGATCCCGATAATCGAGCACGAGAGGCAGCCCTGTAAGCTTATGAGCAAAATAACCGGCAAGAAAGCTTGCCGATGGCGGCGATGACGCTAGAATCAGTTTTACTTTTTTCCTTTTAGCTAGATGTGATGCCGTTAAACCCGCATTGATTGTCCATGGCAATAGAAAACCAGGTGCTGGCAACCATGACATTATTCTGTCAAGCCCCCTAAATCGGCCGAGGTAATTACGGACTCGATTGACTGCAGTATTGTGATCAAACATTAGACTATCATCTAGGAAATCAAAATTACCCCGACTGGCCGACACTACTAGAGGAGTCCATCCAAATTCTGGCAAATATTGTGCAAACTTACCCAATCGTATTGATGCGGGTGCGGAATTTCCTCCGGCTGGCGGAAAGTGATAAGAGATTAGGATAAGTTCATTCATCGTGATTCGCAGGCTATCTAAGGGCACTACTCAACATGTATCGCAATCACCCATGGTTCAGGACTGCCGCAATCATACATTGGTTTTGTCAGAGAAAGTAAGTTGGCTTTTTTAAGTGACCCATAGCTGGGAGATATATCAATCATCTCTATGTGCACGACGGCATGATCATGCCAACTTATCACAAGAGATGTACCTTGCTTATTCTTCAGTATCACTTCAGACGGATAGATCAACGCCTCTATCTCTCTAGGAAGGACCCATGTAGCTTTGATATTGTGTCGACCGGTGCCAAAAATATAATCTATGATGCTTAGCCGCTTTGTAGCTTTATTTAATTGGAACTCTCTGCGATGAACGACTGGATTTGCCAACCTGGAGTAGCCCCTGTGTTCTGCCACCAGAACAACGGATTTATCAGAGATCTCCCACCGATTTACTACGGGACGGGCGTCCTCGCTCATTTCAAATGGCTTGCGAGCAACACACTGATTTTGTTCTTCGTCATCCACCTGCAAAATATTGTGCATGGCTGTAGAACGAAACCGGTGGCGAGCTTCGTAATCCGCAGTATACGTGTATGTACCTGGATCCAATAACCAGGTCTGTCCATCAAGGTACAGCTCAAAGCTTAATGTATCGTTGTGGGCATGCCCACCGTTCCCCCCTTGCCCATTCCAGCCCGCGTCCACGATCGCGTATAATCCATTATCTCGAATCACATAGAAACCGCTATCAACAAAATCGCGGGAGCCAAGCTGCAATGGCAAAAGACCCTCGCGCTCGATTTCCTCTCGGAAGTCTTTGGCCTCTTGACCCAGTAGCCAAACCGCCTCCTGCCATTGATCCCCTGCCGCCTGCGCAAAATCGTTTCTACATAAGAGCACGCCGCCGATTGCCAGCAAGTAGCGATGGTCAAGCCACTCTCTTTCCGGCACCGCCCACGCTGCCAGCCGGCATAAACAGCCGTTATCGGCATCGCCAAGCAGCGGCACCGTACCGTCTGGTTTGGTATAGTACATGATGAATTCAAGCATTTTCCCAAGTCGGGCCATCTCTTCAGCAGGCACCGGGATACTGTTAAGCCGACAAAGGAGAATCGGCGAAAGGAACAGTTCCGTCGTCAGCCGATGATAGGCGACAGAGGCTTCAAAGGTCACCCCATCAGAATAGACCTGTTTGGGCATCTCTCGCCAGAGTTCACGCAAGCCAAACTCACGCCACTCGGCAGCTTCCTTGAATTCCGGGCAGAGAATACCCAGATAGATCAACCCCACCAAATCTGCCAGGTAATGATTGTTGGTGAATGATCCTTTGTTCTCTAGATTACGCCAAATGTGCCGTCCGTGGATCAGCATACTCTTGTAGAAGACAAGCCGGAATTTATCCGATAAGCTCTGCGAGTCCCGGAAGAAATGGTATCCCCATAGCCAATTTACCACACGAATAGCCACGTCCATGGTGCAGGCCCAGTTCACGCCCCAAGGCCAAGGGTTGCTGGCTATCCAATCCCCTACTTGCGCCACGAACTCTAGCGCATATTTCTCGTCTCCCAAAATCCAATACGCTTGACCCAACCGGACAAAGTGCTGGCAGCGGCTCAGCTCCCAGGGCACCTTGATGTCGTAGCCGCCGGGATAGGAGGCGGGACGAACGTCGGTGTAGTACCGGCGCGGATTGAAACGATGCCCAGTCTTGAAATCCACGTGCCAATCTATTTTGTCCCCCATATGCGTGGGGCCGGAGCCCAGTAGGTCGAAGACATGGTCGCATACCTGATCGGCGGCGAAGATGGTAAGCGGTGCGGCATCCGGGCAGACGCTACGGATAGCCTCCACAAATTCATGGCGGCGGCTTGATTCCAGGAAGAAACGGGGCCTTTCTCCGGCAGCCAGATGGTCAAGAAATCCCTGTGCCGTGGTGAAACGATCATCCAATGCCCGTAGGAACGCCGCATCGGAGAGGTCTATCCCAAATAATTGTGCTCGCAGTCGGCCCAAGTCGTGCTTTAGACGGTTCTCTAACTTGCCCCGTAGTTTGCGGCAAACCACGCGGGGGGGCAACTTCAATTGCTGTAAGTAACGTGTAGCTTGGTCCATTGAATTATTGACAACAAATCACTCTTGTCCAAAATATATTCTAGAAAAGCTTCTCCCGAACCTTCTCCTGTTGCGGCGAGCGACTGGAAAAAAGCCCGGGCGGCTGCTTCATCAGATGGTTTCGCCACAGCCGAATTTGTTTGGGATGGACGCTGAACTCGCTCGCGATATGGGCGATCGTCTTCTCCCCCTCAATGTCCTTACGGCTACCACCTACCAATTACTCGCCGTACCTTAGAGACGCCACACCGTAGACGTACTTGGCAAATATGTAGGCCTTTGCTCGTTGTAGACCGAGCTGTCACAAGCTCACTTTGAGTGAAGAATCGCCAACCATATAGCGCCAGACCCCAAGTCAGGACGAGCATGATTTCCATGCCCAGATCAATCCAGAGTTTACCTGTTTTCAATACGACGCCTGCCAAATAGACACCTACACTAACCAACGCCAGCTTGAGCAATCGTCTCCATTCGTAGGGCACCGGATACAGCCGCCGGACGATGAAGTACCCGATGATCGGCAGCAACATATAGGATAGGACGGTAGCTACAGCCGCGCCCATCATCCCAAAAGGCGGGATCAAGGCAAGGTTAAGGAACAAGTTGACAACAGCGCCCGCGCCGACGATGAACGGATAGTACCCGGTCTTACCCGTCAGGTCAAGTCCAAACGAGATAAGATAACTCACTTCAAAGAAGAGATACGCGAGCACGATCAGGGGCACGATTCTGGCTGCTCCATAATAGGCTGGTCTAGTCAACAGAACCAGGGCCTCGCGAGCAAAAAGAGCCAAGCCCAACCCTACCAGCGTGAATAAGGTAATCGCGTAGGTCAGCACGCGTGCATAAACGACCTTGGCATCCGACTGCTTAGAAATAGAATAAACGTACGGCGCATACGCAGTGTTGAACCAGCCTGTTAACATACTCAAGATGCCTGCCATCGAATAGCCCACTGCATAGATGCCCACTTGACCGAGACCGGAATATCTTTGCAGAAAAAACCGGTCGGACAGAGCCAAGGCCCACCCGGCAAGATTGGCGGGAACAATCGGTAAACCAAAGCGCAGGAGTTGCTTCAATAAGCTTAAGTCAACTGTCCATTCCATGGTGCGCAACGTCAGTCCCAGACAGACCATAAAAAACAGTATGGAGGTGAGCAGGTTGGCGTAGATCACGCCAATCACACCCTGTCGTAACACCACGACGGCAATGATGTTCAGGGTGACATTGATAAAGAAACGCAAGACAGACAACTTAGCGTATCGTGCGGCGCGTTGTTCGGCCCGGAAAGTGGCGAAAGGGATCACTGAACCGACATCAAAGAACGTGCCGATCAAAGCAATCTTGATCAGCGGCAGGAGGGTCACATCCTTAAAAAGTGGAGCTGCTAGAGGACCAAAGAACAATATTAAAGGCAATAAAATTGCAGTAGCGGATACAAGCAGAAAGATGAGCACTGTGCCGGTGAGCTTACGCCGAGTATTTTGACTTTCATTTTGAAAGTAGAACCGAAAAAACGCCGAGCTCTGCCCGGAATTCAGGATGATCGCCACGACGGTTGTAACCAGGGCGACAATTGCGAGTTTGCCATAATCCGCCGGAGTTAGAATGCGAGTATAGACTGGAAGTAGAAGTAGCGCAGCCAGGCGCGTTGCTACCTCGCCCAACCCGTAAATTAATGTTTGCGCTGATAATCGCCGAAGATGAACAAACATCAATGTCAATTGGTCACTTTGTTAGCACAAAGAAGTTTTTCTGCGAGAGACAATATGGTTTGAAAATATCGCTCCCATGTCATATTGTCCAACTCACCGAAATCAGCAGCATTCAGTGGGACAGGAGTCATGCGAATTGCCTTCTCCATGGTCTGCGCAAAGCCCTGTATTGAAGGCTCGGCCACGAAGATGAAGCGCCGTACTTTATCTAAGAACTCTGGAATGTCATACTGGGTAGAGACTACAACTTTACAGCCTAAAGCCAAAGCCATATACACTGACAGATCATGATCTGCATTGTCGGCACTGACGAAGACGTCACAGCTGCAGTACCAATCTCTCAATTGCTCTTCTGGAACATAACCGACGAATTCTACTTTGTTCTCAATTTGTAGCTCGATGGCGAGAGACCTCAGTGTTGACTCATGAGGTCCGGCGCCTGCTATCACCATTACACAATCATCACGTTGGCCATTTCGGATCAATTCTGCAAACGCACGAACTGAAAGGTCTACACGTTTCTTGGAGACTAACCGACAAATCGATAAGATGACATACCGCTTTCTGATCCCAACTGCTACTTTCATGTCTTTTCGGCGCTGATATGTAAAATCAGAGCTGGAGAATCCACCCGCTGAGATTACGATAACATTGCTGTAGTTATATAGTAGCTCGACCTCCCGTCGGTTTTTTTGAGAGATTACAAATATGTATCGGCTATGTCGCAATGCTAGGTATTTCAAGAAGCAGTTAATCTCCAAGCTTATCCGTTTGGGCAGCGTAATAGGAGGCAGTTCAGTCGGAATCACCTCCCGATAAACAGAATCGCCCTTTCTGATATCAGCAAAGTGGCGTCGAAAAATCAGAGAGTACTTGGTCAGGTCATCAACGAATTGGAAAGGGCTTCCGTGTACAAATGTCACAAAGGTGGGCGGCTTTCGTAGCATAAGCAAACTGGAAAGCCACAATACCCTGCATGATTCTGGATCATTAACAATAATAATATCGGGATTTAGCGACAATATTGCCGCGACGAGGCTTTGAGCTTTACGGAATCGCTGAGTCGCTTTCAGCCAGAAAGGCGATCTCTTCCCCGAATCACCAGCTTCATAGCTGCTCACGCTAGACACTTTAGGCGAGTAAGTGCCATCAAATAGCGGAGCCTGATTTTGCATCGCCGTATGTAACAGAAGAGTGGCCTCCAGACCTTTAGCCTCAAATTGCCGGAGGCCTTCCATGATTACTCTCTCACCACCGCCTGCCATGGTCAACGTACCTGCCACATACCAGATCAGGCGGAGACAGTCATACGGCACGGGCAACTCCCAAGACGTTCCAGGTCGTTTCGTCAGCAGGACGATCCAACGATGGGAAAGCTGTAAGTGAGACTAGTGCAAAGCCAGATTGGCTCAACATTAACTCTAATTCCAATGGAAAAAAGTATCGTACCGTATGCAATTCTTCGCTCTCGGCTTCTACGTGGTCGCCAGTTAGTTGCCACAAGTGGTAATGTACTTGACATGAATGATGGCGGGTGTCCAATCGGGAGGTAACTATCCGAATCACCTTGCCGTCTGTGACCGGAACAATCTTGACGCGATCAGAGGGTTTGATCGTTAGAACAGCTGGCCCATACCAAATATCGAAAGTCAAAAGTCCTCCAGACCGGATATGGCATCGGGCATTGCTGAGTGCGGCCATCACGTCTTCATTTAGTAACAAGTAGCCGAACACAGCGTACATAAATAGTCCAGCGTCGAAGGGGCCTCCAACTTGGACATTACGGACATCCCCTTCAATCCAGTTCACGCTGGCACCTACCTCGGAGGACTTTTTACGAGCCACACACAACATCTCGGATGATAGATCTACCCCAGTCACTTGGTAGCCCCGTTGGGCAAGAGGAATGGAGTGATTTCCAGTCCCACAGCCAAAATCCACTAATGTGTGAATCTCTCCATGGCCATAGAGACGAAATACATCTTCAATCAAGTCGCACTCGCCTCGATAATCTTTATCTCGCACTAGTTCGTCATATTGATTGGCGTATGTTTCGCCAAAGACTGTCATGGGGACCCCTCCAAAACTTTGTGCATAGCCTGGCAGACTGTCTCTACTTGCGCTTCAGTAAGTGCAAGGCCGGAAGGAAGATACAATCCCCGCCGGGCGATACGTTCTGCAACGGGATATTGTTCGCCAGCAAATAGATCTCGTTGCCGAAGCACAGGCTGTTCGTGCATTCCGATAAAAAAAGGTCGAGTATCAATGCTTTCTGCTCTTAATCGTTGCGCTAACTCTGTGGCATCATATTGGAGATCATCTGTTAGTACTAAGCCGTACATCCAGTATACGTTTTTGGCCCAGGCTTCTTCTACAGGTAAGATAATCTGAGAGAGATCACACAGTCGCTCTGTGTACGCCTGCCCCATCCAGCGCTTCCTGGCAATGATCTCCTCCATGCGCTCCACTTGGGCAAGACCGACGGCCGCCTGCAGGTTGGTGAGGCGGAAGTTATAGCCGAGCTCGGTGTGATAGAAGCGGCGATGCGGGAGGAAGCAGAGATTACGCAGGCTTCTTGCCTTCTCGGCATAGGCGGGGTCATCGGTGAGGACCATGCCGCCTTCGCCAGTCGTGATGAGCTTGTTGGCGTAAAAGCTGAAGACGCTGATGTGGCCCAGGCCGCCGCAGCGTTTCCATCGGGGGGTTGCGGAGTTGCGGCCCGAAAGATATTCGGCACCGTGGACCTCGGCGGCGTCTTCGATGATCTTGAGGTTGTACTCTCTGGCGAGTTCCAGGATCGGGTCCATGTCCACGGGATGGCCGTAGATATGGACGGGCATGATGGCCTTGAGCTTGCCGTCGCCCTTCTTCATCTCCGCTTCGACTTTGGCGCGGACCTGGGCCACGTCCATGCACCAGGTGCGGGGGTCGCTGTCCACAAGGACAGGAATGCCGCCGTTGTAGATGATCGCCTGGGCGCAGGAGATGATCGTGAAGGTCGGCATGATGACCTTGTCGCCCGGCCGGAGGCCGAGGCAGCCGACGGCCGCCTGAAGGGCCGTGGTGCCGCTGCTCATGGCGATGCCGTATTTCATGCCGCAGTAGGCGGCCCATTTCAGCTCGAATTCTTCGATGAAACGGCCGGCGGAGGAGATCCAGCCGGTGCGGAGGCACTCCGACACATATTCGATCTCGCGCTCACCGATAAGCGGTTCGTTGACGGGGATTATGGGCATACCTTGTCTTCTTCGAAACGCGCTTTGTCGCCTTCTCCCGCGTAAGGGCCTTGTTTGACTTCGATCATGGACGTGTCTTCCAGCATTTCGAACGAATGCCCGCCCCCGCAAAGTAGGATCAAGTCTCCCGATTGGAGGGTTTTGGAACAAAGAAAATGACGAGCCGAGGAGTAAAGATCAACCCTGATCAGGCCGCTGCGGATGAAAAGGACCTCTTGAGTGTAAAGAACCTGACGAACGACGAGATTGTGGACGTGAGGCGCAATTTTTTTTCCCTTGTCATGCCTCATGAGTGCGACTTGTTGCGAGAAATTGTCTGGAGTGAAAAAGTGGATTCCGGGCTCTTCGAAGTCACGTCGAATAATCAGGGCGATCGGCTCAAGCCCGTCAACGACGGTTTCCAGGTTGGGATTTTTTGACATATTGACTATCCCCTTTATGTAACAGTTACAGACCGATTTTTTGGGGCCTGCTTAAACCGACATTCAGCGATGTTCGTTCCAGGCCAATCCTTTATCGCTGATGATTTTTCTGCCTTCGCCGGGAGAAGAAAGACCGGCGGCTTCCAGGTCGGCATCCAACATGATTTTAACGAGATCCTTGAAGGAAACCTTCGGCGCCCAGCCCAACTCGCGCTTCGCCTTGGAGGAATCCGCCTTCAGCGCTACGAATTCAGTCGGGCGGAAATAAGCGTAGTCAATCTCCACGTAATCCTGCCAATCCAAGTTCATGTAAGGAAACGCCGCCTCCATGAATTCCCTGACGGAATGGGGCTCACCGGTGCCCATCAAATAATCATCGGGCTTCTCTTGTTGAAGCATGAGCTACATGGCATCGACATAATCAGGCGCATAACCCCAATCCCTTTTGGCTTCGAGGTTCCCGAAATAGAGCTTCTTTTCCAAGCCGGCGAGGATGCTCGCCAAGCCGTAGGTAATCTTGTGCGTGACGAACGCTTCCCTGCGGCGGGGGGACTCGTGGTTGAAGAGAATTCCGTTGCAGGCAAACAGGCCATAGCCCTCGCGGTGGTTTCGGACCATCCAGTAGGCGTAAACTTTGGCGGCGCCGTAGAGACTACGCGGGTGGAAAGGCGTGGATTCATTTGTTTTTAAGGGCGGGCGCATTTTTTTGGGAATCAATGACCGAAGCACATTGATTGCGCCCATTTCCCCCTCCGAAAACAACGAAACTTATTTTTGATGTCTCAATCAGGTCATTCAGCGCAATGGGCGGCTTAGCAGGTTCACGCAAATATGCCGCAAATGCCCGCAATTCCCCCAAATGCCCCTTATCTTGCACAGAAGCTGTCCACCCTTTCACCTTTGCACCATGCACCCGCAAGGACCGATAGTCATTCAACACCAACGTCTTGCCGTCGGCAAAGAGTTCTATATACTCCTTGGCCAGATCAGAAGACCCCAGCGCCGTATAAAACAGCGTTGCCACCGAGCCGTCCGTGTAGCGAAGCGTTACCGACACGTTGTCCCCGGACAGGATATGCTCGGTTTGCGAGGCAATAGCAGTGGCGCTCACCTCCATAACCGGCACGCCGATCAAGAATTGGAAGAAATCAAAGATATGGCACCCCTCACCGATAATTCTTCCCCCACCCTCCTCGGTCTGTGTCCAATGATCTGGCGGCAGGTATCCCGCGTTCATGCGGTAGAGGATCATCAGGGGATTCTGCCGCTCCCCGATAATCTCCCTGGCCCGCCGTGCCGCCGGAGAGAAGCGTCGGTTAAAGCCCACCATAAAGGGTACATGCGTTTCCTTCAATATACCCACTAGTGTATCCAACTCCACCTGGTTTAGAGCCATCGGCTTTTCCACGAAGACTGCTTTACCGGCCTGCGCTGCCGCTATCGTAATCGGTGCGTGCGTATTGTGGCGCGTGGTAATCATGACCATATCCACGCTATTGTCTGCCAGGACATCCCCGTAATTCGTCGTCGCGTAATCCGCCTCAAACTGTTCTGCTGTGGCTTTCGCATTGCTGCCTATGATATCCACCACAGCGCGCAGGTGGTATAGATCAGAGAGCTTTTGCAGATTGGGTAGGTGTATACTTTTAGCAAAACCACCGGCGCCAATCACCGCAACGTTGATTTTGCCACTCATGGGTCTAGTCTTGAGCATTACCTTGGTATCCAACTTGTCGCTTTGAGACCGTGCCCCATCAAAAGGATAGCAGATAAGCGCTCCCAGTGGTTTTTCAACTGCTGTATGTAACTCTTCATACGCCTGTTGTGCTTCCGCAAGTGGATACTCGCGCTCTATAATTAAGCCGAGCTTCACTTTACCGTCAGCAATCAAGTGCAGGTATTCCTGCATATTGCGGTTTTCAGTCCAGCGTACGTAAGCGTGGGGATAGTCCAGGCCCTTTCCCTCATAACGCGGATCATAGCGGCCTGGCCCGTAGGAGCAAGAGATCAAAAAATCAATCTCTTTCTCATAGAAGGGCGAGCGCTTCAGCCCCAGGCCCACCGCGCCGACGACGACCACGCGCCCTTTCTTGCGGGTGATCTCTATAGCCTGTTGAACGATGGAATCGCTCTGTGAGGCCGCCGTGATGATGGTCGCATCCACGCCATGATCGCCGGTCAGGTGGCGAATTTCATTGCTGACATCCAACTCACTCGAGTCGAAAGCTCTATCGGCTCCTAACTGGGTTGATAATGCCGCTCGCCTCCCGTCCAGGTCAAGTCCGATAACTCGGCAGCCGGCGGCTTTGAGGAGTTGCACCGTAATCTGTCCCAGTAGTCCCAACCCGATGACAGCCACACTCTCGCCCAGACGGGGGTCGGCTCGGCGCACGCCTTGCATTGCTATGCTGCCCATAGTCACCGAAGCAGCTTCCTTCAGGTCGCAGCCCTCTGGAACCTTCACCACCAGGTTGCGCGGGACCAGAACGATTTCGGCATGATTAGCGAACCCCGATCCGGCGCAGGCTACTCGTTCGCCCGGCTGGAACTCGGTTACACCTTCGCCTACCTGGATTACAATTCCGGAACAAGAATAGCCCGTCGGAGTGGGTTGCCCTAATTGCCCTCGCACTTCGGCGATTGTCTTCTTTATCCCTTGTTTTCGTAAATGATCCCAAAGCTTCTTAATTCTTTCCGGCTGTTCCAAGGCTTGCTTGATCAAGGGCTGCCCCGAACTCTGAATACTAGTCAGCTCGGTCCCCGTGCTGATGAGCGAGTAGGCAATTTCGACAAGCACGCGGCCCGGCTCAACCAATGGCGCAGGGACGTCGTTCACTCTCACCTGGCCGCGATGGATCAATACTTGTTTCATCCAATTACTCCACTAAAGATTCGCAAAATACGTTTGTCCATTTTGTAGGGGGCATTGGTTTCTTCGGGATATCCGTTCCAAAGATCTTCTCCCTTGAAGAGAACCTGTGTGAATTCCGGGTAGGCGCAGATAGTTCCGAAGCAGACGAATTTCTTCACACCGAAGCGTCGGGCATACTCATAAGATGGATCCCCATGACGACGTTATCATAAAAGAATTTGCCCGGATTGGCGCCGATGCCGCCGACGACGGCGGCAAGGTGGATAACGATATCGGACCTTGATTCCTCATACATACGGATGATCGAAGAGTGCTCATACAGGTCGTACTCTTCGATTTTGGAGACGAAGATCCGCGCACAACCCCGCCCTTCAAGCTTGCGAACCACATATCGACCTAAAAAACCCGCGCCACCCGTGATGACAACGCATTTATCTTTGAAGAAATCGCTCATCTAGAGACCGCGAAATATTTCCTCGGATTTCCCTTGGAGCTGAAGAGCCAGGATTTTTCGATCGGCATCGACCATCATGTGGATGAGCCCCTTGAAATCGGTTTTGGGCCGCCAACCGAACTTATTGCGGGCTTTTGAAGAGTCCCCCTGCAATATATCCACCTCCGTTGGCCGGAGATACCATGGATCCACGTCAACATACGCTTTCCAATCCAGCCCCGCGTAAGCGAAGGCCTCCTCGAGGAATTCCTGGACACTATGGGTCTGACCCGTCGCGATTACAAAGTCGTCGGGCTTGTCCAGCTGCAGCATCTGCCACATGGCTTCGACGTACTCCGGGGCGTATCCCCAATCGCGCTTGGCTTCAAGATTGCCGAGGAGGCTTCGATGCGGGCGACAGCTCGAGTGATTTTCCGGGTCACAAACGTCTCGCCGCGGCGGGGCGATTCGTGATTGAAAAGAATGCCGTTGCAGGCAAAGAGTCCGTAGGCTTCCCGGTAATTGACCGTCATCCAGTGGGCAAAAACCTTGGACGCCGCGTAAGCACTGCGCGGATAAAAAGGGGTTAGTTCAGTTTGGGGAATTTCAGCGGCTTTTCCAAACATCTCAGAGCTCGACGCCTGATAAAATTTGCACGGGATGCCCGTTTCACGCAAGGCCTCAAGGATGCGTACGGTCCCGACGGCGTTGATATCGGCGGTATATTCCGGGATATCGAAGCTGACGCGGACATGGCTTTGCGCACCGAGATGATAGATTTCGTCGGGATGCAGGCGGTAGAGGAGCTTGATCAGGTTTGTGGAATCGCTTAGATCTCCGTAGTGAAGAAAAAAGCGCACGCTGTTGATGTGGGGATCTGCGCAGAGATGATCTATCCGACTCCGGTTGAATGAGCTGGACCGCCGGACGATTCCATGTACCTCGTAGCCTTTTGAAAGCAGGAACTCTGCAAGATAAGAACCATCCTGGCCCGTGATACCAGTAATTAAGGCTTTTTTCATTTGTACTCTCTTTTTAAGAATCTAGATTGATTTCAAGAACCTAAGTTGTCTTGAATAATATGCGCATAAGACGATTCGATGCTTTTCCATCCCAGAATTCTGGACGATGTATATTGGCTGCTGCCTGTCGGGCACCCTCGTTCAAGCGTTCTAATACACTGCGTACTAGCGTCCCCCTCTTACCTGCTACCAACCGATTCGTACCACTCATGATCGTCACCGGGCGCTCGGTATTGGGCCGAACCGTTAGGCAGGGCACACCAAGATAGGTTGTCTCCTCTTGCACACCACCCGAATCGGTCAGTACCAGAGAGGCGTGCGTTTCCAAGGCTAGAAAATCCATGTAGCCTAATGGTTCGATCAGCAATAGGTTGTCTGTGGGCAACGACAGGTCCAAGCTGACGATCCGGCTCCGAGTGCGTGGGTGCATCGGGAATATCACCCGGACTTGGCGGCTGATTTCCGCCAGCGCAACCATGATCTCGGCCAGCATATTGGGATCATCCACATTGGAGGGGCGGTGCAGCGTCACAAGAAGGTAGTGGTCCAGCCCGAAGCGCGCCCGCATTACCGGCCACCGTACTTCCGCCATGGGCAACAGCCGGACCAGGGTGTCAATCATCAAGTTGCCAACGAAATGGATTTTCTTTAGAGGGATACCTTCGCGTAGCAGGTTCTCGTCGGCATCACGTGAAGGAGTGAAAAGCAGGTCGGCAAGCTGGTCCGTAAGTAGGCGGTTGATCTCTTCAGGCATTGTACGATCGAAGGAGCGCAGGCCAGCCTCCACGTGGGCCAAGTTAAAGCCAAGTTTGCTGGCTACTAGCGTGCATGCAAGGGTAGAATTTACGTCCCCTGGCACTAATACCCAGTCTGGTCTATAATTCAATAATACTGGTTCGAAACCTAACATCACCTGAGCCGTCTGCCACGCGTGGCTGCCCGAACCGACCTCCAGGTTTAGATCTGGCCTAGGCAAGTCCAACTCATCGAAAAATAACTGCGACATGTTAGCGTCGTAATGTTGACCGGTATGCACTAGTATCTGCTCAAACTCGCTATGATACTTGGCCATTTCACGCATGATTGGCGCTATCTTCATGAAATTTGGCCGGGCACCAACGACGAAGAGGATTCTCAAGTATCCACCTAGAGTAGAAAAAGCCGGGCATCAGGAAAATGGGGATTTGCGTAGAGATGGTCTATCCGGCTCCGGTTAAACGAGCTGGACCTCCGGACGACGCCATGCACTTCGCAGCCTTTTGAAAGCAGGAACTCTACAAGATAAGAACCATCCTGGCCCGAGATACCGG
The DNA here is from genome assembly GCA_026393975.1 of Candidatus Aminicenantota bacterium. Lineage (GTDB taxonomy): Bacteria > Acidobacteriota > Aminicenantia > Aminicenantales > Saccharicenantaceae > RBG-16-66-30. Next base: position 3,781 of record JAPKZD010000010.1, on the reverse strand, counting down.
TAATTAGTGCTTTCTTCATTTGTATTCTCTTTTTAAGAATCTAGATTGATTTCAAGAGCCTAAGTTGATTTCCTCGGCCTTCCTCTCGGCAGAGCGCCCAGCCGCCTCCCCACAATCCCCTCAAGCTTCAGCACGAATTCCGCATCCCCCGCCGGCAGCGAGATATGAACGCCAAGCGGGGATTGCCCGGAACATAGGGACGCCTGCCATCCTGTTCAACGCCCGACCCGTATCACTCCCGACGCTAAGCACCGGGTCCGGCTCCCCTTTCACGTGGCATCGGGCGCTCGTCCAAGGATAGTCTTCGACCCGCTCGACCAAAATAGTGGCGTCTTCTGTTGAATCAGCCATTGAACTGGCGTTACCGGATGGGGGTCTCTTCATTCAGGTATTGAGCCGCTACTAACTTCAGTGTTGCCGGAGGGCTTATGTTTTCACTGAAAAGTGCGTAATCGTTTTTCGGTAAATATATAGCGTTTAACACAGAGAATTGTTCCTTCTGCCTCCATTCTTTTTTTCCTATTCTTGACCCATGGTCACCCTGCAAAATGACTATTGGAGGCCTAGAAGAAGATGTCAATATTCTATCGATAACTGAGCTGATTACCTTTCCTGCATATTCAATTTGTTGTTTATACCCAGCTGCAGAAAGTAAACCGAAGGTTCTTCTTTTTCCCTCCCGGTCAAGGAATGCCGGGGGATGGGTGATCATTAAATGGGCGTAGGCAAAAATGGGCCTTTGTGTCATTTTTCTACGTCCCGGTAAGTCCATTAACTCTTTGACAATAAGTTGTTGAGCATTCAACGCTTTTTCAACGTCGATGAATTGTGCCTTTACTACGCCTATCAAAGAATCCATTAAAATGCGTTCCGCTAAATTCGCGGCTTCGTTGAAATAGGAACTATCATAATACTTCCGGTTCCCCCATATATCGAATATAGAGAGATTAATGAATTTGTAGCCGTTTTCGATAAGTTTCTTTGTGAAAGAGTTTTTTTCGATTAATCCGAACGCATCTGTTCCTGATATCTGATCGTCATAAGAGGACATATTCAATGTGGACGATAGCGAATATATGGTGGAGTCATAAGCAGATATAGAATCTTCGGCGATAAAAAAACCAAGTTCTTTAAGATGATCTTCGAAACGCGAATTGTCGACATGCCAATATTTTCGTAGCGAGGCCGGGCTGCAGTAAGAATCCAATAGAATAAAGTAGATATCGGGCTTATAGCCTAGGGTTATGCGCTCAACAGAGGCCACACTGCCGGTATTCTCCACTCGGGCTTGAACAGCTTCCCCTTGCTTTGACTTGCGGTCCACTCCGAATATTGCAAAAATATTGTAAATAAGCAAAGCCGCAAAAAGCAGGCTGAAATAGGCGTTTATGACTTTCGAATGCTTTTTATTCCTAAGCGCCCATAATGAGAGGCATGTGGCCAAAACTATAGTTAGTGGCATTATAAAACGATGCCTGACAAACCCGCCCCCTGCGACCCTTCTTGCGCATTCCCCAAGAAAACTAAATATTGGGGTGTAACAGAAAAGCAGAAATAATCCGATTGTCGTAATTGTTATTGAAGTATCGGAATTCTTGATTAATTGCCGTAAGGCAAAGTAAGCAATTAGCGATATGGCGATCAGAAGACCTGATGTCACCAGGAGCTCTTTGATCGAAGGATAATAAAGAGTGCGTCTGATATAGTCGGTAATTAGGAATAGAATAAAAGCCAGCGGAATTAAAAAAGACTTCGAACTTGAAAAGTTCATGAATTTCCCTTGGCTTCGAGAAGGGTCCGGAGACAAGACTCTACTGGGTAATTTATGAATCGTCGTGCATCCTATCTTTTTTCTTACGGATGATGCGCCGAATGATCGACTTAGCCCAAAAGCCAGCGCCAAGAACGAACGCGATTATGACCTGAATTACATAACTGCCCGTGCCGGCATCAAGATAAGCGTAAAGGTTCGTTCCCATTAACATGAAGGTGAGGATGCATAAATAAAAAGGTTTTAAAAAAATGCGCTTTGATGAGTTGTTCATCGGCTCTTCTTTTCAGCGCGCGGAGGCATCGGGGACGTCCATAAGGTAGAGGAATCGCTCGGAGTCGGCGATCTTTTCGATTTTCCGGATCCGGAACCGGCGGCCGAAGGCCGCTTCGAAGCCGGCGGGCGTATAATCTGGGAAAATATCCTCCCGGGTCGCCAGGAGTTTCTGGACCTGGGAATCGCTCTTCGGGACGAATTCGATGATGAGGGACCGGCAGACGGTCGCGAAGAACGCGGCGATCTTGTCGAAAGGCAGGTTGTTGGAAATGGCCAGGTGGTGGATCAGGGCCAGGGCGAAGACCGTATCCGCCGGGCCGCGGCCGATAAGGGAAGCCCGTTCCTCGTGCGCCCAGCCGAGCGCCGGGCTCGGATTCGTCAGGTCGAGGACCAGGGGCAGGAGGTTTGCCTCCTTTTTCGCTCGCATTTCCCGGTAGTTCAGCTCGACCGCGACAAAATCGATGTCAAACGCAATGGTCGGGATACCGCGGCAGCTGGCGAGACGGCTGAATACGCCCGTGTTGGCACCCAAGCCCCAGACGGTCCGCGGCTTGATCTCGTCCAGGAAGCCCTCGATAAGCGTTTTCTTGCACGCGAAGGCGCTGTCGGAATAATTGGTTTCCTCGTAGTAGGCGCCCCATTCCGTCTTCGCCAGGCGGAATTCCGTTTTGCGTACCAGGGTTTCCAGGCTGTCGATGAGCCCCAGATAGCCGGCGCGGGTGATCGGCCGCTTCCGGACCTGAACCTGCTTTTTCGCGTAGTGCCTCTGGCTCCAGGCGTGGGCGTGGATGTGCGTCGCGATGCCGGGGCGGAACCGCGTCGACCGGGGAAGAAGCGCGCTGGCCAGGTCAAGCGGCACGCCGTCGATGAAGAGGCGCGACAGCTGGGCCAAGCGGAAATCCTTGCGCGCGACGAGGAGCAGGGGCGCCAGAAAATGCTGGCAGAATTGGCGGTAGGCGATCCAGGGCGCCCAGCCGTTAATCCGCTCGAAGGACAGCGTATCGATGAGGACGGGCTTTCCATCGACGAACTGCATGTTGTAGGCACTGGCGTCCTTGAGGGCCATCCCGAATTCCGCGGCCTTTTTCTGAATCTTCAAAGTGGCGAGCGCCGCCGCCTTGAGCTGGCCGAAGCACCACTCGTAGGGATAGGAGATAAAGGCGATGCGCTCCGGCCGGATCGTCTTGTAGGGAGAGGCGGCGGGGTCGGCCGGGGGAATGTCGACCTCCTCGTGGCGGACGAGGAGCCCGGCTTCGGTCAGGGCCGCGTAGAGACCGCTCTCCATAAGGCGGTCGTAGTGCGGGCGATAGGGGGCGTTGACCTGACGGTAAAGGACCCCGTCCCGGACGAAAAGGAACCCGCTCGGGTCGCGGAACGAACCGGAAAGCTTCATTCCGTCATTCTTCATCGGCCGGCCATAGCCAAGAACTCAAAAAGCCCCAAGCGAATTATCCGAGGGATAGCCTTGGGGACGAAGTTCATTTTATTGCTGCCGGATCTCAACCTTCCTTGGCCTTCCTCTCGGCATCGCACCCAGCCTTCGCCCCACGATCTCCTCAAGCTTCCGCACGAATTCCGCATCCCCCGCCGGCCGGGTTGTGTCAACTAACGTTCGCAACTTCGGGGCCATCGTAACCCTCTTCAGTTAGCCGCTTGAGCCATCAGCTCATGGAGCCTATCCAAGGAACCAAGGGCCTTGTCCTCCCGGATATAGCTGCGCTCACTTCCCCAGTC
>JAPKZD010000006.1:24247-53096 GCA_026393975.1 Candidatus Aminicenantota bacterium | reverse complement strand
TCTATAACCATATCCGGCCCCATCAGTCGCTTGATTATCTGACGCCGGCCGAATACTATCAGGGCTGGCTGAATACTCATCCTCAGCCCTCCGCGTCACTAATGTAGTGGACGAGACCAGCCCCTTGACTCCCGCCCCGGTTTATGGCTATTTAGGGGCAGTCCATGAAGGGGAAAGCGGAAGATGGAATGCCCGAAGTGCCGGTCCGAAAACCCTGATTCCACTAATTTTTGCGGAACATGCGGAGGGCCGCTTGGAGCCCTGTCCTCGGCCACCAAGACCCTCGAAACGCCGACGCGTCGGCCGATCCCCGGCATCGTCTTTGCGGAGAGGTACGAGGTCTTGGAGGAGTTGGGCAAGGGCGGCATGGGTGTCGTTTACCGGGTCCGGGACAAAAAGCTGGATGAGGAGATGGCCCTGAAGGTCCTGAAGCCGGAGATCGCTGCACAAAGGGAAACGGTCGAACGCTTCATGAACGAGCTCAAGTTTGCCCGCAGGATCGCCCACCGCAACGTTTGCAAGATGTACGACCTCAACGAAGGCGAGAAGATCCTCTTCATCACGATGGAGTACGTCAAGGGCCAGGACCTGAAGAGCCTGATCCGGGAGCGGGGGAAGTTCACCGAGAAAGCGGCGTTGGATACGGCGAAACAGGTCTGCGAGGGGTTGGCCGAGGCCCACGCCCTGGGGGTCATCCACCGCGACCTGAAGCCGCAGAACATCATGATGGACGAGAAGGGCACCGCCAAGGTCATGGACTTCGGCATCGCCCGTTCCATCGAAGCCCCCGGCATGACCCAGACGGGGATGATGATTGGCACTCCCGATTACATCTCGCCCGAGCAGGCCGAGGGGGAGAAGGCCGACCAGCGGTCCGACATCTACTCGCTCGGCACGATCCTCTACGAGATGGTCACGGGAAATGTGCCTTTCCGGGGGGACACGGCCCTGAGCGTCGCCATCAAGCACAAAACCCAGGCCCCGCACGACCCGAGGAAGCTGAACCCGCAACTCACCGAGGACATGGGCCGGCTGATCCTGAAGTGCATGGAGAAAGATCCCGGGAGGAGGTACCAGACTGCGAAAGAGGTCCTCGCGGACCTTGACAGGATCGAGAAAGGACTGCCGATCGAGGCTGCGGCGGCGCCTAAGAAGAAACGAGAAATCTGGTGGAGGAAGATTCTTCCATATGCTGCGGTCGCGGGCCTCGTGGCCTTGGCCATTTTTGGCGCGCTCTCCCTTTTCAAGCCGCGGATCCATTCCCTCGCTGTACTACCCTTCACGAATTTGACCGGGGACTCCGGCCAGGATTATTTCGTCGACGAGATCGCGGACGAGATGATCACACACCTGGGCCGGATCGGGGCGTTGAGGGTGATCTCCTTCACTTCGACCATGCAATACAAGGGCGCGAAGAAGGCGCTTTCGGAGATCGCCCGGGAGCTCAACGTCGACGCGATCGTCGAGGGAACGGTCCAGCAGGCCGGCAATAACGTGGGCCTCCGGGTCCGTCTGGTCAAGGCGCGGCCCGAGGAGCAGAGCCTCTGGGAGGGGTCCTACACCCGGACCATCTCGGATACACTGGTCATGTACAGCGACATCGCCCGGGCCATTAGCCAGAAAATCAACGTCGGGCTGACTCCCCAGCAAGAGACGCACTTCATGAGCGCCGGCCAAATTGATCCCGAGACCTACAAGGCCTATCTCAGGGGATGCTATTTGCTGAACTTCGGGACCACCGACGACGATATTAATAAGGGCCTCGACTACTTCCGGCAGGCCATCGCGAAAGACCCGGCCAATCCCTGGGCTTACGCGGGCTTGGGCTATGCTTATGTTTCCCTCGGGCACGGCCCGGCCTCGCCGCCGGACGCCTGGCAGCAGGCCCGGGCGGCGGCGGAAAGGGCCCTAAAGCTGGACGAGAGCATGGCCGAGGGCTATGCCATTCTCGCCGACGTCAAGACCTATTACGAACGGGACTGGAAGGGCGCGGAACAGAACTTCAAGCGGGCCATGGAGCTCAATCCCAGCCTGCCCTGGAACCATTATCATTATGCCTGGTATCTGGTCCTCATGGGGCGCCTGGACGAGTCCATCAAGGAACACACCTTGGCCGCTGAGCTCGACCCGATGACGCCTTGGCACACGGCTTGGCTGGGCGTGCTGTATTTTTATAAGGGGCAATACGACAAGGGGCTCAAGGAAGCCCGCAAGTGCCTTAAGCAGAACGACAAATTCGCTATGGCCTGGGTGGCCGTAGGGTGGGCCTATCAATGGCGGGGCAAGTACAAGGAGGCCATCGAGGCCCACGAGAAGGCGGCGGCCCTCGATCCTTCCTGGAAATATGTTTTGGGGCAGTCGTATGCCCTGGCCGGCCGGAAGGACGAGGCCCTTAAGATCGTGGCCGAATTGGAGAAAGCCCCGAATTCATTCAACGCTTGGGCCTTGGCCACTCTGTATTCGGCCCTGGGGGATCGCGATGAAGCGTTCAAGTGGCTGGCCTATGAACCCGCCCACGCCTGGATACCCTGGGTCAGGATCGACCCGCAGTTCTTCCCCTTACGCGGCGACCCGCGCTTCAAGGAGTTTCTGCAGAAATATAACCTGCCGGAGTTGAAATAACCACCGAACCCAAATCGGGGCAGCCCAGCTCCCCGGAACCCAAAGAAACCTTTCCGCCGTGTCACAGCCGTGTCACAAAAGATGCGTAAACCCGCCTAATTCTGACTAATGGTGCGTAAAGGAAAACAAAACAATTCCCCCTGGAAATCGGGTTTTCCCCATATGTCCGGGAGGGTAGAGATGTGGACTCCGGATCCAAAGGTCGGAGGTTCGAATCCTCTCAGGCACGCCATGTTTCCCCCTGATATTGCCGATTTTCCTTTACGCGCCATTAAACCAGATTAAGCGGGCTTAAGCATTTTTTGTGACGTATTTGTGACACGGGGATTGGTCTGTACATTCCGGTTCGATTCTTGAAATCCCCTTCATAATCGACCTGAATAAAAAACCGGCAACACCCGAGATCCCCTTGCCGGTCCATTTGGGGAATCAGGATATGTGTGTCATGTCTATGAAGTGTCTCTATAGATTATTTAAAGAAACAATCATCTCTAACCGCATGCTTTCTCACCCAATGTGTAGGTTGATTTAGGCGGGGTGCTCACCGGTCAAGGATCCAGAGAATCGTTTTCAATTCTTCTTCACGCTTTTTCTGGTCCCCGGCCCAGGGCGATGACGAGAGCATCTTCGAGAACGTCTGAAGGATGGTCTCTCTCAGGGAGCCGGCCACGCCAAGTTTTTTGAGAGACCATACGGTCTTGATATGAACGGTTCCGGGGAACCAGTTGCCGAGGGTTCGAAGCAGTATGTCGACCGCACTCTTGTCGCCTGTTTGTCCGAGGCATTTGGCAAGGGCCTCGGCAGTCATCGTTGAGTCGTGCAGTTGCTGACTGGTCGGCATCTGACGGCTTAAGACGGCGTCCAAGTTGGCAATCATGACCTTGGTTACAGCCTGACTTCCCAGTGAAAGGAGCGCTTCACAGAAGGCCTTAGTATCGGTGCCGAGGAAGTCAACAATCGGAGCATCTGGGAATGGCAGACACGTGCTGAAGGCCTTGAGGAGAGGCTCTTCGGCCCGCTTGTCTCCAAGGAGTTCCAAGGCGTAGACCGCGCCGCGTACGGCACCAGGCATTCGCCATTCTAAGGTTGCGATGAGGAAATCAACGGCATCTCGGGATCCAAGCCTCCCCAACTCGCCCAGCATGGATTCTAGCCATCCCGAGTTGAACGAGGGGTCTGCAGCCGTGCTCTTGATCTTGGTGATCAGCGCCGGGAGATATTCAGGGTTATGTGTAGCGGCTATTTCTTTGAATAGCTTACAGACCTCGGATGGCTCGGTTGCGTTGCCGAGCCTTTGAATCATGTCACTGGTACTCAAGGGACCTCCTAAAACAGCGAGAGGTTGGTGTGCCTTGCCCCCGGTCAATGTACCACCTCTGAAGTGAGATTTTCAAGCATTTGAGGTGCTCCCCATATTAGGTCCATTTTTAAGGGATGAGATCCCGTACGCATACGCATCGGAGCTGATGTATGCTACTGCTTCATGATAACGATGCGCGTCTCGACGCCCGGCACCGGCGCCGACTGGACCTGGACCATGCATGACGGTCCCTTGAATATGTACACGCCGGGCATTTCCATCATCTTCTTGAAACCCTCCTGTCCACGGTAGAAGTCGGCAGCCTTCGCGGCGTCCTCTTCCGAGTCGAAGATGTACTGCTTGGCGGACGAGATATCCTTCATGTATACCGAGCCCGGGAAGATCGGCACACCGATATCCATCGTCGCGGCCGCCTTCTCCGCTTTCGCCTTTTCTGCCGCTGCCTTGCCGGCCTCAGGGTCGACGTAGGCCTTGAAATGGTTGGTCTCCACGCAGATGACGCTCTTCTGTTTGTACGCCGTCCCTTCGTCATTGAACGACTTGTCCCACACATACAGAAAGTACTCGGTCTGCGTACCATCCTCCTCGACCACCGCCCAGTCGATCGTCGAGTGCTCGAGCCATTCGCCCGTGGCCAGTTTCGGCCGGCCGCTCTTCGCGAGCATCGCCTTCTTTGCGGCGGTCGCGTACTGGTGGGTGTTGATCCACGCGGCAGGCTGCTTCGTGTCGCCCGGTTTCAGGCCGGTGGCCTGCGACCAGCTGCGCGGCTTGGACTTGTCGACTTGGTCGCCGGGAACTGCGCCGAGCTTCTTTGTATAGAACGCGAAGACGCTCTCGGGGGCGTCGCCCGTGACGTACACGATGGCCGCAGTCGAGATGACAGTGCGCGAGGTGCCGAGCTCGTGGCCGTTCGCGAAGAGATAGGTAAGCGTTTCGGACTCGACGGCGAGGTCGCGGACCGAGCCCGGGTACAACGGCGGCGCGCCGAGCGTCGTGACAGCCGCGGATGACGACTTTGCAACAGAGATCTTCGTGGTTGCGGACACGGCGAACACCGGCACGGCGATGACGCACAGGATGACGAGAACAGCACGCTTCATGCATAACTCCTTCGGGAGGATTAATTATCTGGGATGCATACTACAATATCCACCCTCGCTCGCGCAACGACGAGAAAAACCGGGTCCTAAGTGGAATACGTTAGAATCGGAGGTTCGAATCCTCTCAGGCACGCTCTGATGCTCGCGCAGAACCGTCTTCTGGACTATAGCCTAATTGGCTTGATAATAATGCTTCATTTCAGTATGCTTAAACAAAATCGTCAACCTCCCGGCCGCCCGCCACCCGGTCTTCGGGACCTAGGGCAAACCGATGGGGTGATCGGCAGGAGAGGTCCGACAGTCCAAGCGTCCGCCATGAGAATCCTCTGGAAATATCTGAAACCCCATAAAGGGCTGATCATTGTCTCCTTGTTGTCGGCGCTGCTGGCGCAATTACTCAGCCTGATCGACCCCATCATTTTCGGAAAGATCATCGATGGCTACGCCACAGGCCGCGGCGACCGCCCGGAGAACGAACTCGTCCACGGCGTGCTTTCCTGGCTTGCCCTGGCCATCGCCATCGCCTTGCTGGCCAGGCTGTTCAGGGCGCTGCAGGAATATCTTTCGCGCATGGCCGTGGCCCGCTTCGGGATGAACGTCTTTAACGACGGCCTGAAACAGACCTTGCGGCTCTCCTTCCAGGAATTCGAAGAAAGCCGCAGCGGCGAAACCGTCTCCGTCATGCAGAAGGTGAAGACCGATACCGAGCGTTTCGTGGATTCCCTGATCAACGTGCTGTTTTCCTCGATCATCGGTATCGGCTTCCTGATCTGGTACAGCATCACGAAAAGCTGGCTGCTGATCCCCGTTTTCCTCATTGGCATCGGCGTGCTGGGCTTTCTCACGGGCCTGCTCTCGAAAAAGATCAAGACCGTCCAGCGGTCCATCAACCGGGAAACCTATCGACTGTCGGGGGTCATCACCGAGTCCCTGCGGAACATCGAGCTGGTCAAATGTCTGGGCCTGACCTTCCAGGAGATCAAACGTCTCGGTGGCCAGACGCGCGGCATATACGATCTTGAGATGACGAAGGCCCGGAAGGTCCGCTCGCTCACGTTCCTGCAGGGGACCGCGCTTAACCTGCTCAAACAATCCATCCTGTTCATCCTGCTGTGGCTCATTTTCCGCCACGTTCTGACGACCGGCCAGCTGATCGCCATGCAGTTCATCTCCACCGCCATTTTCGGGCCTCTGCAGGACATGGGGAATATCATCCTGCAATACCGGGAAGTGGACGCGTCCATCCATAGCTTCGACACGCTCATGAAAAAGCCCATCGAGCGCCGCCCCGAAAATCCCGATGAGATCGGCCCGCTGGAAAGGATCCGCTTCGAGAACGTGGTCTTCCGGCACAGGACCGCGTCGTTCAACGCCGTTGATGGCATCTCGTTCGATGTCCGGTCCGGAGAAACCATCGCCATCGTCGGCCCTTCGGGATCGGGGAAGTCCACCCTGGTGAAATTGCTCGTGGGGCTCTATAGCCCGGTCAGCGGGTCCATTTTTTTCAACAGGGCCTCGTCCACGAACATCCGTTACAACCCCTTGCGCAGGCAGATCGGTTTTGTCACGCAGGAAACCCAGCTGTATGCCGGCAGCATCAAGGAAAACATGCAATTCGTGAGATCGGACGCCACCGACGAGGAGATCCTGGAGGCCTTGCGTAAAGCCCAGGCGACCTTGTTTCTCTCCCGTGCTGCCGCAGGGATCGATACGATCATCGGTGAGAACGGCATCAAGCTCTCCGGCGGCGAAAAGCAGCGCCTTTCCATCGCCAGGGCGTTGCTTCGACAACCCCGGCTACTGATCTTCGACGAGGCCACGTCGGCGCTCGACTCGCTGACCGAGGAGGATATCACGCGGACTATCAGGCAGATCTCGACCAGCCGGGAACAAATCACCATCTTGATCGCCCACCGGCTCTCGACCATAATGCACGCCGATGTGATCTACGTGCTGGAACAGGGGAAGATCGTCGAATCGGGAAGCCACGAACAGCTGCTTGGGCAAAAAGGACTCTATTACGCCATGTGGCGCCAGCAGATCGGCGAACGCGGCAAGCCGTCCTCGTACAGATCCGAACCGGTCTGATCGGGGCGATGCCCCGCGTTCCTCAGGCAGGCTCGTTGCCCGGGCGCGCTGACGGAAATCGCCGGCCCGCCTTTTCCCACGGGGTCCTAGCCCTCCATAATGTCGGTTGACCCCACGGGTTAGCTCGCCTGTGTGACGAATTCTGGTCCCTACAATGTCTCCGCCTTCAGGACCGACTCCGAAACGGGCGAGATCGCCCAGATATATCCGGCCTTCCCTAGAGGCAACTTCATGCTTTCTTATAAGGGCAACATCCAAGGGGATAAAATGGCCGACACGGCCGTTGGCATGGTGGCAGCCGGGGTGGGGGAGAGATATGAGTGGACCGCCATACGCAAAGGCAGGTAAGTGCGGGACGTGCCGCGACGGTGACCTGCCCTCCTTAAATCGATCCCGTTATGTTGAGAAAAAGGTCTGGGTGAGGCGATAGGTTCTGGGGCCTTGAGCTGCTCCCCACAATATCTTGATCAGGTCAAGGCAAGATCCGTCTTGACGCCGGCGGGAGGATATTCCAGAATGAGAGGAGGACAAGAGGCGAGGTTCGAGGTTAATGATGCGGATACTGATCATCGAGGACGAAGGCAAGATCGCCGCGTTTCTCAAACGGGGGCTCAAGGAAGAAGGTTACGCTGTGGATGTGGCTGCCGACGGAGAGCAGGGCTATTTCCTGGCCTCCACCCAGGACTGCGACGTGATCATCCTCGACCTCATGCTCCCCGGCCTGGACGGGCTCAACCTCTGCCGCAAGCTGCGGGCCGAGGGCAACGAAGCGCGGATCCTCGTCCTGACCGCCAGGGACAAGGTCAGGGACAAGGTCCAGGGCCTCAACGCTGGGGCGGACGATTACCTCACCAAGCCTTTCGCCTTCGAAGAGCTTCTGGCCAGGGTTCGGGCCCTGCTCCGGAAGAGAGAAGCGGGCTCGCCGACAAAGCTCCAGGTGGCCGACCTCACGATGGACCTCCTGACCCACAAGGTCCTCCGCGCCGGACGGGAGATCGAGCTGACGGCCAGGGAGTTCGCTCTCCTCGAGTACCTGATACGGAACGTCGGGACTGTAGTCACCAGGACCATGATCGCCGAACATGTCTGGGACGTTAACTTCGACACCTTCACCAACGTCATCGACGTTTATATGAGCTACCTCCGCAACAAGATCGACCGGGCCTTTCCCGACAAGCTCATCCGAACTGTCCGGGGCCGCGGCTACGTGATCAAGGGCTAAGATGCGTGTCTTGAGGTCCGTCCGCGTCCGGATCATCGCCCTTTACATGGCGATCCTCCTCCTGTCCCTCACCCTGTTCAGTTTCGTCCTCTTCCGCGACCTCGAACGAATGCTGAACGACGACATCGACAAATTACTGAAATCCCGGGCCCAGGGTGTCGCGGATTCCGTGAACACGTATTGGGAAGCGGAGAAGCTGGAAGTGGCCGGGGGCGGGATTATGGCCAGGTCTCTCAGCAAGATCGGCAACGCCAACTTCGTCAAGATCGCCCAACGCTGGGTCATGGACAGGACCGATGACCCGGAACTTCTGGGCATTATCGTCCAGATCTTCGATGTCAAGGGAGGTCAGATCGCTTCGTCCAAGACCGTGCCGGAAATGGACAGCCTCCCTCCCGACGTCTTCCGCTCTGTCCTCCTGGGTGGGAAGCGGTTCGACGACTTTCCGGCCGCCCCGGCCTCGGGGAACCCGGTCTCCCTGAGGGCCTTGACCATCCCCGTTGTCGAAAATCAAAGGGTTGCCTATATCGTCCGGGTCCTGGGCCCCCTTACGTCCCTGGATTTCCTGCTCAGGGACTTCAGGCTCATCGTCTTCATCCTCTTCCCAATCGCGGTCGTCCTGAGCGGGGTCGTCGGCTCCATCATGGCCAGGGTGACCCTGCGGCCCATCAATCGCATGATCGAGACCATCCACGCGATCACGGGAGAGAACCTGCGTTTGAGGCTCACTCTCCCGGAGTCGAAGGACGAGGTCCGAAGACTGGCCGACACCTTCAACGACATGCTGGCCAGACTCGAACAGGCCTTCACGTCGCAGCGGCTCTTCATCGAAGACCTGACCCACGAGCTCAAGACGCCGCTGGCCGTTCTCAAGGGAGAGCTGGAGGTGACGCTGAAGAGGATGCGTTCGGCCCGGGAGTACGAATCGGTCCTGGAGAGCAGCCTGGAGGAGATCGACCGGATCATCAGGATCGTCGAGGACCTCCTCGTCCTGGCCAGACTGGAAAAGGGCGTCGCCGCTCTGGACAAGGAGGACCTGGAGGCTGGAGAGCTGGTGGCCCAATGCGTCGAGGACATTCGGGTCCTGGCCGAGCCGAAAGGCATATCCGTCCGTTTTGAGTCGAAGGACGGAACGAATGTCTGGGGGGACTCCGTCAGGCTCCGGCAGCTTTTTCTCAATGTCCTGGACAACGCCATCAAATACACGCCGCCGGGCGGCGAGGTCGAGGTGGAGGTCGTCCGGGAAGTGGAGTGGGTCAAGATCACGGTCCGCGACACGGGGCCGGGGATCCCGGAAAAAGACCTGCCGCGCATCTTCGGCCGGTTCTTCCGGGGCCAGGGGCACGGCCGGGAAAAGGGTTTCGGCCTGGGCCTGTCCATCGCTAAGGCCATCGCCGAAGCTCATGGGGGCCGGATAGAGGTTTCGATAGCCGCTGGCGGGGGGACCTGTTTCGATATGTTCCTGCCCATCCGGCCCCCGGCCAGGTTCTCCGCGGTTTCCGGGGACCCGTCTGTTCCAAGAAAATATTAGAGGAACTTAATGTTCCTTTAACAGTCTTCTAACCCTCCTTTCTCTATACTTGGGTGTGAAAGGAGTTAAATCACATGAAAAAGTCATTGTCCATTCTCTTGGGAGCCCTTATGGTCCTCGGGCTGATCTCTTTCAGCCTGGCCCAGGGAACTCAGGCCCCGGCTAAGAAGCCCGTCCGCACGATCTTCATCGGGACGGTCGATTCCGTGACCATGGCCGATCCCGCCATGGGCACGAAGTCCGAGATCGTGGTGGTCAACAAAACTAACACCAAGATGAGCTTCCTGGTCGTCGCCACGACCACTTTGTACAACGCCAAGGGCGAGACGATCGGTCTGGATAAGATCGTCAAGGGCAACGAGGTCAACGTCAAGTACAAGACGACAGCCGAAGGCGTTTACGAAGCGGTTTCCGTAAAAGTCATCAAGTAGACACATCGAATTCTCGGGTTCTGTTCAAGGCAGGTTTTCGGACCTGCCTTTTTTTATCGTCGCTCGGCTGTCGGAAGGGGAGATTCAATGCCTGGAACGGCCATCCATCACGCCACGGAAAAAAGAATTTCATCTCTCGTTGATTTTCACCGACTCTTTACAAAATAGGGGTTACTTGGTAGCCGTGTGCGGGAGTTGATTAATGGCCATAATACAAGCTGCCTTGATCATCCTCATTGTTGCATCGGTGATCATGACAATCGTTGAGATTTTCAACCTGCATTTCTTCTTTAGGAAAAGTCGGACGGCGTCGCCACTCAAACGATATCCCGCGGTTTCAATCATCAAAGCGCTCAAGGGTATCGATGCCCATCTCATTGAAAACCTGGAATCGTTTTGCGATATTGATTATCCGAAGTTTGAAATAATTTTTGCCGTGGCAAGTCCGGATGATCCTGTCATCCCGCTGATCAATTATTTTATGAGTCAGTCCGGCAAAACCAACATGAAACTCGTGGTTGACCCGTCAGCCATTGGATATAATCCCCAGATCAGCAATTTTAGTAACGGCTACAAGGCTTCAACAGGCGAAATTGTCATATTTAGCGATTCCGATACGCGCGCGACCCCTGATTTTATCCGGCGCTTGATTGTGCCGCTTGAGGATGAACGAGTGGGTATATCTTCGGGATTTGCAGTGTTCAGAGGATCTCAGGGTTTTTGGTCGCTGGCCAAGTGCATTACTTACAACAGCTCTGTGCCGCTTTATAATGCTCTGTGGTGCAGGTTTATTCCGATAACTGTAGGCGCGGCAATGGCGATACGAAGGGAGGTCTTTGAGAAAATAGGCGGGTTCAAGCCGATTGCTGACAAACTCACGACCGACCAAGAATTGGGTAAACTCGTCGGCCGGCACGGCTACAGGGCGAAGCTCGCTCCATATCTCATCGCTATGTATGAAGGACGTATGCCATTCGTCAATCATATTAAGCAGATAATGAGGTGGCTGGTGGCAATCAAAGTGGCTTCTCCAGTTGATTATAATTTCATATTATTGACTAATACTGCATTTCTAAGTTTCATCTTTTGGCTGTTTGTACCGGCTGACCGGTTTCATATCGCTGTCCTTGCGGGCACGGTTGTGTTTCGAACATTAACGCCGCTTTATGTGCATTCGAGATATATAAAGGATCCAAAAGTCGCTTTGCACTCCTGGATGATACTGCCGATAGATTTCATCCTTCCCGTCCTGTGGTTGATCGGTCAGTGGCATCGTCGCGTCACCTGGAGGGGAACCGACTTTATCGTGCGAAAAGGCAAGCTGGCGCCGGTTGAGAAGGGCGGCAAATGAATTTCGTCGATCGGCCAAGGTTGTTTCATGAAAACCCGGCATCGAAAGACGCCATCGCCTTGACTTTTGATGACGGCCCTTGTTTTACATCCACTCCGGACGTCCTGGACCTCCTTAAAGAACAAGCCGTCCGCGCGACCTTTTTTATGATTGGCGAGCGAGTCAGGCGGCATCCGGATTTGGCGAGACGAGTTTTCAATGGAGGACATCAAATCGCGAATCACTCCGATAGGCATGTTGCGTTTCGTTCATTGGTCCCATCGGTCTGCAAAAAAGAGATAGAAAAAGCTGAACAGACGTTTCGATCCGTCATGGGCATTGCGCCCAGGTTTTATCGCGCCCCGAAAGGATTGATCAACCGGTACGTTATCAAGGCGATAAGCAGCGCGGGTTATTATGTTGCGTCTTGGTCCTGCATGCCCGGTGATTATTTCGGGTGGCATACGGCGGCATGGATCGGCAAAAGGCTTTCCAAGGTGCGGCCGGGCCATATCGTCGTATTGCATGACGGTTTGAGTAGGCAACCGGAGCCTGATAGGACAAGGACATTAAGCATTCTCCCCGGGTTCATCAGGGGGATGAAAAAACAAGGAATCTGCTTTGTTACAATTGCCGATTTATTCGGATTGCCGCCGTATTTTTAGGCGACGGTGCCGGGGCAGGAAGAGGTATCCCGAGTGCGGGGCAGCGATGTCTGAAACATTAACGCGAAACGTACGGTGGCCGGCGCGGTGGGCTAAGATATATTTTGCGTCCTCCCGCCCGGGTGTATTTTTATGGTAAATTTGCCGCTCGGCTTATTCATCGGAATTTTGGCCGGCGCGATGTTCAGCATTGGCACAGTGCTACAGAAAAAAGCGGCTGCGGTTCTCCCTAAAATCGAATCCCAAACGGGCAAACAGAATATCAAGAATTTCCTGTCCAATAAAACATGGCTGATGGGGGTCATCCTTACAACGGCGCAGTGGTATATCGCCCTGCTCGCCATACCCCTCTTGCCTCTGTCGCTGTTCAGTTCGCTGATGGGAGTGAATTTGGCCATCCTAGTCGTGCTTTCCTACTTTTACCTCAAGGAACCGGTTAAACGCATGGAGCTAATAGGGATCGCGGCGATCATTACCGGTGTGGTCGTTTTAGGCCTCACGGCGCAAAAGCGGGCGGGGAAGATCACCTTCACGGAGATGATCGCTTACTTCAATAAGCCCCGGGCGGTGTTTTATACCCTCCTCCTCATTGTCAGCGTCGTCGTGGCTATCGTGTATAGCCGGACAAAAGGGTATGCCCACGGGGATATTGCCTTCGGCCTTGCCGCGGGGTTCCTCCTGGCCATTGGACAGATTTACAGCAAGGCGTTTATGAGTGGATTCAACGAAGGGCAGAGCCTATTCATCGCCGCAACGACTTTCATGTGGTGGATCTTCATCCTCCTGTTGGCCATCGGCAACATGGGAAATATGGTGACAATGCAATTTGGGTTACAAAAAGGGAAGGCTGTGGTCGTCGCCACGCTGGCCCAAGTCACGGGCTTAGTGGGCGGAGTGCTCGGCGGGGTTATCATCTTTAACGAGTGGGGCGGCCTCGTGCCGGAGATTGTCGGATTGAAAATCGGAGCCGTGACAGCCATCCTCGCGGGCGTGATGATCCTGTCGCGGAGAACCGGACAACTGAAAGCCTGCGGTGCGCCCTCCAATCCGATTTAAGAGGATGTAACGCCTTTGTTTGCATTAGTTTCATATTTGGATGTAAATAGGTGCCACACGGGGAGAAGCCGTGTAGCGCCCGATAAGAATATAATAGAGAAAACAGATGAAGATTTTGCTCGTATCCCCATCGGTTGACCCGAACGAGAAGACCAACAAGCAAATGATGATGCCGCAGCTGGCATTGATCATCCTCCAGGGCCTGACTCCCAAAGAGCACCAGGTTGTTACGGTCGATGAAGAAGCTGAAGACATCAATCTCGAGCATGACTGCGATATTGTCGGAATCAGTTTCATGACCTCCAATGCATCCCGCGCCTATTGGCTTGCCCAGGAGTTCAAGAATAGAGGAAAAACGGTTGTTCTGGGTGGTGTGCATCCGACGCTGCTTCCCGATGAGGCATTGCCCTATGGCGATTCCGTCGTGATCGGCGAAGCCGAAGGTGTTTGGGCCGAATTGCTCGAAGATTATAAAAACGGCCATTTAAAGAAAATATATCATAATCCACGGCCCGACCTTTCGAGATATGTGCCCAAAGATTTCAGCAAAATCACCAAACGCAGCCTTTTCGCTCTGGTGCCTATCGTGACTTCCCGTGGTTGTCCCTATCATTGTGATTTTTGCTGCGTCACGGATCTTTTCGGTAAAGAGATCCGCCATATCCCTGTCGATAATATCGTGAGGGATATCAAAGAGTCGGGCAGAAAAAACTTCATGTTCCTTGACGACAATATTATCGGGCATCCCAGCTATGCCAAGGAGCTCTTCGCCGCTTTAAAACCCCTCAAGATTTCGTGGGTTGGACAGTCTTCCATTTCCCTCCTTGTCAAGGACGATGAGCTTCTGAAGCTGGCCGCCGGAAGCGGCTGCAAAGGCCTGTTTGTCGGACTCGAGAGCGTCAAGGAAGCCCAGATGAGCTCCTTGCGGAAGTCGTTCAACTCACTTCAAGGATTGGAAAATGCCCTGAAAAAAATGCGTAAAAGCGGAATATTTGTCCATGCCTCAATGATCTTCGGTTTTGACGAAGACACAAAAGAAGTCTTTGATGATACTGTAAAATTCCTTATAGAGAACAAGGTCCACACTGTTTCCTTTAATGTTCTTACGCCGTACCCGGGGACAAAGACTTTCCAGAAAATGAAGGGGGAGGGCCGGTTGCTGACCGACGACTGGAAATACTACGACCACAGCACCGTGGTCTATCAACCGAAAAACATGTCGCCTTATGAATTGATGGTCGGAAAAATAAGATCAAGGAAGAAGTTCTACCGTGCATGGTCAATTCTTAGGCGGCTTTTGGGGAACTTTCGCCATCCCGTGATCTACATGGCAATGAACTGGGGCCATATCAAAGCCGTCAAGGTGGAAGAGAAGAGGCTGGCTGTAGTTAAGAAGGACATTTATGATAAACCTAAATAAAATTCAGGGGGCAAGTTCACTCCCGACCAGCCGTTCTACAGCAGGTTGACGACTTTCGTCGGCCGAATGCACGTACCGCTGGGTAACATCAATACTCTTATGGCCGAGAGGTGACAGGATGCCAGGTGAATCGTTGAATTATCCCTGGCAACCTGCCATAATGGGCAAATTATAAGCGCTCGCTAGCGGCGAGTGAGCCCGAAAGAGAAGTGATAGAATTGAATGGATCTTTATATCGTTTTTCCGGAAGGGAGGTTCAAAATGACTGCGCTTCCTGAGCCCCGGACCCCGTCGTTTTCCGGCCGACATGGTGAACATTCGAGAAGCCGTCCCCGTCCATTCCTCCGCGGCGCAGCGGCGGCCATTATCCTGTCGATGCTCGCGGCCTGCGTGACGATGGGCGGCATCACCAAAAGGACTGCGGATTCTCCCGCCCACTCCTGGACGCCGCCCTCGAAAGAGGAAAAGCCGCCGGCGCCCCTTCCGTCCCCCGCGATCCCCGTCGATCTCCAGGCGCCGGGGAAGGCCTGGACGCTGAGCGATGTTGTCGACGTGGGCCTGGACAATAATCCTCAGACGCGGGCGGCCTGGAACGCCGCGCGTGCCGCCTCGGCCGCGGTGAGCATTTCCCAGGGGGCCTATCTTCCCGAGATCAACGCGACTCTCCCCGCCACCAAGCAGAAGATGGCCTTCGCCGGCGGCCGGTTCATCGTCGACCAGATGACCTTGACTCCCACGGCCAGCTTGAGCCTCCTGCTTTTCGATTTCGGGGGACGTGAGGCCGGCATCGAGTCAGCGCGACGGACCCTTGAGGCGGCCAACTGGACCCAGAATGCTGTCCTTCAAAACGTCATCCTCCAGATCGAAAGCACCTACTACCAGTACATTGCCGCGCGGGCCCTGCTCGAAGCCCAGGAGACGAACCTAAAGGGAGCCCAGGCCAACTACGAGGCTGCGGACGCCCGTCACCTGGCCGGCCTAGCCACCATCGCTGATGTCCTCCAGGCCAAGACCGCCCTCTCGACGATCGTGCTCCAAATTGTGACGACGCGCGGGCTCATCCAGACACTCCACGGTGCCCTAGCCAACTCAATGGGGCTTCCGGCCAACACGGCCTTCGACATTGCAGAAGGGCTTCCTGAGGATATCCCCTTTGACGCGGTGGCCAAGCAGGTCGACCTCTGCATTAAAGACGCCGAGGTCAGGCGTCCCGACATTGCGGCCTCACGCGCCTTGGTGCTCGTGGCCGAGGCCGGCATTCGGCAAGCCCGGGCGACGTTGTTCCCGGCTTTCTCGCTGAGCGGCAATATCGGCCGCATCTACTACAAGGACAATTCAGTCTCGAACCCCTTCTATGCGATCTCCGTTTCGGTCAACCTGCCTTTCCTTTTCGGCCTCCAGGAATACCAGGTGCTGGCGGCCAAGGCCCAGGCCGAAGCGGCCCGAGACCGGATGGCCGAGCTCGGCCGGGGGATCGAGCTCCAGGTCTGGGTAAGCTATTACGGCCTCAAGACAGCGGAGCAGAAAATCCGGACCGCCCGGGATCTCCTCGAAAGCGCGAATGCCTCTTATGATGTGGCTCTCGGCCGCTACAAGGAGGGCGTCGGGACTATCCTAGACCTTCTGGCCGCGCAGACCGTCCTCCAAAATGGCCGGGTTCAGCTTGTTGAAGCCAAGTCCGACTGGTTGTTGGCCCTGGTCCAGTTCACCCATGATACCGGAGCTCTGGAGCCGCCTGCGGCGCCGGCCAAATCCGGCCTTCCGTCGAGTCCTGAGAAAGGAGAGCATAGGCCATGAAGACTTCCCTTTTCAAGTTCGTCAGGCTGGCATCGTCAGCCGCGGCGGTCGCGGCAGTCCTTTGGACAGGGGCCTGCTCGTCCTCGGGGAACAATACGTCCGGGAGGGCCATCGCCGAAAGTCCCGTGTCCGTGGTCCCGGTCCTTCAAAAGGACATGCCGCTCGAGATCGCCTCCGTCGGCCGAGTCGATGCGATATCGACGGTCTCCGTGAAGGCTCAGGTCGGGGGGGAGGTTAAGAGCGTCTATTTCAAGGAGGGCCAGGTCGTACGGAAGGGTGACCGGCTGCTCACGATCGAGCCGGCGCCCTACGAGATCGCCCTGAAGCAGGCCGAATCCCTGCTCGAGAAGGACCGGGCGCTCCTCCGGAATGCCCAGGCCGAGGCCGCCCGCTACGCCAGCCTCGTTGAAAAAGATTACGTGACCAAGCAGCAGTATGATACGCTCGTTGCCAACCGGGACGTTCTCACCGCGGCTATCCAAGCCGACGAAGCCGGCGTCGCCAACGCCCGTCTGCAGCTCGCCTACACGACCATCATGTCACCGATCGACGGCCGGACCGGAAGCCTGATGGTCAATGCGGGCAACATCATCAAGGCCAACGACACGGCCCCGGTCGTCGTGATCTACCAGACGACACCCATCTATGCCACGTTTTCGGTTTCCGAACAATACCTCCCCCGGATCAAGGAGTTCATGGCCAAGGAGCCGCTGAAGACGATGGCCATCCCGGACGCGAACGGACAGCCGCCCGTCACGGGTGTCCTGACCTTCATCGACAACTCGATCGATTCGTCCACGGGGATGATCACGCTCAAGGCGACCTTCGACAACCGCGACGAGGCCCTCTGGCCCGGGCAGTTCGTGAGCGTTCGCTTGACCCTGACCACGGATAAAGGCGTCATGGTCGTCCCGTCCCAGGCCATCCAAACCGGCCAGGCCGGCCAGTATGTCTATATCGTCAAGGACGACTTGACGGCCGAGATGAGGCCGATCAAGGTCGGCCGAACGGTCGGCGAAGACTCTATCATTGCGGACGGCCTTAAGCCCGGCGAACGCGTCGTCACCGACGGCCAGCTCCGGCTCACCCCGGGCACTCGCGTCGCAATTAAAGCGGGTCGTTAGGGGGAGGCCGCCATGAACTTCTCGGAAGTCTTTATCCGCCGGCCGGTGATGACGGCCCTGTTGATGTCGGCAATCCTCATCTTCGGCATCCTGGGCTACAGACTCCTGCCGGTCAGCGACCTGCCGAACGTCGATTTCCCGACGATCCAGGTGACCGCCGGGCTGCCCGGGGCAAGCCCCGAGACTATGGCGGTCACCGTGGCGACGCCGCTCGAGAAGCAGTTTTCGACGATCCAGGGCTTGGATTCTATGACCTCGACCAACCAGCTCGGAATGACCCAGATCACGCTCCAGTTCGCCTTAAGCCGGAACCTGGACGCAGCGGCCCAAGACGTCCAGGAGGCCATCGCCTTCGCCGCTCGCCAGCTGCCCCAGAACATGCCCTCGCCGCCCGTTTATCAGAAGGTCAACCCGGCCAACACGCCGATCCTCTTCATGATGCTCACGTCGGAAGCCTTGCCCCTTTCGACGCTCGACGATTATGCCCAAACCACGATGGCCCAACGTATCTCGATGGTCTCCGGCGTCGCCCAGGTGGCCGTCTACGGTTCGCAGACCTATGCCGTCCGAGTCCAGCTCGACCCCGACGCCCTCGCCTCGCGGGGCATCGGGATCGACCAGGTCAGCCGGGCGGTCCAGGCCGGCAACGTGAACCTGCCGACGGGTACCCTCTACGGGCCCAATCGGGCCTTCACGGTCCAGTCCACCGGTCAGCTCAACAACGCCGCCGCCTACCGGGAGCTCATCGTGATGTACAAGAACGGGTCTCCGGTCCGGCTGAAGGACCTGGGACGGGTCATCGACAGCGTCCAGAACGACAAGGTGGCGGCCTGGGCCTACAGAAATAATACCCATCAGCGAACGATCCTGCTGGCCATCCAGCGGCAGCCCGGGACGAACACCGTCGCCGTGGCCGGCGCCGTCAAGAAACTGTTGCCGATCTTCCGCTCTCAACTTCCCGCCTCCATCGACTTCCAGATCCTTTTTGACCGGTCCGAATCCATCCAGTCCTCGGTCAACGACGTCAAGTTTACGCTCGTGCTGGCCCTCGTCCTAGTTGTCTTCGTCATCTTCTTCTTCCTGCGGAACGTCCGGGCGACGGTGATCCCGAGCCTGGCCCTCCCGTTCTCGATCGTCGGGACGTTCGCCGTGATGCAGGTTCTCGGCTTCAGCCTCGATAACCTTTCGCTGATGGCCCTGACGCTGTCGATCGGTTTCCTGGTCGATGATGCCATCATCATGCTCGAAAATGTCGTCCGCCATCAGGAAATGGGCGAGTCGGCCTTCGAGGCGACGCTCAAGGGCTCCAAGGAGATCGGCTTCACGATTGTTTCCATGACCCTGTCGCTGGCCGCGGTTTTCATCCCGATCCTTTTCATGGGCGGGATCCTGGGGCGGCTATTCCACGAATTCGCCATTACCATCGCCGCGGCCGTCCTGATCTCCGGCTTTGTCTCCCTGACCCTGACGCCGGCCATGTGCAGCCGCGTTCTCCGTGCGCCCGGCCACGAAAAGCACGGGGCTCTCTACCGTCTGGCCGAGAGGACCATCCAGGCCATGCTCAATTTCTACAGGGTCACCCTGGCCTGGGTGATCAAGCGCCGGCGAGCGACGTTGGCCTTCTCCGGGGTCGTCCTCGTCCTGACGGTCGTCCTCTTTATGAAGATCCCGAAAGGCTTCATCCCGAGCGAGGACTCCGGCCTCCTGATGGGCGTGACCGAAGCCGCTCAGGGCATCTCATTCCAGTCGATGATCGACCACCAGCTGGCGGCGGCCAAGGTGGTCCAAGAGGACCCCAACGTCGAATCCTTTGTCTCGGCCATCGGCGGCATCGGGGCCAGCAATTCGGGCCGGATGTTCATCCGCCTGAAGCCGCGCGGTCAGCGGCCGCTCAAGGCGGATGCGGTCGTCGCGAGCCTTCGGTCCAAGCTCTTCGGCCTTACCGGAATCAACACCTTTATTCTGAATCCGCCGCCCATCACGGTCGGCGGCCGTTTCACCAAGAGTCTCTACCAGTTCACACTCCAATGTCCCGAGGTCGATACACTTTACAGCAGCGCGGCCCAGCTCGAAAGCAGGATGCGCGCCATGCCTATCCTCCAAGATGTGACGACCGACATGCAGCTTCAGAATCCCGAGGTCACGGTCGAGATCAACCGGGACAAGGCCCTGGCCAAGGGCATCACGCCTTTCCAGATCGAGGACGCCCTCTATTATAGCTACGGCTCCCGCCAGGTTTCGACGATCTACGCCGCCACGAACCAGTATTTCGTGATCATGGAGCTCGAGCCTCAGTATCAAATGGACCCTTCCCAACTCTCTAAACTCTATATTCTGTCTTCGTCGGGCGGGCTCGTGCCCCTCGAGTCGGTGGCCCGGCTCGTCCCGACCGTGGGACCGCTGACGGTCAACCATTCCGGACAGATCCCCTCGGTCACGGTCTCCTTCAATCTCAGGCCGGGCGTCTCGCTCGGCCCCGCGGTGGACCAAATCACGCGGTTGGGCAGGGAGATATTGCCGACCTCGGTCAGCACGAATTTTCAGGGCTCGGCCCAGGCCTTCCAGTCCTCGATGAGCGGCCTCGGCTTCCTCCTGCTGATGACGATCGTCGTGATCTATATGATCCTGGGCATCCTCTACGAGAGCTTCGTCCATCCGCTGACCATCCTCTCAGCCCTGCCGTTCGCCGGGTTCGGCGCCCTCGTGACGCTCTTCCTCTTCCGGACGGAGCTAAGCATCTACGCCTTTGTCGGCGTCATCATGCTGGTCGGGCTGGTGAAGAAAAACGGCATCATGATGGTGGACTTTGCTTTGGCCGCCGAGCGCGGCGAGGGGAAGAACGCCGAAGACGCAATTTTCGAGGCCTGCCTCATCCGGTTCCGGCCCATCATGATGACGACCTTGGCCGCCCTGTTCGGGACGCTGCCCATCGCCATCGGCTTCGGGGCCGGCGCCGAATCGCGGCGCCCGCTGGGGCTGGCCGTCGTCGGCGGGCTGCTGTTCTCCCAGCTGGTCACTCTCTATGTGACGCCGGTCATCTA
The DNA here is from genome assembly GCA_026393975.1 of Candidatus Aminicenantota bacterium. Classification (GTDB taxonomy): domain Bacteria; phylum Acidobacteriota; class Aminicenantia; order Aminicenantales; family Saccharicenantaceae; genus RBG-16-66-30. Next base: position 32,348 of record JAPKZD010000006.1, on the reverse strand, counting down.
TGTCACTTTTGACAATCTCCGAAAGCGCTGGGGGAAGGCAAAGGGCGGACAGACTCCAGCGGAGACGCCCGCAATTAAGCCGGCTCGAGGGTGATCATACCTAAAAGAATAGAACGGACTTAGGAGGCGCCTTTGAAACGCAAGACGTTGGTCAGGGCCGCCGCAGCAGCGCTTCCGGCCCTTACCGCGCTGGGCCTTCCGAAATCCGGAGCCGGCAAGGGGTGGCGGACTCCGGATCCAAAGGTCGGAGGTTCGAATCCTTTCAGGCGACGCCACGTTTTCCCTTGATTTTCAGACAATTAGCATTCCCGTTTTTCAGCCTGAGTCACTAAAGCTGAGCCATTTTTAACAATTTTGTCCATGCCGTGTCCACACGGCATGATAGAGTTTGTCATAAGATACGGCCAAATGGAGATTAGCAGAGATACCCCGTCAATAGCATTCGATACTTGAGAGGCATATGGACCTCATCAAAGGGCAGGTCCAACGATTGCAAATCTCACTTCAGAGGTAGTAAATTAAGCCGGTGCCGGTCAGATCCTATGGACAGTTGTCATCTGGGGAAGGAGGAGCATCTCGTGAAGAGAATTCTTGGATGTGCCGTGATTGCCATGTTTCTGGGAGCTTCCCCTTTATTGGCCAAGAGTGTCGAAGGGAACGAATACGGCAAGGGGAAAACACTTTATAGGAATAAATGCCAGTTTTGTCATGGCCTTAGGGGGGACGGGAAAGGGCCGGCAGCTGAACCTCTCCTGGGACACCCCGTTAATTTTACCAATTCCAAGTTTTGGCAGGACGATGTCGAGAAAAAAATCGAAAAGACAATCAAGAAAGGCAAGGAAATGATGCCGGCATTTGACCTGGAGCCCGATGAGACAAAGGCCATCATCTGGTATATGTCTCGTACCTTCAAAAAAGCAGCGCAGAACAATAATTGACGGTGGGATGAAAAATGATCCGGAAAAAACTAAGAAAACTATTCTTTCTTCTCGTCGTGCTTGAGTTATTGCGACTTTTGCCGTTGAACACTGCCCAGGCAGTACCGAGTTTTGCGCGGCAAACAGGCATGCGGTGCAGTGAATGTCATACCGTATTCCCGGAATTGACGCCCTTTGGACGGATCTTCAAACTTGGCGGTTACGTGCTGGGCAAAAGCGGCAAGCCGTATGAATTTCCTCCGCCGTTGGCGGGCATGGCGCAGGCATCGTATACAGAATCGAAGGGACTGACTTCCGGGGTTGCTCCTTTTGACTCCATCCACAGGGCAACCGATAGAATAAATCTGCCGCAGCAGTTGAGCTTATTCTACGGAGGCCGAATTTTCGATAAGATAGGCGGCTTTGTGCAGGGCACCTACGATGGTGTCAGCAACAAGATTTTCCTGGACATGATAGACATACGTTATTCAAACAACACCATTGTGTGGGGCAAAAACCTGATTTACGGCCTTAGTCTCAATAATAGTCCGACAGCACAAGATGTCTGGAATACCACTCCGGCGTGGGGGTTCCCTTTTGCTTCTTCAGGCGTTGCCTCGACTCCCGCCGCTGGTACGATCATCGACGGGGCTTTAGACCGGCAAGTCGGCGGCATCGGCGCCTATGTCTTCTGGAACAATTTTATTTATCTGGAAGGGACTGTCTACCGCACAACCAGGAGCGGCATTACCAAACCATTGGGCGCGGGCACCGCGACTGGGCAAGTCGTGGACGGTGCAGCCCCTTATTGGCGCCTGGCATTGGAACATCGGTGGAAAAACCACTTCTTGACCATAGGCACTTACGGCATGCAGGCCGATATTTTCCCTTCCGGCAATAGGAGCGGGCCGGCAGACAGCTTTACAGACATCGCCTTTGACGCTCAATATCAGTACATGGGGACTATGGGTGCGGAGCATATGCAAGAGCAGATGCAAATGGACGGCGGACATATGGCTAAAGCGGGAAAGCATATCATTACAGCGCACGCCACATGGATTCATGAGAACCAGGACTGGAAGGCAAGCTTTCCCCTTGGGAATACGGGCAACCCCGCTGACTTCCTGAATACATTCAGAATGAACCTGAATTATTACCACACCAGCCGTTTGGGCGATATTGGTGGATCGGTAGGCTATTTTTCCACGACCGGTAAAACAGACCGGCTGCTCTATTCTTCTATCCCCGTTGACGGAAGCAGAACGGGCAGTCCTAACAGTGACGGTTTTATTCTTGAGACGGATTATCGACCGGGGGAAAAGATCAAGATCTCTCTTCAGTACATAATCTATAACAAGTTCAACGGAGTTCATTCAGACTATGACGGATTCGGAAGGAATGCTTCCGATAACAACACGCTCTATGCGCTTGTTTGGTTTATGTTTTAATCCATCACGTCGGCAAGGAGGCGGATTCATGGAGCCTAGTAATCATTCAGGACACCGGCAGGATGGAATGGGGCACGCTATGCATGAAGGACATCGCGAGACAGGGTCTAAAGACGATGCCCACACCGGTCACCACGCCCACATGGCGGCGGATTTCCGGAAACGGTTCTGGATCTCACTGGCCCTGACCCTGCCGATTCTCGTCCTATCGCCGCTTCTCCAGAAGCTGGTGGGCCTTAGCGAAGCCATCCGCTTTCCAGGCGACCTCTACGTCCTGTTCGGCTTGGCCTCCGCGGTCTTTTGGCATGGCGGCTGGCCGTTCCTCAAAGGCTTGTTCAAGGAGCTCAAATCCCGGCAGCCCGGGATGATGACGCTGGTCGCCGTCGCCATCACGACCGCCTATCTTTACAGCAGTGCCGTGGTGTTCGGCCTGGCCGGTAAGACGTTCTTCTGGGAGCTGGCCACCCTCGTTGATATCATGTTGCTGGGGCATTGGATCGAGATGAAGTCGGTGCTGGGCGCCTCAAAGGCCCTGGAGGAATTGGCGAAACTTATGCCTTCGGACGCCCACAAACTCATGCCCGACGGCAGCGTGAAGGACGTACCGCTGAGCGAGCTGGCAGTGGATGACAAGGTCCTGATCAAACCGGGTGAGAAAATTCCCGCGGACGGCGTCATTGTGGAGGGCGAGAGCTCGGTCAATGAGGCGATGCTTACCGGGGAATCGACCCCGGTCGCCAAAAAGACCGCCGGCAAGGTCATTGGGGGCTCCATCAACGGCGAAGGCTCGCTGACCATCGAGGTCAAAGGCACCGGCGAGGATTCGTTTCTGTCGCAGGTCATCCTTCTCGTCAAACAAGCCCAGGAAAGTAAATCTAAAAGCCAGGATCTGGCGAACACGGCCGCGATGTGGCTCACCATCGTGGCTCTGAGTTGCGGCGCCGTCACCTTCCTCGTCTGGCTGGTTCTCATGAGCAAAGAATTTGCCTTTGCCATCGAGCGCAGCGTCACCGTCATGGTCATTGCCTGTCCGCACGCCCTCGGTCTGGCCGTGCCACTGGTGGTGGCCGTCTCCACAGCCCTCGCCGCGAAAAACGGCCTGCTCATTCGTAATCGCGTTTCTTTCGAAGCCGCCCGAAAACTGCAGGCGATCATTTTTGATAAGACCGGTACGCTGACCGAGGGCCGCTTTGGCGTGACCGACACTCTGGTGCTTTCGCAGGACATCGATGAAGAAACGCTGCGCAAGTACGCGGCCTCGGTGGACGCGAATTCCGAACATCCTATTGCCAAGGCCATCGCCGCTTCTTCGGAAAAAAAACTGCCCGTCGAAAACTTTAAAAGCATCCCGGGCAAGGGCGCCGAAGGCCGGGTCGAGGGCAAGGAGATCAAGGTGGTCGGTCCCGGCTACCTGCACGAACAAAATATCGGCATGACCGACGAGCGCGTCGAGCCACTGCAAGCCCAAGGCAAGACGGTCGTGTTTGTCCTCGTTGACGGGAAGTTGAAAGGAGCGATGGCCTTGGCCGACATCGTCCGACCCGAGGCGAAGCAAGCCATCGACGCCCTTAAGGCGTTGAACATCCGCTGCATGATGCTCACCGGAGATAACAAAGCGACGGCCAAATGGGTCTCGGACCAAGTTGGACTTGATGAATACTTCGCCGAAGTCCTGCCCCAGGACAAAGCCGCCAAAGTGAAAGAGGTCCAATCCCGGGGCGTGTTGGTGGCCATGACCGGCGACGGCGTGAACGATGCCCCGGCGCTGGCGCAGGCGGATCTGGGCATTGCCATTGGAGCGGGCTCGGATGTGGCGGTCGAAACCGCCGATGTGATACTGGTGCGAAGCAATCCATTGGACGTCGTGGCCATTCTGAAACTTTCCCGCGCCACCTATCGGAAAATGGTTCAGAACCTTATCTGGGCTACGGGCTACAACACCTTCGCCATTCCGCTGGCAGCCGGCGCGCTCTACGCCTGGGGCGTGCTGCTCAGCCCCGCTCTCGGCGCCGTTCTGATGTCCGCCAGCACGGTGATCGTGGCCATCAACGCGCGAATGCTGAAGCTAAAATGACGAGACTGAGAAAAAATAAAAAGTCATGAAAACAAAAACTAATCCCCTCACCCCTGAACTGCTCCACAAGATGGATGCCTACTGGCGCGCCGCCAACTATCTGTCGGTCGGCCAGATTTATCTTTACGACAATCCGCTTCTGAAGCGGCCGTTGACGCTCGCGGATGTGAAGCCCATGCTGCTGGGACACTGGGGCACGACCCCTGGGCAGAACTTCATTTACGTGCACTTGAACCGGGTCATCAAAAAATACGACCTCGATATGATTTACATCTCCGGGCCCGGGCACGGCGGCCCGGCCGTCGTGGGCCACACTTACCTCGAGGGCACGTACAGCGAGATCTATCCCAATATCAGCCAGGATGAGGCCGGGCTTCGGAAGCTCTTTACTCAGTTCTCGTTTCCGGAAGCTCTTTATTCAGTTCTCGTTTCCCGGCGGAATTCCCAGCCACGCATCGCCGGAGTGCCCGGGCCCGATCCACGAGGGCGGCGAGCTGGGCTATTCGCTCAGCCATGCGTTCGGGGCGGTGTTCGACAATCCCGATCTTGTCGTCGCCTGCGTCGTCGGCGACGGCGAGGCAGAGACGGGTCCGCTGGCCACGGCATGGCATTCGAACAAGTTCCTCGATCCAGTCACCGACGGCGCGGTGCTGCCGATCCTGCATCTCAACGGCTACAAGATTTCCAACCCGACCATCCTCGCGCGTATCACCCGCGAGGAATTGGAACAGTTGCTCCGCGGCTATGGGTGGACGCCCTACTACGTCGAGGGTCACGAGCCCGAGCTGATGCATGAGGCCATGGCCGCGACGCTCGACATGGCGGTGGAGCAGATCAAAAGAATCCAGCAGGACGCCCGCGTCCACGGCAACTTCGCGCGTCCGCGCTGGCCAATGATCGTCCTTGATTCACCCAAGGGCTGGACGGGGCCGAAGATGGTCGATGGCTTGCAGGTTGAAGGCACCTTCCGTTCGCACCAGGTGCCGCTCTCCGACCCGGCCACCCATCCCGAACACCTCAAGCTGTTGGAAAACTGGCTGAGGAGCTACCGGCCGGAGGAACTCTTCGATGAGCAGGGCCGCCTGAAACCGGAACTGGCCGAACTTGCGCCCAAGGGCGAACGCCGCATGGGCGCGAATCCCCACGCCAACGGCGGCATGTTGCTGCGCGATCTGCGGATGCCGGATTTCCGCGACTACGCGGAGGCCGTGCCGTCGCCTGGAGTGCGCGGCATTGGCGACACGCATGTGCTCGGACCTTTCCTCCGCGATGTCGTGAAGTTGAACCAGGAGCAGCGGAATTTCCGGGTCTTTGGCCCGGACGAGACGCTCTCCAACGGCCTGGAAGCCCTCTTTGAAGTGACCCAACGCCAATGGGACGCCGTGACCGTGCCGAACGACGAATTTCTCGCGCCCGCCGGACGCGTGCTGGACTCGATGCTCAGCGAGCACCAATGCGAGGGCTGGCTCGAGGGCTACCTGCTCACCGGGCGGCATGGACTCTTCAACTGTTACGAAGCGTTCGTCCACATCATCGATTCGATGGTTAACCAGCATGCCAAATGGCTGGAGGTCACGTCGCACCTGCCGTGGCGGCGGAAAATCGCCTCGTTAAACTACCTGCTGGCCTCGCATGTCTGGCGCCAGGATCACAACGGCTTCACCCACCAGGATCCCGGTTTCATCGACCATGTCATGAACAAGAAGGCCGAGGTGGTGCGTGTGTACCTTCCGCCGGATGCAAACTGCCTGCTGTCGGTAATGGACCACTGCCTGCGCAGCCGTCATTACGTCAACGTCGTGATCGCGGGCAAACACCCGGCGCCGCAGTGGCTGACGATGGACGCCGCCGTCAAACACTGCACCGCGGGCATCGGGATCTGGCCGTGGGCCAGCAACGACCAGAGCGTTGCGCCCGACTTGGTCATGGCTTGCTGCGGCGACGTGCCCACGTTGGAGACGCTCGCCGCCGTCTCCATTCTGCGCGAGCATCTGCCCGAACTGAAAATCCGGGTGGTCAACGTCGTCGACCTCATGAAGCTGCAGCCGCAAACCGAGCACCCGCACGGGTTGAGCGACATGGATTTCGACGAGCTCTTCACCAAGGACAAGCCGGTCATCTTCGCCTTCCATGCCTATCCGTGGTTGATCCACCGGCTGACCTACCGTCGCACCAACCACGACAACATCCACGTCCGCGGTTACAAGGAAGAGGGCACTATCACCACGCCCTTCGACATGACGGTGCTGAACGATCTGGACCGTTTCCATCTCGTGATGGACAGCATCGACCGCCTGCCGCAGACCGGCGACAAGGGCATCTACCTGAAGCAGCAACTCAAGGACAAGCTGATCGCGCATAAGCAGTACATCGACAAACACGGCCAGGACATGCCGGAAATTCGGAACTGGAAGTGGAATCCAGACGAAACGTAGCGGGAGAGAAAGCGCTGAACGCTATGTGTCTGGGCGGACGGGTCACCGGATATGCACTATCCTGGGATTTGGTCCGGACGTATCTGAGCGCCCATTTCAAGGGGACCGAACGGTTCAAGCGCCGTCTTGCGAAAGTGGCGGCTTTGGAAAGAGAGAAGAAGTCTTGACCGAATTGCCGGAAGTATATTGGCGGCCGGGTGGCACTATCACTAACAACGAAAAGCCACAAAGATCGGCATTCAAAGAGCATGGCGGAACAAGAAATCCTCCTGGCTTGGCTGACTACAAAGGACTATTGAACAAAACTGTCCTCTGAAGTGGACATCGTCCGGCCTCCCTGATTAGAAAAAACGGTCTCCGAGGAGCCCGGCAGCGGCATGTCAAAAATAATACAAGTGATTAATAATAAATCATATAAAAGTTCATTCCCGGCTGCCGGTATCTCTTGGTATGGTTCTTGCAAAATATGCTTGTGGAATGACCGAATGAACGAACATCAAGGAGAAAAAGCTATGAAAGCAAAGCGGCTATCAATGCTGTTCCTGGCCGTTATTATCCTAGCGACTATTTCTTGCTACCGCCCCTTCGGCTCCAGGTTCTACCCCGACACGCCCCGTTTTGCGCCGACCAATCCGCCGGCCGTCGATCTCCTGAGGCGCGAGCCGCGCCGTGAGCACATCCGGTTGGGCGAGGTTTGGATCAGGCCCGACTACGGGATGGACCGTTTCTATGTCGAAGGGGTACTCCGGGAAAAGGCCGCCGCCATGGGGGCCGACGCACTGGTCATCGTCGCCGACCGCTATTTCCGCGATCACGTCGTTTACAGCTACTGGCGCGGACCGAGGGCCGTCTACGACCGGCACATCGTAGGTATCGCCATTCGCTATCGGCGATAGCCTCGGCATCTCTTTACCGCCGCCGAGCGCGGCGAAGGGAAGAGCGTTGAATCGCGGTGCCCGCTGGGGCTGGCCGTCGTCGGCGGGCTGCTGTTTTCCCAGTTGGTCACTCTCTATGTGACGCCGGTCATCTACGTCGCTTTTGACAATCTCCGAAAGCGATGGGGGACGGGGAGGGGCGGACAGACTCCAGCAGAGACGCCCGCAATAAAGAATAGAGCCGTTCGTTCTACGACTAGAACACGTAGTCGATATTCATGAACAGCGTGTCCGTCCGTCATATCGTGCCCCCATTTGAGTCGGATTCTGGTATACTGCGTACTTTTAGGCC
>JAPKZD010000006.1:0-24237 GCA_026393975.1 Candidatus Aminicenantota bacterium | reverse complement strand
TAGGCCCTTCCTATGATGAGACTGAAAACCGTTTTTGCCGTTTCGTGCTTGTCGATCCTGGCTGGGTTTTCTTTTTCCGAGGGGAACGGAACCGCTCAGAAAGCGGTCCGCGTTGAAAAGGGACCAGTTCTCGACGGAGACCTCCAGGACGAAGTCTGGAAACAGGCGGCCCCGTTCACCGGGTTCAAAATGGTCTTCCCGAACCCGGGATTGGAACCTACCGAAAGAACCGAGCTCCGCGTTATCTTTGATAACGACAACCTCTATATCGGTGTTTATTGTTACGACGGTGTGCCGCAACAAATATCCGGCAACTCGATGGTCCATGACGGCGTAGGCGAAGGGAAGGCCGACGACGTCGTTCGAATCCTCCTCGACCCCTTCCAGGACAAGCGGAACGCCTATGTGTTCATCGTCAATGCCCGGGGCGGCCGGAGCGAAGGCCTGGCCTCAGGAGAATCGGCCAGCCTCAACTGGGATGGTATTTGGGATGCCAAGAGCCGGATCCAGCCCGACGGTTGGAGCACGGAGATGAAGATCCCGTTCAAAACGATATCGTTCAAGCCGAGCCTGGCGTCCTGGGGGATCAATGTCGAGCGATATATCGCCAGGAAACAGGAGACGGACCGGCTTTCCGGCACGACCAGGAACAGTCTTTTTTATAACCCCATGGAAGCGGCCGTCCTCGAAGGGATCGGGGGAGTCAAGCAGGGCCTGGGCCTGACCTTCCGGCCTTACGGCATCGTCCGCGGCAGTAAGGATTACGTTGAAGGGACGGCGGCGGCCTGGAAGCTCGACGGGGGGTTCGACCTCTACAAAAACTTCACTCCCAATTTCACGGGCGCCCTCAGCTACAACACGGATTTTGCTGAAACGGAAGTCGATGACCGCCGCATCAATCTGACCCGCTTTCCGCTCTATTTTCCGGAGAAAAGGACCTTCTTCCTGGAAGGCTCACAGATTTTCAATTTCGGAGGAGGCGGAGAAAACTTTTCGCCCTTTTTCAGCCGGCGCATCGGCCTGTATGGAGAGAGCCAAATTCCGGTCGCTTTCGGCACGAAACTCTTCGGCAAGCTGGGGAATACCAACCTATCGGTAATAGATGTCAAAACCCGGGCGTTCGCCGACTCGAACCTCTCCCTCAACCTCCCGTCCGAAAATTTTGTCGCTGCCCGCGTCTATCAGAACGTCCTCGCTGAAAGCAAAGTGGGCGTCATTTTCACGAACGGCAGCCCTACGGGCGAAAAAAACACCCTGGCCGGATTCGATATGACCTATAAAACGTCGAGGTTCCTGGGCAACCAGAACTTCCTGGCGGGCGGATGGTATGTCTATAACTGGAACGCCATAAAAACGGGAAAGCACCAGGCCTACGGCCTCAGGCTGGATTATCCCAACGACCTCTGGGACATCAATGCCGGCTATTCTTATTATGGCGATGCGCTCAACCCGGGAGTGGGTTTCTTAGAGCGGGGAGCAGTGCAATCGTTTTACCTGGGACTCGACTACCAGCCGCGCCCGGAAAAGGGGAGCCTCGTCGGCAATTTTGTCCGTCAGTTCTTTTATCAATTGGAATTTTCTTACTATTGGGACCTCAACGGGAAGCTCCAAACGAGCCAGATATTTACGGCTCCTCTCAATATCAGGACGGAGTCCGGGGAGCACATCGAATTCAACGTCATTCCCAACCGCGATGTCCTACCCTATGACTTTGAGATCGCGCCGGGCGTGGTTATCCCGAAAGGGCCTTACAACTACCTGAGCTACCGCGCCGAGTTCAATTCCGCTACGTTTCGCCCCTGGACCGTGGACGTGAGCTGGCGGTTCGGCCAATTCTATTCGGGCCACTATGATGATGCCACGGTCGGGTTCGGTTTCAAGTTCAAGGGATATATCAGCCTGGCCCTGAACGCGGAGCTCGTCCGGGGCCGCTTGCCGGAGGGGAACTTCAAAACGAATGTTTACCAGTTCAAGGCCGATTTCTCCTTTTCGCCGGACCTCGGACTGATGAACTACATCCAATACGACGACGTCTCAAGAACACTGGGCGCCAACATCCGTTTCCGGTGGCAACTCTCTCCGGGCAATGAGATCCATCTCGTCTACACGAAAAACTGGGAGCGGAGCTGGGATCCCGTCAGCCGCTTCGTTCCGCTGGGTGAATGCGGTGTTTTCAAGATCACGTTGAGCATTAGGCCCTAGAAAGAGACCGACTGCCGGGGCCGAGACCGCGTTTGTTATCCGCCGGTCAATTCGTTAGAATGGAATCAGCGGAGGGTAAGAATGTTAAATAAAGTAGTTTTTCTTTCCGTCTTTCTAGCTCTGACCGCGACCCTCGCCGGCCAGGTCGTCAACTTCGATGGAAACGATGAAGGAAAGCCTCCGAAAGGCTTCATCCTCGGATTGACGGGTCAGGGGAAACCCGGGATCTGGGTCGTCAGAAAGGATCCCACGGCGCCCTCGGCCCCGAACGTTCTCGCCCAGATGGATGCCGATCCGGTCAGTTATCGATTTCCCCTGTGCGTCTATGAAGGGTTTACCGGCAGAGATGTCGATGTCAGCGTTCGGTACAAGCCGGTGTCGGGAAGTGAAGATCAGGCGGCCGGGATCGCCTGGCGGTACCAGGATCAAAACAATTATTACATCGTGCGGGCCAACGCCAATGAAAATAACGTCGTCCTCTACAAAGTCGAGAAGGGCCGGAGGACCGACTTGCCGCTCGTCGGCAAAGGGCGGACCTACGGGGCGAAGGCCCCGATCCCATCCGGCGAATGGGGGACTCTCCGGGTCGTCGCGGCAGGCAGCCGGTTCGAGGTCTATTCCAACGGCGTCAAGCTGTTCGAAGTGGAAGATGCGACGTTCCCCATGGCCGGGAAGGTCGGCCTCTGGACCAAGGCCGACAGTGTGACCCTGTTCGATGATCTCACGATCAACCAGAAGTAAGATGGCGTCCAGACGCTTGATTTTTCTCCCCATCATCGCGTTGTTGGTCGCCGGCCTCTGCGCCGGTCAAACCCCTGCGCTGAAGCTCCTCAAGATCATTCCCTTGCCTGGAGTGGCCGGGCGGTTCGACCACTTCGCGCTCGACATCAAGGGAAATCGTCTATTCGTCGCGGCCCTGGGTAACAACACGCTCGAAGCGATCGATCTCATGGCGGGCGATCGGATTCAGAGCATCCCCGGCCTGGGCAAGCCCACCGGGGTTCTTTTCCTCCCGGACCTCAATCGGCTGTTCCTCGCCTGCGGTGATGACGGGAACGTGCGGGTGTTCGACGCCGCAACCCTTCGCCTTTTAAAAACCATCTCAGGGCTTGAAGACGCCGACAACATGCGTTTCGATGCCAAGGCGGGACTGATCTACGTGGGTTACGCCGCAGGCGCTCTGGCCGTGATCGAAGCGGCGAAAGCGGAGCACATCGGGGACATCAAGCTCGCCGGTCATCCCGAATCGTTCCAGCTCGAGAAGAACGGCGGCCGGATTTTCGTCAATGTCCCCGATGCCCAGCACATCGCCGTCGTGGACCGCGGGCGCGGCGCGGTGAAGGCGACTTGGCCGATGGCGGATATCCAGGCCAACTTCCCGATGGCGCTCCACGAGGCCGGCCATCGTCTGTTCGTCGGCTGCCGCGACCCGGCGCGGCTGGTCGTCTTCGACACGGAGACGGGAAAGAGGGTGGCGGATATCGGCATCTCGGGGGATATCGACGATCTTTTTTATGATGCGGCCGGCCGCTGCCTTTACGCTTCCTGCGGCGAAGGTTTTCTTGACGTCATCGCCCAAAAGGACGTTGACCGCTACGAACGGGTCGAGCGCATCGTCACGGCGCCGGGTGCGCGGACGGCGTATTTTTCGCCCGAGTTGAAGGAATTTTATCTCGCCGTTCCGGAGCGCAAGTCCCAGAAAGCCGAAATCCGTGTTTTTGAGATAAAATAGAACACGCCCGAAAATTTTTCCCGGAACGTCATCGGCGGGCAGGGCCCGACCCGCAAGGAGTCCTCCATGGATCGTCCCGAAATCCTTCGCTCATCCGGCATTTTAAAATCTTTTCTGGCCGCCGTCGTGGGTGTCCTAGTCCTTTTTGCGGCCTGCGGCCGGGACAAACAATCCGCCCAGCCGCTTCCGCCGAACCAAGGCCGAAGGATCAGCGTCCCCTTCGATGCGCTCCGGGCTCAGTTTCGCAACCCCGACATGATCTACGCCCCGTTCGTCTTCTGGTTCTGGGACGAGCCGCTCGACCCGGCCAAGATGCGCGAGATGTCCCGCGTCATGGTCGGCCAGCGGTTCAACCCCGGGTACGCCCATGCCCGCAAGTCGATGGTCGGGACTCCCGACCTTCCGGACGCGGAGTGGCTGGGCGACAAGTGGTTCGAAGCCTTCGGCGCGGCCCTCGGGGAAGCGGAGGCGGGAAAGGGTTATCTCGGCTATTGCGACGAATACTGGTGGCCCAGCTTCCAGGCTAACGGGCGCATCCTGAAAGAGAATCCGGAGTTAAAGGCCCAATCGCTCCGCTGGGAGGCCATCGACGTCAAGGGTGGCTCTGAAGTCCGGGTGCCGGCGTCGTTCTTTGCCGTCGCAGCCGAACGCGAGCAACCTCTCTCGGTCGCCGCCGACAGGATGCCTTCCCCGAAGATGGGGAAGTGGATCTGGCATACCGGCGGCACTGACGCGGCCCATTCCTGCTGGTTCAGGAAAACGTTCGACCTCCCCCTCGGGAGCCGTGCGGATAGGGCCGCCGTCAATGTGATCGTTGACAACGCCTATGTCCTTTACCTGAACGGAAAGAAGGTCGGCGAAGGCGACAATTGGGAGAAAACCGGCATTTATGATGTGACGACGCTCGTCATCCCGGGCCGCAACACGCTGGCGGTCGAGGGAAAGAACGTTTCCGGACCCTTCGGCCTCTTGTTCGGGATGGCCATCACACTGGCCGGCGGCCGAACGATCGACGTCGGCTCGGACAAGACGTGGCTCGCTTCGCTCGAGCCGGCGGCTGGCTGGGAGCGGCCGGACTTCGCCGCCTCGGGAAGCTGGACGGCGTCGCGCGAGATCGCCGAGGCAGGCGGCGGGTCATGGCGTTATGTCCAGGACAGGATTGACCACGTCCCCGCCCTGATCCGCAGCCGGACGCTGCGGACGATCGGGGCCGGCGCACCCTTCGTCTGGAAGGCCCCGGCCCAGGGCGCGTGGCGGGTCTACGCGTTCAACCTCTACAGCCATGCCGGCGCGGACGGCTCGACCGTCAATTATCTCGACTCGCGCCTGGCTCCGGCCTTCATTTCGACCGCGCTCGAGCCCTACGCTCGCCGGCTGGGCGATAAGCTCGGCAAGTCCATCCCCGGCGATTTCATCGACAACGAAGGCGACTACGGCTGGGGCCTGGCTTGGTCGGACACGTTGGACACGCGCTGCAAGGAACGGTTCGGCCGTGATATCCGCCTGTGGCTGCCCCTCTCGGTCGACCGGGACGTCGAGGGCGTTTTCGCCCGGGCCCGCTGGGAATGGTTCGACCTCGTCACGGACATCTACGCCGAGACGTTCCGGGCGGTGACCGACTGGCACGAGAAGCGCGGCATGTCGACCACGGCCCACTTTTGGGAGGAAGGGATCCAGCCCCAGGTGAACGCGGTCGGCGACCACCTGAAGATGCTTCGCACGCTGACCATGGCGGGCCAGGACTGCCTCGGCCGTAAGCCGCTCCGGGTCCACGACTTCAAGGAGGTCGAATCGGTCGCGGAGTTCGAAGGCTCGCGAGCCGCGACGGAGCTCATGGGCGCCGGGGCTTTCGACGGGACGCCCTGGAACACCTTCAACCCAGTCTTCCTCAAGCAGGCCGCGAACGCCGTGACGGCCTGGGGCATGAGCCAAATCATCCCGCACGGTGTTTTCACGACCCGCAAGCTCACCGGCAATCCCTGGCCGCCGGACTGGTATTCGGAAAACCCCATGTTCCCGTACCTCCACCTGTGGACGGACTTCGCCCGGCGGGCGAGCTTCGTCAACTCGATGGGACACGCCGCGCCCGACGTCCTGCTCTGGAACCCGATCGAATCGGCCTGGGTCCAGGCCGACGCCGACATTCTCGACGCGGAGATGTGGACTTTCTCCGACACCCATCCCGGAGGCAAGCGGATCAACGAGATCGACCGGGTCTACGCCGCGGCCATCGACGACCTGACGGCGGCCAGGGTCGAGTTCCTGATCGGCGACCGATATTACCTGAAACAGATGGAGGTCAGGGACGGGAAGCTCGTCCGCGGCGAATTCTCGTTCCGGACCCTCGTTCTACCGGCGGTCGACATCCTGCCGCTCGAGGCGGCCCGGAAGATCGTCGCCTTCGCGGCGTCCGGCGGACGGGTCTTTGCTCTTGCCGCGCTTCCCGGGGCTTCGGCCGAAAAGGGGATAGCCGACCCGGAGATGGCCCGGTTGATGGATGAGCTGAGGGCCCAGCCGATCTTTATGGCGGTGGACGAGGCGGGCTTGCCGGCTTTGGCCGCGCAGGCCGCGCCAGGGCTCGCGAGCCCGGTCCGATTCGCCTCCGGGGCTTTCCCGATGCTCCAGCATCGCCGGCGGATCGACGGCCGGGACTTTTTCTGGCTGGCGAATAATACGGACATGCGGCAGGTTTGCGAGTTGGAAGTCACGGGTGTCCATGGCGCCGCATCCATCTGGGACTGCGAAACGGGGGAGGTCCGGCCGGTAGCGTCCGTGGAAACGAAAGAAGCGAGCCGGCTCACGCGTGTCTTCAAGCCGTACGAGGCCGGCTGGCTCGTCTTCGACCCGAATGAGAAGGCGAACGCCGGCCCGGCCGAGCGCACGGTAGAAGTTGAGGTGGTTGCGGCGATCGAGGGGACCTGGAAGGTGAGTTATGACCCAAAGGTCCAGCCGACGATGGAGTACCCCAGCGTACCTTCAGCCGAGTTTTCCTCCGGGGTCGAAAAGCCGCTCGAGGATTGGAAAGCGTGGGGACTCACAAAATTCAGCGGGCTTTTGGATTACGCCAAGACGGTGACCGTCGACGGGCCGGCAAAGGATATGAAGCTCGACCTGGGAAAGGTCTGTCATGTCGCCGAGATCTGGGTCAATGGGAAGAGCTGCGGAGCCCGGCTGTGGGGGCCGCATGTATTCGATGTCGGTGAGGCGCTCCGGCCCGGGGCGAACGAGATCCGGGTGCGCGTGGCCAACCTGATCAACAACAGCTATGGGGAGATCACGGAATCGGGCCTGCTCGGCCCTGTCCGGTTGGTCCGGTGACCCCGTCCTTTGACCAGGGCCGCTATGCTATGACATCTATGAGAGTATCCACTGAGTAAAGAAGGAATTTCCTAATTGAAAAGGAGTAAAAGATGAAACGCAGAACGTTCGTCAAGGGCGCTGCGGCAGCCTTGCCGGCGCTGGCGGCTCTGGGCTTTCCGGATTTCGGAGCCGCCGGAGAGCTCGAGCCGATCACGCTTCCGAAGCCCGAAATGGACGGAGGCAAGTCCGTGCTGGCGGCGCTGAAGGACAGAAAGACGGTCCGGAACATCAGTCCGGACCCCCTTCCGCTTCAGACGCTCTCGAATCTTCTCTGGGCGGCCTTTGGAGTGAACCGGCCGGAGGCGGGGCTTATGGGAAAGCCGGGGAGAACGGCCCCTTCGGCCAGTAACTCGCAGGAAATCGAGCTTTACGTCTGTCTGGCTCAAGGAGTCTACCTCTATGAAGCAGTTTCCCACCGCCTGGCGCCTGTCGCCGCGGGTGATTTTCGAGCCAGGGCCGGCCGGAGTGCCGCGGTGAAAGCCCCCGTGAATATCTTCTATGTCGTGGATCTCGCGAGATACGTCGTGGGAGAGGGGCAGCCGGACCGGTCGATCGGGAACCCCGAGGTTCAAAAATCCTATTATTACACGGACACGGGTTTCATCGCCCAGAATGTCTACCTGTCCGCGGCCTCGCAGGGCCTGGCGGCCTGGTTTCATAACTGCGACAAGGAGAACACGGCCCGGGAGTTTAAACTACGGCCCGAACAGCGCGTCCTGTTCGCCCAGACCGTAGGTTATCCTATGAAGGCCTAGCACAGCACATTTTGTGACGCCTCATTCCTTCCGGTCTCCCAGCACCAGCCGGACTTGGTGCGTGCCACCGTCATCGGTGAGAGGGATGGAGCGGGGGTCGACCGGCGCGCCATCCAGTTCCGCCTCGGCGATCCCTCGGCAGCGGCGCTCCGGGTTCGAGACCGTGATCTCGTAGCGCGTCCGGCCGAAGCGCCAGACGATCGCGTAGTCAAGCCAGGATGACGGGATGCAGGGGTCCATCTCGAAGGTCGAACCCCGGCGCCGGAGCCCGAGGATGCTCTCGAGGCCGGCGCGGTACATCAAGCCCGCCGAACCTGTATACCACGTCCAGCCGGCACGCCCGGCGTGTGCCCGGTCGGCGTGGACGTCTCCGGCGATGACGTAGGGTTCTGCCATGTAGCGCCCGACACCGGCCGCGGTCCTGGTATGGTTGACGGGATTGAGCATGTGGAAGAGCTCCACCGCCTCGTCGCCGCTGCCCAGTCGGGCCATGGCCATGACGACCCAGAGAGCCGCGTGGGTGTATTGGCCGCCGTTCTCACGCACGCCGGGCGGATAGCCCTTGATGTAACCCGGATCCTGGATGGATTCGTCGAAGGGCGGGGTGAGCAGCAGTATGACCTCAGCTCCGCGCCGAATCAGGTGGGTGCGGACGGCATCCATGGCGCGTTCCGCGTAGCGCACGGGAACCGCGCCCGAGAGCACCGCCCAGGACTGTACGAGGGAGTCGATGCGGCACGCGTCGTTTTGGGCCGAGCCTAGAGGCCTGCCGTCGTCGTAGTAGCCGCGCCGGTACCACTCGCCGTCCCAAGTCTGCTCCAGCATGCTGCCGAGCCGGCGGGCCTCGCTGCGGTAGTGCTCGGCCCGGGCCTGGTCCCCCCGAGCTTCGCAGAGCGGCGCGAACTCGCTTAGGACCACATGGAGGAAGAAGCCCACCCAGGCGCTCTCCCCGCGCCCTTCCCGTCCCACGCGGTTCATGCCGTCGTTCCAGTCTCCGCTTCCCATGAGGGGAAGGCCGTGGGCGCCCGCAGTCAGTCCACGGTCGATGGCGCGCAGGCAATGCTCGAAGATCGGACTCTTTTCGGTCGAGATGCGGGGCTGAACGTAGGCGTCCTGCGTTTCCGGGGCGAGCGGCGGAGCCTCCAGGAAGGGCGCCGGCTCTTCGAGTATGCTCGCGTCTCCCGTCGTCCGGACGTAGTGCGCTACCGCGTGGGGAAGCCATAACAGGTCGTCGGAACAGCGCGTGCGGGTGCCCCGGCCGCTCGGCTCGTGCCACCAGTGCTGGACGTCGCCTTCGAGGAATTGCCGGC
This sequence comes from Candidatus Aminicenantota bacterium, assembly GCA_026393975.1. Taxonomy (GTDB): domain Bacteria; phylum Acidobacteriota; class Aminicenantia; order Aminicenantales; family Saccharicenantaceae; genus RBG-16-66-30. The sequence continues at coordinate 14,878 of JAPKZD010000006.1, read as the reverse complement.
CGGCCGCTCGCAACAGGTGTTCTCTGATGAGATCCGGCCGGGCCAGCGTCAAAGCCATGATGTCTTGAAGCTGGTCGCGGAACCCGAAGGCGCCGCTCGGCTGGTAGTAAGCGGACCGGGCCCACAGCCGGCAGCTCACGTCCTGATAGAGCAGCCAGCGGTTCATCAACAGATCGAAGGAGTCGTCCGGCGTACGGACCTGGACCGTGTTGAGGATGCCGTCCCAGCTCTGGCGCACGGCCTCCCGGGCGATTTCCGCGGCGTCCACGCGACCATGCCGGGCCAGAAGCTCGCGCGCCTCATTCCTATCCTTCCCCTGCCCAACCAGGAACACAAGGAGGCGCGTTTCCCCCGGGATCAGAGTGACGGAGACGTGCAGCGCGGCGCAGGGATCGAGCCCCGCTCCGAAGCGGCCCGACAGGGCTTCACGGCGTAGCGCCGCCGGTTGCGCCAGGGAACCGTTGCGACCCAGGAACGACAAGCGATCTCCCGTCGCCGAGCGCAGCCCTTCGCTCGCGTGCGCAAAAGCCACGCGTCCCGCGAACTCTTGGTTGTAGGGATTCCTGGCCAGGACCGCTCCGGTCGCGGAGTCGAGCTCGGTCACCACGTGCCTGCTCTGGCCCGCCTTCGGCGGCCCCAGCACCCACTCGTTGTAGGCGAATACGCTCAGGCGACGCGCCCTTCCGCTTTCGTTCGTAAGCGTGAGCAGTGAGAATTTCACCGGGTCCTTCGCATCTACGAATACGTCGAGGTCTTGGCGCAGGCCGTGCGCTACGCGAGCGAAACGAGTCAGCCCGGCGGAATGCCGAATCACGAAGCGACCGCCCCCGCCCGTGCGAGGCATCGGGCCCGGCGTGGCGGACCAGGTCTCTTGGGTGTCCTCGTCGCGGATGAAGAGCGCCTCGGCCGTGGGGTCGGTCACGGGGTCGTTCGCGAAAGGCGTAAGGCGGTTCTCGCGGCTGTTCTCCGACCAGGTGGTGGCCGACCCTGAGGCCGTGACCACTGTCCCGAACGCGGGGTTGGCGATGACGTTGGCCCAAGGCAGGGGTGTCTCCTGGTTCGCTTCAAGGACGACCACGTAGTCGTGCCCGTTGTCGGCGAAGCCGCCCATGCCGTTGGCCAGGGCAAGCGGGGGCACGGCCACCTGCGCCGGCGACGCGACGGCTGATCTCGACTCCGCGGAGGGCGCGAATTCCTCCGGCTCCGGGTATTCGGAATCGGGCCGGTCGAGTTGGTTGGCCAGATCTCCCCGCTCGCCGCTCAGGACGGCGCGCGCCACGCCCGCGAGGAGGATGCGTTCGGCTCCAGCCATGCGGTCCCCACGGAGCAGGTAAGCCCCGCCAGGCCGGTGCTTCCAGGTCCTCCAGGGTCCATTGTCGAGGAGGGCCACGAGCAGCGCGTGCATCTCGTCGAGATAGCTCACGGGGTGCTCGTTGAGGATCACGACGTCGGCGCTCAACCCCTTGAGCCGCCAGTACTCCTGCGCCTGCAGGACCTGGCGCACCAGCGGCACGTCGTCCTCCTCGACCACCCGCACCAGGAGGATGGGGAGATCACCCGAGATGCCGTGCGGCCAGAGGCCTTCCTGGCCGAGGGTGTTGCGGGCCAGAAGCTCCGGGCTCGCGCGGAGCGATCCGTCGGTATACAGCACCCGCGAGGCCAGGCGTTCGAAGAGCAAGGCTTGTTCGCTCGAGATGCCGAGGTGGCGGAGGCCGCTCTGCACGTGCGAGAAGGCGAGAGCGAAGGTTCGCGCCGCGGCGCTCGGCTCGTGGTAGCGCTGGGCGAGAGCCAGGGCCGTCTCCCGGGAAAACGCCATCCCCGTGGCGAAAGACAGCTTCATGAAGCCGCCCGGCGCGAGGCGAATGCGCTGCCTGAGGCTGACGATGGGGTCGAGCACGAACCCGGTCGTACCGGACAAGGAGCGTCCGTCGAGAGCCTGGGGGTTCTCGGGACCGCGGCCGCGACCCAGGAAGCGCGCCCGGTCGGTCTCCCATTCCACCGGCCCCTGCTTCCGTCCTTCGAGGCTCAGGACGTGAATCGCCCACGCCCCGGGCTCGTCCGGGGCGCGCGCCCGGCGATGGCAGAGGAGGGCGGCGCTCTCGGGAAGGTATTCCGTCTCGACGAACAACTTGCCGAAGGCCGGGTGGGCCAGGTCGTCGGCCGGCGGGGCGAGGACGATCTCGGCAAAACTTGTGATCTCGATCTCGCGGGGATGATCGCTGTGGTTGGTCACCGCCAGGCGCCGCACTTCAACGTCGTCCTGGTTCGAGACGGCGATGTCGAGCTGGGTGGCGATGTCGTCGTCGCGGCGGCGAAAGGTCGCCTTCTCCGCGAGGAACGAGACCAGGTACTCTTCCGGCTCCTTAGTGGTGGGGTGGAAAGTCGCCGACCACACTGAGCCGCTCCGCACATCGCGTAGATAGAGGAACTGGCTCCCCGGGTCGCGGGTCGGATCCTCCCGGTGCCTTGTGACCGCGCGGCCTCGACAGAAGCTGGCGCCCCCTCCCGCATTCGTCACGACGGCGGTGTAGTTGCCGTTGGACAGGAACTGCGCATGAGGGAACCGCGTATGCGGCGACCGGAAGCGGCGAATGGCCAGCGCGGGCAGCGGGCCGGACACGTGGGTCTCTTCGACCGGTCGCGGCTGGGTGATGGACACCAGGCGCGGCACCCGCTCCTGCAATAGCAGCTCCGTGGCCTGCACGCGCGGGTCGGCATGAAAGCGTTTCACCATCGGATCGCCGAGGAGAACGTTGGCGAGGGACACGAGAGCCATCCCTTGATGATGGGCCATAAAGGTTCGCACCACCGTTCCCCGGGGGAGGCCCGCTCTTCTCCCGGCGCTTTCGGGCTCGTCGGTCTTCCCATGCGTGTAATCGATGGCCTCGTAGTAGCCGTAGGCACCTTCGAGACCTTCCCTTGCCAGGCGCCGCAGATTGCGAGCGGCCTCCGTTGGTTCGAGCCCGACGGCGAGCGCAGTGGCGTAGGGTGCGACCACCAGCTCGTCGCCCAAGCCGCGCTTCAGGCCGAGGCCGGGGATGCCGAAGGCCTTGTACTGATAGTTGCCGTGCCGGTCCACGAGGTTATAGGCGGACTCCGAGATCCCCCAGGGCACGGCGCAATCCGCCGCGTACTCGATCTGCCGCCGTATGGCCATCCGGCACGTCTGGTCGAGGAGTGTTTCCGGAAAGCTCTTCATGAAGAGGAGCGGCATCAAGTACTCGAACAGGGTGGCGCTCCAAGACAGGAGGGTGGGCATCCCGTCCACGCCGGTGATGAGCCGTCCCAGGTGGAACCAGTGCGTTTCGGGGAGGTCGCCCTTGGCGATGCCGATGAAACTCGTCAGCCGCGATTCCGAGGCCAGGAGGTCGTAGTAGGAAGCATCCAGCCGGCCCGGCCCTTCGGTGTCGGCGAGACGATAGCCGATGGAGAGGATCTGGCGCTGCTTGTCATATAGGAACCGGAAGCTCATCCCGTCCGCGAACCGGGCGGCGCGGCCGGCCAGGTCAAGGAGACGTTGGGAGAGATCGACTGTCGGCTCGGCCGCGGGCGGCGGTTGCCGGCTCGCCTGGCGCAGCCCTTCCGCCAGGGTCATGAGCGCGCCCGAGAGGTTGCCGCTGTCGACGGTGGACACGTAGGCCGGCAGGAGCGGCGCCAGGCTCTGGGTGTCGTACCAGTTGAGCAGGTGACCTTCGAAGCGTTCGAGGCCTTCCATCGTGGTCAGCGTGGCGTCGATCCGGGAGGCGAGCTCGTCCGTCCGGATGAAGCCGAGATCGTAAGCGGCCAGGGTGGCGAGCAGCCCCATGCCGATGTTCGTGGGCGACGTCCGGTGGGAGGTCCGGGGTTCCGGCGTCTCCTGGAAGTTGTCCGCGGGCAAGCCGTGGTCTTCGGGGCCCATGAACGCCTCGAAGTATCGCCAGGTGTTGCGGGCCATGAGAAGGAGAAACCGGCGGTCCTCTTCCCTCAGCTCGACACGTCGCGGTACCACGGGCCGGCTCAGCGCATAGGCGATGAGCGGCGCGGCCGCCCACAAAGCCAGGACCGGGATGGCCGCGAGGAGCGCACCCGGGCGCACCAGCGAGACCAGTAGGAGGCCGCTTGCCGCGACCAGCGGGCTCGCGATCATCTTAACCAGAAACAGCCGCGCCCTCGTTCGCTTTGCCTTGCCGCCCCCGCGGGCTTCGCTGGCCGCGGACGTCTCCCACTCCAGCAGCCGGCGCTGGGTCGCCGCAAGACGGAAAAGGGTCAGCACGATCGCGTGGGTCCGCTCGTAAGCCTGGCTGGCCAGGAAGGTGAGCTGCAGCGATACCTGAGCGAGCACGGTCTTCCCATCTTTCCACGCGGCGCGGAGGAACACCGACCACGGCTGTTGCGGCCTGGGACCTGTGGCGGCCTCCAAGAGCAACGGATAAAGGGGAAAGGCCATGGCGGCCAGGATGGCGGCCGTCCAGACCGCCGGGCTTCCCGGCAGGATCGCCCAGGCCAGCAGGAACAGGGCGACGGTCGCCGGGGGCACGAGGCTGCGCCTCAGGTTGTCGAAGATCTTCCAACGCGAGATGAGGGGCAGCCGGTTGCGCTTCAGGCCGGAGCGGGTCGGGACCCAAGGGAACAGCCAGCGGAGGATTTGCCAATCGCCCCGCACCCAGCGGTGCTGACGCCGCGCATGGGCGAGGACGCTCGCGGGATAGTCGTCCACCACCTCCACGTCCGTGATGAGCGCCGTGCGGGCGTAGAGCCCTTCGAAGAGATCATGCGAGAGAAGGGCGTTCACGGGCACGCGCCCCTTGAGGGCGGCCATGAACGCGTCCACATCGTAGAGCCCCTTGCCCGTGAATATCCCCTCGCCGAACAAGTCCTGATAGGTGTCCGAAACAGCGGTGGTGTAGGGATCGACTCCGGTGTGGCCGGCGTAGAGGCGGGCGAAGAGTGAGCCGGCGGCGCTGGCCATGGTCACGCTGACCCGGGGCTGCAGGATCCCATAGCCTTCGGTGATGCGGCCGAGGCGGACGTCGAAGCGGGGGCGGTTCAAAGGGTGGACGATGATGCCGACGAGCTTCTTTGCGGCGTCCCGAGGCAGACGGGTGTCGGAATCGAGAGTGAGGCAGTAGCGCACGCCGGGGAGGATCCCCACGTCGCCGACCTGCACGGAGAAGCTCGTGTCCGTGGCCCCGCGCAGAAGGCGGTTCCATTCCTCGAGTTTTCCGCGCTTGCGCTCCCAGCCCATCCAGACGCTCTCTCCCGGATTCCACTGGCGCACGCGATGGAACAGGAAGAACCGGTCCGCATACCCTTCGCCGAAGCGCGCGTTCAGGGCTTCGATCCCCGCCCGGGCGGCGGAAAGGATCGCCTTGTCCTCGGGCATCTCGCGCGCGGGGGCATCGACGAAGTCGCTGAGGATCGCGAAGTGGATGCGCGGATCGAGGTTTCCGAGCGCCAGCACCTCGACATGCTCGATAAGCGTGGCCACGGCGGGCACGCTCGTCAGCAGCGTGGGCACGACCACCATGGTTCGCGCGTTGTCGGGGAGTCCCGCAGGGAATTCGAGGCGGGGGAGGCGTCGCGGCGGTACCCAACGATCGACCAGGCGCTGCACGAAGGCGATCGCCACCTCGCTGGCCGGAAGCAACAGGAGCAGCGCCGTTGCGGCCCGAACCCAGAGCGATGAGCGCTGATCATGGAGGTAGGCGAGCCCGAGGCCGAGCGGGAGGGCCGTCAGGAGCCCGATCGATCCGAGGTAGACGGTGGTCGCATGGGCGAAGATGAAACGCCGCACCCGCCGGCCGAAACGGGGTCGAAAGGCGACGTCGGTCTCGAGGTCGGGGCGGCCCTTGCCGATGAGGTAGTAGCCGACGTGGGCGGCGCGATCCGCCGCCTGTCCGCTCTCCACCGCCTGGCGGGCACGCTCGACAGCTCGCAGAGCCACGTCCAACTGCGCCTCGCCGGAGGGCTTGGACAACTCCTCCACGGCCTGGCGGTAGCGGTCGCGGCTCAGGAAGTCCATGCTCCCATAAGCCCCGGCCGGGTCGCGCTGCAACACGCGCTCGACCAGGCTGACGGCCTCGAAGAACTGGCTCCAGTCGAGGGTGGAGCAGAGACGCAGGCTGGTGATGACGTTCGCCACCGAGACCTGGGCCGCGGCTTGGCGCTGATGCTCGCTCCGGATCGCGTCCTCGGAGGCCATGTGTTGGGCGGAGAGGTGCGTATCGACGGCGGCGCGGATAGCGGAAAGGCGAGGGCCGTACTCGCGCAGGCGTTCGAGGAGCTCATGGACGTAGCCGGGGTGGAGGTGCTTCGGCAGCGGCGGCGGCTTCCCGTGCCCGGCGGCGTCTACCCGGGCCACGTAGGCGTCGGCCGCCCGGACGGCCGCGCGGGCCTCGATCGTTTCCTCCGCGAGCCGCCGCAGGTTCTCGATGAGGGCCAGCTTCAGCATGCTCGGCCAGGCCCACAGCTCGCCGATCGTGAGCGGAGCCACGGTCTGGAAGCAGTTCAGGAAGCGCACCAGCTGCTGGCGTTCCAAGCGGCTGTCGCTATGGCGGATGATCTCTTCGGCCAGGGCATAGACGCGCGCGTGGCCCGCAAGCTCCGGCAAAGCGAGTTTGGGCAACTCGCGATAGTAGCCCGGCGGGAGGTTCCGGCGTACGTCGAGGACCTCGGACGCCACGAGATGGTAGTTGTCGAGGAGCCATTCCGCCGCGGGGGTGACGAACTCCCCCCGGTGCACATCGTCGGCCATGGTGATGTATGCCTCGCGAAGGACGCGGGCATTGTCCTCGAAGCGCGGCAGGACGTTTCGTCCCATGTGGCGGGGGTTCGGGTCGAGCGTGAACCTGGCCGCGAGCGCTCTCGCCCTCTCTTCCAGTCTTTCGATGCTCAGCAGTTCATCGCGCAGGGGCTTCTCAGCCGGATGCGGAGCGCGGCTGCCGAGCCAGCGGAAAAGCGCTTTCAAGGCTTGCGCCACCGCGACGCGTAATAGTCCTCGGAATCCCAACCCATGTGTGCTCCTCTATCGGCGGGCAAAAGTAATATATTATAGGCATTAAAATATAACAACCGCCTCTTCCCCAGATCTGGGCGCCTCATCCAGATCTCTCCCTGCGATAAAGATCATCAAGTCTGGAGAGAGCCGAACAGCTCGCCGCTATTTTTTGTAATGGTCGGGGAAAGCGGGGCGCTTGGGCTTGACCGGGGGCTTCACGCTCCTTTCTTACCGTGAAACCATCACAACGGCCGTGGCCGTCGCTGTTTTAGATGGGTCGCTCTCGGACGTCGTCCTCAGGGTCACCTTCGCCGACTTGGCGCTGCCGTCCTCCCGGGAAACATAAACCGTAACCAGCTGGGACCCGCCGGCTTTGACCACGGCCAGGTCGTTGAGCAGTTGGGAGGTCCAGCCCTCACTCTCGATCGATGCAGATAGCCGGTAGACGTCTGAATTCGGGTGCGCGCTATTGCCCGCCCCCGCATCTGTAGCCGCGGCCTTCCCCGCGTTGCTCAGCGTGAAAACGACCGGCGTGTTGGGCCCTTTGACCGCCTGTCCGGCTTTTGCCGTGAGCGCCACGCCCCGCTCTTGCGGACCCGAGCCGTCCAGGGAGCGGACGGCCAGCGTATAGACGAGGGTCCCATCTTTGTCCTTGGCGAGGTCGATCACATAAAAATGCAGGCGGTTGGGCGTGTCTTCCCACTCGTATTGACTCCCCGAATCGACCCCGGCGTGGAATAGCGCGTCGTTGAGCTGCCGGTAGTCGGCGACCGTCCGCATCACCTTTTCGCCGTTGGGCTTGACGTAATCGACAATATTGATGTCTTCGGGGTGGGCGTCGATAACCCAGATGTAGCTGTTGAATTCGTTGGGGCCGCCGTTTCGGCCCCGCAGGCTGTCCTTGTTTTTAGCGATGAGGACCCCGTTGTCGGGGGTGAAGGAGTCGTAACCGATCCTCTGGACGACTTCGAGCGTGTAGAAGCCGTAGTTCGGAGTTCCTGCCGAGAGGGGATTCATGGCCGGGTCGTCCGGCGGGGTCAAGTCGCCGGGCTTCTCGCCGTCGAGCTTGACGACGATTCCGGTGTAGGTCCCCGGCAGAGGGTCCACTGCCCGCGCCGTGACCTCGGCCACCGCCAGCCCCGATTTCGCCAAACCGTCCCTTCCGAGCGTCAGGAGCTTGGACGCGTCGATGAACTTGTTCTCCAGGCGATTGCGCACCATCAACCCTGCCGGCATGGCCGCGCCCTGAGTCGGCGGCACAACCCAGCGTCTGTGGGGCCCGCCCGGTCCGTTGAAACTGCCTCGGTCCATCATGTCCCACGGCCCCGCGGCCACCCGCCGGTAGGGTTTGATGTAAGGGTTATTGTTGAGGTCGGGCAGGCTGAAGGCGAAATGACCGAGTTCGTGGGTGATGGTGCCCGAGTTCTCGCCCTGGCGCATAGACGAAAGGCCCCACTGCTGGGAGCCGGCCAGCCAGCTCGTCCACGAGACATAACGCGTCGGGATCCAGCGGGGCTTGGCCGGGTTGGGGTTGCCCCACTCCGGCGGGATGTCGTCCTTGGAGTTGAATTTCATCTCGCCGAACTCCTGCCAGACGCCCGTCTCGTCGTAGCTCGCGTAGAGACGCAGGATGGCGTCGAAGTCCTTGCGGACGTCTTTCCCGAGCTCGGCCGCCCAGACGGCGTCGCAATCCCGCTCCATGCGGCCTTCCGCCCGGGTCCCATCGGGGGTTTCATTATTCTGGCCGTATTCGTTGAGGCCGTACGCCCAGATGGGCTTTGGCATGCGGTACGGGCCGAAAACCTCGACCTCGGTGATGCCGAACTTGCCCCGGGACTGCTCCATCCAATAGCCGTTGATGGTCTGGCCGTGGTTGATCGGACTCGGCTTCATGAAGAAATCGGCGTAGAACTGGGGCACTTTTTCACGGGTCACCGGGTCGATCTGCGGGTTGCCGAAGGGATCGGATCCCTTGGGCAGGCTGACGACGAAGGGCTGATCCGGAAAGTCGATGCCGACAACGGCCAAGCGGAATCCCCGTTCCGGCTTGAGGGAAGGGTCCGCCCAGTTATGTCCCGGGATGGGACGATAATCGTCCCAGGTCATGAGGTCCTGGTCCTGGACCCGTTGGGGGTCGATGGGGGGTAAGGAGAGGCTCGCCGGCTTGCGCGACTGGAACGCGGTCGAAGTCGAGAGGATGAGGGAGACGCAGGCGACGCCCAGGATCGTCGGGAGCAGGTATCTTTTTTGTGCGACCATGTGACCTCTTTTCTTTAGATATCGGTTCATCGAGAAATTACCATAAAACAAATGAAAAAATGGAGCTGACTCCATTTATAACGCAGAACGCGAAAACAAGAAAGGGGATGCGTGTCGCCTTGACAGGGGCCCGACCGTACTGATATATCAGCTCTCTTATCCAACATGCGACGTAACGCCCTTCTCTTCCTGATCTTCTCGCTCTTGCCGGCCTTTGCCCTTGGTCCAGCCGGCGCCGCCACCCAGGACAAGACGGCCGATCCGCGCACTTTCCGAACGATCGCGGCCGTGCCCACGGCCGAACCCATCACGATCGACGGCGTCCTTTCCGAAAGCGTTTGGAAAACGGCCGGGTTCGGCGGCTTCACCCAGCGCGATCCCCTCGACGGTCAACCTGCGACCGAACCGACGACCGTCTGGGTCGCCTTCGACCACGACAACCTTTACGTCGCCGCCCGGCTAGCCGACTCCGAGCCCTCCAAGATCGTCGGCCGTCTCGGCCGCCGCGATGAATACGTGGAGTCGGACTGGTTCGACGTCGGCGTCGATCCTTATCACGACCGGAGGAGCGGGTATTACTTCGGCGTCAACCCTTTCGGCTCGATCGAGGACGGCACCCTTTCCAACGACGAAGAGACCGACTCGACCTGGGACGGCATCTGGGAGAGCGCCGCGCGGGTCGACGACGGCGGCTGGGTGGTCGAGATCCGCGTCCCCTTCGACCAACTCCGATTCAAGAGGCAGGACATCTACGTCTGGGGCATCAACTTCCAGCGAGTTCTCAAGCGCAAGAACGAAGAGAGTCATTTCGCCTGGGTGCCGAAGGAGGAGAGCGGTCTCGTCTCCAATTTCGCCGACCTCACCGGCCTCGTCGACATCGCCGCGGGCCGCCGCCTCGAGATTTCGCCCTTCGCCGTGTCCCAGGCGAAATTCAACCCTGCCGAACCCGGCAACCCGTTCCGCACCGGACGAGAGCTCGCGGCGAGCGCCGGCTTCGACCTCAAGGGCGGTCTGAGCAGCAACCTGACCCTCGACCTCTCCGTCAACCCCGACTTCGGCCAGGTCGAGGTCGACCCGGCCGTCATCAACATCAGCGACCAGGAGACCTATTACCAGGAGAAGCGTCCTTTTTTCATCGAGGGGTCGAGCATATTCAATTTCGGCCGGGGCGGACCCAACGTCTATCGGTCGTTCGGCTGGGACGACCCCGACTTTTTCTACAGCCGCCGCATCGGCCGGACTCCCCAGGGAAGCCCGGCGGGCCCCGGCTTCTCCGACATGCCCGACTGGACGACCATCCTCTCCGCGGCCAAGGTGACGGGCAAGGTCGGCCGTAATTTCAACCTGGGCGTCATCAGCGCTCTGACCGAACGCGAATATGCCCTCATCGACGACGACGGCGCGCGCTCGAAAACCGAGGTCGAGCCCTTCAGCCACTACGGCGTCGCCCGCGGCCTGAAGGAATTCGGAGAGGGGAGGAGCGGGCTCGGCTTCATCGCCACGTCGCTCCTGCGCGACCTCCGCGAGAGGCCACTCGATTCATTCCTCAGCCGGAGCGCCCTCGCCCTGGGCCTCGACGGCTGGACGTTTCTCGATAAAGACAGGGGCTGGGCCTTGGCCGGTTGGGCCGGCCTCTCGACGGTCCGCGGCAGTGCCGAGGCCATGACCGATCTCCAGCTGTCCTCCCTCCATTACTTCCAGCGGCCCGACGCCGATTGGGTCGAAGTCGACCCGAACGCCACTTCGCTTTCGGGCTGGGCTGGGCGGCTCTATATCAACAAGCAGAAAGGGAGCGTCGTCTTCAACGCCGCCTTGGGGGCCATGTCGCCGGGCTTCGAAGCGAACGACCTCGGCTACCACACCCGCGGCGACGTCATCAACGGCCACGTCGAGGCCGGTTACCGGACCTTCCACCCGGGACGGCTCTTCCGCACCTGGACGGTCACGGGCTCTTATTACCGGAACTATGATTTCGGGTGGAACCGCGTGGGTGAGTACATCTACCTCGACGGCAAGGGCCAGTTCCTCAACTATTGGACGGCGACCCTCCACCTCGACTACGAACCGCCCAAGTATAGCCATTACCTGACCCGGGGAGGGCCCATGGCCTTCTACCCAGCCGGGGAAACGGTCAGCGTCACCCTGGCCGGCGACGACCGCAAGCCCCTCATTGTCCGCTTCAGCGGTTACTACCGCTACCACCCGAGCGGCGGCTACAACTGGTCGCTCGGCGGCGGCCTGACCTGGAAGCCCAGCTCGAACTTCAGCCTCTCGGTCGGGCCGAGCTACACGTGGCGCTACTCCGAGGGCCAGTGGGTGAGGAGCGTCACCGACCCGCTGAAGACGTCGACCTACGGCGTCCGCTACGTCCTCTCCGACATCATCCAGAAGACCCTGCCCATCGAAGTCCGCGTCAACTGGACCTTCACGCCACGGCTGAGCCTCCAGGCCTATCTCCAGCCCTACGTCGCGACGGGCGATTTCCGGGCGTTCAAGGAGCTCCACGCCGCGCGGACCTTCGACTTCGACTACTACGGCGACGGGGATTCGACGATCGCCTATGCGGACGGTGTCTACACTGTCGACCCGGACGGAGCGGCGGGGCCGGCGGCGTCCTTCACGTTCCGCGATCCCGACTTCAACCTCAAATCCCTGCGCGGGACGGTCGTCCTGCGCTGGGAATACCGGCCGGGCTCGATGTTCTATCTCGTCTGGACGCAGAAACGAGCGGACTACGCCAACCCCGGCGACTTCGAGTTCTGGCGGGACATGGGCGACCTCTTCCAGGCCCGGGGCGAGAACATCTTCATGGTCAAGTTTTCCTACCGCTTCGAGCTGTAGGAACGTCTATCGCGCGGCCCGGAGGCGCACTTCGGTCGCGCCCCAGCCGCCGCCGCCCATGCCGGCGTCCTTGAACCCCGCCACATGGGGATTTTTCTCGAGGAGAGCGTGGACGATCTCCTTGAGCGTCCCCGTCCCCTTGCCGTGGATGATGCGGAGGTCCGTGATCCCCCGGCGGAGGCATTCTTCGATATACTCGGTCACGAGGTCCTTGACGTCCTTGGGGCTGAACGCGTGGAGGTCCAGCACGCCGTCGATGGGGAGGCGAACGGGTTCGTCGGAGTTCATGCGGAGGCCTTATCGGGAGAATTGTAGCCCAAATCGGGGCTCGAGGATACTTCCGGGCTCAAGACGCGCGCCTGAGGTTGACACCGGCGGGGGCCCGATGATAGGGTTAATCTCCTTGGTTCGCCAATCCCATCAGGAGGGCACGTCCATCATGATGACATCCCAACGGCAACTCAAGAAACTAACTTCTCTTTTCCTCGTCCTCGGCCTCGTCGCCGCTTTCTCTCTCTCAGCGGTCGCGTGTAAACCATCCGGCGACGCGGTGGGCGCGCTCAAGCCGCCCAAGGCCGAGATCATCCCGAAGGAACTGACCATCCACGGCCAGACCCGGGTTGATAACTATTACTGGCTCAACGAACGGGACAACCCCAAGGTTCTCGAATACCTCAAGGCCGAGAACGCCTATACGCAGGCCGTGATGAAGCCGACCGAAGCCCTCCAGGAAAAGCTCTATAACGAGATCGTCGGCCGGATCAAGCAGACCGACCTTTCGGTGCCCTACCGCTCCGAAGGCTATTATTATTACATGCGCAACGAGGAGGGGAAGGACTATCCCGTCTACTGCCGGAAGAAAGGCAGTCTCGAGGGGGTCGAGGAAGTCCTCCTCAACGTCAACGAAATGGCCCAGGGGCACAATTATTACTCCGTCGGCGGCCTCGCGGTGAGCACGAACAACATGCTCATCTCCTTTGGCGTCGACACGGTCAGCCGGAGGAAATACACCCTCCAGTTCAAGAACCTGGCCACGGGCGAGATCCTGCCGGACGCCATCGTCAACACGACGGGCTCCGCAGCCTGGGCCAACGACGACAAGACGGTCTTCTACACCCAGATCGACGACATGACGCTCCGGCCCCAGAAGATCTTCCGGCACGTCCTGGGGACTCCGGCCGATTCAGACACGCTCGTCTTCCACGAAGCGGACGAGACCTTCAACGTCGGCGCTTTCAAGACGAAATCCAAGAAATACATCTTCATCGCCTCGTCGAGCACGCTTTCGAACGAGTACCGGTTCATCCCTGCGGACAAGCCCGAAGCCGAGTTCAAAGTTTTCCAGGCGCGGGAGCGGGACCTCGAATACGACGTCAACCACTACCAGGACAAGTTTTACGTCCGGACCAACATGGGCGCCAAGAACTTCCGCTTGATGACGGCGGCCCTGGACAAGACGGGCAAGGCCGACTGGGTCGAACTCATCCCGAACCGTGACGACGTCTACTTCGAGGGCTTCGAGATGTTCAAGGGCGCCCTCGTCCTCGAGGAGAGGAAGAACGGGCTTATCCAGATTCGGGTCATGCCCTGGGACAAAAGCGCCGAGCATTATTTGGATTTCGGCGAAGAGACCTACAGCGCCGGGATCTCGACCAACCCCGAGTTCGACACCGAGTGGCTCCGTTACGGCTACACCTCCCTGACGACGCCTTCGTCCACCTTCGACTACAACATGGTCACGCACGAGAAAAGGCTCCTCAAGCAGGAGGAGGTCCTCGGCGGCTTCGACGCGAAGAACTATCAGGCCGAGCGGCACTATGCCGTGGCCCGCGACGGCGTCAAGGTGCCCATCTCGCTCGTCTATAGAAAGGGACTGGTCAAGAACGGCGCCAACCCCTGTCTTCTCTATGGCTATGGGTCGTACGGGGCGAGCACGGACGCCGGCTTCAGCTCGGCGCGTCTGAGCCTGCTTGACAGGGGCTTCGTTTACGCCATTGCCCACATCCGGGGCGGGCAGGAGATGGGCCGGGCCTGGTACGAGGACGGCAAGCTCCTCAAGAAAAAGAACACGTTCACGGATTTCGTCGACTGCGGCGACTACCTCGTCGCCCAGAAGTTCACGAATCCCGGCGTGCTCTTCGCCAACGGCGGCAGCGCGGGCGGGCTTCTCATGGGCGCCGTGGTCAATCTGCGGCCCGACCTCTTCAAGGGCGTCGTCGCCGGCGTGCCTTTCGTCGACGTCATCACGACCATGCTCGATAAGAGCATTCCGCTGACGACGGGCGAGTTCGACGAGTGGGGCAACCCCGAGGTCAAGGAGTATTACGACTACATGCTCTCCTATTCCCCGTACGACCAGGTCGAGGCCAAGAAATACCCGGCCATGCTCGTGACCACAGGCTGGCAGGACTCCCAGGTCCAGTATTTCGAGCCGGCCAAGTGGGTGGCCAAGCTGCGGGCCATGAAGAAGGACAAGAACCCGCTCCTGCTCTGGACGAACATGGAGGGCGGGCACGGCGGCGTCTCCGGCCGCTTCCGCCGGCTGAAACAGACGGCCATGGAGTACGCTTTCATGCTCAACCTGGCCGGGATCAAGGAGTAGAATCAACGGTTTCAGCGGTGTTTGACAAGGCGGCCCGACTCATCTAAACTAGAGGGGATTTTCGGCCCGTTAGCTCAATTGGTAGAGCAACAGACTCTTAATCTGTGGGTTGTAGGTTCGAGTCCTACACGGGTCATTTGCCATCTTCCCGTTATTTCAATCACTTGCCCTGATTTCGATTTTTAGCCTGAGTTAGCACA